>NZ_AP022565.1:4284512-5712683 GCF_010727325.1 Mycolicibacterium alvei
CGGCTGCCGACCACCAGATCGGCACCGTCGGTATCGAGCCGGTCGATCATCCGCACCACATCCTTGACCTGGTGCTGACCGTCAGCATCGAATGTGGCGAACACGCGTGCGCCGGGTCGGCTGCGGGCGTATTCGACACCGGTCTGGATTGCCGCGCCCTGACCCAGATTCACCGGATGTGGGACGACGTGTGCGCCCGCCGCCAAGGCCAAGCCTGCGGTGTCGTCGCGGCTGCCGTCGTCGACGCACACCACATGAGGGAAAACCGAACGCACATCGGAGACGACGTCGCCGATGATGCTCGCCTCATTGAAGGCGGGGATGATGATCCAAACGTCGTGAAAGCGCATGTCGATGGGCACCAAACTACACGGTCATGACCGCGCGAGACTGGCCAGCGCGCCCAGGTGAACGGCGATCCCGATGAGTGGTCCGCACAGCAGCGCGATGACGGTGCGGGTCTCCAGCCCCACCGGTAGCAACAGCAGCGCCACTGCCGCGACCGTGGCGATGATCCAGCCCGCCGCGTAGGCCCGGTGCAGGGCGGCGGCGACGGTGGCGGCGCCGGTCAGGGTGAGCAGGGCGATGGCGACGGCGGCTGCGGTCAGCCAGGCCAGCAGCGTGCCGCCGGCGCGGTACTCGTCGCCGAACCCGACCCGCAGCAGCCAGGGGCCGAGGAGTCCCGCTGCGACCACGCCCACGGCGCCCAACGCGGCCACCGCGGCCGCCGGGCCCAGCAGTGCCCGCAGTCGCTTGTCGCGTTGGTCAACGAAGTGCGCGATCAGATTGCCCTGCATCGCGGTGAGCGGAACCAGCAGCGGCGCCCGGGTCAGCGTGACGGCGAGGATCACCACGCCGCCGGCCGCACCCAGGTCACCCGAGGTGGCCTTGAGCAGCACGGGGAACCCCATCACCAGGATCGCGCTGGCGCCCGCCGCGGCAATCGAGTGTGCGGCGCCGCGCAGGAACGTCGTGGGACTGCCCGCGGTGAGCAGGCCTGCGGCCAGACGCGCTGCGGGCGCGGCGATCAGCATGATCAGCCAGGCCACCGCGCCGGCCACGGTGGCCCACAGGAACCCGGCGAGTCCCCAGCCGAGCACGAACGTCGCCGCCGCGACGGCTACCCGGATTCCGGCGTCGGTGACCATCAGGGCCCCGTACTCGCTCCAGCGGTTGACCCCCGCGAGCATGCCGAGCAGGGTGGCGTGCAGGCAGAACCCGGCCAGTCCGACGCTGAGCAGCACCACGCTCAGCGCCCGCGACTCGGCGAATACGTGCCCGCTCCACAGCGGTGAGCTCAGCGCGATCACCATGGCCGCAGCGATGCCGACGAGTCCCGCGATCCGCATCGGGTGGGTCGTGGGCGCACCGCTGAGATCGAGGTGTCGATACGAGCGGACCTCACGGGTGGCCTCCTGTAAGAGGCCATTGGCGGCTCCGGTCACCAGACCGAACGCGCCCCAGAACACGCTGAAGATCGAAAATCCGGCCGGCTCGAGGTCACGCGCGGCCAGGTAGAGCACGGCGTAGCCGCACAGCGCGCTGATCGCCGTCGCCAGTCCGACGCGGGCGACGCTGCTGCGCGTGACCGGGCCGGGTGCGGGTGCGCCGCCGGCATCGGTCACAGGTCCGGCAGCTCTTTGGAATACAACCAGGCCTGCCACAGCGGCTGCAGCGGCTCGTCGGTGTAGCCGGCGGCCAGCCCGGTGAAATCATCGGTGAACGCGGCGCTGTGCCGGTAGCGAGCCGTCCAATCCCTCAGCAGCGCAAAGAAACTGTGGTCACCGATCAGGGTGCGCAGCGCGTGCAGGGTCAGTGCCCCGCGCTTGTAGACCCGGTCGTCGAACATGTCCTCGGGCCCGGGATCGGACAGCAGCAGGTCCTGGGGCTTGTCGCGCAACCGCTCGTGATAGTGCTTCGCCCATTCCGCGGCGGTGTGCCCGCCGCTGTCTTCGGACCACAGCCACTCCGCGTAGCAGGCAAACCCCTCGTGCAACCAGATGTCGCGCCAGCGGCGCGCCGTCACCGAGTTGCCGAACCACTGGTGGGCCAGTTCGTGCGCGATCAGCCGTTCGGCGCCGCGGTGCCCGTCGCAGTGGTTGGCCCCGAAGATCGAGATGCCCTGGGCCTCCAACGGGATCTCGAGATCGTCTTCGGTGACTACGACGGTGTAGCCGCTGGCCAGCGGGTAGGGGCCGAACAATTTGATGAAGAGCTTCATCATCTGCGGCTGATTCTCGAAGTCATGGTCGAAATTGCGGCGTAACTGCGGGGGCAGCACCGCATGCATCGGTACCGGGGTCTTGGTCAGCCGCTGGTTCTCGTACTGGCCGATCTGCAGGGTGATCAGGTAGGTCGATGTCGGTTCGGCCTGCTCGTAGGTCCACACGGTGTGTCCGGCGCGGGCTTTCCGGGAGATCAACTCGCCGTTGGCCAGGGCGTAGTAGGGGCTATCGGTGCTGATCTGGATCCGGTAGCTGGCCTTCGAGCTGGGATGGTCGTCGCACGGAAACCAGGAGGCCGCCCCGTTGGGTTGGCCGGCGACCAGGGCGCCGTTCGACAGTTCTTCGAAACCGACTTCACCCCACATGGATTCGATGGGCCGCGGGGTTCCGTTGTAGCGGATGACGACGGTCATCGCGGCGCCGGCCGGCAATGCCGAGGGCAGGGTGATCGACAGTTTCCCAGCTGAACATCGGTACTGGGCGGGGCGGCGGCCGTTCACCGAAACCCGGGACACGCTGAGAGCCTCGGACAGATCGAGGGTGAAGGTGCGCACTGCGGCCAGGGTCGCCGCGGTGATGGTGGCGGTTCCGGCCAGCCGGTTGATCGCCACCTTGTATTCGAGGTCGAGTTCGTACCGCGACACCCGGTACCCGAAATTGCCGTTGCGCGGCAGATAGGGGTCGATCACGGGCGGGGTTGCCAATTTCTTTGCAGCCTTCTTCGATCGGGTCACGCGGCAGGGTCTTCTGTCTTCTTGGCAGTCTTGTCGGAGGCCTTGTCGGCGGCCTTGTCGGTGGAACGTTTCTTGCCGAACATATTCCACGGGGCGATCGGGTTGCCCTGCCAGCGCGTCGACGCGGGTACCTCGTCGCCCCGCATCACCAGTGAACCCGGCCCGACGGTGGCGCCGGCACCCAATCGGGCCGCGGGCAGGGCCACGCAGTGCGGCCCCAGCGTCGAACCTTCTTCGAGTACCACGCTGTCCAACCGCATGATGCGGTCGTGGAACAGGTGGGTCTGCACGACGCAGCCGCGGTTGACGGTGGACGCGGACTCCAGCGCCACCAGATCGGCTTCGGGCAGCCAGTAGGTTTCGCACCACACGCCGCGACCGATGGAGGCGCCCAGCCCGCGTAGCCACAGGTTCATCACCGGGGTGCCGCTGGCGGCCCGGGCGAACCAGGGTGCGGCGACGGTTTCGACGAAGGTGTCCGATACCTCGTTGCGCCACACGAACGACGACCACAGTGGATGCTCGACCGCACGAATCCGCCCAACCACCAACCACTTTGCGATCACCGCGATGGTCCCGGCCACCAGTCCGGCGACCAGCAGCACCAGGCCCCCGGACAGCGCCGTCCACAGGAAACCGAACCGGATCGTCACCGCCTGCATCGCACCGAGCACCGCGATGCCGATCGCGAAGGTGACGATCACCGGAATCAGCCGGCAGGTCTCCACCGCCGAGCGCATGATCTTGAGCCGGACCGACGGGTGGAACGTCCGCAGCGCATCGGCGGCGCTTGCGTTGCGTCGCAACCGAACCGGTGGGCTGCCCAGCCAGGAGGAGCCGGCCTTGGCTTTGTGGGGAGTGGCCGAGAGCACCGCCACCAGGCCGTCGTCGGGCACCTTGCGGCCCGGTTGGGTGATGCCCGAGTTGCCGAGGAAGGCGCGCTTGCCGATCGTCGCTTTGGCGACATGGATCCAGCCGCCGCCCAGTTCGTAGGAGGCCACCATGGTGTCGTCGGCCAGGAACGCGCCGTCCTGGACCTCGGTGAACTTCGGGGTGAACAATGCCGTAGAGATCTCGGTGTCCCTACCGACTTTCGCGCCGAGCAGGCGCAGCCACCACGGCGTGAGCAGGCTGGCGTAGATCGGGAAGAGGTAGTTGCGGGCCGCGTCCATCAGGCGCTCGGTGGTCCACAGCTGCCAGCCCACGCGGCTGCGCACGGGATGGTACCCCTCGGACAGTCGCACCGAGAGGATGCGCACCCCGATCACGGTCAGCGCGGCGTAGGTCAGCAGTGCCACCACGGCGGCGGCCGGAGCCCACGCGAGTGCGGGTAGCAGCGCGTCGGCCGGTGCGGCGGTGCCTCGGACGCCCCAGGCTATTACCGCGAGGCCGGCGGCCAGGGCCAGCAGCGGCAGGCCGGCGAGCAGCAGCGAGGACACCCCGTACACCGCGACCCACACCGGGGCGCGCCGCGGCCGGTGATCGGGCCACGGGTGACGGGCCTTGCCGGATTTCACGGCGGGTGAGCCCTTCCAGAACTGCCCGTTCTTGACCTTGCCGATCACGGCCGAGCCCGGTGCGACATCGGCGTTCTTACCGATGCTCGCCCCCGGCAACAGCGTGGTGCGGGCGCCGATCGTGGCATCGTTGCCGATCGATACCGGCCCGACGTGGAACAGGTCGCCGTCGATCCAGTGCCCGGCGAGATCCACCTCCGGTTCGACGGAGGCACGGTGGCCGATCTTGAGCATGCCGGTCACCGGCGGCGCCGAGTGCATGTCGACGCCCTTGCCGACGCTGTTGCCCAGCGCGCGGGCGTAGTAGACCATCCACGGCGCGCCGGCCAGGTTCTCCGCGCCACTGGCATCGGCCAGCCGCTCGGCGATCCAGATCCGGAGATGGACCGCGCCGCCCCGGCGGTAGGTGCCCGGCTCGAGCCCGCTCAGCAGCATCCGGGCGAACAGCACCGCGATGCCCATGCGGCCCAGCGGCGTGACGAACAGCAGGAACCCGGCCAACACCCACCACCAGCTGAGGGGGTGCGCCCACGACACGATCCCGGTCTGGGCGGCCAGGTTGTTCAGCAGTGCCAGCCAGACCACCCACTGCACGCCGGTGAGGGTGGCCAACGGTAGCGACAGTGCGACCTGTGCGGCCTGGGTGAGCAGCGGGGTCGGTTTGACCTCGCGGGTCTGGATCTGCGGCGGCGGTTTGAGTTCGTCGAGGTAGCCGGCCAGTGAGCCGAGCCGGGGGTGGTCGTAGAGGTCGGCGACGGTCACCAGCGGATAGCGCCGGCGTAGCGCGGCCACCAACTGTGCGGCGGACAGCGAGCCGCCGCCCAGCGCGATGAAGTCGGACTCCGGACCTTCGACGGGCGTGCCGAGTACGTCGCGCCACAGCCCGGCCAGCCAGCCCATGGTGCCGCCCAGTTGCGGGGCGTCCTGATCGGCACCCGCCGGTGGCGGCCATGGCAGTGCGTTGCGGTCCACCTTGCCCGAGGTGCGGGTGGGCAGATCCTCGAGCAGTACCAGCCGCGGGACCAGGGCTGCGGGCAAGGATGCGGCCAGCGCGGCCCGGGCGGCGGTCAGGTCGAAGTCGGGGTCGGTACTGGCGATATAGCCGACCAGTAGCGGGGTGCCGCTGGCGGTCTTGCGGACCGCGGCGGCACCGCCGCTCACCCCGGGCAGATTCACCAGTGCGGTGTCGACCTCACCCAGTTCGATGCGGCGCCCACCGACCTTGACCTGATCGTCGGCACGGCCCTGGAAGTACAGGCCGTCGGCCTCCAGCCGCACCAGATCGCCGCTGCGGTAGGCCCGGCTCCAGCCCAGCGTCGGCATCGGGGCGTACTTTTCGGCGTCTTTCTCGGGGTCGAGGTAGCGGGCCAGCCCGACGCCGCCGATCACGAGCTCGCCGACGTCGCCGATCGCCACCGGCAAGCCCGCTTTGTCCACCACCGCCAGGTCCCAGCCGGCCAGCGGCAGGCCGATGCTGACCGGACCCTGCCCGTCCAACTGGGCGGCGCAGGCCACCACGGTCGCCTCGGTGGGTCCGTAGGTGTTCCATACCTCGCGACCGTCGACCGCGAGCCGGGCCGCCAGCTCGGGCGGGCAGGCCTCGCCTCCGAAGATCAGCAGCCGCACCGCTTCCAGCGCCTCGGCCGGCCACAGCGCCGCCAGCGTGGGGACCGTGGACACCACGGTGATGTCCCGCGAGACCAGCCACGGCCCCAGATCCATGCCGCTGCGCACCAACGAGCGAGGGGCGGGCACCAGGCAGGCGCCGTGTCGCCAGGCCAGCCACATCTCTTCGCACGAGGCGTCGAACGCGACCGACAGCCCGGCCAGCACCCGGTCGCCGGGTCCGATCGGGTTGTCCTGCAGAAACATTCGCGCCTCGGCGTCGACGAACGCGGCGGCGCTGCGATGGGTGACGGCCACCCCTTTCGGGGTGCCGGTCGAACCCGAGGTGAAGATGATCCACGCGTCGTCGCGTCCCAACGGCTCGGCGGCCCGCCAGCCCCGCGACGAACCCGGCCCGCGGACCAGACCGGCCTCGGTGATCACCCCGACCACGGCGGCCTCGCCGAACACCAGCTCGGCCCGCTCGTCGGGGTCGTCGGCATCCACCGGGACGTAGGCCGCGCCGCAGGCCAGCACCGACAAGATCGCCACGTACAGCGCATAGCTGCCCGAGGGCATCCGGATTCCGAGCTTGTCACCGCGGCCGATGCCGCGCGCCGCCAGCCAGGCCACGCTGTCGGCGACGTCGGTGATCAGCTCGGAGTAGGTGAGCTGTACGGAGCCGTCATCGAGGGCAGGTGCATCAGGAAAACGCCTGGCCGTGTCGTGCAGGATGTCGACGAGTGTGCGTGGTTCGGGGGCCAGTGGGGATAGCAAGTACTGGGGTGGAATCTCGTGTGCACTGGCGGCAGCTGTCACGAGTACAAACTACTAAGCCCGCGTCACGACGGCTCGGCGGTCGGCGCGGCGTGCCGGTTCGATTTCAATTCGGGAGGCCGGTCAGGCAGACTGGTCGCAGGAGGGGAGTATTCCTTCGCCGCGATGTCGTCATCACGTCGGTCGTCAATCGATCGATCGGTGTCGCGGGCCGGTGCCGGTCACCGGTGGAAGAGACCTCCGGCGTTTTGACGACCGGAGGATTTCTCGATGCAGGTAACCCAGCTGGAATGGATCATCACCCTGGCGGTGACGATCGCCGTTCTGCTGTTCGACGTCGTCGTGATCGGGCGACGCCCACACGAACCCACCACCCGTGAGACTGCGACCTACCTGTCGATGTACATCGGCATGGCGGTGGCCTTCGGCGTGTGGGTCTGGTACTTCCACGGCAGCCAGTTCGGGCTGGAGTTCTTCGCCGGGTGGCTCACGGAATACAGCCTGTCGGTCGACAACCTGTTCATCTTCTTGATCATCATGGCCAGCTTCAAGGTGCCGAGGATCTACCAGCAGCAGGCCCTGCTGGTCGGCATCATCCTGGCGCTGATCTTCCGTGGCATCTTCATCGCGCTCGGCGCGGTGGCGATCAACGAGTTCTCCTGGGTGTTCTACATCTTCGGCGCATTCCTGGTGTACACCGCGATCAACCTGGTCCGAGACACCAACCACGACGACGACGGTGACAACGGTGTGGTGCGGTTCGCCCGCAAGCACCTGCGCACCACCGACAAGTGGGACGGCCTGAAGCTGTGGGTGCACGAGAACGGCAAACGGCTGATGACGCCGATGTTCCTGGTCATCGTGGCCCTGGGCACCACCGACCTGCTGTTCGCGCTGGACTCGATCCCGGCGATCTACGGGCTGACTCAGGAGCCCTACCTGGTGTTCACCGCCAACGTGTTCGCGCTGATGGGTCTGCGCCAGCTGTACTTCCTGCTCGGCGACCTGCTCAAGCGGCTCGTCTACCTGTCGCAGGGCCTGGCGTTCATCCTGGCCTTCATCGGCGTGAAGCTGGTGCTGCACGCGCTGCACGAGAACGAACTGGCGTTCATCAACGGTGGCGAGCCCGTGCACGTGCCGGAGATCCCGACCCTGGCCAGCCTCGGCGTGATCGTGGTGACGTTGGCCATCACCACCATCGCGAGTCTGTACAAGACGCGGGTGCGGGACGCGCGTTAGTTCCTTGCATTCGGCCTGAACGTAACTCTGGGCAGGTGCGGTATCTGCACTTAGCGTGGCGTGGTGCGGATATTCGCGGCGGACGACGAGACCTGGACCGAGCTGACCGACGGCGACGAGCCGACGGCGCGCATCTCTGCGTCCGACCTGGCCCAGGCGCGCCGGATCCGGTCCGGTCTCAAGTCCGAGGACGAGGCCCTCTCCGTGATCCTCGATGTCACCGTCGCGGTGGCCAGAGAGTTCGGCTCCGCCTACCGCTCGGCGCGCAGATGGCTCGAGCTGGCCGGCCCCGAGGCCGAGGTGCGGTACGTCGGGACTGTTGACGGCCTGACCGGTCTGATCGCCGACATCGAGGCCGCCGAGGTCGCCGACGGCGTCACCCTCATCCCGGCCACGCCGGGCCAGGATGCGCGGGTTCTGGGCGGCGACGTGCTGCGCAGGCTGGAGCTGCGCTCGCAGGCCCGGGCCTCCTGATCTCAAGCCCGTAATTGGTCGACTGCCGGTGAATTGACGCCCGCGTCTAGGTACTCTCGACCACGTCGTCACTAATGCAGAGGTCAGCGCGACCGGGCGGCCTCAGTGAGTGAAGGACGTGACCCCATGCGCGTGGAGCAGCCGTATCCCTCTGCCACACTCGCCGGTCCCGCTCTGGGACGGCGATTGTCTCTGTTGTTGGTCGAGGACGACCGTGGTGACGCACTGCTGGTCGAAGAGCAGATCGCCGATCTGGCCGACACCGCTGACATCGACCTGACCTGGGTGCAGTCCATGGCGGCCGCCGAACGCGTGTTGGTCGATGACCGCCCCGACTGCGTGCTGCTCGACCTGAATCTGCCCGACGCGCAGGGCATTGATGCGCTGCACTGGCTGGGCAGGCTGGACCCTGCTATTCCGGTCATCGTGCTCACCGGTCTCAACGACGAGCATTTCGGCGTATCCGCGGTCGCTTCGGGCGCGCAGGACTATCTCGTCAAGGGACGCGTCGATCCGGAGATGCTGCGACGTGCGTTGGTGTACGCCATCGAGCGCAAGCGCGCCGAGCTGACGGCGGTAGACCTGCACGCCAGCCGGCTGCGTGAACGGGAGAACGCTCGCCTCGAGCGCGGCCTGCTGCCCTCGGCGTTGCTCCTGGACGATCCGGGTGTCGAGATCGTCACCAAGTCTCTGCCCAGCCGTCGGGATGCGCTGCTGGGCGGAGACTTCTACGACATCGTGCAGACCCCCGACCGGACCGTGCACGTGATGATGGGCGACGTCGCCGGACACGGCCCTGACGAGGCCGCCCTCGGCGTGGCTTTGCGGATCGGTTGGCGCGCACTCACATTCGCCGGGTTGCGGGGCAACGAGCGGATGCGTCAGCTCGACCGTATCCTGACCACCGAGCGCCACGGACCGGGAATCTTCGCGACCCTGCTCAGCGTGGCGCTCGATCCCGACAGCAGGCAGTACGACGTGGTTCGGGCCGGACATCCGGGTCTGCTGCTACACGGCGGCAATGCCGTGCGATGGATTGAGCCCACCGCGGGCTCCGCGCTCGGGCTGGGGGCCAAGGAGTGGCCCGTCAACCGGCTGGCACTGCCTGAAGGACACGGTCTCGTGCTGCTCACCGACGGATTATTCGAGGGACACGCGGGCCCCGACGGCGAACGTCTCGGTGAAGGAGGCCTGCTCGAGCTGGCGAATTCGCTGGCGGAGCTGCCCGGACGCGAATTCGTCGATGCACTGATCGGCGAGGTCGAATCCCGCGCGCGTCCACACGGCGGTCTCAGCGATGACATCGCGGTGATCAGAGTGGAGCGTTCACCGGTATGAAGCTCACGGTGCAAGGCTGGCAGAACCTGCTGGTGTCGGTGATGTGTGTGATCGTCCTGACCGGTGCGGTCGCCGGTATCGCGCTGGTGAGCCGCACCGACGCCGTATCGCGAGAGCTGATCGCCAACATTCAGCCCGCTCGGGTTGCTGCGTACCAACTGCAGGCCGCCCTGCGGGACCAGGAGACGGCCGTGCGTGGATACGCCATTGCCGCCGACCCTCGGTTCCTGGAGCCCTACGGCGACGGGCAGGGCGCCGAAGCGGCGGCGGCAGCGGACATCCGCGGTTACCTGGCCGGCCACGACGACCTGCTGGCTGATCTGGACTCGATCGAGACGGCGGCGGCGGCATGGCGGACCAACTATGCAGAGCCGCTCGTCGCCGGCATCCAGGTCGGCAGGCCCGCGGTCGTCGACACCCGTTCCACAGATCGCGGCAAGAAGGAATTCGACGGTCTGCGTGGGCTTTTCGATGTGCAGAACACCAGCCTCAGTCAGGCCAGGCAGGCCAGTATGGATGAGCTGGCCCATGTTCGGAACTGGCGTGACGGCGTGGTGATCGCGATGATCGCGGCCTTCTTCATCATGGCGGTGTTGTTGACGATGCTGGTGCGCAGTGCCGTCACCCGGCCACTTGCCGCGTTGGCAGCCTCGTGTCGCCGGATCACCGAGGGGAACTTCTCCGAACGCATCATCCCCAAGGGCCCCAAGGATATTCGGGCTATGGCCGCCGACGTCGAGGATATGCGGCAGCGGGTTGTCGATGAACTCGATGCATCGCGGTCTGCCCAGGAAGCCCTCGATCAGCAGGCCGAGGAGTTGCGCAGATCCAATGCCGAACTCGAGCAGTTCGCCTACGTCGCATCGCACGATCTCCAGGAGCCGTTGCGGAAGGTCGCCTCGTTCTGCCAGCTGCTGGAGAAGCGCTACAGCGACAAACTGGACGAGCGGGGACTCGAGTACATCGGCTTCGCCGTCGACGGTGCCAAGCGTATGCAATCACTGATCAACGATCTGCTGACGTTCTCGCGGGTGGGCCGGCTCAACGCCACCCATACCGAGGTGCACCTCGACGAGGCGCTCGACAGCGCGTTGAAGAACCTGGCGACGGCGGTCGGGGAGTCGGGCGCCGAGATCGAGCGACCGGATGAGCCGTTGCCGCAGATAGACGGTGATCCCACGCTGATGGCCATGCTGTGGCAGAACCTGATCGGCAACGCGGTGAAGTTCCGTCGCGAGGGGGTTGTGCCCCGGATCGTCATCGACTGCCGGGCCGGTACCGGTGAACTGGCCGAGAACTGGGTATTCAGTGTTTCGGACAATGGGATCGGCATCGGCGAGGAGTTCGTGGACAAGGTGTTCGTGATTTTTCAACGCCTGCACGGACGCGACGCCTTCAGCGGCACCGGTATCGGACTCGCGCTGTGCAAGAAGATCGTCGAACACCACGGCGGATCCATTTGGATCGACACGGCATACTCGCCCGGTACCCGGTTCATGTTCACCCTGCCCGAGACACCCACGACCGTGCCCAACGTCGTGCCAAAAGCCCAGTTGGAAGGAACTCCACAGTGACCACATCGGTCAACCGAGCCATTGACATCCTGTTGGTCGAGGATGACCCCGGTGACGAACTCATCACCCGGGAAGCCTTCGAGCACAACAAGATCAAGAACAACTTGCACGTCGCTCGTGACGGCGAGGAGGGCCTCGACTTTCTCTATCGGCGTGGCGCCTTCGAAGACGCGCCGCGGCCGGATCTGATCCTGCTCGACCTGAACCTTCCGAAATACGACGGCAGGCAGTTGCTGGAGAAGATCAAGTCCGACTCCGAATTGTGTTATATCCCGATCGTGGTGCTGACCACTTCCTCGGCCGAGGAGGACATCCTTCGCAGCTACAAACTGCACGCGAACGCCTATGTGACCAAACCCGTTGACCTCGACCAGTTCATGAGCGCGGTCCGCCAGATAGACGAGTTCTTTGTTCAGGTGGTGCGGCTTCCGCAGTCCTGATCGATGTGACGCCATTGCAGGCGGACTTCGGTACCTGCGTGGTTCGAGTCGATCATTGCGTGATCGGTGAGCGCGCGCATCAACGGGATCCCCCGCCCGCGGGCCGGGTTCTTCTGGCCGGCCTCATCGATGCGCCAGACGCCCTCGTCGGTGACGGTGACGGTGAGTACCGCGGTGTCCCCGTCGTAATCGGCGCGCACGTGCATCACGCCGGGCGCCTGGGCATTCATGTACGCGAACTCGGCGGCATTGGCCAGCGCCTCGTTCACGGCCAGCACCACATCGTTGGCCTTGGTTGGGTCGAGCGTGAAATGCGTGCTCAGCCAACTGGAGAACTCACGGCGTATCTGGGCCGCAGCCTCCGGTGCGGCCGTCACATCCTTGGCGAACTGAGCTGACTGGCCTGCGTGTGTCATGTCGACCTAATGGCTACCCCGTAGTCGCCTGCGCTATGTCTTCAATGCGGCCAATGCCTCGTCGAGCGTCGCGAACAGATCAACGACCTCGGCGATCCCGACCAGTTTGAGCGGTCGACTGGTGGCCGGTCCGTCGGCGACAACCGCGAACCGCGCGGTGTCCCCAAGTTGTTCCCGTGCCGCCACCAAGACGCCCATCCCGGCCGAGGCCAGGAACTCCACGGCGCTCATATCGACAACGATGGCCGGGGCTGAGCTCTTTACGGCAGAGTTGATCGCCTCTTCGAGCTGGGGCGCGGTGAGCATGTCGACCGTTCCGGCCACTGTCACCACACTGACCTGACCGACACGGCTCTCTTTTACTGAGCAGCCTGTCGGGTCCGGTTGGCTGGTCATCCGGTCACCTCCGACGTGGTTCGTGCGCCAATGGAGACAGTGTCCAAGGACGCGTCGACAATACTAGCGTTGTGAGCCCCGTCAGCCGTTTGCAGCCCGCCCCGCGGGCCGCCGATTGACCTTGTCAGCCAGAGCCTCGTAGAACAGGTTGAGATAGCGAGCGGTGCGTTCGGATCCTTCGACGCCGGGACCCATCCTGTTCATCACATAGGCGAACGTGGCGCGGTGATCGGGGTTGCACGTCTCCCACGACCCGCCCCAGCCGCCCCAGAAGCAGATCTTGCCTTCGGGGATGTAGGGCACGGTCTGCGTCTGTGGCAGACCGAAGCCGAGTCCCCAGCGCAGCGGATGCCCGAGGAGCACCAGATCGGGGCCGTCGAGCTGTGGTTCGAAGATCGACTCGACCGTCTCGGGCTTGAGCAGGGTGATGCCGTCCACCGTGCCGCCCAACGAGATCACCGACAGGATCCGCGCCAGCGACCGCGCATTGCCGTGCCCGTTGGCCGCACCGATGTCGGCGGCGCGCCAGTCCGCGGTATTCGCGATCTCCGGTGACGGCGCACCCATAAAGGTCCTGAGCGCGATCTCGGACAGTTGGTCCAACGGCAGGTCGAGCGGTTCATCGGACGGGATGATGTCGGCGATGCGGTGCGCGTCCTCAGGGTGTGCCCCGATCTGGAAGTCGGCGCCCAGCGGTCCCGAGATCTCTTCGCGGACAAATTCTTTGAGCGACTTGCCGGTGACTCGGCGCACCACCTCGCCGATCAGGTGCCCGTGGGTCAGGGCGTGATACCCCGACGCGGTACCCGGCTCCCACCACGGTGCCTGGGCGGCCAGCGCGGCGGTGGACTTCTCCCAGTCGTAGCTTTCCTCGATGGTGAACGGCTGGTCCCATCCGGACAACCCCGAGCTGTGCGTCAACAGATGGCGAAACTTGATGTCCTGTTTGCCGTTCGCGGCGAACTCGGGCCAGTACTCGGCCACCGGGGTGTCGGCGGTGATCAGGCCGCGGTCGATGAGCATGAGTCCGGCCAGTGCCGTCACCGTCTTGGTGGACGAGAAGACGTTGACGATGGTGTCCTCGGTCCAGGGCCTGGTCCGCGCGGCATCGGCGTGCCCGCCCCACATGTCGACGACGGTCCGGCCGTCGATGTCGATCGCGATGGCCGCGCCGGTTTCCTCTCCGCCGGCAAGCGCGTCCGCCAACGCGTCGCGCACGGCCCGAAAGCGGTCGTCACAGTGGCCGTGTACAAGGTCATCCATCGCGACATCATGCGGGACCGATCGTTACCCGTCGTCGGCTTCGGCGAAATTCAGAACGGCGGGAGGTCTGGTCCTGGGTCCGGTGGTGGTGGGGGTTGCCAGTCGGCGGGCAGTGTCTCGGGTTCGTAGGGTTCGTTGATCCAGGCGCAGAACGGGCTGGTGCTCGGTTGGTTGCCCTTGAACAGGGTGAGGGTGGCGCGCATCCGGTTGTGTTCGGTGCGACGACGGATCTCGGCGGTGCGGGCGCGTCGGATCCTGCGGGCCTCCGCGTTGAGTGGACGCAACCGATGGTTCTTCGCCCGCTGTGCGGCGATGCGATCGGCACGCGGAGTGAGTCTGGTGCGGCGAGGCGCCCGTCGCGGCCGGGACTGTGGGAACAGCTCGACCGCGCCCGGGCTTGTCGTGTAGATCTGCCCGGTGGGAGCAGTCCACACGATGGTCCCGTCGGGGAGCTGTTGATCGCGCCAGCCATCGTGGAAAGTTTTGAGCCGATGATGTTGGCGGCATAGACATTTCAGGTTCCACGGCACCGTGAGTCCACCCTTTTCGGGGTGCTGGTGGTCAAACGGAATCGTATGGTCGAGGTCGGAGTGCTCGGCAGGACGGTCACACCCCGGGAACCGGCAGGTGACATCACGACAGCGGACCCATCGGGCCAGCGCGGCCGACACCTGGTACCGCAGTGCTTCGGCCGTCGTCACCTCTGGGGCCTGCACCACCCGCAGCACGGCCTGTTCCGCCAACTCTCGCAGCTTTTCGGCGTCGATCACGCCGTACCCGGCGAGGTACCCGGGCTGGTTCCCGCCGGTGAGTGCGCTCTGCGGTGCGATCACGTTCATCACCACTCGTACGGCCGATGGTGCGGCCGGCGCGGCGTGTGGGCACTCGGGACGCCCGCACAGGCACACCAACGTGCGGTTCTCGGACAGGGCTTCCACGGCGTCGGCTCGGCGCTGGCCCGGTGTGCGCGGATCCTCTGCGCACACCCCTTCGGTCAGCTGGGTCAGGCGCTGGTAGAAGATCGCACCCGCCTTCGCGGTCAATGTCCCGTCCAGTCGGGCGGTGCCGTCGGCTTGGGGGCGTACCCGCACATCGCGGCGCCGCTCGGCCCGTTCGCGTTCGCGGATGGCGTCGGGGTCCAGCTTTCGTACCGCTGCGTCCACGGCGTTGATGACCCGTTGCCGTGACCATGACGTCCAGCCGGAGATCCGGTCGGCCAGCTCGGTGTCCAGGCGGGCGATGATCCCACTGTTGGTGACGAGTTCCGTGCGCTCGATGATGATCGCCACGGTGGCCCAGTCGATCTGGCCGCGTCGCAACACTTCCGCCACAGCGGGCAGCCGGTCGGTCAACGCTTCGGCCTGCGAGACGACCACGGTGGCCGTTTTGGGGGAGATGTTCATCGCTGCGCCCACCTCGGCGACCGTGCGTGAAAACCCGGTCACCAACATGTAGCCCGGATCGGAGTCCTCGGCCTCGACCTCAGCGATCCGCCGGTTGAGTAATTCGCCGATCATCGACATCCGGGAGGCCATCAGCATGGCCTCTTCGCTGACCGAATCGCCGAGGCAGAGCACCAGCTCCCAGGACTCGTCAGCTTCGAACATGTGTTCGAGTATGCTACGAATGTTGCTGAGGCGCAAGGGTCCCGTCTACCAGTTGTAGTAGCCGCCTTCGGGGCCGAGCATGCGTTCCAGCCGGGCCCGGTTGATGTGGGCCAGCTCGTTGCGGACGACCTTGCGTTCGGTCTCCCGGTCGTTGTGCAACCGGTCGACGATCCCGGCCAGGGTGCTGGCTGCGCAGCAGTCCTCGACGAACATCACAAAGTCGAACCCGAACCGCTCGGCGTAGTGGCCGACCTCGTCGTTGAGCTGTGTCATCACCGCGGGATCGTCATCCCACACCGCGCACTGTTCGCACACCGACTTCGGGCTGCGTGGACGCCTGCCGATATGCGGATGCGCCTGCAGCACGCGGTCGATGGAATCCTCGCCGAGGCTGAACAGCAGGGCGTCGGCCTGTCGAAAAAGCGAGTCGTGGTCGGCGAACGGGCGCCCACCGGCAAGATCGGTCGCCAGCACCACGCTGTAGCAGCACTCGTACACGGCGTGCACCGCACGCCGCAGGGGCAGCGCGTTGTACGCCTCAAGTCCCAAGCCCTGATGCATCAACACCTGCTCAAGCATGAGAGGCGCAGAGCACAGGAGAGTTACCCCGTGTTACGGCGAGGCTAACTCTCCGGAGATCTAGTGTCCGGAGGTCTTGAACCGCTCGATCGAACGCTGCAGTTCGGCCTCGGCCTCTTCACGGCCCACCCAGTCGGCGGTCTGGACGAACTTGCCCGGCTCCAGGTCCTTGTAGTGCACAAAGAAGTGCTTGATGGCGTCGAGCTCGAACTGCGCCACGTCGCCGAGGTCCTGGATGTGGTCCCAGCGCGGATCCCCGGCGGGCACGCACAGCAACTTATCGTCGCCGCCGGCCTCGTCGGTCATCTTGAACATCGCGACCGGGCGGGCCTCGACGGTGCAGCCGGGGAACACCGACTCGGGCAGGAGAACCAGCGCGTCCAGCGGGTCGCCGTCCTCGCCGAGGGTGTCCTCGAAGAACCCGTAATCGGCGGGGTAGCCGAAGGCGGTGTAGAGGTAGCGGTCGAGCTTGACCCGGCCGGTCTCGTGGTCAACCTCGTATTTGTTGCGCGAACCCTTCGGGATCTCGATGACGACGTCGAACTTCACCGTCGCGGCTCCTTCGCATCTGCGGTCAGGCTTGGGTCGTCAGGCGACGACGCGGGTCAACCCTAATAGAGCGATAGTCTGGCCTAAACGGGTGGCTCGTTCCCACCACCGGCAGAGCAGGAGAAATATGCGGCCCACTCGGTGGCGGCAGTCCACCCATGTGGCGGTTGGCGTCGTGGTCCTGGTGCTGGTCGCCGCCGTCGTCGCGCTTGCTGCCGTGCTCACCGGGCAGCGGTCCAGCGATGCCGAGGCGGTCACGCCTGCGCCCCCTCCTGCGACCGCCAGCCCGGCGATCGTCCCGGTGGACATGTCGGCGCCGACTCCGACCGTGAGCGGCCTGGCCGCAGCCCTGGCGCCGGCACTGGCGAATCCCGATCTCGGTCAGGTGACCGGCCGGATCACCGATGCCGAGACCGGCGCCGAACTGTGGGAACAGAATTCCGGGGTGCCGATGCAGCCGGCCTCGGTCAACAAGGTGCTGACGACGGCTGCCGCGCTGCTCACGTTGGACCGCAACGCCCGGTTGGCCACCACGGTCCTGGCCGTCGACTCGCAGCCCGGTCTGGTGGTGCTCAAGGGCGGCGGGGACACCACACTCTCGGCGGCGCCCGAGGACGTCGACACCTGGTACAAGGGTGCTGCCCGGATCAGTGACCTGGCCGAGCAGGTGCGCAGTAGCGGTATCGCGGTCACCGCGGTGCGGGTGGACACCAGCGAGTACAGCGGCCCGACGATGGCGCCGGGTTGGGATCCCGCCGATATCGAGGGCGGTGACATCGCACCGATGGAGTCGGTGATGCTCGACGGCGGACGTATCCAGCCGACGACGGTGGAATCTCGACGGTCGACGACACCGGCGCTCGACGCCGGCCGGGCGCTGGCCGCCGCACTGAGGGTGGACCCCGCGACGGTGACGGTGCTGCCCGCCGAGGTCTCGGGCGGTAGGCAGATCGCCGCGGTGCAGTCCGCCCCCCTCATCGAGCGCCTGCGTCAGATGATGAACGAATCCGACAACGTGATGGCCGAGTCGATCGCGCGCGAGGTGGCCTGGCAGCTGCACCGGCCGCAGAGCTTCGACGGCGGCGTCGATGCGGTGCTGAGTCAACTCGACGGGGTCGGCATCGACACGTCGGCGGCCAAGCTGGTCGATGCCAGCGGCCTGTCGACCGATGACCGGCTGACCGCCCGGATCCTCGACGAGGTGGTCAACCTCGCTGCAGGCAACACCGAACCGGCCATGCGCCCGCTGGTGGATCTGCTGCCCATCGCCGGCGGCAGCGGCACGCTGTCCAACCGCTACCTCGACACCGAGGCCGGGCGTGACGCCGCGGGTTGGCTGCGGGCCAAGACCGGGTCGCTGACCGGGACCAACGCGCTGGCCGGCATCGTGACCGACGACAACGGCCGGGTGCTGACGTTCGCACTGATCTCGAATGACGCAGGCCCAACCGGACGTACCGCGATCGACGAGCTGGCCGCGGTGCTGCGGTCGTGCGGATGTGGCACGTGAGCGATCGGGTCGCCATGACCGCGGGCCGCGCGGTCGACTGGGACTTCGCCGCGACGGTCGGGGCGAAGTTGGCCCGGTCCGCCCCGCCGTCCACGGATTACACCCGCAACCAGGTGATCGAACAGCTCTCGGAGAGTTCGAAGGCTGCCGAGCTGCCGGTGCGCGAGGTCACGGGACTGATCGAGGGTGCCGAATTGCCCGAGGCCCGCGTGGTGGACCGTCCCGAGTGGATCCGCGCCGCCACCCGTTCCATGCGGGTGATGACCACCGGAGCCCAATCCGATGACGAAAGTGACTCGCAGAAGCCAGGATTCATCACCGGACGGGTGACCGGGGCGCAGACCGGCGCCGTGCTGGCGTTCATCTCCACGGGCATCCTCGGCCAGTACGACCCGTTCGGCCCCGGCGGTGGTGAACTGCTGCTGGTGTATCCCAACGTCATCGCGGTGGAACGCCAGTTGCGCGTTCCGCCAGCTGATTTCCGGCTGTGGGTGTGCCTGCACGAGGTCACCCACCGGGTGCAGTTCCGGGCCAATCCGTGGCTGGCCGACCACATGTCACAGGCCCTGGCGGTGCTGACCCAGGATGCCGGCGAGGATGTCACCGAGATCGTGGGCCGGCTCGCCGAGTTCGCCCGGAACCAGCGCAACGGGGCTGCGCCGGAACCGAATTCGGCCGGCGTGATCGGCCTGATGCGGGCCGTGCAGGCCGAACCGCAGCGTCGTGCACTGGACCAGCTGCTGGTGCTGGGCACTCTGCTGGAGGGGCATGCCGATCACGTGATGGACGCCGTCGGCCCGGCAGTGGTGCCCACGGTGTCGACCATCCGGCGCCGCTTCGAAGAACGCAGGCAGCGCAAGCAGCCACCGTTGCAACGGTTGGTACGCGCCCTGCTGGGCTTCGACGCCAAGATGAGCCAGTACACCCGGGGCAAGGCGTTCGTCGACCACGTGGTCGCGACCGTCGGGATGGCCCGGTTCAACACCGTCTGGTCCAGCCCCGACGCCCTGCCGCTGCCCGACGAGATCGACGAACCGCAGCGATGGATCGAACGGGTGCTGTAGCCGCGCTGCGGCACGCGCTGACCGCCGCCGGGATCGACGGTGCGCGCTGGTGCGTGGCGCTGTCCGGCGGTCCGGATTCACTGGCGCTGACCGCGGTCGCGGCGACCCTGCGACCCACCACCGCGCTGGTCGTCGACCACCGGCTGCAATCGGGGTCGGATCAGGTGGCCGAGACGGCCCGCCGGCAGGCAATCGCCCTCGGGTGCGTTGCCGCACAGGTTCTTTCGGTCGACGTCGGCCGCTCTGGTGGGCCGGAGGCGGCGGCCCGGCAGGCCCGCTACGCGGCGCTTGACGACGCCCGCGACGGCGCGCCGGTGCTGCTCGGCCACACCCTCGACGATCAGGCCGAGACGGTGCTGCTGGGGCTGGGCCGCGGATCGGGTGCCCGTTCGATCGCCGGGATGCGCCCGCACGACCCGCCGTGGCATCGGCCGCTGCTGGGTCTGCGACGGACCGTGACCCATGCGGCCTGCGAGGAGCTCGGCCTCACCCCGTGGCAGGACCCGCACAATGCCGAGGACCGGTTCACCCGGGTCAGGTTGCGAAACGAGGTGCTGCCGCTACTGGAGGACGTGCTCGGCGGCGGGGTGGCCGAGGCTCTGGCCCGGACGGCCACCGCGCTGCGCGAGGACACCGAAACGCTCGATGCCCTGGCCGGGGAGGCTCTGGCGGCGGCGCGCACCGAGGCCGGCGATCTGGACACGGCGCGGTTGGCGCTGTTGCCCGATGCGCTGCGCCGGCGGGTGATCCGGGCGTGGTTGCTGGACGGCGGTGCATGTGATCTCACCGACATCCAGATCCGCGGGGTCGACCGGTTCGTGACGGACTGGCGCGGGCAGGGCGGCGTGGCCGTCGGGTCCGGGCTGCGCAAACAGCGGTTGTTCGCGGCGCGGCGTGCGGGTGTGTTGACGATGCACACCGAACCTGTCTAGCGATCCGCGTTGGAAAGCGACCCCTTCACGTGGCACGCTGTCGGAGTGCCTGTCGACTCTGCCGAGCTCTATGCGGGAGACATCAAATCGGTGCTGTTGTCCGAGGAGCAGATCCGGACCCGCACCGTCGAACTCGCCGAGATGATCGCCGAGCAATACCGAGACGATCTGGGCAACGACGACCTGCTGTTGGTCACCGTGCTCAAGGGCGCGGTCATGTTCGTCACCGACCTGGCCCGGACCATCCCGCTGCCCACGCAGCTGGAGTTCATGGCGGTCAGCTCCTACGGCTCGTCGACCTCGTCCTCGGGCGTGGTGCGCATCCTCAAAGACCTCGACCGCGATATCAACGACCGTGACGTGCTGATCGTCGAGGACATCATCGACTCGGGTCTCACCCTGTCCTGGTTGCTGCGCAACCTCGCCACCCGTCATCCGCGCTCGCTGCGGGTGTGCACGCTGCTGCGCAAGCCCGAGGCCGTCAAGGCCGAACTCGATGTCGCCTATGTGGGGTTCGACATCCCCAATGAGTTCGTCGTCGGCTATGGCCTGGACTTCGCCGAGCGCTATCGCGACCTGCCCTACATCGGCACCCTCGAACCGAAGGTGTACGAAGGGCCCTGACCGGCGCAAGAACTCCTTGTTGACTTTGAACTGACGCTGCGTTTTTGCGGGTAGCGGTGTGCGTGGTTTCAACGTCATCTGTGTCGTTGGGTTAGGTGAGCTCCCAGATCACCGTCACCGCGAAGTCCACCGTCTGCTGACCGGGTTCCAGGGGAACGTCCGCCATCGCCGCCCGCGGCATCGGGGTGGGCATGGGCGGGGTCGAGCCACCGGACTGTTCCGATATCGAGATCACCTTGCCCAGGTGCAGTCCAGATAATCCGGCGTACTGCTCGGCGCGGTTCTTGGCGTCGTCGAATGCGCGGGCGCGGGCGTCGCGGACCAGATCCGAGTCATCCGCGATCGAATAGTTGACCGAGTTGATGCGGGTGGCGTCCCCGCCGGTCCCTGCGATCAAGGCCAACGTCTGCGAGGCCTTGGCGGTGTCGCGGATCTTGACCTTGACCGCATTGGATGCGCGGTAACCCGAGATCGCGCTATCGGTGAATTGCGGTTGCACGCTGACCTGGGTGGTGCTGATGTCCTTGCGGTCGATGCCCGATCCGACGAGTGCATCGATCACGGCCTGCTGCCGTTGGCTGGACTGGTTGAGGGCGCCGGACACATCCGGGGCGGTGAACTCGATGGCGACATCGGCGGTCAGGGTATCCGGTACCCCCTGCACCTGGCCGGATCCGACGACGGTCACCTGTCGGGCATCAACCGGCGAGCTCGCGCCGGGTCCCGAGGTCGCATCGCACGCGCTGACGCTGACCGCGATCAGTCCCGCCGCGGCAACGCCGAGTACCCGTAGCTTCGTATTCGCAGCGATCGGCATGAGGAGAACCCTACCGGGACGTCAGGGCGTCACCAGGATCTTGCAGTGTCGGTCGGGGGAGGAGAGCTCGTCGAACGCGGTGCCCACGCCGTCGAGGTCCACCGTCCCGGTGATCATCGGGGCGACGTCGATCTCACCCTCGGCGATGGCGCGCAACGAGTTTGCGAACTCGGTGGGGTCGTAGCCGAAGACGAACTGGATGTTGATCTGTTTGGTGACCGCGTAGAACGGATGGACGGTGTCGGGCTGCATGCAGACCCCGGCGACCACCAGCCGGATGCCCGCGGGTGCGCGGCGCAGGATGTCGTCGATGACTCCGGGGGCGCCGACCGCCTCGAACACCACCGCGGGCTGGCACTGATGAAACGGCGAATCCGCGGCCGGATCCAGCGTGAGGTGGGCGCCCATGGTGGTGGCGAGTGCCCGTCGGGTGGGGGAGAAGTCCGACGCCACAATGGTTTTCACTCCCCGGAGGTTCAGTGCGGCGATGATGGCGATGCCGACGGGGCCGCAGCCGACGACGAGCGCCGCCTCGCCGGGCTCGATGCGCGACGCGTTGACCGCATGCAGGCCGACGGCCATCGGTTCGGTGAGCGCGGCGTGTGCGGCGCTCAGGCCGTTGGGTACCGGCAGCAGTAGCGGCGCCGACAACAGCATCTTCTCGGCGTAGCCGCCGACGGTGGTATTGCTGTACACGATCGCGTCGATCCCGCCGGGCGAGATCAGCACCGGTACCGAGGTGACCAGGGTGCCCGCCGCAGGCGCCTCGGTGCCGGGTCCGGCGTCGAGGATCTCGGCGCTGAACTCATGTCCCATGTAGACATCGCCGGCCAGGTCGATGTCCATGTCGGGCATGCCTTCGAGATCGGCGCTCGCGGCCAGCATGTCGGCGCCGTGGGTGGCGAAATGCAGGTCGGAGCCGCAGATTCCGCAGGCCTTCACCTCGACCAGCACCTGCCCGGGGCCGGGCACCGGTTCGGGCAGGTCATCGCGGACGATCATCCGCCCGTCGCTCAGCACCGCGGCGCGCATCATGCCTTCCCCTCGGCGGTGTCCTCGGTGACTGCTTCGGTGATCGCATTGACGATGGCCTGCCCGGCGCGCCCCAGCAGTTGATCCCGCATGCCCTTGGCCCACTCGTGCGATGCCCGCGCAGCGGTGAGTTGACCTTTGAAGTGCGGGATCACCTCACGGGCGAACAGTTCGTAAGAATGGAAGGTGGCCGCCGGTGGTGCCCAGTCGTGGCCGAGGAGCAGGAAGGTGCCGAACCCGCCGGAGCGGTCCAGCAGGTCCTGGATGTAGGCGATCGCGTCGTCGGTGGTGCCGATGCAGCAATTGCCTTTGGAGGCATAGTTTTCCACGAACTCATATGGCGTCCCGGTGTCCTCGGTCTTGTCCGAGAGCGGGACGAATCCGGCTGCACCGAAGTAGTTGGCGAAGTCCTGCAGGCCGTAGGTACAGTCCTCGATGGCCTGCTCGCGGGTATCGGCGAGGTGGATGACGCCCAGCACCCGCCAGTTGGCCCGGTCCGGTTCGGGTCGGTCGGACTTGGCGGCCTGTTCGCGCACGGTGTCCCAGGTGGTTTCCAGGGCTGCGTAGCCACCGGGGACCGACATCGACAGCGACAGCAGTGACGTGCCCAAGGTTCCGGCCAGTCTCGGTCCGGACGGGGAAACCATTGCTGCGGTGGAGATTTCCGGATAGGGCCAGGTGTAGGGGCGGATGTGCAGCGCAGCGTCGCGCAGGGTGAACCAGTCGGTCTTGCGGTTGATCCGCTCGCCGGGTGCGGCCCGGAACAACGCCAGGATCGCTTCGAGGGACTCCTGCATCATCGGCCGTTGGTCCACCGGGTCGATACCCATCATGTAGGCGTCCGACGGCAGCGCACCCGGCCCGGTTCCGAACATCACCCGGCCGCGGGTGAGATGGTCGAGCAACACCCAACGGTCGGCCACCATGAGCGGGTGGTGATACGGCAGCGACACCACGCCGGTGCCCAGTCGAATGTGTCTGGTCCGCTCGGCCGCGGCGGCGATGAACACCTCGGGGCAGGCGATGAGTTCGTAACCGCCGGAATGATGTTCGCCGAACCAGGCCTCGTCGTAACCGAGCCGGTCCAGCGCCTCTACCCGGTCCATGTCGTATTGCAGTGCGGTGGTCGGGGATTGGCCGACCGGGTGAAACGGCGTGATGAAAACACCGAAATTCAACGGACTCATTTGAGGCCTCCCAGGAATTCCAACAGCACTGTGTTCACCTCGTCGGGCCGTTCCTGCTGCAACCAGTGTCCGGCGCCGTCGAGCAGCACCTCGCGGTAGTCGCCGGTGGCCACGTCCCGCACCCGGTCCCGGGGGGTGAAGCTCAGCACCGGGTCGGCGGCCCCGGCCAGGAACAGCACCGGGACGTCGATGGTCTGGGCCTGTGTTCGACCTGAGGCCGGGTCGGTGAGCTCCCAGTTCCGGTCGAAGTTGCGGTACCAGTTCAGCGGCCCGGTGAACCCGGTCTCGGTGAACGCCTGCACGTAGGGCTCGAACTCGTCAGCGGTGATCCAGTCCGGAAGTGGTGGCAGCGGGCGGTCGACCATGCTCTCGGGCGGTCCGCCGAAGCCCTCCAACGCGATCATCCGCCGCATCGACTCGCGCACGTCGGCCCCCAGCGCGGCGTCGGCCACCCCGGGTTCCTGGAAATACAGGATGTAGAAGAAGTTGTCGCCGAAGATCTTGCGCCAGATCTGCGTCGGGGGCGCCGAGGCCCGGGGGATGGGCGGCACGCTCAGCGCGGCCACCGCCGCGGCCCGCTCCGGGTAGAACAACGGGAAGTTGGTCGCCACCGGCGAACCCCAGTCGTGGCCGACCAGCACCGCCCGCTCGGCGCCGACATCATCGAGCAGACCCGCGATGTCGGCGGTCAACTCCACGATGTTGTAGGCATCGATGCCCTCGGGCCGCGACGAGCCACCGTAACCGCGCTGGTCGGGGGCCAGGACGTGATAGCCGGCCGCCGCGAGCGCGGGGATCTGGTGCCGCCACGAATAGGCCAGCTCGGGGAACCCGTGGGCCAGCACCACCACCGGATTTCCGTGCTCACCCGCCTCGGTCACCTTCAACGTCACGCCATTGGTATCGACTAACCGCTCGGTCGGTGTGAGCACGATCTCACCCAAGCACACCGGTCCGGTGTCGGCTAGATACCGTCGGGAACTGCCGGACGTTGGTCTAGCGGTAGCCTTGATTGTCTCAACTGCGCACGTTGGAAGGACCGGGCCGAACTCGGCCGAGTGATCGATGAACCGCAAAAATGTGATCCGTACGCTGACCGTGATCGCGGTCGTGCTGTTGCTGGGCTGGTCGTTTTTCTATTTCAGCGACGACACCCGCGGCTACAAACCCGTCGACACCTCGGTGGCGGTGGCCCAGATCAATGCCGACAACGTCAACAGCGCCCAGATCGACGACCGCGAGCAACAGCTGCGACTCGACCTGAAGAGCGGCAAGGACGAGACCGAGAACAGCGACAAGGTCATCACGAAGTACCCGACCGGCTATGCGGTGAAGCTCGTCGACCAGCTCGATGCCAAGCACGTGAAGTTCGGCACCACCGTCAACCAGGGCAGCTTCCTCGGCTCGATGCTGATCTACATGCTGCCGTTGCTGCTGCTGGTCGGGCTGTTCGTGATGTTCTCCCGGATGCAGGGCGGCGGCCGGATGGGATTCGGCTTCGGCAAGTCGAAGGCCAAGCAGCTGGGCAAGGACATGCCCAAGACCACGTTCGCCGACGTTGCCGGCGTCGACGAGGCGGTCGAGGAGCTCTACGAGATCAAGGACTTCCTGCAGAACCCGAGCCGGTATCAGGCGCTGGGCGCCAAGATCCCCAAGGGCGTCCTGCTCTACGGCCCGCCCGGAACCGGCAAGACCCTGCTGGCCCGCGCCGTCGCCGGTGAGGCCGGGGTGCCGTTCTTCACGATCTCGGGTTCGGACTTCGTCGAGATGTTCGTCGGCGTCGGCGCCTCCCGCGTGCGTGACATGTTCGAGCAGGCCAAGGCGAACAGCCCGTGCATCATCTTCGTCGACGAGATCGACGCCGTGGGCCGCCAGCGCGGTGCCGGCATGGGCGGCGGTCACGACGAGCGCGAACAGACGCTGAATCAGTTGCTGGTCGAGATGGACGGCTTCGGCGACCGCCAGGGCGTCATCCTCATCGCGGCCACCAACCGGCCCGACATCCTCGACCCGGCCCTGCTGCGGCCCGGCCGCTTCGACCGCCAGATCCCGGTGTCCAATCCTGACCTGGCCGGCCGTCGCGCGGTGCTCAAGGTGCACTCGGCGGGCAAGCCCATCGCCCCCGACGCCGATCTGGACGGCCTGGCCAAGCGCACCGTCGGCATGTCCGGCGCAGATCTGGCCAACGTCATCAACGAGTCCGCGCTGCTGACCGCCCGCGAGAACGGCACCGTCATAACGGGTGCCGCGCTGGAAGAGGCCGTCGACCGCGTGGTGGGCGGCCCGCGTCGCAAGGGCCGCATCATCAGCGAGCAGGAAAAGAAGATCACCGCCTACCACGAGGGCGGCCACACCCTGGCTGCGTGGGCGATGCCCGACATCGAGCCGATCTACAAGGTGACCATCCTGGCCCGCGGGCGCACCGGCGGCCACGCCGTCGCGGTGCCCGAGGACGACAAGGGCCTGATGACCCGCTCGGAGATGATCGCCCGGCTGGTGTTCGCCATGGGTGGTCGCGCCGCCGAGGAGCTCGTCTTCCGCGAGCCCACCACGGGTGCGGTGTCCGACATCGAGCAGGCCACCAAGATCGCCCGCGCGATGGTCACCGAGTACGGCATGAGTACCAAGCTGGGGGCCGTGCGCTACGGCACCGAGCACGGTGATCCGTTCCTGGGCCGCACCATGGGCACCCAGGCCGACTTCGGCCACGAGGTGGCCCGGGACATCGATGACGAGGTCCGCAAGCTCATCGAGGCCGCCCACACCGAGGCGTGGGAGATCCTCACCGAGTACCGCGACGTGCTCGACACCCTGGCCGGTGAGCTCCTGGAGAAGGAGACGCTGCACCGCGTCGAGCTGGAGGCCATCTTCGGTGACGTGAAGAAGCGTCCCCGGTTGACCGTGTTCGACGACTTCGGTGGCCGCGTGCCGTCGGACAAGCCTCCGATCAAGACTCCGGGCGAGATCGCCATCGAACGCGGTGAGCCGTGGCCGCCGCCGGTGCCCGAGCCGGCGTTCAAGGCCGCCATCGCCGCCGCCAGCCGCGAGGCCGAGGCGGCGAACGAGACCAACGCTGCCGGGACCAACGGCGCCCCGCCGAACGGGTCGAACCAGAACGGCTCGACCCAGCCCGACTACGGCGCGCCGGCCGGCTGGCACGCCCCGGGATGGCCGCCCGCGCCGTCGCAGCCGGGATACCAGCCGCCGCAGCCGGGATACCAGCCGCCGCAGCAACAGCAGGGCCACTGGTACCCGCCGCCGCATCCGTCGGGATGGCAGCAGCCCCAGCCGTACCCGTACCAGCCCTATCCTCATCCAGGTCAACCCGATCCGGCCGAGGGGGCGGGCCAGGATCGGGGTTCTGCTCCTGAGCGGACCGACCGGTCCAACCCACCGGCCCACGGCTGACCTGAGAACGGAGGCGTCGATGTCGCAGTCGCTGCGCGAGCATCACAACAACACCGATACGGCCACGCGGGTGTTCGACCAACCGCGTGCCGAGGCGGCCGTGCGTGAGCTGCTTATCGCCATCGGTGAGGACCCCGATCGTCAGGGTCTGCTGGATACCCCGGCCCGCGTGGCGCGTGCGTACAAAGAGCTGATGGCCGGTCTCTACACGGACCCGGACGCAGTGCTCAACACCACCTTTGACGAGGGACACGACGAGCTCGTGCTGGTCAAGCAGATCCCGATGTACTCCACCTGCGAGCACCACCTGGTGTCGTTCCACGGGGTGGCGCACGTCGGATACATCCCCGGTGTGGACGGCCGGGTGACCGGTCTATCGAAGATCGCCCGACTGGTCGACCTGTACTCCAAGCGCCCGCAGGTGCAGGAACGCCTGACCGCCCAGATCGCCGATGCGCTGATGCGCAAGCTCGATCCGCGCGGAGCCATCGTGGTGATCGAGGCCGAGCACCTGTGCATGGCCATGCGTGGCGTCCGGAAGCCGGGCGCGGTCACCACCACCTCAGCGGTGCGGGGACAGTTCAAGACCGACAAGGCATCCCGGGCCGAGGCGCTGGAACTTATCCTGCGGAAGTGAAGCCCACCCTTTTGCAGGTCATGGGAGTTGTGAACGTCACCGACGATTCCTTCTCCGACGGCGGCAAGTTCATCGACCGCGACCGCGCCGTCGAACACGGGTTGGCACTGGCCGCCGCGGGGGCCGCGATCATCGACGTGGGCGGGGAATCGACTCGCCCGGGTGCGGTGCGCGTCGACGCTGCGGTGGAGGCGGCCCGGGTCGCCCCGGTCATCGAAGCGCTTGCCTCCCAAGGCATCACGGTCAGCATCGACACCATGCACGCCGATGTCGCGAAGGTGGCCCTGGACAGCGGCGCGCAGATCGTCAACGACGTGTCCGGTGGTCTGGCAGACCCGAACATGGCGCCGCTGCTCGCTGAGGCGAACGTGCCCTGGATCCTGATGCACTGGCGTTCGGTCGGCGCCGAGCAACCGCACCGCGCTCCGGGTTACGGCGATGTGGTGGCCGAGGTCCGGGCTGAACTGCTGACAGCGGTCGACGCCGCGGTCGCTGCGGGCGTGACCCCGGAACGGCTGATCATCGATCCGGGACTGGGATTCGCCAAGACCGCGCAGGACAATTGGGCCCTTCTGCATGCGCTGCCCGAACTCGTCGAGACCGGGATCCCGGTCCTGGTCGGAGCGTCACGCAAGCGCTTTCTGGGTGCGTTGCTGGCCGGGCCGGATGGGACCGTGCGCCCACCGGACGGCCGGGAGACCGCCACCGCGGTGATCTCCATGCTCGCTGCCCAGCACGGAGCCTGGGGTGTTCGGGTCCACGATGTGGTGGCGTCGGTCGACGCGCTCGCCGTACTGGAAGCCTGGAAATCTGGAGGTCGGGTTGGCTGATCGAATTGAGTTGCGCGGCTTACGGGTCCGTGGCAACCACGGCGTGTTCGACCACGAGCGCCGCGACGGCCAGGAGTTCGTCGTGGACATCACGGCATGGGTGGACCTACGCCGGGCGGCAGCCACCGACGATCTCGCCGACACTCTCGACTACGGCGCACTGGCCCAGCGGGCCGCAGACATCGTCGCGGGCCCGCCGCGGAATCTGATCGAGACGGTCTCGGCCGAGATCGCCGACGCCATCATGGCCGACGAGCGCCTGCACGCGGTCGAGGTTGTCGTGCACAAGCCGAGCGCCCCGATTCCGCTGACCTTCGATGATGTCGCGGTCGTGGCCCGGCGGTCCCGACGAGGGACCTCCACGTGACCTCGACCGTCCTTTCGATCGGATCGAATATCGGCGACCGGCTGGCCCGGTTGCAGTCGGTGGTCGACGGCCTGGGCAGTGCGGTCCGGGCGGTGTCGCCGGTGTTCGAGACCGACGCCTGGGGCGGAGTCGAGCAGAGTCCGTTCCTGAACGCGGTACTGATCGCCGATGATCCAGGCCTCGACGGACACGGCTGGCTGCGACGCGGCCAGGAGTTGGAACAGGCCGCGGACCGGGTCCGGGAGCAGAAGTGGGGCCCGCGCACTCTCGACGTCGACCTGGTCACCTGCCACGACGACGATGTCGAGGTGCAGTCCCGTGATGACGACCTGACGTTGCCGCACCCGTTGGCGCACCTGCGGGCATTCGTGTTGATCCCCTGGTTGGCGGTGGATCCGGATGCCACGCTGACGGTCGTCGGCCGGTCTCGCCGGGTTGCGCACCTCCTGGAGGAGATCGACCCGGCCGAACGAACCGGGGTCAGGCGCACCGATCTGACGCTGACGTTGCGCACCGAAGCGGCGGCCGACTGATGGGCCCGACCCGAAAACGTGACCTGGCCGGCGCGGTGGCCGTCGTCGCCATCGTCGGCTACATGCTGGTCGGGGGGCTCTACAAGTGGTTCCCGCCGCTCACGATCTGGACCGGCCTCTCATTGCTGGCGGGCGCGATCCTCGAAGCGGGCTGGGCGTTCTATGTGCGGGCCAAGATCAACGACGGACAGATCGGGGTCGGTGCCGGCCGACTGCATCCGCTGACGGTGGCCCGGTCGGTCGTCGTCGGCAAGGCCTCGGCCTGGGTCGGCGCCATCGTGGCGGGCTGGTGGATCGGGGTGCTTCTGTACCTGCTGCCCCGGCGCGGCGATCTGAGGGTGGCCGGCGAGGACACTCCCGGCGCGGTGGTGGCTGCGATCAGTGCCCTGGCGTTGATCGTCGCGGCGGTGTGGTTACAGCATTGCTGCAAATCTCCCGGGGAACCGCCGGACAACGGTGATGCCGCGACCGAGTGAACGATGTAGGCCAGGTAGTTGGCCGAATCGCCGCAGCGGTCACCAGGCTGGATGACCCGTGACGGGTACAGTCGGCGCATGTCCGTTCTGCCCCGGGGTGGTCGGCCACGGCGCGGCGGCCGAAGGCCAGGCTGGCTGCTCTTAACGGTATTGCTGGTACTGGCCATTCTGGCCAGTTCCGCATTGGTGTTCACCGATCGCGTCGAGTTGCTGAAACTCGCTGTCATCCTGGCCCTGTGGGCTGCCGTCGTGGCGGCGTTCGTCTCCGTGATCTACCGGCGTCAGAGTGACCTGGACCAGGCCAAGGCCCGTGATCTGAAATTCGTCTACGACCTGCAGCTGGATCGCGAGATCTCGGCGCGGCGGGAGTACGAGCTGACCGTAGAGACCCAGCTGCGTCGAGAGCTCGCCTCGGAACTGCGCGCGCAGGCCGCCGATGAGGTTGCTGCGCTGCGCTCCGAGCTGGCCGCATTGCGGACGAATCTGGAGATCCTGTTCGACACCGACCTGGTGCACCGCCCGGCCCTCGAGACCGACAAGAGCGCGGTGCGGACCACCGGCCGGGTCACGGCCAGCCGCCTGGATGTGCCGCCGGTCGAGGTCACCGACATTCGGATGTCGCGCACCCAGGAAAGCCCGATCATCGACGTCCCGGCCGAACCGCATCCGCCGGAGAATGACTGGGCGACCGCCGGCGGTGCGCATCGGTTGCCATCGCGGCCGATGCCTGCCGGTGACCAGCCGCGTCGTCGGCGGCGCCAGCCGGAACCGGCACGGCCCGAACCGGCGCGGCCCGAACCTCAACCGGCCGCCCGTCGGCAGCCCGAGCCCCCGTCGACCTGGGCTCCGCCTCCGCCGCCTCCTGCCATGCCGCCGATGCAGCCGTCGCCCACTATCGAAGCCCCGCAACCCGAGCCTTCGCCACTGCCCGAGCCCCCGGCGCCACCTGAGCCGGTCGCTGAACCCGCGGCCGCAGGCTGGCGGCCCGCCCCCGCCGAGGGGCAGTGGATTCCCGCAGGCGTGCCGGGCAGCAACTGGTCTGCGCCGCCGGCCCAGAGTGGTGCGGCTACCGAGTACGTCGGCAGGCGCCGCGCCCCGGAAGCGGCACCGGTCCCTCCTTCGCCACCCGAGCCCGAGCCGACTCCGGCGCCCGCCATGTCGCCAGGACCGGCTCCCGAGCCGCCCCGGGGCCGCCACTCCGGCACAGCCGACCCCGGTCGGCCCGAGCCCGCCCAGCCCTCCCCGGCGTTGGCCACCGAATCCTCGCAACCACCCGAACCGCCGCGGCGGGCATCCCGGCACCGCAGCGACAACGAGCCCGAGCCGCCGAACGGGCACCATGCCGATGGCCAGTCGGTGAGCGAGCTGTTGGCTCGGTTCCAGTCCACCCCGGTCGAAGGCGGGCGTCGCAGACGTCGCGAGGAGTGAGCTAGTCTCGTGACGACCGTCCGGTACCCGCAACGCGGGACCGGAACGAGGAAGTTACCTATTCAACCTGTGAGGTCTCCTGCGATGGAGCAACCCCCTGTAAACGGGTGGTCCCCACCCGAGGGTCTGCGTCCGGCCAGGCTCAGCGTCGGCATTGTGTCGGCGGGCCGGGTGGGCACCGCGCTGGGCCATGCCCTGGAACGCGTGGAACACGTGGTGGTGGCGTGCAGCGCGATCTCCGAGGCGTCGCGGCTGCGGGCACAGCGCCGGCTACCGGACAGCTCCGTCCTCCCGGTGCCCGAGGTGGCCAAGCGAGCCGAACTGTTGCTGTTGACGGTTCCCGACACCGAGCTGGCTGCTCTGGTGTCCGGCCTGGCTGCCACGGGTGCGGTACGGCCCGGCACGATCGTGGTGCACACCTCCGGCGCCAACGGGGTCGCGATTCTGGCCCCGCTGACCGAGCAGGGGTGCATTCCGCTGGCCATCCACCCGGCGATGACGTTCACCGGCTCCGACGAGGATCTCGCGCGGCTGCCCGATGCGTGTTTCGGCATCACCGCGGCCGACGAGATCGGGTACGCGATCGGGCAGTCGCTCGTGCTGGAGATCGGTGGCGAACCGTTCCGGGTCCCCGAGCACGCCCGGACGCAGTACCACGCGGCGCTGGCGCATGCCAGCAACCACCTGGTCACCTTGGTGCTCGACGCTGTGGACGCCCTGCGAGCCGCGCTGCGCGGCCAGGAGCTGCTCGGTCAGGAACTCGTCGGAGATGCGCCCGGCGGGCTGCCCGAGCGCGTCGTGGGCCCGCTGGCGCGCGCCGCGCTGGAGAACGCGCTGCAACGCGGCCAGGCCGCGCTGACCGGGCCCGTTGCGCGTGGTGACGCAGCTGCGGTGGGCGCTCATCTGAATGCCCTGCGCGGATTGGATCCCCAACTGGCCCAGGCGTATCGGGCTGATTCACTGCGTACCGCCCAGCGGGCTCATGCGCCCGTGGACGTTTTTGCGGTGCTCTCGGACATCGGACCGGAAACCAGCCCTGAAACGAGTCAAGGATGACCCACAGCAACGCTCCCACGTTCGTCGCCGGTGAGCTGAACATCTACTCGGCGCCTGCCGATGTCGCCGCCGTCAGCCGCGCCCTGCGGGCCAGCGGGCGTCGCGTCACCCTCGTGCCCACCATGGGTGCGCTGCACGAGGGTCACCTGACGCTGATCCGGGCGGCCAAGCGCGTTCCCGGCGCGGTCGTGGTGGTGTCGATCTTCGTCAACCCGCTGCAGTTCGGGGCGGGAGAAGACCTCGATGCCTACCCCCGGACCCTCGACGAGGACCTGGCCGCGCTGCGTGCCGAGGGCGTGGAGATCGCTTTCACCCCAAGTGGTTCGGACATGTACCCCAACGGCCCCCGCACGAGGGTGCAGCCGGGGCCGGCCGGGGATGAACTGGAAGGCACCGCGCGCGCCGGACACTTCGCCGGTGTGCTGACGGTCGTGCTCAAGCTGCTCCAGGTGGTCCGACCTGATCGGGCCTTCTTCGGCGAAAAGGACTATCAGCAATTGGCGCTGATCCGGCAGATGGTGACCGATCTCAACGTCGACGTGCAGATTGTGGGCGTGCCCATCGTCCGGGAATCGGACGGACTGGCGATGTCGTCGCGCAATCGCTACCTCGATGCCGACGAGCGCGAACAGGCCGGAGCGTTGTCCGCGGCCCTGCTGGCCGGTAAGTATGCCGCGGCAGGCGGGGCGGCGGCCGCCGTCGACGCGGCCCGGGCGGTGCTCGACGAGGTACCCGCCATCGACGTCGACTACCTCGAAGTGCGCGACCCGATGCTGGGTCCCGCACCGCGCGAAGGTCAGGCCCGGTTGTTGGTGGCCGGCCGGTTGGGCCGAACCAGACTGCTGGACAACATCTCTGTCGACATCGGAGCGTCCGCCGGAATCGACGGACACCCTCGCGTCGGTGACGGCGACAATCACGAACTGCCCTGGAGGAACTGATGCAGCGCACCATGCTGAAATCTAAGATTCACCGCGCCACGGTGACGCAGGCCGACCTGCACTACGTGGGCTCGGTGACCATCGACGCCGACCTGATGGAGGCGGCAGACCTGCTCGAGGGTGAGCAGGTGACGATCGTCGACATCGACAACGGTGCCCGCCTGGTGACGTACGCCATCACCGGTGAGCGCGGCACCGGGGTGATCGGGATCAACGGTGCCGCAGCGCATCTCATCCACCCAGGTGATCTGGTCATCCTGATCGCCTACGGGGTGATGGAGGATGCCGAGGCCCGTGCCTATCAGCCGCGGATCGTGTTCGTGGATGCGGACAACCGGCAGATCGACCTCGGTGAACACGGCCACGATCCGGCCTACGTCCCCGAGGACGTGTCGGAACTGATGTCGCCGCGCTGATGCTGCTCGCCATCGACGTCCGCAACACCCACACCACGGTTGGGCTGATCTCCGGTTCGGGTGATCACGCGAAAGTGGTGCAGCAGTGGCGGATCCGCACCGAGTCCGAGGTGACCGCCGACGAGTTGGCGCTCACCATCGACGGCCTGATCGGTGATGCCACTGACGAACTAACAGGTGCGACTGCCCTTTCCACGGTGCCCTCGGTACTGCACGAGGTGCGCTTGATGCTCGATCAGTACTGGCCGGCGGTGCCGCATGTGCTGATCGAACCCGGTGTGCGTACCGGTATTCCGCTGCTGGTCGACAACCCGAAGGAAGTCGGCGCGGACCGCATCGTGAATTGCCTTGCCGCCTATCACAAGTACGGCACCGCGGCGATCATCGTCGATTTCGGCTCGTCGATCTGTGTCGACGTGGTGTCGGCCAAGGGAGAGTTCCTGGGCGGGGCGATCGCCCCCGGTGTGCAGGTGTCCTCGGATGCCGCCGCAGCCCGCTCGGCCGGCCTGCGCCGGGTCGAGCTGACCCGTCCGCGTTCGGTGATCGGCAAGAACACCGTCGAATGTATGCAGGCCGGGGCGGTGTTCGGTTTCGCCGGGCTGGTCGATGGTCTGGTCAACCGGATTCGCGCAGATGTCGACGGGTTCGCCGGTGACGACGTCGCGGTGGTGGCGACCGGTTATACCGCGCCACTGGTGTTGCCCGACCTGCGCACCGTCGAGCATTACGACCGCCACCTCACCCTCGACGGCCTGCGGTTGGTATTCGAGCGCAACCGTGACAGTCAGCGCGGCCGGCTCAAACCGGCACGGTGATTTCTCCTGCTCGCGCTGGGAAAGTTAGGCTCACATTCTGTGAGCCCCGCCGATCGCGACGACGCGTCCCAGTCCCAGGCCGACCTTCCCGAACAGTTCCGGATTCGTCAGGCCAAGCGGGAGCGGCTGCTGGCCGAGGGCCGTGAACCCTATCCGGTGACCGTCCCGCGTACGCACTCTCTGGCTGAACTGCGCAGCGCCTATCCGGACCTGGCCGCCGATACGCAGACCGGCGTGCTGGTCGGTGTCACGGGCCGGGTGGTATTCGCCCGCAATTCGGGCAAGTTGTGCTTCGCGACGCTGCAGGAGGGTGACGGTACGCAGCTGCAGGCGATGATCAGCCTGGCCCAGGTGGGGCAGGAGTCGCTCGATGCGTGGAAGGCCGACGTAGACCTCGGCGACATCGTGTTCGTCCACGGCGAGGTGATCAGCTCCAAGCGCGGTGAACTCTCGGTGCTGGCCGATTCGTGGCAGATGACGGCCAAGGCGCTGCGCCCGCTGCCTGTTGCTCACAAAGAGATGAGCGAAGAGGCGCGGGTGCGTCAGCGCTACGTGGATCTCATCGTGCGTCCGGAAGCACGCAGTGTCGCGCGTCAGCGGGTGGCGGTGGTGCGGGCGGTGCGTTCGGCTCTGGAGCGCCGCGGCTTCCTCGAGGTCGAGACTCCCATGCTGCAGACCCTGGCCGGCGGAGCGGCGGCCCGGCCGTTCATCACCCATTCCAATGCGCTCGACGTTGATCTGTACCTGCGGATTGCGCCGGAACTGTTCCTCAAGCGCTGCATCGTCGGCGGTTTTGACCGGGTTTTCGAGTTGAATCGGAACTTTCGCAACGAAGGCGTTGATTCCACGCACTCACCGGAATTCTCGATGCTGGAGACGTACCAGGCCTACGGTGACTACAACGATTCTGCAGTGGTCACCCGCGAACTTATTCAAGAAGTTGCCGACGAGGCGATCGGAACTCGTGAAGTGCCATTGCCTGATGGCACTATCTACGATCTCGACGGGCAATGGGACACATTGGAAATGTATCCCTCGCTGTCGGAGGCGCTCGGTGAGGAGATCACACCGGAGACCGCGGTCGAACACTTGTGGCGTATTGCCGATCGTCTAGAGGTCGAGATTCCGCGGGACCGCGGCTACGGTCACGGGAAATTGGTCGAAGAACTCTGGGAGCACACAGTTGGTGAAAAGTTGTGGGCGCCAACATTCGTCCGCGATTTCCCGGTGGAGACGTCTCCGCTGACCCGGGCGCACCGCAGCATTCCCGGCGTGACCGAGAAATGGGACCTTTACATAAGGCGTTTCGAGCTCGCTACCGGATATTCTGAACTCGTCGACCCGGTAATCCAACGTGAGCGATTCGAGGCCCAGGCCCGCGCCGCCGCCGCCGGCGATGACGAGGCAATGGTTCTCGACGATGATTTCCTTGCCGCATTGGAGTACGCGATGCCGCCGACGACCGGCACCGGAATGGGTGTGGATCGCCTGTTGATGGCGCTGACGGGGTTGTCTATTAGGGAGACGGTTTTGTTCCCGATTGTTCGTCGTCAAGGTAACTGAGTCACAGCAACTGAACTCTTCAGATCGTCCCGTTGTTGGAAATGTGCATGTTTTGTGGCACATTAGGGCGCGGGTGCGGGATACTCGGTGGTAGTTACCAATGCGTTTGCAGAAGGGTTCGGTGTTGAGTAATGGCGAAAAAAGTGACCGTAACGTTGGTCGACGATTTCGACGGTGAAGCCACCGCCGACGAGACGGTCGAATTCGCCCTCGACGGTGTCACCTATGAGATCGACCTTTCCTCGAAAAACGCAACCAAGCTCCGGAACGATCTGAAGCAGTGGGTGGAGGCCGGGCGCCGGGTCGGTGGGCGCCGGCGCGGACGGGCGGCAGGGCCGGCCCGTGGCCGCGGCGCCATCGACCGCGAGCAGAGCGCCGCCATCCGCGAATGGGCCCGTCGCAACGGCCACAACGTGTCGACGCGGGGTCGCATCCCCGCCGACGTCATCGATGCTTTCCACGCCGCCACATAAACGACCGCAACGTAACCGATAGTTGCCAGCTCCGGACCGGTGAGAATTCCCGGTCCGGAGTTTTTCGCTAGCGGCGAACCCGAAACGGGTAGTTTCCGGAAACGATTCGCCCACCGGCAGCGTTGCTCTTGTGCAGCACTTGATGTGGACAGCTTGTCCTGGGTCCAACCTCCGCACCCGGGACGGCCGCCCATTAGAGTGGACGGTAGAAACTCCGTGCGGGCTACGAGAAAACCGATGTAACGAAGCCGTACGCGGGTATCGCTACGCGATGGAGAGCAGGTAACCACCGATGTTTGAGAGATTCACCGACCGTGCCCGCAGGGTCGTCGTCCTGGCGCAAGAAGAAGCCCGGATGCTCAACCACAACTACATCGGGACCGAGCACATCCTGTTGGGTCTTATTCACGAGGGCGAGGGCGTAGCCGCCAAGTCGCTGGAGTCGTTGGGTATCTCGCTGGAAGGCGTGCGCAGCCAGGTCGAGGAGATCATCGGCCAGGGCCAGCAGGCGCCGTCCGGTCACATCCCCTTCACCCCGCGTGCCAAGAAGGTGCTGGAGTTGTCCCTGCGCGAGGCGTTGCAGCTCGGCCACAACTACATCGGCACCGAGCACATTCTGCTCGGCCTGATTCGTGAGGGCGAGGGCGTGGCCGCGCAGGTGCTGGTCAAACTCGGCGCCGAGCTGACCCGGGTGCGCCAGCAGGTCATCCAGCTGCTGAGCGGCTACCAGGGCAAGGAGTCCGCCGAGGCCGGCACCGGTGGCCGTGGCGGCGAGTCCGGCAACCCGTCCACCTCTCTGGTTCTCGACCAGTTCGGCCGCAACCTGACCGCCGCCGCGATGGAAGGCAAGCTCGATCCGGTCATCGGCCGCGAGAAGGAAATCGAGCGGGTCATGCAGGTGCTGTCCCGCCGCACCAAGAACAACCCGGTGCTGATCGGCGAGCCCGGCGTCGGCAAGACCGCCGTCGTCGAGGGCCTGGCGCAGGCCATCGTGCACGGCGAGGTCCCCGAGACGCTCAAGGACAAGCAGCTCTACACCCTCGACCTCGGTTCGTTGGTGGCCGGCAGCCGCTACCGCGGTGATTTCGAGGAGCGCCTGAAGAAGGTGCTCAAGGAGATCAACACCCGCGGCGACATCATCCTGTTCATCGACGAGCTGCACACCCTCGTGGGAGCCGGAGCCGCCGAAGGTGCCATCGACGCCGCATCGATCCTGAAGCCGAAGCTGGCCCGTGGCGAGCTGCAGACCATCGGCGCCACCACGCTCGACGAGTACCGCAAGTACATCGAGAAGGACGCCGCCCTGGAGCGCCGGTTCCAACCGGTCCAGGTGGGTGAGCCGACGGTCGAGCACACCATCGAGATCCTCAAGGGCCTGCGCGATCGCTACGAGGCGCATCACCGCGTCTCGATCACCGACGGCGCCCTGGTGGCCGCGGCCACCCTGGCCGACCGCTACATCAACGACCGGTTCCTGCCGGACAAGGCGATCGACCTGATCGACGAGGCCGGTGCGCGGATGCGCATCCGCCGGATGACCGCTCCGCCAGACCTGCGCGAGTTCGACGAGAAGATCGCCGACGCGCGCCGGGAGAAGGAGTCCGCGATCGACGCGCAGGACTTCGAGAAGGCGGCCAGCCTTCGCGATACCGAGAAGACCTTGGTCGCTCAGCGCGGCGAGCGTGAAAAGCAGTGGCGCTCAGGTGATCTCGACGTGGTCGCTGAGGTCGACGACGAGCAGATCGCTGAGGTTCTGGGCAACTGGACCGGTATCCCGGTGTTCAAGCTGACCGAGGAGGAGACCACTCGGCTGCTGCGCATGGAAGACGAACTGCACAAGCGGATCATCGGGCAAGAGGATGCGGTCAAGGCTGTTTCCAAGGCCATCCGCCGCACTCGTGCCGGCCTGAAGGACCCGAAGCGTCCGTCCGGTTCGTTCATCTTCGCCGGCCCGTCCGGTGTCGGTAAGACCGAGCTGTCCAAGGCGCTGGCCAACTTCCTGTTCGGTGACGATGATGCGCTCATCCAGATCGACATGGGCGAGTTCCACGACCGCTTCACCGCGTCGCGGCTGTTCGGTGCTCCTCCGGGGTACGTCGGCTACGAAGAGGGCGGCCAGCTCACCGAGAAGGTGCGCCGCAAGCCGTTCTCGGTCGTGCTGTTCGACGAGATCGAGAAGGCGCACCAGGAGATCTACAACAGCCTGTTGCAGGTCCTGGAAGACGGTCGCCTCACCGACGGTCAGGGTCGCACGGTCGACTTCAAGAACACCGTGCTGATCTTCACCTCGAACCTGGGCACCTCCGACATCTCCAAGGCTGTCGGGCTGGGCTTCACCCAGGGTGGTGGCGAGAACAACTACGAGCGGATGAAGCAGAAGGTCAACGACGAGCTCAAGAAGCACTTCCGGCCTGAGTTCCTCAACCGCATCGACGACATCATCGTCTTCCACCAGCTGACGCAGGACGAGATCATCAAGATGGTCGACCTGATGATCGGTCGGGTTGGAAACCAGCTCAAGGCCAAGGACATGGCCATGGAGCTGACCGACAAGGCCAAGTCCCTGCTGGCCAAGCGCGGCTTCGATCCGGTGCTGGGTGCCCGCCCGCTGCGGCGCACCATTCAGCGCGAGATCGAGGACCAGCTCTCCGAGAAGATCCTCTTCGAGGAGATCGGCCCCGGTCAGTTGATCACGGTCGATGTCGAGGGCTGGGACGGCGAAGGTGCCGGCGAGAACGCGAAGTTCACGTTCTCCGGTGCGCCCAAGGCGGCCGGCTCCGACGGTCCGGATCTGGCCAAGGCCGGCGCGACCGCCGAATAAGGTTCTGACGAAAATGCCCCCGTCGCGAGACGGGGGCATTTTCGCGTGCACCGAAAGAGAGAACTCATGCGCGGGTAGCTAGGATGCTGTTGTAATCGACAGGCAAAGGAATCTGGTGAGAGTCCAGAGCGGCCGCGCCACTGTTAACAGTCAGACCCTGGCCTGTCACGATACGGACTGGGACGCGAATTCCCGGAAAGGCACGTAGATGACTTCCACTGATGCACGCACGGTTCACGCCCGGCCGATCAACCTGTCGGCGACCAAGGCGGTGCTCTGGCTGACCCTGACGGCGTTCATCGCCCTGCTGGCCCTCTACTTCGTCGGAATGGACCAGGGCGCAACCTCGGTTCTGGGCAACAACACCTACGTGCACGAGTTCGTGCATGACGCACGGCACCTGCTCGGTTTCCCCTGTCACTGACCTGAAACCGAGATAACAGAGCCAATGGAAAGACAACTCATCGGGCGCGGCATTCTGGCCGGCGCCCTGGGGGGCGTGTTCGCATTCTTCTGGTCGAAGGTGCTGATCGAACCGGTCATCGGCCGGGCGATCGATTTCGAGAACGGTGTCGGCGCCGCGCACGAAGCGGCCGAGCACGGTCCTGCCGGGCACTCGCACGGCGGCGATGAGGGCGTCGAGCTGTTCAGCCGCGGCGTGCAATCCAACATCGGGATGGGTCTGGGCGTCCTGATCTTCAGCGTGGCGATGGGCGCACTGCTGGCCGTCGTGTTCTGCGTGGTCTACGGCCGGACCAGCCTGTCGGCGCGGGCGCTGGCCGCCCTGACCGCCGGCGGCATGCTGGTCTCGCTGTGGATCGTCCCGGCGCTGAAATATCCGCCCAATCCGCCTGCGGTCAGCCTCGACGAAACCATCCAGCAGCGGACCCTGCTGTACCTGCTGTTGGTGGTGCTGTCGGCCGGGTTGTTCGTGGGCTCGGTGCTGCTGGCACGTCGACTCACACCGAAGCTGGGCATCTGGAACGCCACCCTGATCGGGGTCGCGGACTATGTGGTGTCGATGGCCGTGGTCTTCCTGATCCTGCCGGGCATCCATGAGACCCCGTCGACGTTCCCGGCCGGCGACCTCTATGACTTCCGGCTGTATTCCCTGGGCACCCAGGTGGTGATCTGGGCGACGATCGGGCTGGTATTCGGTGCCCTGGCGTCGAAGGTGCTTGATGAGAAGAAGCGGGAGTCAGTCTCGGCGTGATTTCGGGTGACTTTCGATGAGTGAGGTCGTCCGGCTGACGTTGGTGTCGCATGCCATGACCGACGCCACGGCGGCCGGACGATTCCCCACCGATGAGCCGCTCAATCAGCTGGGCCATCGGCAAGCCGATGCCACCGTCGAACTGGGCGTCGTCGACGCCGCGTACTGCGGTCCGGAGAAACGGTCCCGTCAGACCGCCGAACTGCTGGGCGTGTCGGCGGTGGTCGAACCTCAACTGGCAGATCTGGATTTCGGGGGCTGGTGCGGTGGGGTACTGGACCGGGTACCGCCGGCTGACCTCGCGGTCTGGCTGGACGACCCGGCCCGGGCGCCGCACGGTGGCGAATCGGTGGTCGATCTCCTCAGTCGGGTCCACGGCTGGATGGACAGCCTGGCCTCGGCGCGCGGGCGCATCGTGGCGGTGACCCACCCGGCGGTGATCCGAGCGGCGATCCTCGTTGCGTTGGACGCCCCACCGAAATCGTTCTGGCGTATCGACATCGCGCCGATGAGCCGGACCGTGATGCACTTGCGCGGTCAGGCCTGGACGCTGCGGAGCAATTAGCCCACAGGTGCCATGGCGAACGCCCGCTTGGCGATCTGCAGCAACCATCCTGCGGCAGTGGGGCTCCGGAACTTGGGCCAGTTCAGCTGAAAACTGAACACCCACGGCTGCCCGGTGTAGTCCACCGCATACCAGCTGAAGGTCAGATCGCCGGGCAGGTTGCCGCCCTTGGCGCCGATATAGCGCCACTTCGCCGGATCCGGGTCGATCCCGGGCAACGCCGAGAGGATGTCCTTCACCGGTGCGGCGGCACCGTGGGCAGAGGCCTGCAGCGCGGCGTGCACCCGGCAGATGTCGGCCGCGCTGGCGAACCATTCGAGGCCGTCGTTGGAGGCCGGCGTATGGGTGCGGTACGGATCCGGTTCGTAGGGACGGGAATTGGTCTGCTGGAGCAGCGCCACCCGGTCAGCGGGTGAGGCGGTCTTCCACTGGTCGCGAAGGTTGGGTTCACCCCAGCCGACCGAGAACACCTCGTGCATGGTCGGGAACGGAGTCATGCTGGCGGGATCGTGGTGCCCTGCGGTCACCAGTGCGCGTTCCACGGCGGCCGGACCCATCCGTGCGATCAGCAGGTCGGTGGCCATGTTGTCGCTGGCCGAGATCATCTGCTGGGCGGCGGTCCGCACCGTGATCAGAGCGCCGGGGGGCAGCTTGTCCAACCCGGCGGAGCCGAGCTTCTTGCCTTCCTTGGTGATCGTGAGGTGATCGTCCCAGCTGAGGGTGCCGGCCTTCACCGCGTCCGAAACTGCAAGCAGTACATAGAGTTTGAAGATCGAAGCCAGCGGCAGTGACATGTCGGTGTTGGTGCCGGCGACCTGCTCGCACTTGCCGTCGACCACTTTGGACACGCGGTAGGAGTAACGCGCACCCGACTTGGTCAGCTCGGTGTCGATATCGGACCAGGTGTCGATCTTCGGCGGCACCAGCGTGACATCGAAGCGGTCGACGAGTCCGCTGTCGTTGGTCCGCAGTTCGATGTCCTGGGCCACGTTGTAGGAGGTCAGTACGTGCAACGTCGCCTGCGCGGCACCGATGTCCACCGAGGTGACCTTGAACGGCCGATCCCACCAGATCGCGTCCATCTTGGTGCCCACCAGGTCGACCTTTTCGGGGACGGCCAGGGTGCGGACGCCGATGGGGCCGATGGGCCAGTCGGAGTTGAGCATGTCCATGGTCTGCTTGGCCCGCAGACCGGGTGGGGTGATGGTGTCGATGTGCGCGCCGTAGGACACTTCGGCCGCGGGCGCGACGCTCGGCGCACAGCCACAAGCCAGGGCCGCGGCGACCGCCGCGATGGCCGTCAGGCCGACCGCGCGGCGCGGCGTCCGGGCGTGGCTACGCCTGGGCAGCGGGCCCTGCAACGTCCAGCACAACCTCGAACTCCAGCAGCGATGCGCCGGTAGCCACCGGGTTGGCGTGCTCACCCTTGTGGGCGTCGGCGGCGCGCCCCGAAGCCCACGCCTGGAAGGCCTCTTCGGTTTCCCACTGCGTCACCACGAAGTAGCGTTCCTCGCCCTTGACCGGACGTAGCAGTTGGAAGCCGAGGAACCCGGGCTGGTTGTCGACGGAGTGTGCGCGATTGGCGAACCGCTTCTCCAGTTCCGGGCCTGCGTTGGCCGGTACCTCGATGGCGTTGATCTTCACGACAGGCATGGTGTCCAGGCTACCTGTCGCTCCCGGCAAGATAACGGCATGGTCACAGATCTCCTCACCCGCAAAGGCGGGCGCGGCGAGCCCATCGTCCTCGTGCACGGCCTGATGGGTCGCGGCAGCACCTGGTCACGCCAAGTGCCGTGGTTGACCGCGCTGGGCGAGGTGTACACCTACGACGCGCCGTGGCACCGCGGGCGCGATGTGGTCGATCCCTATCCGATCAGCACCGAGCGTTTCGTCGCGGATCTCGGTGAGGCCGTGGCCGGGCTCGGTCGGCCGGTGATCCTGGTCGGGCATTCCATGGGTGCACTGCATTCCTGGTGTCTGGCCGCGGCCCGCCCGGAACTGGTCAAGGCGGTGGTGGTGGAGGATATGGCCCCCGACTTCGTGGGACGTACCACCGGGCCCTGGGAGCCGTGGGTACACGCTCTTCCGGTCGAGTTCGGTTCGGCCCAAGAAGTTTTCGCCGAGTTCGGTCCGGTCGCCGGCCAGTATTTCCTGGAGGCGTTCGACCGCACGGCTACCGGCTGGAGATTGCACGGCTATCCGCAGTGGTGGCTGGACATCGCTGCCCAGTGGGGGACGCGGGACTACTGGCAGCAGTGGCGGGCTGTCGCTGTGCCGACCTTGCTCATCGAGGCGGAGAACTCGGTGGCACCTCCCGGGCAGATGCGTCGAATGGCCGAAATCGGTCAGGACGCCCGGTATCTGTACGTGCCCGGTGCGGGTCACCTGATCCACGACGACGCACCCGGGGTGTACCGGGAAGCCGTGTCGGAATTTCTAGCGACGCTCGCCTAGGGCTCCGGCGCTCGGCCACGACGGCCGGCGTTCGAACCGGCTGCGGACCGCGTCGAGATCGTGGCCCGCGCGGTACATCTCGTAGTCGGGCGGGCTTGGGTCGAACTGATCCAGGCGGAAACGCGGGACGGCGTTGCGATGTGCCGCCCAACTCACCGCGGCGGCGACCGCGAGGGGCAGGGCCAGGATTATCAGCGCCAGTGCAACAGTCATGGCAGTAATTGTTGTAAGAACAATATTCCGCCAACAGTGGCAGTGCTGACACCTTGCGATAAAATGCTGCCATGCTGAGAAGCGTCTCCACGCTGGTGCTCGACGGGCTGGCGATCTTCGAGTTCGGGGTCATCTGTGAGGTTTTCGGGATCGATCGGTCCGCGGACGGGGTGCCCAACTTCGACTTCAAGGTGTGCGGGCCCGAACCGGGGAAGCCGCTGCGGACATCGGTTGGGGCGACATTGACCCCCGAACACGGGTTGGATGCACTCCGGGGCGCGGACCTGGTCGCGATCCCCGCGATCGGTGGCACGGACTACCTGCCCGAGGCGCTGGAGGCTGTCCGTGCGGCCGCCGATGCGGGATCGATCATCCTGACCGTGTGTTCCGGTGCGTTCCTGGCCGGCGCGGCGGGCCTGTTGGACGGACGGCCGTGCACCACGCATTGGATGCACGCCGATGACCTGGCCCGCAGATATCCCACCGCACGTGTCGACCGCAACGTGCTGTTCGTCGACGACGGCAATCTGATCACCAGCGCGGGTACCGCGGCCGGCATCGATGCGTGCCTGCACCTGGTTCGCCGGGAACTCGGCAGCGAGGTGACCAACAGGATCGCCCGGCGCATGGTGGTCCCGCCGCAGCGCGACGGCGGGCAGCGCCAGTTCATTGACCAGCCGATCCCGGTGAGGTGTTCGGAAGGGTTTGCACCACAACTAGATTGGATTCTCACCAACCTGGACCAGCCGCACACCGTGGCGACACTGGCCAGGCGGTCTTCGATGTCCACGCGTACCTTCGCCCGCCGGTTCGTCGAGGAGACCGGGACCACCCCGATGCAATGGATCACCGATCAACGGGTGCTCTATGCGCGCAGACTGCTCGAAGCGACGGATCTGGATGTCGACCGGATCGCCGGGCAGGCCGGGTTCGGTACCGCGACGCTGCTGCGTCACCACTTCCGCCGGATCATCGGAGTGACACCGTCGGACTACCGGCGCCAATTCGCCTGCGGTGCCGACGAAACCGAAGAGACGGCGTGATCAGTCGCCTTCGCCCGCCAGCGCGAAGAGCCCGTCGACGGTCTGCTCCACCAGTCCGTCCACCAGCAGTGAGTCCAGTGCCCGGTCGCGCTGGGCGGTGTCGGTCAGCCAGACCACGTCCAGTTGGGCACGGGTGACCGGAGAACTGCTGTCGCGCAAGACATCCAGCAGCTTGCCGCGGACCTGGCGGTCGGTGCCGGCGTAACGCTGCACCCGCTTGGTGATCGCTGCGGCGGGGTAACCCGCGGTGCGCCAGCGGCACCGGCTCAATGGGCACGTGCCGCACTGCGGCGCACGTGCGGTGCACACGGTCGCGCCCAACTCCATCAGAGCGGCCGAGAAGATCGGTGCCGATTCATCGGCCGGCAGCAGTGCGGCCACGTCGTCCAGGTCGCGGGCCCGGGGCGGCGCGTCCGCCTGGCCGTGCAACACCCTGGTGACCACGCGGCGCACGTTGGTGTCGACCACCGGAACGCTCGCCGAATACGCGAAGCACGCCACCGCGCGCGCGGTGTAGGCCCCGACTCCGGGCAAGGTCAGCAGCGTCTCGACGTCGGTGGGTACCTCGTCGCCGTATTCGCCTGCGATCACCACAGCACACTCATGCAGGCGTTTGGCCCGCCGCGGGTAACCCAGCTTGCCCCAGGCGCGCAACACCTCGGCAGAACCGGCGGCAGCGGTGGCCGACGGCGTGGGCCACCGCTCGATCCAGGCCAGCCAGATCGGCTCGACCCGGGACACCGGGGTCTGTTGCAACATGAACTCGCTGACGAGGATCTGCCAGGCAGAAACACCAGGTCGGCGCCACGGCAGGTCACGCTGGGCATTTTCATACCAACCCACGAGCTGTCCCGGGTCGATGCTCATCGGTGACTCATGCACAATGACTGACATGCCCAACTCGAACCCGATATCCGCATGGAAGGCACTCAAGGACGGTAACGCCCGCTTCGTGGCGGGTGAACCGCAGCACCCCAGCCAGGACACCGCCCGCCGGGCCAAGTTGGCGCACGGCCAGAAGCCCACTGCCGTCGTGTTCGGCTGCGGTGACAGCCGCGTCGCCGCGGAGTTGCTGTTCGACCAGGGTCTGGGTGACATGTTCGTGGTGCGTACCGCGGGCCACGTTCTCGACAGCGCGGTGCTGGGTTCCATCGAGTACGGGGTCTCGATCCTGGATGTTCCGTTGATCGTGGTGCTCGGCCACGACAGTTGCGGTGCGGTCAAGGCCGCGCTCGCCGCGCTGGACGAGGGCCAGATCCCCGGCGGCTATGTGCGCGACATCGTCGAGCGGGTGACCCCGTCGATCCTGCTGGGGCGGCGCGCGGGGCTCACCCGGGTCGATGAGTTCGAGGCCGAGCACGTCAACCAGACGGTGGCGCAACTGCAGGCGCGTTCGTCGGCCATCGCCAACGGTATTGCCGCCGGCACCCAGGCCATCGTCGGCGTCACGTACCACCTGGCCGACGGTCGGGTGGAGCTGCGCGATTACGTCGGCGATATCGGCGAAGCCTGAGAATTTCGCTGCAGTCCCGACACGCCGAGGCGCCTCGGACAACTGGGCATGACCTGGGCTTACCGTGAAGGTCGTGTTGGATCTCGAACCTCATGGGCCACTGCCCTCGCAGATTTACTGGCGGCGCCGGGCGCTGGCCATCGGAATCGCGGTAGTCGTCGTGGGGATCATCGCCGCGATCGTCGCGGTGATCGTGACCAGCAACTCCGGTGCCGAGACCAAGTCCGCCGACGAACCGTCGGCCACCGCCGCCCCGGCGACACCGCTGCCGGGTGAGAACCCCGAGGTCAAGACACCTGTGGTGCCGCCGGCCCAGCACGCTCCGGCGCCGACGGCCACACCGACGGCAGCGGTCACGCCGCCGCCGCTGCTCAAGGAGGGCGACGACTGCCCGGATTCGACCCTGGCGGTCAAGGGCATCACCAGCCAACCCGAGTATCTGGTGGGTGACCAACCGAAGTTCACCATGGTCGTGACCAATATCGGCCTGGTGGCCTGCAAACGTGACGTCGGCGCCGCTGTCCTGGCGGCCTACGTGTACGCGCTGGACAACAACCGGCTCTGGTCCAACCTGGATTGTGCGCCGTCCAACGAGACCCTGGTGAAGACGTTCAATCCGGGTGAGCAGGTGACCACCGAGGTGACCTGGACCGGCATGGGATCGGCGCCGCAGTGCCCGATGCCGCGTCAGCCGATCGGGCCCGGCACCTACAACCTGATGGTGCAGCTCGGCAATCTCAGATCGGCACCGGTGCCGTTCATCCTGGCCCAACCCAATCCGCAGCTGCCCGGGCCGCCCGCCGAGGGCGCACCGGACGTCGGGCCGGCTGCACCGGGTAACTGACGCTCAGGCCAACCGGTCGGCGATCGTCGATTCGGCCAACAGGGACAGCCCCTCGCGGATGTGCCGCGCCCACATCGATCCGATACCGTCCACCGACTGAAGATCGTCGGAGCTGGCGGCCAGCAGCCCTTGCAACGAGCCGAACGAGCGCACCAGCAGATCGACGTGGGCGAACTGCAGTCGCGGTATCCCCGCCATGGCGCGGTAGCCGCGTGAGCTCATCGCCGAGTCCTGTGCCTCCGCCGTCGACGGATATCCGAAAACCCTTGCCAGCGTGGTGAAGTCGAGTAGCTCACTGTCGGTCAGGGCATCGAGCTCATCGAGCGTCGCATGGACTTGTGCGGCAGTCGGCGGATCCGGCAAGGCGTGGTAATCCCGCACGATCAGCTCACGCGCGGCCTCGTTGTCGCCGACGAGTTCGTCGAGCTGCAGTTTGAGCTGGCGTCCGTCGGTGCCGAGCTCGACGACGTCGGCGTCGATCTCCAGGCTGATCCGGCGCACCATCTCCAGGCGCTGAACGACGGTCATCACGTCGCGCAGCGTCACGAAATCTTCGATCTCGGCGGTGGACAGCTGCTTGCTGACCTCGTCGAGCCGGCCCTTGTAGCGCTCGAGCGTGGCGATGGTCTGGTTGGCCCGCGACAGGATCGTGGCCGAATCGGGCACCACGTGGCGCTCCCCGGCAACGTAGACGGTCACGATGCTCATCGAGTGGCTCACCGAGATCACCGGATACCCGGTCTGGACCGCGGTGCGCTCGGCTGAACGGTGGCGGGTGCCGGATTCGTCGGTGGGGATGGACGGATCCGGCACCAACTGCACGTTGGCCCGCACGATCCGGCTGCCGTCACTGGACAGCACCACCGCGCCGTCCATCTTCGACAGCTCACGCAGGCGGGTGGGCGCGTACCGCACGTCCAGAGCGAATCCACCGTCGCAGATGGCTTCCACGCTGTCGTCGTACCCGAGCACGATCAGAGCACCCGTTCTGCCGCGCAGGATGCGTTCCAGGCCGTCGCGCAGCGGTGTGCCGGGCGCCAGCCGGCCGAGGGTTTCCCGCAGCGTCGGTCGTGCCAGGTGCACGACGGTGCGGCTGGTCCTGGCACCGGAGTTCACGGCCATCGATTCTCCTAGGGTCGGCCGCTATTGTCCGCGATGTTCGTGATTGCTGGCAATCGCGATGTCTTTGAGTGCCCGCAATGCCGCTCCGATGTGATCGACGGTGATGACCCGCAGCCCGGCCGGTGCGCTGGTGACTCCGGGCGGCACCACGGCAATCGTGAAACCCAGCCGGGCGGCCTCGGCGAGCCTGCGGTCCATGCCGGTGACCCGGCGCAGATCGCCGACCAGTCCGACCTCGCCGATCACCACGGCATTCATCGGCAGCGCGATGTCGAGGTAGGCCGACGTGATGGCCAACGCCACGGCCAGGTCCGAGGACGGATCGGTCAGCCGCATACCGCCGACGGTCGACACGTACAGGTCGTGGCCGCCGATCGGCAGCGCACAGCGGGTCTGCAACACTGCGCTGATCATCGCCGCGCGGGCCGAGTCGATACCGCTGACCGCCCGCCGCGGCGGGCCGACCGGTTGGACGGCCAGCGCCTGCACCTCGCCGATCATCGGGCGCTTGCCGTCCAGGGTGACGGTGACCGCGGTACCGGGAACTGCTGCCGGACGCTGGTCGAGGAACAGCCCGGACGGATCGCTCACGCACTCGATCCCGTTGTCGTGCATCTGAAAACAGCCAACCTCGTCGGCGGCGCCGAACCGGTTCTTGACCCCGCGCACCAGGCGCAGGCTCGACGTGTGATCACCCTCGAAATGCAGCACCACGTCGACGAGATGCTCCAGGGAACGCGGGCCCGCGATGGCGCCGTCCTTCGTCACGTGCCCGACCAGGATCATAGCGACCGCCGGGTCTCCGACAGCGGTTTTCGCATAGCCGGTCAGCGCCGTGGTCACCGCGCGCACCTGCGTGACCCCGCCGCTCACCCCGTCGGCTTCGGTGGTGGACATGGTCTGCACCGAATCCACTACGACCAGACTCGGTTTGACCTCATCGATGTGGCCCAGAGCGATCTGCAGATCGGATTCGCCCGCCAGATAGACGTTGTCGTGTGTGCAACCGGTGCGTTCGGCGCGCAGGCGGATCTGGCCCGCCGATTCCTCACCGGACAGGTACAGCGCGCGGCGGCCGGTGTGCGCCCAACGGTTGGCCACCTCGAGCAGCAGGGTGGACTTGCCGACGCCGGGATCCCCGGCCAGCAGCGTGACCGAACCAGCCACCAGTCCGCCGCCGAGAACCCGGTCCAGCTCGGTGACGCCGGTCGCGTAGTGCCGGGTGATGCCCGGGTCGATCGACGTGATCGGTACTGCCGGGGACGTCGGCGCCACCGAGCGGCGGACCGAACTGCCCACAGAGGCGAGTACCGCTACCTCGTCGACCGTTCCCCAGGTGCCGCAATTGGCGCAGCGGCCCACCCATTTCGGGGTGGCGTGCTGACATTCCGAGCAGCGGTACTGCGAACGTACTTTCGAACCGGCCACGCCGTGACAGTAACGGCTGCCCCCGACATCGGCGGTGCGTACGCGCCGGTCGGGGCCCGCGGGTCAGCGGTGCGACAGGTCAGTGCCCGCCGGCTGCGCCGCCTTCGATGGGCCCGTCGCCGCTCTTGTCACGCCGGGGCGCATCGCCTGCCGAGATCGGAACGGCGACAGTGGTCTCGCCATTCTCGAACTTGAACGTGAAGTCGTAGAGCAGGCCGTTGGTGACCGGCTTGGTCAGCGTGACCTTGGCGGTGACAGCGTCGGCGGCCTCGGTCGTCTCCAGCGGCTTGAGCTGGCCGTCGGGCTCACCGACGATGAGCACTCCGCCCGTCGGGATGGTCTGGTCACCGGTCAGTGTCACGTCGCCGACGGTGGTCTTGATCGAGATGAGCTTGTTGGCCTTCTCGTTGGACTCGTTGGCTGCGACGAACAGCAGTTCGGCCTCGGAGCCGGGTTCGACGTAGTCCTTCTGCTGCGGCGCACGCAGGTGCACGTTGCGCAGCGCGATCGCGCCGGCCTGTGCGTTCACGCCGTTGACTGCGGGCTCCTGGGTCGCCGTCTGGGAGACCTGGCCGGCGCTGCACCCGGTGAGAACGGCTGCGGTCAGGCCACATGCGGCCAGACCGGCCGAGGCACGCATTGCGAAGCGGTTCACTCAAGCCTCCTGAGCTGGGTCGGCGTACTTCGACTATGCACAGTAGTAGGTGAGGTCGGCGGGCGGAATGCGAGGGCGTGCCAGACGGGGTGAATGGGGGCTCGACCACGGCCGCCGCAGGCCTTCAACACCCATGCGGGGACACCTCTTTCGGCCGCCCGGCGGGCCTGGTGGTTGCACGCTTTGGTCATCATGTCAACCCCCATTCACCATCTGCGGTGCCCCTGACCTGCGGAGTTGGTGCGCGCGTGATCTGGGCCCGTGTTAGGATGGACTAGCGAAAGGGGCTCGAATCAGATGATTTTCAAGGTCGGAGACACCGTCGTCTATCCACACCACGGTGCTGCGTTGATCGAGGCGATCGAAACCCGGACCATCAAAGGCGAGCAGAAGGAATATCTCGTCCTGAAGGTTTCCCAAGGGGATCTGACCGTGAGAGTTCCCGCGGACAACGCTGAGTATGTCGGCGTCCGCGACGTCGTGGGCCAGGAGGGTCTCGACAAGGTTTTCCAGGTGCTGCGGGCTCCGCACACCGAAGAGCCGACGAACTGGTCACGCCGCTACAAGGCCAATCTCGAGAAGCTGGCCTCCGGTGACGTGAACAAGGTTGCCGAGGTTGTCCGGGATCTGTGGCGTCGCGATCAGGAACGCGGTCTGTCCGCGGGTGAGAAGCGAATGCTGGCCAAGGCCCGGCAGATTCTGGTCGGCGAGCTTGCGCTGGCCGAGAACACCGATGACGCCAAGGCCTCGATCATCCTCGACGAGGTTCTGGCCGCCGCGTCCTGACGCGTGGTGGCAACAACTGTCGCGGTCGTCCCGGCCGCCGGCTCGGGTGAGCGGCTGGGTGCGGGAAGGCCCAAAGCATTCGTCAAACTGGGGCGCAAACCCCTGTTGGAGCATGCCCTGGACGGGTTGCTGGCCTCCGGGGTGATCGACAAGGTCGTGGTCGCGGTTCCGTCCACGCTCACCGACGAGGCCATCCTGGTATTCGGTGGACGTGCACAGATCGTGGCCGGGGGAGCCGATCGCACCGAATCGGTGGCGCTGGCTCTGGCGGCGGCCGGCGATCCGGATTTCGTCCTGGTGCACGACGCCGCCCGGGCGTTGACCCCTCCTTCGTTGATCGCCCGAGTGGTTACGGCACTGACTGACGGTTATGCCGCCGTCGTTCCCGGCCTTCCGCTGGCCGACACCATCAAGGCCGTCGACGCCAACGGAGCGGTGCTGGGGACTCCCGAACGGGCTGGCCTGCGAGCCGTCCAGACCCCGCAGGGCTTCCGTACCGACGTGTTACGCCGGGCCTATCAGCGGGCCGGGGTCGGTGCGGTCACCGATGACGCCTCGCTCGTCGAACAGATCGGAACCCCGGTACAGATCGTCGAGGGCGACCCGCTGGCCTTCAAGATCACCACTCCGCTGGACCTGCTGCTCGCCGAGGCCGTCATGGCGCGTGCCACGTGAAGATTCCACGGGTCGGGCTGGGTACCGACGTCCATCCGATCGAGCCCGGGCGCGCCTGCTGGCTGTTGGGCCTGCTCTTCGACGGTGCCGACGGCTGCGCCGGCCATTCCGATGGCGACGTTGCCGCCCACGCACTGTGTGATGCGCTGCTCAGCGCGGCGGGCCTCGGCGACCTCGGCGGGGTGTTCGGCACCGACCGACCGGAATGGCGGGGAGTCACCGGCGCCGACATGCTGCGACACGTTCGCGGACTGGTGCAGACCGCGGGCTTCGAGATCGGCAATGCCACCGTGCAGGTGATCGGCAACCGGCCCAAGATCGGGCCGCGCCGGGAGGAGGCTCAGCGGCTGCTCTCCGAGCTGATCGGGGCGCCGGTATCGGTGTCGGCCACCACCACCGACGGGCTCGGCCTGACCGGCCGGGGTGAAGGATTGGCCGCGATAGCCAGCGCATTGGTGGTTCCTGCCGAATAGGCCGGTAAGCTGGGCCGTCGTGAGCGGAGCGAACGGGCAGCCAAGGTGACCGATCTGCGGCTGTACGACACCATGGCGGGTGCCGTACGAGATTTCCGACCGCTGCAGCCGGGGCACGCTTCGATCTATCTGTGCGGTGCCACCGTTCAGGGCCTGCCACACATCGGCCATGTTCGTAGCGGAGTCGCGTTCGACGTGCTGCGCCGCTGGCTGACCGCCAATGGGTACGACGTTGCGTTCATTCGCAATGTCACCGACATCGACGACAAGATCCTCACCAAGGCCGCCGATGCGGGCCGGCCGTGGTGGGAGTGGGCCGCCACCTACGAGCGGGCGTTCAGCGCCGCGTATGACGCGCTGGGCGTGCTTCCCCCGTCGGCCGAGCCGCGGGCCACCGGCCACATCACCCAGATGATCGAGCTGATCGACCGGCTGATCGAGAAGGGCCACGCCTATGCCGCGGGCGGCGACGTCTACTTCGACGTCCTGAGCCTGCCCGATTACGGCGCGCTGTCGGGCCACCGCATCGACGATGTGCACCAGGGCGAGGGTGCGGCCACCGGAAAACGCGACCAGCGCGATTTCACGCTGTGGAAGGGCGCCAAGCCGGGCGAGCCGTCGTGGCCGACGCCATGGGGCCGCGGCCGCCCCGGCTGGCACACCGAGTGCGTGGCGATGTGCGAGGCCTATCTGGGTGCGGAGTTCGACATCCACGCCGGCGGTATGGACCTGGTCTTCCCGCACCACGAGAACGAGATCGCGCAGGCGCAGGCTGCAGGCGACGGTTTCGCCCGGTACTGGCTGCACAACGGCTGGGTCACCATGGGTGGCGAGAAGATGAGCAAGTCGCTGGGCAATGTACTCTCGATTCCTGCTGTGCTGCAACGGGTTCGGGCAGCCGAGCTGCGCTACTACCTGGGCAGCGCGCATTACCGTTCCATGCTGGAGTTCTCGGAGCACGCGCTGCAGGACGCAGTGAAGGCCTACAGCGGAATCGAAGACTTCCTGCACCGCGTGCGCAACCGGGTCGGTGCCGTTGCCGTCGGCGACTGGACACCGAAGTTCGCGGCTGCCCTCAATGACGATCTCGCGGTGCCGGTCGCCCTGGCCGAGGTGCATGCCGCCCGTGCCGAGGGCAACCGCGCGCTGGATGCCGGTGACCACGAGGGTGCGATGGCGCAGGCCACCTCGATCCGGGCGATGATGGGGATCCTGGGCTGCGATCCGCTCGACGAGCGCTGGGAGTCGCGTGACGAGACATCGGCCGCATTGGCTGCCGTAGACGAACTTGTGCAGTGGGCTCTGGCCGGCCGAGCCGAGGCCCGGACCAACCGGGACTGGGCGGCGGCCGATGCCATCCGGGATCGGCTCAAGGCGGCCGGCATCGAGGTAACCGACACCGCTGACGGTCCTCAGTGGGCACTGGTGGACGGGAACGGAGCATAGATGGCCGGGAATTCGCAGCGGCGCGGCGCAGTGCGCAAGCCGGGGACCAAGAAGGGGCCGACGGTCGGATCCGGCGGCGTGCGTCGTCGCGGGCTGGAGGGCCGTGGGGCCACGCCTGCCGCGCACGAGCGGCCCCATCATCCGGCCGCCAAGAAGGCCGCGAAGGCCGCGCGGCAGGCGCAGGGCAGGCACAAGAAGACCGACGACACCGAGCTGGTGCTGGGCCGCAACCCTGTGGTGGAGTGCCTGCGGGCCAAGGTTCCGGCCACCGCGCTGTACGTGGCGCTGGGCGCCGAGGCCGACGAGCGGCTCACCGAATCCGTACAGATCGCCGCTGACCGCGGCATCTCGATCCTGGAGGTGCAGCGCCACGACCTGGATCGGATGAGCAACCACACGCTGCATCAGGGCCTGGCCCTGCAGGTTCCGCCGTACAGCTACGCCCATCCCGACGACCTGTTGAAGGCGGCCCGGAATTCCGGGGAGCCCGCCCTGATGGTGGCTCTGGACAACATCTCCGATCCGCGAAACCTCGGTGCCATCGTGCGCTCGGTGGCCGCATTCGGTGGGCACGGTGTGGTGATCCCGCAGCGTCGTTCAGCCTCGGTGACCGCCGTGGCGTGGCGCACCAGCGCCGGGGCTGCGGCCCGTACGCCGGTCGCGCGGGCGACGAATCTGACTCGGACGCTGAAGAGTTACGCCGATGCAGGTCTGCAGGTGGTCGGCCTGGACGCCGGTGGCGACGCCTCGCTCGACGAGCTCGAAGGCAGCGGCCCGATGATCGTGGTGGTCGGCTCGGAGGGCAAGGGACTGTCTCGCCTGGTGCGGGAAAATTGCGATGTGGTGGTGTCGATTCCGATGGCGGGGCCGACGGAGTCGCTGAACGCCTCGGTCGCGGCCGGTGTGGTGCTGGCCGAGATCGCCCGTCAGCGCCGGAGCTAGGCGCATGTCGAAAGGACGAAGCGCCAGCAATCCCGCGGACTTTCTCGCCGCACGGCCGTTCACCCGCGAGGAAGTGTTCAGCGAACCCTGCCCGGTTCCCGAGCTTCCCGGAGCCAACGGTTGGTGGTTCCGCACGGTGCCCGCGGGCATCGACGTTTCGGAGTGCCGGCAGCGGGACGGCCTGACACTGCTCTACGTGGGGATCAGTCCAACCCGCCCGCCGGCCGACGGGAAGCCGCCGAGCACCCAGAATCTCCGCAAGCGGGTGAAGTACCACTACGGGGCAGCCAATGCCGACGCTGACGGCTCGACGCTGCGCAAGACGCTCGGCATCCTGCTTGCCGGTGAGCTCGGCTTCAAGTTGCGCCGGATCGGCTCGGGCGACAGGCGGACTTTCGCCGGTGGAGAGGCCGTTCTCACGCAGTGGATGGCCGAGAACGCCCTGGTGTCGTGGATGGTGCACCCCGAGCCGTGGTTCCTGGAGGAAAAGCTGATCGCCACGGTCGATCTGCCGCTCAACGGCCAGGAATCCAACAAGGACAACGCCTTCTACCCGGAGCTGAAGCGCCTGCGGCGCGAAGCGATGAACAAGGCGAACAAGCTGCGGGTGCTCAAAGAATGGTGAGCCCGACCTTCTAGACGCCGAAAAGCCTCAGGCTCAGCCATAATCCGAGCACCGAGGCCACCAGGGTCAGCGGCACGGTGAACAGCCCCACCCGGCTGAACTCGGTGAACCGCGCAGGTAGGCCTTCGCGGTGAACCACATTGCGCCACAGTAAGTTTGACAATGATCCGACGTAGGTCAGGTTGGGGCCGACGTTCACCCCGATCAGCACGGCCAACACCGCTCCCGGTCCGGCACCGGCCACCAAGGGCAGCAGCACCAACACTGCCGGCAGGTTGTTGACCACATTGGCCAACACGGCAGCCACGGCCGCCAGGCCCAGCAGCGCGGGCAACGAGTCGCCGAGGGGGAGCACCCCACCCATCACGTCGCCGAGACCGTTCTGAACGACGGCGTCCACCACGACACCCAGACACACGACGAACGCCAGGAACGGCGCATTGACGGCGCGCGCGATGCCGCGAATCGTGCTGCGGCGCTGGGCCAGACTGCGCAGGCCCAGCACGACCGCCCCGCCCAGTGCTGCCCAGGCCGGCGGCACATCGCAGGCCGACGTGACGACGAAACCCGTCAGCGTCAAACCCAACACCACGAGCACGAACACCGGAACCTCGGTCGGCGGCGGAGTCACCTCGGCGGCCGGGTGGCTCAGCTCACGGTGGAAAAGCCAACGCAGAAGCACGAATTCGACGCCGATGGCGGCCAGCCAGGGCAGCGCCATCACCGCACTGAACTGGATGAAGGACAACCCTGCCACGGCGAACGCCAACAGGTTCGTCAGATTCGACACCGGAAACAGCAGCGACGCGGAGTTGGCCAGATGTGCGCTGGCATAGGCATGCGGCCGGGGCGGTATCGCCAAGGTGCGGGCGGTGGCCAGCACCACCGGCGTCAACAGCACGACGGTGGCGTCCAGGCTCAGCACGGCCGTCGTCGTCGCCCCGATCAGGAACACCCGGGTCAGCAGTCGCCGGGGATCACCCCGGCTCGCCCGGGCCATCAGCGCGCCCGCGGCGTGGAACAGGCCTTCGTCGTCACACAGGTGGGCCAGCACCAGCACCGCCGCCAGGAATCCGACGACGGGCAGTAGGCGATTCACCTCGGCCAGCGCGTCGGGCCCAGAGATCACCCCGAACGCGATGAGCAGGCCGGCAGCGGGCACCGCTGCGACTGCTTCGGGCCAGCCCTCGGGCCGCGCCAGCGCGAAAGCCAGGACCACAGCCAGCGCGCCGAGCGCGAAAATCAGAGCCAGGGGTCGGACCGTTCCCACACGGTGGGCAGGTGCAGGCTCACCCCGTCCTGGTCTGCAAGTCTGGTCAGTCTTTTCATCGACACATCGAGGTCGTCACCGGCATATGGCAGGGCGCGTAGCGGCTTGTGCAGCGGGCGGAAGAAGTCGTCCCAATGGATCAGCACGACCCGACGTGCCCCGACCGCACGCACGGTCTGGGCCCAGTAGCTCTCGAAATACCCCTCGGACTGCAGCCCTAGCTGGCCGATCCCGAGGTACACGACCTCGGCGCGCTGTCCGTCGAGGGCGCCCGGCACCGCACCCGCGCTTCCGACGATCAGCAGGCGGCGGTCGCTGGGCCGGTGATGCACCAACGTCGACCAGGCTTCGCCGCACTTGTAGGCCGCGACCTTGACCGGCGGCACGACGGGCGCGGTGATGACGCCCGGAAAGCGGTCCGGCGGGCAGTGTTCGGACTCGAAGAGCGTCACGTCGTAAGCACCGAGGGTGATGGCTTCGCCCGGGGTGACCGTGACGATCCGATCGGGTGCCAGGCCACCGCCGGCACCCACCTGGGCGGTCGAGGTGCCGCCCACGAGTCGGGCACCCGTCCGCTCGGCCACGACGGCCGAGTCCATGGTGTGGTCGAAGTGCGTGTGCACCGGCAGCACCGCTTCGAGCTTGTCGAGGCCGAGGCGGGCCAGGCTGCCGTCGATGCGGGGCAGTGACGGCGCCAGCTTGCCGAAGATGACGTTCGGCAGCGGGGGCCGGGAGAAGAACCCGTCGGTCAGGATGGCCGAGGAACCGTCGTCGACCAACAAGGTGCTGACCCCGGCCCAGGTGACGGTGACCGGGGATTGCGGTGTGGCCGACGGTGCGTCGAAGAACCGCGCATAGGGGGCCAGGTCGGGTCTGCCGGGCTTGAGCCGCATGGTTCCACCCTAGAACCTGGACCTACCCGTAGCGGCGGCGGAACTTCTCCACCTGCCCGACCGGTGGCTGACAGGGTTCTTGGTGCCAGTCCCCGAACGGGTCGGGGTAATCGGCCCACAGGTCGGGTTGTGCGAGTTCGTCGTCGGTGAGCAGCGCGCCGCGCAGCGCCTCGATGACCTCGCCGGGCCGGGCACCGCAGGCCAGGACCGTCAGCGATACGTGACGATCGCCGAACTGGTGATGCCAGGCGATCGCGGCCATCGCCACGCGTTCCGGATCGGTGTAGGCCAGCTCGGTGGATTCCATTGCCGCCAGCCACTTTCCGGCGTTGCTGAAATGCATTCCGCCGCCTGCAGATTCGATCCACATGACGTCGGCCGGGCGGTTGGCCAGCCAGGCCCGACCGCGGGTGCGCACCACCCCGTCGAGCAGGAGGTCGACGGCGTCGTGCAGGCGCAGCGGGTGGAACGGCCGCCGCGCGGCGAATTCGATGATGATGACCTCGTCGTCGGGCGCCAGCGGCGGTTCACCGGCCAGGAGTGGATCGTGCGGGGTGGTCGTGCGCCCGCGCCGGCTGTTCGGCTCCAGATGCGCCAGGGCGAGTTCGACGCGGTCGGGGCCCACGGTGATGCGGGCGCGGGGCGCGAGTCGGTGCAGCACCGCCAGGGTGGTGGCCTCGGGCTCGTTGAGCACCAGCATGTCGGCGAACTCGGCCTGACCGACGACCACCTGGGCGACCGTGCGTCCGTCGGGCAGTTCCTCGTCGCCGACAGACTGTTGCAGCCAGACCGCCGCGTCCAGGCATGCGATCACTGCCTCGATGGTGACGTCGCGAGCGGCGGGCCCGTCGAGGTAACCGGGCCCGACGTGGACCCGGATGGTGTTGATCGCCCAGCACACCGGCTCGGCCTCCAGCCAGGGCATCAACTGAACCACGATGCGATCCACGTCGCCGCGCCGGTGTAGACGCCGCAACAGGATCAGCAGGTCGTCGCGGACGGTGCAGGACACGCAACCGTGGGCGAGCTCGAGGGCGAGTTCGGATGTCCCGTTCCGGTCGGACACGGTCCGCAGCACCACGTGGCCGTCAAAGATATGGCGCACCAACACGGTTCCGGGCCCGCGGCCCAGTTCGTCCGCTACGTCGTTGCTGTCACCTTGACCGGCGATCAGCACCACAGGGGTTCGCACCGCACCTCCCCAGAAAGTTGTTAATGAAAATGGTTATCATTATCGTGAGGCTACCCCATCCGAAGGAGACCGATGTCTGCCCACTGCCAAGTCACCGGGCGCTCGCCCGGGTTCGGCAATACGGTGTCGCACTCGCACAAACGCAGTCGCCGCCGCTGGAACCCCAACATCCAGACCAAGACCTACTACCTGGCAGGCGAGGGGCGCCGGGTCCGGCTTCGGGTCAGCGCCAAGGGAATCAAGGTGATCGACCGTGACGGCATCGAGGCCGTGGTGGCCCGGCTGCGCAGCGCAGGGGAGAAGATCTGATGGCCAGCACCGATATCCGGCCGATCGTGAAGCTGAAGTCGACCGCGGGCACCGGGTACACGTACGTCACCCGCAAGAACCGCCGTAACGACCCGGACCGGATCGTGCTGCGCAAGTACGACCCGGTCATCCGTCGTCACGTCGAATTCCGTGAGGAGCGCTGATGGCCAAGCGATCCAAGATCGTCAAGAACGAGCAGCGCCGGAAACCCGTGGAGCGCTACGCCGAACGACGGACCGAGCTCAAGAAACCCAGGCGCAATCAGCTGAAGGCCCTCGGCGTGACCGAGGTCGACTACAAGGATGTCCATCTGCTGCGCACTTTCATCAGCGAGCGGGGCAAGATCCGGTCCCGGCGCATCACCGGGCTCACCCCGCAACAACAGCGCCAGGTCGCCGCGGCGATCAAGAACGCCAGGGAGATGGCGCTGCTGCCGGTGGTCGGCCCCGCTTGACCTACCATCGACGGCGATAGGGCGACTGCGGATCGTGGAAGCCGGTGAGAATCCGGCGCGGTCCCGCCACTGTAGAGCCAGATACACACCGCAGTCGCCACCTCATGTACTGGGGCGGATCTCCCCGGAGAGGATGGGTACGCCCATGGCTGCTCGTTGGCTGATCGCCGGCCTGACGTCGGCGTTACTGGTGTCGGGGTGTGCTTCCCCGGCGACACCAGAGACCGCGGGCAACGCGCCGCCGGGATTCCCGGTCACCGTGGACAATTGCGGCGTCAGCGCCACCTATGACCGTCCGCCCACCCGCGCGGTGGCGCTCAACCAGCATGCGATCGAGATGCTGCTGGCGCTGGGCCTGGAGGATTCGATGGTCGGCACGTCGTTCCTCGACGACCGGATCCTGCCCGAGTATCAGGCCGCGTACGACAGCGTTCCGATCCTGGCCAAGGAATACCCGTCGTATGAGTCGCTGCTGGCGGTCGAGCCCGACTTCGTCTACGGCGGGTGGGACAGCGCGTTCGACGAGAAGGAGGGTCGCGCCCGGCAACGGTTGACCGACGCCGGGGTGAACACCTACCTCAACATCGAGGACTGCCGGTCCGGGCCCGTCGCGATGTCCGTCGTGGATGACGAAATCCGTAGCATAGGAACAATTTTCGGTGTCACCGACCGGGCTGAACAACAGATCGGAAAGCTTCATCGAGAGCTCGCGCGGTCCGAGGCGAAACTACGCGGGGTCCAGCCGGTACGGGTCGCGGTCTACGACAGTGGCGAGGCGACGGTGTTCACCTCGGGCGGCAAGGGTATCGGCAACCCGATGATCGAGGCCGCCGGTGGCGCCAACGTGTTCACCGATGTGCCGAAGGTGTGGGGCGACGTATCGCTGGAGCAGTTCGCCGAGCGCGCACCCGAGGTCATCGTGATCTACGACTACGGAGATCAGCCGGTCGCCGACAAGAAACGATTCCTCACCGAACATCCTCTGTTGCAGCATGTTCCGGCGGTCGCACAGCGGCGGTTCGCGGTCCTCCCGTTGTCTTCGGTGGTGGTCGGCGTGCGGGTGGGCCGGGCGGTGGAGGCCCTGGCGCGACAGCTGCACCCGGACCGGTTTGCGTGATTCCCTACCGGCTGACCCTCGCGGTGCTTACCGGGCTGCTGCTGGTGGCAGTGACCGCCGGTGTGGCCATCGGTTCGGTATCCATCCCGCCCGGGCAGGTGTGGGCGATCGTGCTGCACGCCGTCCATCCGGGCCTTGTCGAGCAGAGTTGGCCTGCGGTAAGGGAGTCCATCGTGCTCGATGCGCGGCTACCGCGGGTGGTCCTGGGCGCGGTCGTCGGTGCGGGTCTGGCGGCGTGCGGCACGGTGCTACAGGCCGTGGTGCGTAACCCCCTCGCCGACCCCATGCTGCTGGGCGTCTCCTCTGGAGCCTCGGTCGGCGCCGTGGTGATCCTGGTGTTCGGGGCCGGTGCACTTCAGGCACTGACCCTGCCGTTGGCGGCCTTCCTCGGGGCCTTCCTCGCGCTCGTCGCGGTCTACTTCCTGGCCCGCTCGGGCGGGCGGATGGCGACTGTGCGGCTGGTTCTGGCCGGCGTGGCGGTGGCCGAAGTGCTGTCCGCGCTGGCGAGCCTGATGATCGTCACCTCCGACGATCCGCACAAGGCGCAGTCGGCCGTGCGCTGGATGCTGGGCGGCCTGGGCGGCACCACCTGGCGGATGGTCTGGGTGCCCGCGGTGGCGGTGCTCCTCGGTGTGCTGGTGCTGCTGGCGTTCACGCGATCGCTGAACCTGCTTTACACCGGCGAAGAGGCGGCCGCCTCACTCGGGCTCGATGTGCATCGGTTGCGGGCGGGAATGTTCGTCGTCGTGGCGCTCATGGTCGGAACCATGGTTGCGGTCAGCGGGACGATCGGGTTTGTCGGGCTGGTCATGCCGCATGTGGTGCGCCTGCTGGTCGGTGCCGACCACCGCCGGGCGCTGCCGGCGGCCGCGCTGTTGGGGGCGGCATTTCTGGTGCTGTGCGACATCGTGGCTCGCACCGTCGCCGCGCCGGAGGAACTGCCCGTCGGGATTCTGACCGCACTCGTCGGCGGACCGTTCTTCCTGTGGCTGATGCGACGGAAGGCCGCGGCGTGACGGCGGGTGTGGTGTTCGACGCGGTCTCGGTGTCGGTGCGAGGCAAGCCCCTGGTCACCGATGTTTCGCTGACGGTCATCCCGGGTGAGGTACTGGCCGTGGTGGGTCCCAACGGGGCGGGCAAGACGACACTCCTGCGGACGTTGTACCGAGCCCTGCGGCCGAGCGCCGGACGGGTTCTGGTCGACGGCGCCGACGTGTGGAGATTGCCCGGCAAGCTGGCCGCACGTCGCGTCGCGGCGGTATTGCAGGAAGCGGCAGGCGATTTCGAGCTCACCGTGTTCGACATGGTTGCCATGGGTCGCACCCCGTACAAGCGATCCTTCGAGTCCGACAGCCGTGAGGACCGCGAGATCATCGGCAGCTCTCTGGCGGCGCTGGATATTGCGGACCTGGGCGGGGCCGCTTACGGCCGGCTGTCCGGAGGGCAGAAGCAACGTGTGCTCATCGCTCGCGCGTTGGCGCAACGCGCCGACGTCATCGTGCTCGACGAACCCACGAACCACCTCGATCTGCGCCATCAGCACGAGGCCCTGGGCCTGCTGCGGGAGTCCGGTGCGACGGTCATTGCCGCACTGCACGACCTGAATCTCGCTGCGGCATATTGCGATCGGATCTGTGTGCTCGACGGCGGAGAACTGGTTACCATCGGAACCCCTGTGGAGGTCCTCACCGTGGATTTACTTGCCGACGTCTACCGGGTCGCAGCCCGGATCACTGTCGATGCCGGAAGACCTCAGATCACCATCGTGCCCGAGGCGGTGGCGCCGTGGTGAACATCGGCACCCAACTCGGCGAGATCGCCTCGCTCGGCGGGTTCTTTGCCATCACCGTCGGCGGAGATCCGGCCGGCTGGGTTCCGGTGTGGCGCTGCTATGACGACGGCTGCGATGACCTCGTGGGCAAGACCGCCGCCGGATACCGCACGACGGACCTTCGTATCGGTGCCTCCCTGGTTCAGTTCAGCCACGCATCGCGCTTGTGGTCGCCGGTGCTGGGGTGTGCGCTGCAGTACGGGGTGCTGCCCGAGCTGACCGATCTGCAGCGCCGCAGCACCAGTACCGAACTCCGGTTGCCGGAGCCGCTGGGCGAACCTGCCGAAGCCGGACCGGAGATGGTGCGGCAGCTGTATCGATTGGTGATCACCGACCATCTCGAGCCGCTCGCCGCCGGGCTTCGGGTCAAGATGGCGTCGGGGCTGCTCTACGGCAATGCCGCGGCGGCGTTGGTCGCGGCGGCGGCCGAGCTGGCCCGGGCCCGCCCGGAACTGCGGGACGACGTACTAAATGTCACCGAATCACTCTTGGCCACAGGCGAATTGGTTGGAGCAGGCCACCTGGAGGGGTTGACGTTCCGCCGCCGCAGTTGTTGCCTCTACTACCGGGTGGCAGGCGGATCGAAGTGCGGGGATTGCGCTCTCAACTGAATGCGGCCAGCGTGATCCCGACGTCGGTCAGGCGCTCGCGAACCGTCGTGGCGATCTGCACCGCACCCGGTGAATCGCCGTGTACACAGACCGAATCCACTGTCACGCTGATGACAGAACCGTCCACCGCGGTTACCTCACCGGCGGTGACCATGCGCGCCACCCGGTCGGCGATCTCCGCGGGATCGTGCAGCACCGCCCCTGGTTCGCGCCGCGACACCAGGGTGCCGTCGGGTTGATAGGCGCGGTCGGCGAACGCCTCGGCGACAGTGCGCAGGCCGAGCCGGTCGGCCTCCTCGAACAACGCCGAACCCGCCAACCCGAGCACCGGTAGTCGAGCGTCGATGGCGGCCACCGCGGCGGCCACTGCGGTTGCCTGTTCACGGTGGCTGACGATGGCGTTGTACAGCGCACCATGGGGTTTCACGTAGGCCACGGTGGTTCCCGCGGCGTGCGCGAGGGCCTGCAGCGCACCGATCTGGTACATCACGTCGGCGGCGAGGTCCTCGGGGCTGACGTCGATGAAGCGTCTGCCGAATCCGGCCAGGTCCCGGTAGCTCACCTGGGCGCCCACCCGCACGCCCCGGGCCGCGGCCTGCCGGCAGGTGCGCAGCAGCAGCGCGGGATCGCCGGCGTGGAAACCGCAGGCCATGTTGGCGCTGGTGACCACGGCGAGCATGGCCTCGTCGTCACCGTGATTCCACGCGCCGAAGCCCTCGCCCAGGTCGGCATTGAGATCGACGGCGGCAGCCATGTGTCCAGCTTAGGGCGACGGCTCGGCCGGCCAGCTGTTCTGGGCGACGAACTCGGGCAACGGGCGCCCGACCGTCCAGTGTTCGATCTCCAGCACCGGCCGGTCCGGGAATTCGGGTACCGGGCCCAGGCACAGGATCGCCACCGGCTCGGCGTCGTCGGGCATGCCCATCAACCGGGCCAGCGGCAGCGGCTCGAAGATCGACACCCAGCCCATGCCGAGTCCCTCGGCGCGGGCGGCCAGCCACATGTTCTGGATGGCGCAGGAGACCGAGGCCAGGTCCATCTGGGGCAGGGTGCGCCGACCGAAGATGTGCCGATCGCGGTTCTCGCCGAGCGCGACGACGAACAGTTCGGCGCAGTCGAGGATGCCCTCTACCTTCAGGGCCAGGAACTCGTCGCCGCGCGAGCCGAGCGCATCGGCGGTCCGGATTCGTTCCTGGTCGACGAGGGCGTGGATCTTGCGGCGCAACTCGTCGTCGGTGATCCGGATGAACCGCCACGGCTGCATCAGGCCGACGCTCGGGGCGGCGTGGGCGGCGTGCAGCAGGCGGCCGAGGACCTCGGGCGGCACCGTGCTGCCGGGGACGAACCGGCGCATATCCCGGCGTTCGGCGATGGCCCGGTAGACGGCGCGACGTTCGTCGGGGCTGAAGGCATGCTCGGACACGATTGGAGCTTATGGGGTGGCCAGGCTGGGACCGAGTTGCGGTGGCGGCCGGCAGGGCCGCCCTGCAGGATCCGACTTCGCCTACCGCTCCGCGGCGATGCGCAAGGTCTGGGGTGTGGGCCATCGGACCCCGGTGTGCGGCCACTAATGAAAACGGTTATCGTTACTGGGTGATGTGGTCGTGAACCTCAAGCTCTACGCACTGGCGGGCCTGCTGCTCGTCACCCCGCTGGCCGCCTGCGGCTCCGAAGAGGCCCAGCCCGAATCTGCCGGCAACTGCGTGACGACACCGGTCAACGTCGTCGTCAGCGTCGACCAGTGGGGCGACATCGTGTCCGCCCTGGGTGGTGACTGTGCCAAGGTGACCACCGTAATCGCCGGGTCGTCGGTCGATCCGCACGACTTCGAGCCCGCGCCCGCCGACGCGGCGAAATTCCAGGGCGCCCAACTGGTCGTCGTCAACGGCGGGAACTACGACGCATGGGCCAACAAACTGGCACAGAGCGCCGCGCCGAATGCCATCGTCGTCTCGGCCGTCGGCCAGTCCGACGAATCGTGGGCCAACCCACACGCCTGGTACAACCCCGCCGCGGTCAGCGGCGTCGCCGACACCGTCACCGAGGAACTCGGTCAAGCGGCTCCCGAGGCACGGGATTACTTCCTGGCGCGCCGGGCCGAGTTCACCACCGCGATGCAGCCCTACCAACAGCTGATCGCCGACATCAAGGCCAAGGCGCCCGGCAAGCGCTATGCCGCCACCGAAGTGCTGTTCGACGATATGGCGGCCGCGCTCGGCCTGGTCAACCAGACTCCTGCCGGGTTTCAGGCGGCCGTGTCGAACCACACCGACCCGTCACCGGCGGATCTGGACGCATTCCTGCGACTGCTCTCCGATCACGGTGTCGATGTGCTGATCTACAACACCCAGACCGAGGGCGCGCTGCCCAAGCAGATCCGGGCCGCCGCCGAGAGTGCCGGGATTCCGGTTGTCGATGTCACCGAAACGGTGGCGCCCGGAGCGGATTCGTTCGAGGCTTGGCAGGTGAACCAACTGACCGCGCTGGCCAAGGCGCTCGGAGTCCAGCCCTAGTGTCAACGGACGCGCCGCCGCCCGCCGTCGTCTTCGACGACGTCAGCGCTGTGCGCGGGGGACGGCTGATCTGGTCGGAGGGCACCTTCGAGATCCCGACCGGCGGCATCGTCGCGCTGATCGGCTCCAACGGGTCGGGCAAGTCGACCATGCTGCAGGTCATCCTGGGCCTGCTGCCCGCGGCCTCGGGTTCGGTGCGGGTGATCGGCGGCGCGCCGGGTGAACACAACGATCTGATCGGCTACGTCCCCCAGGACTACGCCGCAGGCGCGGGGGAGGCCATCCGGGCCCGCGGTGCGGTGACCCTCGGGCTCACGGGGCGTCGCTGGGGTTTCACCCGCACCTCGGCCGCCGACCGGGCCCGGGTCGACGAGGCCCTGGGGTGGGTCGAGGCCACCGGGTTCGCGAACATGCGGTTGTCGGAGCTGTCCGGAGGCCAGCGCCAGCGCGTCGCCCTGGCGAATGCCCTTGTCGGACATCCGAAAATGCTCATTCTCGATGAGCCGTTGGCCGCACTCGACCTGCGCAACCAACACGAGATCGTGCAGCTGCTGGCCAAACTCAACAAGGACCTGGGTGTGACGATTCTCGTTGTCGCACATGACCTCAATCCACTGCTGAGCGTGCTCGACAGTGCGATCTACCTGCTCGACGGGCACGCACACCACGCCGCGATCGACGAGGTGGTGGACGCCGACCTGCTGACCCACCTCTACGGAACCCAGGTGCAGGTGGCGAACACCCCGCTGGGGCAGATGTACATGAGGAGCGTGTGATGTCGGCCGGTCTGGCTGCTGCTGGAGCGTTCGCCCAAGGCAATCTGGCACTGGGCTACCAGCACAACTGGTGGCAGATTCTGACGTCGGTGTTCATGCGCAACGCGTTGATCGGCGGCACTTTGGTGGCGCTGGCCGCCGGCCTGATCGGCTATTTCGTCATCGTCCGCAACACCGCCTTCGCCGCGCACGCGCTGGCCCACATCGGTCTGCCCGGCGCCACCGGCGCGGCGCTGCTGGGGCTTCCGGTCGGATTGGGGCTGGGAGCGTTCTGCATCGGCGGCGCGCTGGTGATCGGGGCGCTGGGCAGCCGGGCCTACGACCGTGAGGTGGCCACCGGCACCGTTCTGGCGCTGGCCACCGGTTTCGGCCTGTTCTTCAACTCGCTGGCCACCAAGAATTCGTCCACCCTGACCAATGTGTTGTTCGGGAACCTGCTGGCCATCACCCACCAGCAGTTGCTGATGTTCGCCGCACTGTTGGTGGTGTTGGCCGCCGCGGTCGTATTCGTCTTCCGCCCACTGCTGTTCGCGTCGGTCAACGCGCAGGTGGCCGAGGCCAAAGGGGTGCCGGTCCGGGCGTTGTCGGTGCTGTTCATGGTCCTGTTGGGAATTGCGGTGACGATGGCGGTGCTGGCGGTGGGCACGCTGCTGCTGTTCGCGCTCGTCGTCACCCCGGCCGCGACGGCGATCATGGTGACGGCCCGGCCGATTCTCGCGATGGCGATCTCAACCGGGATCAGCGTGGCGTCGGTGTGGGCGGGGCTGGCGGTTTCGGCGATCTTCAACATGCCGCCGAGCTTCGTGATCGTCACGATCGCCTGCGGGATCTGGCTGGCGGTGTGGACGGTTGACCGGGTGCGGAATTCGGAGATCCACTAGCCTCAGAAAGCATGCCAAGGAGTCCTCACCCGCCGCGGCGGGCCACCCTGGCTTCGTTGGCGGCCGAACTGAAGGTTTCGCGGACCACGATCTCCAACGCGTACAACCGGCCTGACCAGTTGTCCACCGAGCTTCGCGACCGGATCTTCGATGCGGCCAAGCGGTTGGGCTACGCCGGACCGGATCCGGTGGCCCGGTCGCTGCGCACCCGGCGGGCCGGTGCGGTGGGACTGATCATCACCGAGCCGCTCAACTACTCGTTCAGTGATCCCGCCGCGCTGGATTTCGTTGCCGGGCTTGCCGAATCCTGCGAGGCGGCTGGGCAGGGGCTGTTGTTGGTGGCCATCGGTCCCAACCGCAGTTTCGAGGACGGTTCGGCGGCCGTACTCGCCGCGGGTGTCGACGGATTCGTGGTGTATTCGGCCTCCGACGACGATCCGTATCTGTCGGTGGTGCGTCAGCGGCAGTTGCCCGTCGTGGTGGTCGATCAGCCTAAGGACGTTCCCGGGGTCTCGCGGGTCGGCATCGACGATCGCGGCGCGATGCGGCAATTGGCCGAGCATGTGCTCGAACTGGGTCATCGCGACATCGGCCTGCTGACCATGCGGCTGGGTCGCGACTGGATACACGCCGGCACGAAACCCGCACTGGCAGATCCAGATCGGGTTCTGACTCCGCACTTCCATGTGCAGCGCGAACGGATCCACGGGGTGTACGACGCGATGGCAGCTGCCGGCCTGGCGCCGGACAGGCTGACCGTGGTGGAGAGCTACGACCATCTGCCGACGTCCGGCGGAGCTGCTGCCGAGGTGGCGCTGGACGCCAACCCCCGCATCACCGCGCTGATGTGCACCGCCGACGTACTGGCCTTGTCGGCCATGGACTATCTGCGTTCCCGCGGCATCTATGTGCCCGGGCAGATGACGGTGACCGGTTTCGACGGGGTGCCCGACGCGTTGCGCCGAGGCCTGTCCACGGTCGTGCAGTCCAGTATGGCCAAGGGGCGCAGAGCCGGTGAATTGCTGCACAATCCGCCGCGGGACGGGCTGCCGGTGATCGACGTGCTGGAAACCGAGGTGGTGCGCGGCCGGACGTCTGGCCCGCCGGCCTGACCTCTTCTCAATTCGCCGAAACGGTATTCCAGCAGATGCCTACTCGGCCTTTTCCTGCCGGAATACCGTTTCGGCGGAGCGGCGCGCGTCGAGCAGGTATTTCAGTGCGGCCGCAACATCTTCGGGCTCGTCCACCCGGTACCCGGCCAGCGTCTGGCCCGGTCCGACCTTGACGCCCACGTCGCCGTCGCGCAGCCGCCGGAACGCCTTCTCGTCGGTGACGTCGTCGCCGAAATAGATCACCGTCGACGCGCTGTGCTCGTCGCGCAGGACGTCGATCGCCTCGCCCTTGTCGGTGGTGATCACGGCGAACTCGAGGACGGCCTTGCCCTCGGTCAGCTCGGCCTCCCAGGCCGCTGACGCCGCACGTGCCTGCGCGCACGCGGAGTCGGCGTCGGCAGGTTCGGCGTTGCGCACGTGCAGGGCCACGCTTGCGGGTTTGATTTCGACGGTCACCCCGGGCCGGTTACGGGCGATCGCGGTGAGTTCGGCGGCGATCTGATCGAGCCGGGCGCGATCGATCGGGTGGGCGAATCCGGAGTCGAACTCGGCGCCGTGGCTGCCGACGAGGTGCACTGCCGTGGGCATGCCCGAAAGATCCCGCAGTACCTCGAGGGCGCGCCCTGAGATCAGGGCGGTCGCGGTGCCGGGCAGGTCGGCGAGTGCGATGAGCGTATCGGCGGCGTCGCGCAGCGGGCGCGCGTCGGCCGGGTTGTTCACGATCGGGGCGAGGGTGCCGTCGAAATCGGAGGTGATCAGCAGCCTGGGTATGCGTGCGGCCCGGGCCAGTGCGTCCTGGAGTTCGACGGGAAGGGTCACCCGTCAGATCTTAGGTTTGTCCTCGGCGCCGATCAGCAATCGCACGGCCAGATCCAGTCGCTTGCTGACGTCGGTGGCCGAGGCGCGCCGGGTCAGCCAGGCCAGCAGGTTGGACAGCCATACGTCCGAGATGACGCGGGCGATGTGGTACTGGTCCTCGGTCGGCTCGCCGTCGCTCATCGCGCGGGCGAACATCGAGTCCATCAGTTTGCCGACATGATCGACCTCGCCCGCCGCGGAGGCGTCGGCGAAGACGAAGGCCCGCGTCATGGCCTCGGTGAGCAGCGGATTGCGCTGCATGGCCCGGTTCAGCTTGCCGACCATGAAGCTCAGCCGCTGGTAGGGGGTGCCACCGGCGAGGGCGGCCCGGTCGGTCTTGGCGTCGATGCGCTCGAACTCGCGGCCGAGGGCGGACACCAGCAGGTGAACCTTGGACGGGAAGTAGCGGTACAGCGTGCCGACGGCGACATCGGCGCGTTCGGCCACGGCCCGCATCTGGACGGCTTCGTAGCCGCCCTTGGAGGCGATGGCCAGGGTGGCGTCCAGGATGCGCTTTCGGCGCTCCCGCTGAGCTTCTGAGCCGAGTTCGGATTCGGCGAGGACGGCCACGTTCAGGACCTCACGCGGTCGGGTGTCTGACCCGGACGGTTCGCTGCCTGCCTGTTGTGGTGCGCTGGACATGCGGTGTGTGGCCCCCTCTCGTCGCGTACGTTGTCGAAAACGATACGCACGGCGAACTCCTTCTTCGCACCTCCGCGCCGTCAAACACACGGACGTGTCCTGCTGTTATGCGGTTCGACTTGACGGTCGAACACTGTCACCATTAGAACACGTTCTAGTGGGAAGCACGGACTTCTCGCGTGAGGGGCTAGGAGGTCCACCATGGCCGGCGCATCTGCCACCATCACCGACGAGCAGTTTGCCGCCCGCGACCTGGTACGGAGCTGGGCTGCCGCAACCGACACCGCCGCGGCGGTCCGATCCGGTGAAGATGATGCCGATGCCTGGCGCAGTCCCTTTCAGGGTCTCGCCGAACTGGGGATCTTCAGCGTTGCCGTGCCGGAGGACAAGGGCGGGGCCGGCGGCACGGTCGAGGACCTGTGCGCCATGGTCGACGAGGCCGCCGCCGCGCTGGTGCCCGGTCCGGTGGCCACCACGGCACTGGCCACCCTGATCGTCACCGACGAGGCCGTACTGGAGGCACTGGTATCGGGTGAGCGCACCGCCGGTGCGGCGCTGGACGCGGACCTGACGCTGTCCGGTGACTCCGAAACCGGCACCGTCTCGGGCACCGCCGAGTACGTCCTGGGCGCCGACGCCGCCGGGGTCCTGCTGCTGCCTGCCGGGGACCGCGTGGTGCTGGTCGACGCGAGTGCCGCAGGGGTGAGCATCGAACTGCTCACCGCCACCGACTTCTCGCTGCCGCTGGCCCGGGTCGTGCTCGATTCCGCACCCGCGCAGGTGCTCGACGTCTCGCCGCAGCGGTTCTCCGACATCGCCGCCACCGTGTTGGCCGCCGAGGCCGCCGGGTTGGCCCGCTGGACCCTGCAGACCGCGACTGAGTACGCCAAGGTGCGCGAGCAGTTCGGCAAGCCGATCGGTAGCTTCCAGGCCGTCAAGCACATGTGTGCCGAGATGCTGTTGCGCTCGGAGCAGATCTCGGTGTCGGCCGCCGATGCGGCGCGTGCGGTGTCGGAGTCCGATGATTCCCAGCTGTCGATCGCTGCCGCTGTGGCGGCCGCCGCGGGCGTCGGCGCGGCCGAGGCCAACGCCAAGGACTGCATCCAGGTGCTCGGCGGTATCGGTATCACCTGGGAACACGAGGCGCATCTGTATCTGCGTCGCGCGTACGGGATTTCGCATGCACTCGGTGGCCGGCGTCGGTGGATCCGCCGGGTCTCCGCACTGACCCAGCAGGGTGTGCGTCGTGAACTTCGGATCGACCTGGACTCGGTGGCCGACCTGCGTCCGGAGATCAGTGCCGCGGTGGCCGAGGTGGCCGCGTTGCCGGTGGAAAAGCGGCAGGTGGCCCTGGCCGAGTCCGGTCTGTTGGCCCCGCACTGGCCACGTCCCTACGGGCGCAACGCATCTCCCGCCGAGCAGCTGCTGATCGATCAGGAGCTTGCCGCAGCCGAGGTGGTGCGCCCGGATCTGGTGATCGGGTGGTGGGCAGTGCCGACCATCCTGGACCACGGCAGCGCGGCACAGATCGACCGGTTCGTGCCGGGCACCCTGCGTGGTGACGTGGCCTGGTGCCAGCTGTTCTCCGAGCCGGGCGCCGGGTCGGACCTGGCTGCGCTGCGCATGAAAGCTGTTCGCGCCGAAGGTCCGAACGGTGAGCCGGGGTGGAAGCTGACCGGCCAGAAGGTGTGGACCTCGGCGGCGCAGAAGGCGCACTGGGGCGTGTGCCTGGCGCGCACCGACGCCGACGCCCCGAAACACAAAGGCATCACCTACTTCCTGATCGACATGTTGACGCCGGGCATCGAGATCCGCCCGCTGCGGGAGATCACCGGTGACGAACTGTTCAACGAGGTGTTCTTCGACGACGTGTTCGTGCCCGACGACATGGTGGTGGGCACCGTCAACGACGGCTGGCGGTTGGCCCGCACCACGCTGGCCAACGAGCGGGTGGCGATGGCCGGCGGTACAGCACTGGGCAATCCGATGGAGGAACTGCTGCAGACCCTCGGCGCGCAGCCGGATGTCGACCCGGCCGATCTGGACCGCCTCGGCGAATTGATCCTGACGGCCCAGGTGGGGTCACTGCTGGACCAGCGGATCGCACAGTTGGCGGTCAGCGGCCAGGACACCGGTGCACAGGCCAGCGCGCGGAAGCTGATCGGCGTGCGTTATCGCCAGACGCTGGCGGAGTTCCGGCTGGAGCTGTCCGATGGCGGGGGCGTGGTACGCAACCGCGAGGTGCACGATTTCCTCAACACGCGCTGCCTGACGATCGCCGGCGGCACCGAGCAGATCCTGCTGACCGTTGCCGGTGAGCGCCTGCTCGGGCTGCCGCGCTAATCCCGCAGACGCCGGTCAGAATCCCGTCTGCGCACAGGCCGGGGGAGTGGCGAGGTTCACGCCGCCCCAGACCACGTGGATGTCTGAGCAGATGATGAACTGATCCTTGGTGTTCGGTTGGCCGGTCCGCCAATCGGTCGGGGTCGATACGCCCTCGATGCTGAAGCGTTCGATCGGCCCGCCACCGAAGTAGGTCGTCGAGATCTCGACCTTGTTGACCGACCGGAGCAACCGTGACAACACGTTGTCGTGGTTGGAGCCCTTGATCTCCCGGGGCATCCCGGCGGGCGCGCTGTAGGACGCTTCCTGCCACGTGTCCTTGTTGGAACTGCGCAGGGTGATCGTCTGACGTGCCCACGCATCACCGGGGAATCCGATGGGGCCGTCCGGCGTCAGCAGGTTGGCCGATGTGTTGAACGTGCACTGCGTACCCGCGCAGTCCGCGCTGACGTGCATCTCGATCGTGCCCTGGGGGCTCGGGATCGAGCTGACGGCCGAGTTGGAGGCGGCCGTGGCCGACGTGGGGAACGCCAGCGCAGCCGCGGTCAGCACTGCTGCCGTGCTCGCTGCAGAAAGCCTGTTGATCGTCATCGTCAAGAAAGGTATCCGCTCGTTACTCGTCGTAGGTGACTTCGACTGAATCCGACACCGGTCTGGCCTGACAGCCCAGGATCAGGCCCTCTTCCAGATCGGACGGTTCGAGTACGTCGTTGATCTTCATTTCGACGTCCCCGGACTTCTTGAGCACCGCACAGGCGCCGCAATGACCTTCGCGGCAGGAGAACGGGGCGTCCAGGCCCTTGTCCAACAGGACGTCGAGCAGTGTGGCCGACCGTGGCCACCGGACCTCATGGGTGGCGCCGTCCAGGGTGACGATCGCGGTGGCGGGGCCCTCGTCACTGTCGTCTTCTTCGATGACCACGGCGGCGAACGGGTCGGAATCCAGCGACTTGAACACCTCGATGTGGATGCGCTCGTCGGCGGCGCCGGCCTGCTGCAGCGCCTGCTCGGCAGCGGCCATGAACGGTCCGGGCCCGCAGATGAAGGCCTCGCGAGTGGAGTAGGGCGCGACGAGCGCGGCCAGTGCGGCGGCGCTGGGCAGGCCTTGCACGGTCTCCAGCCAGTGCACGACGGTGAACCGGTCGGGGTACTTGGCGGCCAGTTCGCGCAGGGTCGCTCCGAAGATCACCGAGTTCTCGTCGCGGTTGGCGTAGACCAGGACGACGTTGCCGGTGCCCTCGGCGAGCGCCGACTTGCAGATCGCCATCATCGGGGTGATGCCGCTGCCGGCGGCCAGCAGGAGGAAGTCGGTGTCGAGGTTGCGTGGCACGAACGTCCCCGACGGGGCCAGCACGTGCATCTTCATCCCGGCGTGCGCGTTGTCGCACAGCCAATTCGACGCGTAGCCGTCGGCGGTCCGTTTGACCGTGACGGTCAGCTGGTCATCGGTGACCGGCGAGCTGGACAGCGAATAGCAGCGCGCCACCGAGCCGGTGCGGTCGCTCGGCACGCGCAGGGTCAGGAACTGGCCAGGGGAGTAGCGGAGCCTTTCGGAAGGGATCGCGGGATCTCCTGGACCATCGGGTACGGAGAACACGATCGACCGTGCGTCGGCAGTCTCCTCGATGACTGCGCTGACCTGCAGTTCGAGCACATGGCTGCCCAGTGGCTCATCGGTCACGGCTGGCCCCTCTCTTCACTCATAACTAGAACAGGTTACAAAAACGTACTTGCCCAGGTCCAGCCCTGCATTGCCAGGCCCTACTCGACACAAATCGTAACGTGTTCTAATCTCTGTCTAGGCGGTCAGCTCGCGCTTATCGCAGTCCGATTCTTGGGAGGCATTTCCGTGACATCCATTGAACAGCGTGACGTGCAGGCAGTTCTGGCCGGCATCGACGAACTGCTGCCGACGCTGCGTGAGCGCGCTCAGGAGACCGAGGATCTGCGCAAGCTGCCCGACGCGAACGTGAAGGCGCTGGAGGACATCGGGTTCTTCAGACTGCTGCAGCCCGAGCAGTGGGGTGGCCTGCAGTGCGACCCGACGGTGTTCTACGAGGCGGTCCGGCGGCTGGCCAGCGCCTGCGGTTCCACCGGTTGGGTGGCCGGCATCATCGGCGTCCACAACTGGCACCTGGCCCTGTTCGACCAGCAGGCCCAGGAAGACGTCTGGGGTGAGGACACCGCGGTGCGGATCTCCTCCTCCTACGCCCCGATGGGCGCCGGTGTGGTGACCGAGACCGGCGACGGCTACATCGTCAACGGCTCCTGGAACTGGTCCTCGGGCTCCGATCACGCCAGCTGGGCCTTCCTGGGCGGCCCGGTCATCAAGGACGGCCGGCCGGTCGACTTCGGCAGCTTCCTGATCCCGCGCACCGAGTACCAGATCGATGACGTGTGGCACGTGGTCGGCCTGCGCGGCACCGGCAGTAACACGATCCCGATCAAGGACGTGTTCGTGCCCAAGCACCGCTTCCTGTCCTACAAGGCGATGAACGACGGCACCGCCGGCGGCTACCAGACCAACACCGCTCCGGTGTACAAGATGCCTTGGGGCACAATCCATCCCACCACCATCTCGGCTCCGATCGTCGGCATGGCCTACGGCGCCTACGAGGCTCACGTCGAGCACCAGGGCAAGCGGGTGCGCGCCGCGTTCGCCGGTGAGAAGGCCAAGGACGATCCGTTCGCCAAGATCCGGATCGCCGAGGCTGCCAGCGACATCGACGCCGCCTGGCGTCAGCTGTCGGGCAATGTCGCCGACGAGTACGCCCTGCTGGTCGCCGGTGAGGAGATCCCCTTCGAGTTGCGGGCCCGGGCGCGGCGCGATCAGGTGCGTGCCACCGGCCGTGCGATCGCCTCGATCGACCGGCTGTTCGAGGCCTCGGGTGCCACCGCGCTGTCCAATGATGCTCCGGTGCAGCGGTTCTGGCGTGACGCGCACGCCGGCCGGGTGCACGCGGCCAACGATCCCGAGCGTGCCTACCTGATCTTCGGCAACAACGAGTTCGGCCTGCCCCCGGCCGACACCATGGTCTGATACATGACTGCCACTCAAGAGATCACGTTCGAATCCACCTCGAGGTACGCGCAGGTCCGCGATGACATGCGGCTGCACTACCACGAGGCGGGCGATCCCAACGCGCAGACCATCGTGCTGTTGCACGGCGGTGGCCCCGGTGCCTCGAGCTGGTCGAACTTCGGCCGCAACATCGCGGTGCTGGCCGAGCACTACCACGTGATCGCGGTCGACCAGCCCGGTTACGGGCACTCGGACAAGCACACCGAGCACGAGCAGTACAACCGCTACAGCGCCAAGGCGCTGCTGGGCCTGTTCGACCACCTCGGTCTGCAGGGCCGGATCCCGCTGCTGGGCAACTCGCTCGGCGGCGGCACCGCGGTGCGCTTCGCGCTGGACTACCCCGACCGGGCGGGCAAGCTCATCCTGATGGGCCCCGGCGGACTCAGCGTCAACCTGTTCGCGCCCGACCCGACCGAAGGTGTCAAGGCCCTCGCGAAGTTCAACTTCGAACCGACGCGGGAGAACCTCGAGGCCTTCATCCGGATCATGGTGTTCGACCAGAAGCTGGTCACTCCGGAACTGGTCGACGAGCGGTTCGCCATCGCGAGCACGCCCGAATCGCTGGCTGCCACCCGCGCGATGGGTAAGTCGTTCGCCGGTGCGGACTTCGAGCTCGGCATGATGTGGCGCGAGGTCTACAAGCTGCGCCAGCCGGTGCTGCTGATTTGGGGCCGTGAGGACCGGGTCAATCCGCTCGACGGCGCACTGGTGGCACTCAAGCAGATTCCGAGGGTCCAGCTGCATGTCTTCGGGCAGTGTGGACACTGGGCTCAGGTCGAGAAGTTCGACGAGTTCAACCAACTCACCATCGATTTCCTTGGGGGTTAGCAGATGAGCATCAAGGCACTCGGCTACATGCGCATCGAGGCCACCGACGTGGCCGCCTGGCGCGAGTTCGGGCTGAAGGTTCTGGGCATGGTCGAGGGCTCGGCCCCTGACAACGTGGGCATCCCGGGCGCACTGTACCTGCGGATGGACGACTTCGCGGCCCGGTTGGTGATCGTGCCCGGCGACCGCGACCGGCTACTGATCTCCGGCTGGGAGGTCGCCGACGCACCCGCGCTGCAAGGTCTGCGCGAGACGCTGTCCAAGGCGGGCGTCGACTTCGTCGAGGGCACCAAGGACGAGATCCGCGAGCGCCGGGTCGAGGGCCTGATCCGGTTCTCCGATCCCGCAGGCAATGTCCTCGAGGCGTTCTACGGCGCCCAGTACCTGGGGCGCCGGTTCGTCAGCCCGTACGGCCACAAGTTCGTCACCTCCGAGCAGGGGCTCGGGCACGTCGTGTTGACCTGCGACGACGATGCCGCGGCACAGGCGTTCTACCAGGATGTGCTGGGCTTCAAGCTGCGCGACTCGATGCAGCTGCCACCGCAGCTTGCGGGTCGCCCGGCCGACGGGGATCCGATCTGGCTGCGCTTCTACGGCTGTAATCCGCGCCACCACGCGCTGGCGTTCATGCCGATGCCCAACCCGACCGGCATTGTGCACCTGATGGTCGAGGTGGAGAACTCCGACGATGTCGGGCTGTGCCTGGACCGCGCCAACCGCCGTAAGGTCAAGATGTCGGCGACGTTGGGCCGGCACATCAACGACAAGATGCTGTCGTTCTACATGAAGACCCCAGGTGGGTTCGACATGGAATTCGGTTGTGAGGGATTGGAAGTCGAGGACGAGAGCTGGATCGCACGCGAGAGCGTGGGCGTCAGCCTATGGGGCCACGATTTCTCCGTCGGGTTCAAGTGACACGGGCGTTCTCATGACCCAGGCTCAGCCGCTCGACCCGCGCACGTTCCGAAATGTGCTCGGCCAGTTCTGCACTGGCGTCACGGTGATCACCACCCTGCACGATGACGTACCGATCGGCTTTGCCTGCCAGTCATTTGCGGCGCTGTCGCTCGATCCGCCGTTGGTGTTGTTCTGCCCCACCAAGCAGTCGCGGGCGTGGCAGGCGATCGAGGCCAGCGGAAAATTCTGCGTGAACATGCTGCACGAGAATCAGCAGCATGTGTCCGCGCAGTTCGGCTCCAAGGCGCCGGACAAGTTCGCCGGAATCGATTGGACGCCATCGGAACTCGGCTCTCCGGTCATTGACGGCAGCCTCGCCCACATCGACTGCAACGTCCATTCCGTGCACGACGGCGGGGATCACTTCGTGGTGTTCGGTGCGGTGCATTCGCTGTCCGAGGTCCCCAAACGCAAGCCCCGGCCGCTGCTGTTCTACCGCGGCGAGTACACCGGGATCGAGCCGGACAAGAACACTCCGGCGCAGTGGCGTGATGATCTGGACGCATTCCTCACCGCCACCACGCCTGATACCTGGCTCTGACTTTTCGTCGTTGACACAGCCTGGGCCCTCTCCCTCGGGAGGGTGCCCAGGCTGCGTTTACGGCACCTTTCGCGTGCATTGACAAGCGGGAACTCAGGGTAGGCATACCTATTGCAATTTAGGCAAACCTAAGCTAATTTCTGGTCGTTCCTCAGTCAACTATCAGCTTTCAGGGAGTTTTTGTGCACCTTCCCGCCCTCTCCTCCGGTGAAACCCCGGCGGTCAGTCGCAAGGACAAGTTCCTTCTCGCCGGCGTCGCCATGGTCAGTGCCGGCGCCATCGCGGTAACCCCGGTCGCCCAGAACTCGGTGGTCGTTCAGCAGGCCCAAACCCTTGCCTACGATCTGACGGCCGTGATGGACGCCACCGCCTCGCCGACCGTCATCTACGGAGCGCTGGCCAACAACACCTTCACCAACCTCACCGGGCTGGGCGCAGCGCTCGCCGCCAATCCGGCCCCGTTGCTGAGCCAGGTGCTGGACAACCAACTGGGCTACGCGGCGAAGTTCGGCGCGGCGTTCGAGGCTGTCCCGGCCTCGCTGAAGACGTGGTACGAGGGCCCCAAGGGCAAGGTGATGCTGGAGAAAGCGCAGGCCCACCTGGTGGCCGGCGAGATCGGCGACGCGTACGAGTGGTTCAACCACTCCATGCTGTACGCGTTCCAGGGCGCTTTCGGCCCGCTGATCGCCCCCGGGTTCATCCTTTCGGGCATCCCGCGCGGCGGTACCGAGTACCTGACCGGAATTCCGGAACAGATCGCCCAGAACTTCACGAATCTGATCGGCGCGACCTTCACCTCGAGCGTGCTCGTCAGCGGTGTGTTCCAGGGTGCGTTCGGCGCGGTCAGCGGGACGATGTTCGAGCTCTCCCGAGTCGGTGAGGCGTTCTCCACGAGTGTGGCCGCCCAGGACATTCAGGGGGCGGCCAACGTCCTGGCGAACACGCCGGGCGTGCTGGCCAACGCCTTCCTCAACGGATTCGACTATGCCGACGCCGATGAGGAGGGTGCCGGCGGCGTCACCGAGTGGCCGGGCCTGATCAGGTTCGCCGTCCCCGGCCAGGCCGGACCGGGCGTCAAGGTCGTCGGCGGATTGCTGCAGAGTCTGTTCGTGGACATCCCGGCGAAGCTTGCCGCGGCCATCGACAACACCCCGGAAGGCACCGCGACGCAGCGGGTTGCGGCTGACCTGAGCAGTCCGGCACCTGCGGCCCTGCCCGCGCCCGCTGTTGAGGCTGTGAACGTCGAGACCCCGGCCGTCGAGGCGCTGAAGGTTCAGGCGCCGAAGGTTGAGGCCCCGGTTGCCGCGTCGCTGAAGGCTGAGACCCCTGCCGTCGCTGCCGTTCCGGCTGCCACGGATGAGGCTGCTGCCGGCTCCGTGTCCGGCCCGGCAACCGAGTCGGCAACCGGCACGTCGGTCACCGGCACGTCGGTCAATACCGAGGACGAGGCGAAGACCAAGGGCAAGACCAAGATCGCGGACCGGATCAAGGCCAAGGTCAGTGAGGCCAAGGAAGGCAGGCAGGCGAAGGCGAAGGAAGCCAAGGAGTCCAAGGCGGCGAAGGTCACCTCGAAGGAGACCAAAGCCACCTCGAAGGAAACCAAAGCCACGGAGACCAAGGGCGGCGATGCCGGCAAGTCCAGCGATTCCAAGGGGAACTCGAGCTCTGAGTCCTAGTAGGTAGCACGGTGTGTAGCTGGGCCCCATCCGTCAGGGTGGGGCCCAGTTACGTTTGGACGGATGGCCGCGCTACCGCTCGCCGCTTTCTGCGCCTGGGCTGCTCGCCGACGCGGATCACGACCCCACGGTAGAAATCGGGGCGCGGTCGGAAGCGTTCCAAAGCTGACCAGTTGATCAAACCAGCTCTTGACGAACATCTTGTGCTCTGCCAAAGTTTGATCAATCGATCAAAACATCGGCGAGAGGACACACATGACTGGTCGGGTAGAGGGCAAAGTCGCCTTCGTTACCGGTGCGGCGCGCGGACAGGGACGCAGTCATGCACTGCGATTGGCGCAAGAGGGTGCTGACATCATCGCGGTCGACGTCTGCGGCCCGGTCACCGACACCACTGCCATTCCGGCGTCCACGCCGGACGACCTTGCCGAGACGGCGGATCTGGTCAAGGGTCTCAATCGCCGCATCGTCACCACCGAGGTCGATGTCCGTGACTTCGCTGCGCTCAAGGAGGCCGTCGACAGCGGTGTCGAGCAGTTGGGCCGTCTCGACATCGTGGTTGCCAACGCCGGCATCGGCAACGGTGGCGATGTCCTGCACGAGACCAAAGAGTCCGACTGGGACGACATGATCGGCGTCAACCTGTCCGGCGTCTGGAAGTCTGTGAAAGCCGCAGTGCCGCACATTCTTTCCGGTGGACGTGGCGGTTCGATCATCCTGACCAGCTCGGTCGGCGGGCTCAAGGCCTACCCGCACACCGGTCACTACATCGCGGCCAAGCACGGGGTGATCGGTCTGATGCGCAGCTTCGCGGTGGAATTGGGGCAGCACTCGATCAGGGTCAACTCGGTGTGCCCGACGAACGTCAACACGCCGATGTTCATGAACGAGGGCACGATGAAGCTGTTCCGTCCCGACCTGGAGAACCCGGGTCCCGACGACATGGCCGTGGTCGCCCAGCTGATGCACGTGCTTCCGATCGGCTGGGTCGAGCCGGTCGACATCAGTAATGCGGTGTTGTTCCTGGCCTCGGATGAGGCCCGTTACATCACCGGTCTGCCGGTCACGGTGGATGCGGGCAGCATGCTCAAGTAGCGGCCTGATCGCTGCCGAACCGGCGCAGGAACCGCTCGACGAAGGCGCGGAACTCGGCGTGGCCCTCGGTCACGCCGACCGCCTCTTCGTTGCACAGGCTGCGGGCGGACTGGGTGAGCAGCATCGACATCACGACCGGCGGGAACTCATCCATGTCCACACCGTGGGCGCGCAGCACCCCGGCCATGGCCGTGGCCTCGATGTCGCGGACCCGCTCGGAGTAGGCCTTGAGTTCGGCGCCGATCTCCTTGCGGTGGTTGGCCAGCGCCATGAACTCGGTGTTGAGCCCGGTCACCCTGGAGTCGGAGTTGATCAGCCACAGCGCCCGGAGCGGATCATCGGCGGTGACGGCTTCGCGCAGCCGGGCCAGCGCCGCGTCTGCGCCGCTACGGAGCACCGAAACGAAAAGGTCGTCGAGGGTGTCGAAGTAGTAGTAGACCAGCGCCGAACGCACGCCGGCGACGGCCGCGATTCGCCGGGTGGTGGCCGCGGCGTACCCCTCGTCCCGGATGACCTGGGCGGTTGCCTCCATCAGGCGCCGACGGGTGCCCGCGTCCTTCTCTTTGGCGGCGCGTGCGGCCGGCATCAGTGTTGCTTCCGAAAATCATTGCCCGACAACAGTTGTTTATCGCCAAGTGAGATCCTTGACCGCCGAAGGCCGGGGGTGGTAAGCATGAGCCATCCTAACGATTTGATCGATTGATCAAATCTAGAACTGAGGAATCAGATGCCCGAAGATTTGACCACAGCCCGGGTCCGGGTGGACGCCGACCTGTGTGAGGGCCATGCACTGTGCATCCAGCTCGCCCCCGAGGTGTTCGACCTGTCCGACGACGAGGTGGCCGGCGCCGCCGAGGCGGAGGGACCGTGGGATCGAGACACCTGGGACAACGTCAAATCCGCCGTCGACGCCTGTCCGCGCCAGGCGATCAGCCTGCTCGACATCAGCACGAAAGGCCAGTGAGCCATGACCGATTTCGCCTCCGTCGACTACTTCGCCGACCCGGCCGTCGCCCAGGATCCGTACGAGTACTACGAATATCTGCGTAGCAACGGGCCGGTGTTCGCCGAACCGCATCACGGTGTGGTGGCAGTGACCGGCTACCAGGAAGTCATGGCGGCCTTCAAGGACCATGGGTCGTTCTCAGCCGTGAACGCGATCGGCGGCCTGTTCCCGCCGCTGCCGTTCGAGCCCGAGGGTGACGACATCAGCGAGCAGATCGAGGCGCACCGCCATCTGTTCCCGATCCACGAGCACATGGTGGTGATGGACCCGCCGCAGCATGAGCGGGCCCGCTCGCTGCTGAGCAGGCTGCTCACGCCTCGTCGGCTCAAGGAGAACGAGGACTACATGTGGCAGCTGGTCGACCACCAGCTCGACCAGTTCATCGAGAACGGGAAATGCGAGTTCCTCTCGGAGTACGCCAAACCCTTCGCCACTTCGGCGATCATCGATCTCTTGGGGGTCCCCGAGCAAGATCGCCCCGAATTCCTTGCCGCACTTGGTGCCGAGCGGCCTGACGGCAACCGGGTCGGGGCACTCGACGGCGAGCCGGTGGGCCTCGACCCGCTGCAGTACCTGGACGACAAGTTCGCCGGGTACCTCGCCGAGCGCCGGCGAGAGCCCCGTGGTGATGTGCTCTCCGGCATGGCCACCGCCACCTACCCCGACGGCTCGACGCCGGAACTCCTGGAGGTCGTCAAGCCGGCCACCTTCCTGTTCGCCGCCGGGCAGGAGACCGTCACCAAGCTGCTCACCGCCGCGGTGCAGACGCTGGGGGACCACCCCGAATACCAGCAGATGCTGCGTGAGAACCCCGACCGCATCCCGACTTTCATCGAGGAAGCGCTGCGGATGCATTCGCCGACGAAGATCGATTTCCGGCTGGTCCGTAAGACCACCACGCTCGGCGGCGTCCATCTGAAGGCGGGGACCATCGTGATGCTGTGCCTCGGCGCGGCCAACCGCGATCCCCGAAAGTTCGATGATCCCCACGTGTTCCGCCCGGATCGCAAGAACGTCCGCGAGCACATCGCCTTCGGGCGCGGCATCCACACGTGCGCCGGCGCCCCGTTGGCGCGGGTGGAAGGACAGATTACCGTCCGACGCCTGCTGGATCGCATGCGTGACATCACCATCGACGAGTCGGCACACGGCCCGGCCGGGCAGCGGAACTACGCCTACGAGCCGACGTTCCTGCTGCGGGGTCTCACTGAACTACACATCACGTTTACCCCGGCGAAAGGCTAGCCGCGGTACCCGTACTGGGTCATGATGTCGCGCAGTTCGGTGTCTCCGAAGGGGGCAATGAATCTCAGCACCGCCGGCCGCCATCAGCAGCGCCACGATGTCGGCACGTTTCCCGTTGGTGTTGCGGACCGCCGGATACAGCGGTGTGTGGCGGTCTTCGGCTACGGCATTCACGTCGGCGCCGGCGTCGAGCAGGATCTTCACGACGTCGACGCTGTCGCTCTGCGCAGCGAAGTGCAGCGGCGTCATCCCGACGTTGTCGACCGGGTTGGGGTCGGCGCCCAGGCCCAGCAGCCGGGTGGTGTTCTCGACGCGAAAATGCATTGCCGATCCGGAAGTTCTCGTCCTGAACTTCACCGGCAAACCGTATCAACGCACGGCGATACGGACGTTCTTCACCTGCTGGAACTCGTTGAGTCCCTCGATACCGCCGGTGCGTCCCGAACCGCTCTGCTTGTAACCGCCGTAGGGACCCTGTGGTGAGATGTCGCTGAACTGGTTGATCCAAACCGACCCGGATTCCAGCTGCCGGGCCACCCGGTGCGCACGGTTGAGATCCGTCGTCTGGACGAAGGCGTTGAGGCCGTACGGGGTGTCATTGGCGATCCGTACCGCGTCCTCTTCGTCGCTGAACCGCATCACCGATACCACCGGGCCGAAGGTCTCCAGCTGCGCGAGTTCCGAGGCGTTGTCCACGCCGCCGAATACCGTCGGCTCGACGTAGTAGCCCTCGGCGAGGTCGCCTCCGATCCGTTTGCCGCCTAACAGCAGTTCACCCGCGCCGCTGGATAATGCGGTGTCGACGGCTGACAGGATCCGGTCGGCCGCGGCCTCGCTGATCACCGGACCGAACGTCGTCGCGGGATCCATCGGGTCACCGATGCGGGCTGCGCTGACGACGCCGAGGAACTTCTCCAGGAATTCGTCGTAAACGGCATCGTGGACGAGTATCCGGCTCGCACACGCACAGCTCTGCCCGGCCTGCATGAGCGGGCCCTGATGTGCCGACAGCGTGGCGGCGAGGTCGAGATCGGCGTCGGCGAAGATGAGGTTGGCTGATTTGCCACCCAACTCGGTGACCACCGGGGTGAGATTCGTTGCGGCGGACCGTAATACCTTCCGTGCCGTCGCGCCTCCGCCGGTGAAGGCGATCTTGCCGATGCGGGGATGACGGACCAGGGCGTCGCCGCCCTCGGCGTCAGAGGGGACGACGGTCACCAGTCCCTCGGGTAGCCCCGCCTCGACGCACAGTTCACCGAAACGCAGCGCCGCGAACGGTGCGAGCTCCGAAGGCTTTAGGACGACGGCATTGCCGGCGGCCAGGGCCGGGGCAACGCACGATCCGGTGACGACCAGAGAGCCGTTCCAGGGAGTGATTACCCCGACGACGCCGTATGGCTCGCGCTCGACGAGATTGATGTCGAACGACCCGTTGACCGGGGTCGTCACTCCGTGTGGCTTGTCGGTGTAGCCCGCGAAATGCCGCAGGAACCGTTCGAGAAGCATTGCGGTGCCGGCGAACGAGATCGGCACCGCGTAGTCGGCCACATTGAGTTTCGCGAGTTCGTCAAGGTGCTCGTGCACCACGTCAGCCAGGCCGATCAGCAGGTCCCGACGCCGGTCGACGGTCAGCGAGACCCACTCCCGCTGCGCTTTCGCCGAGGCCTGGACCGCGTCGTCGATCTCGGCGGCACCGGCCAGGTCCACCGTCCCATTCGGCTGGCCGGTCGCCGGGTAGATGTGCTCGAAGATCACGCTTCGGCTTCCCATTCCTGCAACACCCGCTGCTTCTGCTCTCCGATCACCTGGTTCAGGTGCGAGGCCTTGGGCCATCCGTAATAGGCCGCGAAATGCAATGCCAGTTCGTCCATTTCCTTGAAAGACACGTCGCGACTCTTGAGCGCGGCGTAGACGTGGCTGACGATTGGAATGGGCGCGTCCTGAAACGCCACACAGGCCACCGTTACCAGTCGACGTTCCTTCATCCCGAGTCCGGGGCGCAACCACATCTCCCCGAAGACGAAGTTGAGGATGCCGGCACCTGAGAAGGGATTGTCCCGAATCGGCGTGTATGGCATGCAGTTGACGTCCCGGAAGGACTGCTCGCCGCAGGCCAAGCGGTCCTCTGGATCACTCGGTGTGGTCAGCGGCAGGAGCGGACTCGGTGCCGGCGGCGTGAGACCGCGTTCGTGGTGAATGCGCTCCCATTGCTCGTCCACCACGCCGTTGAACCTCGAGGCCTTGGGCCAGCCGGCGTACACCGCGAAATGCAGGACGGTTTCCCGCATTTCGACGATGGAGACATCGCCGCTGTTGAGTGCGGCGTACACGTGGTCGCGCAACGGCCCGTCGGCATCGGCCGCCGCGACGCACGGCAGCGTGACGAATCGCCGATCCCGGCGGCTCAAGGCGGCCCGCGGCCATACCTCGGCGAACACGAAGTCGATCAGGTTCGCGGTCGCCGGGGAATCGTCGGAAGGCGCCGCGAACGTCATCACCTCGGCGAACTCGCGCCTGCCCCGCTCGGCGCGGGTATCGGAGGCGGTCATCGGATCGTCGCCCCGGCGTCGACCTTGAACTCCAGCCCGGTGACGTGGCGGGCTTCATCGGAGATCAGGAACAGCACCGCATTGCTGATGTCCAGCGCGTCGGTCATCTGGATCGGCAGCGCATTCTGGAAGATCGCCCCCAGGTCTTGACGGGTCTCATGGATCAGGGTGTGCAGGGTGTCGGGCCGCAGTCCGGTGGCGACCCCGGTGGGATGCACAGTGTTGACCCGGACATTCACCGCGGCAAGCTCATTGGCCAGGGCACGGCTGAGGCCGACCACGCCGTGTTTGGATGCCGTGTAGGGCGTGTGCAGCGGTGAGCCCTTGATCCCCGCCACCGAACTGACATTGATCAGGCTGCCGCCGCGTTCCACCAGATGCGGCAGTGCGGCCGCGCAGGTGTTCCAGGTGCCGATCAGGTTCACGTCCACGACGGTGCGCCATTGCTCCGCGGTGGTGGTGTCCCACGTGCCCGCGGTCAGAACCCCGGCGTTGGCGACCGAGGCCTCCAGGCCGCCCAGCTTCTCGACTCCGTCGGCCACCGCGGCGCTCAACGCCCCGCCGTCACGGACGTCGACCACATAGGGCAGCGCCTGACGGCCGAGTTCGGTAACCAGACGGGCGGTTTCGTCCAGCTCATCGCGGGTGGCCAACGGATATTCGACCTCGGGCAACGATTCGCAGATGTCGACGAGGATCACGTCGGCGCCCTCCTCGGCGAGACGTACCGCGTGGCTTCGGCCCATGCCGCGTGCTGCGCCGGTGATCAGCACGCGCTTGCCGCTGACGCGCCCCATCAGAGTTTGTTGGTGAAGCCGGCGTCGACGGGGAGGGTGACCCCGGTGACGTATTTGGCAGCGTCGGAGACCAGGTAGCTGATCGTCGCGCTGATGTCCTCGGGCTCGAGCAATGAGACCGGCATCGGGTTCTGCAGGTGCGGACCGCCGTCGGGGTAGTTCTCCAGGAAGGCCGTCATGGCCGGGTTGACGGCCATCATGGTGTTCACCGCGGTGGGGTGCACGGTGTTGACCCGGATGCTGTGCGGGGCAAGGGCATTGGACAGAGTGCGCATCAGTCCGACGATGCCGTGCTTTGACGCCGCATAGCCCAGGCCGCCGCCCTGCATGCCGCCGAAGCCGCGCAGTCCGGCCGTGGAACTCGTGAACACGATCGACCCGCCTCGCCCGCCTGCGATGAGGTGGGGAATGGCGGCCTTGGCGGTGTGGAACGAGCCGACCAGGTTGACGCCGACCGCATCGGACCACATCTCGAGGTCTTCTTCGATGGTCACCTCACGAAACGCGGTGGGGGCGACGCCGGCATTGGCGAGCACGATGTCCAGCCGCCCGAACTGCTCGACCCCCGCATCGAGTGCGCTCTTGACGGCGTGGAAGTCGCGGACGTCGGCGACCGAACCGAGCATCTTGCCGCCGGCCGCTTCGACCAGGGCGACGGTCTCGTCGAGCTCGTCGCGGCTGGCCATCGGGTACGGGTTGGATGCGATATCCGCGCAGATGTCGATGCCGATGACGGCGGCGCCTTCACTGGCAAGCGCTACCGCATGGCTGCGGCCTTGACCTCGGGCTACCCCGGTGATGAAGGCGACTTTTCCGTCCAGATTCCCCATTGATCCTCGCTTCGCTCGAATGGGTGTAACCGTGTTACAGCGGTACGGTAACGTGGTTACTCTCCGGCGGCAAGGGTGTTCTCGAAGTGGCAGATGAGCGTGATCGGATCCTCGGCATCGTCGTGGAGATCCTCGAGTCCGAGGGCTATGAGGCCGTGCAACTGCGCGAGGTGGCGCGCCGGGCCAAGACCTCGCTGGCCACGATCTACAAGCGCTACTCCACCCGCGACGAGCTGATCCTGGCCGCGCTCGACTCCTGGATGGCGGAGAACCGGTATTCGGGAGTGGCCGGTCAGACGCGCGGGCCGGAGGAGTCGCTGTACGAGGCGCTGATGCGGATGTTCCGCATCATCTTCGAACCCTGGGAGAAGCACCCCGACATGCTCAGGGCCTACTCGCGGGCCCGGGCGGCGCCGGGTGGGGACCGACTGGTGCGCCGCGGCCTCGACGCCGTGGTGCCTGCTGGCTTGTCCATCCTGTCCGGGGTCGACGAGACCTTCGTCCACGATCTCGACAACATCGTGACGAGTCTGGTGTTCGGACTGGTCGGCCGCTTCACCGCAGGCGAGATCGACATCACCGAGATCCTGCCCAGCCTGGACCGGACCGTCTACTGGCTCACCGCGGGCTACGACGCGGGACGTTAGCGGATCTGCCCGTCGAGGAATTCGACGATGTCCGCAGCGACCTCGCGGTGCGCGGACTCATTGAGGATGTCGTGACGGCCGCCGTCAAACTCCTTGAACTGCAGCGGTTCTATCTGTTCGGCATAGGCCCTCACCGCACCGGCCGGGGCGATGACGTCGGCCGATCCGTGCAGGGCCAGGGTCGGCACGGTGAGTTTGGGCAGCTCGGCGCCGAACCGGTCCCAGGCCCGGTCCAGCTCGCGGGTGAGCGCAGCCCCGTCGGCGTCGACGAAGGCCAGCGGGTCGTTCTCCAGGCTGTCGAGGTAGAACGGATCGGACGAGAGCCAGTTCGGATCCAGGTCCAATGAGGTGTTCGTGTCGAGCATTTCGGGGATCGGAACCAGCGGGGCGCCGGAGATGACGCCGGCCCGGTACCGGGCCGGTTCACCGAGTAGTCGGAACAGGGTCACCACCGAGCCGAATGAATGTCCTTGTGCCACCAGTGGTATGCCCGGAGTCTCCTGCTCGGCGAGTGCCGTCAGTGCCTCGGCCAGCGACGAACTGTCCTCGATGCTGCCGAAATCCCCTCGGGTTCCCGGGGTCAGGCCGTGCCCGAACTGGTCGACCGCCCACAGGTCGATGCCCGCAGCATTGAGCGCGAAACCGTAGCGGTGGTAGACGCCGGTGTGTTCACCGAATCCGTGCAGGAAGATGACGGCTGCGCGGGGTTCGGGTGTGGCCCAGTGCCGGCAGTAGGCCCGACCGCGACCGTGCTCGATGAATGGCATCCCCCCACTGCAGCAACATCAGGGGCGGTTCGCAAGCAATCAGCCGATACCGGCTACCGCTTGCGCTTGAGGCGTTGGCCGAGAGTGTGCGCAGCAAGCAACAGCGCCTCCCCGAGGGCAGCCTGGCGTTGCGCCCCGAAACGTATCTCCACGCCGGTCAGGCTCAACGCCCACATGGGCTGGCCCAGCTCGTTGAACACCGCCGCGCCGATGCCCCAACTGCCCTCGACGACCAGGCCCGGGTTGACCGAATACCCTTTGAGCCTGGTCTGCTGGATCCGGCGTCGAAGCTGGGCGGCCGAATGCGTTTCGCCCCAATCCGCGGTCAGATCGACCCGATCGAGATACGCCGCGATTTCCGGATCGGACAGGTGGGCAAGCATGACGATTCCCGCCGACGCGACACCCAGCGGGAACCTCTTGCCCGGATGTAGCACGTGGGAGCGCAGGGGAAAGCTGCCTTCTTCGGCGCTGACGCAGACCGATTCGTCACCGCGCCGGGCAGACAGGAAGGCGCTCTCCCCGGTGTCCCGGGTCAGGGCGCGGAGGATGTCGGTGGCCAGCGGTGCCGCGTCGTACCGGGCGGCCGCCACCGAGCCCAGTAGATAGACCTCCGGGCCCAGAAACCACAACCCGGAGTCGGCCGCCCGGTCGACAAGGCCTTCGCCGGCCATCGCGGTCAGCATGCGGTGCGCCGTCGCGCGCGGCATGTTCGTCGAGCGCGCGAGCTCGGTCGTGGTGACTCCGTCCGAGCGGGCATCGGCGAGCCCGCGCAGGATCGCCGCAGCCCGCGTGATCACCGGCGTGCCGGATCCACCTTCAGCCACAACTACAGACTGTAGCGTCCACTCAGTGGACGCCACTGCCGTTCCGTGTCACCTGAGCGGACAGAACACCATCATTGACCGGCAGGGGCTTGCGTTGAGCAGTTGATGATGATGTTCTCGCCTAGGCAAGCGACCCACAGACAGACGTAGGAGCATGGAGTATGGCCGGTAAGAAGGTGGCTGACGTCCACGAGGCGGTCGCCGACATCGGCGCCGGCGCCTCGCTGGCCGTCGGAGGATTTGGACTCTGCGGCATCCCCGACAGCCTGATCCAGGCGGTGGCTGATTCCGGCGTCGGAGATCTTTCGGTGTTCTCCAACAACTGTGGTGTCGACGGTGAAGGTCTCGGTGTGCTGCTGGGCCTCGGGCGCATCCGACGCGTGACGGCGTCCTACGTCGGGGAGAACAAGGAATTCGCGCGGCAGTACCTGGCCGGCGAGCTTGAGGTCGAGCTGACGCCGCAGGGCACACTCGCCGAGCGGTTGCGCGCCGGTGGGGCCGGTATCCCGGCGTTCTACACGCCGGCCGGGGTGGGCACGCTGGTCGCCGACGGCGGGCTGCCGTGGCGGTACACGGCCGATGGTTCTGTCGCGGTCGCCTCGCCTCCCAAGGAGACCCGGGAGTTCAACGGCCGGCGCTACGTCATGGAAACCGGTATCAACGCCGACTTCGCCCTCGTGCACGCCGCCGTCGGTGACACCCACGGCAACCTGGTGTTCGACAAGACCGCGATGAACTTCAACCCGCTGGTCGCGATGGCCGGCCGGATCACCATCGCCCAGGTCGAAAAGCTGGTCGAGCCAGGCGAACTGGACCCGGAAGCGGTTCACCTACCGGGTGTGTTCGTGCAGCGGGTCGTCGAGACCGGACCGCAGAAGCAGCGTATCGAGAAGCGCACCGTGCGCGAGGAGACGGAGGTGTCCGCATGACCGGTTCGGTGATCACCAAAGGTTGGAACCGTGCGCAGATGGCCGCCCGGGCCGCACGCGAACTGTCCGACGGTCAGTACGTCAACCTCGGAATCGGCCTCCCGACACTGATTCCCGGCTACCTGGACCCCGACGTCCATGTCACGCTGCACTCGGAGAACGGGATCCTCGGCACGGGCCCGTACCCGACCGCCGATCAGATCGACGCCAACCTCATCAACGCGGGCAAGGAAACCGTGACGGTGCTCCCCGGGGCCGCATTCTTCGATTCGGCGCTGTCCTTCGGGATGATCCGCGGCGGCCACATCGACGTCGCGGTCCTCGGCGGCATGCAGGTGTCGCGCTTCGGTGACCTGGCGAACTGGATGGTGCCCGGGAAGATGGTCAAGGGCATGGGTGGGGCGATGGACCTCGTCCACGGCGCAGGCCGGGTCATCGTCCTGATGGAACACGTCGACAAGTCGGGGCAGCCGAAGATCGTCGAAAGCTGCACGCTGCCGTTGACCGGAGAACGCGTCGTCCACCGGATCATCACCGATCTGGCCGTCATCGACATCTCCGACGACGGCACGCTGACCCTGGTAGAAGCCGCTCCGGGCCTCACCTTCGACGAGGTTCAGGCTGCCACCGGCGCAGTGCTGATTCAGGGTTAGCCCACCGCGGGGTTGCACCGGCCTGCATACTCACACACCATGTGTGCTGCCGATCGCGATGCCACCGTGGGCCTCTCACCAACCTCCGGCCTGAAACGCGTCGTCATCGCGTCGATGGCCGGCACGGTGGTCGAGTGGTACGAGTTCTTCCTGTACGGCACGGCTGCGACGCTGGTTTTCAGCAAGGTGTTCTTCGCGCAGTCCGGTAGCGACCTCGACGCGATCCTGGCGGCGTTCGTCACGTACGCCGTCGGGTTCGTGGCGCGGCCGTTGGGCGGCATCGTGTTCGGCCACTTCGGCGACAAGTACGGCCGCAAGAAGCTGCTGCAGTTCTCGCTGCTGCTCGTCGGTGTCGCGACCTTCCTGATGGGTTGTCTGCCGACGTACGGGCAGATCGGATCCTGGGCGCCCACCCTGCTGGTGGTGCTGCGCTTCCTCCAGGGGTTCGCCGTCGGTGGCGAATGGGGTGGGGCGGTGCTCCTGGTGGCCGAGCACAGTCCCGACCGCAGCCGGGGTTTCTGGGCGAGTTGGCCGCAGGCCGGTGTTCCCGTCGGCAACATGCTGGCCACCGTCGTGCTGCTGGTGCTGACCAGCACCCTGTCGGACGCAGATTTCCTGTCCTGGGGCTGGCGGGTCGCGTTCTGGCTGTCGGCGGTAGTGGTGCTCATCGGCTACTACATCCGCACCAAGGTCACCGATGCGCCGATCTTCGTTGCGGCGCAACAGGAAGCAGAGCAGATCAAGGCGTCGTCGTTCAGCGCCGTGGAAGTGCTGCGACGCTACCCGCGCGGGGTGGTGACCGCGATGGGTCTGCGCTTCGCCGAGAACATCATGTACTACCTGGTCGTCACCTTCTCGATCACGTACCTGAAGGTGCAGGCGCACGCCGACACCGGCGCGATCCTGCGCTGGCTGTTGGTCGCCCATGCCGTGCACCTGGTGGCCATCCCGCTGGTCGGAAGATTGTCGGATCGCATCGGCAGGCGTCCGGTGTACCTGATCGGCACGGTCGCCACCGGCACCTGGGGGTTTTTCGCGTTCCCGATGATGGACAGCACCAACCACCTGGTGATCATGTCGGCCGTGGTGATCGGCCTACTGTTCCACGCCTTCATGTACGCCCCGCAGCCGGCGATGATGTCGGAGATGTTCCCCACCAGGATGCGTTATTCCGGTGTCTCCCTTGGCTATCAGGTGACCGCGATCGTCGCGGGATCGCTGGCGCCGATCATCGCGGTACGACTGCTGGACGTCTATGGCTCATCGGTGCCGATTGCCATCTACCTGGCCGGGGCCTCGGTGATCACCCTGATCGCGGTCTACTTCGCCAGGGAGACCAAGGGCATCGACCTGGCCGACGTGGACGGTGCCGATCTGAAGGCCGTCGCAGCGTCGAGCTAAGCCAGCCAGGCACCGATCCGGCGCAGAGCTTCTTCGATGTCGCTGGTCGGGCCGGCGAATGACAGCCGGACATACGAGCCGCCGCGCACGGTGTCGAAGTCGATGCCGGGTGCGATGGCGACGCCGGTCTCGGCCAACAGCTTTGAACACCAGGTCAAGGAGTCGTCGGTGTACTGGCTGACGTCGGCGTACACATAGAAGGCGCCGTCGGTCGGGGCCAGCCGATCGATGCCGAGGCCGCGCAGCCCGTCCAGCAGCAGTTGCCGGTTGTCGGCGTAGTGCGACAGCAGGCCCTCGGCCTCGGCCAGCGAGTCCGGGGTGAACGCGGCCACCGCGGCATACTGGGCCAGGGCCGGCGGGCAGATGGTGAAGTTGCCGGTGAGCCGGTCCACCGCCCGCTGCAGTTCGGTGGGCACCAGCAGCCAGCCCAGCCGCCACCCGGTCATCGCGAAATATTTGGAGAAGCTGTTGACCACCACGGCATTCCGCGAGGTCTCCCACGCGCAACTGGTTCTCTGCGCACCGGGATAGACCAGGCCGTGGTAGATCTCATCGCTGATCAACCGCACGCCGCTCTGGTCACACCAGTGGGCGATCGCAGCCAATTCGGCGGGCGGGATCACGGTGCCGGTCGGGTTGGCCGGGCTGGCGATGACCACGCCGGCCACCGGGGGATCCAGCGCCTCGAGCATGGCGACCGTCGGCTGGAACCGAGTCTCGGGGCCGCACGGGATCTCGACCACCTCACACCCCAGCGCGGTCAGGATGTTGCGGTAGCAGGGGTAGCCCGGGCTGGCGATCGCGACCCGATCGCCGGCGTCGAAGCAGGACAGGAAAGTCAGTAGGAATCCGCCCGACGATCCGGTGGTGAGCACCACCTCGTCGACGCTCACCTCGACGTTGTATCTGCGGTACGACGCGGCGATCTCGGCGCGTAGCTCCGGGATGCCGAGTGTGACCGTGTAACCGAGCGGGCCCTGGTTCAGGGCGGCGACGGCGGCGTCGCGCACCGGCGTCGGCGCACCGGCACTGGGCTGCCCGGCCGACAAGTTGACCAGGTCCCCGTGTGTGCGTTGGCGTTCGGCCGCGGCCAGCCACACGTCCATGACGTGGAACGGCGGGATCCCGGCTCGTAGGGCGACGTGGTTGGTCATGTATTGCAGGCTAGAAGACTTCAGCCTCGAGTCGGCGGAGGTGCTCGCGCGGCGGGCCCAGCAGCTGGGCGCTGCCGTGGGCCCGCTTGAAGTACAGCTGGATGTCGCTTTCCCAGGTGATCGCGATGCCGCCGTGCAGCTGGACGGCCTCGGCGGCCACCGCCGACAGCGCCTCGCTGGCGAAGTAGCGGGCCAGCGACGCATTGGCGGGCGACGGGGCGGCGATGGCGTCGTTGACGACGGCACGCGCCGAGGACACCTTGATGTACAGGTCGGCCATCCGGTGCTTGAGCGCCTGGAAACTGCCGATGGCGCGGCCGAACTGCACCCGGTCCTTGGTGTAGGCGACCGTCAGATCGAGGCAGCGCGACGCGGCGCCGATCTGTTCGGCGGCCATCAGCAGGGCTGCGGTGTCGGCCAGGCCGGGATCGGCTCCGAGGACGACGGTGTCACCGGGGATCACCGCGGACAGCCGGCGGGTCAGATCCATGGTGGATTTGGGGGTGGCGGTGAAGGTGGTCCAGCGGGTCAGGTTCTCCCCGTCAGCGGCGATGACGACATCGGCCACGTCACCGTTGATGACGAAGTCGGCATCGAAGGCCACGGTGCCGATGGAGGTGCCTTCGGCCAGGCCTTCGAGCGGTTCGTGATCTTCGACGGCCAGCAGCGCGAGCTCGGCCAGTGTGGTGCCCAGCAGCGGGGTCGGCACCAGGGCCTTGCCGAGCTCTTCGAGAACGGCTGCGGCATCGGCAAGTTCGCCACCGGCGCCGCCGAGCTCCTCGGGGACCACGAGGGCGGCCGCGCCGACCTGCTCGCACAGCAGGCTCCACAGCTTCTCGTCGTAGCCGCGCTCAGATTCCATCGCGGCGCGCACGGCCTCAGGGGAGGCATGCTTGTCCACCAGTGCGGCGACGGTTTCGCGCAGCAGTTGCCGTTCTTCACTCACGAGATGGCCTCCAGCAGTCGACGACGATGTGCGGTCGGATCGCCCCAGGCACTGCGCAACGCCTGCACACGCAGCAGAGACAGGGACAGGTCGTGTTCCTGGGTGAACCCGATGGCGCCGTGGGTCTGCAGCGCCGAGCGGGCGGCCAGCAGCGCCGCATCGGCGGCGGCCACCTTGGCGGCGCTGATGTCACGGGCGGTGTCGGGCGAACCGCTAGCCAGCGACAGGGCAGCGCCGTACACCAGCGGGCGGGCGAGTTCGACGGCGATCAGCACGTCGGCCAGCTTGTGCTTGATGGCCTGGTAGGACCCGATGATCCGGCCGAACTGGGTGCGCTGCTTGGCGTATTCGACCGACTGGTCCAGCATCGACTGGCCCGCACCGACCAGTTGGGCGGCGGTGGCCAGCACACCGAACTCGTAGGCCCGCGCGGTGTCGGCGGCCTGGGTGTCACCGGATGCGGTGACGTCGAACAGCTTTCGGGCCGGGTCGACGGAATCGTGGCCGGCGCCGGCAGTCGCGTCACCGACCTGACCGTCGGCGGCCAGCAGCGTCAATCCCGCGAAATCGGAGTTGACGGCCCGCGGTGCCTGTGGCGGCATGGCGACGGTGGCGATCAGCTCACCGGAGGCCAACGCTCCGGAACGCTCGTCGTTCGCCAGCAGGATCGGTGCGACGGCGATGGACTCGGTCACCGGACCGGGCACTGCCCAGTACCCCAACCGCTCCAGAGCGACGACGAGGTCGACCGGATGGGCTTCGATGCCGTCGTACTTCTCGGGCACCAGCAGCGCGGTGACCCCGAGGTCGGCCAGCTGTGCCCACACCTTGCGGCCCGGACCGGTGTCACCCTCGCCCCAGGCACGCACTGCGGCCGGGACATCAGCGGCGCCCAGCGCCGCGTCGATGCTGGCCGCGAAGTCCCGCTGCTGTTCGTCGATCTCGAAATTCACTTAGGCTCCCGGGGCAGGCCAAGAAGGCGCTCGGCAATGATGTTGCGCTGGATCTCGTTGGTGCCGGCGTAGATCGGGCCGCCGAGCGCGAACAGCAGCCCCTCGGTCCAGTGGTCAACCAGCTCGGCGTCGGGTCCCTGCAGGTCCAGGGCGGTCTGGTGCAGTGCCACATCCAGGTCGGACCAGAACACCTTGGTCACCGAGGACTCGGCACCCAGTTCACCGCCGTTGGCCAGGCGGGTCACGGTGCCGAAGGTGTGCAGCCGGTAGGCCTGGGCCTTGATCCAGGCGTCGGCAACCCGGTCGGTGAACACCGGATCGGGGTTGGACTTCCATTGCTCGACAAGGCGTTCGGCCGGCGCCATGAAGCGTGCCGGGCTGCGCAGCGACATGCCGCGCTCGTTGCTCGACGTGCTCATCGCTGCGCGCCAGCCCTCGTGCACGCCGCCGATCACGTCGTTGTCGGGCACGAACACGTCGTCGAGGAAGATCTCGCCGAAACCGGTGTCGCCGCCGAGCTGGGCGATCGGGCGGACGGTGATCCCGGGAGCCTTGAGGTCGAACATGAAGTAGGTCAGACCCTTGTGGCGCTGTGCCTCCGGGTCGGAGCGGAACAGGCCGAAGCCGCGCTCACCGAAGGGCGCGCGTGAGCTCCAGATCTTCTGCCCGTTGAGCTTCCAGCCGCCGTCGACCTTGGTGGCCGTCGAGCGCAGCGAGGCCAGGTCGCTTCCCGACTCGGGCTCGGACCAGGCCTGCGCCCAGATCTCCTCGCCGCTGGCCATCTTCGGCAGCACGCGCTGGAGCTGCTCTTCGGTGCCGTGGGCGAACAGCGTCGGCGCCAGCATGGCGGTGCCGTTGGCGCTGGCCCGGCCGGGAGCGCCGGCGTGGAAGTACTCCTCCTCGAACACCACCCACTGCAGCAAGGTGGCGTCGCGGCCGCCGTAGGACTTGGGCCAGGCGATCACCGACAGTCCGGCGTCGAAAAGCACCTTGTCCCAGCGGCGGTGCTGTTCGAAACCCTCAAGGGTGTCGTATGACTTCGTCGGGAACCAATCCCGATTGGCCGTCAGGAATTCACGGACCTCGGCCCGAAAGGCCTCGGTCTCGTCGTCGAATGTCAGGTCCATTGCACCCCTTCTCGGGTCCCTCTGCTGCGCAGCACCGGTTTGATCACCTTGCCGCCCGGATTTCGCGGCAGCACATCCAGAAACTCAACTGATCGCGGCGCCTTGAAGTTCGCCAGATGCTCACGTGCGTAAGCGATCACGGCCGCCTCGTCGAGCGTCACGCCCGGCTTGAGCACCACGAAGGCCTTGCCGACCTCACCGAGCCGGTCGTCGGGCACACCGATCACCGCCGTCTCGGCGACACCGTCCAACCGGGCCAGCACCTGCTCGATCTCGGCCGGGTACACGTTGAACCCGCCGCTGATGTACATGTCCTTGAGCCGGTCGGTGATGGTCAGGTTGCCGCGGGCGTCGAGCGTCCCGATGTCGCCGGTGTGCAGCCAGCTCTCGGTGTCGATCGCGGCCGCGGTGGCTTCGGGGTCGTCGAGGTAGCCGAGCATGACGTTGGGCCCGCGCAGCAGCACCTCGCCCGAATCAGCGAGGCGCAGTTCGAAATCGGCGATGGGCCTGCCGCAGGTGGTGGCCACGGTGACGGCGTCGTCGTCGGCACTGCACATGGTGCCGAAGCCGGCCGCCTCGGTCAGGCCGTAGGCGGTCAGAACGATGTCGATGTCGAGCTCGGACTGCATCCGCTCGATCAGAACCACCGGGACCACAGCCGCGCCGGTCACCGAGAAGCGCAGCGAGGACAGGTCGTAGTCGGCCCGCGTGGGATGGTCCAGCAGGGTCTGGAAGATCGTCGGCGGGCCGGGCAGCACCGTGATGCGCTGTTCGGCAATGGTTTTCAGCACCTGTTCGGGCTTGAACGTGAGCACTGGGTACAGCGCCGCGCCAGTCTGCAGGCAGGCCAGGATGCCGGCCTTGTAGCCGAAATTGTGGAAGAACGGGTTGATGCACAGGTAGCGGTCGGTGCTCGTGACCTGTCCGCACTCGGCCCAGGCGGCCGATCCGTCGAGCGACTGGCGGTGGGCGCAGCGCACACCCTTGCTGCGTCCGGTGGTGCCGGAGGTGAACAGGATGTCGGAGACGTCGTCGGGCTGCACCGCGGCCGCACGCGCGTCGACCGCTTCCAGGTCAGTGCCCCGGGCGACGAACTCGTCCCAGGTTCCATCCTGTTTCTCGACGGGCACCCGCACGATGTGTCGCAGCGCGGGAAGTGCCTCGCGGTCCAGTTCGGACGCGCGGTCGGAACCGAGGAACTCGCCCGAGGCAATCAGCAACGGGGCCTCGGTGCGGGCCAGGATGTCGGTGGCCTCACTGGCGGTATAGCGGGTGTTCAGCGGCACCATCTCCGCGCCGGCGTAATGCGTGGCCAGGCAGGCCACCACCCAGTGCCAGGTGTTGGGAGACCAGATCGCCACTCGGTCGCCGGGCTCGACACCGAGGTCGATCATCGCCGCGGCGGCCTGGCGTACGTGGGCGCGCAGTTCCGAGTAGGTGAGGCTCTTATGATCGCTGACCAGCGCGTCACGGTCGGAAAACTGCTCGGCAACCCGGTCCAGCACCGCCGGAACGGTGCGGCGATCTTGCCCCGCGAGCGGGTGGTGTGCCCTGGCCATCGACTCCCCTAACAAAGCAAGTGCTTGGTAGGTTAGCCTACAAGGGTGATAGAGGTCCAGGAGTTCCGGGCCGAGGTCCGGCAGTGGCTCGCAGACAATCTTGTTGGCGAATTCGCAGCGCTCAAGGGCCTGGGTGGACCGGGGCGTGAACACGAAGCCTTCGAAGAGCGTCGGGCGTGGAATCAGCATCTGGCCGCGGCGGGGTTGACCTGCCTCGGCTGGCCGGTGGAGCACGGCGGCCGCGGCCTGTCGGTCGCACACCGCGTTGCCTTCTACGAGGAGTACGCCCGCGCGAACGCGCCCGACAAGGTCAACCACCTGGGCGAGGAACTGCTCGGGCCGACGCTCATCGAGTACGGCACCCCCGAACAGCAGCAGCGGTTTTTGCCCAAGATCCTCGACGTCACCGAGCTGTGGAGCCAGGGCTACTCCGAGCCCAACGCCGGCAGTGACCTGGCGAATGTGGCGACGACGGCTGAGCTGGTCGGCGACGAATGGGTGATCAACGGCCAGAAGGTGTGGACGTCGCTGGCGCACTGGGCGCAGTGGTGCTTCGTCGTGGCGCGGACGGAGAAGGGCTCCAAGCGGCACGCCGGCCTGTCCTATCTGTTGGTGCCACTGGATCAGCCGGGCGTCGAGATCCGGCCCATCATCCAGCTGACCGGCGACTCCGAGTTCAACGAGGTGTTCTTCGACGACGCCCGCACCGATGCCTCGCTGGTGGTCGGTCAGCCCGGTGACGGCTGGCGCGTGGCCATGGGCACGCTGACTTTCGAGCGCGGGGTGTCCACGCTGGGTCAGCAGATCCGCTACGCCCGTGAGCACTCGAACCTCGTCGAGCTGGCCAAGCGCAGCGGCGCGGCCGACGATCCGCTGATCCGCCAAAAGCTGACCGAGTCGTGGACCGGCCTGCAGGCCATGCGGTCTTACGCCCTGGCGACCATGGATGTCGAGCAGCCCGGGCAGGACAATGTGTCGAAGCTGTTGTGGGCCAACTGGCACCGTGAACTCGGCGAGATCGCCATGGACGTGCAGGGCACGGCCGGGCTGACGCTGCCCGAGGGCGAATTCGACGAGTGGCAGCGGCTCTACCTGTTCTCGCGGTCGGACACCATCTACGGCGGGTCCAACGAAATCCAGCGCAACATCATCGCCGAGCGGGTGCTCGGCCTACCCCGAGAGGCAAAGGGATGAGTGACCTTTCAGTCGCCCCCAAAGAGGTTGAGGGCCACGGCCTGCTGAAGGGCAAGGTCGTCCTGGTAACGGCTGCCGCCGGCACCGGCATCGGCTCGTCCACCGCCCGTCGCGCGCTGCTCGAGGGTGCCGACGTCGTGGTGTCCGACTACCACGAGCGGCGACTGAACGAGACCCGCGACCAGCTCGCCGAGCTCGGCCTGGGCCGGGTCGAGGCCGTGGTCTGCGACGTCACCTCCACCGAGGCGGTCGACGCGCTGATCGCCCGGTCGGTCGAGAAGATGGGTCGCCTCGACGTCCTGGTGAACAACGCCGGACTGGGTGGCGAGACCCCGCTGGTCGACATGACCGACGACGAGTGGGATCGCGTTCTCAACGTGACGCTGAACTCGGTCATGCGGGCCACCCGCGCCGCGCTGCGGTACTTCCGCGACGTCGAACACGGCGGTGTGATCGTCAACAACGCCAGCGTTCTCGGCTGGCGCGCACAGCACTCGCAGTCGCACTACGCCGCCGCCAAGGCCGGCGTGATGGCACTGACCCGTTGCAGCGCAATCGAAGCCGTCGAATACGGCGTGCGGATCAACGCGGTCTCGCCGAGCATCGCGCGGCACAAGTTCCTCGAGAAGTCGGCGGATGCGGCCCTGCTGGACCGGCTGTCCTCGGACGAGGCGTTCGGCCGCGCGGCCGAACCGTGGGAGATCGCCACCACGATCGCCTACCTGGCCAGCGACTACTCCAGCTACCTGACCGGCGAGGTCATCTCGGTTTCCAGCCAGCGCGCCTGATCTGGTTCCTGCAATGCGGCCCCTGTCCGGAACTCCGGGCAGGGGCCGCATTGTGTGGTGCTAGCTGTCGCTGCCGGAGTCGGAGCTACCGGTTGCGTCCTTCGCGCTGCTGCTGGCCTCGCTAGTGGTGGTCGTCTTGCTGATTCGATCTTTCAGTCCGGTGACCGACTTCTCGATACCCTGGCGAATGTCGTTGAGGCCCTTGTTGACTTCATTGGCCGCACTCTCCACCGAGGTACGGATCTGCTGGGCGGGCCGGCTTGAAGTGGTACCGATCTTGCCGGGTTCTGCCTTGTTTCCGGCCGAAAGATCGGTTGCGCCATTGGAACTGACGGTCGCTGCGGCGGGAGCGGCAGCTTCGGTGGTGTCATCCGTGGCCGTGTCGGCCTCGGTCGGCACGGATGGAGCCTCGGGCGCCGACACGGCCGCAATGTCCGGCTGGGGCGACGTGTCGGTTGTGGAAGCTGCCACGGCGGTGGGTGGTGCGGGAGGGGTGATCGCTGCCGCGATCGCCTGCGGAATCTTGACGAACAAAGCCTCGGCGGGGGACCAGTAGGTGAATCCGCTCTTAGTCAGGATCCCGACACCTCGTGCCGGGGGCCAGGGTGGCCGTCGGATGATGAGTTGCCCGTTGAGCATTCCGTCAGTGAACTCGGCGGGAGCGTTGACGATCGTGCTGACTGCGGCGATCGGGTCACCGGCAGTTGCTGCATCAACGAAGGATTGAGCGATGGTGGCCGTCACGGCGATCATATTCTGCGCCAGACTGAGCAAGCCAAACGCGGGCTTGCCTATGATTCCGGTGTCCAAGCCCTGCGCCGCAATCAACTTCGCTACGTTCGCGATGTTCTGGGTGATTTGGCCAGGAATCGAGAGCATCGAGAGCATCGGGAAGAGCGCGGTGCCCATGGCCGTGAGGGCGAAGCTGATCTGTTGTGCAGCATCTTTCACATTGCCGTCGGCGAGCGACTCCTGGGCTTTTGTGAGTAACGTGGGTAGGTCGCCGGCGCCGTTGCCAGTTACAAACGTGAAGAGGCCCTGAGCGCTTGACGACAGGGCGGTGCCGACTGTGTTCGCGTACCGCGTCTGGTTCTCGATGACCTGAGTCAGCACTGGAAACGGTTTGGCGGATGCCGCGTCGACGATCCTCTGCAGATTTGTCTGCGTCGTCGTGAGCACCTCGCTCCAGCGGGCGATGGGGTCCACGAAGGTGGAGGCGGCGAGTTGTACGGAGGCCGACGACATCGCCGGCGTTTGGACTTCCGGCATGGGTGCCGTAATAGGCGCGACGGCGACCACGCTCGCCGCAGTCAGGGCTATTGCAGCCGTGGAGAACGGACGTAGAGCTCTGTGCATCAAAACCCCTTCGAGGGCACTAGGTGTCAGTGACCGGACGAAGGTATCTGAGAGTCAGCTGAGAAAGCTTTTCAATTCTTGGCTACTTTTCGATTCTTGTGGAACACGTTTCAATTACTTCAATCCGCAACGATTCCGATCTAATGGCTCGGGACGGCGTAGGGGTGAGGTGAATTCGGGATTCGGCCCTGTATCAGGGTCTATCGCACTGACCGGCGGTAGGCGCGAGGCGATAGACCGACACGACGTCCGAACGTGGCGGCAAAGTGACTCGGGTTCGGAAAGCCCACCGCAGAGCCGATTTCTGTCATCGACAAGGAGGTGCTCACCAGCAAGGTCTTGGCCTGCTCGATGCGGCGATCCAACAGGAATTGATACGGGGTGGTGTGGAACGCCCGCCGGAATGCCTTGATGAATGTTTCGACGGGCATCCCGGCGAACCGCGCCAGCGAGTCCACGCTGATCTCGGAGTCCAAGCCGTCGTTCAGGTACTCGACGATCGCCGCCTGAGTGGTGGCGTCCAGAGACCGACGCTCGTCGCGCTTTCCTTGCCGGCCTAGCGTGTGGGCGTCGACGATGAGCAGTCGCAGTGTCTCTGCCGAAGATTCTTTGAGTAACCGAGCGACCGTGTCCTCACGACCGGCAACGCTGCAGATCTCCTCAACGAGATGATGGATCAGCGGGTTTCGATATTTGACCCGCGGAATCAAAGCCGCATCGCCAATCGCACGACCAGGAATTGAGATCTCGCAATATCCCGCAGTGTCGCCTTGGACCAGTGCTGCGCAGGCAAGGCCGGCAGGTTTCCACCAGATGTCTCCCGCGCTGGGCGGAACACGTCCTGAGGGGCCCCAGTCGAGCAGCGTCTCCATTGAGCGCATGGCTCCGTGCCGATATACGTACATCACGTGGTTGGTGGCGTCGACGCTGCACCAATCGGTGGGTGCGGATATCCGTTCGCTGACGAAGTTGAACGACAAGCCGCGGGCCGAGACGATGTCCTGCTTGAGCACCGTACGTGGAGTCTGGGGTCGGTCACCGTCCCACGGCTTCATGGCCATGCGCGGGAGTGTATCGACGGCAACGGCCTCGCGACGGTGGAATGGATGCAAATGTCTCCGCATCTGACGGTCTCCTCCACCGGATCTTCACAATGACTGCCGAGAAGCGCCACAACCTGCGCTTACGCTCAGATCCGTGAAGCGAATCCTGGTGGTCGACGACGAGCCGACGATCCTGTCCGCGGTGGCGACCAGGCTGCGGGCGGAGGCGTTCGAGGTCGAGACCGCGGTCGACGGACCCTCGGCCGTGGCAACCGCTGCGACGACCCAGCCCGATCTGGTCGTACTCGACGTCATGCTGCCGGGCTTCGACGGCCTGGAGGTGTGCCGGCGTATCCAGGCCGAGCGGGTGGTGCCGGTGCTCATGCTGACCGCGCGCAGCGACGAGATCGACATGCTGATCGGTCTGGGTATCGGCGCCGACGACTACCTGACCAAGCCGTTCAGCATGCGCGAACTGGTGGCGCGGGTACGGGTCCTGTTGCGACGGGTGGACCGGGCGGCCGGTGATCAGCCGTTGTCGGTCGGTGACTACCGCATCGACCTGACCGAGCGCCGGGTCCATCAGGGCGATCAGGAGATCCACCTGACCCGAACTGAATTCGACCTGCTGGCGTTTCTGGCCGGGCGGCCCAGGGCTGCGGTGCCCCGCGAGACGCTGCTCGAACACGTCTGGGGTTGGGCGTCGGAGGTGGAGACCCGGACGGTGGACAGCCACGTCAAGGCGCTGCGGCGCAAGCTCGGATCTGAATTGATCCGCACGGTGCACGGCGTCGGTTACGCCTTGGAGATTCCACGGTGAGCGCCATCGCCGAGTTCTGGGACCGGCTACCCAGACCACTGGACCCGTTCGCGTCGTTCAAGGTCAAGACCGGACTGTTGGTGGGCGGGGCGATCCTGTTGGCCTCCTTCACGTTCTGGGTCGGCGCCAGCTGGCAGTTCCGGTATGCGCTGCTGGCCGCGCTCGCCACCTCGCTGATCCTGACGCAGTTCCTCGCCCACGGCATGACCTCACCGCTGCGGCAGATGACCGCGGCCGCGCGGGCCATGGCCCGTGGTGACTACAGCCTCCGGGTGCGCGCCACCTCGCGCGACGAAATCGGCCAATTGGCAACGGCATTCAACCAGATGGCCGCCGACCTCGGGGCCGCCGACGAGTATCGGCGCGGGTTGATCGGCAACGTGTCTCACGAGCTGCGCACGCCCATCACCGCGCTGCAGGCCGTGCTGGAGAACGTGGTGGACGGGGTCGTCGAACCCGATCCCGAGACCATGCGGATGGCGCTGTCTCAAACCGAACGCCTCGGTGAGCTGGTGACCAATCTGCTCGACCTGTCGCGCGTCGAAGGTGGCGCAATTCCGTTGCAGATCAGCAGGTTCGATGTCGACGAGTTCCTGCGTGAGGCCGTCGAACACGTGTCTGTGTCGGCCACCGACGTGTCCGTGGCGCTCAAGGTGTCGCCGCCGGACCTCAAGGCCGTGGCGGACCCGGCGCGGCTGCGGCAGGTCGTGGTGAACTTGGTGGACAACGCGATTCGGCACAGTCCGGCCGGCGGCCGGGTGACGGTGCTCGCGACTCGGGAGGCATCGGGTCTGCGGATCGAGGTGACCGATCAGGGGCCGGGCATCGCACCCGCCGAACGTGAGCGGGTTTTCGAACGATTCACCCGTGGTGCCACCTCCGACGGCGGCACCGGTCTGGGTCTGGCGATCGCACGGTGGGCCGTCGAATTGCACGGCGGTGTCATCGAAGTGATGGACACCGATACGGGATGTCGGATCAGGGTCAGCATCCCTGAGTCCGCGACGGGGGAGAGGCCACGATGACGACAACGGTTTCGGGATTGCCGGCACCACTGATCGGGCCGGCGCTGCCGCGCCAGGGTGAGCCGGGTTGGACGGTGTGGTCCCGCCGGGTGTGGCCGCTTGCCCCGCTGGCCGCTGCGCCACGCCGGGTCCTGGCGTCGGCCCTGGTCGCCGGACTGGTCGGCACGGCGGTCTGGCGGGTGTCCGTGCTCAGCGTCGGCTATCTGGTGGTCGGTGTGCTGGTCTTCGGGGTCGTCTACGGCACGGCGCCGCGCCGGCCGAGCCGTTCCGAATGGGTGGGTATCGGTCTGACGCTGGCCTTGCTGGCCGTGCCTGCACTGCTGGCCGCCGAGTGGATGGGTGGCCTGTGTCTGGCGGCCGCCTGGATCGTCGGCTGGTGCACTCTGGTCGGTGGCCGTACCTGGACTGCCGTGTTCACCGGGCCGTTCGTTCCGTGGGTGTTGTTCGGTCGGTTGCGCGGTTGGGTGGAGCAGGCGGTCAAGGCCTGTTTACCGGATCGCTCGGGTCTGCCCAGCCTGGGTCGCGTGGCGGCGGTGGCCGGACTCACCGTCGGCCTGGTGGTGATCTTCGGCGCTCTGTTCGCCGCCGCCGACCCGGCGTTCGCGCACCTCGCCGGAAACCTGGTGCCCTCCTTCGGCGGCGTCGACTTCGCGGCACGGGCAGTCGTCTTCGGCATCGTGGTGACATTCGTACTGGGCGGTGCATACCTGGTGCGGTTCCCGCCGAGGCTGGATGCGCTGGCCCCGGCGCCCATGCAGCCGGTCCCGCGGTGGGAGTGGGCGCTGCCGCTGGGAGTGCTCGACGCACTGTTCGTCGCGTTCGTCGCGGTACAGGCCACTGTGTTGTTCGGCGGGCACACCCATGTGCTGGAGACCGAGGGGCTGACGTATGCCGAGTACGCGCGCCAGGGGTTCTGGCAGTTGCTGTGGGTGTCCGCGTTGACGCTGCTGGTGCTCAGTGGGGTGATTCGGGTGGCGGGAAGGGTCACTGCTGCCGACCGCCGGCTGGTGCGAATACTGGTCGGAATTCTTTGTGCCACATCAATTGTGGTGGTGATCTCGTCGATCCACCGGATGTGGCTGTACCAGCAGGCGTACGGCTTCAGCACCGAGCGGCTGATAGTCATCACCACCGAGGTATGGCTGGGCGTGGTGTTCGTACTCGTCGCGATCGCCGGGATCCGGATGACCGGTCGGTGGCTGCCGCGGGCGGTGCTGGTGGCCGGTGTCCTGGCCCTGCTCGGCCTCGCCGCGTTGAACCCGGAACGATTGATCGTCGACCGCAACATCGAACGCTTCGAGCAGACGGGGGCGCTCGACGCCGAATATTTGTCCGGGCTGTCGTCCGACATCGATCCGGCACTGGCCCGGTTGCCCGAGCATGTCCGCTCATGCGTGCAGTCTCACCGCGCTCAGTCGGATCCGTGGTACCAGTTCAATCTGTCGCGGTGGAGCGCCGACCGTCCGGAGAATGCCGATCTGCCGGAGTATTGCTCGTCGTACTGGTCGTATCCGACCTACCGGTAGGAATCCCAGAATCGCGCCGATCCAAAGGCTGTCGACATCGGCGTCGGCGGCGGAAGGTATCGCGTGTGACCGCACTCGCCCTCGACAGCTTGTCTCGAATCACCCCGCTTGCGCCGGTTGCGCTCGATCCCGAAGCGCTGGGCTACCCGCCCCATAACCGGGCGTCGATTCCGCCGCTGGCCAAGCAGTGGGAGCAGCTCGATTTCCGTGAGATCCTCTCGCGGCCGGCGGCTTTCCTGTCGATCAGCCAATCCAACTCCCTGTACAAGCCGGGCGGGGTTCAGTACGCGGAGGGCCATGCCTTCCGTGGCAGCCTCGAGGCGACCGTGAAAGCGGTAAAGGCCGCACGGTCGGCGCCGAATTTCGTGTCGTTCAACTGGATCGGGTTCTCGGTGTTCCGTGACGAGTACCCGAAGACCGATTTCGACAAGGCACAGTACGACGGGTGGACCGGCCACATCGACGCGACCCCGGAGCAGATCGCCTGGGACAACGAGCTGGTGGGGGAACTGCGCGAGCTCGTCGAACCCGGTGACAACGAGCTATACGAGAAGGCGCTGCAGACGGCGTTCGTCGGCACCGACCTACCCGGTGCGCTGAACCGGCAACGGGTCGAGGTGGTGGTGCTCACCGGCATCCACCTCGACTGGTGCGTCGAAGGCAATGCGCGGGCAGCGCGTGACCACGGCCTGCTGCCCATCGTGATCGGCGATGCGACAGGTACTGCCCACCCCGACCAGGAGCGCGCCGCCTTCGAGCGGATCAACAACTTCTTCGCGCCGGTCATCACGTCGGACCAGCTCGTGGAGTGGGTCAGCCGCTGATGGGAAACGTCGGGCTACTTCTGGTGGGCGTGGCGCTGTTCGTCAACGGACTCGTCTCGGTCGGTCTGGTCAGCGGGCGCGGCGCCGCCCCGATCAATCTGTTTGTCGGTGCGGCCCAGGTGGTGCTGCCGACGCTGGTTCTCGTGCAGTCGGACGGCGATCCCGGCATCATCAACGCGACCTGGCCGAGTTACCTGTTCGGCTTCACCTATCTGTGGTTCGGCTTCATTCAGATCTTCGACATCGATCCGCGCGGATTCGGTTGGTACAGCACCTTTGTCGCGGCAATCGCGGCGTACTACGCGCTCAAGAGTCTCGGCACCGACCCGGTTTTCGCCGTGATCTGGGCGACCTGGGCGATCATGTGGACGCTGTTCTTCGTGCTCTTGGGACTTGGGATCGCCAAGGCCGGCCGGATCGATCTGGGGCACTTCACCGGCTGGTTCCTGATCCTGCTCGGCATTCCGACCTGCACAGTCTCGGCGATCCTGCTGTTGAACGGAATCTGGCCGACATCGCCTCTGGCGGGTGTGGTCGCGCTGCTGGTGCTGCTGGCGGCCACTGCGCTGTCCCTGGTGTTGGCGCGCCGCAGTGCCGGCCGCGAGGACGTACTTCCCGCGTCATCCGGCCTCGAACCCTCGGCGGTCGGGAGTGTGCCGCAACCGGCGTGACCAATCGCCACCGAACGTGACCTAGCAAGCGCTTGGTTGCTATGCTGGGTCGATGGAGCCGGATACCCCCGCCCAGCCGGCGAGCAGACGCGACGAGCTGCTGGACCTTGCCGCGACGATGTTTGCCGAACGCGGACTGAAGGCGACGACGGTCCGCGATATCGCCGACTCCGCAGGAATCCTGTCGGGCAGTCTCTACCACCACTTCAAGTCCAAAGAGCAGATGGTCGAGGAAGTCCTCCGCGATTTCCTTGACTGGCTGTTCGCGCGGTACCTGGAGATCCTCGACCAGGAGACCAGCCCGTTGGGTCGGCTCACCGGTCTGTTCATGGCCTCGTTCGAGGCGATCGAGCACCGGCATGCGCAGGTGGTCATCTACCAGGATGAGGCCAAGCGGCTTTCCGACATCCCACAGTTCGGTTTCGTCGACGAGCGCAACCGGGAACAGCGCAAGATGTGGGTGGACATCCTGCAGCAGGGCATCGCCGACGGCTCGTTCCGTCAGGACATCGACGTCGACCTGGTGTACCGGTTCATCCGTGACACCACCTGGGTTTCGGTCCGCTGGTATCAACCGGGCGGACCGCTTTCGGCCGAAGAGGTCGGCCGGCAATACCTCGCCATCGTCCTCGGCGGAATCACCGCCGGGAACGCCACTGTCAAAGGAGACCAGTAATGCCTGAGGCATACATTGTCGACGCCGTGCGTACGCCGGTCGGAAAGAAGAACGGCTCGCTGGCGCAGGTGCACCCGATCGACCTCGGCGTGCACGCGTTCCGCGCCATCTTCGACCGCGTCGACGTCGACCCGGGTGCGGTTGACGACGTCATCGTCGGTTGCGTCGACGCCATCGGCGGGCAGGCCGGCAACATCGGCCGCCTAACCTGGCTGGCCGCCGGCTACCCCGAAGCCGTCCCCGGCGTCACCGTCGACCGGCAGTGCGGTTCCAGCCAGCAGGCCATTTCCTTCGGCGCCCAGGCCATCATGTCCGGCACCGCGGACCTCATCCTGGCCGGCGGCATGCAGAACATGAGCTGGATCCCGATCTCCTCGGCCATGGTCCTCGGCAAGGAGTTCGGATTCACCTCGCCCACAAACGAATCCAAGAGCTGGCTGCACCGCTACGGCGATCAGGAGATCTCGCAGTTCCGCGGCTCGGAGATGATCGCCGAGAAGTGGGACATCTCCCGCGAGGAGATGGAGGAGTTCGCCTACAACAGCCACCAGCGTGCGTTCGCCGCGATCCGGGCCGGGCACTTCGACAACGAGATCATCCCGGTCGGCGACTTCGGCGTCGACGAGGGACCGCGTGAGTCGACGCTGGAGAAGCTGGCCTCGCTCAAGCCCCTGGTCGAAGGCGGCCGGCTGACTGCCGCGCTGGCCAGCCAGATCTCCGACGGCGCCGCCGCGGTGCTGCTGGCTTCGGAAGAAGCCGTCAACAAGTACAACCTGAAGCCCCGCGCCCGCATCCACCACATCAGCGCCCGTGGTGATGATCCGGTGATGATGCTGACCGGCCCGATCCCGGCCACCCAGTACGCCCTGGAGAAGACCGGCCTGTCGATCGACGACATTGACACCGTCGAGATCAACGAGGCCTTCGCGCCGGTCGTACTGGCCTGGCTCAAGGAGACCAAGGCCGATCCGGCGAAGGTCAACCCGAGTGGCGGTGCCATCGCGCTGGGCCACCCCCTGGGCGCCACCGGCGCCAAGCTGTTCACCACCATGCTCAACACCCTCGAGCGCACCGGCGGCCGCTACGGTCTGCAGACCATGTGTGAGGGTGGCGGCACCGCCAACGTCACCATCATCGAGCGCCTGTAGTTCCACCCACGCCCAGACGCAAAAATCGCCCTTTTCCGATGCGAAAAGGGCGATTTTGCGTCTGCGCGGCGGAGCGAGGCTACTGGATGTAGGCCGACGCCGACTGCAGATGTGCGACGGCGTCGTCGACGATCTTCTGCACCAGTTCGGCGCACGACGGCAGATCGTCGATGATGCCCGCAACCTGTCCCGAGGCCAGCACGCCGGCGTCGGTATTACCTTCCACCAGACCGGCTTTGAGCAGCATCGGGGTGTTGGCCGCCATAACGACCTGTGACCAGGTGAGTTCCTTGCCGTGCCGCATGGCCAGGCCGTCCTTGATCATCGAGGGCCAGCTCATCCCCGAAAGCTTCTTGAACTTCTGGGCGTTGCCGATCGCAGCGGCGAATCCGCGTGCCCGCGAACCGCTTTCCAGCTTCTCCACCAGCCCGGTGCGTAGCACCCGGTGCGGCATGCCGTCGACCCGGGTGGATACCACGGTGCCGTCCAGCGCGGCGTGCAGGTAGCGCTGCTTGACGGCGTCGGGCACGGTCGAGTCGGATGTGAGCAGGAACCGGGTCCCCATGGCCACTCCAGCGGCGCCGTACGACAGCGCGGCGGCCAGACCACGGCCGTCGAAGAAGCCGCCGGCGGCGATCACCGGCATGCCGGTGTCCTTGACCGCATCGAGCACCGAGGGCAACAGCAGCGTGGTGGCGACCGGACCGGTGTGGCCACCGCCCTCCCCGCCCTGCACGATCACCGCGTCGGCACCCCAGCCGGCCACCTTCTTGGCGTGCTTGGCCGCACCCACCGATGGGATCACCACGACGCCGGCATCTTTCAGCTTGGCGATCAGCTCGGGCTTGGGAGCTAGAGCGAAGGAGGCGACTTTGACTCCTTCGCGGATCAGGAGGTCGACACGATCACCGGCATCGCCCGCGTCGGCACGCATGTTGATGCCGAAGGGTTTGTCGGTGGCGGCCTTGACCTTGGTGACGGCGGTCTGCAGTTCCTCGAGCGTCATGGTCGCCGACGCCAGGATGCCGAGCCCGCCGGCGTTGGAGGTTGCGGCGACCAGTCGGGCACCGGCCACCCAGCCCATCCCGGTCTGCACGACGGGATGCTCGATGCCGACCAGTTCGGTCAGCGGAGTCTTGAGCTTGCCCATCTTCTAGCCCTTGACCTCTTTGTCGCGCAGCGACTTCGGATCGATGACCTTGCGCAGGAGCCTGAGCTCCTCGTCGGTGGCCAGCCGGGTGGTCTCGGCCTGCTCAAGGCCGTGCACCTCGAAGGAGGTGTTCTCGGCGACCTGGCCGGCTTCGACGCCGGGGTGCAGCGACAGCGCACGCATCTGGTGGTCGGGGCCGTTGAAGTCGAACACGCCCAGGTTGGACACCACGCGGTAGACGTTGGCGAACCGGTAGGCCGGGTTCTCCGGATCGATCTTGTCCCAACCGATTCCGGAGACGATGTCCACCGAGTCGCAGAACACCCGCTTGGTGTGGTTGCCGACGAAGTAGCTCGTGGCGTGGTTGATGCTGTTTCCGGGCGCGCCGCGGACCCCGAACATCTGCCGGGTCGGGTGCTGGATAGGGCCGAAGGCCGACAGGTTCTGGTTGCCGTAGCGGTCGATCTGGTTGGCGCCCATCACCACATGGCGCTTGCCCCAGGCCAGGGTCTCGAAGACCCGGTTGAACGGCATCCAGCCCTCGACGGCGAACGGCGCGCCCATGGCCGGAGTGTCGGCCATGATGCGGGCCTCACCGTCGGTCAGCACGATGTCGGGGGAGAAGGTCAGCCGGGCCAGTCGGGCACCGATCTGGACCACGGTGGTCATCGGGCTGGCCATGATCTCGCCGGCGTCGCGGAACAGCTCGGCGCAGGCGACGGCGCACACCTCGGCACGGGTCACGGCAATCACTTGTTTTCCTCCTGAGCAGTCTTGAACGCACGGACCGCGGCCTGGTAATCGGCTTCGCTACCGGACAGGTACGTCTTGACGAACTCGGCCCAGGTCTCGTCGGAACCGGCGGCCTCGGCGTAGTGGCGCTGGAACTTCTCGTCGCGCCGGTAATCGGGCTCGTTGGTGGTGAAGTGCGCACCGCCCGGAGCCTCGACCACGGAATCAACCATCATCCGGTTGATCAGCAGGGCCTGCGTCGGAACGGCTTTGACCAGCTCCTCGGTGGACACCACGCGCTCCACGGACAGGAAGCGGCGCTGTGCCGACATGAGGAACAGGTCATCGAAGTACGGGTCGATGCCGGTGTAGGCCGCATTACCCTTGGCGTCACCGAGATTCATGTGCACGAACGCCGCGTCGAGGTTCAGCGCAGGCATCGCGACGAGTTCTTCGTAGGCACCGTCGGTGGGGTATGGGGACTTCACGGTCTTGAGCTCGTCGCCCCAGAATGTGCGGACGTCGGTACCGAGACCGGCCCGGATCGGCAGGAATGGCAGCCGCTGGGCGGCAGCCTGCAGGCCGCAGCGCAGCATGCCCTCGTCCATCTCACGGGCCTCGATCGCACCGGTGGTGCGGGCCTTGGCGAACCACGGGTCGTAGAACGGCGGCGAGTCCAGCGACACGAAGCCGTAGTAGGCGCGCTTGACCTTGCCGGCCGAGCACAGCAGGCCCAGATCGGGACCGCCGTAGGTGACCACGGTCAGGTCCTTGACGTCGGTGCGCAGCAGGGCGCGGACGAAGGCCATCGGCTTGCGCCGAGAGCCCCAGCCGCCGAGGCCGATCGTCATACCGCTTTCGATCGAGGCGACCGCCTCGTCGAGCGTTGTCCTTTTATCTGTCATGCCTTGGATCCCTTCTCGGTTCCGGCGAACGCGTCGCGGTGTTCGTCGGACACACCGGACAAGTTGAGTTCGAAGGTGAAACCCTGCTCCATGCGGTACCGCGCGTTGACGGGCTGCACGTCGATGAAGTTCAGCGCCTCCTTGGCGGCGCGGATCACCCGGGTGTCCTTGCTGGCGATATCGCGGGCCACCCGCAGTGCCGACTCGTCGAGATCCTCACGCGGAACGACCTCGTGCACCGAACCGAAGTGGTGCAGCGTCTCGGCGGGAACGGTTGCGGCGGTGAAGAACAGCCGGCGCATCAGGTGCTGGGGGACCAGGCGGGACAAGTGGGTGGCGGCACCGAGTGCGCCGCGCTCGACCTCTGGGAGGCCGAACTTGGCGTCATCGGAGGCAACGATCACATCGGCGTTGCCGACCAGGCCGATCCCGCCGCCGACGCAGAAGCCGTTGACGGCTGCGACGACGGGAACCTCGCACTCGTACACGGATTTGAACGCGTGGTAGCAGCCGCGGTTGGCGTCGATCAGCGCGCCGAAGCCCTCGGTGTTCTGCATCTCCTTGATGTCCACGCCGGCGTTGAAGCCGCGTCCCTCGGCACGCAGGATCACCACATGGGTGCTCTTGTCGCGCCCGGCCGCGGTGATCGCATCGCCGAGTTCGAACCAGCCGGCCGACGGGATGGCGTTGACGGGCGGGTAGTTGACGGTGACCGAGACGATGCCCGGCTCGACTGTCTTGGTGGTGATCGTCATCAATCCACTTCCTGAAGGGGTCGCTACCTAAGCAAGCACTTGCTTGGTACGCTAGCACAGTGACCGATACGCCAGAAGCTGGTGCCATCAATTTGGGTTTGACCGGCAAGGTGGTCCTGGTGACCGGCGGGGTGCGCGGAGTCGGCGCTGGAATCAGCGCGGTTTTCGCCGGTCAGGGCGCCACCGTGGTGACCTGCGCACGCCGTCCGGTCGAGGGACTGCCCTACGAATTCCACAGCTGCGATATCCGCGATGACGACTCGGTGGCTGCCATGATCGACGCGGTCGTCGCCAAGCACGGCCGGCTGGATGTCGTGGTGAACAACGCGGGCGGCTCTCCCTACGTGCTCGCCGCGGATGCGTCGGCGAAGTTCAGCACCAAGATCATCGAGCTCAACCTGCTGGGCGCGCTGTCGGTGTCCACCCATGCCAATGCGGTGATGCAGAAGCAGGACACCGGCGGCGCGATCGTCAACATCTCCAGCGTGAGCGGACACCGCCCGACTCCGGGCACCGCGGCCTATGGCGCGGCCAAGGCCGGTATCGACAACCTGACCACCACACTGGCCGTCGAATGGGCGCCCAGGGTTCGGGTGAACTCCGTGGTGGTCGGCATGGTCGAGACCGAGCAGTCCGAGCTGTTCTACGGCGACGCCGAGTCGGTGGCCGCGGTGGCCGCCACCGTTCCGCTGGGCCGGCTGGCCAAACCTGCCGATATCGGTTGGGCCGCAGCATTTTTGGCCTCTGGCGCCGCGTCCTACATCAGTGGGGCGGCGCTGCAGGTGCATGGCGGTGGCGAACCGCCGAACTACCTCGACGCCTCAAGCGCCAACAAATAAGGAGAACAGCTATGGGATTGCTCGACGGCCGGGTGGTCATCGTGACGGGTGCCGGTGGCGGTATCGGACGTGAGCACGCGCTCGCGTTCGCCGCCGAAGGGGCCCGCGTCGTGGTCAACGACATCGGGGTCGGCTTGGATGGTTCGCCCGCCGGCGGCGGCAGCGCGGCGCAGAACGTGGTCGACGAGATCGTCGCCGCGGGAGGCGAAGCCGTCGCCAACGGTTCCAACGTCGCGGACTGGGCGCAGGCCGAAGCGCTGATCCAGAACGCCATAGATAGTTTTGGCGACCTTCACGTTCTCGTCAACAATGCCGGCATCGTGCGCGACCGGATGTTCGCCAACGCCACCGAAGAAGAATTCGACGCCGTCACCGCCGTGCACCTCAAGGGGCACTTCGCCACCATGAAGCATGCCGCCGCGTACTGGCGGGCCAAGTCCAAGGCCGGCGAGACCGTTGATGCGCGCATCATCAACACCAGCTCCGGCGCCGGTCTGCAGGGCAGCGTCGGCCAGGCCACCTACAGCGCCTCCAAGGCCGGTATCGCCGCGCTGACCCTGGTGGCCGCCGCCGAGATGGGCCGCTACGGCGTCACCGCGAATGCCATTGCGCCCTCGGCCCGGACCCGGATGACCGAGACGGTGTTCGCCGACATGATGGCCACCCAGGACGATGCCTTCGACGCCATGGCCGCCGAGAACATCTCCCCGCTGGTGGTGTGGCTGGGCAGCGTCGAGTCGCGTGACGTCACCGGCAAGACGTTCGAGATCGAGGGCGGCAAGATCCGCGTCGCCGAGGGTTGGGCGCACGGACCGCAGATCGACAAGGGCGCCAAGTGGGATCCCGCCGAGCTGGGCCCGGTCGTCACCGACCTGCTGGCCAAGGCCCGCCCCGCGGTTCCGGTCTACGGCGCCTGACCTTTTTCCCACGAGGACGCGCAAAGGCCCCCGAAATCCATGGATTTCGGGGGCCTGAGCGTTTTCTGACGGTTTAGGCGGCGTCCTTGTTGCTGGCGGTGTCGCTGCCGGCATCGCCCTTGTCACCGGCCGACTTGCTCGGCTGGCCGGTGGCCTTCTTGACGGCATCGCCGAACTTCTTGATCGACGACGACACCTGGTCCTGGGCATCCTCGACCGCGGTCTTGACCCGTTCGCCGTTTCGGCTGAGCGACTTCGTGACGCCCGGTACAGCCTTGTTGCCGTCGGACAGATTGGTCGCACCACGAGGCTTGACGATGTTGTCGACAGCGGCCTTGAGCTTCGCCTTCGCTCCGCTGTCGGCGACCGACGCAGCGGCCGCCGGTTCCTCTGCGGCTGAGACCTTTTCGTTCGATCCCGCAGGTGCGGACGCCGGAGATGCCTCCGGAGCCGATGCCTCCGGTGCCGACGCGAGACGACGCGAGACCACGTTGGTGTCAACCGCGGTCTTCATGTTCTCCACCTCGGTGGAGACCTTCTCCTGCAGTTGGTCGGTGGCGGTCTGCGCCGGGGGGAGGACCCGCTTGATGATCTGTGCGTTGATCGCCCGGTTGAACTTGATCACCGAGAAGGATGCGTCGGCCACACTGTGGCTGATCGCGGTCGCGATCTTCGTGATGTCGCCGGTCTGGAAGGCCGCCTTGACCTGATCAGAGGCGGCAGTCAACTGGCGCGACAACGTCCGAAGCTGAAGGCCTACCTCGTGCTCGAAGGTCGGTTCAGGGCTGAACTGCTGGCCGTTCCAGTTCACCAGGGTCCAGCCGTCCTCGTTGTTGCCCTCGATGACCACGTAATCGGTGTTATCCAACTGAGCGGACTGCAGCAGCTGGAGCTTCTCCATCACGGTGAGGTTTTTAACGTTCATCATCGTCCAGAACATGATGGTGCCGCCGTGCGAGAACACCACGGCATTTCGATCGCCGTTGTCGTAAATGGTCTGCAGCGCACCGTCGACCCTCGCGTCGAACGAGTACCCGTTCTCGGTGGTGCCCGGCATGAAGGTGCCCTTGTTGAAATACTCCACCGGAATCTGGGGGATGACACCCGGGAAGGTCCACCCGATCGGGTACAGCCCGTATCCGCTCTGAGCCCCGGACTCCGGCGTGCCCTCGAAGACGCCGGCCGGGATCTCCTGGATGCCGGGTAGCACCTGGATCGGCATGCCCAGGTACTGCGACATGGGCGCCGCGGTCAGCTGGGTCCGCACCATCGTCGACGCATAGATGCCATCGTAGTTGTTGTCGCCCAGCTTGGCGGCGATGTCACGGGCCTGCTGCTGGCCCTTCTCGGTGAGCACCGGACCGGGTGTCGTCGTGTCGATCAGGCCGGAGGCGTTGCCCGCCGACTCGCCGTGACGGATGAACGTCACGCGCATGACCTCGGCGGCATGGGCGACGGGCATCGCCATGCAAAACGCGAGGAATGCCAGGGCGACACCCCCTAGAAGGCTTCGATATCGTGACGCCGGCGCGCCATCCCCGCGGCGATTCATGTGCTTCCTCCATCGTGGATGTACGGATTTCACGCGACCTGCCGGTGAGGGTTCGCTGACCGGCCAGATGAATTGTCTGACTGTTCGCTGTTAAGGCGAGCAGTTATCCCATCGTGCGGGAAGGAATTTGACAGGAGTCCTGCCTCTGCTACCCGCCGGATCGATGGAGTGCAGATACGGGTCAGTCCCCCTCCTCGGGCGAGGAGGGGGACCGACCCGGTTGGTATTACGTTGCGCTACTACCTATTTCACGCGGCGTCCTTGGCCTTCTGCTTGGGCTTGCTGTCGTCGGACTTGTCCGCCTTGCCGGCCTTGGCGGCGCTGGTGAGCTTCTTGACGGTCTCGCGGGCTTGCCTGGCTGAGGACTCGACCTCGCCCCGCACGTCGTTCGCGGCACGGTTAACCCGGTCGCGAACCGCGGAGACAGCCTTACCCGGCTCGGCCTTGTTGCCATCGGTCAACTTGGTGGCGCCGTTTGTCGTGCGGGCCGTGGTGATCGTGGCCTTGACCGAATCGGCGGTCGTCTCGACCTCCGCCTTGGTGTCGTCGGCGAGTTCGGCCACTGCCGGGGCGCTGCTCGCGTTGACGGTCTTCTGGGTGCTGAGCTTCGATACCTGCGACGTCGACTGGCCGATCGAACCGGGGATGCCGGTGATCGCGTTGACGGTGTCGGTCACCGAGTCCGTGACGAACTTGACCCCGGCCTGCGCGACATCCTGGACACCCTGCGCCCCGGTGGTGACGATGCCCTCGGCGTCGAGCGACAAGACCGGGATGCGCATGTTGTAGACGGCCTTCTGCGGCGCGACGATCAGATCTCGGACGTTGACGAACATCTGGGTGGGGTAGTTGGCTGCTCCGACCTCTTCGCCGGCCCATTCCTTGAGGGTCCAACTGCCGTCGGCATTCTTCTCCACGACGACCGTGTCGGTGTTGTTCAACTGATGCTGCGCGAACAGCATCAGGTTCGGGTTGTCGACGTTCATCATCGTCCACATCATGATGGTGGCGCCGTGAGAGAACACCGCGGCGTCGACCTCGCCGTCACCATTGGTGTCCGTGGTGCCTGACTCCACGTCGGCGAGTGCATTCGTCACGCGCTCGTTGAACTCCAGGCCGTTCTCACCGCCGGGGACCGAGACGAACTGCAGGCCCATGGTCCACGCCAACGGCGCGAGGATGTAGCCGATGCGGCCGATGCCGTCACCTTCGGGGACGCCCTCGAAGATGCCGGCACTGATCTCCTGCACGCCGGAGTTCCGCTGCGGGTTGTCCGGGTCGAACGCACCCAGGATCGTGACCGGCAACCCGCGCTTGGCGGCGAACGGCGCCGCGGTCTCCTGGGTGCGAATCATGGTCGAGGCGTAGAGCGCGTCGTACTTGGTGCACTGCGCGGTCGGGCACTGAGCATTGGCCCAGTCCAGCGCCTGCTGTTGGCCGGTCACGCCGCCGTTCTGGTTCACCTGGTCATTGGTCAGGTGCGGTCCCGGGGTACTGGTGTCGATGTAACCGGACGCATTGCCCTGCGACTCGGCGTGCCGGATGAACGTCACGGTCATCGCGGCGGCAGGCAGGGTGGCTGCGGCGAACAAAGAACACGCCGTCAGGGTGGTTGCGGCGGCACCAGCAGCCCGGCGTCGCGTGGGTCGTTGCATCGGGTCTCCATCGGTTCACGAGTGTGTGGCTTGCCGCTCACCTAACATTCACTGTGTGCGGGCTCACAGAACATAATTCAGAATCTGTTCACTCGTCAATTCTGCTACCGCGAGTTGCGTAACTGGTGTTTCCCGCATATCCGCACAACAGACAGCGCCCCCGGACAATGTCGGGGGGCGCAGTCTGCGGTCAGGGGGTGCTCAGGCCGGGTCGCAGATCACGATCGGGATCTTGCGGTCGGTGTAGGACCGGTAGTTCACGAAGTCGGCATACATGGCGTCCAGCTTGGGCCAGTACACGTCGCGCTCGGCGTCGGTGGCGTCGCGTGCGGTGAGCTCCAGCGTCTGACGCTTGGTCTGGAACCTCACCCGGGGATTGGCCACCAGGTTCAGGTACCACATCGGATTGGTGGCCCGCCCGCCCTGCGAGGCGACCAGCACGATGCGCTCGTCCTCCTGCAGGAAAAGCAGCGGGCTGTCGCGTTCCTCGCCCGACTTGCGCCCGATCGTGGTCAAGATGCCGACCTCGGCGCCGCGCAGGAACTTGTCACCGAACCGCCCGCCCGTCTTCTTGAAGATCCAGGTCTGGGCGCGTGACATCCACTTGATTGCAGTGCCGGTCGATTTCGCGTTGAGCCGTTCGACCTGTTTGGCGTTGAGCGGGCGAGGGGTGTTGGCCATGCGATGGACCTTAACGGCTGAGGAACGGGGTCAGCGACGCGCGGATGTGATGGATCTTTCCGTCCGACGCGGGGATCAGGAACGTCTCGTCGACGTGCGAGCAGACCCGCCATCCGAACAGCCGTGGCTTGGTCAGCACGTCGAACTTGGCGCGGATGTTGTCGCCGTCGACGCTGAACTCCGGCTCCGTCGTCTTCTCGATCAACTTGAACTGCGGGCCGTTGTTCAGGCTGCGGCGCAGGTGATCTCCGGAACGACCGGTCTTCAGCCCCATCTCGATACGGATGCAGTCCGGGGTGAACGGCACGTCGTCGGCCTGGTGGGTGACCAGCGCATCGATGTAGGACTGTGCGGCAGCGATCCGGTCCGCGTCCGAGACCGGCACTAGATGCGCTCGATGATCGTGCCGGTCGACAGCGCGCCGCCGGCGCACATGGTGATCAGTGCCGTGCTCTTATCGCTGCGCTCCAACTCGTGCAACGCCGTGGTGATCAGCCGGGCGCCGGTCGATCCGACCGGGTGGCCCAGGGCGATGGCGCCGCCGTTGACGTTCACCTTGTCCATGTCGGCACCGTGCACCTGGGCCCAGGACAGCACCACCGAGGCGAACGCCTCGTTGATCTCGACCAGGTCGATGTCGCCCATCTTCATCCCGGCCTTCTCGAGGACCTTCGCGGTGGACTGCACCGGGCCGTCGAGGTGGTAGTAGGTCTCGGCGCCGACGTTGGCCTGGCTGATGATCCGGGCGCGCGGCTTGAGGCCGAGCGCCTTCGCCTTATCCTCGTCCATCCACAGCACCGCGGCGGCGCCGTCGGAGATCTGCGAGGACGTACCGGCGGTGTGGATACCCCCTTCGATGACGGGCTTCAGCGAGGCCAGGCCCTCGACGGTGGTATCGCGCAGGCCCTGGTCGCGGCTGACCGTGTTCCAGTCGGCGGTCGGCTGCTTGTTCTCGTCGATGACCGGCGCGTCGATCGGCGAGATCTCCCGGTCGAAACGGCCTTCGGCCCAGGCCTGCTTGGCCTTGGCCTGCGAAGCGAAGCCGAGCGCGTCGACGTCAGCGCGGGTGATGCCACGGCGCTTGGCGATGCGCTCGGCGGCCTCGAACTGGTTGGGCAGGTCGATGTCCCAGGACGCGGCGCGGGCGCCGCCGCCGTTGGCGCCCAGCCCGACCCGGCTCATCGCCTCGATGCCGCAGGCGATGCCGATGTCGATGGCACCGGTGGCGATCAGCCCGGCAATCAGATGGTTGGCCTGCTGGGCGCTGCCGCACTGGCAGTCGACGGTGGTGGCGCCGACGTGTTCGGGCAGTCCGGCAACCAGCCAGGACTGCCGCGTGACATTGTTGCCCTGCTCGCCGAACTGGGTGACGCAGCCGCCGATGAGTTGCTCGACGCTTCCGGCGTCGATCCCGGCCTTCTCGATGAGGGCCTTCTGGACGGCCCCGAGGAGCTCGGTGGCGTGCAGGCCGGACAACCAGCCGTTGCGTTTGCCGATGGGGCTGCGGGTGGCTTCGACGATGACAGGGTTACCCATGAAGTCAGGCTAGAACACGTTTCATTACTCTGACAAGCGCGGATATAACACTGCCTTTGATCTGCGGTCAAGCCGTGTTTCAATGGTCTCAATTGGTACTAGACCACGTTGTTTCAAGCACTGCTGGCCACGTGTACAGCGTGCTACAGACACTAGGAGTAGACACATGGGCTGCCCGAACATCCCCAATGATTTCGACTTCCTCGATTCCGAGCGCAACCTCAAGGGCCTGCCGATCAAGGAACTCGCCGAGCTCCGTAAGGCCGAGCCGGTCCGCTGGGTCGATGTGCCCGGTGGCACCGGAGGCTTCGGTGACAAGGGCTACTGGCTCGTCACCCGTCACGAGGATGTCAAGGACGTCTCGCTGCGCAGCGACGTGTTCTCCAGCTCGATGAACGGCGCGATCCCGGTCTGGCCCCAGGAGATGACCCGCGAGGCCGTCGACCTGCAGCGCGCCGTCCTGCTCAACATGGACGCACCGCACCACACCCGGCTGCGCAAGATCATCTCCCGTGGTTTCACCCCGCGCGCACTCTCGCGGCTTGAGGACGAGCTGAATTCGCGTGCCCAGGCGATCGCCAAGGCCGCCGCGGCGATGGACACCGGCGACTTCGTCGAGCAGGTGTCCTGTGAGCTGCCGCTGCAGGCCATCGCCGAACTGCTCGGCGTGCCCCAGGACGACCGCGACAAGCTGTTCCGCTGGTCCAACGAGATGACCGCCGGCGACGATCCCGAGTACGCCGATATCGATCCGGCGATGTCCTCGTTCGAACTCATCTCGTATGCCATGAAGATGGCCGAGGAGCGGGGCAAGAACCCGACCGACGACATCGTCACCAAGCTGATCGAGGCCGACATCGACGGCGAGAAGCTGTCCGACGACGAGTTCGGCTTCTTCGTCATCATGCTGGCCGTGGCGGGCAACGAGACCAGCCGCAACTCGATCACCCACGGCATGATCGCCTTCTCCCAGAACCCTGAGCAATGGGAGCTGTTCAAGAAGGAGCGGCCCAAGACCGCTGTCGACGAGATCATCCGGTGGGCCACCCCGGTGTCGGCCTTCCAGCGCACCGCCAGCGAGGACACCGAGATCGCCGGTGTGAAGATCAAGGCCGGCGAGCGAGTGGTGATGTCCTACCGCTCGGCGAACTTCGACGAGACCGTGTTCGACGATCCGTTTACCTTCGACATCCTTCGCGATCCCAACCCGCATGTCGGCTTCGGCGGCACCGGGGCGCACTATTGCATCGGTGCCAACCTGGCCCGCCTGACGATCAACCTGATCTTCAACGCGATCGCCGATCACATGCCCGACCTCAAGCCGATCGGGGAGCCCGAGCGGCTGAAGTCGGGCTGGCTCAACGGCATCAAGCACTGGCCGGTGGACTTCACCGGCGAATGCCCGGTTGCTCACGCCGGCGAGCCGGCAAATCAGGCCTGAGTCCGCTGATCACCTAACGAATCAAGGAGGATTCGGGTGGATTTCACACCGAACCCGGAGCAGCAGGCTGTCGCCGACGTGGTGACGTCTGTGTTGGAGCGTGACAACACTTGGGACGCACTGGTTTCCGGTGGCGTCGCGGCGCTGGGAGTGCCGGAGCGACTCGGCGGTGACGGTCTGGGACTGCCCGAGCTGTCCACCGCGCTGACCGAGATCGGCCGGCACGGCACGACCGGCCCGGCATTGGCCACGGTGGGCCTCGGCCTGGTGTCGCTGCTCGACCTGGCCACCGACGCCCAGCAGGATCGGTACCTGTCCGGTGTCGCCACGGGTGCGGTGCTTTCGGCGGCACTCAACGAGCCCGGGCAGTCGCTCCCCGAGCGGCCCGCAGTCAACTATGCCGACGGCAAGCTCAACGGCACCAAGATCGGCGTGCCCTACGCCGAGGCCGCGCAGTGGTTGGTGGTGACCGCCGACAACGCGGTGCTGGTGGTCTCGCCTGCAGCCGACGGTGTGACCGTCACCAAGACTCCGACCTCCAATGCTTCCGATGAGTACGTGGTCACGTTCGCCGACGTCACGGTCGACGCCGCCGATGTGCTCGACGGCGCGACCGCGCACCGCGTCAACCAGCTGGCACTGGCCGCCACCGGGGCGTTCGCGGCCGGCCTGGTGGCCGGCGCACTGCGGCTGACCGCCGACTATGTGGCCACCCGTGAGCAGTTCGGCCGTCCGCTCTCGACCTTCCAGACGGTGGCCGCACAGCTGTCCGAGGTCTACATCGCTTCGCGGACGATCTCTTTGCTGTCCACGTCGGTCCTGTGGCGGCTGTCGGAGGGCCTCGACGCCGATGAGGACCTGGGCATCCTGGGCTACTGGCTCACCTCGCAGGCCGCACCGGCCATGCGGCTCTGCCATCACCTGCACGGCGGTATGGGTATGGACATCACCTACCCGATGGACCGCTACTACTCCTCGATCAAGGATCTGACCCGCTTGCTGGGTGGTCCGTCGCATCGCCTCGATTTGGTGGGAGCGTAATGTTCATCGACCTGACAGCTGAGCAGCGCTCGCTGCAAGCCGAACTGCGGGAATACTTCTCGACCCTCATCACGCCCGAAGAGGCCGAGGCGATGGAGTCTGACCGGCACAACGAGGCCTACCGCACGGTGATCAAGCGGATGGGCAGTGACGGCAAGCTCGGTGTGGGCTGGCCCAAGGAGTACGGCGGCCTGGGCTTCGGTCCGGTCGAACAGCAGATCTTCATCAACGAGGCCAACCGCGCCGACATCCCGTTGCCGATGGTCACGTTGCAGACCGTGGGCCCGACCCTGCAGGCACTCGGCACCGCGGAACAGAAGAAGAAGTTCCTTCCCGGAATCCTCGCCGGTGAAGTACATTTCGCGATCGGCTACTCGGAGCCCGAAGCGGGCACCGACCTGGCCTCGCTGCGCACCACCGCCGTCCGGCATGGTGACGAATACATCGTGAACGGTCAGAAGATGTGGACCACCGGTGCGCATGACGCCGACTACATCTGGCTGGCCTGTCGCACCGATCCCGAAGCTGCCAAGCACAAGGGCATCTCGATCCTGATCGTCGACACCAAGGATCCCGGCTACTCCTGGACCCCGATCATCCTGTCCGACGGGGCACATCACACCAATGCGTCGTACTACAACGATGTGCACGTGCCTGCCGACATGCTCGTCGGTGAGGAGAACGGTGGCTGGAAGCTCATCACCACCCAGCTCAACCACGAACGTGTCGGCCTCGGTCCGGCCGGTCGTGTCGCGGGCATCTACGACCAGGTGCACGCCTGGGCGTCCAAGCCCGGTTCGGACGGTGTCACGCCGATCGAGCAGGACGACGTGAAACGCCTTCTGGGGCAGATCAAGTCGATCTGGCGGATCAACGAGCTGCTCAACTGGCAGGTCGCGGCATCCGGCGAGACCATCGCCGTGGCCGACGCGGCTGCCACCAAGGTCTTCTCCACAGAGCGAATCCAGGAAGTCAGTCGCCTGGCCGAGGAGATCGTCGGCAAGTACGGCAACCCGGCCGACCCGGAGACCGCCGACCTGCTGGTCTGGCTGGACAAGATGGCCAAGCGCAACCTGGTGATCACCTTCGGCGGTGGAGTCAACGAGGTGATGCGCGAGATGATCGCCGCGTCGGGTCTGAAAGTGCCCAGGGTGCCTCGGTGATTGTGGGTATCGCCGAGTGTGAACTCGATGGCGAAGAATTGACTGAATCTCGCGAACAACTTCACTTTCGACGAGGAGGGTGCAGGTGAGCGATCTGCAGGCCGGGATCGACCAGATCATCGCGTCCGGGACGAGCGAACCGACGGTGGCCCGGGATCCGGTGAATCAGCCGATGATTCACCACTGGACCGATGCGATCGGCGACAAGAACCCGATCTATGTCGACGCGGAGGCGGCAAGAGCTGCAGGACATCCCGGCATCGTGGCGCCGCCGGCGATGATCCAGGTGTGGACGATGATGGGCCTGGGCCGCACCCGGTCCGACGACGATCCGCTGGGCCGTGCGATGAAGTTGTTCGACGACGCCGGGTATGTGGGCGTCGTGGCCACCAACTGCGACCAGACTTATCACCGCTACCTCGAGCCCGGCGAGCAGGTGGTGATGACCGCTGAGATCGTCGGCATCGTCGGACCCAAGCAGACTGCGCTGGGTGAGGGCTACTTCATCAATCAGAAGATCACTTGGCATGTCGGGGACGAAGAAGTCGCCGAGATGGACTGGCGCATCATGAAGTTCCTCCCGGCCGGCAAGCAGGCTGAGCAGAGCTCTGCCGAAACCGCAGTCATCCCAGAGGATCTCGATCCGGACAAGCTGATGCGGCCGTCCTCGTCGCGGGATACCAAGTTCTTCTGGGACGGCGTCAACGCCCACGAACTTCGAATCCAGCGTCGCCCCGACGGCACGTTGCAGCACCCACCGGTGCCCGCGGTGTGGGCCGACAAAGAGGCACCTGCCGACTATCTCGTCGCCTCGGGCAAGGGCACTGTGTTCAGCTATGTCGTGCACCATGCGCCGAAGGTGCCCGGTCGCAGCCTGCCGTTCGTGATCGCCCTCGTGGAACTCGAGGAAGGCGTCCGGATGCTCGGCGAGTTGCGGGGTATCGACGCCGATCAGGTGAAGATCGGAATGCCGGTCACCGCAACCTATATCGACTTCCCGGACAGTGAGATCAGTCCGGCTTGGACGCTGTACGCATGGGAGCCGCAAGCATGAGCGTGACTGTTTCCGACGTCCGAGTGGGCACGGCACTCCCCGAACTCAAGATCTACGGCGACCCGACGTTCATCGTCTCCACCGCCATCGCGACGCGCGACTACCAGGATGTGCACCACGACCGGGACCTGGCCCAGGCCAAGGGTTCCAAGGACATCTTCGTCAACATCCTCACCGACACCGGACTGGTCGGCCGGTACGTGACCGACTGGGCGGGTCCCAACGCCATCATCAAATCGATCAAGCTCCGCCTCGGAGTGCCCTGGTACGCCTACGACACGATCACCTTCACCGGTGAGGTCACCGAGATCGAGGGCGACCTGGTGAGCCTGAAAGTGGTGGGCAGCAACAGCCTCGGTAACCACGTCATCGCCACGTCCACCCTCACGTTGGGAGGCGCACAGTGAGCCTGTCCGGTAAAGCCGCGATCGCCGGCATCGGCGCCACCGACTTCTCCAAGAACTCCGGCCGCAGTGAGCTGAGGCTGGCCGCCGAGGCCGTGCTCGACGCACTCGACGACGCGGGCCTCAAGCCGTCTGACGTCGACGGTCTGGTGACGTTCACGATGGACTCCAACCTGGAGACCGCCGTGGCGCGGTCGACCGGGATCGGGGACCTGAAGTTCTTCAGCCAGATCGGCTACGGCGGCGGTGCCGCCGCTGCGACCGTCCAGCAGGCGGCTCTCGCCGTCGCTACCGGTGTCGCGGAAGTCGTTGTGGCTTACCGGGCTTTCAACGAGCGCTCGGAGTTCCGGTTCGGCCAGGTGATGACCGGCCTGACCGTCAACGCCGACTCGCGCGGCGTCGAGTACAGCTGGTCCTACCCGCACGGGTTGAGCACCCCGGCCGCGTCGGTGGCCATGATCGCTCAGCGCTACATGCACGAATACGGCGCCACGAGTGCCGATTTCGGCGCCGTCTCGGTGGCCGACCGCAAGCACGCCGCGACCAACCCGAAGGCATTCTTCTACGGCAAGCCCATCACCATCGAGGATCACCAGAACTCGCGGTGGATCGCCGAGCCGCTGCGGTTGCTGGACTGCTGCCAGGAGAGCGACGGCGGCGTGGCCATCGTGGTCACCACGCCCGAGCGGGCCAAGGATCTCAAGCACCGGCCGGCGGTCATCGAGGCCGCCGCCCAGGGGGCAGGCACCGACCAGTTCACGATGTACTCGTATTACCGCGACGAGCTCGGTCTTCCCGAGATGGGTCTGGTCGGCCGCCAGCTCTGGCAGCAGAGCGGCCTGTCGCCCGACGACATCCAGACCGCGATCCTCTACGACCACTTCACCCCGTACACGCTGATCCAGCTAGAGGAGCTCGGCTTCTGCGGCAAGGGTGAGGCCAAGGACTTCGTTGCCAACGGTGCCATCGAGCTCGGTGGCCGGCTCCCGATCAACACTCACGGTGGTCAGCTCGGTGAGGCCTATATCCACGGGATGAACGGAATCGCCGAGGGCGTGCGTCAATTGCGGGGTACCTCGGTCAACCAGGTCGACGGCGTCGAGCACGTGTTGATCACCGCGGGCACCGGCGTACCGACCTCCGGATTGATCCTCGGATAAAGGTGCATCGACCCCCCTGCGCGACACGGTAATGTTCGCTCCGGATGTGCATCACGCGTAGAAGGGGGGCCGCGGCATGGGTGTGGAACGCGACAGTAGCCCGTACGGGTCGCAGACATTGCTCGGACCGGGTTGGCCGAGTGTCGACGAGGAGCAGTTGACTGCGGCAGCGACGTCGTATCAGAAGATCGCCGCCAAGATCAGTGGCACCGTCGTTCCGCAACAGACCAGCCAGCTTTCGAAGCTGCAGGGTACGTGGGAAGGTGGCGCATCGTTGGCTGCCTCGGGTGAGGCGACCACGATGATCGGTGGTCACGAGGCCAATGGCCTACAGGCGCAGGCCATCTCCACGGCGTTGATGAAAATGGCTGCGACCGTGGCGGAGACCAAGACGATCGTGAATGCGGCCGCCCAAGAGGTTCAGCACGAAGTGGAGATCATCCAAGCAGCGGGGGCGTTCTTCGGAAACGCGCAGCAACTGATCGAGAGCCGGGTCAAGGCGGGGTTGGCGCAGAACACCGCGACGGTCTCGGCTGCCTCCGCGCAGATGGCGGACAGCCTGAGCACGATTGCCAACCTTCCGCAGGTCGGCACCCCGCCGACGGCCCAGGCGCAGCAGGCTGCCGAAAAGGGTGCCGATTCGATGATGCAGCTGATCAGCCAGCTGCCACAGATGCTCGGCCAGATCCCGCAGATGGCCGGCCAGATCCCGCAGCAGCTCTCCCAACCGCTACAGCAGTTGTCGCAGCCCCTGCAGCAGCTGACCTCGATGTTGGGTTCGGGCGGCAAGGGCACGGGTGGTGGGGCCAGTCCGTTCTCGGCGTTCTCGAACCATCCGGCAGCCGGCGGCTCCGGTCCCAGCGGTGGTGCAGGCATGGTCAAGGCCGCGGGTCTGCCAGGGGGCTCGGGTGGCGGCAGCCCGCAGACGCCGTTGCTGGCCAAGATGGTGGGCGGTGGCAGTACCGCACCGGTCTCGGTCGATCCCGGTGCCAGCGCCGCCGTGGTCGGCGGTGTCGCTCCGGTGGCAGCGGCCAATGCGGCGGGCGGCGGCATGGGCGGCGGCATGGGCATGATGGGCGGCGGCCAACGGGGCGGTGGCGGCGGAGGCACCGCGACCGGGCTGGCGGTCCCGGCTCCTTTGGAACACGACACGGGGGATGGTGACGATGACTATGACGATTGGTGATCGGTCTCGACGAGAAGGGGGTAACCGGTGAATTCACCGATGTCGATGGGCGGGATGCTCAACTGGGATCCCGCGTCGTTGACCCTCCCCGACATGCCGTCGATTCAGCCCGGTGAGGATGCGATGAGCATGACCATCGCCGGGATCGTGCCTACCCTGGCGGCCTCGCTGAGCACGAATGTGACGGCGTTGTCGGCCAAGGAAAACATGTTCAACGCCAAGCTTTCGGATGCCCAGGGCGCTTACGAGAAGGCCGACGAGTCCGGTGGTCAGGGTGTCGGTCAGCTCAGCCAGATGATGGGCCAACTTGGGCAGATGGGCCAGATGGCCAGTGCGCCCACCCAGGCCATGGGGCAGATGGGCGGACAGTTCGGTTCCTTGATGGAGCCGCTGATGAAAGCCATGGAGGGCGCCAAGGGCGGCGGCTCGGAGAACGGCGGCGGGCCAGGTGCCGGTCAGGCCGGTGGTCCGGGTGGTCCCGGTGGCCCGAATCCGCAGCAGCAGCAGGCCGAACGCGAGGCCGAGCTCAACGATCGGGACAAGCAGCAGGACGATCGCGAGACGGCGCAGAACGATCGCGACGCTGCGCAGGATCACCGTGAAGCCGGCCTGGATGCGCGGGAGTCGCAGATGAGCGCCCCATCGGGTGGGGCGGCGTCGGCGGCTCCGCATTCGTCGCCTCCGGTGCAGCACTCGGCACCGCCCGCTTCGTCCGCACCGCCTGCCGCTGCACCCGCCCCGAGTCAGCCGGCTCCCGGCCCGGTTCCGGTGGCACCGGAGGCCCCGCGCCATTCCGGCGGGGACGATCTGTGGAAGCGGATGTAGCTGTATTGCGCACGAAGAACGCCCGTCGGTGTGAACCGGCGCCCGCTGCGCGTTCTCGGGGGGTCGTGCCCGGTCCCGTCCGCGCCACGCTCCGGCATCCAATGTCACGCCAGAGTGGCTGCCGAGCCCGACAGTCACGCCAGAGTGACACGGGGCTTGGTCGCCTCTAGCGGCGGGCATCCAATGTCACGCCAGAGTGGCCGCCGAGCGCGCCAGCCACGCTAGTGGGACACTCGGCAGGCGCGCGCGGCATTGACGCGGCGCAGGATGTCGGCTTTGCGTTGACCGGCGGCGATCCGCACGTTGATCCAGCCCTGCCGCTGGATGCGCTCTGCCCGCCGCAGATCCCAGTTGTACCTCCAGCTGCTCGCTCGGTGCTCTTCGCCGTCGTACTCGGCGGCGACTTTGATGTCCTCCCAGCCCATGTCGAGATACGCAAATGGATCGCCTGGGCCGTCGTAAACCGGGATCTGGGTCTGCGGTCGAGGCAGGCCGCCATCGATGAGTATCAGCCGCAGCCACGTTTCCTGGGGTGATTGCCCACCGCCGTCCATCAAATCCAAGGCTGTGCGGGCGCGCTGAATTCCTCGACGCCGGGCGTATCGCTGTATCAACAGCTCTACGTCGGCAGCTTTGACGTCGGTTGCGCGGGCCAGCGCAAGCGCAGACACTGCGTCGTCGCGCGGATACCAACTACCGATATCTAGCGCGGTGCGGGCGACGGAGGTGACCGGAATCTCGTCGACCCAGATGATCTCGTCGTCTGAGATCTCTTCGGTCCGAACATGCAGGCCCGCAAGAGGATTGCGGTTGGAATGGATCATTTCCAGCGGGGCTTCGGCGTCAACCCATTGCGCGCCGTGAACAGCTGCTGCCGAGTTTCCGGCCACGATCCCGCGGCGTCGAGACCACAACCAGCCGGCCTTGGCTCGCACAAGCGGTGTGAGTTCGGTGCCCGGGCTTACGTACACGTCCCGGAATACCCTCGTGTATCTGGTGCGGAGTGCGCTCTTGCGTAGTTCGCCGTTGGCCACGGCTGCACTGCCGACGAATGGATCCCCCATGGCGAGAAAGTCTGCAGCGCAATGCCATATCCGTCACGTCGGTTATCCACAGGCGCTGGCGTGACACTCGTTGTCCACAGCCACGCTGCGGTGAAAGATGACGGCGCGCAGGGTCTGTGCTATCGGCGTTGGTGCCAACCGCCAGGCACTCACTTCGTCACGCCAGAGTGGCCGTCGACGTCGGAAGCCACTCTGGCGTGACAAAGCCAGGAGCCGCCAAAGCAATTGCCGCCCAATAGCCCCCCAATGCAACGCTGGAGTGGCCGTCGAGGTCGACAGCCACTCCAGCGTGACAAAGCGGGTGGTGAAAAGCAGGTAGAGCGGGTGCAGAAGTAGGTCAGGCCGGGACTAGCTCCACCCCGGACAGCACGACGGCGTTGTCGCGGCTCGGTGCCGTGAGCACGCCGATGAACTTGCCGTCTTCCTTCCAGATGTTGGCCTGCAGCGTCTCACCGGGGAACACCACGCCGGCGAACCGGGCGCCGTAGGAAGCCACCTGGGAGACGTCGCCGTCGAGCAGGTTGTCGACGATGGCCTTGCAGCCGATGCCGTAGGTGCACAGCCCGTGCAGGATCGGCCGGTCGAAACCGGCGGCCTTGGCGAAGGCTGGGTCGGAGTGCAGCGGGTTGCGGTCTCCGCACAGTCGGTACAGCAGCGCCTGCTGCGGCAGCGTCGGCAACGAGATCTCGATGTCGGGGGCGCGATCGGGCAGTTCGGACGAGGTGGCCGGGCCGCGCTCGCCGCCGAAACCGCCTTCGCCACGGGCGAAGATCGACCGCTTGGTGGTCCACAGGACTTTGCCGGATTCATCGGTCACCGTGGTTTCGCTGACGATGACGGCGGCCTTGCCCTTGTCCCAGATCTCGGTGAAGCGCTGCTTGGACGACGCAGTGCCACTCGTCGGGATCGGGCCGGGCACGCTGACCGCTTCACTGGCGTGCAGGACCTTGGACAGCTCGATGTCGATGCCGGGGAACTGCACCGTCGGCGCCTCGGTCATGTGGAAGCTGACGCCGACGTTGCCGAAGGTCGGGAGCACCTGGGGAGTGTTGTCGGTCAGGTAGCGCAGTTCGCGCTCATCCATCGGATCGGCGCCGGCACCCAGGCCGAGGTGGTACAGCTGGATGTCGCTACTGGTCCAGGAGAATTCGATGGGCTCCAGGTCAGCGGCGAGTGCCTTTTCGACATCGATTGGCATATCAGCCCTTTCCAGCCGCAGCGATATCGAGCGCCGCGAGGTATCCGAAGGTCATGGCGGGACCAATGGTGCCGCCCGGGCCGGGGTAGGTGTGACCCATCACCGGTGAGCTGACGTTACCTGCGGCATAGAGACCCTCGATCACGGAGTCGTCGTCGCGCAGCACCCGGCCGACGAGGTCGGTGCGGACACCGCCCTTGGTACCCAGGTCACCCGGCACCATCTTGGCCGCGTAGAACGGGCCGTGCTTGATCTCACCGAGGTTGGGGTTGGGCTTGTTCGTCGGATCGCCGTAGTAGCGGTCGTAGGCGCTCTCGCCGCGGTGGAAGTCCTCATCCACCCCCGAACGGGCGAAGCCGTTGAACCGGTCGATGGTCGCGCCGAACGCGTCGACGGGCAGCCCGGTCTTGGCGGCCAGCTCCTCGAGGGTGTCGGCCTTGACGATGACGCCGGATTCCAGCCACTTCTTCGGAATGCGCTGTCCAGGTTGCAGACCCGCGAAGATGAAGCGGTCGCGGTACTGCTGGTCGAAGATGAGCCAGGCCGGGATGTTCTCGCCGGGGCCCGCGCCCTGGCCGTATTCGCCGCCGTACATGTGGTGGCAGGCCTCGACATAGGGCATCGACTCGTTCATGAACCGCTTGCCGGCCATGTTGACGATGATCGAGCCGGGAGAGTTGCGCTCGGACAGGGCGAACCACGGTGAATCAACCAGTGGGACCGTCGGGCCCCACCACGAATCCTCCATGAATTCGAGTGCAGCGCCCTGCTTTTCGGCAGCCAGGATGCCGTCGCCGGTGTTGGCCACCGCGCCCACTGTCCACTCGGTGGTGATCGGTGCGCGCTGGTACTTCACCCGCATCTGCTCGTTGTGCTCGAATCCGCCCGAGCCCAGGATCACGCCGCGGCGCGCCCGGATCAGTTGCGGTTCAGCGGAAGGGTCGCGGGGATCGACGACGTAGACGCCGCGGACGACGCCGTCCTCGACGTAGAGATCGGTCAGCGCGGTGTTCAACTCGACCGGGACGCCGGCCTGCTGCAGGCCGATGCGCAGCGGGGCGATCAGCGCACGGCCCATGCCGACCAGGTTCTTGCCGGTGGCGTTGGCCCAGACGGAGCGGACGCCGACCTTGAGGCTGCGCAGCACGCCGCGGGGATGACGCTTGAGCTGGTTGAGCCGGACATAGTCCTGCTGCATGACCACCATGTTCATCGGCACCTTGCCGTAGGGCGGCTCCAGCCCCTTCTCGTCAACACCGAGCTTCTTGGCGTTGAACGGCTTGGGCTCCACCGAGCGGCCGGTGGGCTTGCCGCCCGGCGTCTCGGGGTAGTAGTCGGAGTACCCGGGTACCCAGCACAGCTTGAGTGGAGAGTTCTTCAGGACGAACGACAGCATCTCCGGCGAGCGGTCGAGGTAGGTGTCGATCTTCTCTGCGGGCACCACGTCGCCGATGATTTTGTGCAGGTAGGTGCGGGCGGCCTCGGGAGTGTCTTTGACGCCGTCACGCTTGAGAATCTCGTTGTTCGGGATCCACACCCCACCACCTGACCGCGCAGTGGAACCTCCATAGTGCGGCGCCTTCTCGACGACTACTGTCGAGAGGCCGTTATGGGCTGCGGTGAGGGCGGCGACCATGCCGGCAGCGCCGCTGCCGACCACGACAACGTCGTACTCCTGTCCAGTCATGTAGAACACGTTATAGAATTGACCGGCAATCCAACAACCGCCCCGGTCAAAGAAGTGAGGGGAATTCACCAGAATGCTTAGTGACGTGGTACGAGCCCAGTTGGCCGCCGACCTGGCCGAGGCCGAGCGCAGCCGGGTACCGATGACCCCGTTGACCGACGGCAATCCCGACATCGATGTGGTTGATGCCTATGAGATCCAGCTGATCAACATCCGTCAGCGGGTCGCCGAGGGCGCCCGCATCGTCGGCCACAAGGTCGGACTGTCCAGCAAGGCGATGCAGGACATGATGGGTGTCGACGAGCCGGACTACGGCCACCTCCTCGACGAGATGCAGATCCACGAGGACAAGCCGGTCAAGTCGTCGAACTACCTGTACCCGCGTGTTGAGGTGGAGCTCGCGTTCATTCTGGCCCACGACCTGCCGGGAGCGGGTTGCACCGAGGAAGACGTGCTCGCCGCCACGGCCGCCCTCGCGCCGGCGATCGAGTTGATCGACACCCGCATCACCAACTGGCAGATCAAGTTGTGCGACACGATCGCCGACAACGCCAGCAGTGCCGGATGGGTGCTCGGGGAGGCGCGGGTCTCGCCCAAGGACATCGAGGTCAGCAATATCGACGCAGTGTTGACCAACCGGGGTGAGTTCGTAGCCCAGGGGAACAGTGAGGCGGTGCTGGGCAATCCGGTCACCGCGGTGGCCTGGCTGGCCCGCAAGGTGGAGAGCTTCGGGGTGCGGTTGGAGGCCGGTGACATCGTGTTGCCGGGGGCGTTCATGCGTGCGATAGATGCACCTCCGGGCAGCGATTTCGTCGCTGAGTTCGCCGGGTTAGGTTCAGTAAGACTGAGTTTCGAATAAGGAGCCGCGCTATGGCTGATAAAGCATCAGTTGCCATCGTCGGGTCGGGCAACATCAGCACCGACCTGCTGTACAAGTTGCTGCGTTCGGAGTGGCTCGAGCCGCGCTGGATGATCGGCATCGATCCAGAGTCCGAGGGTCTGGCCCGCGCCCGCAAGCTGGGTTTGGAGACCAGCCATGAGGGTGTGGACTGGCTGCTCGCCCTGGACGAGAAGCCGGACATGGTGTTCGAGGCCACCAGTGCCTACGTGCACCGGGACGCTGCGCCGCGCTACGTCGAGGCCGGCATCCGGGCGATCGACCTGACCCCGGCCGCCGTCGGCCCCGGCGTGATCCCGCCGGCCAACCTGCGCGCGCACCTCGACGCCCCCAACGTCAACATGGTCACCTGCGGTGGCCAGGCCACCATCCCGATGGTGTACGCGGTGAGCCGCGTGGTGGACGTGCCCTACGCCGAGATCGTGGCTTCGGTGTCGTCGGCTTCGGCCGGTCCGGGCACTCGCGCCAACATCGACGAGTTCACCAAGACCACCAGCGCCGGTGTGCGCGACATCGGTGGGGCCCGCGACGGCAAGGCGATCATCATCCTCAACCCGGCCGAGCCGCCGATGATCATGCGCGACACGATCTTCTGCGCCATCCCGGAGGATGCCGACCACGCGGCCATCACCGCCTCGATCAAGGAGGTGGTGGCCGAGGTGCAGACCTATGTGCCGGGCTACCGCCTGCTCAACGAACCGCAGTTCGACGAGCCGTCGGTGGTCAACGGCGGACAACACCTGGTCACGATCTTCGTGGAGGTGGAGGGTGCGGGTGACTACCTGCCGCCCTACGCTGGAAATCTGGACATCATGACCGCGGCCGCCACCAAGGTCGGCGAGGAAATCGCGAAAGAGTCGCTGGCGGTCTCGGGAGGTGCGCAAGCATGAGTGACATTTTCTTCAACCCGGTGTGGGACGTCCGGATGACCGACACGTCGTTGCGTGACGGGTCGCACCACAAGCGGCACCAGTTCACCAAGGACGAGGTCGGCGCCATCGTCGCCGCGCTGGACAACGCCGGTGTTCCGGTCATCGAGGTGACCCACGGTGATGGTCTGGGCGGATCGAGCTTCAACTACGGGTTCTCCAAGACCCCGGAGCAGGAGCTGATCAAGCTGGCCGCCGAGACGGCCAAGGAAGCCAAGATCGCCTTCCTGATGCTGCCCGGCGTGGGTACCAAGGAAGACATCAAGGAAGCCCAGAACAACGGTGGCTCGATTTGCCGCATCGCGACCCACTGCACCGAGGCCGACGTCTCGATCCAGCACTTCGGGCTGGCCCGTGAGCTGGGCCTGGAGACCGTCGGCTTCCTGATGATGAGCCACACCATCGCCCCGGAGAAACTGGCCAAGCAGGCCCGCATCATGGCCGATGCCGGCTGCCAGTGCGTGTACGTCGTCGACTCCGCGGGCGCGTTGGTGCTCGAGGGAGTGGCCGATCGGGTTTCGGCGCTGGTCGCCGAGCTCGGTGACGACGCGCAGGTGGGCTTCCACGGCCACGAGAATCTCGGGCTGGGTGTCGCCAACTCGATCGAGGCCGTGCGCGCCGGGGCCAAGCAGATCGACGGCTCCTGCCGCCGGTTCGGCGCCGGGGCGGGCAACGCGCCGGTTGAGGCGCTGGTCGGGGTGTTCGACAAGATCGGCGTCAAGACCGGCATCGACTTCTTCGACATCGCCGACGCCGCCGAAGAGGTTGTTGCCCCGGCGATGCCGGCGGAGTGCCTGCTGGACCGCAACGCCCTGGTGATGGGGTATGCGGGGGTGTACTCCAGCTTCCTCAAGCACGCGGTGCGCCAGGGCGAACGCTACGGGGTGCCCGCCCACGAGCTGTTGCTCCGGGTGGGCCAGCGCAAGCTGATCGGTGGTCAGGAAGACCAGCTGATCGACATCGCACTCGAGATCAAGCGCGAACAGGAAGCTGCAGCGGCCAAGGCCTGACTTCGTCAGAAACACCGCCGCGCTGGGCCTTCCGGGATCGGAGGGCCCAGCGTGCTTTGTGGGTCCGGTTCTCGACCACCTGGCGCGGTCAGCGCTGTCAGCCGAGCCCGGCATGATTGGGTCCATGACGACCCGCGAACAGGCTCAGTCGATCCTCGAACAACTGGCCGGGGGCGGGGCGGTGCTGCGCGATGACCAGTGGGCCGCCATCGAGGCTCTGGTGGTCCAGCGTCGCCGCGCACTGGTCGTCCAACGCACAGGTTGGGGAAAGTCCGCCGTCTACTTCATTGCGGCCAAGCTGCTGCGCGCTTCCGGACGCGGGCCGACGGTGATCGTCTCCCCGCTGCTGGCATTGATGCGCAACCAGGTGGCCGCGGCCGAGCGCGCCGGCGTGCGGGCCGCCACGATCAACTCCGGCAATGTCACCGAGTGGGACGCGATACACCGCCAGGTCGCTGACGGGGAACTCGATGTGCTGCTCGTCAGCCCCGAGCGGCTCAACAACCCCGACTTCCGTGACAACGTCCTGCCGGCACTGGCCGCGGATGCGGGCCTGGTGGTGGTCGACGAGGCGCACTGCGTTTCGGACTGGGGGCACGATTTCCGGCCCGACTACCGCCGGATCCGCACCTTGATCGGTGAATTGGGTTCGCAGGTACCGGTTCTCGCGACAACTGCGACTGCCAACGATCGGGTGGTCACCGATGTGGCGGCCCAGTTGGGGGTGGGTGGATCCGATACTTTGGTGCTGCGCGGCGGACTGGACCGTGAGTCGTTGCGGCTGTCGGTGGTGCAGGTGGGCACGCCCGCGCAGCGGGCTGCGTGGATTGCGGCGCAACTGGACTCCCTGCCGGGCTCGGGCATCATCTACACGCTGACGGTGGCCCAGGCGCATGATGTGGCCGCGCTCCTGGCCGAGCGGGGTCACAAGGTGGCCGCCTACACCGGGTCCACCGACACAGGTGAACGTGAACAACTGGAAGCCGATCTGCTCGACAACCGGGTCAAGGCTCTGGTGGCGACGTCTGCGCTGGGGATGGGTTTCGACAAACCCGACCTGGGGTTCGTCGTGCATCTGGGGGCGCCGTCGTCCCCGATTGCCTATTACCAGCAGGTGGGGCGTGCGGGGCGTGCGACCGACAGCGCCGAGGTGATCCTGCTTCCCGGTACCGAGGATCAGGATGTCTGGCGGTACTTCGCCTCGGTGGCGTTCCCCTCGGAGTCCATGGTGCGAAACGTCATCGGTGCGCTGGAGACTGACCGGGCGCAATCCACCCAGGCGCTGGAGCCGCTGGTGGATCTCAACCGGTCTCGCCTGGAGATGGTGCTCAAGGTGCTCGATGTGGACGGCGCGGTCCGCCGGGTGAAGGGCGGCTGGATCGGTACCGGAGAGCCCTGGAGTTATGACGAGGCCCGGTACCGGGCGCTGGACGAGGCGCGCCGCCGGGAGCAGCAGGCGATGCTCGACTATCAGGCCACGGGAAGTTGCCGGATGGTGTTTCTGCGCAGCCAACTCGACGACCCCGAGCTGATGCCGGACGCGCGGTGCGGGCGTTGTGACAATTGCAGCGGCCGGCGTTACGAGGCAGCGGTGGCGCAGGACATCCTCACCGACACCGCGCAACGCCTTTCGCGACCCGGCGTCTTGGTGGCCCCACGTAAGCAATGGCCGTCCGGGTTGGCTGCGCTGGGTGTGCCGCTGTCCGGCCGAATCGCCGAAGGTGCGGCGCCAGGTCGGGCGATCGGCCGGCTCACCGATCTCGGCTGGGGAACGCGGCTGCGGCGCCTGCTGGCCGAGCCAGACGCCGAGGTGCCCGACGACGTGATCGGCGCGGCCATCGAGGTGCTCAAGGCGTGGGAGTGGGATCGGCGGCCGACTGCGGTGATGGGGCTGGACTCCGCGACGCATCCGGTGCTGATCTCCTCGACGGTGCAGCGGTTGGCGCAGATCGGGCGGCTGACCAATCTGGGAATCCTGTCCTATGCCCCGCAACGCCGGCCCGTCACGGCCGCGAATTCGGCCTATCGGGTGGCTGCGCTGGACGGCGCATGGGAACGGCCACAACTCGATTCGAAGGGGCCGGTGTTGTTGGTCGATGACATGACCGACACCGGATGGACGCTGACCATGGCCACCCGAGTGCTGCGCGACGCTGGAGTGCCCGAGGTTTTGCCATTGGTGTTGGCAAGCGTCAGCTGAGGGTTCCCGACCGATTCCGGAAGCCCCAATCAAGATCTGATTAATTGCACGACGAATTCCGTAGGACGCCATTTATTTCACTTGTCAACGATCAATGGATCGCGCGCGCGAATATTCCGATATTGGTGTGATGTTCCTGGGAGCGTGCTGTTAGCCACGTTCGCTCGTGTTTGCATTCGCAAATTTTGATACCAGCGATCTTGACCGGTGATGTGCCACGCACCGCAGTGCAATCGTGGCTAACTCGAATGCTCTGCCACTGGCCGCAGCGTCGGTGAATAGACGATGTGGCGGCCCTGGTGGAAGATTTGCTGATTGTTGTACGGCTACCCATCTGCGGCCCTCTGCCGGGCTCTGGCAGGTGCACCGGGCCAGCGGCGTCTGCGCGCGGTTTCGCTGGATTGAACTACATGGATGTCGTGCAGGGTGGGTCGGGTCAGGCGTGACTCGTGATCCATTCGGCCGTGAAGTGCTGCATCACGGAGATGTTCTGCACCAACATGCGGCCCATCAGGCCCTCGATCTTCCCGCCGACCAGCGGGACTTTGAACTCCGCGGTCGCTGCACACTGCAACTGCGACCCATCCGACCTGGGTGTTAGGAGTGCCGTGCCCACCCAGGACCCGGGTGCTCCGTGGGGTACGACGCTGACCTCTCCGCGCACCCGTCCCCCACCGATCGCCCGCCAGTTCTCCTCCTGGACGATCTGCCACTCGCTGGGAAAGAACTTGGACAACGGCCCTGGCAGGCCATCTGGGCGCAGGTTGTGGACGACGACGGCGGTCACGGAGCCATCGGTGTCGACATTCAACGTGTCGAGTCGGCCGAGACCGCCGAACTTCCTCAATCGGTCCAGCCAGTAGTCCCGTTCGGCGAAGGCTGAGTGGATTTGCTCAACTCTGACCGACGAATCAACGGTGAAGTCGAATGACCGGGACACAGCAACAGAATATTCCTGGATCGCTGATTTCTGCACCCCCGTGAAGAGAAGTCGATATGCTGGCGCTCTGCAACTAGGTACGTCATAGCTGGAGTGGGCCAAAGAAACAAAAGACAGCGCCGGGCGCAGGTGTGGGGTAATGCAGTCCTGCCACCGGTTCGTTGCAACGCTTTTCCTGGTCTACTCGATGGTGGGGAGGACCGGATGAGCATCAACCCTTTTGACGATGACAACGGCAGCTTTCTCGTCCTGATCAACGACGAGGAGCAACACAGCCTGTGGCCGACCTTCGCCGACGTTCCCGCCGGCTGGAGGGTGGCCTACGGCGAAGCGGATCGCACCGCGTGTCTGGACTACATCGAACAGAACTGGCCGGACATCCGGCCGAAGACCTTGCGCGAGAGGCTGGCGCAAGGTCAGGCCTCTGACAGGTAGACGGGCCCGGGGGGGACTCGCATTACATCTCGCGGTGGGAGAATCCGATGCAGCAGGATCAGCAATGGCTGCCGGTAACACGCGCCCAGCTTGACATCTGGCTGGCGCAGGGCATGGCGCACTCCGGTACGGAGTGGCAACTCGGCCTGTTCGTGAGAATCGCAGGCGCGGTCGAACGTGACGTCCTTGAATGGGCGATCCGTCGGGTGATCCGTGAGGCCGAACCCGTGCGCGCCAGGTTCTTCGAAGTGGACGGTCAGGTTTTCCAGAGAGTGGTCGACTACTCGGACGTCGCGCTGGACTTCTATGACATCCGCGACACGGACGACCCTGTTCAGGAGGCGCACGACCTGGCGGCGGCAATCCAACACACCCCGATGCCGTTGACCGGGCCCCTGTTCAGGTTCGCACTATTCCAGACACGTACAGATGAACACTTCCTGATCGCGTGCTGTCACCACATCGTCGTGGACGGCACCGGCATCGCGCTGATCGGCCATCGCGTTGCGTCCGTCTACTCCGCGACCGTCAACGGCGAGCCCGTATCTTCCACGTTGTTCGGTTCACTGTCCGACCTGGTCGCTTCCGAATCGGAGTACGAAGCGTCCGATCAGTACCGCATAGATGAGTCTTACTGGACCGGCAACCTCCCGGCCGACAGCGAGTCGCAGTTTTCGACCCCGCAGTCGGCCGATCTCCGTGAGCCGGACTGGGCCGCATCGCCGGTACAACTGGATCCCGACATCCTTCGTCGGGTCGAGCAGTTCGCCGAGCTGAGGAACATCCCTCGATCCTCGATCCTCACCGCGGCGAGTGCACTCCTGGTGCGGGCATGGGGGCAACAGAACTCAGATGTGGTGCTGGATTTCCCGGTCAGCCGGCGAGTGACCCCTGAGTCGAAGACGTTTCCCGGGATGGTGGCCGGGGTGGTGCCGTTGGTGATCCACACCTCGCCACGGACGTCGATCGCGGACTTCTGCCAGCATGTGGACAATCGAATCCGAGAAGCATTGCAGCATCAACGATTCCCTGAGCATGTGCTTGAGCGCAAGGTCAACCCGCGAGGAGCGGGCAAGCTGTCCAGTCGGGTCAGTGTGAATTTCCTTCCTTCGACGTTCACGCTGGATTTCGCTGGGGTGGAGGCTTCGGCGACATTGACCAACGCCGGTGTCGTAGGGGGATTCGGACTGATCTTCTCAGGCGCCGACGATCAACTGTTCCTCAGCGCCATGGGGTCCGGACAGCCGTTCTCGGATTTCGAGGTCGCTGAACTGGCCGCCCGGTTGGAGCGGGTGCTGAGGGCGATGACGGCGGATCCGTTGCGGGCGCTGTCGTCGGTGGGTGTCTTGGATCGCGATGAGTGCTCGCGACTCGGAACGGTCGGTCATTGGGCGGTCTTGAGGCAGTCGGTGGTCGAAGAGTCGATTCCGGGATTGTTCGCGGCGCAGGTGGCTAAGGCCCCAGACTCGTTGGCGGTCAGCTTCGACGGTCTCTCGATGTCGTATCGGGAGCTGGATGAGGCATCGAATCGGTTGGCACACTTGTTGATCAGTCAGGGTGCCGGCCCGGGTACCTGTGTGGGCCTGCTTTCGGGGCGCTCGGCTGACGCGGTTGTTGCGATCTTGGGGATATTGAAGTCGGGAGCGGCATATCTGCCGATTGATCCGGCGGTGCCGGATGCCCGAATCGAATTCATGGTGACAGACGCCGCGCCGGTGGCAGTGCTGACCACAACCGCGTTGGTTGAGCGACTGGACGGTTGTGCCGTGGCAGTCATCGATGTGGCTGATCCGCGGGTCGCCGTGCAACCGACGACGGCCCTGGCAGTCCCGTCTGCTGATGACATGGCACACATCATCTACACATCGGGGACGACGGGAACACCGAAAGGCGTTGCAGTCACTCATCAGAACGTGACTCGGCTCTTCGATGGCCTCGATGTAGGTGTCGAGATGGGTCCGGGTCAGGTGTGGGCTCAGTGCTCGTCGTTGGCGTTCGATTATTCGGTGTGGGAGATCTGGGGAGCGCTGCTGCATGGCGGACGCCTGGTCGTGGTGCCCGAGCAGACCACCCGGTCGCCCGAGGCGCTGCAGGCGCTCCTGGTCGAGGAGCGGGTCACGGTGCTGAGCCAGACTCCCTCTGCTGTAGGTGTTCTGGATCCTGAACAGTTGAATTCGGTAGCGGCGTTGATGGTGGCTGCTGAGGCATGCCAACCGGACGTGGCGGATCGGTGGGCGCCGGGCCGGGTGATGATCAACGGGTATGGGCCGACCGAGACGACGGTGTACGCCACGATCAGCACTCCGCTGGTTCCCGGTTCGAGTTCCGTCCCGGTTGGCGTGCCGGTACCGGGCGCTGCGCTGTTTGTGCTCGATCAGTGGCTACGCCCGGTGACTCCGGGCGTGGTGGGCGAACTGTATGTCGCCGGTCGAGGCGTGAGTGTGGGCTATGTGCACCGCCCGGGGTTGACTGCCTCACGGTTCGTCCCGTGCCCGTTCGGCGGTGACGGTTCACGGATGTATCGGACCGGGGATCTGGTGTCGTGGGCCGCCGACGGGCAGTTACGGTATGCCGGGCGGGCTGATGAGCAGGTCAAGATTCACGGATATCGCATCGAACTCGGCGAGATCCAAACAGCTTTGGCTGATCTGGACGGCGTCGAACAGGCCGTGGCGATCGCTCGTGAGGACCGCCCCGGCGACAAGCGCCTCGTCGGTTACATCACCGGTACCGCCGAGCCGGCGCAGGTGCGGGCCGCGTTGGCGCAACGGTTGCCGAGCTACATGGTGCCGGCGGCAGTGGTGGTGCTCGATGCGTTGCCGTTGACGGTCAACGGCAAGCTCGACAAGCGCGCGCTGCCTGCCCCCGAGTATGCCGATGGTGACCATTACCGGGCGCCGAGCACGCCCACCGAGGAGATCCTGGCCGGCATTTTCGCCGAGGTGCTGGGATTGGAGCGGGTCGGGGTGGATGACTCGTTCTTCGACCTCGGTGGCGACAGCATTCTGGCGATGCGTGCGGTGGCCGCGATCAACACCAGTGTGGATGCCGGGCTTGCCGTGCGCACGCTCTTCGACGCACCGACGGTGGCCCAGTTGGCGCCTCGCGTCGGTGAGAGTGCCGACCGGCGTGCACCTTTGATCGCCCGTGAACGCCCCGAAGCCATTCCACTGTCGTTTGCACAGGGCCGGTTGTGGTTCCTGAACCGGTTCGAGGACGGGGCCGCGACCTACAACATGCCGACCGCCTTCCGGATCAACGGCGCCCTCGATGTGGAAGCACTCGCATCGGCGCTCGATGATGTGATCGCCCGGCACGAGTCACTGCGCACGGTGTTTCCGCAAGTCGACGGCCTGGCCTTCCAGAAGGTGCTGCCTGCCGAAGCGGGATTGTGGCGGCGCAGCGGGCCCGCGGTGGTACGGGTGCCGGAGTCCGATCTGGCCGACGAATTGATGGCTTTGGCGGCCTACCGGTTTGATCTGGCCGCCGAGATCCCGATCAGGATCCAGATCTACGAGCTGGGCCCCGAGCAGTATGTGCTCGGAATTGTGCTGCATCACATTGCCTTTGACGGTTGGTCGATGGCGCCGATGGCTCGGGATGTGGGCGTGGCATATCGGGCTCGGCTCCACGGCCGGGGTCCGGATTGGGCACCGTTGCCGGTGCAGTATGCCGATTACACTCTGTGGCAGCAGGATTGGCTGGGTTCGGAGTTCGATCCCGACAGCGTGATCGCTGCACAGCTGGGGTACTGGCGTCGGGAGCTGGCCGACCTGCCCGAGGTGGTGTCTCCGCCGGGGGATCGTTCCCGGCCGGCGGTACCGAGCTACCGCGGAGACGCGGTCGAAATGAGCATCGCCCCGCCGGTATGGGCGGGGGTCAAGGCGGTCGCCGCGGCGCACAACGCGACGGTGTCGATGGTGCTGCAGGCCGCGATGGCGGTGGTGCTGCAGCGGGCCGGTGTCGGCGAGGACGTGGCGCTGGGCACCCCGATCGCCGGACGCAACGATCAGGCGCTCGATGAGTTGGTCGGTTTCTTCGTCAACACCTGGGTGCTGAGGGTGGCTGTTGAGCCGGCACTGCGGTTCAGCGACGTGGTGGAGCGGGTACGCCAGAAGGCGCTGGATGCCTATGCCAATCAGGATGTTCCGTTCGAGTTGCTCGTGGAGCGGCTCAACCCGACGCGTTCCACCTCGCACCATCCGTTGTTCCAGGTGGCCCTGGCCTTCCAGAACAATGTCCGCCCCGAGATCGCGCTGGAGGAGCTCAGCGTCGAACCGTTGACAGCCGACATTCGTACCGCCCGGTTCGACCTCGAATTCGATCTACGTGAGCTGCACAGCGGGCACGCCAGTGCACTCTTCGATCTGAAGGCGACGCCCGGCGAGAATCGTGGTGAGCTGATGGCGGCCGGCACGGTCGCGTACGCGACGGATCTGTATGACCGGTCCAGTATCGAGCGGTTGGTGGGTTGGTTCGGTCGGGTGCTTGAGGTTGTGGTGGCGGACTCGTCGGTGGTGGTGGGCGAGGTGGGTCTGCTGGATGCTGATGAGCGGGATCTGTTGCTGCAGAACTGGTCTGGTGTCGGTGTTGGTGCTCCGGTGGGGTTGGGTTCGGAGTTGTTGGCTGCGGCGGTGGCTGCGGATCCGGATGGTGTGGCGGTTGTCGATGGGCAGCGGGTGTTGTCGTATCGGGAGCTGGATGAGGTGTCGAATCGGCTGGCTCGGGTGTTGATCGATGCGGGGGTGGGTCCCGAGCGTGCGGTGGGCGTGGCGATGGGCCGCTGTGCTGAGTTGGTGGTGGCGTGGTGGGCGGTGCTCAAGGCGGGTGGGGTGTATGTGCCGGTGGATCGGTCGCATCCGGCCGAGCGGATCGCCACCGTACTCGACACCGTGGAGGCGGTCTGCGTACTGACCGTCGGTGCTGACGATGTGGCCGGGGCCGGCGTGCGTCCGGTGTTGGACATGGGGGTGTTGGACCTCGCGGAGCAGTCGTCCAAGCCGATCACCGATGCAGACCGGTTGGCGCCGTTGGCGATCGACGATGCCGCCTACGTGATCTTCACGTCCGGTTCCACCGGGACACCCAAGGGCGTGGCGATCAGCCATGCGGGTGTGCTGGGGGTGGCCGCCGCGCATCGCGAGCAACTCGGGGTCCGCCCCGGCGCGCGGGTGCTGATGGTGGCGGCACCGACGTTCGATGCCTCGGTGTTCGAGTGGTTGTGGGCGGTATCCTCCGGCGCCGCGTTGGTGGTGGCGCCGCCGGATTCCTATGCCGGCGAAGCCCTGCACAAGGTTTTGCAGCACCAGCGTGTTGATGCCGCGTTGATCACCCCGACGGTACTGGCGACGCTGGACCCGGCCCGCGTCGATGGACTGGACACGTTGGTCACCGGTGGCGAGGCGTGCCCGGCGGAGCTGGTGGCGGCGTGGGCACCCGGTCGGGCGATGTTCAACGCCTACGGACCGACCGAGGTCACCATCTGGTCGACCTGGAGTGCGCTCGCGAGTGGCGAACCGGTGCGGATCGGCGCCCCGGTTCCGGGCACGTCTGCGCTGGTGCTCGACACCCGGTTGAATCCGGTCCCGGTCGGCGTGATCGGCGAGTTGTACCTGGCCGGTCCGACAGTGGCTCGGGGGTATGTGGGCCGGCCCGATCTGACCGCAGACCGGTTCGTGGCCAACCCGTTTGGGGCCTCCGGATCGCGCATGTATCGCAGTGGGGATCTGGTGCGCTGGACGCCGGCGGGAAGCCTCGAGTACCTCGGCCGCGCCGATGCGCAGATCAAGCTGCGCGGCCAGCGACTGGAGCTGGGGGAGATCGAGAACACCCTGCTCGCCTGCCCACACGTCACCCAGGCGGCAGCGACGATACATCGCAGCAGTACCGGCGTCGATCACCTCGTCGGTTACATCGGCCTCGAACAGGCCAGCACCGCCGGTAACGACGCAGAGGTTGTCGACCAGTGGCAGAACATCTACGACGAACTGTATGACGCCGATCTCCAGGTGGTGGAGTTCGGCAACGATTTCCGGGGATGGAACAGCAGCTACACCGACGATCCGATTCCGTTGCCGGAAATGGCCGAATGGCGTTCGACGACGGTAGAGCGGATCCTGGCATTGCAACCGCGGCGGGTGCTCGAGATCGGCGTCGGCTCGGGTCTGATGCTGTCGCAGATTGCCCCTAGATGTGTGGAGTATTGGGGCACAGACTTTTCCGCACCGACCATCGCCAAACTGCAGGCCGAGGTCGCCGGGCAGTCGTGGGGAGAACGGGTCGAACTGTCGACCCGTCCCGCGCACGTCACCGAGGCGCTCCCGCAGGAGTACTTCGATGTCGTGCTCATCAACTCTGTGGTCCAGTACTTCCCGAGCGCCGGATATCTGGCCGAGGTCATCGACAAGGCCGTCGAACTGTTGGCGCCAGGTGGCGCCCTGTTCGTCGGAGACGTGCGCAACCACAGTCTGCAGGGTGCATTCCAGACCGGAATCGCACTGGCGCGCAGCGGTACCGGAACCGACACCGACGATATCCGTCAGCGCGTACAACGCGCATCGGTGGGCGAGCACGAGTTGCTGTTGGCCCCAGAGTTCTTCACCGGCTGGGCCGCAGAGCATCCTGCGGTGGGCGGTGTGGGTATCCAGGTCAAACGGGGCGAAGCGGACAATGAGCTGACCCGGTACCGCTACGACGTCGTCGTTCACAAGACGCCTGCCCAGGTGTGCTCGCTGGCCGGTGCGCCCGACTGGGCTTGGGCGGAATGTGCGGGTCTGAGTGGGTTGCACGCCGAGTTGACGGCCCGACATCCGTCGACGGCGCGGGTCAGTTCGATTCCCCGGGCCGGGGTGATCGCCGATGTCGCGATCGAACAGGCCCTCGCTTCCGGGCTTCCGCTCGCCGAGGCGCTCGTCCATGCCAACGCGATTGCCACTGCTGAGGATGTCGTCACACCTGAACAGCTGTACCGGCTCGGGGAGGCCGCCGGATATCACGTCGGGGTCACCTGGGGTACGCAGCCCGGCACGCTGGACGCCGTATTCATTCTGGCGGTCGACGGCGAGCCGATGCCGGCGCTCACCGATCTCTACCAGCCCGCCACCGATGCCCGTAAGCACGGCGGATATGCCAACGATCCCCGCACCAATGCCAAGGTCGGTGACGTCCGCCAGTGGTTGGTCGACCAGCTGCCCGAATACATGGTGCCGACCCAGATCGTGGTTCTCGAACAGTTCCCGCTGACCTCCTCAGGCAAGATCGACCGAAAGGCGTTGCCCGAACCGACGTTCACTGCCACCTCCTTCCGGGCCCCGCAGACCCACACGGAGAAGATCGTCGCGGAGGTGTTCAGCGACGTGCTGGGGCTCGCCCGGGCCGGTCTCGACGATGATTTCTTCGCCCTCGGCGGCGATTCGTTGATCGCCATTCGGGTCAGCGCGAGGCTGCAGGCGTCGCTCGGTTGGGAGGTGCCGGTGCGGTACCTGTTCGACGAGCCCACCGTCGGAGGCCTTGCCGACTTCCTGGACCGGCATCGGGACAGCGCAGATCGCCCACCGCTGAGCGTGCAGCAGCGTCCCGAAGTCCTGCCGCTGTCGTATGCCCAGCAACGGTTGTGGTTCCTCGAGCAGTTGCAGGGTCCGTCCCCGATCTACAACATGGCTGTCGCACTGCGACTTCGGGGGACTCTGGACGTCGACGCACTCGGTTCGGCCTTCGCCGATGTCATCGCTCGTCAGGAAAGCCTGCGGACACTGTTCACCGCGGTCGACGGTGTCCCCCGACAGATGGTGCTTCCGGTAGAGCAGGTGGACTTCGGCTGGAAAGTGGTCGACGCCACTGCGTGGTCGGGCGATCGGCTGGATGAAGCGATCGCTGCGACGGCGCGATACAGCTTCGACCTGACAAACGAAATCCCCCTGCAGGCCAAGCTGTTTCGGATCAGTGCAGACGAGCACGTGATGGCGGCCGTCGTCCACCACATCGCGGCCGACGGCTGGTCGGTGGCTCCGCTGGTGGCGGATCTGAGCGTGGCCTATGCCGGCCGGTGCGGGGGCAGGGCACCGATCTGGGCGCCGCTACCGGTGCAGTACGCGGACTACACGTTGTGGCAGCAGGACTGGCTCGGCTCGGACTCTGATCCCGACAGTGTGATCTCGGCGCAGGTGGCCTATTGGGTGGATGCACTGGCGGGCCTTCCCGAGCGCCTGGAGTTGCCGACGGACCGGCCATACCCGCCCGTCGCGGACTACCGGGGTTCCAGCGTGGCGGTCAACTGGTCTGCCGAGTTGCAGCAGCAGATCGCCCGGGTGGCTCGCGAGAACAATGCGACCAGCTTCATGGTGGTGCAGGCCGCGCTGGCTGTGCTGTTGTCCCAACTGGGCTCCAGTTCCGATGTGGCAGTGGGTATCGCCACGGCCGGTCGTGGCGAGTCGGCCTTGGACGAGTTGGTGGGATTCTTCGTCAACACGTTGGTACTACGCGTCGACTTGGCCGGAGACCCCACCGTGGCCGACCTGTTGAGCCAGGTGCGTCAACGCGCACTGGACGCCTACGAGCATCAGGATGTGCCCTTCGAAGTGTTGGTGGACCGGCTCAATCCGACCCGCAGCCTCACCCACCATCCCCTGGTGCAGGTTCTGCTGACCTGGCAGAACCTGCCGTGGCAGCACAGCGATCCAGCCGCCGGACTGACCTTGGGCGACGTCGAGGCCACTCCGTTGGAGGTTGAAACACAAACCGCTAGAACAGATCTCGTGTTCTCACTGGCTGAGCACTACAACAGTACGGGTGCACCCACCGGGATCTCCGGGATGGTGGAGTTCCGCACCGATGTGTTCGACGAGGCCGGCATTCAGACTCTGATCGACCGGTTGCAGCGGGTGCTGGTGGCGATCACGGCCGATACCACGCAGCCGTTGTCGGCTGTCGATCTGCTGGTTGTCGCCGAGCGGGTGCGACTGGACGAGTTGGGGCGCCGGGCCGTCTTGGCGCGGCCGGTGGCCGAGCACTCGATTCCGGGATTGTTCGCGGCGCAGGTGGCGCAGGCCCCCGACGCGGTGGCGATCAGCTTCGGCGGGCATTCGGTGTCGTACCGGGAGCTGGACGAGGCGTCGAATCGGTTGGCGCACTTGCTGGTTTCCGAGGGCGCCGGCCCAGGTGAGTGTGTGGCGTTGTTGTTGGAGCGGTCGGCATTGGCCGTCGTAGGGATTTTGGGTGTCCTGAAATCGGGGGCGGCGTATCTACCGGTTGATCCGGTGGTGCCGGATGCACGGGTCGAGTTCATGTTGGGTGACGCTCGGCCCGTGGCGGTGTTGACCACGGCGGCGTTGGCTGAGCGGGTTCGTGGGTGCGGTGTGGCGGTTGTCGACGTGGAGGATCCGCGCATTGCTTCTCAGGCCGACACTGCGTTGCCGTTGCCGGATGCCGATGATGTTGCGCACGTGATCTATACGTCGGGCACGACGGGTGTTCCGAAGGGTGTAGCGGTTGCGCATCGGAATGTGACGCGGCTTTTTGATGGTCTTGACGTGGGTGTGGTGTTGGGTCCGCAGCAGGTGTGGGCCGCGTGCTCGTCGTTGGCGTTCGACTATTCGGTGTGGGAGATCTGGGGGGCGTTGTTGCACGGTGGCCGCCTGGTGGTGGTTCCCGATCGGGTGACGCGTTCGGCCGAGGATCTGCATGCGCTGCTGGTTGAGCAGCGGGTGACGGTGTTGAGTCAAACGCCATCTGCGGTAGGGATGTTGACGCCAGAGGGGTTGGAGTCGGTGTCCACGCTGATGGTGGCTGCCGAGGCCTGCCCGGCTGATGTGGTGGATCGGTGGGCGCCGGGTCGGGTGATGATCAACGGGTATGGGCCGACGGAGACGACGGTGTATGCCACGGTCAGTGCGCCCTTGGGTAAGGCTGGAGCGGCGGGTCCGACTGCCGTTCCGATTGGTTTCCCGGTGCCGGGTGCCGCGTTGTTCGTGTTGGATCGATGGTTGCGCCCGGTACCGCCTGGTGTGGTGGGTGAGTTGTATGTGGCGGGCCGGGGCGTGGGTGTGGGTTATGTGCGCCGGCCCGGGTTGAGTGCGTCCCGGTTTGTGGCGTGTCCGTTTGCCGGCAACGGGTCTTCGGGGCAGCGGATGTATCGGACCGGGGATCTGGTGTCGTGGGGCCCCGATGGGCAGCTGCGGTATGCCGGGCGAGCCGATGAGCAAGTCAAGATCCGTGGATACCGGATCGAGTTGGGCGAGATCCGAACGACTTTGGCCGGCCTTGATGGGGTGGATCAGGCAGTGGTGATCGCCCGTGAGGATCGTCCGGGTGACAAGCGTCTGGTGGGTTACTTCACGGGTGTCGCGGACCCGGTGCAGGTGCGGACTGCGTTGGCGGAGCGGTTGCCGAGCTACATGGTGCCCGTGGCGGTGGTGGCACTCGAGCAGTTGCCGTTGACGGTCAACGGCAAGCTCGACAAGCGGGCCCTCCCCACACCCGAATATGCCGATGGCGATCATTACCGGGCGCCGGGTACACCCACCCAGGAAATCCTGGCCGGGGCCTTCGCTCAGGTGCTGGGCTTGGACCGGGTCGGGGTGGACGACTCGTTCTTCGACCTCGGCGGAGATTCCCTGTCGGCGATGCGCCTTATCGCCGCGGTCAACAGCAGCCTTGATGCCGGGCTTGCCGTGCGCACGCTCTTCGATGCACCGACGGTGGCCCAGTTGGCGCCGCGTATCGGCGAGGGTGCCGACCGGCGTGCACCCTTGGTCGCCGGTGAACGCCCCGAAGCCATTCCGCTGTCGTTTGCACAGAAGCGCATGTGGTTCCTCGATCAGTTGCAGGGGCCGTCGCCGATCTACAACATGGCGGTGGGTCTGCGGTTGACGGGAAGTCTGGATGCGGAGGCCTTGGGCGCGTCTCTGGCGGATGTGATCGCCCGTCAGGAGAGTCTGCGGACGCTGATCGTCGGGGTCGAAGGTGTGCCGCGGCAGGTGGTGGTACCGCCGGAGCAGGCCGATTTCGGTTGGCAGGTCGTCGACGCCGGAGATTGGCCGGCAGGCCGGCTGGAGGATGCCGTCAGCGTGCTGGTACGCCACAGCTTCGACCTGTCCACCGAGATCCCTTTGCGGGCAACACTCTTCCGTATTTCCGAGGATGAACATGTGCTGGTGACGGTGGTGCACCATATCGCTGCCGACGGCTGGTCGGTGACACCGTTGGTGGCGGACCTGGGCATGGCCTATGCCAGTCGCGCTGCCGGGGAGGTCCCCGACTGGATGCCGCTGCCGGTGCAGTACGCCGACTACACATTGTGGCAACAGGATTGGTTGGGTTCGGAATCCGATCCCGACAGCGTGATCGCCGGTCAGCTCGCGTATTGGGAGCAGGAGTTGGCGGGACTTCCCGAACGCTTGGAGTTGCCGACGGACCGACCGTACCCGCCGACCGCGGATTACCGCGGTTCCAGTGTGGTGGTGGACTGGCCGGCGCAGTTGCAACAGCAGGTTGCCCGGGTGGCGCGCGAGCACAACGTCACCAGCTTCATGGTGATGCAGGCGGCATTGGCGGTGCTGTTGTCGAAGCACAGCTCCAGCTCTGATGTGGCCGTGGGATTCCCGATCGCCGGCCGTGGTGACTCGGCGCTCAACGAGTTGGTCGGTTTCTTCGTCAACACCTTGGTCCTTCGGGTGGACATTGCCGGAGATCCCACCGTGGCGGACCTGCTGGCGCAGGTGCGTCAGCGGGCGCTGGGTGCCTACGAGCATCAGGATGTGCCCTTCGAGGCGCTGGTGGACCGGCTCAACCCGACGCGCAGCCTGACCCACCACCCGCTGATCCAGGTGATGCTCGCCTGGCAGAACTTCGGTGGGGATCCGGCGGCTGACCTGGCCTTGGGTGACGTGCGAATCACGCCGTTGTCAGCCCAAACAAACACTGCTCGTATGGATCTGGCGTTCTCACTGGCGGAACAGTGGACCCCCGAAGGCGAGCCGGCCGGCATCTCCGGGACAGTGGAGTTCCGTACCGATGTCTTCGATGCCGCCAGCGTAGAAACTCTGGTCGAACGCCTGCAGCGGGTACTGGTGGCGTTCACGGCTGACCCGGCGCGGACGGTCTCGTCGGTCGATGTGCTCGACGGGAATGAGCATTCCCGACTTGATCAGGCCGGTAATCAGGCTGCACTGAACCAGGCGGATGCCGCACTGTCGATACCGGCGTTGTTCGCCGCCCAGGTGCTACGGGCCCCGGATGCGGTGGCAGTGAGTTTCGAAGGCTGCTCGATGACCTACCGGCAGCTCGACGAAGCCTCAAATCGGTTGGCGCATGCGCTGGTCGGTGCAGCGGTGGGTCCCGGTGACCCGGTGGCGCTGTTGCTCGACCGTTCAGGGCGAGCGGTCGTGGCGATGCTGGCGGTCCTCAAGGCCGGGGCCGCGTACCTGGCGATCGATCCGGTGGTGCCCGACGAGCGGATGCAGTTCATGCTGGCCGATGCGGCCCCGGTCCTGGTGCTTACCGCGGGCGAATTGGCGAAGCGGCTGCACGGATCTGACGTGCCGACCCTCGATATCGATGACCCCCGAGTATCCGCCGGCCCCGACCCGTCGGGGTCGTTGCCGGAGTTGCCGACTCCTGATGACCTCGCCTATCTCATCTACACCTCGGGGACCACCGGTACCCCGAAGGGCGTGGCGATCACGCACCGCAACCTGGCACATGTCGCCGACTCGATGCCCACCTCCCTGCCGGTGGACCAGGTATGGACGCAGTGCCACTCGTACGCGTTCGACTTCTCGGTGTGGGAGATCTGGGCTGCGCTGCTGACCGGCGGTCGGTTGGTGGTCGTGCCCGAAGCGGTGACTACGTCGCCGAACGATTTCCATGCCCTGCTGGTGGCCGAACGGGTCAATGTGCTGACTCAGACCCCGTCGGCGGTGGCCGCGCTCACGCCGCAGGGTCTGGACTCGGTGGCGTTGCTGCTCGGTGGCGAGGACTGCCCGGCGGACGTGGTGGACCAGTGGGCCCCGGGCCGCGTGGTGATCAACGCCTACGGTCCGACCGAGGCCACGATCTACGCGTCGATGAGTGCGCCCTTGAAGACGGTGCGAGAAGGCGGACCCAACGTCGTACCCATCGGTGCGCCTGTATCGACGGCCGCGTTGTTCGTGCTGGATCATCGGTTGTGCCCGGTTCCTCCCGGTGTGATCGGTGAGCTGTATGTAGCCGGCCGCGGTGTGGGCGTGGGCTATGTACGTCGTCCCGGGTTGACCGGCACCCGATTCCTCGCGTGTCCCTTCGGCGGGGCCGGAACCCGCATGTATCGCACCGGAGATCTGGTGTCCTGGGGTCCCGATGGGCAGTTGCGGTACCTGGGCCGTGCCGATGAGCAGGTGAAGATCCGCGGATACCGCATCGAACTCGGTGAAGTGCGCGCCGCTCTGGCTGGAGCGGCCGGGGTGCAGCAGGCGGTGGTCCTCGCGCGTGAGGACCGCCCCGGCGACAAGCGCCTCGTCGCCTACATCACCGGTACGGCAGATCCGGCGCAGGTGCGGGCCGCGTTGGCGCAGCGGTTGCCGAGCTATATGGTGCCGGCGGCAGTGGTGGTGCTCGACGCACTGCCGTTGACCGTCAGCGGCAAGTTGGATGCGCGGGCCCTGCCGATCCCCGACTACCAGGGCGTCACCCTGTACCGCGGCCCGTCCGGCCCCACCGAAGAGATTCTGGCCGGGATCTATGCCCAGGTGCTCGGGCTGGAACGGGTCGGGGTCGACGATTCGTTCTTCGACCTCGGTGGTGACTCACTGCTGGCGATGCGGGTGATCGCGGCGATCAACACCAGTCTGGATTCCGGGCTGACGGTGCGGACGTTGTTCGATGCACCCACAGTGGCTGAGTTGGCACCCCGGATCGGGGAGGGTTCCAACACCCGCAAAGCCCTGGTGGCCGGTGAGCGCCCCGCGGTCGTCCCGTTGTCGTTCGCACAGAGCCGGTTGTGGTTCCTCAACCGGTTCGAGGACGGGGCCGCGACCTACAACATGCCGACCGCCTTCCGGATCAACGGTGTGCTGGATGTGGAGGCACTCGGTACAGCCCTCGACGACGTGATCGCCCGGCACGAGTCGCTGCGTACCGTATTCCCCGACAGTGACGGGGTCGCCTTCCAGAAGGTGTTGCCCGCCGAGGCGGGAATGTGGTGCCGTGGTGGTCCGGCGATGGTGTCGGTGTCGGAGGCCGATGCAATCGCCGAATTGGTGTCGTTGGCGGGGTACCGCTTTGATCTGTCGGCCGAGATTCCGATCCGGGCCCAGATCTATCAGGTGGGTCACGAGCAGTACCTCTTGGCGATCGTCCTGCATCACATCGTGTTTGACGGTTGGTCGATGGCCCCGATGGTGCGGGATGTCGGGGTGGCCTACGCCAGCCGGTGCGCCGGACATGCTCCCGAGTGGACGCCGTTGCCGGTGCAGTATGCCGATTACACCTTGTGGCAGCAGGATTGGCTGGGTTCGGAGTCCGATCCCGACAGTGTGATCGCTGCACAGCTGGGGTACTGGCGCCGGGAGCTGGCCGACCTGCCCGAGGTGGTGTCGTTGCCGGCCGACCGGCCACGTCCGCCGGTGCCCAGCTATCACGGCGACCGGGTGCCGATCCAGATCGACGAGGAACTGTGGGCCGGGGTCAAGGCGGTCGCCGCGGCGCACAACGCGACGGTGTCGATGGTGCTGCAGGCCGCGATGGCGGTAGTGCTGCAGCGGGCCGGTGTCGGCGAGGACGTGGCGCTGGGCACCCCGATCGCCGGACGGACCGACGCCGCGCTCGATGAGTTGGTCGGTTTCTTCGTCAACACCTGGGTGCTGCGGGTGAGGGTTGGTTCGGGGCTGCGCTTCAGCGATGTGGTGGAGCAGGTGCGCCAGAAGGCGTTGGACGCCTACAGCAACCAGGACGTGCCTTTCGAGCGGCTCGTGGAGCGGCTCAACCCGACGCGTTCCACGTCGCACCATCCGTTGTTCCAGGTCGCGATGGTGTTCCAGAACAACGTGCGCCCCGAAGTCGCCCTGGCCGGCGCCGAGGTCGAGGCACTGGTGGCCGAAACCCACACCGCCAAATGGGATCTGGATATCGATCTGCGGGATGTGCCCGGCGAAGGGGCTGCCGGGATGGTCACCTATGCGACGGATCTGTATGACCGGTCCAGTATCGAGCGGTTGGTGGGTTGGTTCGGTCGGGTGCTTGAGGTTGTGGTGGCGGACTCGTCGGTGGTGGTGGGCGAGGTGGGTCTGCTGGGCGCTGATGAGCGGGATCTGTTGCTGCAGAACTGGTCTGGTGTCGGGGTTGGTGCTCCGGTGGGGTTGGGTTCGGAGTTGTTGGTTGCGGCGGTGGCTGCGGATCCGGATGGTGTGGCGGTTGTCGATGGGCAGCGGGTGTTGTCGTATCGGGAGCTGGATGAGGTGTCGAATCGGCTGGCTCGGGTGTTGATCGATGCGGGGGTGGGTCCCGAGCGTGCGGTGGGCGTGGCGATGGGCCGCTGTGCTGAGTTGGTGGTGGCGTGGTGGGCGGTGCTCAAGGCGGGTGGGGTGTATGTGCCGGTGGATCGGTCGCATCCGGCCGAGCGGATCGCCGCGGTGTTCGACACCGTCGACGCCGTGTGTGTGCTGACTCGCGACACCGACACGCTGTCCGGTGCCGGGACGCGACCCGTGCTGCGGACCGATGATATCGATCTGTCGGGCTGGTCGTCCGAGCCGATCACCGACGTGGATCGGTTGGCGCCGTTGGATATCGACGATGCCGCCTACGTGATCTTCACGTCCGGTTCCACCGGGACACCCAAGGGTGTGGCGATCAGTCATGCGGGTCTGCTGGGAGAAGCCGCGGCACATCGCGAATTGTGGGGCGTACCGTGCGGCGCCCGGATTCTCATGGTGGCTGCACCGACGTTCGATGCCTCGGTGTTCGAGTGGTTGTGGGCAGTGTCCTCCGGCGCCGCGTTGGTGGTGGCAGCGCCGGATTCCTATGCCGGTGAGGCATTGACCGCCGTGATCGAGGATCAGCGCGTTGATGCTGCGTTGATCACCCCGACGGTGGTGGCGACGCTGGACCGGACCCGGCTGGACGGATTGACCACCCTGGTCACCGGTGGTGAGGCGTGCCCGGCGGAGCTGGTGGCGGCGTGGGCACCCGGTCGGGCGATGTTCAACGCCTACGGACCGACCGAGGTCACCATCTGGTCGATCTGGAGTGCGCTCACATCCGGCGAACCGGTGCGGATCGGCGCCCCGATTCCGGGCGTGTGCGCGCAGGTACTCGATGCGCGGATGCACCCCGCGCCGGTCGGAGTGGTCGGTGAGTTGTATCTGGCCGGTCCGGGGGTGGCTCGGGGGTATGTGGGTCGGCCCGATCTGACCGCAGACCGGTTCGTGGCCAACCCGTTTGGGGCCCCGGGAACACGCATGTATCGCACCGGGGATCTGGTGCGCTGGACCCCGGCGGGAAGCCTCGAGTACCTCGGCCGCGCCGATGCGCAGATCAAACTGCGCGGCCAGCGACTGGAGCTGGGGGAGATCGAGAACACCCTGCTCGCCTGCCCGCAGGTGGCCCGGGCGGCGGCCACCGTCTTCCACAGCGAGTCGGCGGATCATCTTGTTGCCTACGTCAGCCTCGAGCACACGAGCACTGCCGATCACGAGGCCGAAGTCGTCGATCAGTGGCAGCAGATCTATGACGAGCTGTATGACGCCGATCTCGAGGTGGTGGAGTTCGGCAGTGACTTCCGGGGATGGAACAGCAGCTACACCGGGCAGCCTATCCCGCTGCCGGAAATGGGCGAGTGGCGGTCGACGGCCGTGGATCGCATCCTCGGTCTGAATCCGCGGCGGGTGCTCGAGATCGGCGTCGGCTCGGGCCTGATGCTGGCGAAGGTGGCCCCCGAATCTGTCGAGTACTGGGGCACAGACTTTTCCGCACCGACCATCGCGAAGCTACAAGCCGCGGTAGCCGGGCAGCCGTGGGGCGATCGAGTGCGGTTGCAGGCACAGCCGGCCGACGTGATCGATGGGTTGCCGCTGGGGCACTTCGACACGATCATCATCAACTCCGTCATCCAGTACTTCCCCAACGCCGGATATCTGACCGAGGTCATCGACAAGGCCGTCGAACTGTTGGCGCCAGGCGGCGCCCTGTTCATCGGCGACGTGCGAAACCACAGTCTGCAGGGTGCATTCCAGACCGGAATCGCACTGGCCCGCAGCGCCCCGGATGCCGACACCGACGAGATCCGCCAGAAGGTGCAGCGCGCTGTGCTGGGTGAGCCCGAATTGCTCTTGGCCCCAGAGTTCTTCACGAGCTGGGCGGCCGGCAACGGTGCGACGGCCGGAGTATGCATCGAGGTCAAGCGCGGCACGGCCGACAACGAGCTGAGCCGTTACCGCTACGACGTCGTCATCCACAAGACACCGACCGTCGTGTGCTCGCTCGCCGGTGCACCGGTGTGGATGTGGGAGCACTGTGCGGGCCTGAGCGGGTTGCACACCGAGCTGACGACGCAACGCCCGGCGGTCGTGCGGGTTGCCGCGATTCCGCGCGGCGGGGTGATCGCCGATGTGGCGATCGAACAGGCCCTGGCCGCAGGCCGGTCGGTGGGTGACGCTCTCCCCACCCCCGACGGCACGGTAACCCCGGAACAGTTGTATCGGCTCGGTGAGGACAACGGTTATCGGGTCGCGGTGACGTGGGGTGCAGAACCCGGCACCGTCGACGCGGTCTTCATCGACACCACCGGACGGGGACACCGCGCGGTGCTGACCGATCTCTACCTGCCTGCCGTCGAGTCCAGGCAGCGCAGCACGCACGCCAACGACCCCGACACCAACAGCAAAGTCAGCGCGGTGCGGCAGTGGTTGGGTGCGCGGTTGCCCGAGTACATGGTGCCGACCCAGATCGTGGTTCTCGAGGAGTTCCCGCTGACCACGTCGGGCAAGATCGACCGTAAAGGCCTGCCGGAGCCGGTGTTTGCCGCCACGGCATTCCGGGCTCCGCAGAGTCCGACCGAGAAAACCGTCGCCGAAGTGTTCACCGAAGTGCTCGGCCTGGATCGGGTCGGCCTCGATGACGACTTCTTCGCCCTCGGCGGTGACTCGTTGATCGCGACCCGGGTGTGCGCACGGTTGCAATCGGCACTCGGCCGGGATGTTCCGGTGCGGTACCTCTTCGATGCCCCCGCCGTCGGACGCCTGGCCGACTACCTCGACCGCAACCAGGGGAGGGCGGCTCGCCCACCGATTCAGGTGCTGACCCGCCCGCCACACATTCCGCTGTCCTACGCCCAACAACGCCTGTGGTTCCTGGAACAACTGCAGGGTCCGTCACCGATCTACAACATGGCGGTGGGGTTGCGACTGAACGGGCACCTGGATGCCGATGCACTCGGAGCGGCGCTGGCCGATGTGGTGGGCCGTCAGGAGGGCCTGCGCACGGTGTTCCAGTCGGTCGATGGAATTTCCCGGCAGGTCGTGGTGCCTGCCGAGCAGGCTGATTTCGGTTGGCAGATCGTCGACGCCAGTGGATGGTCCCCGGATGAGTTGGATGACGCCATCGGCGCGGCGGCCGGTCGCAGTTTCGACCTCGGGCATGAAATTCCGTTGCGGGCCACACTGTTCCGCACCCGTGCGGACGAGCATGTGCTGGTGGCAGTGGTGCATCACATCGCTGCCGACGGCTGGTCGGTGGCGCCGTTGGTGGCAGATCTGGGGGCTGCCTACGCCAGTCGAAGTTCGGGACGGGCCCCCGACTGGCTGCCGCTGCCCGTGCAGTACGTCGACTACACGCTGTGGCAGCGGGCACAGCTGGGCGATCTGGAGGACACCGACAGTCGGATCACCGAGCAGCTCGCGTACTGGGAGCAGGAGCTCGCCGGTATGCCCGAGCGCCTTGAGCTGCCGACCGACCGGCCCTACCCACCGGTGGCGGACTACCGCGGGGCCAGCGTGCTGGTGGACTGGCCGGCGCAGCTACAGCAGCAGATCGCCCGGGTTGCCCGCGAACACAACGTCACCAGCTTCATGGTGGTCCAGACCGCGTTGGCCATCCTGCTGTCCCAACTGAGCGCCAGTTCCGATGTGGCCGTGGGGATTACCACCGCCGGCCGCGGCGAACCCGAACTCGATGAACTGGTCGGCTTCTTCGTCAATACGCTGGTGCTACGCGTCGACCTGGCCGGGGATCCCACGGTGGCCGACCTGTTGACGCAGGTGCGCCGGCGCGCACTGGGGGCCTATGAGCATCAGGATGTGCCCTTCGAGGTGTTGGTCGACCGGGTCAATCCGACTCGCAGCCTCACCCATCACCCCCTGGTACAGGTCATGCTGGCCTGGCAGAACCTGCCGTGGCAGCACAGCGATCCGGCCGCAGGCCTGACATTGGGCGATGTGCAGGTCAGCCCGATCGCCGCGGAGACACACACGGCCAGGATGGATTTGGCGTTGTCGCTCTCCGAACGCTGGACGTCCGACGGTGAGCATGCGGGGATCTCCGGGATGGTGGAGTTCCGCACCGATGTGTTCGACACCGCCGGCATCCATATCCTGGTCGATCGATTGCAGCGGGTGGTGGCCGCGGTGACCGCCGATCCGGACCGCACGGTGTCCTCGGTGGACCTGCTCGCCGAGGGAGAACGGTCGCGACTCGAGGAGTTGGGCAACCGTGCAGTGTTGGCCCGGTCGGTGTCGGGTTCTGTGTCGATTCCGGTGTTGTTTGCGGTACAGGTGGAGCGGGTTCCGGATGCGGTGGCGGTGTCGTTTGCGGGTCGTTCGGTGTCGTATCGGGAGTTGGATGAGGCGTCGAATCGGTTGGCGCACTTGTTGGTTTCTTCTGGTGCTGGTCCGGGTCGGTGTGTGGCGTTGTTGGTGAACCGGTCGGTTGAGGCGATTGTGTCGATTCTGGCGGTGCTCAAGTCTGGTGCGGCGTATCTGCCGATCGATCCGATGCATCCGGATGCGCGGGTCGAGTTCATGCTCACCGATGCCGCGCCGATCGTGGCGATCGCCTCGGCCGGTCTGGCGGAGCGTCTGCACGGGCGGGGTGTGCCTGTTATCGGTGTTGACGATGCCCGCATCGAGACCTACCCCGCGACGCCGGTGCCGACGCCGTCCTCCGATGACATCGCCTATCTGATCTACACCTCGGGTACGACCGGGGTGCCGAAGGGCGTGGCGATCACGCATCACAATGTGACCGAACTGCTCGAGTCGCTGGATGCCGACGTCGAGCGCGCGGGCGTGTGGACCCAGTGCCACTCCTATGCCTTCGACTACTCGGTGTGGGAGCTCTGGGGTCCGCTGCTGGCCGGTGGCCGGCTGGTGGTGGTTCCCGAGGAGGTGACCCGTTCGGCGCCGGACCTGCTTGCGCTGTTGGTGACCGAGCAGGTCACCGTGCTCAGCCAGACCCCCTCGGCGTTCTATGCGCTGCAGGCAGCCGAGGCCCAGCAGCCCGATCTGGGCCGGAAGCTCACGCTCAAGACCGTGGTGTTCGGTGGTGAGGCGCTCGAACCTCAGCGGCTCGAGCCGTGGCTGTCCCACCATCCCGCCGGGACGCCGCGGATGATCAACATGTACGGGATCACCGAGACGACCGTGCACGCCTCGTTCCGGGAGATCCACGACGGTGACACCGGCAGCGCCGTCAGTCCCATCGGGGTGCCGCTGACGCATCTCGGGTTCTTCGTGCTGGACAAGTGGCTGCGTCCGGTACCTACCGGTGTGGTGGGTGAATTGTATGTGGCAGGAACAGGTTTGGCCGTCGGCTATGTACGCCGCGGTGGTTTGAGCGCATCGCGGTTCGTGGCCTGCCCGTTCGCCGGCAACGGTTCGTCAGGGCAACGGATGTACCGCACCGGAGACCTGGCGTCCTGGGGTACCGACGGCGAGCTGCGATACGCCGGACGCGCCGACGAGCAGGTCAAGATCCGCGGATACCGCATCGAGTTGGGTGAGATCCAAACCGCTTTGGCGGATCTGGACGGGGTGGAGCAGGCGGTGGTGATCGCCCGCGAGGACCGTCCCGGTGACAAGCGTCTGGTGGGTTACATCACGGGTGCCGCGGATGCGGTGCAGGTGCGCGCGGCGCTGGCGCAGCGGCTGCCCGGCTACATGGTGCCCGCGGCGATCGTCGCACTCGAGCAGCTACCGCTGACAGTGAACGGCAAACTCGACAAGCGCGCCCTGCCGGCACCGGACTACGCCGACACCAGCGACGGATACCGCGCCCCGTCCAATGCGGTCGAGGAGATCCTCGCCGTGATCTATGCACAGGTGCTGGGGCTGGAGCGGGTCGGAATCGATGATTCGTTCTTCGATCTGGGTGGCGACTCGCTGTCGGCCATGCGGCTGATCTCCGCGGTCAACACGAGTCTGGATGCCGACCTCGCGGTGCGCGCGGTGTTCGACGCCCCGTCGATATCCGAACTGGCGCCTCGGGTCGGTGCGGGGTCGGGGCACCGCACCCCGTTGGCCGCGCAGCAACGGCCCGAGGTGGTGCCGCTGTCCTACGCGCAGCAACGGTTGTGGTTCTTCAACCAGTTGCAGGGGCCGTCCCCGGTCTACAACATGCCGACCGCGTTGCGGATCAGCGGGGCCCTGGACGTGGAGGCGCTGGGGACGGCGCTGGTCGATGTGGTGGGCCGCCAGGAAGGCCTGCGCACCTTGTTCCCGGCGGTCGAGGGAATCCCCCGGCAGGTGGTCGTGCCGGCCGAGCAGGCCGACTTCGGTTGGCAGGTTGTCGACGCGGCCGGTTGGACGGCGGAGCAGCTGTCGGAGGCCGTCCACGCGGCGGTGTGTCACACCTTCGATCTGGCCGTTGAGATCCCGCTGCGGGCAACACTTTTCCGCATGGGACCGGATGATCACGTGCTGGTGGCGGTCGCACACCATATTGCCGCTGATGGCTGGTCGGTCACCCCGCTGGTGTCCGACCTCGGGGTGGCGTATGCCAGCCGATCCGCCGGTCAGACCCCGGACTGGGCACCGCTACCGGTGCAGTACATCGATTACACGCTCTGGCAGCAGGATTGGCTTGGATCCGACGAGGATCCCGACAGCGTGATCTCCGGACAGCTGGCGTACTGGCAGGAGGCACTGGCCGGTATGCCCGAGTGCTTGGAGTTGCCGACGGATCGGCCTTATCCGCCGGTGGCGGACTACCGCGGGTCAAGTGTGACCGTCGACTGGCCGGCGGAGTTGCACCAGCAGGTAATCCGGACCGCCCGGGAGCACAACGCGACCAGCTTCATGGTGGTGCAGGCCGCACTTGCGGTGCTGCTGTCGCAGCTGAGCGCCAGTTCCGATGTGGCGGTGGGGATCGCGATAGCCGGCCGCGGCGAGCCCCAGCTCGATGAGTTGGTGGGTTTCTTCGTCAACACGTTGGTGCTGCGGGTGGACCTGGCGGGAGATCCGACCATCGACGAACTGTTGGGTCAGGTACGTCAGCGCAGTCTGGCGGCGTTCGATCACCAGGATGTGCCGTTCGACGCGCTGGTGGAGCGCCTCAACCCGGCCCGGTCACTGGCACGCCATCCGCTGGTGCAGGTGCTCCTTGCCTGGCAGAACTTCGCCGGCGACCCCGCGGTTGATGCCGTGCTGGGGGATGTGCAGATCACGCCGCTGTCCGCCGAAACCCACGCGGCGCGGATGGATTTGGTGTTCTCCCTGTCCGAGCGGTGGACGCCCGACGGTGAGCCCGCCGGTATCGGTGGCGGGGTGGAGTTCAGAACCGATGTCTTCGACGCTGCCAGCATCGACAAGCTCGTCGAGCGGTTAAGGAGAGTGCTCATGGTGCTGACCGCTGAACCAGGGGGACAGTCATGACCGCAGATCTCACCCGGCGCTTGTCGTCGATGGACCTGCTCGACGAGGGCGAGCACTCTCAGCTCGATGACTGGAGCAACCGTGCGGCACTGAACCGGCCGGCCGCCCGGTCGGTGTCGGGTTCTGTGTCGATTCCGGTGTTGTTTGCGGTACAGGTGGAGCGGGTTCCGGATGCGGTGGCGGTGTCGTTTGCGGGTCGTTCGGTGTCGTATCGGGAGTTGGATGAGGCGTCGAATCGGTTGGCGCACTTGTTGGTTTCTTCTGGTGCTGGTCCGGGTCGGTGTGTGGCGTTGTTGGTGAACCGGTCGGTTGAGGCGATTGTGTCGATTCTGGCGGTGCTCAAGTCTGGTGCGGCGTATCTGCCGATCGATCCGATGCATCCGGATGCGCGGGTCGAGTTCATGCTCACCGATGCCGCGCCGATCGTGGCGATCGCCTCGGCCGGTCTGGCGGAGCGTCTGCACGGGCGGGGTGTGCCTGTTATCGGTGTTGACGATGCCCGCATCGAGACCTACCCCGCGACGCCGGTGCCGACGCCGTCCTCCGATGACATCGCCTATCTGATCTACACCTCGGGTACGACCGGGGTGCCGAAGGGCGTGGCGATCACGCATCACAATGTGACCGAACTGCTCGAGTCGCTGGATGCCGACGTCGAGCGCGCGGGCGTGTGGTCGCAGTGGCATTCCTACGCTTTCGACGTTTCGGTGTTCGAGATCTGGGGTCCGCTGCTGGCCGGTGGCCGGCTGGTGGTGGTTCCCGAGGAGGTGACCCGTTCGGCGCCGGACCTGCTTGCGCTGTTGGTGACCGAGCAGGTCACCGTGCTCAGCCAGACCCCCTCGGCGTTCTATGCGCTGCAGGCAGCCGAGGCCCAGCAGCCCGATCTGGGCCGGAAGCTCACGCTCAAGACCGTGGTGTTCGCCGGTGAGGCGCTCGAACCTCAGCGCCTGGAGTCATGGGTGATAAACCACCCTGCGGGGTCGCCGCGCCTGCTGAACCTGTACGGAACCACCGAGACGACGGTGCACGCCTCGTTCCGGGAGATCGTCGAGGCTGACACAGCCAGCACGCTCAGTCCGGTCGGGGTGCCGCTGACCCACCTCAGTTTCTTTGTGCTGGACAAGTGGCTGCGCCCGCCGCCGGTCGGGGTGGTGGGGGAGTTGTATGTGGCAGGCACCGGCCAGGGCATCGGGTACTGGCGTCGGCCCGGCCTGAGCGCATCGCGGTTCGTGGCCTGCCCGTTCGTCGACAACGGTTCGTCAGGGCAACGGATGTACCGCACCGGAGACCTGGCGTCCTGGGGTACCGACGGCGAGCTGCGATACGCCGGACGCGCCGACGAGCAGGTCAAGATCCGCGGATACCGCATCGAACTCGGTGAGGTGCGGGTGGCGCTGTCCGAGGTGGCCGGGGTGGAGCAGGCGGTGGTGATCGCCCGTGAGGACCGGCCCGGTGACAAACGTCTGGTCGGTTATGTCACCGAATTATCCACTGGGGCAGTCGATCCGGCCGCAGCCCGGACCGCGCTGGCCGATCGGCTGCCGGGCTACATGATCCCCGCGGCCGTGGTAGTGCTCGAGGCGTTGCCGCTCACGGTGAATGGCAAGCTCGACAAGCGGGCGCTGCCGGCACCGGAATACACCGATGGTGACCGGTACCGGGCCCCGTCCAGCCCTACCGAGGAGATCCTGGCCGGGATCTACGCCCAGGTATTGGGCTTGGAACGGGTCGGGGTCGACGATTCGTTCTTCGATCTCGGTGGTGACTCGCTGTTGGCGATGCGGGTGATCGCCGCGGCCAACACGAGCCTGGATTCGGGGCTTGCGGTCCGTGCGATCTTCGATGCCCCGAGCGTGGCACAACTGGCACCACATATCGGCGAGGGGTCGGGCCGCCGCACCCCGCTGGCAGCCAGAGAGCGGCCCGAGGCGGTACCGCTTTCCTATGCGCAGCAGCGGTTGTGGTTCCTCAACCGGTTCGAGGGCGGAGCCGCCACCTACAACATGCCGACCGCATTACGGATCAACGGACCACTGGATGTCGATGCACTGGGCGCAGCCATCGACGATGTGATCGCTCGGCACGAGTCGCTGCGCACCGTCTTTCCGGATACCGACGGGGTGGCCCTCCAGAAGGTGTTGCCCGCCGAGTCGGGGATGTGGCGACGTGGTGGACCGGTGGTCATACCGCTGGCAGAGTCCGATGTGATGGGCGAGCTGATGTCGTTGGCCGGGTACCGGTTCGATCTGGCCACCGAGATTCCGATCCGGGCCCAGATCTACGAGGTGGGCCCGCAGCGGTACGTGCTGGCGATCGTGTTGCATCACATTGCGTTTGACGGCTGGTCGATGGCGCCGATGGTGCGGGACGTGGGCGTGGCCTACGCCAGCAGAAGCGTCGGCCGACCCCCCGCGTGGGCGCCGTTGCCGGTGCAGTACGCCGATTATGCGTTGTGGCAGCAGGATTGGCTGGGTTCGGAGTCGGATCCCGACAGTGTGATCGCCGGCCAGCTGGCCTACTGGCGTCACGAGTTGGCGGACCTGCCCGAGGTGGTGTCGTTGCCGGCGGATCGGCCCCGTCCGCCGGCACCCACCTACCGTGGTGAGGCCGTTGACCTGAACATCGACCCGCAGCTGTGGGCCGGGGTCAAGGCGGTTGCTGCAGCACACAACACGACGGTCTCGATGGTGTTGCAGGCCGTCACGGCGGTGGTGCTGCACCGCGCCGGCGCCGGTGACGACGTGGCCCTGGGCACCCCGATCGCCGGACGGATGGACCAGGCGCTCGACGAGTTGGTCGGGTTCTTCGTCAACACCTGGGTGTTGCGGGTCGGGGTGAAGTCTGCGCTGCGCTTCAGCGAGGTACTTGAACAGGTGCGGCAGAAGGCGTTGGACGCCTACAGCAATCAGGATGTGCCGTTCGAGCGGTTGGTGGAACAGCTCAACCCGGTGCGTTCCACTTCGCATCATCCCCTGTTCCAGGCCGCCCTGGTGTTCCAGAACAACAAGCGCCCCGAAGTTCTGGAGATCGACGGGGTCAGCGTCGAGGGGTTGGCGGCCGATATCCGGACCGCGAAGTTCGACCTGGACATCGATCTGCGCGAGGTGCCCGGCGAGGACCCGGATGCGCCGATGGCCGCGGGCATGGTGACCTATGCCACCGATCTGTACGACCGTTCCAGCATCGAGCGGTTCGTGGGTTGGTTCGGTCGGGTGCTCGAGGCGGTGGTGGCCGACTCGTCGGTGGTGGTGGGCGACGTGGACCTGCTGGGCCCCGATGAGCGGGATCAGATGCTGTACAAGTGGTCCGGCGCCGAGGTCAATGCGGCTGTGGGTCTGGGCGACCAGTTACTGGCTGCGGCCGTCGCGGTCGCTCCGGACGGGCCGGCGATCCTCGACGGCACCCGCCGGCTGTCGTATCGCGAGTTGGACGAGGCGTCGAATCGGTTGGCACGGGCGCTGATCGCCATCGGAGTGGGCCCGGAACGCACGGTGGCGGTGGCTGTCGCCCGGTCCGCGGAACTGCTTGTGGCGTGGTGGGCGGTACTCAAGGCCGGTGGAGCATATGTACCGGTGGACCCGGGGCACCCGGCCGAGCGGATCGCCACCGTCCTCGACACTGCCGAGGCCTCGTGCGTACTGATCTGCGGAGCTGACACCTTGGCCGGCGCCGGGGCTCGTCCGGTGTTGCGCCTCGACACCCTGGACGTGTCGGGGCATAGTGCCGCCCCGATCACCGACGCGGACCGGGTGGCGCCGTTGACTGTCGACGCCGCCGCCTACGTCATCTTCACCTCGGGGTCCACCGGCACCCCCAAGGGCGTGGCGGTGAGTCACGCCGGCCTGTGGGGAGTGGCTGCGGCGCACCGAAAGTGCTTCGCGATCGGTGCGGATTCGCGGGTGTTGACGGTGGCCGCACCGACGTTCGATGCCTCGGTGTACGAGTGGATGTTGGCCGTCGACATGGCTGCCGCTCTGGTGGTGGCGCCTCCTGATTCCTACGCCGGGGAAGCGCTGACGTCGGTGATCGTGGATCAGCGGGTCGATGTGGCGGTGTTCACGCCTACGGTGCTGGAGACGCTGGACCGGACCCGGCTGGACGGGTTGACGACGGTGATCACGGTCGGGGAGGCATTGCCGGCAGAGCTGGTGGCCGCCTGGGCGCCGGGCCGGCGGATGTACAACGGCTACGGGCCTACCGAGATCACCATCTGGGCCAGCTGCACACCACCGCTGACGGCGGGGCAACCGGTGGATATCGGCACCCCGATCACCGGGGTGCGCACACTGGTACTCGATGCGCGGTTGAACCCGACCCCGGTCGGGGTGGTGGGTGAGCTGTATCTGGCTGGGCCGGCAGTGGCACGCGGTTACGTGGGTCGGGCGGATCTGACCGCAGATCGCTTCGTGGCCAACCCCTTTGGCGGACCGGGGTTGCGAATGTATCGCAGCGGTGACCTGGTGCGCTGGACCGCCACGGGTACGCTCGAGTATCTGGGTCGGGCCGACGCGCAGGTCAAGTTGCGCGGGCAGCGCATCGAGTTGGGTGAGATCGAGAACACCCTGTTGGCCTGCCCGCAGGTAGGTCGTGCCGCAGCGGCTGTGCACCACACCGATACGGCCGATCACCTGGTCGCCTACGTCAGCCTGGAGCGCACGAGCACCGCCGACCATGAGGCCGAGGTTGTCGATCAGTGGCAGCAACTGTACGACGAGCTCTATGACGCCCGGGATGAGGCCGAGGAGTTCGGCAGCGACTTCCGGGGTTGGAACAGCAGTTACACCGGGCAACCGATTCCACTCGATCAGATGCGGGAGTGGCGTTCCGGGGCCGTCAGTCGGATCCTGGCCCTGCGGCCGCGTCGGGTGCTGGAGATCGGGGTCGGTTCAGGTCTGATACTCACGCAGGTGGCCCCCGAGTCCGAAGAGTATTGGGGCACAGACTTTTCGGCGCCCACCGTACAGAAGTTGCAGACGGCCGTGGCCGGGCAGCAGTGGGGTGACCGGGTGCGGCTGCAGGTGCAACCGGCTGATGTCGTCGACGGTTTGCCGGCTGGGTATTTCGACACGATCATCATCAACTCGGTGGTTCAGTACTTCCCCAACGCCGGGTATCTGACCGACGTGATGGACAAGGCCATGGAACTGTTGGCGCCCGGCGGGGCACTGTTCCTCGGCGACGTGCGCAACCACACCCTGCAGGGGGCCTTCCAGACTGCCATCGCCCTGTCGCACGTCGACGCTGCCGACGCCGACGAGGTTCGGCAGCGGGTTCAGCGGGCCGTACTCGGTGAGCCTGAGTTACTCTTGGCTCCAGAGTTTTTCACGTCCTGGGTGGACGGGAATGCGGCGGTGGGTGCCCTGGGTATCGAGGTCAAACGCGGTGAGGCCGACAACGAGTTGACGCGGTATCGCTACGACGTCGTCGTTCACAAGACTCCGGCTGCGGTGTGCTCGCTGGCGGATGCACCCGTGCGGGCATGGGTGGATTGTGCGGGCGTGAACGGGCTGCAGAACGAATTGGTTTCCGAACGCCCGGCCGTGGTGCGGGTCACCGCGATTCCCCGGGCCGGGGTGATCGCCGATGTGGGTATCGAGCAGGCTCTGGCTGCCGGAGGCCAGGCGGTGGATGCCGCGCCCCGTGCCGATACTGTTACGCCCGAACAGTTGTATCGGTTGGGTCAGCAGGCGGGGTACCGGGTCGCCGTCACCTGGGGCGCCGAACCCGGCACGGTCGAGGCGACGTTCGTCTCGGCGGACCACCCCGGATACTCGGCAGCGCTCACGGACCTGTATCGGCCGGCGTCCGGGCTGCAGCAGCGCAGTAGTCTCGCCAACGATCCCGACGCCAACAGCAAGGTCAGTGCGGTACGGCAGTGGTTGAGTGCGCGGATGCCCGACTACATGGTGCCGACTCAGATCGTGGTACTCGATGCGCTTCCGGTGACTTCCTCGGGCAAGATCGACCGTAAGGCGCTGCCTGCGCCGGTGTTCACCGTCACGGCCTTCCGTGCACCGCGGACTCCGGCTGAGAAGACTGTTGCCGAGACCTTCGCCGAGGTGTTGGGACTCGGTCGGGTCGGCCTCGATGACGACTTCTTCGCGCTCGGCGGTGACTCGCTGATCGCCACCCGGGTGTGTGCCCGCCTGCAGTCAGCGCTCGGTCGCGATGTGCCGGTGCGGTGCCTCTTCGATGCGCCCACCGTCGGCGGTCTGGCCGATTACCTCGACCGCACCCATGGCCGAGCCAGTCGCCCGCCGCTGCAGGCAATGTCGCGGCCACAACGTATTCCGCTGTCCTATGCGCAGCAGCGGATGTGGTTCCTCAACCGGTTCGAGGGCGGGGCCGCGACCTACAACATGCCGAACGTGTTGCGGATCAACGGGCCGCTGGATGTCGACGCACTGGGCGAGGCGCTCGACGATGTCATCGTCCGGCACGAGTCGCTGCGCACGGTCTTCCCCGACACCGACGGTGTGGCCTTCCAGGATGTGCTGCCTGCCGAGGCCGGGATGTGGCGGGGTGGGGGCCCGGCGGTGGTGCCGCTGTCGGAGTCCGACATGGCGCGCGAACTGATGACCCTGGTGGAACATCGGTTCGATCTGGCCACCGAGATCCCGATTCGGGCGCAGATCTACGCGCTGGGTCCCGAGCAGCACGTGCTGGCGATTGTGGTGCATCACATTGCTTTCGACGGTTGGTCGATGGCCCCGATGGTGCGCGACGTGGGGTTGGCCTACGCCAGCCGGTGCGCCGGGCACGACGTGGACTGGGAGCCGTTGCCGGTGCAGTACGCCGATTACGCATTGTGGCAACAGGAATGGCTGGGTTCGGAGTCCGATCCCGACAGCGTACTCGCCGCACAGCTGGGGTACTGGCGCCGCGAGCTGGCGGAGCTGCCCGAGGTGGCGTCGTTGCCGACCGACCGGCGGCGTCCGCCGGTGCCCAGCTATCGAGGCGACGAGGTACCGCTGCATGTCGACCCGCAGACCTGGGCCGGGGTCAAGGCGTTGGCCGACGCGCACCACGCGACGGTGTCGATGGTGTTGCAGGCTGCGATGGCGGTGGTGCTGCACCGGGCCGGGGTCGGAGAGGATGTCGCACTGGGCACCCCGATCGCCGGACGAACCGACAAGGCGCTCGACGAGTTGGTCGGGTTCTTCGTCAATACCCTGGTGATGCGGGTCGGGGTGAACCCTGCCCTGCGGTTCGACGATGTGGTGGAACAGGTGCGTCAGAAGGCACTGAATGCGTACAGCAATCAGGATGTGCCGTTCGAATTGCTGGTGGAGCAGCTCAACCCGGTGCGCTCCACCTCGCACCACCCGCTGTTCCAGGTACTCATGGTGTTCCAGAACAACATGCGGCCCGAGGCCTTGGAGATCAACGAGGTCAGCGTCGAGGCGTTGCAGGCAGATACGAGCACAGCCAAGTTCGACCTGGACATCCATCTGAGCGAGGTGCGCAACGAAGCGTCGGGTGCCCCGATGGCTGCCGGCATGGTGATGTACGCGACCGATCTGTACGACCGCGCCACGATCGAGCGGTTCGTGGGTTGGTTCGGTCGGGTACTCGAAGCGGTGGTGGCTGACTCGTCGGTGGTGGTGGGCGACGTGGACCTGCTGGATCCCGACGAGCGGGAACTGGTGCTGCACGAGTTGTCCGGCGCCGATCTGCAGGCCCCGGTGGGGTTGGGGGATCAGCTGTTGGCCTCGGCCGTCGCCACGGATCCGGATGCTCCTGCGATCATCGACGGGGAGCGGGTCCTGACATATCGCGAGCTGGATGAGCTGTCCAGTCGGTTGGCGAGGGTGCTGATCAACGCCGGGGTGGGGCCGGACCGCGCAGTGGGTGTGGCGATGGGCCGCTCAGCCGAACTGGTGGTGGCATGGTGGGCGGTGCTCAAGGCCGGCGGCGTGTATGTTCCGGTGGATCGGGCTCATCCGGAGGCACGGATCGCGACTCTGCTCGACACCGTGGATGCCGTCTGCGTCCTGAGCCGAGATGTCGATGAGGTCGGCGGTGCCGGGGAACACCCGGTGCTGCGCTTCGACACCTTGGATCTGACCCAATGGTCCGCGGATCCGATCACCGATGCGGATCGGTTGGCGGCGTTGGACATTCATGATGCCGCGTACGTGATCTTCACATCGGGGTCCACCGGAACCCCGAAGGGGGTCGAGGTCAGCCATGCCGGTCTGCTCGGTTGGGCTGCAGCGCAACGGGAGATGTTCGGACTGGATGCCCGGTCACGGGTCTTGATGGTCTCCGCGCCCACCTTCGATGCGTCGGTCGGCGAGTGGTTGCTTGCGGTGGCCTCGGGCTCCGCCTTGGTGGTGGCGCCGCCGGATTCCTATGCCGGGGAAGCCCTGACGGAGATACTCGACAACCGGCACGTCGACGCGGCGGTGCTGACCCCGACGGTGCTGGCGACACTGGACCGGGCCCGGCTGGACGGTTTGAGCACGGTGATCGCGGTGGGCGAGGCCGTCCCCGCGGAGTTGGTGGCTGCCTGGGCGCCGGGCCGGCGGATGTTCAACGGCTACGGCCCCACCGAAACCACGGTGTGGGTGACCTGTGCGCCGCTGTCGGCCGGTCAACCGGTGAGCATCGGAGCCCCGATCCGCGGTGTGTGCGCGCTGGTGCTCGATGCGCGGTTGAACCCGGTCCCGGTCGGCCTGGTGGGGGAGTTGTATGTGGCCGGGCCTGCGGTGGGGCGCGGTTATGTGGGTCGGCCGGAACTGACTGCGGAACGGTTCGTGGCCGATCCCTCCGGCTTGACAGGTGTGCCGGGGGCCCGCATGTACCGCACCGGCGACCTGGTGCGCTGGAACGCTGTGGGACTGCTGGACTACCTCGGCCGTGCCGATGCCCAGGTGAAGCTGCGCGGTCAACGCCTGGAGTTGGGTGAGATCGAGAACGCCCTGCTGGCCTGCTCGCAGGTGAGTCGGGCCGCTGCGGCGGTGCACCGCGGCGACACCGCCGACCATCTGGTTGCCTACGTGACGCTGGAGGAGACCGTCGTCGGCGACGGAGCCGACATGCTCGACCTGAGGCACGGCGGCCGTGACGAGTTGTACGACGCCGAACTGGAGATGTCGGAGTTCGGCGGCGATTTCGAAGGTTGGCGCAGCAGCTACACAGGGGAGCCGATTCCCTTGCCGGAGATGGCCGAATGGCGTTCGGCCGCGGTGGACCGCATTCTCGGGCTGCAGCCGCGGCGGGTGCTGGAGATCGGTGTGGGGGCTGGACAGATCCTGTCCCAGGTTGCCTCCGAGTGTGAGGAATACTGGGCGACAGATTTCTCCGCGCCGCGTATCCAGACGTTGCAGGCGGCGGTGGCGAGGCAGCCGTGGCGGGACCGGGTGCACCTCCTGACGCAATCCGAGCACGTGACCGGCGCACTGCCGCAGGGGCACTTCGACACCGTCATCCTTCACTCGGTGGTCGGCAAGTTCCCGAGTGCGGGCTACCTGGCCGAGGTCATGGACAAGGCAGTGGAACTGTTGGCTCCCGGCGGGGCGGTGTTTGTCGGCGACGTGCGCAACCTCAGATTGCAGAGCGCGTTCCAGACCGGTATCGCGTTGGCGTGCGCCACCACCGAGGCCGGTGACGAGATTCGCAAGCGGGCGCAGCGCGCAGTCATAGATGAGACCGAATTGCTCTTGGCACCAGAATTTTTCACCACGTGGGCGGCCGACCGGCCATCGGTGGCAGGTGTCGACATTCAGGTCAAACGCGGTGTGGCCGACAACGAGCTGACGCGGTACCGCTATGACGTCGTCATCCACAAGACACCTGCGGCCGTGCGCTCCCTGGCAGAGGTGCCGACGTGGGAGTGGACCGAGTGTGCGGGTGTGAGCGGGATGCACAGCCGGCTCATGTCGCAACGTCCGCCCATCGTGCGAGTCAGTGCCATCCCGCGCGCCGGGGTGATCGCCGATGTGGGTGCCGAACAGGCCCTGGCCGCGGGTCGTTCCGTGGCGGAAGCCACCGCCGGGGCTTCCGGCTCGGCACCCGACGACACCGCCACTCCCGAACAGCTGCACCGGCTCGGAGAGGCGACCCGATATCGCGTCGCGGTCACCTGGGGCGCCCAATCCGGCACCGTCGATGCGGTCTTCGTCGCGCTGGACGATATCGCGGATGACCGGGCGTTCACCGATCTCTATCTGTCGCCGAACGGGGTCGGCGAGCGCAGCCACCTCGCCAACGATCCGGCTACCAACACCAGGATCAGCGTGGTTCGTCAGCAGTTGAGCTCGCGGTTGCCCGAGTACATGGTGCCGACCCAGATCATGGTGCTCGACGAGTTCCCGTTGACCTCATCGGGCAAGGTGGACCGACGGGCGCTGCCGGAGCCGGTGTTCGCCGCCGCGACGTTCCGGGAGCCGCAGACCCCGATCGAAAAGACCGTCGCCAAAGCGTTTGTCGATGTGCTGGGTGTGGAGCGGGCGGGTCTCGACGATGACTTCTTCGCACTGGGCGGAGACTCGCTGACGGCGATGCGTCTGATCGCGGCGATCAAGACCGCACTGAACATCGATCTGTCCGTGCCCACGGTGTTCGAGGCACCCACGGTGATGAGCCTGAGCGAGCGGCTGCAATCAGACACCATCGGTGTGCAGGAAGTGGTTCCGGTTCAGCCGCTGAAGCAGGGCCTCGGCGTACCGCTGTTCTGCATCCACCCCGGGTCCGGTATGAGTTGGGCCTACTCCACGCTGGGCAACTATCTGGACTGCCCGATCCTCGGAGTACAACAAACCCTCGACAGCGGTGAGAGCTGGCCCGAGTCGATTCACGATATGGCGAAGAACTATGCGGACAGGATCCAGAAAGCCCATCCGGCCGGTCCGTATGACCTCCTCGGCCTGTGTTTCGGCGGTGTCGTCGCCCACGAAATCGCGATCGAACTGCAACGCCGCGGATGCGACGTCCGGCGGCTGATCCTGCTCGACGCCCAGCCCGAGGGCGACGCCAACATCCCGGACCGCCGCGTCAAAGAGGAGGACGTCCTCGAGGAGATCCTGCGGTTCGCGGGTATCGGGGCGCAGGACCCCGATGAACCGCTCACCTATGAGCGGGTCGAGGAACTCGTACGGGAACTTACCGGCGTCGAGTTCTCCCGCTACAAACCGCTTTTGGATATGACCGTTCGCAATGTGAACACCAACGTGGCGCTGTACCAGACCCACGAGCCGGGTCTGTTCGACGGTGACATGGTCATCTTCTCGGCGTTGCGCAAGAAAACCGCTACCACGTCGTCCGCTGAACAGAACTGGCGTCCCTTCGTGGCCGGCGATGTCACGGAGCATTTCGTCGACTGCACGCATGAGGACATGCTGACCGCTCCTGTGGTCAGCACGTACGGTGATCGGCTCAGGCAGGTCTGCGTCGACGGCACCCGTTGATCAGACCGTGCGAGCCAGTCGGTCGGCGAGCAGGCCGGCGAACTTGGCTGGGTCCTCGGGAACCTCGCCTTCAGCGAGAAGTGCTGTGCCATAGAGTAGTTCGGCAGTTTCAGACAGCTGGGTCAGATCGGCACCGTCGTCCGGCCGATATGCCTGACGTAGCCCGGTGACAAGCGAATGCGCCGGGTTGAGCTCGAGAATCCGTTTTCCGACCGGAATCGCTTGTCCGGACGCCCGGTACATGCGGGCCAGTGCCGGGGTGATGCCGAACGCGGGCGTGATCAGGCAGGCCGGCGACTCCGTCAGCCGGCTGGACAATCGCACCTCCGACACGTGGTCACTCAGCGTTTCCGTCAGCCAGGCCAGCAGGTCGGCGAACTCCTTCTCCTGCTCGGTGCGTGCAGCCTCGTGTGCCGACTTCTCCTCCTCGGAGTCGAGGTCCACCTCGCCCTTGGCGACCGACTGCAGTGGCTTGCCGTCGAACTCCGGTACCGACCCCACCCAGACTTCGTCGACCGGGTCCGTGAGTAACAGCACCTCGTAGCCTTTGGCTCTGAATGCCTCCAGGTGCGGTGATTTCAGGAGCTGATCGGTCGATGGTCCCGTGGCGTAGAAGATCTGTTCCTGCCCGTCCTTCATGCGCTCGACATACTCGGCCAGCGTGGTGAGGCCGTCCTCGCCCGCTGCGGCGGAAAAGGTGGACGCGAAGGATGAGACTCGCAGCAGCGTGTCCCGGTTGTCCGGGTCCGACATCAGGCCTTCCTTGAGAACGGCGCCGAACTGAGTCCACAACGTGCGGTAGTCCTGCGGTTGCCCTGACTGCAGATCGGCGATCGTCGACAGGACTTTCCTGGTCAGCCGCCGGCGGATCGCCGTGACCTGCCGGTCCTGCTGCAGGATCTCGCGGGACACGTTGAGCGACATCCCTTGTGCATCGACCACACCCTTCACGAAGCGCAGGTAACCGGGGATGAGTTCGTCACAATCGCCCATGACGAAAACACGTTTGATGTACAGCTGCACCCCGACCCTGGCGTCCCTGGTGAACAGGTCGAACGGGGCGTGTGAGGGGATGAACAGCAGGGCCTGGTACTCGAAGGTGCCCTCACCCTTCATCGGGATGACCGCGAGCGGGTCGTCCCATGCATGGGCGATGTGTTTGTAGAACTCGCTGTACTCCTCGTCGGAGACCTCGTCCTTGGGCTTCGCCCACAGCGCCTTCATCGAGTTGAGCGTCTCGTCGTTCATCCGGATCGGCCAGGCGATGAAGTCGGAGTACTTCTTGACGAGCTCTCTGATCTTCGGCTCCGCGGCATAGTCGTGCAGCTGATCCTCGGCGTCCTCGGGCTTGAGATGCAGCGTGACCGTGGTGCCCTGGGGAGCGTCATCGACGGATTCGATGGTGTACGTGCCGTCACCGGTGGACACCCATCGGGTGGCACCGCTCTCGCCCGCCTTGCGGGTCAGCAACTCGACCCTGTCGGCCACCATGAACGTCGAGTAAAAGCCGACACCGAACTGGCCGATCAATTCTTCGGAGGCAGCCGCGTTCTTGGCTTCGCTCAATTGCTGACGCAATTCGGCGGTACCCGATTTCGCGAGAGTGCCGATCAGGTCGACCACTTCCTCATGTGTCATGCCGATGCCGTTGTCGCGCACTATCAGGGTGCGCGGCTCGTGGGAGACCTCGATCTCGATGTGGAGGTCAGAGGTGTCTGTGTTGAGGTCCTTGTTCCGCAGAGACTCCAGCCGCAGCTTGTCCAAGGCGTCGGAGGCGTTCGAGACCAGCTCCCGCAGAAAGGAATCCTTGTTGGAGTACACCGAGTGGATCAGTAGTTCCAGCAGTTGGCGTGCCTGGGCCTGAAATTCCAAGTGCTCGATCTGTGGTGACATGGGACGAGTTTAGAGACCTCCCATGCCGCGGGCCACCAGCGAGATACCGACGACTGCCAGAATGGCGGCCGCGAACTTCCGATGATGGGTGCGCGCCCAGTCGTGTAGTCGCTGCAGTGCTGCCTGCGTCCTGGCCGGAGCAGCCACGTTGCTGATCAGAATGATCTCCTCCACCGCCAGCACGCCGATGACGAACGCGATCGCAGCACCGACCTGGACGCCGAGTGCAGCCCCGGAAGCCACGATGATCGCGAGGGCGAACACCACCCCGTCAAGAGGCGGCAGCACGATGACACCGATGACGAACGAGATCCACGGGGACCCCTCCTGCCAGGCAACGCGGATCCGGCCGAACAGTCGACGGATCGGTGATTCGCCTTCTTCTGCGGCAGCCGCCGCGGCTGTCTGCAGCAGACGCGAGATTGCCGGCGGTGCTGACGAATCGAGCAACAGCGTCGATACGCTTCCGGGGCTGGCAGGGTCCGCAACGGCGGGCTTGCCGGGCGGGACCGGGCTTCGCCGCAATGAACGCGCCAGCATCAGTACGGCGATCACCAGCAGAGCCACACCGATGGTGATCGCAGTTCGTTGGGCGACGGGGTTCGCGGTCGGGTTGGCGAAATCTCTGAGAAAGGTCGCCGAGGTCGGTGCGGCGTGAAGCGCAATCAGCGGAACGATCAGGGTGGTCAGCCCGATGATCGCCGCGCCCGTCCAGTAAGCGACCAGGTTCCGCAGGGGCCTGAGCCTGGACAGCACCACGAGGATGATGCCGAGCCGCACGGGGTTGATCGACGTCAGAAGCGCCAGTACCAGCAGTGACCCCCACATGGTTGTCCCCCTGTCCGATTCGTTGATGTCAGTCTGTCGATCGCGTACCCGGGTGTCTCACGAGGCTTTCGCGGGAATGAGATTCGCGCACAGCAGTTCCGTCAAGGCGTGAATGGTCGTGATGCCGGTAGCGGGAATTCGCACGCCGGTCTCGGTTTCGATTCGGGTGCGTAGTTCCAGCGCCCCCAGCGAGTCCATGCCGTACTCGGCCAGCGGACGGTCGGGGTCGACGCTGCGGCGCAGGATCAGACCGATCTGGGTCGAGATCGACTGCTGCACCCGCAGGGGCCACTCCTCGGCCGGAATCTTGTCGAGCTCGGCGAGCAGTTTACTTGTGCCCAGGTGGTTTTGACCGTTGGACCGGAACGCCTCGGCGAAAGGTATCCGCTCGGCGAAGGTACTCAACCAAGGCGTGCCGGTGATCGGCGCGTACCCGGTGTAAGCGCGGTTGTGCCGCAGCAGCGCTTCGAAGGCGTACACGCCCTCCTCGGGCGTGATCGCGATGCCGGTGCCCTCCGCCAGGTCGGTGCCGCGGCCGATCTGCCCCCAGGCGCCCCACGCGATCGCCATGGCAGGCAAGCCCTTGGCCCGGCGCCACAAGCTGAATGCGTCCAGCCAACTGTTGGCCGCTGCGTAGGCTCCCTGACCGGGTGAGCCGACCAGTGCGGCCGCCGACGAGAACGAACAGAACCAGTCCAAGGGCTGGTCAGCGGTGGCGGTATGCAGATTCCAGGCGCCGTAAACCTTGGGGGCCCAGTCTCGCTCGATGAGCTCATCGGTGATGTTGGTCAACGCTGCATCCTCGATCACCCCGGCCGCGTGCAACACGCCGCACACCGGAAGCCCACCGGCAGTCGCAGCGGTCACCAACCGCTCCGCGGTACCCGGCTCGGCGATATCGCCGCATTCGACGACGATGTCGGCACCGGCCGCGCGGATGCGATCGATGGTCGTCAGCGCCTGGCCGCTCGGCCGTGACCGGGAGGACAGCACAATGCGCCCGCAGCCGTTGGCGGCCATCTTCTCTGCCACGAAGAGACCGAGCCCGCCGAGACCACCGGTGACGATGTACGCGCCCTCGGGGCGGAACACCGGCACCTGTGACGGTGGGACCACAAGCCGGCTGGATCCGGTATGCGGGATGTCGAGCACGAGCTTGCCGGTGTGCTGGGCGCCGCCGATCATCCGAATAGCATTGGAAGCCTCGGCAAGTGGATACCGGGTGAACTCCGGCATCGGCAGGTCGCCCTCCGCGGTCAGCAGGTACACCGTGGCCAGCAACTCTCGGAGCCGGTCGGGGTGACTGACCGACATCAGCGCCAGGTCGACGGCATGGAACGAGAGGTTGCGCCGGAAGGGAAAGAGACCCAGCCGGGTGTCGCCGTAGATATCCCGTTTGCCGATCTCCACGAATCGCCCGCCGAATGCCAGCAATTCGAGTCCGGCCCGTTGGGCGGCGCCGGTCACCGAATTCAGCACGATGTCCACGCCGTACCCCTGGGTGTCCTGGCGGATCTGGTCGGCGAACTCCAGAGTCCGTGAGTCGTAGACATGCTCTACACCCATGTCGTGCAACAACTGCCGGCGTTGCTCACTGCCGGCGGTGGCGAAGATCTCTGCGCCCGCGGCTCGCGCGATCGCCATCGCCGCCTGGCCGACCCCGCCGGTCGCCGAGTGGATCAGCACCCTGTCACCCGCTTTGATGCGGGCCATGTCGTTGAGCCCGTAGTACGCGGTGGCGGTCGCTACGGTCAGCGCCGCTGCCTCGGCGTCGGACAATCCGGTAGGCAGCGTAGTGACCAGGCGCGCGTCACACGTGACGAACGTGCCCCAACAACCGTCGGCGCACAGTCCGCCGACATGATCGCCGACCTGGTGGTCGGTCACGTCGGGTCCGACCGCGGTCACCACTCCGGCAAAGTCGATGCCGAGTTGCGGAAGTCGGCCGTCGAATGCGGGATAACGGCCGAAAGCGACCAGCACGTCGGCGAAGTTGATGCTCGACGCGGTGACTGCGACCTCGATCTGCCCCGCCCCCGGCGGAACGTGTTCGCAGGCGACAAGTTCCATCGACTCGAGGTCGCCGGGTGTGCGGATCTGCAGGCGCATCCGGTCACGCTCATGGTCGGCGAGGGTGGTTTGCCGTTCCTCGGGGCGCAGCGGAGCAAGGCACAACCGGGCGGTGTACCACTGGCCGTCGCGCCAGGCGGTCTCGTCTTCCTCGGACCCGCTGAGCAGTTGTAGCGCCAACTGCTCCACGTCGGTGGCCTCGTCCACGTCGATCTGGGTGGCCACGAGATGCGGATGCTCGGCTCCGATCACCCTGATCAATCCTCGCAACTCGGCCTGCTCGAGATTGGCCACGTCGCCGGCGACCACGGTCTGGGCGCCGCGCGTCACCACGTAGAGGCGGGGCAGTTCGCCTGGTATCTCGGGTAATTCGCGGGTGATGTGCACCAGATGACGTACATACTCGCGGCCCCGCAACGGGAACTGGTCGTCGGCATCGTTGCTCTTGGGTTCCGCCAGGATCACCACACCGGTGAAGTGCCCGCCGCGCAGTCGGCTGTTGAACTCGCGCCCCGTCGACGGGTCATCGTCTCGGCTGGGCCAGGTCATGGTGGTGGACTGTGCGCCATGGCCGGTCAACACACTGCTCAACCTGGACGTCACGGCCTCGGCAGCGGCCGTCGCGCCGATCAGCAGCCAGGATCCGGCATCGGCATACTCCGCTTCCGGCAGTTCACGTTCCTGCCATTCCACCGTCAGCAGTCGCTCGCTGAGAACCCGATCGTCGTGTGCGCTTCCGGAGACCCCGGCGCCGAGTCGTAGCCCCTGGACCCTGAGCAGGACCGAACCGTTCTCGTCGAGCACATCGATGTCGGCCTCGATCTCCGCGGTGTCGGCGTGGATCAACCGGGTGTAGCAGTAACGCGCGTTGCGGGCCGAGCCGTAGACCCGCAATCGACGGACATCCAGCGGCAACGCCAGCAACTCGCCACCGAGGGTCTGCACGTCGGGGATGGCCTCGACGGACTGGAAGCACGCGTCCAGCAGCGCCGGGTGCACGACGTAGGCGTCCTGTTGTGATCGGATCGAGCGGGGTAGCGCCACCTCGGCGAGCACGGCCTGGGTTGCCCCGGTGTGCACTGCAACGAGTCCGGAGAATGCCGGGCCGTACTGAATACCGTGCTCACTCACACGATTTCGTACCCCGTCACCGTCCTCGTCGCCGGGGAGAGCAACCAGGAGGTCAGATAGATCGTAGTCGGGCGGCGGCACATCTTCGGCGGCCCGCAGTACGGCGCTCGCGTGCCGTGCCTGGTCGCCTTCATGATTTGTCTCCACGGTGAAGTCGACGACACCCGGCGACGCCACCAACGCCGACGCGCCCACCGGGGTCTGCTCGTCCAACAGCAGCGCCTGCTCGAAGTGGACGTCGCGGACTTCGGACGCCGAGCCCAGCACCGCGTTGGCGGCTGCCAGCGCCATCTCGCAGTACGCGGCTCCGGGAAGCACCGCAACGCTACGGATCTGGTGGTCCGCGAGCCAGGGCTGGGCGGCCGTGCCGACATCTGCCTGCCACACGTGGTGCTCAGGCTGTTCCTGCAGGCGCACGCCGGGCCCCAACAGCGGGTGTACCGCGATGGTGCAACCGCCGTGCGTCGGTGAATCGTGGCCACCCCCGTTCAGCCACAGTCGACCGTGCGTCCAGGTCGGAAGTGGTGCGTCCACCAACCGCCCGTTCGGGCACAGTGCGGTGAAGTCGACTGCCGCGCCTGCGCTGTGCAGATCGATCAGGAATCCGCGCAACCCATTCGGCAGGGCCTGTTCTCGGCGCATCGCGGCCAGGGCGGCCATCGGCGTCTCGCGACTGCGGGCCGTCTGTTCGAGGGCCCGGGTGAGCAGCGGGTGCGGCGACAGTTCGGCGAAGACCCGGTGCCCGTCCTCCAGCGCAGCTTGTACCGCGGTGGCGAACCGCACCATCCGGCGCATGTTGGTCACCCAGTATGCGGCGTCGCACACCGGTTGCTCGCGGGGATCGAACAGGGTCGCCGAGTAGAAGGGGATCTCCGGCGGCATCGGTTTCAGGTCGGCCAGGGCCGCGGTCAGGTCGCTGACGATCGGCTCAACCTGCGGTGAGTGGAAGGCGACATCGACCGGGATCTCACGGGCCATCACCCCGCGTTGTTCCCAGTCGGCGACGAGCTCGCGAACCGTCTGTGTGGCACCGGCCACGACGGTGGATTCCGGCGAGGCCACGACCGCCACCACGACATCGGTGATTCCGCGTCCGGTCAGCTCTGAAAGTACCTGCTTGGCAGGAAGTTCCACCGCGGCGGTGGCACCTGTCCCGGCGATCCGGGACATGAGTTGCGACCGCCGGCAGATCAGGCGTAGTCCGTCTTCCAGCGAAAGCGCGCCCGCGACAACGGCTGCCGCGCCCTCACCCAGGGAGTGGCCGATGACCGCAGCGGGGTGCACCCCGTATGCCCGCATGGTGGCGGCCAAGGCGATCTGCATGGTGAACAGCGTCGGCTGCAGCCGGTCCTGACCGCTGACGGTCTGTGCCGCCGACATCGCCTCGGTCACCGAGAATCCCGACTCGGCGGCGATGATCGGCTCGGCCCGGGCCACGGTAGCGGCGAACACCGGTTCGTTGGCCAGCAGCTCGGCACCCATTGCCGCCCACTGCGAACCCTGGCCGGAGAACACCCAGACCGGACCTCGGTCGTTGCGCCCGACAGCGGCTTGATGGGGGTCATCGCCGTCAGCGATCTCACGTAACGCCGCAGTGAGCTCCGCGCGGTTGCGCGCGTCGACGGCGGTGCGTACCGACCGGTGCACGCGTCGGCGCGCCAGGGTGTATGCCAGATCAGGCAGGGTGACATCACCGTGTGTCTGTACCCACTCGGCCAGCCGGGCGGCCGTGTGACGCAGCTCTTCTGGTGACGTGGATGACAGCGGGAACAACAGTGGTGCCGCGTCCGACTCGGGTGGTACGGCTGCCGTGGTGGGTTCCGGCGCCGGCACGGGCGCCTGCTCCACGATGGCGTGGACGTTGGTCCCCGACAACCCGTATGACGAGACCGCCGCCCGTCGGGGATGGTTCCCGTTGGTGCACCACGCGGTGGTCTCCTGGGGCACAAACAGATTGGTCGCGATCTGAGCGAGCTGATCGGGTAGGCGGGTGAAGTGGAGATTTTGTGGAACCACGCCGTGGTGCACTGCGAGAACGGCCTTCATCAGGCCGAGCGCGCCAGAGGCAGCCTGGGCATGCCCCATGTTGGTCTTGACCGACGTGAGGGCGCAGCGTCCGTCGACGCCGTACACCTTCGCCAGGCTGGAGTACTCGATCGGGTCCCCGACCGGGGTGCCCGTCCCGTGCGCCTCCACCATGCCGACCGTGTCGGCATCGATACCGGCTGCGGCCAACGCCATTCGATACACCGCGGTCTGTGCGGCATCCGACGGCGTGGCGATGTTCACGGTGTGACCGTCCTGATTGGCGGCCGTGCCGCGGATCACGGCCAGGATCCGATCACCGTCGCGCACTGCGTCGGTCAGCCGCTTGAGCAGCACCACAGCGCAACCCTCGCCCGAAACGAATCCGTCGGCCGCGGTATCGAACGCGTGGCAGCGCCCGGTGGGGGACAGCATTCCCTCGGCTGATCCGGAGGCGAACTTCCGCGGGTCCAACACCAGGGTGACGCCGCCGGCGAAGGCCAGGTCACTCTCGCCCTCGTGCAGGCTGCGGCAGGCCAGGTGCACCGCGGTCAGGCCCGAGGAACAGGCTGTGTCCACCGTGAGTGCGGGGCCGTGTACCCCCAGCGCGTAGGCGACCCGTCCGGATGCCAGGCTGAAGCTGGTGCCGCTGAACCCGTACGCGGCCTCCAGGGCTTCGGCATCAGCAGCCAACATCACGTAGTCGCCGTGCGTCAGCCCGATGAAGACGCCGGTGCTGGTGTCCGTCAGGTCGTCGCGGGAGACGCCGGCATGTTCCATGGCCTCCCACGACGTCTCGAGCAGGATCCGATGCTGAGGGTCGATCGCGGTGGCTTCGCGCTCGTTGATCTCGAAGAACTCCGAGTCGAAGCCGGCAACATCATCGATGAACGCACCCCACTTCGACACCGATCGTCCGGGAACCCCGGGTTCCGGGTCGTAGTATTCGTCCGCATCCCAGCGGTCGGGCGGCACCTCGGTGACCAGGTCATCGCCGCGGATCAACGCCTCCCACAGTTGTTCTGGGGAGTCGATGCCGCCGGGAAGCCGGCAGGACATCCCGATGACGGCGACCGGGGTGACCGGTCTGCCGGGCCGCGGGTTCGGAGACAAGCCGGGATCGGAATCCGGCAACCTGTCGTTTGCATTCTCGGACATAGCCAAGTGCCCTCCTCCCGAGGCCGATTGGCAGGTCTGGCCGCCACCGGTTCGGATGCCCGGCGCCGGTGCGGTGGGCCGACGCAGCTACGCCGGTGTTCTCCCACCGCCCTTGCCGGCGCAGGGTCCTCAGCGGGCGGTCACAATCACCAACGCTAGATTCGCTGGGGTGAGTTGTCCGACGATCTGAGCAATCGATCGGATGAATACGAACGATTGCAAATAGTTTGTGTGACCGCACGACTAAATGACATAACTGTGACGCACACGCGGCGCGGTTGAAGTTTGCCGGGCTTTCTCGATATGCGGCCGCAGTCGCGGCGTTACCCTATGCCCGTGGGTGATACGTCCATTCTGACGTTGCTGAACGAGCGTGCCGGACTTCAAGGTGATGACACTGCGGTCACTTTTATTGATTATGAAAATAGTTGGGACGGTGTTCCGGAGAGCCTGACGTTCGCGCAGTTGTATCGGCGGACGCGGAATCTGGCGCGATATCTCGAACAATTCGGGGCACCGGGTGACCGCGCGCTGATCCTGGCTCCGCAGGGGATCGCGTACATCGTGGCTTTTCTCGGCGCGATGCAGGCGGGGCGCATCGCGGTGCCGTTGTCGGTGCCGTTGGGGGGTGCCAGCGATGACCGCGTCGGATCGGTGTTGCAGAATGCGCTGCCGACCGTCATCCTCACCACCTCTGCGGTCTCGGGAGTGGTGGCCGAGTACGTCTCGTCTCAGCCCGGCGGATCGACTCCGTCGATCGTCGAGGTCGACCTGCTGGATCTCGACGCCTCGCCGGGGCGCTACGGCACCGGGATCCACACCCCGCCCGACACCGCATATTTGCAGTACACGTCGGGATCCACCCGGAACCCGGCCGGGGTGATGATGTCGCACGAGAACCTGATGGCCAATTTCCGGCAACTGTTGCCCGGCTATTTCTCCGCCTCCGGAAACGTCATCCCGCCCGGCGCAACCATTGTGTCGTGGCTGCCGTTCTATCACGACATGGGTTTGTACCTCGGAGTTTGCGCACCGGTGCTGGCCGGGGTTCCCGCTGTGCTCACCAGTCCGATGGCGTTCCTGCAACGACCGGCCCGGTGGATCCAATTGTTGGCAAACAATTCTCGTGCCTATACCGCCGCGCCGAACTTCGCCTTCGAATTGGCTGTGCGAAAAACATCGGACGATGACCTGGCCGGCCGTGACCTCTCCGATGTGCTGGTCATCATCACCGGCGCCGAACGGGTGCATCCGGCAACGCTCGAGCGCTTCACCGATCGCTTTGCGAAGTTCAAGCTGAACCCGGCGGCGATCCGCCCGTCGTACGGGCTCGCGGAGGCGACCGTCTACGTGGCGACCAACCCACCCGATCGGCCACCGACGGTAGTGCGTTTCGAATCCGACAAGCTGACCGCCGGTGTGGCGCAGCGTAGCGAGAACAGTAGCGGCACACCCCTGGTCAGCTACCAGATGTCGCAGTCGCCGATGATCCGCATCGTTGACTCGGAGACCCGCACGGAGTGTCCGCCCGGTTCCGTCGGCGAGATCTGGGTGTACGGCGACAACGTCGCGACCGGCTATTGGGGCAGACCCGCAGAGAGCGCGGCGACGTTCGGCGGTCAACTCGTATCGCCCTCGGACGGCACTCCCGAGGGGCCCTGGCTGCGCACCGGGGACCTCGGCTTCGACTCTGACGGTGAGCTGTATGTGGTCGGCCGCATCAAAGATCTGCTGATCGTGTACGGGCGCAACCATTCTCCCGACGACATCGAGGCGACGATCCAGGAGATCACCCGGGGTCGCTGCGCGGCCATCGCGGTTCCGGACGGCCGCACCGAGAAGCTCGTCGTCATCATCGAAGTTAGAAAGCAGGGCGACTCTCACGAGGAGACGATGGACAAACTCTCGGCCGTCAAGCGAGAAGTGACCTCGGCGATATCCCACTCGCACAGCCTCGGTGTCGCCGATCTCGTTCCGGTGTCCCCGGGTTCGATCCCGATCACCACGAGCGGCAAAGTCCGGCGATCGGCCTGTGTCGAGCATTATCGGCAGGGCCAGTTCGCCCGGTTGGACGCGTAGCCGACAAAGCGGGGCGGGGGAGAATGAATCTGGCCTACGAAGACCATGGCCACGGTGAGGCGGTGCTGTTCATTGCCGGCCAAGGCGGTCTCGGACGCACCTGGGATCTTCACCAGGTGCCTGCATTCCGTGCGGCCGGGTACCGCGTCATCACGTTCGACAACCGGGGAGTCGGTGCCACAGCGGATACCGATACGTTCACCACTGCGACGATGGTGGCCGACACCGCCGAGTTGATCGAGCGGCTGGGCGTTGCACCCGTGCGGCTCGTCGGTGTCTCGATGGGCGCCTACATCGCCCAGGAGCTGATGCTGTCCCGGCCGGACCTGGTGAGCCAGGCGGCGTTGATGGCCACGCGGGGCCGCAACGACCGGGCGCGCGAGTTCTTTCGGCAGGCGGAATTGGAACTTGCCGGGTCAGATGTGCGGGTCCCGCCTGCCTACGAGGCGAAACTGCGTTTGCTGGAAAACTTTTCGCCAAGGACTCTGAATGACGACGGCTCGGTTCGGGACTGGATCGATACCTTCACGATGTGGCCGACCAAGCCGACCAGGGGGATTCGCGCTCAGTATGACGTCGCTCCGGAGCGGGATCGGCGGCCCGCGTACCGGTCGATCTCCACACCGGTGCTGGTGATCGGTTTCGCCGATGACCTCGTGATGCCTCCGCACCTCGGCGCAGAGGTGGCAGCGGCCCTTCCGAACGGCCGCTACCTCGAAATCGCCGACACGGGTCACCTGGGATTCCTCGAACGGCCGAATTCGGTGAATTCGGCAATCCTGGAGTTCTTCGCCGATGCCTGAGATCCAGTGTATGTCCCACGGCCACAACGACGTTGGCGGTCAGGCCGGACCGTCGGTACCGGAAACGCCGGACCGGGCCCGACGAACAGCCGATTCCCAGCGGAAGTCCAGTCGGCGCCGACCGGTGGCGACGGTAGCTTCCGTTCCGCATCGTGCACCCGCAGTTTGCATTACGATCCCGTATCACGTTGGCAATAGACCGATGTGGAGGTCGCCTGAATGCTGTACTTGTCGGGTTCGGATTCTGCCCGAATCACAGCGTGTTCGCCGTGACCCCTCCGCACGGCTGGTTCGGGGCGCCACCGGCAACCGAATCGGCGGGTTAGACACGGATGGGGGTTCGTGATTTGGGGGTTATGAAGCGGCTGTGGATTCCGCTGCTCATTCTTGTCGTCCTCGGCGCCGGCGGATTCACGGTGCTGCGGCTGCACGGTGTCTTCGGTTCCGAGATCCGCCCCGCGTATTCCGACACCGAAACCCAGGAACGCAAGCCCTACAACCCGAAGCAGCTGGTGTACGAGGTGTTCGGTTCACCGGGCACGACGGCGAGCATCAGCTATTTCGATGTTGACGCCGAGCCGCAGTTCATTGAAAGCGCAAGCTTGCCATGGACGTTGAAGTTCCCGATGTCGGAGACGACGGCGATGGTCAACATCATCGCGCAGGGCACTGGTAGCAACATCGGCTGCCGTATCACCGTCGATGGCAAGGTCAAGTCGGAGCGGACCGGGCAAGGGACGAGCGCGTTCACCTTCTGCTCGCTGAAGGCCGCATGAGCAGCCAACCCACCGCCGACGAGCCGCCGTTCATCCCCCGGATGATCCGCAAACTGGCGATACCGATCATCCTGCTGTGGTTGGTGATCACCTACATCCTCGGTGCGGCCGTCCCTCCGTTGGAGCAGGTGGAAAAAGAGCGCTCGGTATCGATGATCCCCAACGATGCGCCGTCATTCGAGGCGATGCAGCGCATGGGCCAGAGCTTTCGAGAATCCAACTCGAACAGTGTGGCGATGATCGTCCTGGAGGGGCAGCAACCGCTCGGCGACGATGCTCACCGCTATTACGACGACTTGATCCGTCAGTTGAAAGCCGACACGGCGCACGTGCAGCACATCCAGGATTTCTGGGGCGACCCGCTGACCGCGGGTGCGGCGCAAAGCGCCGACAACAAGGCCGTCTACGTGCAGATGAGCCTCACCGGTGACCTCGGACAGGCCGCCGCGACCGAGTCCTTGGAATCCGTCCGCAACATCGTGAAGAACACCCCGCCACCGCCGGGGGTGGAAGCCTACGTCACCGGGCCGGTCGCCCTTGTTTCCGATCTGAGCCAGAGCGGCAACAAGACCGTGCTCCTGGTCACCGGCCTGAGTCTCACGGTCATCCTCGTGATGCTGCTCTTCTTCTTCCGTTCGATCGTCACTGCACTTCTGCTGCTGCTACTGGTCGGGGTTCAGCTCCAGGTGGCCAGAGGAGTGGTCGCATTCCTGGGTGATCAAGGGGTGATCGGGCTTTCCACCTACGCCGTGAACCTGTTGGTCACGCTCGGAATCGCCGCGGGGACCGACTACGGCATTTTCTTCGTCGGCCGGTATCAGGAGGCACGTCAGGCCGGCGAGGAGCGGGAGCAGGCCTTCTATACGACCTATCGCAGCGTCGCCAAGGTGGTCCTGGCCTCGGGTCTGACCATTGCCGGAGCGGTGTTCTGCCTGAGTTTCACCCGGCTGCCGTATTTCCAGACCCTGGGCATCCCGTGTGCGTTGGGCATGGTCGTGGCCGTTGCGGTCGCCCTGACGCTGATTCCGGCGGTCCTTGCACTCGGCGGACGCTTCGGATTGTTCGAACCCAAACGCAAGATCATCGTGCGGCGTTGGCGGCGCATCGGTACCGCGATCGTCCGTTGGCCCGCACCGATTCTGGTCACGGCATTGGCCGCCTCGCTCATCGGGTTGCTGGCGCTGCCGAGGTACCAGCCCGGTTACAACGACCAGAATTATCTGCCGAAAGACATTCCGGCCAATGAAGGGTATGCGGCGGCCGACCGGCACTTTCCGCAGTCGCTGATGACGGCTCCCGACATCCTGTATATCGAGGCCGACCACGACCTGCGCAACCCGGCCGATTTCCTTGTGCTGAACAAACTGGCCAAGGGGGTTCTCGCGGTCCCGGGCATCGCGAGGGTACAGGGGGCCACCCGTCCTGAGGGAACCCCGCTGAAACACACGACGATCCCGTTCATCATGAGTTCTGGCAATGCAAGTCAGTTGCAGCTCTTGCCGTTTCAGAAGGCTCGGATGAACGATCTGGTCACCCAGGCTGAGGAGCTGCAGAAGACCATCACCACGATGCAGCGGATGTTCGGCTTGATGCAGCAGCTCGCCACGACGACGAATGCGATGGTCACGAAAACCCATGAGCTGGAGGATGTCACCAACGAATTGCGTGACCACATGGCAGACTTCGACGATTTCTTCAGGCCTGTTCGAAATTATCTGTACTGGGAACCGCACTGTTTCGACATCCCGGTCTGTTGGGCGCTGAAATCGCTGTTCGAAGCGCTTGACGGCGTTGATCGGTTGACATCGACGATGCACCAGCTCGTGGGAAACCTCGATCAGCTGAATCTGCTCATGCCGCAGATGATCGCCCAGTTCCCGTCCATGATCGCGACGATGCAGAGCACCCGGACCATGATGCTGACGATGCACAGCACCATGTCGGGAATCTTCGGTCAGATGGAGGAAAACGGCGACAACGCCACAGCCATGGGCAAAGCGTTCGACAACGCCCAGAACGACGACTCCTTCTATCTTCCTCCCGAAGTTTTCGACAACGAGGACTTCAAAAAGGTCCTGGATGTATTCGTCTCGCCAGACGGCAGGGCGGCGCGGATGCTCATCACGCAGCGGGGCGATCCGGCGACACCCGAGGGCATCGCGCGGGTCGAACCGTTACGAACAGCGGCCGAGGAAGCGCTCAAGGGAACACCGCTGGAAAGCGCCAAGATCTATCTCACCGGCAGCTCGGCGATGGCAAAGGACCAGGTGGATGGTTCCACCTACGATCTCCTGATCGCGGGAGTCGCGGCGCTCTGCCTCATTTTCATCATCATGTTGATCATGATCCGGAGCCTGGTGGCCGCTCTTGTCATCGTGGGTACGGTTGCGCTTTCGCTGGGTGCGGCATTCGGGCTGTCGGTGCTCATCTGGCAGCACATTCTCGGAATCCAATTGAACTGGCTCGTGCTCGCGATTTCGCTGATCATTCTTTTGGCAGTCGGTTCCGATTACAACCTGCTCCTCGTATCGCGCATGAAAGAAGAGATAAAAGCAGGAATCAACACCGGCATCATCCGCGCGATGGCCGGCAGCGGCAAGGTGGTCACGGCCGCCGGGCTGGTGTTCGCGTCCACCATGATGTCGATGCTTGCCAGCGACGTGCGCACGATCGGTCAGGTGGGGTCGACCATCGGTATCGGTCTGCTGTTCGACACCCTGATCGTGCGCGCGTTCATGACGCCGTCGATCGCTGCGCTGTTGGGCCGCTGGTTCTGGTGGCCGCTGAGGGTCCGGCAGCGGCCCGCCAGTGCCCTGCTACGGCCAACCGGCCCGCGCCCGCTGGTCCGGTCGCTCCTGCTTTTGCCGGATGAACGCGGCTCGTGATGATGGTGTCCTTCCGCGTGAGGACAGCCGCATGAGCGAGCAGTCGATGCACAGCGATCCGCCGTTCGTCGCGCGGATGATCTATCGGCTTGCGGCGCTGATCATTCTCGTCTGGCTGGTGGTCGTTGCGGTCCTGACCTTCGCTGTCCCTTCACTGGAGCAGGTCGGAAGGGACTACTCCGTATCACTGGTCCCCAGAGACGCCCCGTCGTTCCAGGCGATGCAGCGCATGGGCCGAAGCTTCCGGGAATCTGATTCCGACAGTGTGGCAATGGTCGTCCTGGAGGGGCAGCAGCCTCTCGGCGACGATGTGCACCGGTATTACGACGACCTGGTGCGGCAGCTGAAAGCCGATACGCAGCATGTACAGCATGTGCAGGATTACTGGGGGGACAAGCTCACCGCCTCCGGGGTGCAGAGTCAGGACAACAAGGCGGTCTACGTCCAACTGAATCTCGCGGGCAACCAGGGTGAGTCCCTGTCCACGGAATCGGTTGAGGCCGTCCGGGACATCGTTCAACGGTCGCAACTACCGGCCGGGGTCAAGGCTTACGTCACCGGCCCCGCCCCGCTCGCATCGGACATGAACCATGCCGGTGACAAATCCATCATCAAGATCACCGTAGTCACCCTCGTGGTGATCCTCACGATGCTGCTCTTCGTCTACCGTTCGGTGGTCACGGCAGTTCTTCTGCTGGTCATGGTGGGGATGCAGGTCCAGGTAGCGCGAGGTGTCGTCGCACTGCTCGGTGATCACCAGGTCATCGGGCTCTCGACGTTCGCCGTGAATCTGCTCGTATCGCTGGGGATCGCCGTCGGTACCGACTACGGCATCTTCTTCATCGGCCGGTATCAGGAGGCGCGGCAAGCCGGTGAGGAACGCGAGCAGGCGTTCTACACGACGTATCACAGCGTCGCGAAGGTGGTGCTGGCCTCGGGTCTGACGATTGCCGGCGCGATCTTCTGTCTGAGTTTCGCCCGGCTGCCGTACTTCCAGACCATGGGTGTTCCCACCGCGGTGGCCATGGTCGTCGCGGTGGCGGTGGCGCTGACGCTGATTCCAGCCGTGCTTGCCCTGGGCGGGCGCTTCGGTTTGTTCGAACCCAAACGCAAGATCATCGTCCGGCGCTGGCGGCGCCTCGGTACTGCGATCGTCCGCTGGCCGGCGCCCATCCTCGCCGCGGCAATGGTGGTGGCACTGATCGGCTTGTTGGCGCTCCCGGCGTACAAGACCAGTTACAACGACCGGTTGTATGTGCCCAGCAGCATTCCGGCAAATGTCGGATACGCCGCCGCCGAGCGGCACTTTCCCCAGTCGCGGATGACACCGGACATTCTGTTGGTCGAGGCCGACCACGATATGCGTAACCCGTCGGATTTCCTGGTGCTGAACAAGCTGGCAAAAAGCGTATTTGCGGTGCCCGGGATTTCGAGGGTGCAGGGAATAACGCGTCCCGAGGGCACCCCGATCGACCGCACGTCAATTCCGTTCCTGCTCAGCATCCAGAGTGCAACTCAGGTGGAGCTGCTGCCGTTTCAGAAGAATCGGATGAATGACCTGGTCAAGCAGGCCGACGACATGTCGAAGATGATCGCGAACATGCAGCATCTCTACGCGGTGACACAGAAGCTCGTCACCACGACCCACAGCATGGTGAAGAACACCCACCAGATGGAGGATGTGCTGAAGGAGGTTCGGGACCACATTGCGGATTTCGATGACTTCTTCCGGCCGATCCGTAATTACCTGTACTGGGAGCCGCATTGCTTTGACATCCCGTACTGCTGGGCCATGAGGTCTTTTTTCGACGCGATGGATGGCGTCGACGCGGTTGCGGACAAGACTCAAGACCTTGTTCGGAACCTCGACCAACTGGATGCGCTCATGCCGAAGATGGTTGCTCAGTTCCCCTCGATGATCGCCAGCATGCAGATCATGCGGACCATGATGCTGACGATGCACAGCACCATGGCCGGAACGTTCGCCCTGATGGATGAGAACAGCAAGAACGCCGCCGTCATGGGACGGGCTTTCGACGCCGCGCAGAACGACGACTCGTTCTATCTGCCCCCAGAGGTTTTCGACAACGAGGACTTCAAACGCGCGATGAACCTGTTCTTCTCGCCCGACGGAAAGTCGGTGCGGTTGATCATCTCTCACCGCGGTGACCCCGCCACGCCGGAGGGCATCGCGCGAGTCGACAAGGTGGTCCGAGCCGCCGAGGAGGCCCTGAAGCTGACCCCGTTGGAGAGTGCCAAGATCTATATGGCGGGCACCGCGGCGACGTACCGGGACATGCGCGACGGGGCCACCTACGATCTGCTGCTCGCGGGAGTCGCCGCGCTCTGTCTGATCTTCATCATCATGTTGATCGTGACGCGCAGTCTGGTGGCCGCATTGGTCATCGTTGGCACCGTTGCGCTTTCGCTGGGTGCGGCCTTCGGGTTGTCGGTGCTCATCTGGCAACACATCCTGGGCATATATCTGCACTGGCTCGTGCTCGCGATGTCCGTGATCATCCTGTTGGCGGTCGGCTCCGACTACAACCTGCTGCTGGTGTCCCGGATGAAAGAGGAACTCGGCGCCGGGATCAACACCGGCATCATCCGGGCCATGGGCGGTAGCGGCAAGGTGGTGACGGCCGCGGGTCTGGTGTTCGCGTTCACCATGATGTCGATGGTGGTCAGCGACCTCCGAATCATCGGTCAGGTGGGCTCCACCATCGGTATCGGCCTGCTGTTGGACACCCTGGTCGTGCGTGCCCTCATGACGCCGTCCATCGCCGCGCTGCTGGGCCGCTGGTTCTGGTGGCCGCAACGTGTCCGTCCCCGCCCTGCCAGCGTGCTCCTGCGTGAGACAGGACCCCGGCCACTGGTTCGCACATATTTGCTGAAGCAAGAAAATCCCGAGTAAACAACTATGTGGAGATTAGCGAAACGCGGTCCGGGCAAAAGCTGACCGAGTAGAGTTCGGGCCTCGGGAGGAGGAGGTTGTGACATGAAGCAGCTAACACTGGTTGTCGCGGGGGGCGCTCTGGCGTTGGCGCTGAGCGCTGGGGCCGGAATCGCGTCGGCAGACCCGAATATGGATTCGATCGTCAACACCACCTGTAGCTACCCGCAGGTGATGGCGGCGGCAAATGCCCAGGATCCGGCGGCCACCGCTCAATTCAACGCGTCGCCGCAATCGCAGTCCTACCTGCGTCAGTTCCTGGCCGCGCCAAGGGATGAACGGCAGCAGATGGCCCAGATCATCCTGAGCTCGAACGGGCAGTACCTCGGATTGATGCAGCAGATCTTCAACACCTGCAACAACTTCTGAAGCTCGTCAGTACGTCGGCTTGACCCCGCCCAGTTGGCTGGTCACCGCGTCGGCCGTCGCCACCAACGCTCGGGCCCGATCGGCGATCTCCTTGTCCGTCAAGGCCGTTCCGATGTGCAGTGACGCGGCCATGACCTGACGCTGATAGTGGTCGAACACCGGCGCGGAGATGACGCTGATGTCATGCGGCGCTCGGCCGCCGGGTCCCTCGTCGCGCAGATACACCCGCTCGCCGATATCGGATACCAACTCGCTCAGGAGCGCGCGCAGTTCGTCGGGCAGATTGGTCGACATCCCCGCCATCAGCGCATAGAGCCTGCGGCCGCCCGGTGTCAGTCGTTCCACCAGATATCCGTCGGCGCGGCAGCTTTCGATCACCCGGTGCAGTCGGGCGGATTCGGTACGCAGCGGAATCGTCGGCACCTTGGCCAGCCATGCCCGCAGGGCGTCGTCATCCCACAGCACGAACATCAGACCGACGGGAGGTGCGAACGGATAGCTCTGCCCGGCCCGCACACCGGCGTCACGGCCGGGTGGGCCGACAACCTCCAGCACGGTGATCCGATCGTCGACCACGGCGGTCAGGCCCGCCGAGGTGTCGAAAGCGGCTGACAGCGCGTGTAACTCGGCTCGGGCCGCCGGGTTGACGCGCATCGACTCCTGAGCCGCGTGGCCGAGCGAGATCAGGCTCGGTCCGAGTCGGTACGTCTTGTCGGTGCTGTCGCGGATCAGGTAGCCCGAATCGGTGAGTGTGCTGAGGATTCCCAGGCACGTCGGCTTGCTCAGCCCGACCCGCCGGGTGAGCTCGGACAGTCCGAACCGCTGCTGTGGATGGCGGGACAGGAAATCCAGGATGGCCACCACCCGGGCGGTGGGCGGTGAGGCGCGGCCGGCCGGCTCGTCGTCTGGCATTGGACCTCCTGGACTAAAGCCGCCGTTGACTCGATTTAGAACGCGTTCTAGTGTCAGGTAGGAAACTCTACCACTGCGGTTCAATATTGGACCGAGAGAGCAGATGCCGGATGTACTCACAGCCGTTGACAGACGCCATCGCCGAGGCCGAACACCTGGTGGCCACGGCCCCCTTCATCGAATCCGAGGCGGACCTGCTCGAAGGTCTGCAATACCTGGCCGGGTGTATCGCGGCGTGCACGCATGTCGCGTTCGACTACGACCGCGACCACCCGTTCCTGCACAGCGGGACCGGACCGTTCACCAAGATGGGCCTGGACAACCCCGACACCATGTATTTCGGGACCCGGGTCCAACCCGGCCACGAGTACGTCGTGACCGGACGCCGCGGCACCACCACCGACGTCAGCTTCCAACTGCTCGGCGGGGAGTACACCGACGAGAACGTTCCCGACAGTGACACCGCATTCGACGATCGCAAGCTCGACATCGCCGCCGACGGCACCTTCGAGTGGCGGTTCACCCCGGCTGCGCCGTCGCAGCTGGTGATCCGCGAGGTCTACAACGACTGGTCGGCGCAGCGCGGTACCTTCGCGATCTCGCGTACCGACACCGTCGGCACGGCGCCGGCGCCGCTGACCCGCGAACTCATCGAGAAGCGTTACGCCACTGCGGGTAAGCAACTCGTGCAGCGGGTCAAGACCTGGTTGCAGTTCCCGAAGTGGTTCTACGACAACCTGCCGGTCAACACCTTGACCGCACCGCGCCTGACCCCCGGCGGGCTGGCCACCCAGTACTCGTCGGTCGGGCATTACGACATGACACCGGACCAGGCGATGATAATCACCCTGCCGGTGTCGGATGCGCCCTACCTGGGCTTCCAGCTGGGCAGCCTCTGGTACATCTCGCTGGATTACATCAACCATCAGACCTCACTGAACGGTGCACAGGCACAGGCGGATCCGGACGGCAAGATCCGGATCGTGGTGTCGGAGAACAGTCCCGGTGTCACCAACTGGTGCGAGACGTTGGGCCACGCCAAGGGGTACCTGCAGTTCCGCTGGCAGCGGGTCTCGCGTGAGTTGAGCGCCGAGGACGGTCCGACCCTGGAGTTGGTGGACCTCGGTTCGGTGGCCGAGAAGCTGCCGTACTACGAGAGCAACAAGATTTCCGACGATGATTGGCGGGCGCGGATTGCGCTGCGTCAGAAACTTATTGGCGAAAGGATGGTGGGCTGACCGATGGCCGGACTGCTCGATGGCAAGGTAGTGGTGATCAGCGGGGTCGGGCCCGGGCTCGGGACGACGCTGGCCCGCCGTTGTGCGGAGAACGGTGCCGACCTCGTGTTGGCCGCCCGCACGGTGGAGCGGCTCGAGGATGTGGCGAAAGAGGTGAGGGGACTGGGCCGCCGCGCGCTCGCGGTGGGCACCGACATCACCGACGAGGAACAGGTCGCCAACGTGGTGGCCCGCACGATGGAGGAGTACGGCAAGGCTGACGTGTTGATCAACAACGCGTTCCGGGTGCCGTCCATGAAGCCGTTCGCGAACACCACCTTCGAGCACATGCGCGATGCGATCGAGCTGACCGTGTTCGGCGCACTGCGGATGACCCAGGGCTTCGCGCCGGCCCTGGAGGCTGCCAAAGGCTCAGTGGTGAACGTCAATTCGATGGTCGTGCGGCACTCGCAGGCCAAGTACGGCGCCTACAAGATGGCCAAGTCGGCGCTGCTGGCCATGTCGCAGACCCTGGCCACCGAGCTGGGGGAGAAGGGCATTCGGGTCAACTCGGTCATGCCCGGCTACATCTGGGGTGAAACTCTGGAGGGGTACTTCAACCATCAGGCGCAGAAGTACGGCACCACCGTGGACCAGATCTACAACGCGTCGGCGGCCGGGTCCGATCTCAAGCGGCTGCCGACCGAGGATGAGGTGGCCTCGGCGATCCTGTTCATGGCCAGCGATCTGTCCAGCGGCATCACCGGCCAATCCCTCGATGTGAACTGCGGGGAGTACAAGGCATGAGTGCCCCACGCACAGATGTCGGCACCGTCGAGGATCTGCACGCGTCGGCGGTGAAGGCCTGTGGTCTGGATGACTTCGGTACCGACGATGACAATTACCTCGAAGCGCTCGGGGTGCTGCTGGATTCCTTTCAGCGCGACGCCGACCTGACTGAGCTCGGCAGCAAGATGCAGCGCTTCTTCACCCGAAATGCGTTGGTGGCCCGTCTCGTGTCGGAAGCTGCGTTCAAGCAGTATCCGCAGCACGTCGATGTGCCGATCGAGCGGCCGATCTTCGTCACCGGCCTGCCGCGCACCGGGACCACGGTGATCCACCGGTTGCTGGCGGCGGACCCGATGCATCAGGGTTTGGAGATGTGGCTGGCGGAGTTCCCGCAACCGCGGCCGCCACGGGAAACCTGGTCGGACAACCCGGTTTTCAGCGCGCTCGACGCCCGGTTCAAGCAGGCGCACGAGGAGAACCCGGATTACACCGGGTTGCATTTCATGACCGCCGACGAGGTCGAGGAATGCTGGCAGTTGCTGCGCCAGTCGTTGCACTCGGTGTCCTACGAGACGCTGGCCCATGTGCCGACCTACTCGCAGTGGCTGGCCCGTCAGGACTGGACCAAGTCCTACCGGCGGCACCGCAAGAACCTGCAGCTGATCGGCCTGAACGAGCCTGAAAAGCGTTGGGTGCTCAAGAACCCGAGTCACCTGTTCGCGCTCGATGCGCTGTTCGCCACGTATCCGGACGCGCTGGTCGTCCAGTGCCACCGCCCGGCGGAGACCATCATGGCCTCGATGTGCTCGCTGTCGCAGCAGACGACCGCCGGCTGGTCCAACACGTTCACCGGGAACGTGATCGGCGAAGACGCCATGGAAACCTGGTCGCGCGGCCTGGAACTGTTCGACACCGAGCGGGCCAAGCATGATCCGGCCCAGTTCTGCGACGTCGACTATTTCGAGTTCGTCAAGGATCCGGTCGGTGCGGTCGAAGGTATCTACCGCACGTTCGGGCTGGACTTCACCGACGCCGCGCGGCAGGCGATGGTCCAGAGTCATACCGCCAGCCAGCAGGGGCCCCGGGCACCGAAACACACCTATGCTCTGGCCGACTACGGGTTGACCCCCGAGGCAGTCAAGGAGCGGTTCAAAGGGCTGTAGGGGGAACATGAAGGTCTATGTGGCGTTGGACCCGGGTAGGCCGCTGACCGCTACCGCTGATTACGCGCGGCGGGTCGAACGGTTGGGCTGTGACGGCCTGCACGTAGCCGAGACCGTGCACGACTCTCTGGCAGTCTCCCTGCTGGCTCTTGAGCACACGTCGCGAATCACCGTCCGCACCGCCATCACTCTGGCGTTCGTACGCAGCCCCACACTGACGGCGTACACGGCGTGGGATCTGTCGCTGTTCTCCGGCGGGCGGTTCGAACTGGGCCTGGGCACGCAGATCAAGCAGAACATCGAGGACCGCTACGGCATGCCGTGGAGCGATCCGATTACCCGGCTCCGGGACTATGTGGGTGCGCTCGACGCCCTGTTCGACGCGTTCCGCAATGGGGGCGCAGTGCATTACGAGAGCGAGAACTACCGGCTGACCAGGATGCAGCCCTACTTCAACCCCGGGCCGAGTGACGCCGTCCGGCCATCGATCTGGCTGGGTGCGGTCAACGCCGGAATGTGCGAACTCGCCGGGGAACTAGCTCGGGGAATCGTGACGCACTCGACCAACTCCGATCCGGACTACCTACGTGACGTGGTACGCCCGGCATTGGACCGGGGCGCCGGCACATCCGGAAGGGCAGACACGCCGCTCGTCATCGCATCGACGGCGATCGCGACCGGCAGGACCGATGAGGCCGTGGGCCGGGAGCGGGAACGGCAGCGCCGGATGTTGGCATTTCTGTATTCGACGCCCGCGTACGCCACCGGTCTGACCCGCCGCGGCCTTGCCGACCTCCCCGAGCGGCTCCGGTCGCTGGTCCGTACCGAGTTGTGGGACGAATTGCCTTCGGTGCTGACCGATTCGATTCTGGATGAGCTGTTGGTGTGTGGGCGCCATGACGAGCTACCCGAGATGCTGCGGGCCAGGTTCGACGATATCGCCGACGGCATCGTGCTGCCGCCCCTGGGCGATGAGCGCGACGACGAGTCGCTGGGTGCGTGCGTGGCAGAACTGCAGCGGGCGAACTAGCCGTCACCGGGGGAGGGCGCCGTGGACACTTCCTCCAGGCATCCCTCGGCGACCGCATGCCTGATGCTGTCGGTCAGCCGCGGGCAGGACCGGGCACGGGCCGGATCCCCACCGGTGGAACGGATCTCGTCAAATGTGGCACAGCGCTGCACCGCGTCGGTCGTCCACTGCACGGAGGTGTGTTCGGCGCTGAGCTTCTTCACCTGCACCGACACATGGCAGAACCGGCAGTCCACGGACACCAGTCCCGAAGTCAGGTAACGCTCGCGGTCGCGCGCGCTGGCCTCTCGGACCGCGGCGGCCCGTTGTGGATCGGACGCGAAATCCGGTGCTTTGGCCCATGACCCGCTGGCCGCACCTGGGCTGCTGCCGGCGTGATGATCGTCGTCATCGTGCGCACCGTGCAGTAGCAGCATCGAGCGGGCCAGGTCGTCAACACTGGGCGCCTGGCTCCGCTCGTTGCGTTTGCTCATCGGTCTTACTGCGCTGCTTCTTTTTCGGCGGCCTGGGTCTTCAGATTCTGCTCGACCTCCACATGCCACTTCTCGTTGGCGGCGGTGGTGTCGATCTCCATCTCGAAACGGTCGGTCATATCGGGCGTGATGTCCGCGACGTCGACGTAGAACTGCTGGTACCAGCGGCGCATCTGGTAGACGGCGCCATCTTCCTCGACCAGCAACGGGTTGTCGATGCGGGTCTTGTGCCGCCAGATCTCCACGTCCTGCAGGAAGCCCTTGCTGACGCCGTCGGTCATCGCGTCGGCCAGCTTCTGGGTGGTCTTCTCGTCCATGCCCTTCGGCTTTTCGACGATGACGCCCCACTGCAGCATGAACGCGTCCTGGCTGACCGGGTAGTGGCAGTTGATCAGGATCGACTCGGCCTTGTAGCCGCTGTAGTTGTTGTGCAGCCAGTTGATCATGAACGACGGGCCAAAGTAGGAGGCTTCGGAATCCAGGTGCGCCTCGCCGTACTGGGTGCCCATGCCGCCGATGTCCGGCCGGCCCACGTTGTGCAGGTACTGCGAGGCGATGTGACCCTCGAAGACGTTCTTGAAGTACGTCGGCAGTCCGTAGTGGATGTAGAAGAAGTGCGCCATGTCAGTGACGTTGTCGATGATCTCGCGGCAGTTGCTGCCCTCGATCAACAGCGAGTTCCACTGCCACTCGGTCCAGTCGTCGCTGGCGGCCTCGGGGATTTCCGGGATTTGAACCTCGGGCTGCGGGTCGTTGCCCTCGTGGTCGTGCCAGACGAACAGCAGGCCGCCGCGCACGTCGGTGTGCCAGGAGCGGGTGCGGGCTAGGCGCGGGGTGCGCTTGGCGTAGGGGACGAGCTTGCACTTGCCGTCGCCGCCCCAGCGCCAGTCGTGGAACGGACAGGCGACCGTGTCACCCTTGATGGTTCCCTGCGACAGGTCACCGCCCATGTGCCGGCAGTAGCCGTCAAGCACCTTGAGGGACCCTTCTGAGTCCGCGAACACCACCAGTTTGGTGCCGAAGATCTCGACAGAGTGTGGCTGACCGTCGCGGAAATCCTTGACCGGTCCCAGGCAGTGCCAACCCCGCGCGTAGCGGTCTGGCAGGGCGCCGGTGTCGATCTCTCTGATGCCGGCATGTTCGGTAGTCACGGTGGGCCTCCCGTATCTGTGCTCCTAACTAGAACACGTTACAGTTTTGTACGGCCTTCTGGCAAGAATTGAGGCGTGACCTGGGGAATACCCTGCTTGGACGGCTGTTACTCACGCTCCGGAAGGCCGATTCGCAGAGCGATCTGCTGCATTCGTCCCACGCTGGCCACCGTCTGCGGCGGCACCGGGTCGTCCGGGTTGCTGTTGAACTCCAGGCGCACCACCGCGCGTCCCTGGGTGAACATGAGCAGCGTCACTGCCTTGGAGCCGTTGGGCGCGATCCCCGAGATGACGGTGCCGTTCGAGCCCACGGGCACCGGTTGTGGTTGCCCGCCGCTCACTATCGTGCTGACGGCCGCCGACGCCTGCTTGAGCGTCGCCGACGCGGTTGCGGCATTCGGGTATACCAGGATCGTGTCGGCGATCGCCCTGGTGTCATCGGCGTTGACGAACAATGCGCTGGCCCCCGGCTGACCGTCGTGATTCATGTTGCGCGACCGAGAGGTGAATGTGTCCGGCGGAATGCTGACGTCTTCGGCCTGCACCAGCAGATGGCTGTAGTCGGATGCCTCCGATGTCGGCGACTTCGGCGCGGCCGCCGACGACGAGGACGGCGCGGCAACCCACGGCGTACCCGATGAATCGTCGGCCGGGGAGCACGCTGCGGCCGTGCCGATGACGGCCGTGGCAAGACCGATGGTGAGCAAGGACTTCGGGAGATTGGTTGTCGTGAGCGACATAGTTACTGTTCAGGGTACGCGTCGTCGCGCCGACGCCCATTTCCGTCGGGGCTTGCCGAGCTCTAGCCCTCGATCTTCTCGGCGCTCGCGCGGTCCACTTCCCAGAAGGCTCGCAGCGCGACCATCTGGCCTTCGTCGTTCACGCGGTAGGTGAACACCCCGGGGGTGGTGATCCGGTGCCCGCCCATGGTGGTGACGATGCTGCCGACGTTGGCTTCCTCGTTGCCGCACTGGAAGGTGTCGAGGAAGTTGAACTCCAGGTTGTCGGTCGGGGCGATGGCCTTGTCCCAGAACGCCGCGATCGCTTCCTTGCCCTGGTGGCCCTTACCTTCGGGATCGAAGAACGACGGCCCGATGGGATCCTGCACGATCGCGTCGTCGGCGAAATTGTCCAGCCAGGTCTGCTTGTCCCGGGCGGCGACCGCGTCCCGGGAGCGTTTGCCCGCCAGGTGGGCGGGGTGTTCGGGGTTGGTGACGGCCATGTCAGTCCTGCCAGCCGGAGTGGATGTAGGTGTCGGCGAACCGCTTGAGTGAATCCTGTTTCTTGTCCAGCGGGGCGTCGAACCCCAGGCCCTCCAGCATCCAGGGAATGACGATGTTGTCGGTGATGCCTGCCGCGGCGAGCTCACGGTGCCCGTCGAGATCGAACTTGTCGATGCACACCGCCTGGAACTCGAATGGCTCTTCGGTCCGGCCATATTCGGCCCGCAGCTTGTTGATCGCCGCCACTGTCTGGCCCAGCTGTGCGCACGTCATCATCGCGCTGGTCCAGCCGTCACCGACCCGGGCCGCCCGCTTCAGCGCCACCGAGGTGTGCCCGCCGACGTAGAACGGCACCGGCTCCGAGGGCGCCGGGCTCATCTGCAGCCGCTCGAAATCGTAGAACTGGCCGTGGAACTCGACCATACCGCCGCCGAGAACCAGTTTGAGCACCTCGATCATCTCGTCGACGCGCGCGCCTCGCTTGGCGAACGGCACCCCGCACCATTCGAATTCCTCTGGTGCCCAGCCGATTCCGACGCCGAAACCGAACCGGTTGTTGGTCAGGTTGGCCACTGAGCCGACCTGGCGCGCCAGCAGCAATGGGTTACGTGAGCCGAGCTTCATCACGTTGGTGTAGAAGCGCAGCGTCGAGGTCGCCGCCCCCATCGAGGCTGCGGCGATCAGCGGGTCGACCCACGGGGTCTCGGCATTCCACATCCGCGACCCGTCGGGGGTGTACGGATAATCTGCGGCCTGGGACTCCATGTAGAACAGCGAGTCGGGCAATGCGATCGAATCGAACCCGACTTCTTCTGCGGTGCGGGCCAATCCGATCAGATGCTCGAGCGGCCCCATGGCCACGCTCAGGGTGTATTTCATGGCTATTTCGTGGCCGCGGGCTTGTCGCTGGAAACCACCCACATCGAGTAGTACTGCGCCCCACCGCCGTAGGCGTGGCCCAGCGCCTTACGGGCGCCTTCGATCTGATGGTCGCCGCCCTTGCCCATCACCTGGATCGCCGATTCGGCGAATCGGATCATGCCGGAGGCGCCGATGGGGTTCGAGCTCAGCACACCGCCGGAGGCGTTGAACGGGATCTTGCCGCCGATGGCCGTCTCTCCGGCCTCGGTCAGCTTCCAGCCCTCACCCTCGGGTGCGAAGCCCAGATTTTCCAGCCACATGGGCTCGTACCAGGAGAACGGCACGTATACCTCGGCCGCATCGATCTCGTCGATCGGGCTGGTGATACCGGCATCTCGCCACAGTGCGGCGGCCGCATCGCGGCCGGCCTGTGGGTTGACCTGATCGCGGCCAGAGTAGGCCAGCGGTTCGGTGCGCAGCGCGGTGGCGTGAATCCAGGCCACCGGGTGTCCGTCGGCAAGCCGGGCCTCGGCGGCTGTCTCATCGCCGATCACCATGGCCGCCGCACCGTCGGACGACGGGCAGGTCTCGTCGAAGCGGATCGGGTCCCACAACATCTGCGAGGCCATCACCTTCTCCAGCGTGATGTCGGGCTGGTGCAGATGGGCCAGCGGGTTCTTGGCACCGTTGAGCCGGTCTTTGACGGCCACCATCGCACCGATGTGGTTCGGTGCGCCCGAGCGGCGGATGTAGGCGCGCACGTGCGGGGCGAAGTAGCCGCCCGCACCTGCGCCGACCGGCTTGGTGAACGGAACCGGAATGCTCAACGCCCACATGGCATTCGATTCCGACTGCTTCTCCCAGGCCATGGTCAAGACCCGGCGGTACTTGCCGGACTTAACCAGGCTGGCCGCGACGATCGCGGTGGACCCACCGACCGAACCCGCGGTGTGCACGCGGATCAGCGGCTTGTTGGTGGCGCCGGTGGCGTCGGCCATGAACAACTCGGGCATCATCACGCCCTCGAAGAAGTCCGGAGCCTTGCCGACCACCACGGCGTCGATGTCGTCCATCGTGGAGCCGGAGTCGGCCAACGCTCTATCTATGGCTTCGCGCACCAGCCCGTTCATCGACACGTCGAGCCGCTTGGCCACGTACTTGGTCTGCCCGGTGCCCAGGACCGCGGCGAGATTCTTAGCCATTATTTGCCCTCCAGGACAGCAACGAGATTCTGTTGCAGCGCAGCGCCGCTGGTGGCGTGCGCGAGCACCCGTCCAGCGGATCCGTCGAAGATGTGCTGCGCGGCGAAGCCGATGCGTTCCAGGCCGGCCGAGAACATCGGGTTGGCGGCCAGCGCGCCGCCGGACGGGTTGACCTTGGTGCCTGCGCCCAGCCCGATCGCCTCGGAGAGGATCAGCTGCTGGTGGGTGAACGGGGCGTAGACCTCGGCCACCTCGATCGAGCTGACATCGCCACCGGTGGCGGCCTGAGCCGATGCGGTGGTGGATGTCGAGACGGTCAGATCGCGGGCGCCCAGAACGGGGGTCTCGATCCGATGCTCGAATCCGGTGATCCAGGCCGGGTTTTCACGCAGTTCGCGGGCGCGGTCGCCGGCCGCCAAGATGATCACCGAGGCGCCGTCGGTGATGGGTGCGATGTCGTGACGGCGCAACGGATCGGCGAAGAACGGGCGGTCCAGCAGCTCGGCGACGGTGGAGGCAGATTCCACCGAGTCGACCCGGTCGGCCGCGGCGAACGAATCCAGGGCCACCTGGGCCATCTGCTCGGCGGTCCACTTACCCGAATCCAGGCCGAACCGGGCCTGAAGCCCGGCCAGCGACACGGCATCCGGCCACAGCGGAGCCACCGAATACGGATCGGTCTGCAGGGACAGCACCCGGCGGAGGTTGCCGGCGCTGGACTTGCCGAAGCCGTACGCCAGCGCGGTGTCCACCTCACCGGTGAGCACCTTGATGTAGGCCTCGTAAAGTGCCCACGCCGCGTCCATCTCGACGTGCGATTCGTTGATCGGCGGTACCGCGCCGATCGAGTCGATCGCCGAGATGAACGAGAATGCCCGGCCGGCAAGATAATCCGACGAGCCCGAGCACCAGAAGCCGATATCGGTCTGTTGCAGTCCGAGTTCTTCGAAGAGGCCGGCAAAACATGGCATCAACATTTCGACACCATTGGTGGTGCCATCGGTGCGGCGCACATGCGGGGCATGCGCGAAACCGACGACAGCGACATCGCGAACAGTCATGTGGGATTTCCCTTTACAGGTGGTGCTTGTAGCTGTCGTATTCGGCATCGGGCTCACCCGTCGGCCGGAAATGCGAGATGTTGTCGATGCCGAGGCCCCATTCCTCCCGGGGCTTCCACACTGCTTCGACCCGCATCCCCATCCGCACCTCGGACGCATCGATGTCGGTGACCAGGTGCAGGAACGGGATGTCAGCACCGTCGAGCAGTACATAGGCCGCGACATAGGGCGGCTTGATCCGCTGGCCGGTGAACGGGATGTTGATGATGGCGAAGGTGGTGACGGTGCCCCTGTCGACCAGTTCCACGAACTGGTCGAGTTCCTGGCCGGTGGCCGGATCGGCTTCCTTTGGCGGGAAGTACACCTTTCCGGTGTCTCCGCTGCGGGCACCCAGCAGCTTGCCTTCGCGCAACCCGCGCAGGTAGATGCTCTCGGGCCGGGATGCCGTGTGCTGGATCTCGATGGACGAAGGGACCACCAACATGGTCACCGGGTCACGGTCATCGGTCGCCACCGCCGGGATGTCCTCGGCGGTCTCGCCGGGGACGAAGTAGGCGATGTCGGTGATCGCACCCACCGGCTCGTCGACCCAGTGCGCATGCACGCGGGCGCCGGTGCTGAGCTCGCCTTCCTGGACATCCACGGCGTGCAGCAACGGAGTGTCGGCACCGTCGAGCTTGATCAACGCCCAGGCGAACGGCCTGTCGAGCGGCTGTCCCTCAAGGGGCTGCGGCTGCCAGGTCCAGGACACCACGGTCCCGACGCTGGACACTGGGACGACCTCGGTCAGAGCCTCGTAGGTGACCGGGTCATACTCGGCAGGTGGCACGTGCACGCGTCCGTCAGAACCGCGCACGCCGACGATCCGGCGCTCACGTAAGGCAGTAAAGAACTGGCTGAGCAGTGGGCCCACTGAACGGGTGTAGTCAAAAGACAGTTTCAGTGGCGCGGAAAGTGGCGGCTCGCGGTGATCTGTCGAGGCCGGGCGGCTTTGGCTGGCTGTCACCCATCGAGTAGAACAGGTTCTAACAATCGTGGCAAGGACACGTGGGAAGGCAATCTAAATGAAGCTGGGTCTGCAACTCGGATACTGGGGCGCACAGCCGCCGACCAATCATGCCGAACTCGTCGCCGCCGCCGAAGCGGAAGGCTTCGACACCGTCTTCACCGCCGAGGCATGGGGGTCGGATGCGTACACGCCGCTGGCCTGGTGGGGTCGGGAAACCACCCGTATGCGGCTGGGGACCTCGGTCGTCCAGATGTCGGCCCGTACCCCGACCGCGTGCGCGATGGCCGCGCTGACCCTGGATCACCTCTCCGGCGGCCGCCACGTCCTCGGCCTCGGCGTGTCCGGGCCCCAGGTGGTCGAGGGCTGGTACGGCGCGAAGTTCCCGAAGCCCCTGGCCCGCACCCGCGAGTACATCGACATCCTGCGCCAGGTCTGGGCGCGGCAGGCCCCGGTACGCAGCGACGGCCCCCACTACCCGCTGCCGCTGACCGGGGAGGGCACGACCGGCCTGGGCAAGAACCTCAAGCCGATCACCCATCCGCTGCGCGCCGACATCCCGGTGATGTTGGGCGCCGAGGGGCCCAAGAACATTGCGATGACCGCCGAGATCGCCGACGGCTGGCTGCCGATCTTCTACTCGCCGCGCATCGCCGGCATGTACAACGAGTGGCTCGATGAGGGATTCGCCCGACCCGGCGCCCGGCACACCCGCGAGACGTTCGAGATCTGTGCGACCGCGCAGGTCGTGGTCACCGACGACCGGCCGGCGATCATGGAGCTGATGAAGCCGCATCTGGCGCTGTACATGGGTGGGATGGGCTCCGAGGACACCAACTTCCACGCCGAGGTCTACCGCCGGATGGGGTACGGGGAGGTCGTCGACGACGTTACTCGGCTGTTCCGCAGCGACCGCAAGGACGAAGCGGCCAAGGTCATTCCCGACGAACTGGTCGACGACTCGGCAATCGTCGGCGATCTGGATTACGTCAAGGAACAGATCAAGGCATGGGAGGCTTCCGGGGTGACCATGATGGTGGTCGGAGCGCGTTCGGTGGAACAGATCAAGGATCTCGCCGCGCTGGTCTGATCCTGAGTCGGCACTTCGGTTTGCGTCTCGCGTAGACACTTCTTGAAATCTGTCTACAAGTGGGTCTAGATTCAATGGTGTGAGTGACGCCACATCCGCCTCGCGGCACAATGTGCTCGGCACCGTCGTGACAATGCCGGTGCAGGTCCGTACCGCTGAACAGCATATGGCGGTGTTCTCCGTGGACGCAGATGCCGCGCAACGCATGATCGACTACAGCGGCCTGCGTGTGTACCGATACCGGCCGCGCCGTGCGCTCGTCGTGGTGATGTTGATGCACTACATCGACGGTGATCTGGGCCGGTACTTGGAGTACGGCACCAACGTCATGGTGAACCGGCCCGGATCGGAGGCCTCGGGTCTGCGCGGCCTGGCCTCGGCGGGCGCCTTCATCCATCACCTCCCGGTCGACGGCGAGTTCACGCTGCAAGCCGGCCGGCAGATCTGGGGCTATCCGAAAGTCCTGGCGGACTTCACCTTCCGCGACGGTAGTCCGTTCGGGTTCGATGTCAGCATCGACGGCCGACTGGCGGTGCAGATGGATTTCCAACCGGGGATCCCGGTTCCGTCGGCATTCACCGCCAAGCCTCGGGTGCAGTTCACCTACTCTCACCTCGACGGCGTGCTACGCGAAACCGAAGGCCAGATCGGCCTTTCCGGTGCGCGCTACCGCCCGGGCGGGGTCCGGATCCGGCTCGGTGACCACCCGTACGCCGAAGAACTCGCGGCCCTGGGCCTGCCCAAACGGGCGTTGTTGTCCAGTTCGGCCCGAAATGTGCAGATGACGTTCGCTGACGCCAAGGAGATTTCGTGACCAATATCCTGACCAAACCCGATGTCGACCTCACCGACGGCAATTTCTATGCCGACGGCGGAGCCCGTGAGGCCTACCGCTGGATGCGGGCCAACGAGCCGGTGTTCCGCGACCGCAACGGGTTGGCCGCCGCGACCACCTACGCGGCTGTGCTCGACGCCGAACGTAACCCCGAGCTGTTCTCGAACACCGGCGGCATCCGTCCCGACCAACCGGGCATGCCCTACATGATCGACATGGACGATCCGGCACATGTGTTGCGCCGCAAGCTGGTCAACGCCGGATTCACGCGCAAGCGCGTCATGGACAAGGTGCCCTCGATCGTGAACCTGTGCGACACCCTGATCGACGCGGTGTGCGAACGCGGGGAATGCGACTTCGTCCGGGACATCGCCGCGCCGCTGCCGATGGCGGTGATCGGCGACATGCTCGGAGTGCTGCCCACCGAACGCGACATGCTGCTGAAGTGGTCGGACGATCTGGTCTGCGGATTGAGCTCGCATCTGGACGAGACGGCCATCGCCAATCTGATGGAGACGTTCGCCTCCTACACCGCCTTCACCATGGAGGTGATCGCCAAGCGGCGCGCGGAGCCGACCGACGATCTGTTCTCGATCCTGGTCAACGCCGAGGTCGATGGCCAGCGTATGAGTGACGACGAGATCGTCATGGAGACGCTGTTGATCCTGATCGGTGGCGACGAGACCACCCGGCACACGCTGTCGGGTGGGACCGAGCAACTGCTGCGCCACCGGGACCAGTGGGAATCGCTGGTGGCGGATCAGTCCCTGTTGCCCGGCGCCATCGAGGAGATGCTGCGCTGGACCTCGCCGGTGAAGAACATGTGCCGCACCTTGACCGCCGACACCACCTTCCACGGAACCGACCTGAAGGCCGGCGAGAAGATGATGCTGATGTTCGAGTCGGCCAACTTCGACGAAGCCGTTTTCGAGAATCCCGATGAATTCCGGATCGACCGAAACCCCAACAGCCACTTGGCCTTCGGTTTCGGTACGCACTTCTGCCTGGGCAATCAGCTGGCCCGGTTGGAGCTGCGGCTGATGCTCGAACGGTTGCTCACCCGACTGCCCGACCTGCGTCTGGCCGACAACAGCCCGCTGCCGTTGCGTCCGGCCAACTTCGTCAGCGGGCCCGAGACCATGCCGGTCGTCTTCACCCCCACTGCGCCGCTGGGAGCCTGAAAGACACTGAGGCCCTGCTCGAATCGTCGAGCAGGGCCTCAGTTTTGCCTCGGGGCTACTTCATCTGGAACACCGGCGCGCGCTTCTCCTTGAAGGCCAGCGGGCCTTCCTTGGCGTCGGCGGACAGGAACACCGGGATGCCGTTGGCGGTGTCGGGTTTGAACGCCTCGTTCTCGTGCATGCCTTCGGTCTCGCGGATGGTCTTGAGGATCGCCTGCACGGCCAGCGGCCCGTTGTTGTTGATCACCTCGGCGATCTCCAGGGCCTTCTCCAGCGCGGTGCCGTCGGGTACCACGTGACCGATCAGGCCGTACTCCAGGGCCTGGGCGGCGGTGATGTGCCGTCCGGTCAGCAGCATGTCGCAGGCGATGGTGTAGGGAATCTGACGCACCAGGCGCACCGCCGAGCCGCCCATCGGGTACAGGCTCCACTTGGCCTCGGAGATGCCGAACTTGGCGCTCTCGCCGGCGACGCGGATATCGGTGCCCTGCAGGATCTCGGTGCCGCCGGCGATGGCCGGGCCCTCGACTGCGGCGATCAGTGGCTTGGTGAGCCGGCGGCCCTTGAGCAGACCGTCGATCCGTGACGGGTCGTAGCTGCCGTCCTTGAACGAATCGCCCGGCGGCTTCTTGGTGGCGCCCTTGAGGTCCATACCCGCGCAGAAGTACCCGCCGGCGCCGGTGAGGATGCAGGTGCGGATCTCCGGATCGTTGTCGACGCGGTCCCAGGCTTCGACCATGATCGAGAGCATCTCGGTGGAAAGCGCGTTGCGCGCCTCGGGCCGGTTCAGCGTCAGGATCAGCGTGTGTCCGCGCTGCTCAATGAGGGCGTCGGGCCCTTTTTCGGTCTCGCTCACGAGTGCCAGCTCCTCTGCATTTTCCACCCAGACTTGTCTCGAAATGTAACACGTTCTAGTTTAGGTTCTGTGGCTCTGAATATTGCGGATCTTGCCGAGCACGCCATCGATGCTGTGCCTGACCGTGTCGCCCTGATTTGTGGCGACGAACAGCTGACCTATGCGCAGTTGGAGGAGAAGGCCAACCGCCTGGCCCATTACCTGATCGCCCAGGGCGTCAAGAAGGACGACAAGGTCGGCCTCTACTGCCGCAACCGCATCGAGATCGTCATCGGGATGCTGGGCATCGTGAAGGCCGGCGCGATCCTGGTCAACGTCAACTTCCGCTACGTCGAGGGCGAGTTGAAGTACCTGTTCGAGAATTCGGACATGGTCGCGCTGATCCATGAGCGCCGTTACGCCGACCGGGTGGACAACGTCCTGCCGGAGACCCCGAACGTCAAGACCGTCCTCGTCGTGGAAGACGGGTCGGACGACGACTACCAGCGGTACGGCGGCGTCGAGTTCTACTCCGCGATCGCCGATCACTCACCCGAGCGTGACTTCGGCCCGCGCAGCGAGGACGACATCTACCTGCTCTACACCGGCGGCACCACCGGATTCCCCAAGGGCGTCATGTGGCGTCACGAGGACATCTACCGGGTGTTGTTCGGCGGCACCGACTTCGCCACCGGCGAGCCCGTCGCCGACGAATACGACCTGTCCAAGCAGGCCGTCGCCAACCCGCCGATGATCCGGCTGCCCATCCCACCGATGATCCACGGCGCGACCCAGTCGGCCACCTGGATGGCGTTGTTCACCGGCCACACCGTGGTGCTGATGCCGGAATTCGACGCCGACGCCGTATGGCGGATGATCCACGAGCACAAGGTCAACCTGCTGTTCTTCACCGGCGACGCGATGGCCCGGCCGCTGCTCGATGCGCTGCTGGCAGCACAGGACTCGGGGAACGAATACGACCTGTCGAGCCTGTTCCTGCTGGCCAGCACGGCAGCCCTGTTCTCCACCAGCCTCAAGGAGAAGTTTCTCGAGCTGCTGCCCAACCGGATCATCACGGACTCGATCGGCTCCTCGGAGACCGGTTTCGGCGGTACCTCCGTGGTGGCCAAGGGACAGAGCCACACCGGCGGTCCGCGGGTGACCATCGACAGGAACACCAAGGTGCTCGACGAGGACGGCAACGAGGTGGTTCCGGGCTCGGGCGTGCGCGGCATCATCGCCAAGTGCGGTCACATCCCGGTCGGCTACTTCAAGGACGAGAAGAAGACCGCAGAGACCTTCCGGACCTTCCACGGGGTCCGCTACGCCATTCCGGGTGACTACGCCGAGGTCGAGGCCGACGGCAGCGTGACCATGCTGGGCCGCGGCTCGGTGTCGATCAACTCCGGTGGCGAGAAGATCTATCCCGAAGAGGTCGAGGCCGCGCTGAAGGGGCACCCGGACGTGTTCGACGCGCTCGTGGTCGGGGTGCCCGACGAGCGTTTCGGTCAGCACGTCGCCGCCGTCGTGCAGCCGCGTGCAGGCGCGCGTCCGACGCTGGCCGATCTCGATGCGTTCGTGCGCAACGAGATCGCCGGCTACAAGGTGCCCCGCAGCCTGTGGCTGGTCGACGAGGTCAAGCGCTCACCCGCGGGTAAGCCCGATTACCGGTGGGCCAAGGACACCACCGAGGAGCGGGCCGCCGACGAGGTGCACGCAAATCACGCGGGAGCCAAGTCGTGAAGACAGACCTGAGCGAACGGTTCGGGGTCGAATACCCGATCTTCGTCTTCACCCCGTCGGAGAAGGTGGCTGCGGCGGTCACCCGGGCCGGCGGTCTGGGTGTGCTGGGTTGCGTGCGGTTCAACGATCCCGACGAGTTGGACAGCGTGCTGTCCTGGATGGACGCCAACACCGACGGTAAGCCGTACGGCGTCGACGTGGTGATGCCCAACAAGATCCCCACCGAGGGCAGCGCCGTCGACATCGACAAGCTGATCCCGCAGGCTCACCGGGACTTCGTCGCGAAAACCCTTGCTGATCTTGGTGTTCCGCCGCTCCCCGAGGAGGGTGAGCACAACACCGGTGTGCTGGGCTGGCTGCATTCGGTGGCGCGAAGCCACGTCGAGGTGGCGTTGCGCCATCCGATCAAACTGATCGCCAACGCGCTGGGGTCTCCGCCCAATGACGTCATCGAGCAGGTTCACGAGGCCGGTGTCCCGGTGGCCGCGCTGGCCGGTAGCGCCAAGCATGCGCTCAGCCATGTCGCCAACGGAGTGGACATCGTGATCGCCCAGGGGCACGAAGCCGGCGGGCACACCGGTGAGATCGGCTCGGTGGTGCTGTGGCCCGAAATCGTCGACGCCGTCGACGGGAAGGCCGCGGTGCTCGCTGCCGGCGGGATCGGCAGCGGCCGCCAGCTGGCCGCCGCCCTGGCGCTCGGTGCTCAGGGTGTGTGGATGGGTTCGGCGTTCCTCACGGCGGCCGAATACGACTTGGGCGTGCGTCGTGAGTCGGGTGCCTCGGTGATCCAGGAAGCCCTGCTGAACGCCACCTCCGCCGATACGGTGCGCCGAAAGATCTACTCCGGCAAGCCCGCCCGGATCCTGAAGAGCCGCTGGACCGACGCCTGGGACGCACCGGGCGCACCCGAAGCGTTGCCGATGCCGCTGCAGAACATCCTGGTCGGCGAGGCGCACCAGCGGATGAGCCTGTCCGACGACCCGACCGCGGTCGCCATGCCGGTGGGCCAGATCGTGGGCCGGATGAACGAGATCCGGCCGGCCGCCGACATCATCGCGGAGCTGGTGAGCGGTTTCGAGGCGGCCACCAAGCGCCTGAACGGCATCGCCGGAAGCTGAGTCTGCGCGTAGCGCGTCGCTCGATGTCGTTCTGGTCGCGGCAGCGCCCTAGCGACCGGGCAGCTTCTGCAGCGCCCGGATCATCGGGGTGAGCGCCTTCTGCCAGAACGTCTGCGAAATCCCCAGCGGCGGGTCGAGATTGATCACCCGCGCGGTGGAGACGGTCTGTGACTCGGTGTACTTGAGGATTCCGTCGGCGCCGTGGCGGCGCCCGACACCGGAGGCCTTCATCCCGCCCATCGGTGCCGCGGTACTGCCGAACGCCAGGGCATAACCTTCGTCGACATTGACCGTGCCGGAGCTGATCTGGGCGGCGATCTTCTCACCTTCGGACTTCGATCCGGCCCACACGCTGGCGTTCAGGCCGTACTCGGTGTCGTTGGCCTTCTCGATGGCCTCGGCGACGGAATCGACCGGGTAGATCGACACCAGCGGGCCGAAGGTCTCGTTGCGGGCGCATTCCATCTCGTCGGTGACGCCGGTCAGCACGGTCGGCTCGTAGAACAGCGGGCCGAGGTCAGGGCGTGCATTACCCCCGGCAATCACCTTGGCGCCCTTGGCTTTCGCATCGTCGACGTGACCGGACACGGTCTTGATCTGATCTTCGGAGATCAGGCTGCCCATATCGGCGGTGAAGTCGTAGGCCGCGGACAGGTTCATGTTGCGCACCTGCTCGGCGAACTTGGCGGTGAACTCGTCGGCGACATCCCGCTCGACATAGATCCGCTCGATCGAGATGCACAGCTGACCGGCGTTGGAGAAGCAGGCGCGGGTGGCGGCCTTGGCGGCCACCTTCAGGTTGGCGCCCTTGGTGACGATCATCGGGTTCTTGCCGCCGAGTTCGGCGGAGAAGCCGATCAACCGCCGGCCGCACTGCTCGGCCAGGGCCCGCCCGGTGGCCGTCGAACCGGTGAACATCATGTAGTCGCAGTTCTCGACGATCGCGGTGCCGACCACCGAACCCGGTCCGGTTACCACCGCGAACAGATCGCGTGGCAGACCGGCCTGATACAGCAGCTCGGCGTTGGCCAACGTGCAGTACGGGGTCTGGCTGTCCGGCTTGACCACCACGGCATTACCGGCCAGCAGGGCCGGGATGGAATCCGAGATCGACAGGGTCATGGGGTAATTCCACGGCGAGATGACGCCGATGACGCCCTTGGGATGGTGGTTGACCACGGTCTTGACGAATCCGGGCAGCAGGCCCTGCACCCGCTTCGTCGAGAGCAGCCGGGCTGCCTCGCGCGCGTAGTAGTTCGAGTTCAAGATCATGTCGACGATCTCTTCTTGCGCGGCTGAGCGGGCTTTGCCCGTCTCGGCCTGGGCCACATCCATCAGGAAGTCGCGATTGCGGGCCAGCAGGGCGCCGAAGCGCTTGATGACGGCGGCGCGCTCCCTGACCGGGCGCTTGGCCCACTGCACCTGGGCGGCGCGCGCCTTGGCGAAGGCCGCAGTCACATCCTCGGCGGTGCCGACCGGGATGGTGGTCAGCTCTTTGCCGGTGAACACCTCGTCGATGGGCTTGGACTGCCGGGCATCGACGTCATCGATGGCGACGAGCGCGCGCAGGCGGGCGAAGTCGGCGGCGGACGGTGCGGGCATCGGGGACTCCCTACTGGCAAGTAACTAACAGTCAGGCCCAACCTACTCGGTACCGGCAGTCCGACCAAGGCGCAGCCTGTCCATGGGGTTGAATCGGGGAATGGCCGGGCGACCACGCGACACGTCGATCGACGAGCGGGTGCTCGCGGCGACGCGTGAGCTGCTGGTCGAGGTCGGTTGGGACGACCTGAGCGTTCGGCTGGTCGCAGCACGCTGCGGGGTGGGCAGGTCCAGCCTCAACCGGCGCTGGTCGTCGAAGGCCGAACTGGTGCTGCACGCGATCCTCGGCGAATCACCCGATATGTCACCGTTTTCCGGTACCGACCTGGCCGGCTGGATCGACTGGGTGGTGCGTGGGAGCCATCAGCTGTTCAGTCGTTCCGACGTGAGTGAAGCGGTGCCCGGGCTGCTGCTGGCGCTGCGCGAAAACACCGCGCTGCGCAAGGCGCTGTGGGACGGGTTCAGCGGGCCCGCGATCGAGATGTTTGCGGCCAGGGGATACGGGACGGCATCGGACGCGAAGGCTGTCCTGTCGATGGCAGCCGGGGCGGCGTTGTTCATGACTACGGTGGCGACCGACGACGACTCGCCCGAACTCCAACAGCAGTTGGTGCGGCTGCTCAGCCGCGCACTGGGGGTGTCACCGGCCGAATGACGCCAGCATGGCGGCCTGAGGCGAACGCCAGGCCTCGATGGCCAGATCGGCGAGCGTGCTCCTGTCGTCGGTGGGGGTGGCAGCGGTGAGCAGCAGCGCGGCCTCGTAGCTGATCCCGTCGCCGAGCGGCAGTACCCCGCCGACCAGGTCGGACAACCAGCCGATGCCGCGGAACGCGCCGCCCGGCAGCGGAATCCGGCGGATCTTGCTTCCCCGGCCCTGCTCCAGCACATCGATCATCTCGTTGAACGACACCATCACGCCGCCGCAGACATAACGCTTGGGTCCGCGCCCGGGCGCCATCAGCCGCTCGTGCACCAGCGCGACGTCGCGCACGTCGATCATCTGCATGCCGCCGGTCATCCGGGGCGCCAGACCGGCCTTGGCGATCGGTGCCCAGCCGCGTTCGGTGACCCCGGCCGCGGTGAAGTAGGCCGGACCCACGACGCTCGATGGGTAGGTGACCACGACGGGGGCCCCGGCGTCCTGCAGCCGTCGGGCTACCCGGTCGGCGTAGGCCTTGGTCTGTGCGTACGGGCTGCGGCCCGGCGCCGGTGGGGTGTCGGCGGAGATCACCCCGTCGGGAGGCGGGAACAGGGAGCTGTAGCTGCTGACCGAGACGATGGGATCGAGCCCGGCTTCGACGGCACGGTTCAGCACGGCCTCTGCTGCGTGCGCGTTGATCTCCCACATCAGCTGCTCGCGGCGGCGATCGGTGCCGACGATGCCGGCGGCGTGGATCAGGGCGTCGCAGCCCGCGAGCAGGCGTCCGACGGTGTCGCCGTCGCGGATGTCGCCCTCCACCACGGACATCTCGCCGAGCGTGGCGAGGTGGCCGATCACCTCGTCGCCTGTGCAACCCGGTGCGACCAGCAGGCGGATGCGATGACCCGCCTCCAGCAGGCCTCGAACGGTGTGAGCTCCGAGATAGCCGGTCCCCCCGGTTACTGCGATATGCATGATCCGTCTCCACCTGCCTGTTAGCATATTTCGATGCCAATGGTATCGAAAGCGTTCACGCCGATGCGCCTGGGGCCGTTGACCCTCAAGAACAGGTTCATCAAGGCCGCGACGTTCGAGGGTGTCATGCCCCGCGGCCAGGTCACCGATGACGTGGTCGACTTCCACACCGAGGTGGCCCGCGGCGGCGCGGCGATGACCACCGTCGCCTACTGTGCGATCTCGCCCGGCGGCCGGGTGCATCGCGACACCGTCGTTCTCGACGCCGAGGCGGTGCCTGCGCTGGGGCGGCTCACCGACGCGGTGCATCGGGAAGGGGCACTGGTCTGCGCCCAGATCGGGCACGCGGGTCTGGTCGCCAACACGCTGTCCAACCGCGCGCCCTCGCTCGCCCCGAGCACCCGGATCAGTGCTCCGGCAATGGGGTTGGTGAAGGCGGCCACACCGGAACAGCTCGACACCGTGGTCGACCAATTCGGCGTGGCCGCCCGCAACGCGGTCGAGGCGGGGTTCGACGCCGTCGAGATCCACATGGGCCACGGCTACCTGCTGAGCTCGTTCTTCAGCCCCGGCCTGAACAGACGCCACGACAAATACGGCGGCAGCACCGCCGGACGCGCAGAACTGGCCCGCCGCGTCGCCGAGCGGGTCCGCGGCGAGGTCGGCCGGTCCATCGCGGTGACCGCGAAATTCAACATGGACGACGGTGTGCGCCGCGGCTTCTGGCTGACCGACAGCCTGCCCACCGCGAAACTGCTGCAGGCCGACGGCCATCTGGACGCCCTGCAACTGACCGGCGGCAGCTCGCTGCAGAACCCGATGTACTACTTCCGCGGCGAGGTCCCGCTCGACGAGTTCATCGCCTCCCAGCCGAAGGCGGTGGGGCTGGGTCTACGAGTACTCGGCTCGCGGCTGTTCAAGACCTATCCCTTCGAAGAGGCGTTCTTCCTGCCGCTGGCTCGTCAGTTCCGTGCGGCGCTGACCATGCCGCTGATCCTGCTGGGCGGCGTCAACGAGCTGGCCACCGTGGAGGCGGCCGTGGACGAGGGATTCGAGTTCGTCGCGATGGGTCGGGCACTGCTGCGAGATCCCGCTCTGGTCAACCGGTTTGCCGATGGCTCGGCGACGGCGGGATTGTGTGTGCACTGCCAGAAATGCATGCCGACGGTGTACAGCGGCGGCACCCGCTGCGTGGTGCGGGGTTAGCGGCAATACCGTTCAGTTAAGACTACAAGGGTGTAGTTTGTAGTCATGCCTCGTGCGGGTTGGCGTAAGCCTGAGTCGGATCGGCGGTTGTCGGATCTGGTGTCGGTGGGTGTGTTGACGCGGGTGTTTCCGCCGGCGTTGGTCGATGAGGTGATTGAGGCGTCGGGTCGTATGCAGGTGCGTCATCGTGCGTTGCCGGCGCGGGTGATGGCCTATTTCGCGATCGGGATGGGCCTGTATTCCGAGGGTTCGTATGAGGATGTGTTGGCCCAGCTCACTGATGGTTTGGCCTGGGCATCGGGGTGGCGCGAACAGTATCGGTTGCCTGGTAAGTCGGCGATCTTTCAGGCTCGGGAGCGGTTGGGATCGGCACCGCTGGCGGCGTTGTTCGAGCGGGTGGCTCAGCCGTTGGGTGGGCCTGATACGCCAGGGACGTGGGTGGCCCGGCGGCGAGTGGTCGCCATCGACGGAACGTGCGTTGATGTGGCGGATACCCCGGTCAATGACGAGTTCTTCGGTCGGCCCGCAGTGAGCAAGGGCGAGAAGTCGGCGTTCCCGCAGGCGAGGTTGTTGGCTGTCGCCGAGTGCGGTACGCACGCTATCTTTGCGGCCACGATCGGCGCCTATCGGGACTCTGAAGCCTCGATGGTTGAGCGTGTACGGGGTGCGCTGAGTCCGGGGATGCTGCTGTTGGCCGACCGCGGTTTCTTTTCATACGCTCTGTGGCGCAATACTTCTGACACCGGATGCGACCTGCTGTGGCGGGTGAGCACGGGACGCAACGGGCCGACGCCGATACACGTCGAAGACCTGCCCGACGGTTCATGGTTGGCGCATCTGCGTGCGTCCAAGGATCGTCATAGCGAGCCGATGCTGGCGCGGGTCATCGATTACACCCTTGATGATGGCCGCGACAATCCCACCGTCTATCGACTCATGACGACCTTGCTCGATCCCGCCGAAGCTCCTGCTGATGTGCTGGCGACCGCGTATGCCCAACGGTGGGAGATCGAAAGCGTCTTCGACGAACTCAAGACCCACCAACGTGGATCCAAGGTGGTGTTGCGCTCGAAATCCCCAGATCTCGTCCTGCAGGAGATCTGGGGATATCTGTGCTGCCACTATGCAATTCGATCACTGATGGGCGAGGCCGCCGCGCACGCCGGCCGTGACCCCGATCTGGTCAGTTTCACCGCGGCACTGCGTATCGCCCGTCAATCCGTCGCCCAGCAGGGCGCTTTTTCCCCCTAACCAGCGACGATCAGCCGACCGGCACTGGCGCGCGTTCGTGCACCGACTCCTTGGTCGACTCAACCCAGCACGGCGCTCCCGCTCAGCACCCCGCGTGATCAAACGCAAAATGCCCAGGTGGCACGTCAAAAGGACTGCGCACCAACACTGGCCTCAACCCGAGCATCCGCCGCATATCAGAATCACCGCCCTTAACTGAACGGTATTGGGGTTAGCGGGAGATCGGCCAGACCGGGTCGGCGCACTCGGTGCCCTCGGCCGATAACTGCCGCTTGATCACCTTGAACGTCTCGGTGCGCGGCAATCCGGGGCCGACCCGCACATACGACGGCCACTGCTTGGGGCCGAGGTCGGATTGCTCGGCCAGGAATGTGCGGAAACTGTCGGCGTCGAACGGGGTGCCCGCCCTCAGCACCAGCGCGGCCATCACCTGATCGCCCACATCGGGGTCCGGGATCGGATACACCGCCACCTCGGCAACGTCGGGGTAGCGCGACAGGATGCGCTCGATCGGTGCGGTACCGAGGTTCTCGCCGTCCACCCGCATCCAGTCGCCGAGCCGCCCGGCGAAGTGCGCGTAGCCGTCCTCGTCGAGGTAGGCCAGATCGCCGGTGTGGTACATGCCGCCGGCCATCCGCTCCGCCTCGGCGTCGGGATCGTTGTAGTAGCCGCGGAACCACCCGGCGCCGGTCGGGTTCACCAACTCACCGACCACCCCGGGCGGGCACGGTTCACCGGTATCCACATCCACGATCGCCACCTGGTCGGTGAGCGGGCCCAGCGCTCCTTCGGGGGTGTCGGGGGTGCGGGCGATCGCCACACCGCCCTCGCTGGAACCGAATCCGTCGACCACGGTCACACCGAACCGCTCGGCGAACCGGCCCAGATCGCGCGGTGAGCCCTCGTTGCCATACAGGATCCGCAACGGGTTGTCGGCGTCATCGGGCGCAGGCTCGGTGGCCAGGATGTAGGACAACGGCTTGCCGACGTAGTTGGCATAGGTGGCACCGAAGCGCCGGATGTCCGGCATGAAGCCGGATGCGGAGAATTTGCGCCGCAATGCAATCGAAGCACCGGCCGCCGCCGCGACGGCCCACCCGGCCATGATGGCGTTGGAATGGAACAGCGGCATCGACAGGTACACGGTGTCCTCCGGTCCGAGCCCGAAGCGGTCGGCCAGCATCCGGCCGGGGAACGCCACCTTGTCATGGGTGACCCGCACCGCCTTGGGATCGCCACTGGTTCCCGAGGTGAAGATGAGCATGAACAGGTCGTCGGCCGACAACTCGGCGAACGTCACCGGAGTATTGCGGTACGACGTGAGTTCGGTTGTCCACTCGGCGGATTCGACATCGATGAAATCCACCCCGGGTGGGACGGCGTCGGGATTGTCGGTCAGAACCAGCTGACAGTCGGCCTGCCCGATATCGCGGGCCAGCGCCTCGCCGCGGCGGGTCTGGTTGAGCCCGACGGGCACCAACCCGCTCAGGCCCGCAGCCACCAGGAGGCTGGAGAAGAATGTGGTGTTGCCCAGCAGCGCCCCGACATGCGGGGGTCTGGCGGGGTCCAACCGTGCCCACAGCGCCGCGGCGAGTTGCGCGCCGGCGGCGATGTGGTCAGCCCAGCTGACAAACGAATCCTCTTGGTAGACACCACGATCAGTGACGTCAACCAGCGGGACCAGCAGCTCGGAGACCGTCGGCGTCTCGGTTGGACCCCCCATCCCTAGACCGGGGTGTCGGCGAGTTCGCGGCCGATGCGCAGCAGCTGCCCGGTGGCCCCGCCGACCCCGAACTCGGTCTGCTTGGCGGCCAGGAAGTACCGGTGCACCGGGTGGTCCATGTCGATGCCGACGCCACCGTGCACGTGCACCGCAGTGTGCGCGACGCGGTGTCCGGCCTCGGCGGCCCAGAACGCCGCACTGGCGACATCGATGCCGGCGGGCAGGTCCTCGGACAGCCGCCAGGCCGCCTGGGTCAGCGTCAGGCGCAGGCCCTTGACGTCGATGTAGCCGTCGGCGAGCCGCGACGACACGGCCTGGAAGCTGCCGATCGGCCGGTCGAACTGCTCACGTTCCCGGGCGTACTCCGACGTCAACTCCAGCGCGCGTTCCAGCACGCCGAGCTGGAAGGCGGTGCGGCCCAAGGCTGCATGCGTGGTCAACCACTCCAGGACCTCGGCATCGCCGACGACGCGCGCGGCGTCGACCGTGGTGCCCTCGAGCTGAAGCAGGGCCATGCTGCCCTTGCCGGTGGTGCTCAGCACGCTGACCGTCACGCCGGGGTCATCGCCGGACACGAGGAAAACGACCGTGCCCGAATCGGTTTCGGCCGGCACCAGGAATGCGTCGGCCACCGGCCCGTAGCTCACCTGGGTGCGGGTGCCGGTGAGCTTGTAGCCGGAGCCGTCAGTTTGGGCCTGTACCGGGCCCTGGCCCATCTCCCCGTCGAGGGCGATCGCCAGGATCTTGTCGCCGGCCACGGCGGGCGCAGCCCACTGGGTGCGCAGGTCCTCGGAGCCGAACGCGGCCAGTGCGCCCGCGCCCAGAACCACCGAATCCAGGTAGGGCACCGCGGCCAGCTGGCGGCCCAGCGCGGTCAGCACGGCGGTCTGCTCGAGCACGCCCAACCCGCCGCCTCCGACTGACTCCGGTGCCGCGGCCGACAGCACGTCGGCCTCGACCAGCTTGGCCCAGAGGTTGGCGTCGAACCGCTGCTCGAGCCCGTCGAGCTCACGCTGGCGTTCGGGAGTGCACACCGATTCGGTGATCGTGCGTACCAGGCCGCCGAGATCGGCGGCCTCTTCAGTCGTCTTGAAATCCATTGGTGTGCCGTCCTTACCGGTTGACCCTGGGCAGGCCCAAAGCGACCATGCCGATGATGTCACGCTGAATCTCGTTGGTGCCGCCGCCGAAGGTCAGGATCAGCGCCGAGCGGTGGAACCGCTCGATGCGGCCACGCAGCAGCGCGCCCAAGCTGTCCGGACGCAGCGTCGCCGAGGTGCCCAGCACCTCCATCAGCAGGCGGTAGGCCTCGGTGGCCAGCTCGGTGCCGTATACCTTGGCCGCCGACGCATCCGCGGGGGAAGGTGCGCCGTCCGAAGAGGCCAGTTCCCAGTTGATCAGCTTGAGGACCTCGGCCTTGGCGTGCACCCGGGCCAGGTTGAGCTGCACCCACTCCGAGTCGATGACCCGGTTGCCGTGCACGTCCTTGGTGTTCTGGGCCCACTCGCGAACCCCGTCCAGCGCGACGTAGATCGGCTGTGAGGAAACCAGAGCCACCCGCTCGTGGTTCAACTGGTTGGTGACGAGCTTCCAGCCGGCGTTCTCCTCGCCGACGAGGTTGGTGGCCGGGATGCGCACGTCCTGGTAATAGGTCGCGCTGGTGTCCACACCCGACATGGTGTGCACCGGCGTCCAGGAGAAACCTTCGGCGGTCGTCGGCATGATCAGCATCGAGATGCCGCGGTGCTTCTTGGCTTCGGGGTTGGTGCGCACGGCCAGCCAGACGTAGTCGGCGTAGGCGATCAGTGAGGTCCACATCTTCTGGCCGTTGACCACGTAGTCGTCACCGTCACGGACGGCCGTGGTGCGCAGCGCCGCCAGGTCGGTGCCCGCGCCGGGCTCGGAGTAGCCGATGGAGAAGTGCAGCTCACCCGCGGCGATCTTGGGCAGGAAGAACTTCTTCTGCTCCTCGGTGCCGAAGTGCATGATCGTCGGCGCGACGCTGTTGATCGTCAGGAACGGAACCGGCGCGCCCGCGATCGCGGCCTCGTCGGTGAAGATCAGCGACTCCATGGGGGTACGCGCCTGGCCGCCGTACTCCTCGGGCCAGTTCAGCGTCAGCCAGCCGTCCTTGCCCATCTGTGCGACGGTCTCGCGGTAGATGTTGCCGCGTCCCATCTCGCCCTCGGACGAGCTGAGTGCCTCGACCCGTTCGGGCGTCATCAACTTGGAGAAGTACGCGCGCAACTCGCGGCGTAGCTCCTCCTGCTCGGGGGTGTAACCGATCCGCATGGCGCTGCTTCCTCACTGCTTGGTAGACCTGAGTTCTCACCTGGTTGTAACACGTTCTAGTCTTATGATCCATACGGGTGCCGGACGGGTTGCCGTCGGGTGTGGTCGTATTCTGTGGCTGCGCGTACCCAGCCCCGTGCGTGCACACGTCGTGAGGAGGTCGCCATGCGAGTACAAGTTGACCGTGATCGCTGCGAAGGTAATGCGGTCTGCGTGGGTATTGCCCCCGATTTATTCGATCTTGACGACGACGACTATGCGGTGGTCAAGTCCGATCCGGTGCCGGCCGATCAGGAAGCCCTGGCCGAGCAGTCCATCGCCGAATGCCCCCGCGCAGCCCTGATCAGAAAAGACTAGAGGTATTCATAAAATGACCGACGACGCTCAGATCGACTTGTCCGGAAAGGTGGCCGTGGTCACCGGCGCGGCCGCAGGCTTGGGCCGTGCCGAGGCGATCGGACTGGCCAAGGCCGGCGCCACCGTGGTGGTCAACGACATGGCGGGTGCTCTGGACGCCTCGGACGTCCTCGACGAGATCGCGGCCGCAGGCTCCAAGGGTGTTGCCGTGGCCGGGGACATCAGCGCGCGCTCGACCGCCGATGAACTGGTCGCGACCGCCGACGGTCTGGGTGGACTGGGCATCGTCGTCAACAACGCGGGTATCACCCGCGACCGCATCTTGTTCAACATGAGCGACGAGGAGTGGGACGCGGTCATCGCGGTGCATTTGCGCGGCCACTTCCTGCTGACCCGCAATGCCGCGGCCTACTGGCGCAGCAAGGCCAAGGCGGGGGACGGCACGGTGTACGGCCGGATCATCAACACCTCCTCAGAGGCCGGGCTGTCGGGTCCGGTCGGTCAGCCGAACTACGGGGCCGCCAAGGCGGGCATCACCGCGCTCACCGTGTCGGCGGCCCGGGCGCTGGAGCGCTTCGGGGTACGGGCCAACGCGATCGCGCCGCGGGCCCGCACGGCCATGACCGCGGGGGTCTTCGGCGATGCGCCCGAGGCAGCCGAGGGGCAGGTCGACCCGCTGTCGACGGACCATGTCGTCACTCTTGTGCGATTCCTGGCCGCGCCGGCGTCCGAAGCGGTCAACGGTCAGCTGTTCATCGTCTATGGTCCAACTGTCACGTTGGTTGCGCCGCCCACGGCTGAGAAGCAGTTCACTGCAGACTCCGCTGCGTGGAACCCGGCAGAACTCAGCGAGACACTGCACGAGTACTTTGCTGGGCGTGACCCCGAGCGTGGATTCTCAGCCACTGAGCTGATGGCGTCACGAGACTGACGGTCTCGTTGGCTGCCGTTCAACGGCAGTAGAACGTGTTGCAATGTGGGCGGGTCGTTGTGGTCTCTAAGCTGGGAAAATAGCTGTTGAAACCAACATCTTGAATTCTTTGACAGTGCGAACATGTTCTAGTTAACATGATCCGGCTCACTAAGAGCGCAATAAGACCAAGGGGTGGGAGGGCAGCCACAACATGTGGCCGTCAGTATTTCGCTAACGCGAGTCTCAGTGAAATTCCCCCACCCATCGCGTACCGAGAATGGAGCCCAGGTTGATCGAACAGCTTGCGGTTCCGGCCCGGGCCGTGGGCGGTTTCGTCGAGATGTCCTTGGACACGTTCGCCAAGATGTTCCGCCGACCATTCCAGCTCAAGGAATTCCTTGATCAAACCTGGATGATCGCCCGCGTCTCGCTGGTTCCGACCCTGCTCGTCGCCATCCCGTTCACGGTGCTGGTGGCATTCACCCTCAACATCCTGCTCCGCGAGATCGGCGCCGCGGACCTGTCCGGTGCCGGCACCGCCTTCGGCACCATCACCCAGCTCGGCCCGGTCGTGACCGTGCTGGTCGTGGCCGGAGCGGGCGCGACCGCGATCTGTGCCGATCTGGGCGCCCGCACCATCCGCGAAGAGATCGACGCGATGCGGGTGCTCGGTATCGACCCCATCCAGCGTCTGGTCGTACCGCGGGTGTTGGCGTCGATGTTCGTCGCGTTGCTGCTCAACGGTCTGGTGTGTGCGATCGGCATCGCCGGTGGCTACGTCTTCTCGGTGTTTCTGCAGGGCGTGAACCCCGGCGCCTTCATCAACGGCCTGACCGTGCTGACCGGCCTCGGCGAATTGGTGCTGGCAGAGATCAAGGCCTTGCTGTTCGGCGTGGTAGCCGGACTGGTCGGGTGCTATCGCGGGTTGACCGTCAAAGGAGGCCCGAAGGGTGTCGGTAACGCAGTGAATGAAACGGTCGTCTACGCCTTCATCTGCCTGTTCGTCATCAACGTCATCATGACGGCTATCGGGGTCCGGGTGCTTGTCCGATGAGCTATGACGCCACCCTCCGCTTCCGGCGGCTGTTCCGCAGCGTGCCCAAGTCGATCGACAATGTCGGCGAGCAGGCACTGTTCTACGGCGAGACGATGCGTTACATCCCCAACGCCGTCACCCGCTACCGCAAGGAGACCATCCGCCTGGTCGCGGAGATGACCCTGGGTACGGGTGCGCTGGTGATGATCGGTGGAACCGTCGGTGTCGCGGCATTTCTGACGCTGGCCTCGGGTGGCGTCATTGCGGTTCAGGGCTATTCGTCGCTTGGCAACATCGGCATTGAGGCGCTGACCGGCTTCCTGTCGGCTTTCCTCAACGTGCGCATCATCGCACCGGTGATCGCGGGTATTGCCCTGGCCGCCACGATCGGCGCGGGAGCCACCGCGCAGCTCGGCGCGATGCGGGTGGCCGAGGAGATCGACGCCGTCGAGGCGATGGCCGTGCACGCGGTGTCCTATCTGGTGTCCACCCGGCTGATCGCCGGAATGATCACAATCGTGCCGCTGTACTCGCTGTCGGTGCTCGCCGCGTTCTTCGCCGCCCGGTTCACCACGGTGTTCATCAACGGTCAGTCGGCGGGTCTGTACGACCACTACTTCAATACCTTCCTGATACCGAGTGACCTGTTGTGGTCCTTCCTTCAGGCGATCGTGATGGCGATCGCGGTGATGCTCGTCCATACCTATTACGGCTACAACGCATCCGGTGGGCCGGTCGGCGTGGGAATCGCAGTCGGCCAGGCCGTGCGCACCTCGCTGATCGTCGTCGTCACCATCACCCTGTTCATCTCCCTGGCCGTCTACGGCGCGTCCGGCAACTTCAACCTCTCCGGGTAGGCGGCGATGTCAGACGCAATCCCCAAGCACCGGCGGCATGTGAGGATCGCTGCGGCGATCCTGGCAGCGATCGTGGCCGCCGCGGTGATCTTCACTTACCTGTCCTACACCGCCGCGTTCACGCCGACCGACACCGTCAGCCTGACCGCGCCGCGTGCCGGCCTGGTGATGGAGCGCGACGCCAAGGTGAAGTATCGCGGCATCCAGATCGGCAAGGTCACCGATATCGAGTACGCCGGCAGCGAGGCGAAGTTGACGCTGTCGATCAAGCACGGCGAGATTCGCTACATACCCTCCAATGCCACCGTCCGGATCGCAGGCAACACGATCTTCGGCGCCAAGTCGGTCGAGTTCCAGCCGCCCGATCAGCCCGAGCCCACGTCGTTGAAGCCGGGCAGCACCGTCGCTGCCAAGGATGTGCAGCTCGAGGTCAACACCCTGTTCCAGACGTTGTCGGACGTGCTCAACAAGATCGACCCGGTCAGCCTCAACGCCACGTTGAGCGCCCTCGGTGAGGGCTTGCGTGGCCATGGCGACGATGCAGGTGCGGCCTTGTCGGGCTTGAATTCCTATCTGCAGCAACTGAACCCGAAGCTGCCGACGCTGCAGGAGGACTTCGCCAAAGCCGCCGTGGTCACCAACATCTACGGCGACGCCGGGCCCGACCTGGCCCGGATCATCGACAACGTGCCGGCGCTGAACAAGACGATCGTCGACGAGAAGGCCAACCTCAATGCCACGCTGCTGGCGGCGACCGGGCTGGCCAACAACGGCACCGCCACGCTGGAGCCTGCGGCTGACGACTACATCGCGGCGATCCAGCGGTTGCGTGCCCCGCTGAAGGTGGCCGGCGACTACTCGCCCGAGTTCGGCTGTCTGCTGAAAGGCGTCTCCGTCGCAACGGAGCGATTCGCCCCGATCATCGGCGGCATCCGGCCCGGCCTCTTCGTCAACTCCAACTTCCTGCCAGGGTCCCCGGCGTACACCTATCCGGAGAGCCTGCCGATGGTGAACGCCTCCGGCGGGCCGAACTGCCGCGGCCTTCCCGACATACCCACCAAGCAGTACGGCGGTACCTGGTACCGCTCCCCGTTCGTGGTCACCGACAACGCCTACGTCCCGTACCAGCCGAACACCGAGGTGCAGTTCGACGCACCCGCGACGCTGCAGTTCTTGTTCAACGGCGCATTTGCGGAAAGGGACCGATTCTGATGACGTCCGGTGCGGGTACTGATCGGACCATGCTCAAGGTCGGCATCTTTACCGTTGCGATGGTGTTGGTGGCGGCGATGCTGGTGGTGGTCTTCGGCGAGTTCCGCTTCGCCTCGGCCAACACCTTCCACGCCACGTTCAGCGACGCGTCGCGGCTGAAGTCCGGCCAGGACGTCCGCATCGCCGGGGTTCCGGTGGGCAAGGTCAACGCCGTGAAGCTCAACCCCGACAACACCGTCGATGTCGCTTTCGACGTCAACAAGCGGTATCAGCTCTACAGCTCGAGCCAGGCCAAGGTGCGCTACCTGAACCTCGTCGGCGATCGCTACCTGGAGATCGCCTCGGGCCCGGGGGAACTGCGCAAGCTGGCGCCCGGCGGGACGATCCCGGCGCAGAACACCCAGCCGGCCCTGGACCTCGATGCGCTACTGGGCGGACTGCGGCCGGTACTCAAGGGCCTGGACGGCTCGAAGGTCAACGAGATCTCCAACGCGGTGATCGAGATGCTGCAGGGCCAAGGCGGCGCGTTGGCGAACATGTTGACCAGCACCAGCGCCTTCACCCAGAACCTGGCCGCCCGCGATCAGCTGATCGGCGACGTGATCACCAACCTCAACACCGTGCTGAGCACGGTGGACGAGAAGGGCACTCAGTTCGACACCAGCGTCGATGAGCTGCAGAAGCTGATCACCGGTCTGTCCGAGGCCCGTGACCCGATCGCCGGTGCGATCGCACCGCTGGCCTCGGCCGAGAACGATCTGACCGCCATGCTGGAGAAGTCCCGCCGCCCGCTGCAGGGGGTCATCGAGAATGCCCGGCCGCTGGCGCAGCGCATGGACGAGCGGAAGGGCGATGTCAACAAGGTCATCGAGCCGCTGGCCGAGAACTACCTGCGGCTCAATGCGCTCGGCGCCTATGGCTCCTTCTTCAACATCTTCTACTGCTCGGTGCGGTTGAAGGTCAATGGACCGGCCGGCAGCGACATCCTGATTCCGTTCGGCGGCCCGCCGGACCCGTCCAAGGGGAGGTGTGCGCCGACCAATGACTAGTTCGCATGAGTCAAATCCCGTGCGCACCGGGATTCTCGGCATCTTCGTGGTGGCGTGCCTGGTCCTGGTGTCGTTCGGTTATACCGGCCTGCCGTTCTTCCCGCAGGGCAAGCAGTTCGAGGCCTACTTCAGCGATGCCGGTGGCATCTCGCCGGGCAACGACGTCAACATCTCGGGCATCACGGTCGGGAAGGTCACCGGGATCGCCCTGGCCGGCGACACCGCCAAGGTCAACTTCACCGTCAACCGCAACATCGATGTCGGCGACCAATCGCTGGTGGCGATCAAGACCGATACGGTGCTCGGCCAGAAGTCGCTTGCGGTGACCCCGAAGGGCTTCGGTACGTCGACTGTTATCCCATTGGGACGCACCACGACTCCGTACACGCTGAACACTGCGCTGCAGGACCTCGGGCAGAACGCCAGCGAGTTGGACAAGCCGAAGTTCGAGCAGGCGCTGCAGACGCTGACCGACACGTTGCGTGACGCCACCCCGCAGCTGCGTGGTGCACTGGACGGCGTCACGAACCTGTCCCGCACCATCAACAAGCGGGATGAGGCACTCGAGGGGCTGTTGACCCATGCCAAGCGGGTGTCGGATCTCCTGGCCAATCGGGCCGGGCAGGTCAACCAGCTGCTGACCGACGGCAATCAGCTGTTCGCCGCGCTCGATGAGCGCCGGCAGGCGCTGAGCAACTTGATCGCCGGTATCGACGATGTGTCGCATCAGCTTTCGGGATTCGTCGCGGACAACCGCAAGGAGTTCAAGCCCGCGCTGGAGAAGCTCAATCTGGTGATGGACAACCTGCTGGAACGGCGCGAGCACATCGGCGAGGCGCTCAAACGGTTGCCAGGGTATGCCACCGCGCTCGGCGAGGTGGTGGGCTCGGGTCCGGGCTTCCAGATCAACCTGTACGGTCTGCCGCCCGCCGGGATGGCCGAGGTGCTGCTGGACACCTACTTCCAGCCGGGCAAACTGCCTGACAGCCTGTCCGACATGTTGCGCGGTTATATTTCCGAACGGGTTATCGTGAGGCCGAAATCGCCATGACACAAGACAATTCGGTATCCCGCCGGAGCCGCTGGGTCCGTATCGCCCTGGCCGCGCTCCTGCTCGTGACGCTGGCGGTAGGCGTCTACCAGGTGTGGCCGTCGCGTACCGGCCCTAAGCTCACGGCCTACTTCAGCAATGCCGTCGGGATCTACCCAGGCGATGAGGTGCGGATCGTCGGCGTGCCGGTGGGCCGGATCGACTCGATCGAGCCGCGCCCGTCTGACGTCAAGATCGAGATGACCCTCGACCGCGGTATCAAGGTGCCCGCGGACGCCAAGGCGTTGATCATTTCGCCGAACCTGGTGGCGGCGCGGTTCATTCAGCTGACGCCGGCCTACACCGAGGGCGACGAGATGGCTGCGGGCGCGTCCATCGGCCTGGACCGCACCGGTGTTCCGGTCGAATGGGACGAGGTCAAGGAGCAACTCACCCAGCTCAGTTCGCAACTCGGACCGCAGGCGAACTCGGTGCAGGGCCCGATCGCGGCGTTCGTCAACCAGGCTGCGACCACGTTCGACGGAAACGGCGACTCTTTCCGCAATGCGTTGCGTGAGCTGTCGCAAACGGCTGGACGGCTGGGCGATTCGCGTACCGACCTGTTCGGCACGGTGAAGAACCTGCAGATTCTCGTCGACGCGCTGTCCAACAGCAACGAACAGATCGTGCAGTTCACCAATCACGTGGCGTCGGTGTCGCAGGTGCTGGCGGACAGCGCCAGTGGGCTCGACCAGACACTGGGAACGCTGAATCAAGCCCTCGGTGACGTCCGCGGTTTCCTGAACGAGAACAACGATGCGCTGATCGCCCAGGTGAGCAAGCTGGGAGAGTTCACCCAGATTCTCACCGACCACAGTGACGACATCGAACAGATCCTGCACGTCACGCCCAACGGCCTGGCGAACTTCTACAACATCTACAACCCGGCGCAGGGCACCGTTGGCGGGCTCCTGACCCTGCCGAACTTCGCCAACCCGGTGCAGTTCCTGTGCGGTGGCAACTTCGACACCGGTACCAGCCCGGACAACTACAAGCGCGCCGAGATCTGCCGGCAGCGGATGGCGCCGGTGCTGCGTCGCATCACGATGAACTATCCGCCGATGATGTTCCATCCCGTCAACAGCATCACCGCCTACAAGGGGCAGATCATCTACGACACCCCCGGAACTGAAGCAAAGGCGCAGACGCCGGTGCCGTACCTGCAGTGGCAGAACGCTCCCGGCGTGACCCCGCCGCAGATCCCGGCGGACGCAACATTGAGCTCGTTGGTTCTGCCGCCTGACGCGCCCGCGTCAGCACCCGGAGCGGGCGTGGGTCCCGCACCCGGACCTGCGGGTGCTCCGGAGCCCGTGGCCGCACCTGCGCCGATGCCAGCCGAGGCTGGTGCCGGCGGATGATGAGGGGTAAAGCATTGAGGGGTAAGGCATCCCGGATCGGCGGTCGCACCCTGGCGATCGGCAGTGGCGCCATGCTGTTGGCCGGCTGCCAGTTCGGCGGTCTCAACTCGCTGAACATGCCCGGTACCGCCGGGCACGGGTCCGGCTCCTACACCGTCACGGTGCAGTTGCCCGACGTGGCGACCCTGCCGCAGAACTCGCCGGTGATGGTCCACGACGTCACCGTCGGCAGCGTGTCGGGTGTGGATGCGGCCCAGCGCCCGGACGGCACCTTCTATGCGGCGGTGCAACTGTCGCTGAATGGTGACGTGAAGCTCCCGGAGAATGCCGTTGCGCGGGTGGCCCAGACGTCACTGCTCGGGTCCCAGCACATTGCGCTGTCCGACCCGGTCGATGAGCCTCCGCAGGGGCAGCTGCGCCAGGGGTCCAACATCTCGCTGGATCAGACTGGTCGGTACCCCACCACCGAAGAGGTGTTGTCCTCGCTGGGCATGGTGGTCAACAAGGGCAATCTCGGTGCGCTGCAGGACATCACCGATGAGGCCTACGCGGCCGTCGCCGGGCGGGCCGGCACCTTCACCGACCTGATCCCGCGGCTGGCCGAGCTGACCGCGTCACTGGACCAGCAGACCGGTGACATCATCGCGGCTGCCGACGGGCTGAACCGGTTCGCGTCGATCCTGGCCCGCAGCCAGGACAACCTGGGCCGCACGCTCGACACGCTGCCCGGCGCGCTCAAGGTGCTCAACGACAACCGGTCCAACATCGTCGACGCGTTCACCGCCCTGCGTGGCTTCGCCGAGGTCGGTTCGCGGATCCTGTCGCAGACCAAGGACGATTTCGCGGCCGATCTCAAGGATCTCTATCCGGTGATCAAGGCGCTCAACGACAACGCCGACGACTTCATCAAGGACCTGGAGTTCCTTCCGACGTTCCCGTTCCACTACAAGTACCTGCGTCAGGCGGTGCGGGGTGACTACCTGAACGTGTACGTCACCTTCGACCTGACGCTGCGCCGGTTCGGTGAGTCGATCTTCACCACTGGGGCCTTCGACCCGAACATGCAGCACCTCAGCGAGGTGATCACTCCGCCAGACTTCCTGACCGGGGCGATGGCCAACCTGTCCGGCCAGGCCGCCGATCCGTTCAAGGTCCCGGCCGGAACCGCCACCCAGCACGAGGAGAAGCCGTAGATGATCGACCGGCTCACCCGTATGCAGCTGATGATCTTCGCGGTCGTCACGGTGCTCACCGTGGGTGCCATCTCGCTGTTCTATCTGCACCTGCCCGCTGCAGTGGGTATCGGCACCTATCACGTCAACGCCAACTTCCTGGCCGGTGGCGGGATCTACCAGAACGCCAACGTCACCTACCGTGGCGTCACGGTGGGACGGGTGGATTCGGTGGGCCTGGCCCCCGATGGTGTGGTCGCCAAGATGGCGCTCAACAGCAGTACGGCGATACCTGACAACGTCGTCGCCACGGTCAAGAGCGTTTCGGCGGTCGGTGAGCAGTACATCGATCTGGTTCCGCCGGAGTCACCGTCGACCAACAAGCTGCGCAATGGCGCCAGCATCGAACAGCGGAACACCCGGGTCGGCCAGGATATCGCCGGGATGCTGCACGAAGCCGACACCCTGGTCACCAGCATCGGCAACAGCCGGCTGCAGGATCTGCTGCGTGAGACGTTCAAGGCGTTCAACGGGTCGGGTCCCGAGCTCGCCCGGCTGATCGAATCCTCACGCCTGCTGATCGACGAGGCCAATGCCAACTACGGCCAGACCACTCAGCTGATCGACCAGGCCGGGCCGTTCCTGGAGGCCCAGATACGCAGCGGTGACAACATCCGGTCGCTCGCCGACGGGCTGGCCCGGTTCACCGGCGAGGTGAACAAGGCCGACCCGCAGCTGCGCGCCACCCTCAAGACCGTTCCGGGCGCCACCGAGGCGGCCAACACCGCGTTCACCGGTATCCGGCCGACATTCCCGATTCTGGCAGCCAACCTGGCCAACTTCGGCCGCATCGGGGTGATCTACAGCAAGTCGATCGAGCAGGCGCTGGTGATCTTCCCGGCGCTGATCTCTGCGCTGAACACCGTTGCCGGCGGGGCACCTGCCGACGAGGGCGCCAAGCTGGACTTCAAGATCCACCTGCAGGACCCACCGCCGTGCAATACCGGCTTCATTCCGGCGACCCAGATCCGGTCACCGGCCGATGAGACACTGCGCGAGCTTCCGCCCGATCTGTACTGCAAGACCGCGCAGAATGACCCTGCGGTGGTGCGCGGTGCACGCAACTACCCGTGCATGGAGTTCCCCGGAAAGCGGGCACCCACGATTCAGCTGTGCCGCGATCCCAAGGGCTATGTGCCATTGGGCAGCAACCCGTGGCGCGGCCCGCCGGTTCCGTACGGCACGCCGATCGAGGACGGGCGGAACATCCTGCCGCCCAACAAGTTCCCGAACATCCCGCCGCAGGTCGACCCGGATCCGGGCCCACCGGCCGTGCATCTACCGCCCGGGGTCGAACCCGGACCCGGCCCGGCGCCGCATGCGCCGTTCCCGCTGCCGGTGCCGCCGAACGAGCCGGGAACGCCCCCGGCGCCGTGGCCGTACTTCGCGCCGCCGGACCAGGTCGTGCCGCCGTATGGTCGGACACCTCCGCCCGCGGCAGAAGCACCTGCCCCCGCGCCGGGATCGGATGCGCCACTACCGGCCGAGGCACCACCTCTGGCCAGCCCGGCTGGGATCGGCACCTACGATCAACACAGTGGGGTCTTCGCTGGAGCTGATGGAGGCACGGGTGTGTATGCAGCCGGCGCCGACGATCTGGCTCCCGCGGAGACCTGGGTAGACCTGATGTTGGATCCAAGGCAGGCTTGATGACTGAAGAAACGGCCTCGAACCCGAGGCCGGTGCGTAGGCGCGCGTCCAGGGCGGCCGGCCCGACCGGGGCCGCTGCCGACGAGGTGACCACAACCACGGTGCTGGGCGGATCCTCGCTCGGCACGGTGTCCAGGGCATCGAAACCCACGCCGCTCAAGGCGCCGGCCCGGCGGCGGTCTCACCGCACACTGGTGGCGCTGGTCGCGGCGGCGGTGCTGGGTGTGGCGACCGTGACGGTGGGTGCGCTGTCCTACGTGATGTTCGGTCAGCAGCGGACCGTGGACGCGGTGCAGGCCCGCGACGAGAGCTTCGTCGACACCGGCAAGCAGACCGTGATCAACATGTTCAGCTATACGCAGGACACGATCGACGAGAGCGTGAACCGCTTCATCGACGGCACCAGCGGCCCACTGCGCGACATGATGAGTCAGGGGAGCAACGCCGACAATCTCAAGGCGTTGTTCCGCGACACCAATGCCAGCTCTGAGGCTGTGATCAACGGCGCGGCGCTGGAGAAGGTCGACGAGATCGCCGGGAATGCCTCGGTACTGGTGGCGGTGCGCGTCACCGTCACCGACGTGGATGGCGTCAATTCACCGACCCGCCCGTACCGGCTGCGGGTGATCGTGCACGAGGACGACAACGGGCACATGACCGGATACGACCTCAAGTACCCCGACGGTGGAAACTAACTGATGCGCTCTAAACTCTCTGCCCTGCTGATCTGCCTGCTGGCGGTGGCTTTCGTCGCGTTCGCCGGAATCGGTGGCTCGCTGTTCTGGAATGGTGTGGTGCAACGCGGGCAGGAAGCCACCAGGAGTGCGTTGCCTGGAATGGCAGCCGAGCAGATCCCGAAGGTCTTCGGCTACGACTTTCAGACTGTCGAACGCAGCCTGATGGAGACCTACCCGCTGCTCGCCCCGGACTTCCGGAGTCAGTTCCAGCAGGATGCGGCCGCCAAGGTGATTCCCGAAGCACGCAAGCGTCAACTGGTGGTCCAGATCAGCGTCGTCGGTGTCGGCGTGATGACCGCGCAGCGCGACTCCGGATCAGTGCTGGTGTACATGAACCGCACGGTCACCGACAAATCCCGCCAGCCGCTGTATGACGGCAGCCGGCTGCGCGTCGACTACCGCAAGATCGACGGGAACTGGCTGATCAACGGGATCAACCCGATCTAGGTGTAACTCCTCGGCAGGCCGTCGGCGTCAGCGCCGCATCACGAGTTGTTCGTGAGGGTGCCGTCGTTGGGCTGTGCCGTCGCCAGCGCGTCGAGGAATGCACGCGCCCAGCGGTCGACATCGTGGGCGAGCACCTGGCGACGCAACGCGCGCATCCGCCGTCGTCCCTCCTCGGGGCTCTGGTTGAGCGCTGCCTCGATCGCGTCCTTGACGCCCTCGAGATGATGCGGGTTGGTCAGGTAGGCCGAGCGCAGCTCGGCGGCCGCCCCGGTGAACTCGGACAGCACCAGCGCGCCACCGAGGTCGTTGCGGCAGGCCACGTACTCCTTGGCGACCAGGTTCATCCCGTCGCGCAGCGGGGTGACCAGCATGACGTCGGCTGCGACGAAGAACGCGATCAGCTCGTCGCGTGGCACCGGACGGTGCAGATAGTGCACCAACGGGTGGCCGACCTCGCCGTACTCGCCGTTGATGTGCCCCACCTGGCGCTCGATGTCCTCACGCATCACCTTGTAGCTCTCGACGCGCTCGCGGCTGGGTGTGGCCAGCTGTACCAGGACGGTGTCGTCGCGTTTGACCCGTCCTTCTGCGAGCAGCTCAGAGAATGCGCGCAGGCGGACGTCGATGCCCTTGGTGTAGTCCAGTCGGTCGACGCCGAGCAGGATCTTGCGAGGGTTGCCGAGCTCGGCGCGGATCTGCCGGGCCCGTTGCCGGACCGCCCGCTTGCGGGCCTTGGTGTCCAGATCGGCCGAGTCGATCGAGATGGGGAACGCGCCAACCTTGACGGTGCGGAAGCCGTAGGAGATCTCGCCGAAGCGTGACCGGACACCGATCGAGGCGCGTGAGGTGTTCGCCCCGACCAGGCGTCGGGCCAGGACCAGGAAGTTCTGAGCGCCGCCGGGCAGGTGGAACCCGACCAGGTCGGCTCCGAGGAGGCCCTCGACGATCTCCGTGCGCCACGGCATCTGCATGAACAGCTCGACCGGAGGAAAAGGGATGTGCAGAAAGAAACCGATCGTGACATCGGGACGCAGCATGCGCAGCATCTTGGGGACGAGCTGCAGCTGATAGTCCTGGATCCAGACCGTGGCACCGGGCGCGGCCGCCCGGGCGGTGGCCTCGGCGAACCGCCGGTTCACCTCGACGTAGCTGTCCCACCATTCGCGGTGGTATTCGGGCTTGACGATGAGGTCGTGATAGAGCGGCCACAGGGTGGCGTTCGAGAACCCCTCGTAGTAGTCCGCGACATCCTGGGCGGACAGCTGCACCGGGAAAAGCTGGACGTCCTCCTCGACGATGGGCTCCTCGCCGCTGTCGGGGATTCCGGCCCAGCCGATCCAGGCGCCGCGTCGTTTGCGTAGCAGCGGCTCCAATGCGGTGACCAGGCCGCCGGGGCTGCGTTTGAAGGTCGTGCTGCCATCCGGCAACCGCTCCATGTCGATGGGCAGCCGGTTGGCGACCACGACGAAGTCGGAGTTACCGGAGGCGGAGGCGGCCCTGGGGCCGCTCTCCGGGGTCATCTAGGCCTCGTTCTTCGAGGGTCCAATGCCGAGCATCGACAGGAACATCCGGCATTCGTCGGCGTCGGTGGCGTAGGTGGCCACCACGCGACGGGCCTGGCGGGCGGTGGTGTCGGCGAGTGGCTCGACGTCGTCCATGTCGGTGGTGTCAGTTTTTGCAGGCATGACACAACTGTAGGCGACCGGGCGCAGCCCGGTCGCCGCACGCTGTCAGCCGATGGAACCGTGCACCGTCGGGCTACTGCCGAAAGTCGACTCAGCGGTCACCGCCGGACCGCGGGATTGAGCTTCCTCAGCCAGGCCGATGCACTCACCGGAGTTGGCGCCGGTGCAGGGGATGGCTCCGCCTCCGCCGGGCAGATTCACCGCGGGCAGGTTGGGGTTACCCGGGATGGCACTGAACGCGCCGGGGGAGTTCGGCACGGTGTGCGGCACGCATTGCCCTGAGTAGAGATCTTCTTCTTCGCCTGAGGGGCAGGCGAACGCCGGACCGGCAGCGGGTGCAGAGACCGCGGCGATCGCCGGGGCGGCGGCCGCGGCGATCACGAAACCGCCGGCAAGGATCAGTCGTCGCATCGAGATCGGGAAGGTCGCCATCGTCACGCTTTCTCTAGTCATGCGGTTGTTGCGTTGTAGCGATCCTATGGAAGCTGGGAGAGTTCTGCATGGCTTCTATGAGGTAGCTGGTGGGGACCTGAAGATGTTACGGGCTGGCGCTGAAAGTTGAGCGCGGAATGGGTCGCGGCCCCTCGGACTGGTCTTCCTCGGCCAGGCCGATGCATTCCCCGGCGTTGTGGCCGGTGCACGGGATGGCTCCGCCTCCGCCGGGCAGGTCGACCGCCGGCATGTCCGGATTGCCGGGGATAGCGCTGAACGGGGACGGCGAATTCGGCACCAGGAACGGGGTGCACGTGGTCGTGTACACGTCCTCTTCCTCGCCGGAGGTGCAGGTTGCCTGGGCGACCGGCGCGCCGAGCAGGAGGAACAGTGCGCAGCCGACGCCGAAAAGTGCGGAGGGCGCCATGACCGATTTCACGTCAGCAGTCTAGGGCTGCTGACGGTTGACTGTGCGGTGTCTGCGGTCGCGCTGTGTCAGCCGATGGAGCCGTGCACGGTCGGGCTGCTACCGACCGTCGACTGCGGAACCGGTTCCGGGCCCTGAGACTGCTGTTCTTCGGCCAGGCCGATGCACTGGCCGGAGTTGGCGCCGGTGCAGGGGATGGCGCCGCCGCCGTCGGGCTCGTTCACCGCGGGCACGTTGGGATTGCCTGCGATGCTGCTGAAATTGCCGGGCGAGTTCGGCACGATGTCGGGGACGCACACGTTCGTGAAGGTGTCCTCGGTTTCCCCGTTGGGGCACGAGGCCAGTGACTGCGACGGCGTCGACAGCACCGTCAGGGCGGGGGCCGCGGCGATGGCGGCCGCGACGCCTGCCGCGACGATGAAGCGGCGGATGTGGGACAGGGAGGCAGCCATGGTCATGCTTTCTCTTCTGGGCCTAACGGTGTTTGCTGGTATCCGGCCGCGGTGATCCGATCAGGGTGGTTCTTGATGTCGTCGTTCCTCCGGCATTCTACGCCTCACAAGGCTAAATCGCTGTGAAGAACATTTGGGTACGAATCGTCGGGCAGTGGGCTGTGAGGCTTCTGCGCGGTAGCTGTGATCCCGGTGTGAGCCGGGTCGCGTGATACACGTAATGTGCAGTCTGTAACTTACTTACCTTGACTAAGAGGTGGTCCGATATGGCCGGTCCCGATGACTCAGCCCGTCAGGTCGAATACGAGACGCTCGATGACGGCCGCATCGCCAGGATTTGGCTGAACCGGCCGAATGCGCAGAACGCCCAGTCGCGGACCCTGCTGGTGCAACTCGACGAGGCGTTCGGCCGTGCCGAGGCCGATGACGCGGTCCGGGTGGTGATCCTGGCTGCGAGGGGCAAGAACTTCTCGGCCGGCCATGACCTCGGTTCCGAAGAAGCGTTGGCCGAGCGTACCCCGGGCCCCGACCAGCACCCGACATTCCGCTCCCACGGTGCCACCGCCGCCGGTGTCACCGAACGGACCTATTTGCAGGAGTGGCACTTCTACTTCGAGAACACCCGGCGCTGGCGGGATCTGCGCAAGATCACCATCGCTCAGGTGCAGGGCAACGCGATCTCCGCGGCGCTGATGCTGATCTGGGCCTGCGACCTGATCGTGGCCGCCGATGACGCGAAGTTCAGCGATGTCGTCGGGGTGCGCATGGGGATGCCGGGCGTCGAGTATTACGCCCACCCGTGGGAATTCGGTGCCCGTAAGGCCAAAGAACTACTGCTGACCGGTGATTCGATCGACGCCGACGAGGCCTATCGATTGGGCATGGTGTCCAAGATCTTCGCGCGCGACGAACTCGAAGACAAGACACTGGAATTCGCCCGGCGCATCGCCGAGCGGCCGACGATGGCGGCCCTGCTGGTCAAGGATTCCGTCAACGCTGCGAGCGACGCGATGGGCTTCACCGAGGCACTGCGCCACGCGTTCCACATTCACGAGCTCGGTCACGCACACTGGGCTGCGACCAACGAGAACCGCTGGCCGGTGGGTATGCCGCCCGATGTTCCCGACTGGCGGACGTTGGGGGCCCCGAAACCGGCCCAACGCGATACACCATAAGGATGAGTGAAATGGAACTGTCGTTGAAGGATCGCACCTACCTGGTCACAGGTGGCGGCAGCGGCATCGGTAGGGGCGCTGCGGCGGCCATCGTCGCCTCCGGAGGCAACGCCCTGCTCGTCGGCCGCAACGCCGACAAGCTCAGTGCCGCGGCCGACGAACTGAACGCCCAGGGGCCCGGATCGGTGCGCTACGAGCCCGCCGACGTCACCAGCGAAGACGAGGTACGCCACGCGGTCGACGTCGCCACCGGGTGGAACGGCCAACTGCACGGTGTGGTGCACAGTGCCGGTGGGTCGCTGACCATCGGTCCGATCACGCAGATCGACTCCGAACTGTGGCGGCAGACCGTCGACCTGAACGTCAACGGCACCATGTACCTGATCAAGCACGCGGGCCGCGAAATGGTCCGTGGTGGTGGCGGTTCGTTCGTCGGCATCTCCTCGATCGCCTCGACCAATACCCACCGCTGGTTCGGTGCGTACGGCGTGAGCAAGGCGGCATTCGATCACCTGCTGAAACTCGCCGCCGACGAGCTCGGGCCGTCCTCGGTGCGGTTCAACAGCATCCGGCCCGGATTGACCCGCACCGAGATGGTCGGCCCGGTCTTCGAACTCCCGGCCGCCCGCGACGACTACGAAGCCTGCACGCCGATGCCGCGGTTCGGAGAGGTCGAGGACATCGCCAACCTGGCGGTGTTCCTGCTCAGCGACGCCGCGGGCTGGATCACCGGTCAGTCCATCGGCGTCGACGGTGGACACAGCCTGCGCCGCGGTCCCGACATCTCGGGAATGCTGGAACCGCTGTACGGCGCCGACGGTCTGCGCGGCGTCGTCCCGAGCGAGTAGATAGAACATTGCGCTGACGATTGCGGTTACCACGTGACCGCAATCTTCAGCGTTGTCATTTCTGGGCCGGGTGCTCCCCTCCGGCCTCCCACGAGCTCAGCGCACCGGCCGCCGACCAATCCAGATGGCCGAACCTACTGCTGGCCCTGTGGGCTGACGTTCTCGCAGACCCGGTGCACGGCGTTGACGATGCCCTGGTAACCGGTGCACCGGCAGAAGTTGCCCGAGAGTCCCTCGCGGATCTCGTCATCGGTGGGGTTCGGATTGTCGCGCAGCAGTGCGGTGATCGAGGTGACGAATCCCGGGGTGCAGAAGCCGCACTGCAGGCCGTGGCATTCCTTGAGCGCGGCCTGCACCGCGGACAGTTCACCGTCCGGGCCGGCGATGCCCTCGACCGTGGTCACTTCCTGACCGTCGGTCTGAACCGCGAACACCAGGCAGGACCGGACCGCCTGCCCGTCCAGCAGCACCGTGCAGGCACCGCAGGCGCCGTGCTCGCAGCCGAGGTGGGTACCGGTCAGTCCGCAATTCTCCCGAAGGAAATCGGCCAGGGTCACCCGCGGCTCGACCACGTCCTGGTAATCACGGCCGTTGACCGAAAGCGCTACCGGCAGTTCATGCATTGAGGGTCTCCTCGACGTTCGTGGTGGCCTGGGTCCAGGCTCTGGACACCATGGCAGCGCCCACCCGTGCCCGGTAGGACGCTGAACCCTGCAGGTCGGAAGGAATGTCGGTGAGCTCGGACATCGCCAGCCGACCGATCTCGTCGGCGGACAGGCCGCCGATCGGCGTCCCGAGCACCGCGGTCTCGGCAGCGGTGGCCCGCAGCGGTGTGGAGCCGAGCCCGAGCAGGCCGATGCCGCAGTGGGTGATCCGGTCGTCCTCGTCGAGCTCGAATCCGACCACCGCGCCCGCAATCGCGAAATCGCCGTGGCGCCGGGCGAATTCGGCGATGCCGAAGCCGCTGCGACCTGCCGCCACCGGGAAGCGCACCGCGGTCAGGATCTCGTCAGACGCCAGCGAGGTCGCCCACAGGCCGGTGAAGAACTCGGCCGCCGGGATGTGGCGGACGCCGCGCGACGAGGTGGCCTCGATGGTCGCGTCGAGCGCCAGCGCAACCGCCGCGTATTCGGCGGCCGGATCGGCGTGCGCGATCGCACCGCCCAGCGTGCCGCGGCTGCGGATCTGAAAGTGGCCGATGTGCGGTGTGGCCATGGTCAACAGCGGGACCGAATCGGCCACCTCGTCATCCAGGCCGACCATGGCGTGCGGGGTGGCCGCACCGATACGGATCTCACTGCCCTGCAGGGTGATGTCGTTGAGTTCGGGCAGCCGTGAGATGTCGATCAGGTTCTCGAAATGCGTCAGACGCATCGCCAGCATCGGCACCAGGCTCTGACCGCCGGCCAGGACCTTGGCGTCCTCGCCGAACTCACCGAGCATGGCCACCGCCTCGGTGACCGTGGTGGGCCGGTGATAAGCGAACGGGGCGGGCTTCACGACACCAACCGGAGCAGCGCGGCGTGCAGGTCCTCGGTGGTCAGCCCGCTGTTCCTACGCTTGCTGCGGCCGGCTCGGCCGATCAGGAAGCCGAGCACGCCTGCGGCGGCGACGGCTCCGATGGCCGGGCCGAAACGCTTGGCCATCGGTACCGCCATCACCTTGGCCAGGGCCATCGCGTTGATCGGCGCGGCCTCCTGTGGTGCCTGTTCGGTTGGAGCGGAGCCGGTTTCGGTATCCGACGCCGTCACGCCGAGGAGTTCGGCCTCCAGGCTCTTGGCGAACTGATCGATCAGGCTGCCGGAGACATCGGCCAACACGCCGCGGCCGAACTGCGCGGCCTTGCCCGAGATGGCCAGGTCGGTGGTGACGACAACCAGCGTGGCATCACCTTCGTCCTTCAGTTGGGCCGTCACGACGGCCGAGGCCGTGCCGTTGCCACGGGTCTCCTTGCCATTGGCCTTGAGCACCACCCGCTGCGCCGCCTCGTCCTTTTCCTGGAACGTCGCATCGCCCTTGTAGGACACCGTGATCGGGCCGACCTTCACCTTGACCGCCCCGGTGAAATCGTCGCCGTCCACGCTCAGCAGGGTGGCGCCGGGCAGGCAGGGTGCGACGCGCTCGACGTCGGTGAGCACCTCCCAGGTTTTCGCCGCAGGTACCGCGACCCGGAATTCGTTGTTGAGCTCCACGATCAGTGGTCCCTTCCGTTTTGTTTCTGTGAGCGGGGTTCCTGCGCCTGCTCGATGGCTTCGACGATGGCCGCCGGGGTGGCGGGCAATGTGGTCAGGGTGACCCCGAGTGGGGCCAGAGCGTCGTTGACGGCGTTGATCACCGCGGGCGTCGAGCCGATCGCGCCGCCCTCGCCGGCGCCCTTGTAGCCTCCGACGCCGGGTCCCGGAATCTCGACGTGGCCGTACTCGATGGTCGGAACCTCGGTGGCGGTGGGCAGCAGGTAGTCGACAAATGTTGAGGACAACGGGTTTCCGGCGTCGTCGTAGGACAGCTTCTCCAGCAGCGCCCCGCCGATGCCCTGGACGGTGCCGCCGGCGATCTGGCCCTCCACCACGTTGGGGTTGATCATCGGGCCGACATCCTCGCTGACGATGTAGCGGGTGAGGGTGACGTGCCCGGTGACGACATCGACCTCGCACGTGCAGGCGTGGGTGGCGTTCGCCCAATGGATCGGTGCGGTCGGCGGTGCGGTGTAACGCGCGGTGGCCTCCAGGGTCGCCGACATGCCCGGCGGCAGCATCTGCGGCTCGTAGTGGGCGCGGAAGGCCAGATCGGCGAAGCTGACGCTCTTTTCGGGATCGTTGCGGGCGACCGCCTTCGACCCGCTGAGCTCGATCTCGGCTTCCTCGACTTCCAGCCGTGCGGCGGCCATCGCGACCAGTTGGTTGCGCAGGATGGTACCGGCCTCGTTGACCGCGCCTGCGGTCATCGGGGCGCTGCGGCTGCCCTGGGTGCCTGCACCGTAGGGGGTCACCGCGGTATCGCCCTGGATGGTGGCGACGTCGTCGATGTCGGCGCCCAGAGCGTCGGCGGTGAGCTGAATGACGGTGGTTTCCAAGCTGTTTCCGGTGGATCCGCCGTTGACGTAGACGTTGATCTTGCCGGTCGGCTCCATCCGGATCGTGCATCCCTCGCTGGCCAGGTGCCCCGTGGCCGCACCGGTCGGCTCGATGTAGGCCGAGAAGCCCAGCCCGAGGTAGCGGCCCTGGGCCAGCGCCTCGGCCTGCTCCTTTCGGAAGCCCTCGTGGTCGAGGATCTTGACGGCCTGCTCGAAGGTCTCGATCGGGGCGACGTGGTCATAGGGCATGCCGTTGGGGTTGAAGTACGGCATCTCGTCGCGGCGCAGGAGATTCTTGCGCCGCAGGTCGACGGGATCCATACCCATCTTGCGGGCGGCGATGTCGAGAAGTATTTCGCGGGTGAGGGTTTCGTACTGCCACGGCCCGCGGTAGGCGTGCAGGCCCGCGGTGTTGGAGAACACCGTCTTGTAGTTGAAGCTGGCCTTGGGGACCCGGTACGGACCCGGGAAGAACATGCCGATGGCTGCGGTGGTCAGCACGGGATACGGGGTCGGGTAGGAGCCGACGTCCTGGACGAAGTCGATGTCGGCAGCCAGGATGGTGCCGTTGTCGTCGAAAGCCATTCGCACGTCGCCGTCGACGTGGCGGGACTGACCGGCCGACATCAGGTTCTCGCGGCGGTCCTCGATCCACTTCAGCGCGGTCGGCACTTTTCGTGCGGCCAGCATGATGCACATGTCTTCGCGCATCGGGACGACCTTCTGGCCGAATCCGCCGCCGGTGTCGCGCATGATTACCCGGACGTGCTGGGCCGGGATGCCGAGCAGGCGGGCCGCGAAGGCCCGCAGTTCGTGCGGGGTCTGGGTGGAGGCCCAGATGGTCAGCTCGCCTGAGGTCGCCGACCACTCGGTGACCATGCCGCGGCACTCGATCGGCACCGGCACGTGCATCTGCTGGTAGATGTGCTCCTTCACCACGTGCGCGGCGGCGCCGAAGACCTCCTCGTCCGGCGGCATGCCGGCCATACCACCGGCATTGTTGTCCGGGTAGGCCTCGTGGACCGCGACATCGGAGGTCAGGGCCCCACGGAAGTCGGCGATGGCGGGCAATGGCTGGTAATCGACGTCGACCAGATCCACGGCGTCCTCGGCGACATACCGGCTCTCGGCGATCACCAGGGCCACCGGGTCACCGACGAACTTCACCTCGCCCTCGGCCAGCGGTGGGCGAGGGGTGTCGGGCATGTCCTTGCCTGCGACGGCGTGCCAGGCCTCCTTGACCTCGGGGTTGAGGTCGGCGGCGGTGAGTACGGCGTGTACCCCGGGCAGCGCCAGCGCCGCGGCGGCGTCGACGGCGCTGAACCTCGCGTGCGCGTACGGACTGCGGACGAAGCAGGCGTGCAGCATGCCGGGCCGCATGATGTCGTCGACGAACGTCCCGCGCCCGGTGAGCAGGCGGGTGTCCTCGACCCGTTCGACCCGTCGGCCGGCATAGCGGGTCGCGACGGTCTCCGGTACGGCTGACGCCATAGGATTGCTCCAATCCGTCGGTACTTCTGCGCGTAAGTAGATGGCCGCCGGGGTCCCGACGCCAGTTCAAGAGTGTGATTATCGTACATCGGAAAGCAACGTTCCTGAAGAGGAGAGTGGCATTTCCGCTACAGAGCTAGCGGATCTCGCCGTGCCCGTCGGAGGCGGCGAGCAGGTCTTCGGCGTCGGTGTTGCCGTGATCCACCGCCAGAACCTGCCCGGCCAGGGAATTTGTCGCGACACGATCGCCGCGGTTGCAGGCACGCACGGCCCGGTCGAGCAGTTCATCGATCGATGTCTGGTTATCGTCGAGGCTCATCTTGTTCTCGTGCGCAGAACAGGATGAGCGTAACCCTGCGTAGGTGCCCGCCCGGTGAAATTGACGGCTAGGACGAAACGATGCTTGAACAGGCAATTAAGGCTTCATGGTGCACGTCGGTTCGGCGAGGTGTCATCGCAGCCCTGGTTCTGGTGCCCATCGTGGTGAATTCCGCTGTGGTAAATCCCGCCCTGGCGTCCGCCCGGCCGGCGGCCGAGGCCGGGCTTGTCGACGTGCGCTCGGCGGTGCCCGACGCAGTGATCGACCTGCGGTACGCGACGACCGGCAACTTCGTCGGTCAGCAGCTCTATCCGGCCGGCGCGCCCTGCCTGGTGCACCAGTCGATGGCACCCGGGTTGGCGGCCGCCGCCGCCGCTCTGCGGCCCGACCGGCTGGTCTTCTGGGACTGCTACCGCCCACATGAGGTACAGGTCAGAATGTTCGAGGTGGTGCCGAATCCCAACTGGGTGGCCCGGCCGAGCGCCTACGCTCGCAGTCACGAGGCAGGCCGCTCGGTCGACGTGACGATCGCCGGCAGGGGATCGCTCGTCGACATGGGCACGGGGTTCGACGACTTCACACCGCGCAGCCTCGCGTACGCCACCGACGGGGTGAGCCCCGCGGCTCAGGCTAATCGGGCGAGGCTGCGCGAGGCCATGAAGGCCGGCGGGCTGACCGTGTACTCGGGGGAGTGGTGGCACTTCGACGGCCCGGGTGCGGCCGACCCGCGGCCCTACCTGGACGTACCGCTGGGGTAAGTCCCTGGACGTGTTGTCCGGGTTTGGAATGTGCCGGCACGGGGAACCGTACGTTCGACACGATCCCCCGCAGGCGTGGAGCCGAAATGAACGTCCTCAAAATGATCCAGGGTGCGACGCTGATCGCTGCTTGCGCCATACCCATCGCACCCATGCCCGCCGCGTCCGCGCAGCCGTGCCCGGATGTCGAGGTGGTGTTCGCCCGCGGCACCTACGAACCGCCGGGCGTCGGCGGTCCGGGACAGACATTCGTCGACGCGTTGCGTGCGCGTGCCGGGCAACGCTCGGTCGAGGTGTATCCCGTCAACTACCAGGCCAGCGGTAACTTCGGTGACCGCATCGAGTTCGCCAGGACGGTCGTCGACGGCATCCGGGATGCCTCCGGCCACATCGAGGCCACGGTCAGGGACTGTCCCGGCACCAAGGTGGTACTGGGCGGATACTCCCAGGGCGCGGTGGTAGCCGGCTACACCACTGCGGCCGCGATTCCTGACGGCATCCCGCCCGAGTACAAGCAGTTCATCCCGCAGCCCATGCCTCCCGCCGTGTCCGACCATGTGGCCTCGGTGGTGCTGCTGGGCACCCCGTCCGACGAGTTCATGCGTGATATCGGCGCGCCGGCGATGGTGATCGGCCCGCGCTACAAGGACAAGACCATCGAGTTGTGCGAGCCGGGTGACACCATCTGCGACGGCACCCCGGCCGGGGTCCCCAACTTCGCGCACAGTGCCTACCTGCTCAACGGGATGCCGGGGCAGGCGGCGGACTTCACGGTGGGCCGGCTCTGAGGTGCCGGGTTGATAACGATCTGAAACCTCAATGATTGCAATGTGATACGTGAGTCCGGGGTATTTGCTGGGCGCCACTATGTTCACTAGGTGCACCGTCGAACGGCCCTCAAGATCCCGCTGGTACTGGCAGCTGCAGCCGCTCTTCCTCAGGCACTGGCTCCCCTTCCCGTGATCCCGCGGGCGACCGCCGCACCCGGCCAGTGGCCGGTCGAGCGAGCCAACGCGTGGTATCAGGCGCAGGGCTGGTTGGTCGGCACCAACTTCATCACCTCGAACGCGATCAACCAGATTGAGATGTTTGCTCCCGGTACCTACGACGCGCGGCGCGTCGACAGTGAACTGGGAGCGTGCCGGCTACTCGGGTTCAACACGGTGCGCGTGTTCCTGCACGATCTGCTGTGGGCGCAGGACCGCGCCGGATTCCAAAGCAGACTGGCCCAATTCGTCGGGATCGCGGCCCGTCAGGGCATCAAGCCGCTGTTCGTGTTCTTCGACTCATGTTGGGATCCCCACCCCCAGGTCGGTGCGCAGCGGGCACCGACGCCGGGGGTGCACAACTCGGGATGGGTGCAGAGCCCTGGGGCCCAACGCATCGACGACGCCCGCTACCGCCCCGTGCTGCGCGACTACGTGGTCGGGGTGATGAGCCAATTCCGCAATGACAACCGGGTCCTGGGCTGGGATCTGTGGAACGAGCCGGACAACCCGGCCAAGCAGTACCGCAAGACCGAACGCAAGGACAAGATCGACGCCGTCGGAGGGCTGCTGCCCCAGGTGTTCGGCTGGGCGCGCTCGGTCAACGCCGTGCAGCCGTTGACCAGTGGTGTGTGGCAGGGCAACTGGGATCGCGGAAGCCGCAGCGAGATGGACAACTTCCAACTCGACAACTCCGACGTCATCTCGTTCCACTCGTACGCCGGCCCTGCTGAATTCGAGGCTCGCATCGCCGAACTCGCACCGCTGGGTAGGCCGATCCTGTGCACCGAATACCTGGCCCGAGACCAGGGCAGCACCGTCGAGGGTGTGCTTCCGGTTGCCAAGCGGCACAACGTCGGTGCGTACAGCTGGGGCATGGTGGCCGGCAAGACCCAGACGTACTTCCCGTGGGATTCGTGGGACAAGCCCTACACGAAGGTGCCGAACGTGTGGTTCAGCGATCTGCTGCGCCCCGACGGACGGCCCTACAAGGAAAGCGAATACCAGGCGTTCCGGAAGCTCACGACCCGGGTCTGACCGCCAGCGCATTCCTGAACTCGTCCGAGGCGAGGCATCGAGCCTGCGCGGCGACGGCCATCCGCAATCCGGCGGCGGGGCTCAACCGCCAGCCGGCATCGATGGCCGCCCGCGCGCCGCGGAGGGCCGCCGGCGGTTGGGCGGCCAACCGTTCAGCGAGTTCAGCTGCCGCAGAACCGAGTTGGTCATCGGGCACGACGCGGTTGGCCAGCCCGATCCGCGCTGCCTCGGCGGCATCGATGACCTCGCCGAGCAGGATCAACTCGCGTGCCCGGCCTTCACCGACGAGACGCGGCAGGCGGAAGGTGGCACCCATGTCCGGCAGCAGGCCGTAACGGGTCTCGGTGAGGCCCACGCGTGCACCCTCGGCAAAGATCCGCAAGTCACAGGCCAGGGCGAGTTGGAGGCCCGCGCCGTAGGCGTGCCCGTGGACGGCGGCGATGCTGGGGTACGGCAGCTTCGGGATGAACTCGAAGACACCCGCCACCTCGAGGCCGAGATCGATGGTCGCATAGTCGTCGGGGTCCCGGCCGGCGAACCGGGCCAGCGTGCCCGTCATCGCCTCGTCCAGATCGAGCCCTGCCGAGAACGATGTACCCGCGCCCGCCACCACCAGGCAGCGGATCGTATCGTCGTCGGCCAGTTTGGCACCGAGATCACCTAGCTCCGTGCGCATTTCGGGATTCAGCGCATTCAGCTTTGCGGGCCGACTCAGCGTGAGGGTGCCGACGTGCGCTCGGCGTTCGTAGCGGATCGTCTGGTAGCCGGTGCGTTCTGCCATGGTGCCTCCCCGAGGTGAGTTGTCCTCTTACTCCTGAAGACGATGCGCCGTGGTGATGTGTGACAGTGGCCCTGCGTTGTCACAACCGGGCACCGTCCCTCGTCAAAGGTCCAGATACCCAAAACAGAAGGGATACCACCATGAACGTCGCATTATGGGCCGCTCAATTGACCTTGGCCGTGGTATTCGCAGTCTCGGGCACCGCCAAACTCACGATGGCGCGCCAGCGGCTGTTGGACACCGGCCAGACCGGGGTGGCCGTGTTTCCCATGCCGGTCGTCCGATTCACCGCGGCAATGGAACTGCTCGCTGCGATCGGACTGATCGCGCCGGGGATCACCGGAATCGGTTCGGTGCTGACGCCGTTGGCGGCCGCCGGGTTGTGCGTGGTGATGGTCGGCGCGGCGTGGGCCCACGGCCGGTTACACGAACCCCGGAACGTGCTGGTCAACACGGTCCTATTCGCCCTGGCGGCCTTCGTGATGATCGGCCGGGGTCTGGTGTGAACTCCTAGTAGGACTGTCCGTTGGCGTAGCGCTCCCGGCGGAAATGGCGGCCATTACCACGGTTTCGGCTCTTGTACGTCGGCAGCTGCGAGTCGCAGTTCGGGCAGACCAGGCGCAGGTTTTCGCGACGATTGTTCGTCGGGTTGCCGTCGATGTGGTCCAACACGAATACGAGGGGTAGACCCTGCCACGTGCTGGCCGCGCCGCAGATGGCGCAACAGCCTGACTGCGCTTCGGCGAGATAGAGCCGGACGTAATGCCCGCGGCGGCCGTCGATCCATGCCTCGCCGGATTCGAGCCACTGTTTCGTACTGGCGTCACGCTGGGCCAGTACCTGACATGCATTACCGCAGTAGACCTTCTGACTGCGTTTCGAGAGCGGCGAACCGCAGCCGCGACACTGTCTCATGGGTTGAAGCTACGACCGGCTACCGACATTTAGCCTTTGAGTGGGTCTGCGGGTGGGCCGAACGTCCGACCGGGACACGTGGTGATCCCTGAGAATTGAGTGGTCGCTCGCGGCCCGGTGTCTGGTCGAGCGGTGTCCTTGTTCGGGAACTTGGGGCCGACCCTTGGGGTCGGACTCCTGCTTAGAGAATGTCTGGGCCGTGGCCGTTGCGGTCAGCCACTTGGGTGTAACCGGAGTGACCTGACAGGAGGACCGCAATGGCATTGACGTTGGGTATCGATGTGGCGTGCAGGGCTGCCCACCAAGGGACCCTGGCGCGTGATGGCGCCATCGTGTGGAGGGGTCGCAAGTTCTGGACCAGGCCCGATGACCTGGAACGGCTCTGGTCGGCGCTGGGTTGTGTCGATCCGGCCGAGTTGACCGTCGTGCTCGAACCCACCCGCAACGCCTGGATCGTGGTCGCTGAATGGTTCCGCCGCCGAGGGGCCCGGGTGGTCATGGTCCCGACCACGCGGTCAGCGGATCTGCGCAAGTACTACTCCAAGCACACCAAAAACGACCGGATCGACTCCGAGCTGCTGGCCCGGTTACCGCTGCTGCACCCCGAAGGCCTGCGCGAGTATTCCGGTCAGGGGCCGGCAGATCCGTTGCGGCGGTTGGTCAAGCAGCGCTCCACCATGGTGAAACGGCGGGTTGCGGTCTATGCCCGACTCGACGCGCTCGTCGAACTCCTCGGGCCGGCTTGGTATGCGGTGCTGGGCTCGAACTACGGCCTTGCGGCGTTGGAGTTCCTTGCTCGCTACGCGGATCCGAACACGGTGATTCGGCTCGGCCAGGGACGTCTGAGCCGGTTTCTGATCGCCCGGTCGCGTGGCGCGTGGCGTGCCGACCACGCCGCCGGGCTCCTCGTCGCGGCTAAGGAAACCCTCGCACTGTGGGGACCAGACGGGATGAACTTCGCTGAGCTCGCCGAGGACATCGCCCACGAGGCCGAGCAAGCGCTGTTTTTGACCCGACAAATCAAGCAGATCGACGAGCGGGTCGCCAACCTCTACGCCGACGTCGACCCCGACGGCATCGTTGCTTCGGCTCCCGGCGTCGGACCCGTGATCAGCGCCGTGATCGCCGGGCGGATCGGCGATGCTCACCGGTTCAACTCGCTGGCCGCGATCCGCGCCTACACCGGACTGGTCCCCAAGGTCAGCCAGTCCGGGACGAGCAAGGTCGAATCGAACATCACCAAGGCTGGCGACCCGCTGCTACGTGAAATGCTTTGCACCGCCGCTGATCAAGCCCGCAAGATCGACCCGCAGATCGCTGCGAAATACCAGCGGTTGATGGCTGGTGACCGCCACCACGACTCGGCGATCTGCCACCTGGCTACCCTGCTGGTCACCCGGATCGCCACCTGCATGCGCGACCGACAGCCCTACATCCTGCGCGACGTGGACGGCACCCCGATCACCGAGGCGCAAGGCCGCATGATCGTCCAGGAGCGCTACCAGATCGAGCCTCGCCGCCGCGACAACATCCGGCATCAGCGCATGCGAGACCGTCGCAAGCAGGCGGCGGGCCAGGAGTCACAGGAGTCGCCAAGCGCTCCAACATCCCAGCCCGCCAAACGCAAGCCTACGAGCCGCCAGGTCGCTTGACACCAGTTAGGAACTCAACCGGATTCGGCGTGGAGCCCCCTATCGGGATTGAACCGATGACCTACATATTACAAGTATGTTGCTCTACCACTGAGCTAAGGAGGCGGGTGGAACGCGGCTAGCTTAGCGGGTCACTCGTCGGCGTCGATAACTCGCTGTGAACTGACCGGCCGCGGGCTGCTGGTGCGCCGGTTGCGCGGACGTGGCAGCGGGATCCGGCCGGCGATATTGCTCAGCGGGTTGACCACCTGGCTCAAGGTGATGACCGCTTCGTGCAGTGCATCGATGGTGGGTGCGAGTGCTTCCAGTCCGGGGGCCAGCCGGTTGAGGGTGTCGGCCACATCGGCGAGCTTGAGCAGCGGGCCGTCGGGATCGGTGAGGGTATCGAGCAGCCCGCCTTCGGCCAGCAGGCGATCGGCCACCCCGTCTTCACGCAGCACCCGCTCGAACAGGCCGTCATTGGCCAACAGCTGATCGGCCAGCCCGCCGGGCGCGATCACCCGGGACACGGCGCCATCGGCGGTGGTCAACCGGTCCAGCAGACCGCCCTCCATGGTGACCTGATCCACCAGGCCGCCGGGGGCGACAGCTCGGGCCATGGCGCCGTTGTCTGCGGTCAATCGGTCCATCAGGCCGCCTTCGGCAGTCAGCTGGTCGACGATCCCACCCGGTCGCAGCAAACGGTTGATCGGGCCTTCGGGCGCCAGTGCCCGGCCGAGCGGCGCATCGTCGTCGAGCAGTCGTGCCAACCGGTTCGCCCGCTCCACCGCGTCGTCGATGCCGAACAGCGAGGCCATCGATGACCTGCCGTTGAGGGGATTTGCGTCACCGATGCCGCGTTGTACGGCGTTGAGTGTTTCGTTGGCGATGCCGAGACCGGCGTCGGCCACGGCCAGCCCGATTCGCACGGGGGCGGTAGCAACCTGGACCAGCGTCTTGCCGAGGTTCATGGGCGTCAGTGTAGTTACCCGTGTCACAGTTAAACTCACAGGAAGTGCACAGTGTGCATGCAGGTTGAGTTCAACACGTACCAGCAACATCAGGGAATGGCCATGCCTGCTTCATTACCTGAGAGTGTCCCGGAGGCCCGGATCCTCGTCGTCGACGACGAGGCCAACATCGTGGAGTTGTTGTCCGTCAGCCTCAAGTTCCAGGGTTTCGAGGTGCACACCGCCTCCAACGGCGCCGCCGCCCTGGACAAGGCCAGGGAGGTCCGGCCCGACGCCGTGATCCTGGACGTGATGATGCCCGGCATGGACGGCTTCGGGCTGCTGCGCCGGTTGCGCGCCGACGGCGTCGACGCCCCCGCGCTGTTCCTCACCGCGCGCGACAGTCTGCAGGACAAGATCGCCGGCCTGACGCTCGGCGGCGACGACTACGTCACCAAGCCGTTCAGCCTCGAAGAGGTGGTGGCGCGGCTGCGGGTGATCCTGCGCCGGTCCGGCCGGGGCGTCGAGGAACCGCGCAGCGCCAAGCTGTCTTTCGCCGACATCGAACTCGACGAGGACACGCACGAGGTCTGGAAGGCCGGCGAGCCCGTTTCACTGTCGCCCACCGAGTTCACCCTGCTGCGTTACTTCATCATCAATGCGGGCACGGTGCTGTCGAAGCCCAAGATCCTCGACCACGTGTGGCGCTACGACTTCGGCGGCGACGTCAACGTCGTCGAGTCCTACGTGTCCTACCTGCGCCGCAAGATCGATACCGGTGACAAGCGTCTGCTGCACACCCTCCGCGGCGTTGGCTACGTTTTGCGCGAGCCACGCTGATGCCGCGTCCGGCGGCGGCATAATTCTGGGGTGTTTGACCGGGTAGAGCGGCACGGTGTGCCACTGCGGGTCGGCTTGGTCGCGGTCTCGCTGGTTCTGGTGGCCTGTGGCCTGCTCGCGTCGGGCGTCGCGGTCACCTCGATCATGCGGCACACCGAGGTCAGCCGTATCGATCAGACGTTGCTCGATGCGGCGGGAAGCTGGGCCCAGGCGCCGCGACAACTTCCGTCCACCCCGCTGGAAGGGCCGAACCCGGCCCGCCCGCCGTCGAACTTCTACGTCCGCGGCGTCGACGAGGACGGTCGGACCTGGATCGCGGTCAACGACCGCGAGGCGGAACCCGACCTGCCCGACGACAACAACGTGGGTCCGGTACCGGTGACCGTCGAGTCCGTCGGGTCCTCGGACGTGCAGTGGCGGGCCATGACCGTGCAGGGTCCGCACGGCGAGCTCACCACCGTCGCGATCGACCTGTCCGACGTCCAGTCGTCGGTACGTGCGTTGATCTGGTCGCAGGTGGGCATCGGCACGGTCGTGCTGGTGGTTCTCGGCGTCGTCGGCTACGCCGTCGTGCACCGCAGTCTGCGTCCGCTCGTCGAGGTGGAACGAACTGCGGCCGCCATTGCGGCCGGACAGTTGGATCGCCGTGTCCCCGAACGGGATCCGCGCACCGAGGTGGGACGACTGTCGCTGGCCCTCAACGGCATGCTCGCGCAGATCCAGCGGGCCGTCGCGGCCTCCGATCATTCCGCCGAGCAGGCACGCACCTCCGAAGAACGGATGCGGCGGTTCATCACCGATGCCAGCCACGAGCTGCGGACTCCGCTGACGACGATCCGCGGATTCGCCGAGCTGTACCGCCAGGGCGCCGCCCGGGACGTCGAGATGATCATGGGCCGGATCGAGAGTGAGTCCCGGCGGATGGGTCTGCTCGTCGAGGACCTGCTGCTACTGGCCCGCCTCGATGCGCAGCGGCCACTCGATCAGCACCGGGTCGACCTACTGGCCCTGGCCACCGATGCGGTACACGACACGCAGTCGATCGCACCGAGCCGTCAGGTGCGCATGGAGGTGTTCGACGGTCCCGGAACTCCGGAGGTGCTCGGCGACGAGGCCCGGTTGCGCCAGGTGCTGAGCAACCTGGTCGCCAACGCGGTGCAGCACACCCCGGAATCGGCCGGGATCACCGTGCGGGTGGGCACGGATGACGGCAATGCCGTCATCGAGGTGTGCGACGAGGGCCCTGGTATGAGTCAGGATGACGCGCGCCGGGTCTTCGAGCGGTTCTACCGGGCCGACTCCTCACGCACCCGGGCCAGCGGTGGCACCGGGCTGGGCCTGTCGATCGTGCATTCCCTGGTGCTGGCACACGGCGGCACGGTGACGGTCTCCACCGCGCCGGGTCAGGGCTGCCGGTTCACCGTCAGCCTGCCGCGGATTGCAGATCTGCCAGCGCGGCTTTGATCTTGGCCTGAGCCGCATCCAGCGATTCGGCCGACGGATTGTTGTCGACGTGGGCGAAGCCGAAGTCGGTCAGGTTGTAGGCCGGGAACACGTGCACATGCAGGTGCGGCACCTCGAGGCCGGCGATAATCACCCCGGCGCGCTGCGCGCCGAACGCCTGGCACACGGCCTTGCCGATCAGCTGCGACACCTCCATCACCCGGCCGAACACAGCCGGTTCGACGTCCTGCCAGTTGTCGATCTCGGCGCGGGGAACCACCAGCGTGTGGCCCTGCGTCATGGGGGCGATGGTCAGGAACGCGACGATCTCATCGTCCTCATAGACGAATCGCCCGGGCAGTTCTCCGTTGATGATCTTTGTGAAGACGGACGCCATGGTGAGAAGCATAGTGAGCCGCCGATCCGGGCCGGCTGCGAGTTTGGTGCCGACTGCGGAATCGTCGTTTGGGCAGACCGTGCTCTATGTTTGCTGAGCGGGTGGGGAATTTTAGCTGGTCCGATGTGGCCGCACATCGATTTTGAGGGGACTCATGCAAGCGGAACTCACAGATACGGTTTTGCAGGCAGAACTCGAGCAGATAGCCGAGGAAAACCTCAACCGGCACCTGGCCACGACCAAGGACTGGTATCCGCACGACTACATCCCGTGGGATTCGGGTCGCAACTTCGCCGCGAGCGGGGGCCAGGACTGGGACCTCGAGCATTCTCAGCTCAGTGACGTGGCCCGGGCGGCGATGATCACCAACCTGCTCACCGAGGACAATCTGCCGTCGTATCACCGTGAAGCCGCCGGGAGCTTCTCCCAGGACGGACCGTGGGGCGCCTGGGTCAACCGCTGGACCGCCGAGGAGAACCGGCACGGCACCGCGATCCGGGACTACCTGGTGGTCACCCGCGGTGTCGATCTCGTCGCCCTGGAGCAGGCCCGCATGGCGCATGTGACCAACGGCTTCACCTCGACCGACGAAGAACGTGCGATGCACGACTCCGAATTCCTGATGTCGGTCGCCTACGTGACCTTCCAGGAGCTCGCGACCCGGGTCAGTCACCGCAACACCGGGAAGGTCTGCGACGATCCGATCGCCGACCGGCTCCTGCAACGCATCGCCGCGGACGAGAACCTGCACATGATCTTCTACCGGAACATGTGCGAGGCGGCCCTGGAACTCTCGCCCGATCAGGCGCTGGACGCTGTCGGCGCTGTCGTCGAGAACTTCCGGATGCCGGGACAGGGAATGCCCGACTTCCGCCGTAATGGCGTGCTGATGGCCAAGCACGGGATCTACGATCTGCGCCAACACCTCGAAGAAGTGGTCATGCCGAACCTGCGCAAGTGGCAGATCTTCGAGCGCAACGATTTCAGCCCCGTCGGTGAGGCCCGTCGCGATCAGTTGGCGGCGTTCCTGGAAGACCTGCAGACGAAGGTGGTCAAGTTCGAGGAGCAGCGTGACCGCATGCTTGCTCGCGAGGCGGCCAAGCGCGAGCGCGCCGCATCCTGAGCCCGGTCATGCCTTGGAAATGGACTCGTGCAGTTCCTCGACGGTCCACGGCGGCGCACCGTGGTGGTCGCGGTATCCGATGAAACCTGGTGTGGGCCGGGCAAATTCGCCGATGAATCCACCGGCGGCAATGAAGATGCGGCCCGTCACGTCCCGTGCTGCGTCGCTGACCAGATAGGCGTAGGTCGGGGCGACGTATTCCGGCGGCGCTGCGTCCAGCGCGCCCTGCATGCTGACGTCGTCGAGTAGGCCGCGCCGGTTGAGATCGGTGATCTGCTGCTCGTAGTCCGAGCCGGTGGACAGCCGGGTGCGGGCGCCCGGGCACACCACGTTGGCCCGCACTCCGTGTTCGGAGAGTTCGGCGGCAATCGCCATGGTCAGCGCGTTGACCGCGCCTTTGCCCGCCGGATAGCCGCTGCCGCCGTAATCGCCCAGGAACGCAAAGGAACTGGTGTTGACGATGGCGCCGCTCCCTTGGGCCACCATCCTCGGCGCCGCCGCGCGACAGGTTTCGAACACCGTGCCCAGGTGCGCGTCGAGCAGGTCCCGAAACTCGGCACTGGTCACACTCAGGATCGAGGACCCGGCCGGCTCTGCGGTGCCGGCACAGTTGACCAGGATGTCGACCCGACCGAACTCGGCCGCGCAGGTATCGACGAGCGCGTCGGCCACGTCAGGGTCGGCGGGTGAACCGGCGTAGGCGATACCGGAAATAGATTCGGCTGCGGCTGTGGCAGCCCCCAGATCGCGGCCGTTGACCACGACGCCCGCACCCTGGGCGGCCAGTAGCTCGGCGACCGCCAGCCCGATCCCGCGGCTACCGCCGACCACGATCGCACCGCGGCCGGCCAGCGATCCGCTAATCCGCAGCCTCTTCGAACTTCATCGCGTCCATGTTCCAGTAGCCGCGCAGGTTGGTGATCAGCCCTTCGTCGTTCACCCGGTAGGTGAAGACGCCACGCACGGTAGCGGTGAATCCGTTGGGAAACTTGGTGCGCAGCACCAGGATGTAGGCGATCTCGCTCGCCGAGCTGGACGGGAATGTCTCTTCGCAGGTGACGGTCAGCTCGTTGGGTCCGATGTTGGTGTCGTAGAAGGCGCCGAGGGCTTCCTTGCCGCGCACGCCGGTGCCGTCGGGGTTGGTGATGGCCTCACCGATCGGGTCCTCGACCACGACGTCATCCGCCATGAGCGCCAGCCAGCCCGCGCGATCACCGGACTGCACGCACTTCCACGACGACCGCGAGGCGATGACGACGGGATTGTCAGACAAGGGTTTTCCTCCTACAAACAGCGTCGAGTGGCCACCTATTACACGTATCTCGCGGAGTTCCGTGTCGTAAGTAGCCACTCGGCGGTGGTGAATGCTAGCGGTCGGCGTCGGTGTAGCGGATGATGCCGCGGATGTTGCGACCCTCCAGCATGTCCTTGTAGCCGTCGTTGATCTGCTCGAGCTTGTACTGCCGGGTCACCATGTCGTCCAGGTTCAGCCGGCCGGCCTTGTACATGCTCAGCAGCTGCGGAATGTCGTGGTGCGGGTTGCCGCCACCGAAGATGGTGCCCTGCAGGCGCTTCTGCAGCAGGGTCAGCATCGACAGGTTGAGCTTGACGTCATTGCTGGCCATGTTCGCGACCGCGGTGGCCACGACCGTTCCGCCCTTGGCGGTGATGTTCATGTAGTGGTCGATGTCCTCGCCCTTGAGCTCACCGACGGTGACGATCGTCTTGTGCGCCATCCGGCCCTGGGTGACCTCGGCGACGCCGGCCATCGCGGAGAAGATGTCCGGGTAGGCGTGGGTGGCGCCGAACTTCAGCGCGTTGTCACGTTTGAACTCAACGGGATCCACGGCGAACACATTGCGGGCACCGGCGGCCAGCGCACCCTGCAGCGCACCGGTGCCGACACCGCCGACGCCGACGATGACGACGTCGTCACCCGGGCGGACGTCACCGCTGTGCACGGCCGAGCCGTAGCCGGTGGTGACACCGCAGCCCACGAGGCAGGCCACCTCGAACGGGATGGACGGATCGATCTTCACCACCGAGCTCTTGTGCACGACCATGTACGGGCTGAACGTGCCCAGCAGGGTCATCGGGATGACGGGCTGGCCGTTCTTCACGGAGTGGATGCGATGCGTGCCGTCGGACACCGCGGTGCCGGCCAGCAGACCTGCACCCAGGTCGCACAGGTTGCGCAGACCCTCCTGGCACGCCGGACACTCACCGCAGGACGGGATGAACGACAGCACGACGTGATCACCCGGCTGGATGTGGTCGACGCCGGGGCCGACCTCGGTAACGATGCCCGCGCCTTCGTGGCCGCCGAGCACCGGGAAACCTGCCATCGGGATGTCGCCGGTCACCAGGTGGTGATCGGAATGGCACATGCCCGAGGCTTCCATCTGGATCTTGACCTCGTCCTTGACGGGGTCACCGATCTCGATCTCCTCGATCGACCACGGTTGGTTGAACTCCCAGATGAGAGCGCCTTTTGTCTTCATCCGTACGTGCCTTCCACTAGAGCCGGTGATCACAGACTAGAGCCATTAGTTGCCTGGGTCACACCCGCCCCCAAGCAACTGCTTGGCCGGGAACTACCAGATCTTCACCGGGGCTTCGCCGAGCGGGTAGTAGCCGGGCAGCTTCTCGCCGGCCAGCGAACGCTCGATGCGCTTCTGCATCGTCGGGGTCAGGTCACCGGAGGAGATCAGGTTCATGAACGCCTTCTGCACGTGCCCGAAGTCGAAGAAATCGCGTTGCCACTCGATGAGGAGCTGATCGTTGAGTCGGAACCAGCTGCCCCCGATGCCGTAGATCTCGTCGGTGCTGCCGTCGGACTTGTTGGCGATCTGCTTCCAGAAGCCGACGATCTCGTTCTGCTTCTCGTCGATCAGCACCCGCTGGTATTCGTAGACCCAGTTCTCCAGGCCTTCCATCTCCAGGCCCAGTGCCACGTCGCGGATCTGATCTATGCCGACGCACATCACGTCTTCCTTGGGGCCGATGTTCCAGCCGTAGGTGGCATCCTCGGTGTAGAAGTCGGCCAGCGGCTTCCAGTCACCGGCCTTCTCGGCGTCCTGGTTGGCCTTGAGCCAACGGTCGGACCAGGCTTCCAGTTCTTCGCGTGACGCCATGTCATTCCTTCTCTGTAATGGATAGTGCTCGGGTGGGACACATTTCGACGGCCATCTCGACGGCATCACGAAGCTCGTCGGGTGGTTCATGATCGAGGATCTCGACGACGCCGCGCTTGGGCACCCGGAACACATCGGGAGCCTCGAGCTCGCACATGGCGTGGCCCTGACACAGATCCTCGTCGACCTCAACGCGGTAGCAACCCATGGATGCGCTCCTAAACCCGCTTCCGGTAGCGAACCTTGGCCGGCCGGGCCAACTGGACCACCATCTTCGAGTGGTCGTTCCGATAACTCTCGGGCGGCTGTGACATCTCGAACTCATACTCGCGCAGCAGGACCGAGAAGATCGCCTTGATCTGCATCTGGGCGAATGCGGCCCCGACGCAGCGGTGCTTGCCCGCCCCGAACGGAATCCAGGTCCACCGGTTGATCAGGTCCTCCTGACGCGGCTTCTCGTACCGGTCGGGATCGAAGGCGTCGGGGTCGGGGAAGTCCTCGGGAATCCGGTTGGAGATCGCCGGTGAGGCCGCCACCATCTGGCCCTTGTGGATCGGGTGGCCGGCCACCTCGAACTCGTCCTGGGCCACCCGCATCAGGATGATCAGCGGCGGATGCAGGCGCAGAGTCTCCTTGAGCGCATTGTCCAGGTTCGGGATCTGGCGCAGCGCATGGAAACTCACCTCCTGGCCGTCGGCATAAAGGTCGTCGAGTTCGGCCTGCACCTTGGCGTAGTACTCCGGATTGCGCAGCAGTTCGATCAGCGTCCACGACGAGGTGCCCGAGCTGGTGTGGTGACCGGCGAACATCAGCGAGATGAACATGCCGGTGACCTCGTTGGCCGAGAACCGGTGATTGCCCTCCTCGTCCTTGATCGACACCAGCACGTCGAGCAGGTCACGATCGCTCTTATCGGTGGGCGGGTTGGTGATTCGACCGTTCATCACCTCCTGCACCAACTCGACCAGGTTGGCCCGCGCCTCGTCGCGGATGCGGAAGCTCTCGATCGGCAGGTAGGGGTCGACGTAGCACAACGGATCGGTGCCGCGCTCCAGCAGGTGGTAGTAGTTCGCGAACCGGGAATCGAGCTGGTTGCGGAACTTCTCGCCGATCAGGCAGGCCGTCGAGGTGTAGATGGTCAGCTCGGAGAAGAAATCCAGCAGGTCGATTTCCCCTGATTCGCCCCAGTTTTCGATCATCCCGCGAACTTGCCGCTCGATGGTGGCGGCGTGGCCCTTCATCTGCTCACCACGCAGCGCGGTGTTGTGCAGCATCTCGGCACGCCGCTCGGGGTCGGCGTCGAACACCACGCCCTCACCGAAGATCGGGGTCATGAACGGGTAGGCCTCGGCCTGGTTGAGGTCGCTGTCGCTGGAGCGGAAGAAGAACTCGTTGGCCTCAGCTCCGCTCAGCAGCAGCACCTGCTTGTCGGCGAGCTGGAACCAGCCGACGTCGCCACATTCGTCACGGATGCGCTGCATCAGGCCGATCGGGTCGGTGCGGAATTCTTCGAGGTGACCGTGTTCCTCGCCCTCACCACCCGAAACGCGCTGCACTTCCTTGAGTTCTGAGCTTGTCATCTGTTTCTCAGCCTTCCACTTTCAGCTTCTGACGATCCTTGACGTCGGTGAGTGGAGCTTCGGGCTGAATCTCCAGTTCGGCGATGAAGCCGCCGCGCGGGGTTTCCGCGACGAAGGTGATCGCCCGCGCGAGATCGGCCGCACGCAGGAAGTAGTCGTGCCGAGCCTGCCCCCATTTGGCCCAGTCCTCGAGCATCTCGCCGACCTTGTCCATCGGCGCACTCCAGCCCATGGCGGTCTTGGTGGGCCCGGGATGGACGACGGAGGCGCGCACACCGGTGCCCTCCAGTTCCATCTGCAGGGTCTTGGCCATCCCCAGTAGGCCGGCTTTGGCCGCGCCGTAGCCGCCCATGTACGGCCGCGGCCGCAGGGACACGTCAGAGCCGACGAAGATGATGTCGCCGCGCCGCCGCTCGACCATGCCCGGAAGCACCGCTGCGGCAAGGCGATTGGCGCCGATCAGGTGGATCTGGATCTGATTCTCGAACTCATCGGTGCTGATCTCGTGGAGCTGACCGAAGAAGGTGTCACCGGCCCCGGCCACCAGCAGTTCGATATCCCCGAGCGCCTCGGTGGCGCCGTGCACGAACGACTTGACCGAATCGGCGTCGGTGACGTCGAGTGGCAGTGCAATCGCCTCGCCGCCGGCGGACGTGATCTGGTCGACGAGTTCCTGGCATTTCTCGACGCGGCGTGCACCCAGGGCGACCGGGAAGCCGTGTGCGGCCAGTTCGGTCGCCGTGGCGGCGCCGATGCCGGACGACGCACCGGCCACGATGGCCGGCCGGCGGTCGGGATGGGGTTCGAAACGGGCCATTTAGCGCATCTCCACTGTTATCGGAAGGTGAGCGAATCCGCGGACACTGCTGGAGTGGACTCGGACGGCGTTGGCCTCGTCCACTTCGTATCCGCGGATTCGCTTGAACAACTCGGTCAGCGCCACCCGGGCCTCCATGCGGGCCAGGTGCGCGCCCAGGCAGAAGTGGGCGCCGCTGCCGAAACTCACCAGCTTCGAACCGATGTCGCGGCCGATCTGGTACTGGTCTGGGTTTTCGAAGACACGCTCGTCGCGGTTGGCCGACCCGGCCAACAGCACCAGCACGTCGCCGGCCGGAACCGTGGTGTCGTAGAACGTCATGTCCTCGACGACGGCGCGGGCCAGGATCTGGCTGGAGGTGTCGTAGCGCAACGTCTCTTCGATCCACGGCGGAATCAGCTCATGGTCATCGAATACCGGGGCCAGCTGATCGGCATTCTTATAGCCCCAATATGCGGCGTTGGCAAGCAGTTTGGTGGTGGTCTCGTTACCGGCGACCACCATCAGGAACAGGAATGCCATGATCTCGTCGTCGGTGAGCTTGTCGCCGCCGATCTCGGCTTCGACCAGCGCGGAGGTGAGGTCGTCGGTGAGCCGCTTGCGGCGCTGCTTCACCATGTCGGCGTAGTAGACCAGCAGCTCACCCGAGGCCGCGATGGCCGACTCGGGCACGTCGGCGATGCCGTCCTCGCGGTGCATGACACCGTCGGCCAGTGCGCGGATGCGCACCCGGTCCTCCTTGGGCACACCCATGAGCTCGGAGATGACGTCCATCGGTAGCTTGCCGGCGAAGTCGTCGACGTAATCGAAGCTTTGGTGTTCCAGCGCCACATCGAGGTGCTGCACCGCGATCTCGGTGACGCGACCCTCCAACTCGCGGATGCGCCGCGGGGTGAAGCCCTTGGACACCAGGGTGCGAAGCCGCAGGTGGGCCGGATCGTCGAGGGCCAGGAACGACATCACCCGGTGCGCCTCGTCATTGCGTGAGATCGGGTCCAGCGCGACGCCGTGCTTGTTGGACAGCGCGACGCTGTTTCGGAAACCCTGCACCACGTCCTTGTGCCGCGACAGTGCCCAGAACTTGAGTTCGTCGTTGCGGTAGATCGGGGCCTCGTCGCGCAGGCGGCGGTAGTACGGATACGGATCCTCGTGGAAGTCGTAGTCGTACGGGTCGAGGATCAACTCGACTTCCTTCAAAGTCATTTGTCTTCTCCCAGGATTAACCCGACGACGTAGGTCAGTCGGTCGGCGATCTGGTGGTAGGTGAACGCGCCGCTGCCGGCGTTGACCAGCGCGCCGAAGAACGTCATCTCCAGGGCGGAGACGATGCGGATATCGGCATCCGGCCCGACGGCTGAGCGGATGCGCTTGTGGATCTCGGCGCCGATGCGGTCGCGCACCTTGCGTACCGCGGGGTCGGTCCCGCCGCCCAGCAGGGCGGTGGTGCAGGCGGCCGCGACCTCGGGTTCGTCGGCGACGACCAGGGTCAGCGCACGCAGCGCCGCATCGACGCGGGTGGTCATGGAGTCGTTCACGTCGGTGAAGTACGGGCACTGGCTGACCAGGTCCAGGTACATCTCGGCGATCAGGTGGTTCTTCGACGAGAAGTAGGTGTAGGCCGTCGCCGGCGCGACACCGGCGCGTGCGGCAACCGCACGCACCGTCAGATCGGCGTAGGACGATTCGCGCAACATTTCGGTTCCGGCGGTCAGGACCTTGCGGAAGGTCTCCTCCTGCCTGCGGTTGCGCGGTGATTCCTTCTCTGGCTCCGGAGCTGACTCTGTGACTGCGGACACGGCATCGCTGGACACATGTCCAAGTTATCCGACGATGCCGAGGTTGGGCAAGTGCGGATCGCGAAACACTGCAATGAGCTGGCTATTTTGGTACCGGGTGGGCAGGGTCGGGGGCCGCCCTTGCGGCTCGACATTGTCTGCGGCTATCGTTCGAGGCGAGACAGCCGGACAGTTGTCCAGAATTCGTGAAGTGGAGTTCACCGATGCCGGTACTGGCCGATCGCCAGAGTCAACTGCTTATCGACGGCAAGCTCGTCGCCGGGGGCGGCGGAGCATTCGAGACCGTCAACCCCGCCACCGAAGAGGTGCTCGGCCTCGCCGCTGACGCCAACGCCGAGGACATGGGCAACGCCATCAACGCCGCGCGTCGGGCATTTGATGACACCGACTGGTCGACGAACACCGCACTGCGGGTGCGCTGCCTGCGGCAGTTGCGTGACGCGCTGCGTGAAAATGTCGAGGAACTGCGGGAACTGACCATCGCCGAGGTGGGCGCTCCGCGCATGCTCACCGCGGGTGCGCACCTGGAAGGCCCGATCGACGATCTGGGCTACTCGGCGGACACCGCCGAGAACTACGAGTGGAGAACCGATCTCGGCTACGCCACTCCGCAGGGCATCCCGACCAACCGCGTCGTTTCCCGCGAGGCCGTCGGCGTCGTCGGCGCCATCACGCCGTGGAACTTCCCGCACCAGATCAACCTGGCCAAGGTCGGCCCGGCCCTGGCGGCGGGTAACACCCTGATCCTCAAGCCGGCGCCGGATACCCCGTGGGCGGCGGCGGCCATCGGCCAGATCATCGCCGAGCAGACCGAATTCCCGGCCGGCGTGATCAACGTCGTCACCTCCAGCGATCACTCGGTGGGGGCGTTGCTCTCCAAAGACCCTCGGGTGGACATGGTTTCGTTCACCGGCTCCACTGCGACCGGACGCGCGGTGATGACCGATGCCGCGCTGACCATCAAGAAGGTGTTCCTGGAGTTGGGCGGCAAGTCGGCATTCCTGGTGCTCGACGATGCCGACCTGGCCGGCGCCTGCTCGATGGCGGCCTTCACGGTGGCCATGCACGCCGGGCAGGGGTGCGCGATCACCACCCGCCTGGTCGTCCCGCGGGCCCGTTACGACGAGGCGGTCGAGGCTGCAGCGGCGACCCTGGGTGGCATCAAGCCCGGGGATCCCAACAGCAAGCGCACGGTGTGCGGCCCGCTGATCTCGGCGCGCCAGCGTGACCGGGTGCAGTCCTACCTGGACCTGGCCCTGCAGGAGGGTGGCCGGTTCGCCTGCGGCGGTGGACGTCCCGCCGACCTGGACACGGGCTTCTTCATCGAGCCGACTGTGATCGCCGGTCTGGACAACGACGCCCGGGTGTCCCGAGAGGAGATCTTCGGTCCGGTGCTGACCGTGATCGCCCACGACGGCGACGACGACGCGGTGCGGATCGCCAACGACTCGCCCTACGGCCTGTCCGGCACCGTGTTCTCCGGTGACGACGAACGTGCGCAGGCCGTGGCAGCCCGGATGCGGGTCGGCACCGTCAACGTCAACGGCGGCATCTGGTACTCGGCCGATGCCCCGTTCGGCGGTTACAAGCAGTCCGGAATCGGCCGCGAGATGGGCATGGCCGGCTTCGAGGAGTACACCGAAATCAAATGCGTCGCGACGTTGGCCAAGTGAAACAGTGCCGAGCGGCCAGTTGTGACACGCGATCTCACGAGAACCGTGCAATAACTGGCCATTCGGCGGGAAAGGAATAGGCATGGGACAGTTCGAAGATAAGGTTGCGATAGTTACCGGGGCCGGTGGCGGTATCGGCCAGGCCTACGCCGAGGCGCTGGCACGCGAAGGCGCGGCGGTCGTGGTGGCCGACATCAACACCGAAGGTGCGCAGAAGGTCGCCGACGGCATCAAGGGTGAGGGCGGCAACGCTCTCGCGGTGCGGGTCGACGTCTCCGACATCGACTCGGCCAAGGACATGGCCGCGCAGACGCTTTCGGAGTTCGGCGGCATCGACTACCTGGTGAACAACGCCGCGATCTTCGGCGGGATGAAACTCGACTTCCTGCTCACCGTCGACTGGGACTACTACAAGAAGTTCATGAGCGTGAACCTCGATGGTGCGCTGGTGTGCACCCGCGCGGTGTACCGCAAGATGGCCAAGCGCGGCGGCGGCGCGATCGTCAACCAGTCCTCCACCGCGGCCTGGCTGTACGCCAACTACTACGGCCTGGCCAAGGTCGGCATCAACGGCCTCACCCAGCAGCTGTCGCGTGAGCTCGGCGGCCAGAACATCCGGATCAACGCCATCGCGCCCGGCCCGATCGACACCGAGGCCAATCGGACCACCACGCCCAAGGAGATGGTGGACGACATCGTCAAGGGAATCCCGTTGTCCCGCATGGGTCAGCCTGAGGATCTGGTCGGTATGTGCCTGTTCCTGCTGAGCGATCAGGCCAAGTGGATCACCGGCCAGATCTTCAACGTCGACGGCGGACAGATCATCCGGTCATGAGCGATCTGAAATACGGCTACATCGGCCTGGGCAACATGGGCGCCCCGATGGCCAAGCGGCTGGCCGAATGGCCGGGCGGGTTCACGGTGTTCGATGTGCGTGCCGAATCCATGGAGCCCTTCGCGGAGCTCGGCGCGACGTTGGCGGACGACGTCACGGGTGTTGCTGACGCGGACATCATCAGCATCACGGTGCTCAATGATGAACAGGTGCGGTCGGTGATCGCCGATCTGGCACCGAACATCAAGCCGGAGACCGTGATCGTGATCCACTCGACGATCAGCGACACCACCGCGGCCGAGCTCGCCGAGCAGTACAAGCCGCGGGGCATCCACATCGTCGACGCCCCGGTGAGCGGTGGCGGTGCGGCCGCCGAGAAGGGTGAGCTGGCCATCATGGTCGGCGCCGATCGGCCCGTCTACGAGCGGATCAAACCGGCGCTCAAGCAGTTCGGCTCGATGGTGATCCATGCCGGTGAACCCGGCGCGGGCACCCGGATGAAACTGGCCCGCAACATGTTGACCTTCACCTCGTACGCGGCGGCCTGTGAGGCGATGAAACTGGCCGAGGCGGCCGGGCTGGACCTGGGCGCGCTGGGCCGGGTGGTGCGTCACACCGATGCGTTGACGAGTGGGCCGGGCGCCATCATCGTGCGCGAGAACATGGCCGAGCTGACCCCGGATCACTGGCTCTACGACGCGTTCACCCACACCCGAGGGCTGGGGGAGAAGGATCTGAGCCTGGCGCTGGGCCTGGGTGATGCTGTAGGAGTGGATCTTCCGTTGGCTCAGGTGGCCTTGCAGCGGCTCGCTGACGGCCTCGGCGTACCGCACACGAACGATCAGGAGTGACGATGGACGAGTTGCGCGCCAAGGGCCTGGCCAAGATGAACGAGGTCTACGGCTGGGAGATGCCGAACATCGAGGGGGATCCGTACTTCGACCTGACCGTCGACCATCTGTTCGGCACCATCTGGTCCAAGCCTGGACTGTCGATGCGGGAGAAGCGGTTGATGACGTTGTCCGCGGTGACCGCCGTCGGCTCGCAGGACCTCGCCGAGATCCAGGTCAATGCCGCGCTGCTCAACGGTGAGTTCACCGAGGAGGAGCTCAAGGACGTCGCCATCTTCCTCACCCAGTACCTCGGTTTCCCGCTCGGATCCGGTCTCAACGGAACCGTGTCGAAGGTTGTGGCCAAGCGCCGCAAGGCCGCTGAGAAGGGGCTGGCCGAGGATCGGAAGGCGAACGTCAACGCCGCAGTCAAGATGAACACCGGGAGCGAGCTCGATGACAAGTAGGTATGCCTCGCTGACCCACGACGAACTGGTCAAGCTGGTACCCGAGCTGCTGCTCATGGGCCAGATGATCGACCGCTCCGGGATGGCTTGGTGCATCAGCAATTTCGGCCGTGAAGAGATGCTGCAGATCGCCATCGAGGAGTGGGCGGGTTCGAGCCCCATCTACACCCGGCGGATGCAGAAGGCGCTGAAGTACGAGGGTGTCGACATCATCACCATCTTCAAGGGCCTGCAACTCGACATCGGCGCACCGCCGCAGTTCATGGATTTCCGCTATACCGTTCATGATCGCTGGCACGGCGAGTTCCAGCTCGACCACTGCGGGGCGCTGCTCGACGTCGAGCCGATGGGCGAGGACTACGTGCGCGGCATGTGCCACGACATCGAGGACCCCACGTTCGACGCCACCGCCTTGGCTACCAACCGCAAATGCCAGGTGCGTCCGATTCACCGGCCGCCGCGCACGCCGGCCGACCGGCAGCCTCACTGTGCCTGGACCGTCATCATCGACGAGTCCTACCCGGAGGTCGACGACATCCCGGCACTCGAGGTGATCGGCCGGACCCACGCAGCGCAAACGGTTTTGGACCCGATCGACCCCTCCGATGAGGGTGCTTCGGACTACTCGGGGCCGCTGCTGTCGGATTTCGACTTCGCGGCATTCTCCCATTCCGCGCTGGTCCGGATGGCCGACGAGGTGTGCCTGCAGATGCACCTGCTGAACCTGTCGTTCATTCTCGCGGTGGACAAGCGGGCCGGGGCGAACACCGCGCTGGCGACCGATATCTGCACCAAGCAGCTGATCGGGGTGGCGGGGGTCGGCGCCGAGCGCATCCATAAGGCGCTGGGCCTGCCCGGCGGCGTCGAAGGTGCGGTGCGCGTGCTGGAACTGCACCCGTTACTCAACCCGGCCGCCTACGTCGACGCCGAGTTCGGTCCCGACACGGTGTCCGTGCGTCGGTCGCCGGCGCATGAGGACGGTTCCTGGGTGGCCCTGGTTTCGCCCACCGAGACCCGGCCCCTGCAGGCCGTCGTCGCCGCCGTCGACCCGCACCTGTCGGTCGAGGTGATCGGATCCGACGCGGAGTGGACCGCCCGGGTGATTGAAACTGATACTGCGGCAAAGGAATTCGGCGAGGTCGCGATCGTGAAGTTCAGTGGCGGGGCCGAGTTCGTGTTCGAGTCGCGGAAGTCACTGCCGCTGACCGTGTTGTGATCGGATCGCTCTAGTTAGCGGGTACGGTTAGCATGAGAATTCCACCGCCTGAGGGCTTCAGAACCGTGTTGGCGGGGAAGGTCACCCGGTGGTCTTCTGGGCGGAGAAAATCCGGCGAGACGCCAGCGGCTTTGACGGGTTTGCCATTGAGCTCAAAGACCAGCAGGTTGGCCTTGGAGTTCAGGAACTTGCTCTTGATAACGGGCGCACCGACCACCTTCTCGATGTACTCCCGTTCTGAGTACTCGTTGAAGAGATGAACCTCGTCCCAGTCCCAGCTGGTGAAGTCGCTCAATCTGGCTGATTTGTTCTCGTCCAGTAGCATGACCAGGCCATCGTTGAGTCCTTGATCGTTGTAGTCGATATCCATTGACTGCCTCGTTGCTTGCCGGACCAGATCGCAGCTGGGTAGGGAGAAACACAGCAGCAGCACGCTGAGTGCGACCCGTAATGCTGACAATTTGGGCACAACTAATATCCTCCCGCTGATGTTCCATAGCCACCCGGTTGACCGGGGTCGTAGATCCCACCTGGTCCGGCCCCGGTCGGCGTAGGCGACTGACCGGGGATGGTCGACAGACTAGTGATACCGGCTTCGCCCTCGTTGACTGTGTTGCTCCAGGCCAACCGTTCGCCACCGCTGTTCGGCGCCACCACCACGGTGTCGCCTTGTCGGACGGCCTGCTCGACATAGTTGGCAAGCTCGGCCGGAGTCGCGTCGGGATGCGCTCGAGCAATGTTTCTACCTACCTCGTTGTTGTAGAGGTCCATGGCTTCTGCTGTGGACGGGTTGCGTGGTAGGCGCTCGTGTGCCGTTGTGAAATCCTGTGTCCATTTTTCACCGAAGCGCTGAGTCATCAGGGCGTTCCAGTATGCGTGCCGGAATGCATCAGTGTGGTTGTCGGCCGTGTCGTTAGGGCCCCGCGGTGGTGGAAATCGATTGATTGCATCGCTTTTGGCGGCCTCGGTGAGTTGGTCGAGGTCGCGCAGGTCAAGTACTGAGAGGCCGTCGAGTATCCGCCCCTCGGTAGCTGTGACCTGGTGCGGTTCGGTGAACATGTTGAACGGCCAACCCGGCTCCCAGTCGAGCTTGCCGTCAGGATCCTCGTCGACCTGGTATTTACGCTTGAGTTCGTCGAGTGGATCCACCGGCGGGGGCTCGCCTTCCGGCACACCGGCGCCCGCCTTCTCGCCGGCGATCGCGTCGTATTCCTTGCGGATGTCCTCGATGCGTCGACCGATATCACCCATGTCTCCAGTCGATTGCGTGACGACGTCGCTGATCTGTCCGATGCCCTTGCTGGCCAGGATCACCCGCATGATTTCGCCGGTCTTGCCCGGCGGGATCGACGCCTCCACGCTGCTCACCCAACTCCGGGTGTGTTCGAGATTCTGCCGCCCGGAGCTGACCACCTCGGCTGCCCGGCTGACTTCGGCGGCCATGCGCTGGTCGAGATCTGCGAGCTTGCCGTAGACGGCCGCGTGCTCGGCGTTCTTGGCCGCGTAGGCCTGAGAGGCCGTGCCTTGCCAGCGGTCATCAGGCGCCGCGGACTCGATGGTGGATTGCATGTCGCGCAGCTGCGAGCTGCCGTCGAAGGTATCGCCCGTCGTCGGGGCACCCTCACCGAACGTGGTGGGCGCCTGCGACCACGTCGTGTGGAAGGCGTCGAGGGCCCCCACGGCTCACCTCCGGCTGGATGGGGTCTCAAGTCTATGTGCCGGCAAACCCCACTCAGGGCGCTAATTTTTCGGCCGCCGAGGCCGGGCCTGCCAGTCCGCGATCTAGAGTCGCGGGGGTGGGCATCGCAACGGTCCGCGTATGTGCCCTGGTGGTGAGCCTTATCGCCGGGTGCACGGTGGCGTGTGCCGGTGGTGCGCCCGATTCGGTGACGGCGCCGAGGACTCCCAGCACCTTGCCGCAGCCCGGTTCGGTGGCGCAGCAACCGGCGCTTGTGGAGCCGGTCGACGAGGCCGCGCTGGGCGCCAGCTGGCGGCCGGGATGCCCGGCACCGCCCGCCGACCTTCGCCGAATCACATTGTCGTATATCGGTTTTGATGGCCACTCACACCGCGGCGAGTTGGTGGTGCACCGTGATCTGGTCGGCGACGTGATCGCGATCTTCGGGGAACTGCATGCGGCGCGATTCCCGATCGAGAAGATGCACACGGTGGACCACTATCCGCGCGCCGACGACGAGCTGTCGATGCAGGACGACAACACCTCGGCGTTCAATTGCCGGGGCCTGCCGAGCGGATCGTGGTCATTGCACGCCTACGGCCGTGCGGTCGACATCAACCCGCTGGTCAACCCGTACCTCTCGGTCTCCGGTGACCTGCAGCCGAACGCCGCACGCGTATATCTGGACCGCACCCGCACCGATCCGGGGATGATCCGCGACGGTGACGCCGTGGTGCGGATCTTCGCCGAGCACGGGTGGCGCTGGGGTGGGCATTGGCATGACCCGATCGACTACCAGCATTTCGAACGACGTTGATGTGCCGAACCCGTCTAAAGCCCGGCGGACGGCCTCTCGGACACCAATTGGCCGGCCACCACGGCCGAGCCGACCCACCGGCGCAGGTAGCTGCGCAGCGCTTCGCCGGTGCGCGGCGGGCGCCCCGGGTCGATGACGAAGGACTGGATGATTCGCAGAACGTACTCGGCGAGTTCGTCGAGTTCGGTGTCGGTGTAACCGACCTGAGCCCAGTCGACATCCATCTTGTGCAACATGGCTCGGGCAAAGTCGACCGCCACGTCCGAGGTGACCGACTCGGTGTGGGCGTTCGGGCGCCCAGGAGCCACGAGCAAACCGATGTGCTTGTCCTCGGGCAGCCATGCCAACGAGGTGGCAATCGACTCGGTGACCGCCTCCAACGGATCGGTCATGCCCTTGATGTGAGCGGCCAACCGGTCGAGGAAGTCGCTGGCCGCGTGTACCGCGGCCGCCACCAGCAGGGCGTCGGTGCTCGGGAAATAGCGGTACACGGTCTGTCGGGTGACGCCGAGGGTGCGGGCCACGTCGGCGATCGAGAAGTCGGCGCCCCGTTCATCGATGGCGTTGCCGGCAGCGACGAGGATGCGGGCAATCGCCTCCTCGTCGCTGGCCGGCGCGGAGCCGGACCACCCGTGCGTTCGCATGGGCGAATCCTAGAACAACGGCTGGATCACCCGCGGTAGGAGACCGGCAGGTCCTTGATGCCGTTGATCCACCCGGACCGGAGTCGTTGTGGCTCGGCCAGTTTGGTGATGTCGGGGATTTGGTCGGCGATCTCGTTGAACATCAGCTTGATCTCCATCCGGGCCAGGTTGGCGCCGATGCAGTAGTGCGCGCCGTTGCCGCCGAAGGCCAGGTGCGGGTTGGGATTGCGCAGGATGTCGAATGTGAACGGGGATTCGAAGACTTCTTCGTCGTAATTGGCCGAGCTGTAGAACAGGCCGACGCGCTGCCCGGCTTTCACGGTGATATCGCCGATCTGGGTGTCGACCAGGGCGGTGCGCTGGAAACAGTGCACCGGGGTGGCCCAGCGGATGATCTCGTCGACGGCGGTCTCCGGGCGTTGGCGCTTGAAAAGCTCCCACTGGTCGGGGTTTTCGAGGAATGCGTTCATGCCGTGGGTCATGGCGTTGCGGGTGGTCTCGTTGCCGGCCACGGCCAGCAGGATCACGAAGAACGCGAATTCCACCTCGCCGAGCGAGTCTCCATCGACATCGGCCTGCACGAGGCGCGTGACGATGTCGTCGGCCGGACACTGCCGCCGCTGCTCGGCCATGGTGTAGGCGTAGCCCATCAGCTCGGCGTTCGCCATCGTCGGATCGGCGTCGAAGTCCGGATCGTCGGTGTTCATGATGGCGTTGGTCCAGTGGAAGAGCTTCTCGCGGTCTTCCTCGGGTACGCCGATCAGGTCCGCGATGGCCTGCAGCGGCAGGCTCATCGCGATGTCGTCGACGAAATTGCCACGGTCCTTGTTGGCTGCCGCGGCCACGATGTCACGGGCTGCGACGGCCAGCTTCTCCTCCAGCGCTGCCACCGAACGCGGTGTGAACAGTCGCGATACCAGCTTGCGTAGGCGGGTGTGTTCCGGGGCGTCGTGGTTGATCAGCAGCGCCTTGGTGAGGTCGAGTTGTTCTGCGGTCACCCCCTCGGGGAGTCGCATGACCGCGCCCTTGGCATTGGTCGACCACACAGCGCCGCCGTCGCGGGAGATGGTCTTGATGTCCTCGTGACGGGTGATCACCCAGTAACCGCCGTCGTTGAAGATCGAATCGGCCTGCTCGTTCCACCACACCGGTGCGGTCTTACGCAGTTGGGCGAATTCGTCGACGGGGATTCCGCGGAGCAGGACGTCGGGATCGGTGAAGTCGTAGCCGGCGCCGAACGGGCAGGCACTCATGGTGGTCAAGCCGGGTCATCTCCTCGTGTGACGGCGAGCACATTCCTGCCTTGACCATACACTGTGGCGTCAAGTGTATGCCCGGATGTTTCCCGCTACGCTACGACCGTGCGCGTCCTCGTTATCGGATCCGGTGCCCGTGAACACGCCCTGCTGCTGGCCCTGCGCCGCGACCCGCAGGTCGACGAGTTGGCGGTGGCCCCAGGCAACGCCGGGACCCGGTCCATTGCCGATCAGTACGACGTCGACATCACCTCCGGAGAGGCCGTGGTCAAGCTGGCCCAGCGCCTCCAAAGCGACCTGGTGGTGATCGGCCCCGAGGTTCCGTTGGTGCTCGGCGTGGCCGACGCGGTGCGGGCCGCCGGGATCGCCTGCTTCGGTGCGAGCAAGGACGCCTCCCGTATCGAGGGCTCCAAGGCCTTCGCCAAGGACGTGATGGCCGCGGCCGGCGTGCGTACTGCGAGCAGCGAGATCATCGACAACCCGGCCCGCCTCGACGCGGCGCTGGACCGGTTCGGTCCGCCCGCCGGCCAGGCCGCCTGGGTGGTCAAGGACGACGGCCTGGCCGCAGGCAAGGGCGTGGTGGTCACCGCCGATCGCGACGCCGCCCGGGCGCATGCCGCCAGCCTGCTCGACTCGGGACATCCGGTGCTGCTGGAGTCGTTCCTGGACGGCCCGGAGGTATCGCTGTTCTGTGTCGTCGACGGCGCCACCGTGGTTCCGCTGCTGCCCGCCCAGGACTTCAAGCGGGTCGGCGACGGAGACACCGGACCGAACACCGGTGGTATGGGTGCCTACGCCCCACTGCCCTGGCTGCCGGACTCGGTGAAAACCCAGATTGTCGACGAGGTGGTGAAACCCGTTGCGGCAGAACTGGTAGCCCGCGGCAGCTCGTTCTCGGGTCTGCTCTACGCCGGCCTGGCGATCACCTCGAACGGTCCGGCCGTGGTGGAGTTCAACTGTCGCTTCGGTGATCCGGAGACGCAAGCGGTTCTGGCTCTGCTGGATTCGCCGCTGGGGAAGCTGCTGAACGCCGCGGCCACCGGCGAGCTCGCCTCTTTCGGCGACCTGCAGTGGCGCGACGGCTACGCCGTCACCGTGGTGGTAGCCGCGGAGAACTATCCGGGCCGTCCGCGCGTCGGTGACGTCATCCACGGATCGGAAGCCGACGGTGTACTGCATGCCGGCACCGCCCGCCGCGAGGACGGCGCGGTGGTGTCCTCGGGTGGCCGGGTGCTGTCGGTGGTCGGCACCGGAGCGGACCTGCCCGGCGCACGCGATGCGGCATACGCGCTGGCCAAGTCGATCCGCTTGCCGGGCAGCCACTTCCGTGGCGACATCGGCCTCGCCGCCGCCCAGGGACACATCAGCATCTAGCCCCAGGGTCAGGCGACCAGCAGCGGCGCCATCCAGGCGATCTCGGCGGGTAACTGCGAACTCCAGAAGCTTCCGTCGTGCCCACCGGGGGAGAAGCCGCCGGCCGGGGGAGTGGGCAGTTCGGCGATGAACTGTTTGGTGGCCGAATAGAACGGATCACTGTTGCCGCAATCGATCCGGATCGGAATCGATCCCAGCGCGGGTTGCCCCCAGACGCTGTTGGCGGCGTAATCCGAGGCGCTGTCGAAGGCTCCGGGCGCTGCGGCACCCGGGGACGTCCACAGCGCGGGGCTGACCGCACAGATCGCGGCGGTGCGTGCCGGCCCGAGACGTGCACCCAGCAGCAGTGCGCCATAACCGCCCATCGACCAACCCAGGAAGCCCACGCGCGAGGTGTCCAGGCCCTGATCGCCGAGCATCGGGATCAGCTCGTCGAGCACCATCGCGCCCGAGTCCTCACCGGACGCGCGCTGGTGCCAGTAACTTCCACCACCGTCGACGGCGACCACAGCGAACGCCGGCAGCCCGGCAGCCACGGCCTCGGCCAGTCCCTGCTCGACTCCGCCGGCCATCACGCCTGCGGCGTCCTGTCCTTTGCCGTGCAAGGCGATGACCGGACGGAGTTTGCCGGTTTGGCCGGGCGGGCGCGCGATGGCCCAGTTGGTGTTCATCCCGCCGCGTGCGGCCGAGGCGAACGAGCCGCGAGACATCGTGGGCGCTGCGACGGGGCTGGCCACCGAACCCGGGGCGGAGGCGAGGGCAACGGCGCCGGCGGCACCGGCAGCCGCGCCGACGCCGAGGCGCAAGACTGCGCGACGGCTCAAGTTGGGCATGCGGGCCATCTTGCCACCGCCCGACAAAGGCGGCGGTCAGTGGCATTCTCGCAGCGTTGCCGACCCGCCAGCAAAACCTGAGTAAAGCCTGATTATTGACCGAAAGCCGTATGTGGAGGGGGGTCGACTGGCACCATGCTAAAGGTGACGGCAGCGGTCACCCCTAAAGGGGAACGTCGGCGGTACGCCCTCGTCAGGGCGGCCGCTGAACTGTTATGTGAGGGCGGTTTCGACGCCGTCCGGCACCGTGCCGTGGCGCGTCGGGCGGGGCTCCCGCTGGCCTCGACGACGTATTACTTCTCTTCGCTGGACGACCTCATCGCGAAGGCCGTCGAATACATCGGGACCCAGGAAGCCGAACAACTCACCGCCGGCGTGGCCGCGCTCTCGCGACGCCGCCGCGGTGCCGAATCGACCGCGGATGTCCTTGTCGATCTGTTGCTCGGGGAATCTCGGGAACGGCGCGGCACCGAGGAGTTGATCTCGCGCTACGAGCGCTACATCGCCTGCGCCCGGCAACCCGGCCTGCGCGATATCCAGCGCCGGATCCGGCAACAGCGCACCGATGCTGTCGTCGAGGTGGTGGAACGCTCAGGCCGCTCGGTGCGGGCCGAACTGCTCACCGCCCTGGTGTGTGCCGTTGACGGAGCTGTTGTGGCATCGTTGGGCGACGAAGGGGAGGGGCCCAGGGCCAACGCCAGGGCCACACTGATCGACGTCATCGACGTATTGGCGCCCGTCGACGAACGGGTGGTACGCGTCTGACCGGTGAAGGAGGGGGAATGTCGCAACCCGCAACCGCGGCGCAGCCACAGCTCAAGCGGGTGATGGGGCCCGGACTGTTACTGCTGTTCGTCGTCGGCGACATTCTCGGCACCGGGGTATACGCATTGACGGGGCAGGTTGCCAAGGAAGTCGGCGGCGCCGCCTGGCTTCCCTTCCTCGTGGCGTTCGTGATCGCCACCATCACCGCATTCAGCTATCTGGAGCTGGTCACCAAGTATCCACAGGCGGCCGGCGCAGCGCTTTACGCGCACAAGGCCTTTGGTGTCCAGTTCATCACGTTCCTGGTGGCCTTCATTGTGATGTGCTCCGGAATCACCTCGGCCTCAACGGCTTCGAGGTTCTTCGCGATCAGCTTCTTCGATGCGATCGAGATCAACCTCGACCATATTTTCAGCTGGCAGCGGCTGGGAACTGTCGCGCTGGCTCTGCTGTTCATGGCACTGATCGCCGCGGTGAATCTGCGAGGGGTCAGCGAAAGTGTCAAGCTGAACGTGGTTCTGACGTTCATCGAGATCACCGGCCTGGTGATCGTGATCGTGGTGGGACTGTGGGCCATCGTCAGCGGGGTCGACGTCGACTTCTCCCGCGTCGTAGCCTTCGACACCTCAGGCGAGAAGAACGCCTTCATCGCCGTCACCGCAGCGACGTCGCTGGCGTTCTTCGCGATGGTCGGATTCGAGGACTCGGTCAACATGGCCGAGGAGACCAAGGACCCGGTGCGGATCTTCCCCAAGGTGTTGTTGACCGGCCTGGGTATCGCCGGCGTCGTCTATGTCGTCGTGGCTGTCATCGCGGTCGCACTGGTGCCGGTCGGAATACTTGCCGAGTCCGACTCGTCCCCTCTGGTGAAGGTGATGGAAACCGCCGCGCCGGGGCTCCCGTTCTCGAATATCCTGCCGATCATCTCGATGTTCGCGGTGTCCAACACCGCATTGATCAACATGCTGATGGCCAGTCGGTTGATCTACGGCATGGCCCGCCAACATGTGTTACCGCCGATGTTCGGTGTGGTGCATCCGAAGCGCCATACGCCTTGGGTGGCAATCATCTTCACCACGCTCATCGCGTTCGGACTCATCTTCTACGTGTCGGCGTTCGCGAGCGGGGACACCGTCGCGATCCTCGGCGGCACCACGTCGCTGCTGCTGCTCGCGGTCTTCTCGGTGGTCAACGTGGCAGTACTGGTGCTGCGGCGCGATGTCCAGAAAGCGGGCGGCCACTTCAAGACCCCGACCGCGCTGCCCGTCATCGGCTTCATCGCGTCTCTGTACCTGGTGCTGCCCACCTCGGGACGGCCGTCGGAGCAGTACATTCTGGCCCTGGCACTCGTCGCCACCGGCGTCGTACTGTTCGGCATCACCATGATGATCAACCGGCAGCTCGGCATCCGCGGGACCGGCATCACCGACCCCACCCACCTCGGCGACGCACCTTAGGATTCGGTGCGCAGCTTCGCAATCCGGTTCTGCAGCAACGCGACCCGGTGTGCATTGCCGTCGAGACCGAGGTAGCGGTCATCGAACACGGCCAACAACGCGTCATCGAGGCGGCGCACCGCGCCCGGCGGGTATCGGTAGCCCATCAGCCGGTTGATCTCGTCGGTGTCCACCGAATCCAGCAAGCCCGTCAGCGCTTCCAGCGAGGTGATGCCGAGTTCGAGCAGCAGCCCCGAGATCCAGCCGTAGTGGTCGGTCCGCGACCAGCCGGCGTCGGCGAAACGGTTGCCCAGATAGGTGGCCAGCACCGGGGTGGCGATGCGGGAGTCCGAAGAGGGCGCGGCGAACTTGGGGTCCTCTTCCCCTTCGGTCATGGTCAGCCGCAGCCGTTCCCGGATCTCGGTGAACTCGCGGTCGGCCAATTCCAGAAGCCCCGCCGCCAAAGTGAACCGGCGGTCCAGCTCGCTGACATGCTCGGCCGGTACCGAGCCCTTGTACCGCACGTCATGTTCGAACTCCGCCCACGCGTGCTGCAGCACGGTACGGACCTGGATGGACGCCGGATACTGTTCGCCCCCGACCCCGAACAGCAGATGCCGGCTCGCATACCCCCACCGGCCCTGACGGGCGGTGTGCAGACCCATGTCCTGGTCATCGAGCAGCCGCATCTCCTCGGCCAGCAGGTTGGCCACCGCGTCGACATCCGCACGCAGGTAGGTGATGACGCGCAGGCCCACCTGATCGGTGATCTCCACCAACGGATCGCTGTACAGCGGGGTGCCGTCGGCGGCGCGCCGGTGGGCCTTCGCGGCGAACGAATCGATGCTCTTGGTACGGGCGGTGATGCTCAGGTAGTTGATCCCCGCGTCGTCGAGCAGTCCGGTGACCAGCTTGAGGTACTGCTCGGTGACGGCCACCAGGTCCGGGCGCCGGGAAGCGTACTCGGCCACCGCGGTCGAGGGCGCCGCCTGTCGCACCGGTGCCGGCCGTGACCGGGGGAGCCGGTCGGGGGGCAGGGACGGGGTGAGGATGTAGCCCGAGGCGAAGTCGCCGTAGATCGTCACGTCCTCGGGCCGGTGGTACCAGTACAGGGCGATATAGGCGCAGAGCAGGGCGTCGACGGGATCCTCGTCGCGGTCGAGTTGGCCCGGCCGGGTGGCGGCCTCGATCCGCTTGCGCAGTTCCACCCAGCTGACACTGCGGTTCGCCCGCAGGCGCGGCGTCGCTGTGTCGAGTTCCTCGATGAACGTCATCAACCTGAGCAGTTCGCGTTGCCGGTCGTCGAACGCGCCGCGCTTGTACTTCAGGGTCTTGTCGAGCCCGAACAGCACGACGCTCGCCGGGTGTGGGTAGACCTCGATGGCCCGCCGGTTCGACGACGACGACGGATCCATGTCGAGGCCAAGCGCCGACGCGATACGCGCACCACGCGGATGCTTGAACTCGGGCCGCTCGGTGAAGGCCGGGCGCGCCCCGGCGTCGAACCGCTGGAAGTCCCGGTTGAGATCCCGCTCGCACGGCCGGTGGCCGGTCGGGTTCTTCACGATGAGGGGCGCATCGATGGCAACCAGGCAGTCGCCGCCGATGTAGGGCTCGATCGCAGCCCCGATATCGTCGTCGTCCTGCGCCACACCGACGTGAAGAACGCGGCCACTGGAGTCGACGACAGCGACACCCGTCTGATTCTTCTCGCCCCACGCGAGGTCGAGTCCGACGAAGTACATCCGTCCACTGTCTCATTGGTACCCCGGCCCGGGCCGTAAGCTGTGTGTTCGTGACGATCCCGAATGTTCTGGCCAACCGCTACGCCAGCGACGAAATGGTCGCGATCTGGTCGCCGGAGGCCAAGATCGTCGCCGAACGCCGACTCTGGCTCGCCGTGCTGCGTGCGCAGGCCGAGCTGGGTGTCCCGGTGCCCGACGGCGTGATCGACGACTACGAGCGGGTCCTGGAGAACGTCGACCTCGCCTCCATCGCGGCCCGTGAGCGGGTTACCCGCCACGACGTGAAGGCGCGCATCGAGGAGTTCAATGCGCTGGCCGGTCACGAGCACGTGCACAAGGGCATGACGAGCCGCGACCTCACCGAGAACGTCGAGCAACTGCAGATCCGCAGTTCCCTGGAACTGGTGTTCGCCCACGGCATCGCAGTGGTGGCCCGGCTGGCCGAGCGCTCCGTCGTCTACCGCGACGTCGTCATGGCGGGCCGGTCGCACAATGTGGCCGCCCAGGCCACCACGCTGGGCAAGCGGTTCGCCTCGGCCGCCGAAGAGACGCTGCTGGCCCTGACCCGGCTGCGTGAGCTGATCGACCGATACCCGTTGCGCGGCATCAAGGGGCCGATGGGCACCGCCCAGGACATGCTCGACCTGTTCGACGGGGACACCGAAAAGCTGGCCGAACTGGAGCGCCGGGTTGCCGAGTTCCTGGGATTCACAGACGTTTTCACCAGCGTTGGGCAGGTATACCCGCGCTCGCTCGACCACGACGTGCTCTCGGCACTGGTGCAGGTCGGTGCCGGGCCGTCGTCGTTGGCGCACACGATCCGGCTGATGGCCGGCCACGAACTGGTCACCGAGGGTTTCGCGCCCGGCCAGGTCGGGTCGTCGGCCATGCCGCACAAGATGAACACTCGCTCGTGCGAGCGGGTCAACGGTCTACAGGTGGTGTTGCGCGGCTACGCGTCGATGGCCGCTGAACTGGCCGGCGCGCAGTGGAACGAGGGCGACGTGTTCTGCTCGGTGGTACGACGCGTCGCCCTGCCCGACGGGTTCTTCGCTGTCGACGGGCAGACCGAGACGTTCCTGACCGTGCTCGACGAGTTCGGTGCCTACCCGGCGGTGATTCAGCGCGAGCTGGACCGCTACCTGCCGTTCCTGGCCACCACCCGCATCCTGATCGCCGCGGTGCGCGCCGGGGTGGGCCGCGAAACCGCGCACGAGGTGATCAAGGAGCACGCCGTCGCCGTCGCACTGGACATGCGTGAGCGCGGGCTGGAGCCCGACCTGCTGGACCGGCTCGCCGCCGACCCGCGACTGCCGCTGGACCGCGTTGCCCTGGAGACCGCGTTGGCCGACAAGCAGGCTTTCACCGGAGCGGCCGGGGCCCAGGTCGACGGGGTGGTCGCAGCCGTCGACGACCTGGTCAGCCGCTACCCCGAGGCCGCCAAGTACACCTCGGGCGCCATATTGTGACGTTGGTGGCCGACCTCACCGATCTGGACAATTTCGCCGCCGGTTTCCCGCACGGGTTGTTCGCTGCGCACCGGCGCGAGGCCCCGGTGTACTGGCACCCGCCGACGGAACATACTCCCGACGGTGAGGGCTTCTGGTCGGTGGCCACCCACGCCGAAACCCTTGCGGTACTGCGGGACGCGGAGACCTACTCCTCGGTGACCGGCGGCTCGCGGCCCTACGGCGGCACGCTGCTGCAGGACCTGGCCATCGCCGGGCAGGTGCTCAACATGATGGACGACCCGCGACACGCCGAGATCCGCCGGCTGGTCAGCTCCGGGCTGACCCCGCGGATGATCCGGCGGGTGGAAGACGACCTACGGGCACGGACGCGCCGGTTGCTCGACGAGGTGGTGGTGGGCGAGCCGTTCGATTTCCTGATCGACGTGGCCGCCGAACTGCCCATGCAGATGATCTGCATCCTGTTGGGAATTCCTGAATCCGAACGACATTGGCTGTTCCACGCGATCGAGCCCCAGTTTGACTTCGGTGGTTCGCGGTCGGCGGCGATGGCGCAGATGTCGGCCGAAGAGGCCGGCTCGCGGATGTACACCTACGGCGCCGAGTTGATTGCGGCAAAGCGGTCCGAGCCGACCGACGACATGCTGTCTGTGGTGGCCAACGCCTTTCGTGATGACGAAGCGGCGGCCCTGTCGGACCTCGAGCTGTACCTGTTCTTCAGCCTGCTGTTCAGTGCGGGCGCCGAGACCACCCGTAACTCGGTGGCGGGCGGGTTGCTGGCGCTGATCGAAAACCCTTCGCAGATGGCGTTGTTGCGCGAGGACCTGGGGGAACTACCCACGGCGATCGAGGAGATGGTGCGCTGGACCTCGCCGTCTCCGTCCAAGCGGCGCACCGCAACCCGGGCAGTGTCCTTGGGTGGTTGCGACATCGAGCCCGGGCAGAAGGTGCAGGTCTGGGAGGGCTCGGCGAACCGGGATTCGCTGGTGTTCGAGCGGGCAGACGTGTTCGACATCACTCGTAAACCCAATCCGCACTTGGGATTCGGCTTCGGCATCCACTACTGCCTGGGTGCCAACCTGGCCCGGCTGGAACTACGGGTGTTGTTCGAGGAGCTGCTGGCGCGCTTCGGCAGCGCCCGGTTGGTCGCGCCAGTCGAGTGGACCCGCAGCAACCGCCACACCGGTATCCGCCATTTGGTGGTGGAGCTCGGGGCGTGAAACCCGAGGCGTTTGCCGCGGTGATGGCGACCGGCATCGTCTCGATCGCCGCCGCGCAGCACGGCTACGGCGTCATCAGTTGGCCCCTGGCGATGCTCGCGGCACTCGGACTGCCGATGCTCATGTACCTGGCGGCGATCCGCCGGCGATCTTTCGATCTGCGGAGCATCGACACGATCGTCGGATTGTTCACCTACGTGGCGGCATGCGCTGTGGTGGCCGCCCGATTCGCCGAGTATCGGCCGGTGCTGTGGATCCTGGGGGCGCTGGGCCTCGCCGGCTGGACAACGTTGATCCCGATGCTGCTGGTGCGGATGCGCCGGCTGGGCCCGATCGGCCTGCGGGATCGCGCACGTGGCACCTGGGAGCTGGCCAGCGTCGGGACATCCGGTCTATCGCTCGTCTTCGTCGCTGAGGGAATCATGTTCTGGGGGTTCGTTTTCTGGGGCATCGCCCTGTGCCTGTACGGCGTGATGACGTTGCTCATCGCGTGGCGGGCGCTGGATGATTCGGAGGTGCGGCGCAACGTCCCACCCGACCACTGGATCCTGATGGGTGGCGCCGCCATCGCAACCCTGGCCGGCGAGCACATCTACGTAGCGCTTTCTCCGGGCCCGGTCGCCGATGTGGTACGCGTCCTCACCGTCGTGACGTTCGTCGTAGCCAGCGTGCAGATCCTGCCCTTGGCGGTCACCAGTTGGCGCCAGATGCTCGACTGGCCCGCGGTATTCCCGCTGGGCATGTACTCGGTGACCGCATACGGCTTGACGGTCGAAACCGGTTGGAATGCATTGATTGTGGTCTCGCATGTGTTCTTCTGGATCGCGTGCGTGGCGTGGGTGCTGGTGGTAGGCGTGGTGGTCCGACGCATCGTTCGCCTAACCTCGGGCCATGGACTCAGGCCACGATGACCATCTCCGAGTCTCCGACGCCGACCGTGCGGAAGTAGGACACCTGCTCGAGCGTGCGGTAGCCGAGGGCATGATCACGCTCGACGAGTTCAGCGAACGCTATGACGCCGCACTGGCAGCTCGTACGCGTGGCGAGTTGGGCGCAGTGGTCGCGGACCTGCCGATGGCCCTGCCCGCGGCGATCCCGCCGTCGCACCTGCCCGCGGCAGCGCCCGAGGAGTTGCGCGGCTGGATGTCCTCGATCGTGCGGCGTGGACAGTGGAAGGTGGCGCCGGCCCTGCACCTCAACACGCGGTTGTGCAGCACGACCCTGGACTTCGCGTCTGCGGTCCTGCCCGGGCCCGTGGTGGAGATCGTCATCGACGACTACTGCAGTGCGACCGAGCTCATCGTGCCCGCCGCGGCCACCGCCGATCTCAACAGCGTCAACGCGATCGCTGGCAGCACCACGGTCAAGGTGCGCACCAACCCGCCCTCCGACCAACTGCACCTCATCGTGCGCGGGCGCGTACGGATGGGGTCGGTCACCGTGCGGCACCCGTTCGGAAGCTGGCTGCGGCGCCTGAACGGCACTCCATAGCGAAGCGGATCTCGGCGATCACCCGCTGCGGGTATTCGGTGAGATCCAGCCAGGTGAATCGCAGCACCTGCCAGCCCATCAGCGCGATCTCGTTCTGCTTGACCCGGTCTTTCTGAAAGTCCTCATGGTCGCTGTGAAATGCCCAGCCGTCGGTCTCGATCGCGATTTTGTAGGCAGGAAAGGCCACGTCGATCACCCATCGGCCCAGGCGGTAGTTGGCCCTCCACCCGGTAATTCCGGCTTCCTTCAGCAGTTTGATCAGCAGCCGCTCGGCTTCCGAACGGGCCCCGTCGGCTGCCGCGATCAGCAAGCGGCGGGCAGCCGGTGAACCGTGTCGGCCCTTGTTGCGCAGATGCACCCGCCACAGGTCACGCAGTTCGGTGTGGCGCTGCAACGCGGAGTCCATGAGTTTGGCGCCGCCACCGCGGCGGGCGGCAGCTTCGACAACGGTCAGCGGCAGTGCCGTCACCCGCAGGCCCCGGCGTTCCACGATGTCGTGCGGATCGAGGTCACGCCGGCGCAGACGAATGCCATGCCGCGGTGGGTGATGGCCCGTGCGCGGGATGGTGACCTCGACGGTGTCCGGCGGATACTTCGTCACCTCGTGCCACCATGCAGCGGCCAGCCCGCTCGCCGTCGCATTGGACCCCGCCGACCACACCGCAGCCCTGACCCGGGCTGAGTCGGTGAACGGCCGATCGTCCGCGAAGTACACCCCTGGGGAGCAGCGCAGCCATTTCCCGGAACGGACTCTGCGGTAGACCGCCTGCCTGCTCAGCCCGGCCTGTTTCGCTTGGGCAAGCGTGATGACCCCGTCGTGTTCACGCAGATAATCATCGATCACGCCATTTGGACGTGGTGCGACCGTCAAACGGTTCCCCACCCTGCGATTCGGGTGCGTTCAGTAACGCTGGGCGTTACCAAACGCGCCGAAATCACTCGATGCGGCGCAGACGCATGCCGGCAGAACGCAGTTCCAGGGCGGCCAGGCCGCGAATCGCCTGCTGGTCCTGACTGCGCCACGCTCCGACGGGGTCATCGGACACCGCGGTCAGCTTGGCCAGCGGCCGGTTGGCCAGCGCCCGCAGCGCGAGCAGCTGTTCCCCGGCGGCCGTCGAGGCCAGGGTGATCGCGGTCCACTTGCGCCGGAAGAATCGCACCCGCAGATACAGCCAGGGCATCGCCACGAACAGGATCGGTGCGGCGGCCACCGCCAGGGCGAGCACCCACGCCAGCCAACTGGCCGTGCTGTTGAGGTTGTGGCCGGCGCCTGCGATGTCGAGGGCGGCCTCGCTGGCAGCGCGCAACGGCTTACTCAGGGTGTCGCCCACCAGGGGAACGCTGTCAGTGCTGTCACCGGCGGAGCCCAGATTGTCAGCAACCCCGTTGGCGCCGCTCTCGACCTGCCTGCCGACCTCGGCGATGGTCGACACCGCCGAATGCACGGCCATCCCGACCAAGATCCACACCGCGGTCCAGGTGATGACGGCCACGTCGCTGAACAACTGGGCCAACAAGCGGCCGGGTCTGCTGGCATAGGGCAGGTACCGCGTTCTCATGAGACCGATCCCAACACATAGGCTGGCCCAATGCGCCCTGCTCTGTCCGACTACCAGCACCTGGCCAGCGGCAAAGTCCGTGAGTTGTACCGCATCGACGACGAGCACCTGCTGTTCGTGGCGACCGATCGGATCTCGGCCTACGACTACATCCTCGACTCGCAGATCCCGGACAAGGGCCGGATCCTGACCGCCATGAGCGTGTTTTTCTTCGATCTGATCAGCGCGCCCAACCATCTCGCCGGGCCGCCGGACGACGAGCGCATCCCTGCCGAGGTGCTGGGCCGCGCGCTGGTGGTGAAGCGACTGAAGATGCTGCCGGTGGAGTGTGTGGCGCGTGGCTACCTGACCGGTTCGGGCCTGCTCGACTATCAGGCGTCGGGTTCGGTGTGCGGTATCGGGCTGCCGGCGGGCCTGGGGGAGGCGAGCAAGTTCGACGAGCCGCTGTTCACCCCGGCCACCAAAGCCGACATCGGCGAGCACGACGAGAACATCTCGTACAACACGGTGATCGACCTGGTCGGCCCGGAGTTGGCCAACCAGCTGAAGGAACGCACGCTGCAGACCTACCAGCAAGGTGCCGACCATGCGTTGACCAAGGGCATCATCATCGCTGACACCAAGTTCGAGTTCGGCGTCGATGAACACGGCACCGTGGTGCTGGCCGATGAGGTGTTCACCCCGGATTCGTCGCGGTACTGGCGCGCCGAGACCTACCGGCAGGGCGTGGTTCAGGACAGCTTCGACAAGCAGTTCGTCCGCAACTGGCTGACCGGGCCGGACTCGGGTTGGGACCGGCACGGCGACACCGCGCCGCCACCGCTGCCCGAGGAGATCGTCACCGCCACCCGGGCTCGGTACATCGAGGCGTACGAACGTATTTCGGGCCTGCGGTTCGAAGATTGGATCGGCGCATGACACAGTCCGTACCGCCGCCGGCCGCCAAGCGCGGCAACCATCGCCGTGAGCACCACGGCGATGTGTTCATCGACCCCTACGAATGGTTGCGCGACAAGGACAACCCCGAGGTGATCGCGCACCTGGAGGCCGAGAACGCTTACACCGAGGCCGCCACCGGGCATCTGGAGCAGTTGCGGCAGAAGATCTTCGACGAGATCAAGGCCCGCACCAAGGAAACCGACCTCTCCGTACCGATGCGCCGGGCCGGCTGGTGGTACTACGCGCGCAGCTTCGAGGGCAAGCAGTACGCGGTGCATTGTCGGTGCCCGATCGGTGATCCCGACGATTGGACGCCGCCGGAGCTCGATGAGGGTGCCGAGATTCCCGGCGAGCAGGTCTTGCTCGACGAGAATGTCGAGGCCGACGGCCACGATTACTTCTCGCTCGGCGCGGCCACGGTGAGCCTGGACGGCGATGTCCTGGCCTATTCGGTGGACGTTCTGGGCGACGAGCGATACACCTTGAAGTTCAAGGATTTACGCACCGGCGAGCTCTATGACGACACGATCGCCGGCATCGGTGCCGGTGGCACCTGGGCCGCCGACAGCCGCACGCTGTACTACACCACAGTGGACGACGCCTGGAGGCCCGACACCGTGTGGCGGCACCGGCTGGCCTCTGGCCTGCCCGCCGAGAAGGTGTATCACGAACCCGACGAACGGTTCTGGGTCGCGATCGGTCGCAGCCGCAGCGACAAGTACCTGTTCGTCGCGTCGGGTAGCGCGGTCACCACCGAGGTCCGCTATGTCGATGCGAATGACCCGACCGCCGAGCTCACCACCGTCTGGGAGCGCCGCGACCTGGTGGAGTACTCCGTCGAGCACGCCGTGATCGGAGGCCAGGACCGGTTCCTGATCCTGCACAACGACGGCGCCGAGAACTTCACGCTGGTCGACGCTCCGGTCAGCGATCCCAGTGACTTCCACCCCCTGATCGAACACCGGTCCGACGTGCGGCTGGACGGCGTCGATGCGTTCGACGGTTTCCTGGTGATCAGTTACCGCAGTGAGGCATTGCCGAAGATGGCACTGTGGCCGCTCACCGCTGACGGCTACGGCACCCGCGAGGAGCTGACCTTCGATTCCGAGTTGACCGCCGCGGGGATGGGCGGCAACCCGAACTGGTTCACCCCGAAGTTGCGCATCGGCGCGACCTCGTTCATCACTCCGGCGCGGATCTATGACCTGGATCTGGGCACCGGGGAGCGCACCCTGCTGCGGGAGCAACCGGTGCTGGGCGGCTATCGGCCGGAAGACTATGTGGAGCGCCGGGATTGGGCGACCGCCCCCGACGGGGCACGGATTCCGGTCTCGATCATCCACCGGTCCGGGGTGCAGTTCCCGGCGCCGGCGCTGCTCTACGGTTACGGCGCCTACGAGTCGTGTGAGGATCCGCGGTTCTCGATCGCCCGGTTGTCGTTGTTGGACCGCGGCATGGTGTTTGTGATCGCCCACGTGCGTGGCGGCGGCGAGCTGGGCCGGCCGTGGTACGAGCACGGCAAGCTGCTGGAGAAGACCAACACCTTCACCGATTTCATCGCGGCGGCACGCCATCTCATCGACGCCGGGGTGACCCGGCCGCAGAATCTGGTGGCCCTCGGCGGCAGTGCCGGCGGATTGTTGATGGGTGCGGTGGCCAACATGGCCCCGGAGTTGTTCGCCGGGATTTTGGCCCAGGTACCGTTCGTCGATGCGCTGACGACCATCCTGGATCCGTCGTTGCCGCTGACGGTGACCGAGTGGGACGAGTGGGGAAATCCGCTGGAGGACCCCGAGGTCTACCGCTACATGAAGGCCTACACCCCCTACGAGAACGTGGCGGCGCAGGACTATCCGGCGATCCTGGCCATGACCTCACTCAACGACACTCGGGTGTACTACGTGGAGCCAGCCAAATGGGTTGCCGCACTCCGTCATACCAAGACCGACGGCCATCCCGTGCTGCTCAAGACGGAGATGGTGGCCGGCCACGGTGGTCTGTCCGGACGGTACGAGCGGTGGAAGGAAGCGGCGTTCCAGTACGCGTGGCTGCTAGCTGCCGCCGACCGCGACAACTACGGCAGCGGCCAGGTAGACAGCCTCTTCGGCGGTCCGGACGCTTAATCGCGAGGCCATCGACTTCGGTGGGTTCGGCATCCGTGCCGCGTAGACGTTGGCCGGGAACATGGCCAGCATGAGCAGGAACAGGCACACGGCCGCCGCCACCCGGGTGGGCGGGTAGAGCAGGCCTGCCGCACCGGCCAGTTCCAGCACGCCGGTGACCGTCACCAGGGCGGTTGGTGCGGGCAGCGATGGCGGCACGATGGCGATCATGTCGCGCCGCAACGGGTTCACGAAGTGCGCGACGCCGGTCAGGACGAACATTGCGGCCAGGCCGACCGCTATTGCCTCGGGCCAACTGTCGAGGTAGTCCACGCCCGACAGGCCGATCGCCCGGGCCACGACGCTGCCCAGCATCAGGGTCAGAAAGACGACCATCGAAGCTCCAATCTTGTCGGTGTCTAGATCGAATACGCTACGCCCTATCTAGTCGCTGTCAAGATGTGGGATTAGGATGGGCTGCATGGGCTACCACCACGGCGACCTCAAGGCCGCGATCCTTGCGCAGGCCGCCACCCTGGTGGCCGAACGCGGCGCCGACGGCATCGCGCTACGTGAACTCGCGCGCGCCGCAGGCGTCTCACACGCGGCCCCTGCGCACCACTTCACCGATCGGCGTGGGTTGTTCACCGCCCTTGCCGCCGAAGGGTTTCAGCTTCTCGCCGCAGCGCTGAGGGAGGCCAGGCCACAGTTCATCGACGCCGCCAAGGCCTATGTACGCTTCGCCCTCGCCCACCCCGGCCACTACGAGGTGATGTTCGACAAGTCGCTCTACGACGACACCGATGCCGAACTGGTTGCGGCCTCCTCGGCCGCCGGAGTCGAACTGAACCGCGGGATTGCCACCCTGACCGACCCCAAGGCCGCCGCCGACCCGGAAAGCGCTGCCCTGGCCGCGTGGTCCCTGGTGCACGGATTCTCGACGTTGTGGCTCAACGCCGCGATCGACACCGCGGGCGACCCGATCGCCAAGGTGGAGAGTCTGGCCGCGATCCTGTTCGACAACGAGGTCCGGTAGCGTCGCGCACATGAGCCTCAACGAGATCCCGCTGACCACTCTCGACGGCACACCGACGACTTTGGCCGAGTTGGCAACCGGCGCAGCGCTGGTGGTCAACGTGGCGTCCAAGTGTGGGCTGACGCCGCAGTACAGCGCGTTGGAGAAGCTTGCGCAGGATTATGCGGCGCGCGGGCTGACCGTCATCGGCGTGCCCTGCAACCAGTTCATGGGCCAGGAGCCGGGCAGCGCGGAAGAGATCCAGACGTTCTGCTCGTCCACCTATGGGGTGACGTTCCCATTGCTGGCCAAGACCGATGTCAACGGCGCCGACCGCCACCCGCTCTACACCGAGCTGACCCAGGCCGCCGACGCGGCCGGGGAGGCCGGGGACATCCAGTGGAACTTCGAGAAGTTTCTCCTCGCCCCGGGCGGAACGGTGGCTCACCGGTTCCGTCCTCGCGTCGAGCCGGATGCACCCGAGGTGATCGCCGCCATCGAAGCGGTCCTGCCGGCTGATCGAAGGCTCTAGCCCGATGGACACTCAGCGTCAGGGTGTTCGACACCGTCCCGACATGTGACGTTGCCACACTGGCAGCGTGACCGGACAACTCATCGTCTCGATCTCGCAGATCAGCGATCGCACGCTGGCCGACGTCGAGTCGTTCTGCGCCGAGCTCGACACCCGGGGCGTTCCCGCTTCGATGATGGTGGCGCCGCGGCTCAAAGGCGGCTACCGGTTGGACCGCGATGCCGACACGGTGGAATGGCTGGCCCGTCGCCGCGGCGGCGGTGACGCCATCGTGCTCCACGGCTACGACGAGGCCGCGACCAAGAAGCGTCGCGGCGAGTTCGCCACTTTGCCCGCCCATGAGGCCAACCTGCGGTTGATGGGTGCCGACCGGGCGCTCGAACACCTGGGTCTGCGTACCCGGCTGTTCGCCGCGCCCGGCTGGACCGTGTCGCAGGGCGCCGTGACTGCATTGCCGCGCAACGGCTTTCGACTACTCGCCGATCTGAACGGCATCACTGATCTGGTCCGTCAGACCACGACGAGAGCGCGGGTCGTGGGTATCGGCGAAGGGTTTCTGTCCGAGCCGTGGTGGTGCCGGACCGTGGTCCTCGCCGCTGAACGCACCGCGCGCCGCGAAGGCACGGTGCGGGTCGCGGTTGCTGCGCGGCACCTGCGCAGGCCTGGCCCACGCCAGGCCATGCTCGACGCGATCGACCTGGCTTTGCTGCACCGGTGCGTGCCCAGCGTCTACCGGTGGCGAGGATTCTCGGTACGGACCGAGGCCGCCTGACAAGGGCTAGTGTTGCGTCTCATGGCAGACGCCGATGTCATCGTCGTGGGGGCGGGTCTGGCCGGATTGGTCGCCGCATGCGAGCTGGTGGACCGCCCCGGCGGAGCGGGGAGTCCGGGCCGGGGCCTGCGTGTCCTGATCGTCGACCAGGAGAACGCAGCGAACCTGGGCGGCCAGGCATTCTGGTCCTTCGGTGGCCTGTTCTTCGTGGACAGCCCCGAACAACGCAGGCTCGGTATCCGCGACAGCCAGGAGTTGGCACTGCAGGATTGGCTGGGCACCGCCGGTTTCGACCGACCCGAGGATCACTGGCCCCGGGAGTGGGCGCACGCCTACGTCGATTTCGCTGCAGGGGAGAAACGCAGTTGGTTGCGGGCCCGGGGGCTGCAGACCTTCCCGTTGGTCGGATGGGCCGAGCGGGGTGGCTACGGGGCGCTGGGACACGGTAATTCGGTGCCGCGTTTCCACATCACCTGGGGGACCGGCCCGGCGATCGTCGATGTCTTTGCGCGCCGGTTGGTCGACGAGCCCCGGGTGCGATTCGCCCACCGGCACCGCGTCGATGAACTCATCGTCTCCGAAGGCGCCGTCGTCGGGGTCCGGGGTTCGGTACTGGAACCCTCCGACGCGCCTCGCGGGGCACCGTCATCGCGAAACATCATCGGAGAGTTCGAGTTTCGCGCATCGGCCGTGATCGTGGCCAGCGGCGGCATCGGTGGCAATCACGATCTGGTGCGCAAGAACTGGCCGGCCCGCATGGGCCGGGTGCCCGAGCAGCTGCTCAGCGGGGTGCCCGCGCACGTCGACGGCCGCATGATCGGCATCTCCGAGACCGCCGGCGGGCACGTCATCAACAGCGACCGGATGTGGCACTACACCGAAGGCATCACCAACTACGATCCGATCTGGCCCGACCACGGGATCCGCATCCTGCCGGGGCCGTCGTCATTGTGGTTGGACGCCAACGGAAAACGGCTGCCAGGCCCGCTGTATCCGGGCTTCGACACGCTGGGAACTCTTGAACACATCTGCCGCACCGGGCAGGACTACACCTGGTTCATCCTCAACGCGAGGATCATCGCCAAGGAATTCGCACTGTCCGGCCAGGAACAGAACCCCGACCTGACCTCGCGCAGCGTGCGTGACCTGCTGACCCGGATACGCCCAGGTGCACCGGCGCCGGTGCAGGCGTTCGTCGACCGCGGTGTGGACTTCGTCAGCGCCCGCTCGTTGCGCGAACTGGTGGCCGCGATGAACGACGTGCCCGACGTGCTGGAACTCGACTACGCCACGGTGGCGGCCGAGGTCACCGCACGGGACCGCGAGGTGGTCAACAAGTTCACCAAGGACGGGCAGGTGACCGCGATCCGGGCGGCCCGCAGCTACCTCGGTGACCGGTTCAGTCGCGTCGTCGCCCCGCATCGGCTCACCGACCCGAAGGCGGGTCCGATGATCGCGGTGAAACTCCACATCCTGACCCGAAAGTCCTTGGGAGGGCTGGAAACCGATCTGGATTCCCGGGTGCTCAAGCAGGACAGCACCGCGTTCGCCGGCCTGTATGCGGCGGGCGAGGCGGCCGGATTCGGCGGTGGTGGCGTGCACGGCTATCGATCCCTGGAAGGTACGTTCCTGGGCGGCTGCATCTTCTCCGGCCGCGCGGCCGGGCGGGGTGCGGCCGCCGATATCGCCTAGCCCGGCTGAGTCGCTCAGAATTCGGTGCCGGTCTCCTCGGTGAGCACCTGGAAGTCGGTCTTCGTCATCTCGGACAACCGTCCGTAGTAGATGCCCCGCGCGTTGGGCTCGATGATGCCCTGATGGATCGGCACCGCCCGCGTCGGTGCCACCGCGCGCAGGAAGTCCACGGCCTCAGAGATTTTCATCCACGGTGCGGCCGCCGGCGTGGCCAGCACATCGACCGGTTCGCCGGGGACGAACAGCGCATCCCCCGGATGCATGAGCCGGGCCGGATGTTCGTCGTCGCCCACCAGGTATGAAATATTGTCGATCACGGGGATTTCCGGATGGATCACGGCATGCCTGCCACCGGTCCCGCGCACATTCAGCGAGCCGACCCGGAACGCATCCCCGGGATGCACCGCCTGCCACGGCTCGCCCAGTTGGGCGGCGGTCTGCGGATCGGCATACAGCGCCGCCTGCGGGTTGGCCTCGATGAGCGCGGGCAGTCGGGTGACATCGGCGTGGTCAGGGTGCTGGTGCGTGATCAGGATGGCCGACAACCCGGTGATGCCTTCGAAACCGTGCGAGAAGGTGCCCGGGTCGAACAGCACAGTGGTGTCCGAAATGCCGGCCAGTAGGCACGAATGTCCGAAATGCGTGAGTTGCATACCTATATTGTGACGCTCGGTGGGGCTCTGGCGGGTGATCGTGGCAATGTCGACCGTGCTCTGCGGGCTGACCGCAGCGCCCCCTCCGGCGTGGTCGGAGCCCGGCGCCGCCTGCCCGCCGCTGTGTGACCGCATCCCGGGTTCGGCGTGGGCGGACACCTCGAGACTCCCGCTGGACCGCGAGTACGACTGGCCCGGGCTGGCCGGCCTGGCAGTGACCGCCGTGGCACCGCGCTTCCGCTTCGAGGAGCAATGTGGGTCGCCGCTCGTGCCGGGTGACCCGCGCGGCTACGCCGTCGCCGAACGGTCCGAGGTCTCCCATCCCGACGGACACTGGCAACTGCGCGTCCAGGTGATCCATTGGCGCGGGGAGACCTGGCAGGGGGGTCAGACCGCGCTCGCGGTGGTGCAGGGGGCGGGCGGTGCGCTGCGGACCTGTCCGCAGGTCGGGACGTCGATCACCACCGACCGGCCCGGGCAGCTGGTGGCGGCGATGAACTTCGGCAACACCAGCGTGCTGCACCAGTACCTGCTCGCCGATCCGAACAACAGCACCGTGGTGGAGCTGGCCATGTGGTCGAGCACGCCAAAGCAGGTTCCATGGTCGGCGCCGTCCGATCGTCAGGTGCTCGATGCGCTGGCCGACCCACTGTGCACGGCCTACATAGGGTCGTGCCGGTAGAGTGTGCGCCGTGGCAAAGGTGGTTGTGCACGTCATGCCCAAGGCGGAGATCCTCGACCCTCAGGGGCAGGCGATCGTCGGGGCACTTGGTCGGCTCGGACATGGTGGTATCGCGGACGTCCGGCAAGGTAAGCGTTTCGAGCTCGAAGTCGACGACTCCGTAGCCGACGAAACCCTGGCCGAGATCGCTGAATCTCTGCTGGCCAACACGGTTATCGAGGACTTTTCCGTGAGCCGGGAGGGCTCGTGAGCACCCGTGTCGGGGTGATCACCTTCCCCGGGACGCTCGACGACGTCGACGCGGCCCGTGCGGTACGTCTGGCCGGCGCCGAGTCGGTCAGCCTCTGGCACGCCGACGCCGACCTGAAGGGTGTCGACGCGGTCGTCGTCCCCGGCGGCTTCTCCTACGGGGACTACCTGCGCTGCGGGGCGATCGCGAAGTTCGCACCCGTCATGGGTTCGGTCGTGGAAGCTGCGGGCAAGGGCATGCCGGTCCTCGGCATCTGCAACGGTTTCCAGGTGTTGTGCGAGGCCGGGTTGCTGCCGGGTGCGCTGACCCGCAACGCCGGCCTGCATTTCATCTGCCGCGACGTGTGGCTGGAGGTCGCCTCCAACACCACCGCCTGGACGACCCGGTACGACGCCGGCGCCGATCTACTGATCCCGCTGAAGTCGGGTGAGGGTCGGTACGTCGCCTCCGAGGCCGTACTCGACGAACTCGAGGGTGAGGACCGCGTGGTCTTCCGCTACCGCGAGAACCTCAACGGTTCGATGCGCGGCATCGCCGGCGTGTGCTCGGAAAACCGTCGCGTCGTCGGCCTGATGCCGCACCCCGAACATGCCACCGAGGCGTTGACCGGTCCGTCCGACGACGGGCTCGGGTTGTTCTACTCCGCGCTGGACGCGGTGCTCTCGGTTTAGTTCTCCGCACCGCGAGCGTGCGCAAACCGCTGCGGGGCATGACGACTAGGCGGTGAGGGCGACGGACGCCTCGGCGGTGTAGGCCAGGAACGTCAGGGTCTCCTGCAGATAGAGCTGCACGCTCTCCGCATCGTGGGACAGGTAGCCGATCGAGACGTCGGTGCCCAGCTGCAGATCGAAATCGCCACCGCGGGTGGACAGTACGAATGCACCGTCGATCGCCGGTGCCCAGATGATCTCACCGTCGACCAGCCGGCTCAAGTGCTCGCGGATCGGATAACCGTGCGCGGTGGTCTCGCTGACCTTGGTGTAGATCTCGGCCGAGAGCAGCACCGAGTACGGCCCGTCGACACCGGCCAGCCGCAGCTCTGAGAGCGCCTGAGCAATCACGTCCGGAATCTCGCGGGCATCATCGGGCAGGGCCAGCGCCTGGTTGGAGCTCGAGCTGCGGATGCCCTCGATCGACGCCGCCGGGTAGCCTTCGAAGATCGCCCGGTCCTCGACGAAGGCCAGCTTCTTGGCGGCCTCCTTGACCGGATCCCAGTCGGAATCCTGCGCGCCGCGTTCGACATCGTCAATCGCGGTGCGCGACACCGTGAACGGTATGCGCAGACGCACCAGCGGGCGGGAGCCGCGGAGGTGTGCGACCACGCCTTCGCCGGGAGCTTTCACGTCGAGCAGGTGGCCCGTGCTCACCGCCGCGGTGACCGGACCGCTGGGCCCGCTGACATCGACCACGCGTCGTCCGGCGATGTGCCGTTTGAAGGTCCGGCTGGCCTCGAGTTCGATCTCGGCCCAGGCGGACTCGGTGATCGGGGCAAGCTCGCGGTACAGGTTGTTCATTGCGGGATTCCTTTCAGGCTTCCGATCGCCAGGGAGGTGTCTTGCTTGGCCGTCGCGGGTTCTTCGACCGAAACCGGAAGCGGCGGTGGATCATCGAGGAAATCGATAGTGGGGACGAAGAACATGCCGCCGGTCACCGCGGTAGAGAAATCCAGGATGCGGTCGGTGTTACCGGGTGGATCGCCGATGAACATGTTGGTCAGCATGCGTTCGGTGATGGCCGGGTCGGCGCAGTATCCGATGTAGTACGTGCCGAATTCGCCACCGCCGAGCTCACCGAACGGCATGTTGCGCCGCACGATCTTCAGTTCGTTGCCGTCGTCGTCGGTGATGACGTTCAGCGCGATGTGAGAGTTGGAAGGTTTGACGTCATCGGACATTTCGATGTCGTCGAGCTTGGTGCGGCCGATCACGCGCTGCTGTTCCTCGACCGACAGCGAACGCCAGTCCGCCATCGCATGCACGTACTTCTGGATGTGCACGTAGCTGGCACCGGTGAAATCGGGATCCTCGGCACCGATCTGAACGGCGGCCGCCGCGGTGGACCCGTTGGGGTTCTCGGTGCCGTCGACGAAACCGAGCAGGTCCCGGTTGTCGAAGTACTGGAACCCGTGCACCTCGTCGACGACCGTCACCGCGCTGCCGAACTCCTGCAGCATCCGGTCGGCCAATTCGAAACACACGTCCATGGTGTCGGCGCGGATGTGCAACAACACGTCGCCCGGGGTCGACGGGGCCTGATGACGGCCGCCGTCCAGAGCGATGAACGGATGCAGATCGGCCGGACGAGGTCCGGCGAACAAGCGGTCCCAGGCGGCCGAACCGATACCGGCCACGAGCGACAGCTCCTTGGCCGGATCTCGGAACCAGATCGAGCGGACGATGCCCGAAATGTCAGGCAGCACGTCGTGAACGGTTTCCTCACCGCCGTCCTCGATCGTCAGTACCAGGAAGATGGCCGCCCGCGTCAGAAGGTTCAGCACCGGCTGAGGGATCGGATCGGGCACAATCCGACCCTACCGACACCGGCGGGGCGTTCGCCGGTCAAGATGAAAAGATGCCAGCTAGTGCGCAGGGCCTGTGCAAGTTCATCGACGCGTCTCCGTCTCCGTTCCACGTGTGCGCCACCGCAGCGCAACGCCTGCGTGACGCGGGATACACCGAGCTGGCCGAGACCGACAGCTGGACGGGCTCACAAGGAAAGTTCTTCACGGTCCGAGCGGGTTCGCTGGTCGCCTGGAATGCCGAGGACGCCGATCCAGCTGCGCCGTTCCGGGTCGTCGGCGGTCACACCGACAGCCCCAATCTCCGGGTCAAACAGCACCCGGACCGTGTCGTCGCGGGTTGGCAGGTGGTCGCACTCGCGCCGTACGGAGGGGCCTGGCTGAACTCCTGGCTGGACCGCGACCTGGGGATCAGCGGTCGGCTGTCGGTGCGTCGCGGCAACGCGATCGAGCACGTGCTGGTGCGGGTCGACGATCCGATCCTGCGGGTGCCGCAGCTGGCCATCCACCTGTCCGAGGACCGCACGGGCGTCAGCCCCGACCCCCAGCGCCACGTCAACGCGGTGTGGGGCCTGGGGGAGGACCCACGTTCGTTCGTCGGATTCGTCGCCGAGCGGGCCGGGGTCCAACCGGATGGGGTGCTCGGTTTTGATCTGATGACCCATGACCTGACGCCGTCGGCGGTCACCGGAGTCGGGGGCGAGTTCGTCAGCGCACCGCGATTGGACAACCAGGCCACCTGCTATGCCGGGCTGGAGGCGTTCCTGGCCGCGGACGCCGGAACCCAGGTCCCGGTGCTGGCCTTGTTCGACCACGAGGAGGTCGGCTCGACCTCGGATCACGGTGCCCAGTCCGAGCTGCTCCCGACCGTGTTGGAACGCATCGTGCTCGCCGAGGGCGGCACCAGGGAGGACTTCCTGCGCCGGACGGCCGGGTCGATGGTGGCGTCGGGGGACATGGCGCACGCGACGCACCCGAATTACCCGGACCGCCACGAGCCGGGACATCAGATCGCGGTCAACGCCGGGCCCGTGCTGAAGGTGCAGCCCAACCTGCGTTACGCCACCGACGGGCGGACCGCGGCGGCGTTCGCGTTGGCCTGCGACCAGGCCGGGGTGCCGCTGCAACGCTATGAGCACCGCGCCGACCTGCCGTGTGGATCCACCATCGGACCCATGACTTCGGCGCGGACCGGAATTCCGACCGTCGACGTGGGCGCGGCCCAACTGGCCATGCACTCGGCGCGCGAGTTTATGGGTGCCAAGGATGTGGCGGCGTACTCCGCCGCGCTGCAGGCGTTCCTGGCGCCGCAGCCCTGAGCCGCAGCGGCCGGTAAGACGAAGGCCGGGCTATTCCCGCGGGAATGGCCCGGCCTCATCAGCCTGATCAGTCGGTTCAGTGCTTGGTGACGGTGACCTCATCGGTCGTCGGGTTCCACGTCACGATGCCGTGCTCGAACGTGGTCTGCTTGTTGCCGTCGGCGTTGACGGTCTCATCGCTGGTCGGATAGCCCAGCTCGCCCTGCGAGCCGCCCAGCTCGTTCCACTTGTCGCGAATCTTGCCCCAGACAACGTAGGACTTGGTGGAGTGGATGATGACGCCGCCGTCGAACTGCTGGTAGACGCCGCCGTCCTCATTCTTCTGCTGCTCGCCGGTCGGCGCGCCCAAGGAGGTCTTGGCCGCCTCGTCGAGAGTGTTGTACTTCGCCAGGATGGGGCCGGAAACGGCGAACTCCTTGCCGTCGGCACCCTTCATCGTGGTTTTCTCAGTCGAGGCTCCCTCCTGTGGAGCCTCACCTGCGGTGGTGGTGTCGGGAGCGGCGACGGACGCTGACACCGACGAGACCACCGAACTCGCCGAACTGGCCGCGCCCTCGCCGGCGTCCTTGGCTGCTTGGCAGCCCGAGCCGATGAGGGCAAATCCGAGGATCGCAGCGGTGACGGAGACAGTTCGTTTCGTTGCTGTGTGCATGGCTTTCCTTTCGGAGTTGACTGGCCGCGGGCCAGGCCGCAGCCGACGCGATGCTATCGAGCCTGCCCCGCCGTGTGGTGCACTTTGCTGGACTCGGGCGAATTCGGCCGTCAACCTATCGGCTCGACGTCGGATCATGGGGCCCAGTCGGGGATTCCTGTCCCCGGCCTGATCTAGGGTCGCCGCCATGACACTCTCGGTGGAAATGATCACGTTCGACTGCGCAGATCCCGACACGCTCGCCGATTGGTGGGCGCAGGCCGTCAGCGGTTCGGTAAATGCCTATGCCCCAGGTGAATTCGTGCTCGTACAGCGGGACGGAGGACCCAATCTGGGTTTTCAGCGGGTGCCGGACCCGACACCCGGCAAGAACCGGGTGCACCTCGACTTTCACGCCGCGGACATGGAAGCCGAGGTGGCCCGACTGGTGGGCCTGGGCGCCACCGAAACCGGCAGGCACAACTTCGGCGAAGAGTTCAACTGGGTCGTACTGGCAGACCCGGCGGGCAACGCGTTCTGTATCGCGGGCGGATGACGCCGGACCGTGCGGCACCCTCCAAGGGTGTGGCGGAGCGCACAGTGGCCCAGGCGCACCAGCGGCTGCCCGCACCTATGGGCGAGCAGCTACTAAGCTGGACCCCGTGACGTCTGAGCTCACCCACGCGATCGACACGGTGCAGCGGGCAGCCGCCACCCCTGATCAGCCCCAGCCGTACCGCGAACTCGGCCTCAAGGACGACGAGTACCAGCGGATTCGCGAGATCCTGGGACGCCGCCCCACCGACGCCGAGCTGGCCATGTACTCGGTGATGTGGAGCGAACACTGCTCCTACAAGTCCTCGAAGGTGCACCTGCGCTATTTCGGTGAGACCACCACCGAGAAGATGCGCGCCGGCATGCTGGCCGGCATCGGCGAGAACGCCGGCGTCGTCGACATCGGTGACGGCTGGGCCGTCACCTTCAAGGTCGAGTCGCACAACCACCCGTCCTATGTCGAGCCCTACCAGGGTGCGGCGACCGGCGTCGGCGGCATCGTCCGCGACATCATGGCAATGGGTGCCCGGCCGGTGGCGGTCATGGATCAACTGCGCTTCGGTGCGGCGGACGCACCCGACACCCGGCGCGTGCTCGACGGCGTGGTGCGCGGCGTGGGCGGCTACGGCAACTCGCTCGGCCTGCCCAACATCGGCGGCGAGACGATCTTCGACCCCTCCTACGCGGGCAACCCGTTGGTCAACGCGCTGTGCGTCGGTGCCCTGCGCAAAGAAGACCTGCACCTCGCGTTCGCCTCGGGCACCGGCAACAAGATCATCCTGTTCGGCGCGCGCACCGGCCTGGACGGCATCGGCGGTGTCTCGGTGCTGGCCAGCGACACCTTCTCCGGCGACGAATCCGGCGCCGGCCGCAAGAAGCTGCCGAGCGTTCAGGTGGGTGACCCGTTCACCGAGAAGGTGCTCATCGAATGCTGTCTTGAGCTGTACGCGGCCGGCCTGGTGGTCGGCATCCAGGACCTCGGTGGTGCCGGATTGTCCTGTGCCACCTCCGAACTCGCTTCCGCCGGCGACGGTGGCATGCGCATCGAGCTGGATCGGGTGCCGCTGCGGGCCAAGGACATGACCCCGGCCGAGGTGCTCTCCAGCGAGTCCCAGGAACGCATGTGCGCCGTGGTCACGCCCGAGAACGTCGAGGCGTTCATGGCGGTCTGCCGCAAATGGGAGGTGCTGGCCACCGTCATCGGCGAGGTCACCGACGGCGACCGGCTCGAGATCACCTGGCACGGCGACACCGTGGTCGATGTGCCGCCGCGCACCGTGGCCCACGAGGGTCCGGTCTATGAGCGTCCGGTGGCCCGTCCCGACACCCAGGACGCCCTGGTGGCCGACACCTCGGCGAAGCTGCCTCGACCGAAGACCGGCGACGAGCTCAAGGCGACCCTGCTGGCACTGATCGGCAGCCCGCACCTGTGCAGCCGGGCGTTCATCACCGAGCAGTACGACCGCTACGTGCGCGGCAACACCGTGCTGGCCGAGCACGCCGACGGCGGCGTGCTGCGCATCGACGAGAACACCGGTCGCGGCATCGCGGTGTCCACCGACGCGTCGGGCCGCTACACCCAACTCGACCCGTACACCGGCGCACAACTGGCATTGGCCGAGGCCTACCGCAACGTCGCGGTCACCGGTGCCACCCCGGTCGCGGTGACCAACTGCCTCAACTTCGGGTCGCCCGAGGACCCGGGTGTGATGTGGCAGTTCAGCCAGGCCGTCCGTGGGCTGGCCGATGGTTGTGCCGCCCTTGGTATTCCGGTTACCGGCGGTAACGTCAGCTTCTACAACCAGACCGGCTCCACCGCCATCCTGCCGACCCCGGTGGTCGGCGTGCTCGGGGTGTTGGACGATGTGCGCCGGCGCATTCCCACCGGCCTGGGTACCGAGCCGGGCGAGACGCTGCTGCTGCTGGGTGACACCCACGACGAGTTCGACGGGTCGGTCTGGGCGCAGGTCACTGCCGACCACCTGGGCGGGGTTCCGCCCAGGGTGGACCTGGCCCGTGAGCAGCTGCTGGCCGAGGTGCTGACCGCGGCATCGCGCGACGGCCTGATCTCCGCGGCCCACGATCTGTCCGAAGGCGGCCTGATCCAGGCTGTGGTGGAGGCCGCCTTGGCCGGTGAAACCGGTTGCCGGATCATCCTTCCCGAAGACCTGCCCGAAGGCATCGACCCGTTCGTCTTCCTGTTCTCCGAGTCGGCGGGCCGCGTGCTGGTGGCCGTGCCGCGCACCGAGGAGAGCCGGTTCCGGTCGATGTGTGAGGCCAGAGACCTGCCGGTCACCCGGGTCGGCGTGGTGGACGAGGGCCCCGAAGGTGGAGAACCCGCGATCGAGGTCCAGGGCCAGTTCAGCATCACCCTCGCAGAGCTGCGGAGCACGTCGGAGGGCGTGCTGCCCGGGCTGTTCGGGTGACGGGGAAAACCCTCGACGAACGTCATCCCGTGCTGCGCTGGGCCTGGAGCCTGGTGCGGCTGGATTTCGCCGGCATTGCCGTCGGAACCCTGTTCTTCTGCCTCTCACTGACCCCGTCGCTGCTGCCGCGCGACTGGCTGTTCGCCGGGCTGATCGGCGGTGTCAACGCCGCCATCGGCTACGGTATCGGCGTCCTGCTGGGAAAAGTGCTGTACCGCTTTGCCTTACGGCGCAGGTCATGGTGGCCCCCGGGTAAGCGGGTGCTGCTCGGCCTCAAGGCGGTTGTCGTCGCCGTGGCGATCACGGCTTCCATCCTGATGCTGATCCCCGCGGCGGCCTGGCAACGGCAGGTCTCGGCGCTGATGGGGATGGAGGGCCCGGCCACGCCGGGCTATCTGCGCACCCTCATCATCGCGGTCGCCGCGGCGGCAGCGCTGATCGCCACCGCACGGATGTTGCGGGACGCCGTGCGGCTGCTGACCAAGGTACTCATCCGCCGCTGGCGTCTGAACCGCGAAGTGGCCCAGTTCATCGGCACCGCCATCGTGGTGGTGTTGGTCATCACGCTCGTCAACGGTGTGCTCTACCGTGGGTTCCTGGCCGGGGCCAGTCGGGTGTTCCAGCCGCAGAACTCCACCACCCGCGAGGGCGTCAGCCAGCCGTCCGAGGCCGAAAGATCCGGCAGCCCAGAATCATTCGCGGCCTGGGATTCGCTGGGATTCCAGGGCCGCAACTTCGTCGCGACCGGTCCGCGCGCGGCCGAGCTGGAGAAGCTCAACGGTGCGCCTGCGATGGAGCCCATCCGGGTGTACGCCGGGCTGCACACCGCGGACTCCGACCAGCAGCGGATCGCGGTGCTGCTCAGCGAACTTGAGCGCACCCATGCATTCGACCGCAAGCTGCTGGTGATCGTCCCGACCACTGGTACCGGTTGGGTCAACCCGGTGGCCGCCCGTGCGTTAGAGCTGATGTACAACGGCGACACCGCGATGGTCGGCATGCAGTATTCCTATCTGCCGAGCTGGATCTCGTTCATGGGCGACCGGGAGAAGTCGATGAACAACGGCCGGCTGATGATCGACGCGATCCATGCGCGCTGGGAGCAGTTGCCTCCCGAACACCGTCCCAAGCTGGTGCTCTACGGGGAGAGCCTGGGGTCGATGGCCGGGCAGGGCGCATTCAGTTGGCTCCCCGACATCTCCCGGATGGGCTTCTCCTCGGTGCTGTGGGTGGGCCCGCCCAACGCCAGCCCGTTGTGGCGGGGCCTGACCGTGCGCCGCGACCCGGGCACCCCCGAGGTGCGCCCCCGCTACGACAACGGCCGCACCGTGCGGTTTTCCGAGGCTGCCGACGCCGCTGAGATCGCCGACGACACGGCCGCGCCGTGGGAAGGCACCAGGGTCCTGTTCCTGCAACACCCGTCCGACCCGATCGTCTGGTGGTCGGCGGATCTGCTGTTCTCCGAACCGGATTGGCTGGTCGAACCGCCGGGGACGGACCGCACCGCCTCGATGCGCTGGTATCCGATCATCACGTTCTGGCAGGTGGCCGCCGACATCACCAACGCCTCGAGCGTTCCCAACGGACACGGGCACAACTACGGTGAATCGGTGCTCGACGGTTGGGCGGCAGTGGCCCCACCGGACGGCTGGACACCCGACGACACCGAACGGATCCGGCTGGCACTGCACAACACCGTGGCCGAGGACGGGCCCGAAAACTGATGACGGCAGGCCGGATTCGCGCCGTGGCGCTGGCGGCGGGCCTGGTGACGTGGAGCGGTCTGGTCGATCCGAGGCTGCCGGTCAGGTGGCAGCCGCTGGTGCGGGCGACACTCGGCACCGTGCTCATGGTCGGAACTCGGGCCCGGCCGGGACTGCGGCCACCGGCGTTGTGGTCGGGTCTGCGAGTGGGTGCGGCCGCCGCGACCGCGGTGAGTGCCGGGGTGGCGGCGACCTCGGCGGTGCCCAGCGTCCGCACCGGGATGCGGCAGAAGGCGCTGCCCGCAGCGCCCCGGAGTTGGCTGGCGCTGCGGATCCCGCTCGGGACCGTCTGGCCGGAGGAGGCGGCCTTCCGTGCCGCGCTGGGCCAGGTCGGTGCCCAAGCGTTCGGTCCGGCCGGCGGTCAGGTGCTGCAGGCCACGGCGTTCGGGCTGTCACACATCGCCGACGCGCGCGCTGCAGGCCAACCGGTGATTCCGACGGTGCTGGTCACCGGGGTGGCCGGGTGGGCGTTCGGCTGGCTTGCCCAGCGCTCGGCGAGTCTGGCTGCGCCGATGCTGGCGCACCTGGCGATCAATGAGGCGGGAGCGCTGGCTGCACTGGCCTGCCAAGCCGCGCCAGCAGCGCTGCCACCGCGAGGATCGCGGCCGCGATGACCAGGGGCCGCAACGTGAGCATCGCGAAGTCGGTGACCCGCAGCGGGATCAACACCACGCAGACCGTCACCACGACCAGGATCAGCCGCGGTGCCTGCTGCGCCGCGGCCGAGCCCGCGACACGCGAATTAGCTTCGGTGACAAGCATATAGACGACCAGAAGGAGCAGCGCGGGGACCGCCACCGGCAGTCTGCCGAGGTGATCCTGAAACAGGGAGAACGCCCCGGCCAGCACGCACATTACCGCGGACACCAGTAGCGCCACCTCCGGACCGGAACCGAACAGCCGCCCCGCGACGCGGGTGGCCGCCCACATCAGGGCCAGCAACGCGGCCGAGCCCAGGCACAACGCCGCGGTGGCGAACCAGTAGAACCCGGCGTCGGCGAAGAACTGCGAGACGATCAGCGAAAGATTCACCGCAGAGCCGTGGAACCCGCCGGTCGCGCCGAGGTTGGCCGCCGCCAGCAGGGCCACCGCGCCCAGCGCGGTAACCCCCACCGCGGTGCCGACCGGGCGCGCCACCGACTCCAGGCGGCCGCTCACCACCGTCGCCGCCTCGAAACCGATCAGGCCGAGTCCGAGCGGGATGGCCGCTGCGGTGGCCAGCAGGACCGAATCGACGTGGGTGCTGCCCATCGTCATCGGCGGGGTGCCCGTGGCCACCCGGGCCACGATCGCCAGCGCCAGGTAGAGGAAGATCAGCAGTCCCACGCCGGCCAGCGCGGCAGCCGTCGCACCCACTGCCCGGGTGGGCAGGTAGGCCACCACCGCACCGGCGATGACCACGACAGCCACCGACCAGCCGGGCCACCACCAACCGGCCAGCGCGGCGTCCAGGTCCGGTGCACCGGTCAACGGTTGCAGTGCGAGCGTCAGGGCGGCACCCACACCCAGAAGCACATACGCCGCGAGTTGGACGAGGCTGGTGAACCGTCCGGCTGCCGGACCGACCGTGGCGGCCACCAGGTCACCTGTGGACACCGCCTGCGGCGCGTACCGGTGCAGGCGGGCGAACGCGAAGATCAACACCGCCACGATCGCCGCGGCGCACAGGCCCGCCACCCCGTTGAAGATCGCCGCGCCGATCGGTGCGAGGGACAGGCCGACGGCGCGCCACGCCGGAAGCGGCGGGGGCCAGGCCGCGGGTGGTTCGGGGCTCGCCGGTACTGCGCGCTTAGGCATCGGCACCACCGTTCACAAAGTCCCCTCTCGCCCGAAAACCCCCGGGTCAAGATCGTAGAGCCGTCACGGATTGATTGTGGGTTCACCGATCTGACGGCCCCAGACATAGTCGACGAAGATCGGCGATCCCAGTTCGACATGGTTGTACGGCGCAATCGACAAACCGGTGTCCATCACCAGATACGGCGCAGGCCACAGGTCGGCGGTGATCGGCTTCCAGCAGCCGGGCTTACCCTCGGGCCCGCCCTTGGCGTTGACCCGCGGCAGATTGTCCGGATAGACGTAGGCGTTGCCCACGCCGATGCTCGACAAGGTCCCGGTGCTGTCGAACGAATATCCGTTGTCGCCGCCGAACGTCGCATAAAACGCGGGCGCGACGTCGTGATAGTTGCGGATGGTGCAGAACAACTGCCCCTGATACTTGTCGAACAGCTCCGACGTCGGGATCAGATCCTCGGCCCCGCGCACGAGATACGGGCCGCCCCGCTCGAGGATGTCGGCACCGGTTCCGGCGAAGCCGACCGCCGCGATCAGGGCGGCATCGAGGTGACCGCGCTGGGAGTTGAAGGTCGCCGCGCTGCGCGCGGCGTTGCCCAGGCCGTCGAACAGGTCGGGTCCGGCTGCCGCATATCGCTCGCCGAGATCAGCCAGCGCGGCAATGTCATGGCGCAGCGCAGGCATGCGCGGATTCAGATCGTCGAGGATGGTGTTTCCGTCGGCCAGCGACTGCCCGAAGGCACTGCCCAGCCCGCTCAACGCCTGGGCGGTGGCGGACAGGGTCTGGTTCAGCTTGATCGGGTCGACCTGTTCGGTGATCGCGGTGATCGTCTCGAACAACGTGTTGAACTCGGTGGTGACCGCCGTGACGTCGAGGGGTTTCGAGGTTGAAACCCGTTGCAGGCTGGGATGTTCCGGTGCAGTGAAGGCTACGTACTTGTTGCCGAACACGGTGGTCGCCTGGATCGAGGTCTGCACGTTGGCCGGCAGCAGGTCCAGGTACTTGGGGTTGATCTCCAGATGCACCAGAGCCCGGACCGGATCGGAGTCGGCGCTCACCGAACCCACCCGGCCGATCGGAACCCCGTTGTAGGTCACCTTCGAACCCGGATCGAGGACCAGACCCGCGCGTGAGGCCAGCAGCGTCAGCGCCACCCTGGGTTCGAAAGCGCCTCGGAACTGCGCCACGATCAATCCCAGGATCAGCGCAAGGATCACCAGAAATGCGGCACCGGCCGTGCGGTACGGCGGATTTCGGTGATCGGCCAACACTTTGCGAGACTCTATGGCATGGCCGCGCGAGGCAATGTCGATCCGCAAAAGACCAGGGCCGCGGTCGCCGTCGTGGCCGACTGGCTGCGCACACCCACCCATCCGGAACCGGCCCGCACCGAACTGGCCGAGGCGGTCCGGTTGACGGCCCGCACCCTGGCGGCGATGGCACCGGGCGCCAGCGTCGAGGTCCGGGTGCCGCCCTTCGTGGCGGTGCAGTGCATCGAAGGGCCGCGGCACACCCGCGGCAATCCGCCCAACGTCGTGGAGACCGATCCGCGGACCTGGCTGCTGCTGGCCACCGGACTGCTCGATCTCGACGCCGCCGGTTCCGCGGTGCAGATGTCGGGATCGCGGGCCGGCGAAGTTGCGCGGTGGCTGCCGCTCGTGGACCGATCCGACTGACTCATCGGAAGTACGGATACTCCTGCACCCAGTGGAAGCCGCGGTTGCGCAGGGTGAATTGGTCGAGATCCAGACGGTCGAGCGAGATCGTGACGTCGCGGCCGGACAACGTGCCGGTCAGTCGCAGCTGGTCAGACGCCGGCTCGGAGGCGGTGAGCGTGGCCAGGGGTGAGCCGTCCGGTCCCGACACCGTCAGGCTGTTTCCGTCGAGCTTGACCGGTGCGTCCACCAGTTCGCCGCTCATCCGCTGATAGGTCATGACCTCTGGCAGGTCGAAAACGACCCGCTGCCAACGGTACTGATCGGTGGTCAGCGGCGGTGCCGTCCTACCGTCGACGTCGAACCGGCTCACCGTCCAGATCCCGTACCACTCGGGTTTGGCGCGGCCGCCGCCGTACTCATTCCAGCTCTGCCAGCCGACCATGACGCAACCGGCCACCATCCAGATGCCCAGCACGGCCTGCAGCCGGGCGGCGAGGGTGTTCGCGCGGGCGTCGGTGAACAGTTCGGGTTGGCCGGTCGGCTCGGTGCGCCGCTGCAAGACGAGGAAGTCGGCCAACCGGCGATACTGTGGGGCCAGCAGCACCAGACCCATCAACAGCAGATGCCCGGACAGGATCTTGACCGGCACATCGAAGGTCATGTTCAGCAGGAAGACCTGCACCATGCTGGCCACGCCGAGCAGCGCGCCCAGCGTCGCGGTCCGCGGCAGGAACAACAGCAGCCCGGCGACCACCTCGGCGGCGCCCAGCGCCATCTCGTACGGATAAGAGCTGCCCACCTGCAGCCACAGCACCGAGGCCGGGCTGAACTCGCCGTACGGGCGAAGCAATGCCGCCAACGGCGGGGCCGGCATCTGCGTCGGGATGAGCTTGGCGAATCCGTAGAACAGCATCTGTCCGGCTACGCACAGCCGCAGAAACGTCAGGAACCAGGCCCACAGCCGCGAGTAGTCCGGCCGCTGCCGGTCTATCCACGACCACACCGCGGTGCCGACAGCGGCGACGACCAACAGGCAGAACACCATCACCCAGATCGAGGCCTGATCCCCGCTGCCCGAATCCCTGTGCAGAGCCGCCTCGACCCCGAAGACATGGCTGCCGACCCAGCGCAGCACCGGGTCCAGCACAGTCATCTGCCACATCACCGCCTGGTCCGGCAGCCAGCGGGTGAGGACCCCCAGGAAGGTGAAGGTGATCTGCGCGAACAACAGACAGAACAAGCCGAAGTACAGGAAGCAGAACCGGAATGCGATCTTCGTCACCTCCGGCCACGGTTGCCGCTGAGCCACGGCGTCGGAATCGAGGGGATCGGTTGCCGGCTTCTCCGAGAGTTGGCGCGTCACGAAATCCATCCTTGCCGTTGGTATGTGGTGCGTCGATGGGGTTGTCCCGACGGATCCGGATGCGGGTGGCAACCCCGCCGGTCGGTGACGCCGGAATGACTACCCGGCCGTCTACTGTCGTAAAACCCGGTCCAGAACGGCCATTCGATTCTTTCCCTGGCCCGACAGGACCGTAGACTCGGTTATGTCACCAACCGCCGCCCCGGGAGCAGCCCTATCGTGACTGGTCAGCAACTCGACGAGAATGAACCGCGCGAGGAATGTGGCGTATTCGGGGTCTGGGCCCCGGGTGAAGACGTCGCCAAGCTCAGCTACTACGGCCTGTATGCCTTGCAGCACCGTGGTCAGGAAGCTGCGGGCATTGCGGTTTCCGACGGTTCGCAGATTTTGGTGTTCAAGGATCTCGGGCTGGTCAGCCAGGTGTTCGATGAGCAGACCCTGGCCGCAATGCCGGGTCACGTCGCTGTCGGCCACTGCCGCTACTCGACTACCGGCTCCACCACCTGGGAGAACGCCCAGCCGGTATTCCGCAACACCGCGGCCGGAACCGGAGTCGCTCTCGGTCACAACGGAAACCTGGTCAACACCGCCGAACTGGCCACCCGCGCCCGCGCCGCCGGGCTGATCGACTCCAGGGTGTCCGGCAACATGTTGGCGACCACCGACTCCGACATCCTGGGCGCCCTGCTGGCCCACGGCGCCGCCGACGCCACGCTGGAGCAGGCTGCCCTGGAACTGCTGCCCACGGTGCGCGGCGCCTTCTGCCTCACCTTCATGGATGAGAACACCCTCTACGCCGCGCGCGACCCGCACGGAGTGCGCCCCCTGGCGCTGGGCCGACTCGACCGTGGCTGGGTGGTGGCCTCCGAGACCGCCGCGCTCGACATCGTCGGCGCCTCGTTCGTCCGCGACATCGAACCCGGCGAACTGCTGGCCATCGATGCCGACGGCGTGCGCTCCACCCGGTTCGCCAACCCGGAACCCAAGGCTTGCGTCTTCGAGTACGTCTACCTGGCCCGCCCCGACAGCACGCTGGTGGGGCGCTCGGTGCACGCCACCCGCGTCGACATCGGTCGCCGACTGGCCCGCGAGCACCCGGTCGACGGCGACCTGGTGATCGGCGTCCCCGAGTCGGGAACGCCCGCCGCGGTCGGTTACGCGCAGGAATCCGGGATCCCGTTCGGCCAGGGCCTGATGAAGAACGCGTACGTGGGGCGCACGTTCATCCAGCCCTCGCAGACCATCCGGCAGCTCGGCATCCGGCTCAAGCTCAACCCGCTGCGGGAAGTGATCCGCGGCAAACGGTTGATCGTCGTGGACGATTCGATCGTGCGCGGCAACACCCAGCGCGCCCTGATTCGCATGCTGCGGGAGGCCGGGGCACTGGAGGTCCACGTCCGGATCGCCTCGCCCCCGGTGAAATGGCCGTGCTTCTACGGCATCGACTTCGCCACCCCCGCCGAGCTGATCGCCAACGCGGCCCCCGCCGAACACGAGGGCGAGATGCTGGAGGCGGTGCGGCATGCCATCGGCGCCGACAGCCTGGGCTACATTTCGCAACAGGGCATGATCGCGGCCACCGAGCAGCCCCCGACCCGGCTGTGCTCGGCGTGTTTCGACGGGAACTATCCGATCGAACTGCCCGGCGAGACCGCACTCGGCAAGAACGTCGTCGAGCAGATGCTTGCCACCGCGGCCCGCACCGGTGTCCCGCTGCAAGCCGACAACGACAACGCGTCAGCTCTCAGACGTCCTTGACGTCTCCGACGTCGTGGCGTCCTTGACGTCTCCGACGTCGTGGCGTCCTTGACGTCTCCGACGTCGTGGCGTCCTTGAGGCAGCCTTAACGCCTCCTGCGCTGTACCCCCGTAATGGTGGGGCGGTAGCCTTGCTTGCGATGACTAAGGGCGCCGAACAGCACGGCATCGCCGAACACAGCAGTATTTCCTACGCCTCGGCCGGAGTGGACATCGAAGCCGGTGACCGCGCCGTCGAGCTCTTCAAGCCCCTTGCCGCCAAGGCGACCCGTCCCGAGGTCAGGGGCGGCCTGGGCGGTTTTGCCGGGCTGTTCGCCCTGCGGGGCGGATACCGTGAGCCGGTGCTGGCCGCCTCGACCGATGGGGTCGGCACCAAACTGGCCGTGGCGCAGGCCATGGACAAGCACGACACGGTCGGTCTGGACCTGGTCGCCATGGTGGTCGACGACCTCGTGGTGTGCGGCGCCGAACCGCTGTTCCTGCAGGACTACATCGCCGTCGGCCGCACCGTCCCCGAGCGGGTCAGCGCGATCGTGTCGGGCATCGCCGAAGGGTGCGTCCAGGCGGGTTGTGCGCTCCTGGGCGGCGAGACGGCCGAACACCCCGGACTGATGGACCCCGACCACTACGACATCTCCGCGACCGGCGTCGGCGTCGTCGAGGCCGACAACGTGCTCGGACCCGATCGGGTTCGCCCCGGCGACGTGATCATCGCGATGAAAGCGAGCGGGCTGCACTCCAACGGCTACTCACTGGCCCGCAAGGTCCTGCTCGAGATCGACCGGATGAACCTGGCCGGACACGTCGAGGAGTTCGGCCGCACGCTCGGCGAGGAGCTCCTTGAGCCGACCCGCATCTACGCCAAGGACTGCCTGGCGCTAGCCGCTGAGACGCAGGTGCGCACGTTCTGCCACGTGACCGGCGGTGGCCTGGCCGGCAACCTGGAGCGCGTGGTGCCGCACGGACTGACCGCAGAACTCGATCGCGGTACGTGGACGCCGGCACCGGTGTTCCAGATGATCGCCCAGCGCGGCCGCATCGAACGTGTCGAGATGGAGAAGACGTTCAACATGGGCGTCGGGATGGTCGCGGTCGTCGCCCCTGAGGACACCGACCGTGCACTGGCCATCCTGACCGCACGGCACCTGGACTGCTGGACGCTGGGGACCGTCAAGAAGGGCGGCAAGGAAAGTGTGCGCGCCCAGCTGGTTGGACAGCATCCGCGGTTTTGAGTGGTGAGACAGGTCGCGCTGTCAGCGACGTGCGCAACCAGCGCGACCTGTGTCTAGGTGTTGACGACGAGATGCGGGCGGCTCAACGCCGCCAGTCATCCTCGACCGACCAGTCTTCGGCGTCGTCATTCGCGTCACCGGAATCGGGAGATCCCGACAGCTCACGTTGGAGCTGACTGAAGTCGGTGTTCGGCGAGCTGTACTTCAGGTCACGTGCAACCTTGGTCTGCTTTGCCTTAGCCCGGCCGCGGCCCATGGGGGACCCCCTCGCGCAATAACGGAGCGGCCCAATAGCTAGGCGGCTCCGATCTGTGTGTCTTTATTTCCTGCCAACACTTTACCGTGCCCGTGCGGGAAGTGCTGTCAGGCCCTGCCTCACGTGGGGTGGCTGCGCAGTTCTATGGTCTAACGCCCGCGGAGGCGTTCGACGGCCGCCCGCCCGGCGCCGGCAGTCGCATCCGCATCCGGCAGGGAATCCGGGTCGATCACCGCTGGCGCCTGCGCCTCGGCGCCGACGACCAGCTCGGTATCGGCCGGTAAACCCCGCTTGAGCAGGGCTAATGCGATGGGGCCGTCGTCAGCATGCTCGACGACCGTGCCGATGCGGCCGACATTGCGCCCGCCTGCGGTCACCGTATCGCCGGAGACCGGCCGGTCGGCGGAACCGTCGAGTTGCAGGATCACCAGCATCCGGGGCGGTTTACCCAGGTTGTGGACCCGCGCGACGGTCTCCTGGCCGCGGTAGCAGCCCTTGTCCAGGTGCACCGCTCCGATACCGGGGCCGCCGATCCAGCCGACCTCGTGCGGGATGGTCCGCTCATCGGTGTCCACGCCCAGCCGCGGGCGGCCCGACGCGACCCGGTGCGCCTCGTAGGCCCACACCCCGGCCGGGCGGACTCCGGCGTCGCAGAGCCGAGCGGTGTACTCGGCGATCGACTCGCGCGGCACCACCAGGTCCAGTTCGATGCCGGGGGCGGGCAGCCGGCGCAGGAACCCGCCGCCGGGCAGCGCCACCGCCGTCGACTCCTGCGGCAGTTCTTCGCGCCCCAGGGCCGCGGTCACTTTCTCGTCGGCCAGCCCCGGCCCCAGCAGTGACAGCACCGCCATATCGGCAGGCTCGATCTGCACGTCGGCCCAGAACACCATCTTGCGCAGGTAGGCCAGCAGCGGCTCGCCCCGCCACGGCTCGGTGTCCAGGTAGGTCGTGCCGTCGAGCTCGGTCTGGATCCAGTGATCTTCGACACGGCCCTGCAGATCGAGGCTCAGATTCTCGGTGACCGCACCGTCCGGCAGTGCGCTGACGTGCTGGCTCGAGACGCTGTGCAGCCACGTCTGACGGTCCTTGCCAGTCAGGGTGAGCACCGCCCGGTGCGACCGGTCGACGAAGACCGCGGCGCGGGCTGCGGCCTGCTGTTCACCGAGCGGATCGCCGTAATGCCAGACGGCGCCCGCGTCGGGATCTGACTCGGGCGCCGGAACCGCTGACGGAAGTGCAGTCATAGACCAACTGTACGTTTGTCGCTCCTCGCCCGAACTGCCCGCGGGGGCAAACTACGCTGGAGCCCCATGGCGAGCCCACCAGCCGTGCTGGTCACCCTCGACGGGCGGATTCACGACCCCGACGCCCCGCTGCTGCACGCCGACGACCTGGCCGCGGTGCGCGGCGACGGGGTCTTCGAGACGCTGCTGGTGCGTGACGGCCGGCCCTGCCTCCTGGAAGCACACCTGGCCCGGCTGACCCAGTCCGCCAAGATGCTGGATCTGCCCGCGCCGGACCTTGGGGCCTGGCGGGCCGCGGTGGCGCTGGGGGCCGAGCGCTGGGCCGCCGACAACGACGGCGACGGCGTGCTGCGGTTGGTGTACAGCCGAGGCCGCGAGAGCGGCGGCCCGGCGACCTCATTCGCCACCGTCGGCGCATTGGCCGACCGGGTGGCCGCCGTGCGCCGCGACGGGTTGGCGGCGATCACCCTGGACCGCGGGTTGCCGCTGGGCGCCGGCGATATGCCGTGGCTCGCGGCGGGTGCCAAGACCCTGTCCTACGCGGTGAACATGGCCGCGCTACGCCACGCCGAACGTCACGGCGCCGGTGACGTGATCTTCGTGAGCTCCGACGGTCATCTACTGGAAGGCCCGCGTTCCACCGTGGTGATCGCGACGGAAGAACGCGATGGCCGGCCACTGCTGCTCACGCCGCCGCCCTGGTACCCGATCCTGCGCGGCACCACGCAGCAGGCCTTGTTCGAGGTGGCCCGCAACAAGGGCTACGACTGCGACTTCCGCGCGCTCAAGCCCGCGGATCTGCTTACTGCGCAAGGGGTTTGGCTGGTTTCCAGCATCACCCTGGCGGCTCGCGTGCACACCTTGGACGGGCAGCGGTTGCCCGATGCGCGGCTGGCCACCGACATCTCCGGCCTGGTGGATGCCGCGATCGTCAGCGATCGCTGAGACGGGCATAAATCGCTTGTCGGGGTCAACCGACGGGGGTAGCTTCGGTTGCACACAGGGAAGGAGGTGGTCCGTCAAATTGAGTGACTTATGGACATGTGAGGTGGCTGCCCGCTAGCAGCGCCGGGGTATTGCCTGCGCGCGCTGGCGAATTCCCCGCAGCCACCCGGCCCCCGAGCCCTCCGGTCTGTCCAACCAGGAACCACGGCTCGGGGGTCGCCCCATGTCTGGGGCAGAAACCCAGTTGCCGCGGCGAGCCGCTGCGGCGAGACCTAACTGGGCCCCGGTGCCAGCGTCGAACATGCCTTGACGGCCTGCTGCCACGTCTGCTCGTCGACCCCGGACGGCGGCCCGGCGACGGGGCCGGGCGCAACGGGTACGCCACGCTCGGACATGCAATGCGCGTAGCTGCCGTGCTCGGCGGGCGGCTCGGTGGGAGCCGGTTGCGGCCCCGGCGACGAACACGCACCGAGAATCGCTGCTGCCGCGGCAAGGACGCCTGCCACCAGGATCGGCCGGCGCATCAGCCGATGTACCGAGACAGTCGGGCCGATAGATGCGGCACGAGGCCGCCGTCGGCATCTACACGTTCCTCCACGTAGCCCAGGTCGCCGCCGTCGACGATGCCGTAGAGCCGTTTGGCGCCGCCCACCAGCAGCCCCGACCTGCTGCGGGCCAGCGCATCGGTGACCAGCTCCCAGGAGGCCTGGGTGAGGGGCTTGCCGTAGAAAAGTTCCACATAGCCGGCCGAATGGGCCAGCAGCAGTTCGATGGCCTGTGACTCGTCACGGCCGTGCGGATCATCGGGGTCGGTCACGAATCGCCAGAATCCGGTTTCGCGCAGGCCGGGTGAGTCGTATTCACCCGATTCGTTCAGCCGCCACGACCGGGAGTCCCAGTTCAGGTAGTCGCCGCCGTCATGGGACACGACGATCTGTTGACCGAACCGGTAGTCGCCATGGGTGTCGCGACCTTCGCCTTCACCGCGCCAGACGCCGACCAACGGCAGCAGCGCCAGCAGCGCCTCGTTGAGATCGACGCCATCGCGCAGGTTCGCCGTATCGGCGGGGATCGGGAGGTCGTCGAAGGCCGGAATGTTCAGAGCGGCCGTAGCCTTGGCCCGTTCGACGGCAGCCGCCACGGCGCGGTCACCGGAACCTGCCTGGCGGGCCGCAGCGTCGGCAGGAACATCCCGGTCGGAGGTCACGACTCGTCGGTGACGAGCCGGTACACCGCGTACAACGCGAACCACGTGATCACCACGACGGCCGCGACGAGCATCAATTCGAAGAAGAGCACCACGGGAGAGAGTCTAGTTCCTGGTCGAGGGTGTCGGCGCCTCGGGTCGGGACGCCCAATACCAGCCGAACGTGAGCTTGTGTGCGAGAAAAAGTCGAGACATCGCACACAAGCTCACGTTCGAGCCGCGGTCTCAGGCGACCTTGACGTCGACCTCGTGGATGCCGGCGCCGGACGGGGCCACGCTGGCGTCGCCGTTGCCCGCGGGGGACAGGGCGCGCAGCGTCCAGGTGCCCGGGGCGGCGAAGAACCGGAAGTCGCCGGTTGCCGAGGCCACGACCTCAGCGGTGAACTCGTCGCCGGCATCCAGCAGGCGCACGAAGGCGCCGCCAACTGCCTGACCGGAGCCGTCCACCACGCGACCGGTGATGACGGTTTCCTTCTCCAGGTCGACGCCGGCGGGCAACGTCAGTCCTTGTTTCGGTGCAGAGCACATATCAATTTCCCAACTCGATCGGGGCGCCCACCAGGGAGCCGTATTCCGTCCAACTGCCGTCGTAGTTCTTGACGTTCTGGTGTCCCAGCAGCTCCTGCAGCACGAACCAGGTGTGCGAGGAACGCTCACCGATCCGGCAGTAGGCGATGGTCTCCTTCTCGCCGTCGAGACCGGCCGCGGCGTACAGCGCGGCCAGGTCCTCGTCGGACTTGAAGGTGCCGTCTTCGTTGGCTGCCTTGCTCCACGGAACGTTGATGGCGCCGGGGATATGCCCGGGCCGCTGGCTCTGCTCCTGCGGCAGGTGTGCCGGCGCCAGGATCTTGCCGGAGAACTCGTCAGGTGAACGCACGTCGACCAGGTTCTTCGCCCCGATCGCGGCGATGACCTCGTCACGGTAGGCCCGGATGTTGTTGTCCAGGGGCTGGGCCGTGTACGACGTGGCCGCACGGCTGACGGCGTCTTTCACCAGCGGACGGGCGTCGAGTTGCCAGCGCTTGCGGCCACCGTCGAGCAGCTTGACGTCGGCGTGGCCGTACAGCTTGAAGTACCAGTAGGCGTAGGACGCGAACCAGTTGTTGTTTCCGCCGTACAGGATCACGGTGTCGTCATTGCTGATTCCCTTGTCGCTCAACAGCTTCGAGAACTGCTGCTGGTCGACGAAGTCGCGCCTGACCGGATCCTGCAGATCGTCGCGCCAGTCGAGTTTGACGGCGCCGGGGATGTGGCCCTCGTCGTCGTAGGCGCTGGTGTTCTCGTCGACCTCGACGAACACCACACCGGCGGTATCAAGGTTGTTCCCGGCCCATTCGGTCGAGACCAGGACGTCGGAACGTGCCATGTACGAATTCCTTTCGGTTTCTTGCTATTTGAGATGTCTTACGGGGGTCATGCGGGACTGGGGGTGCGACGCAGCCGGGCCACCAGCGGGTAGATCTGGCACCCCAGGCAGATGCCGAACGCAGCGTTGAGGAACGCCGCCACCAAGGCGAACCCGGTGGCGGTCAGGCCGAGCGCGGTGATGCCGAAGGCGAACCCGGCGGCACCCACGATGGCGAATACGAAGCCGACCAACTGGGCGAACTTCAGCGGCGGCACCGGCTCGCGCTCGGTGACCGGTGCCAGGCGCGGTGCGATGAATGTGGCGAACAGTCGGCCGTAGGGATGCCTGCGGGGGCCGCCGAACGCACCGATGGCGAACACCAGCGCCTGAACACCCAGCAGCACCGCGGCCGCGGGCGCACTCACTCCGCCGATCAGCAGCGTGGCGATCAGTACCGCAGTGGTGACCCAGGCCGAGAACCGCGGACCCCGCACGTCGACCTGAGCGGGCTGGCCATCAGCGATGAGCTGGGTTGATGTCGATGACATGAGGACAAACTCCTGTTGTTGTCAATGGTCCGATGGTGTGCAGGCCCAGGTGTGACACCCGAGCGAGCGCGCACGAGCGCGCGACTGCCCTCAACAGGAACAACAACAGCAGCAACCCGCCACGCGGCACAGATCAACTGTGCGGCGCTTGGTGAGCACGAGCTCAAGGCGGGCTGACACGACCGACAGCTTACCCAATGACCGCCCGGTCAGGCCAACAGCGGTTCCAGCGCCGAGCGCAGGTCAGCGGCCCTGGGGACCCCGCTGGTGCGGTATCGGGGCCGCCCGTCGCGGTCGAAGATGATGGTGGTGGGCAACGACAGGACCGAAAGTCGCTTGGCAGCTTCGGGATTGGCGTCCATGTCGATTTCGACGTGCGCGACTTCGGGCAACTCCGCGCAGACCTGGTCGACGACTCGTCGCACCCCCACGCAGGGCCCGCACCATGCGGCCGAGAAGTGCAGCACGGTCGGGCCGGTGTGCGACAGGCCCAGACCGCTGGTGTCAATGTCGGCGGCTTCTTCGCCCGCCCTGATCAGGCCGGCGCGCAGGGTGATCAGGCGACCTACCACGTAGGCCACCCCGAGCGCCGCGATCAGCACCACGATCGCCAGCACCATGGATGAGCTCATGATTGTCGGAACCCGGCCAGGTCGACCGTTACTCCCGAGGCGATGCCCTCGATGATCACATCGGAGCCGCGGGCACCCGCGGTGGTCGGGGCGATCCCGAACGGCAGCTTCTGGCCGGTGATCGTGTGGCTGAACTCGGACAGCACGGCCGCGGTCTTGTCCTCGGGCACCGGTTCGCCTGCGGTGCCGGGGCCGGTCAGGATCCCGGTCGCGGTCAGCACCAGGGCGGTGTCGTCGCCGTCGGCGAAGGACAGGTCGACCGCGACACTGACCCGTTTGTCGAGCCCGGAGGCCTTGGGGGTGCCGGTGAACACCAGTCCCTGACTGCCGGAGATGCCGGACTCCGTGGTGCCGCCGGTGGCGTCGTTGGATTCCCGTTCGGGAGCCTCCACCAGCAGGTCACCGATGCCCATGACCCGGCCGACATGGGTGGAGTCGAGGATGATGCGACTCTCGGCCTTCTCGACCGGCAGCTTGGCGTCAGGTGCGATCAGCCACGACGAGTCGGCGAGGTCGATGCCATGCAGCGTGGCTTCCAGCGAGGCCCGGCCGACCACCGGGTGATCGACTCCGGTGGCCCGGATCTCGATCTCCTTGTAGCGATGGTTGCGGACCTGGGTGAGGAACGGGAAACCCAGGATCGCTACCCACGGATCCCAGTTGAGGGCGGCCGCACTGCGTACCGCACGGGCAAGTCGGTACTCGGCGTAGATCGCCGAACCGAAATCGGTGCCGACGACTCCGACGACAAGCGCGGTCACGGTCGCGGTGAGCCCGATCAGCAGTTTGCGCACCGCCACATTGTCGCCCACGGCCGTCGGCTTGGAGCGCTCGGCGCGGCTGATCAGCAGGTGAGGCGTTATCGTTAGATCACAAAAGCCGGTAACGGCTACATGTCAGTCATGAATTCGACCGTGTGGACATCGGGGTCCGGGCGATCGTGGGAAGTGATTGCCGGCGCGCCGGAGGACCCGTTGGATCTGCTGCTACTGACCGTCGACCCGCATCCCGAGTCGGTCCTGCCCTCCTTGACCCTGCTGGCGCACACCGTGCGCACGGCACCGACCGAGGTGTCCTCGCTGCTGGAGGCGGGCAGTGCCGATGTGGCGATCGTCGACGCGCGTACCGATCTCGCGGCTGCCCGCGGCCTGTGTCGACTACTGGGAACGACGGGCACTTCCGTGCCGGTCGTCGCGGTGATCAACGAGGGCGGGTTGGTGGCGGTCAACAACGAATGGGGTCTGGACGACATCCTGCTTCCCAGCACCGGTCCGGCCGAGATCGACGCCCGGCTGCGGCTGCTGGTCGGCAGGCGTGCCGGTGGTGCCAACCAGGAGAACGTCGGCAAGATCGCCCTGGGTGAACTCGCGATCGACGAGGGCACCTACACCGCACGCCTGCGGGGACGTCCGCTCGATCTCACCTACAAAGAATTCGAGCTGCTCAAATACCTCGCGCAACACGCCGGACGGGTCTTTACCCGGGCGCAGTTGCTGCAGGAGGTGTGGGGCTACGACTTCTTCGGTGGTACCCGCACCGTCGACGTGCACGTCCGCCGGCTGCGCGCCAAGCTCGGCCCCGAATACGAATCGCTGATCGGCACCGTCCGCAACGTCGGTTACAAGGCGGTGCGCCCGTCGCGCAACCGGACACCCGCAGGTGCGGCGGCCGGCGGCGAAGCCCCGCCCGAGGACGATCACGACGACGACTTCGACCCGGCGATCGACGAGGCAGGCGAGCCCCTCGCCGGCCAGCTACCCAGCCAGTGACTGCACTCGACTGGCGTACCGGGCTGTCAGAAGCCGAACAGGCCGGGATCCGTGCACTTGTCGCTGCCGCCACGGCGACCGACGGCGTGGCCCCGGTCGGCGATCAGGTGCTGCGCGAGCTCGGCCATGACCGGACCTGCCACCTACTGGCCACCGAGGGAGGAGACCTCGTCGGATACCTGAACTTGGCCCCGGCCGGTGCCGATGACCCGGCGATGGCCGAACTGGTGGTGCATCCGCAGGCCAGGCGCCGCGGTATCGGTGCGGCGCTGGCTCGTTCCGGGCTCGCCGAAGGCGCGGCGGGCACGCGCATCTGGGCACACGGCAACCTCGCGGCGGCCCGTGCCCTGGCGGCCGCGCTGGATCTCACGGTGGTGCGCGAACTGCTGCAGATGCGTCGCCCGCTGACCGGCCTCCCACCATTGCGCACCGCCGAGGGGGTGCGGATCGGTACCTATGCCGGGCCCGGGGACGATGCCGAGATCCTGCGGGTCAACAACGCCGCCTTCGCCTGGCATCCGGAGCAGGGCGGCTGGACCGAAGCGGACATCGCCGACCGGCGGAGCGAGCCGTGGTTCGATCCCGACGGTCTCTTCGAGGTTTTCGACGAACACACCGGGGCACTGCTGGGTTTCCACTGGACGAAGGTCCACGACGGCGATCTGGGCGAGGTCTACATCGTCGGCGTCGACCCCGCGGCGCAGGGCCGTGGACTGGGCTCGGTACTCACCCTGCTCGGTCTGCACCACCTCGCCGAGCGGTCCCTGCCGACGGTGCTTCTCTACGTCGAGGCAGATAACTCGGCGGCCGTGGCGACCTACCGAAACTTGGGTTTCGAGGTGTTCGCCGTCGACGTGGCGTACGCCACCGGTTAACCCGTTCAGCTGTGAACACGCTGAACCTGTTCACTGCTGATTCACCTGGTGTCCGCGAGCCGTCCACTGCGGCCGCATACGTTGCCGGAGAGTGTGAAACCGTCAACCGAAAGTGAGACACGTGAAGCTCATCAGCATCGGCACGGGCGCCGGTAGGTCCTTCGGCATCGCCTTGTCGTCGACGGCCATTGCCGCGCTCACGCTGACCGCGTGCGGTAGCGACAACAACCTGCCCAGCGCCGGCTCGTCGGCCGCGGGCAGCAGCTCGGCCGCATCGGCTGAGTGCGGCGGCAAGGCCGCTCTGACGGGCGAGGGCTCGACGGCACAGCAGAACGCCATTGCCGAGTTCAACAAGGTTTGGGGCCAGGTGTGCTCCGGCAAGAACCTGTCCTACAACCCGACCGGATCGGGTGCAGGCGTGGATCAGTTCATCGCCAAGCAGGTCGACTTCGCCGGCTCCGACTCGGCGCTCCAGGACGGTCAGATCACGAAGGCCGCCGAGCGCTGCGGTGGCAATGAGGCCTGGAACCTGCCCCTGGTGTTCGGCCCGGTCGCGTTGGCCTACAACGTCGAAGGCGTCGACACGCTCGTCGTGACCCCCGAAGTGCTCGCCAAGATCTTCCAGGGCCAGATCACCAAGTGGAACGACCCGGCGGTGGCCGCGCTGAACGCCGGCGCCACCCTGCCCGACCTGGACATCAAGCCGATCTATCGGTCGGATTCCTCGGGCACCACCGACAACTTCCAGAAGTACCTCGCCGCCGCCGCTCCGCAGACCTGGACCAAGGGTGCGGGCAAGGAGTTCCAGGGCGGTGCAGGTGAGGGCGCCCAGAAGTCCTCCGGTGTCGTGCAGGCCGTGCAGGCCACTCCAGGCTCCATCGGCTACGTCGAGAAGAGCCCGGCCGCCGCCGCCGGCCTGCCCTACGCCCAGATCGACAGCGGTGCCGGCGCGGTGGCGCTGGACGACCAGTCGACCACCAAGGCCGTCGGCGTCGCCGCCTTCAAGGGCGAGGGCAATGACCTCGTGCTCGACCTGAACGCGCTGTACGCCTCGAAGGAAGCCGGCGCCTACCCGCTGGTGCTGGCCACCTACGAGATCGTTTGCTCCAAGGGGTACGACGCCGACACCGCGGCCGCCGTCAAGTCGTTCCTGACGGTGGCCGCCAACGAGGGCCAGGCCAGCCTGTCCCAGGCCGGATACATCGCACTCCCCGACGAGTTCAAGCAGCGCCTGCTGACCTCGGTCGAGGCGATCGCGTAGTAGCCGGACTGGCTTTGAAGGACGGATCTGGGTGAGGATGGTTTTACCGACCGCATGACGACCAGGGGCCCCGACGGGACAACAGTGACAACGCCGAATCCAGCTGATTCGGGGTCAGGGGAGACGCTCGCGTCCTCTCACCCCGAGCCCGCGCCTATCTCCACCAATCCGTCCAAGGGAGCCAAGGTTCGCCTCGGTGACCGAATTTTCCGTGGGCTCGCCGAAGGTTCGGGCATCTTGATCGTCGCGCTGATCGTGGCGATCGGGGTGTTCCTGCTCTGGCGCGCTATTCCGGCGCTGACCCGTAACGAGGAGAACTTCTTCCTGTACGGCGGGAACTGGATCACCACCGACACCTCGGCGATGCACTTCGGCATCCTCGATCTGTTGCAGGTGACGGTGTTCGTCTCGGTGTTCGCACTGGTGTTGGCGATGCCGGTGGCACTGGGCATCGCGATCTACCTCACCCAGTACTCGTCACGGCGACTTGCCGGCCCGCTGGGCTATCTGGTGGACCTGCTGGCCGCGGTGCCTTCGATCGTCTACGGCGTCTGGGGCCTGTACGTACTGGCGCCGGCCATCAAACCCTTTGCGGTGTGGCTCAATACGAACTTGAGCTGGCTGTTCCTGTTCAGTACCGGCAATGCCTCGGTGGCCGGTGGTGGCACCATCTTCACCGCGGGCATCGTGTTGGCGGTGATGATCCTGCCGATCATCACCGCGGTGGCCCGCGAGGTGTTCGCCCAGACTCCCCGTGGTCAGATCGAGGCCGCGTTGGCCCTCGGTGCCACCCGCTGGGAAGTGGTGCGCACGACGGTGCTGCCCTTCGGGTTGTCGGGCTACATCAGTGGCGCGATGCTCGGTCTGGGCCGGGCGCTCGGTGAGACCATCGCGCTGCTGATCATCCTGCGCGGCACCCAGACCGCGTTCGGTTGGTCGCTGTTTGACGGGGGCTACACCTTCGCGAGCAAGATTGCCGCCACCGCAAGCGAATTCAACGATCAGTACAAGGCGGGCGCCTACATTGCCGCCGGCCTGGTGCTGTTCATCCTCACCTTCGTGGTGAACTCGCTGGCTCGCGCCGCGGTGGCCGGAAAGGGACGGGCATGACCTCCACCCTCGAGCGCCCGGTCAAGGCGCCCACCTTCCAGGGCGTGAGTCTGCGCCGCAAGCTGACCAACCACCTCGCCACGGTCCTGGTGACCCTGTCATTGCTGGTTGCCCTGATACCACTGGCCTGGGTGCTGTATTCGGTGATCGTCCGGGGCTGGGCCGCGTTGAGTTCAACCACGTGGTTCACCAATTCCCAGGCCGGGATGACGACGTTCATCGCCGGTGGCGGCGCCTACCACGCGATCGTCGGCACTGTGCTGCAGGGCCTGGTGTGCTCGCTGATCTCTATTCCGGTCGGCGTGATGGTGGGCGTGTACCTGGTCGAGTACGGCGGCGGGACCCGGCTGGGCAAGGTCACCACGTTCATGGTGGACATCCTCACCGGTGTGCCCTCGATCGTCGCCGCGCTGTTCATCTACGCGCTGTGGGTGGCCACGTTCGGGTTCGGCCGGTCCGGGTTCGCGGTATCACTGTCGTTGGTGCTGTTGATGATTCCGGTGATCGTGCGGGCCACCGAGGAGATGCTGCGCATCGTCCCGATGGATCTGCGCGAAGCCAGTTATGCACTGGGCGTGCCGAAGTGGAAGACCATCGTCCGCATCGTGATCCCGACGGCCCTGTCGGGCATCGTCACCGGAATCATGCTCGCACTGGCCCGGGTGATGGGTGAGACTGCGCCGCTGCTGATCCTCGTCGGCTACGCCCAGGCGATGAACTTCGACATGTTCGGCGGGTTCATGGGTTCGCTGCCCGGCATGATGTACGACCAGATCTCGGCGGGGGCCGGTGCCAACCCGGTGCCCACCGACCGACTCTGGGGTGCGGCGCTGACCCTGATCGTGCTGATCGCCCTGCTCAATGTCGGCGCTCGCACGGTCGCCAAACTCTTTTCCCCCAAGAAGGTTTAGGAGCCATTCATGGCCAAGCGGCTGGATCTCAAGGACGTCAACATCTATTACGGCGCGTTCCATGCTGTTTCCGAGGTTTCGCTGTCGGTGCAGCCGCGCAGCGTGATGGCTTTCATCGGCCCGTCGGGTTGCGGTAAGTCGACGGTACTGCGGACGTTGAACCGCATGCACGAGGTGATCCCGGGAGCCCGTGTCGAAGGTTCGGTGTTGCTCGACGGTGAGAACATCTACGGCGCCGGGGTGGACCCGGTGGGGGTGCGTAAGACCATCGGCATGGTGTTCCAGCGCCCGAATCCGTTCCCCACCATGTCGATTCGTGACAATGTGGTGGCCGGGCTGAAGCTGCAGGGCGTGCGTAACAAGAAGGCCCTGGATGAGGTGGCCGAGCGCTCACTGCGCGGCGCCAACCTGTGGAACGAGGTCAAGGACCGTCTGGACAAGCCCGGCGGCGGGCTGTCGGGTGGTCAGCAACAGCGGTTGTGCATCGCCCGCGCGATCGCGGTGCAGCCGGACGTGCTGCTGATGGATGAGCCCTGCTCGGCGCTCGACCCCATCTCGACGCTGGCGATCGAGGACCTGATCTCCACGCTCAAGCAGGATTTCACGATCGTCATCGTCACGCACAACATGCAGCAGGCGGCCCGGGTGAGCGATCAGACCGCATTCTTCAATCTGGAGGCCACCGGTAAACCCGGCAAGCTGATCGAGATCGACGACACCGAGAAGATCTTCTCCAACCCCACCCGGAAGGCGACCGAGGACTACATCTCCGGTCGCTTCGGCTGAGTTTCCGACCCGGGGCCCGAGCCCTTACTTCGAGGAGACCGATTCGTCGTCCGGGTAGGAACCGGTGACCTGGAAGATGACCCGCCGGGCCACCTCGACGGCGTGGTCGGCGAAGCGCTCGTAGAAGCGGCTCAGCAACGTCACGTCGACGGCAGCGGTCACGCCGTGCTTCCACTCCCGGTCCATCAGCACCGAGAACAGGTGGCGATGCAGGTCATCCATCGCATCGTCTTCCTCCTGGATCCGGGCGGCCTTCTCCGGATCCTGGGTGCGCAGCACCTCACGGGCGGCGTGCCCCAGTTCAACGGCCACCCGGCCCATCTCGGCGAAGTACCCGTTCACTTCCTCGGGCAGCACGTGCTGAGGGTGGCGGCGACGCGCGATCTTGGCGACATGCAGCGCCAGCGCACCCATCCGGTCCACGTCGGCGACGATCTGAATGGAACCCACCACCGCGCGCAGATCACCGGCCACGGGCGCCTGCAGCGCGAGCAACACGAAAGCAGACTCCTCGGCCTGGATGCTCAGCGTGCTCATCTGATCGTGATCGCTGATGACCTGTTCGGCGAGGGCCAGATCGGCCTGCAGCAGCGCCTGGGTGGCGTGCTCCATTGCAGTACCCGCCAAATCGCACATCGCGCCGAGTTGGTCCGTGAGTGAATGCAGCTGCTCGTGGTATTGGGTACGCATGCTGCAAGATTAGGCGCTCGGCAGCCATGTCGTCACGATGAGACGATGAACGAACGGTGAATGCCGTCCGCCCCGGATCTCTGCGACTATTCGCAGGCGGTGTCGGCGGCGTTGGTGACGGTCAGGTCCTCGGGGAGATGCGTCGGGCTGGTGCTGGTGCCTTTCAGCACGTGCACCTGCACTTCCGACCCGCTCGGGCTCGGGGCGCCCACCGAATAGAAATCGGAGCCCAGCACCACCTGCACCACGTCGCCCATGCCCGTCACCCGCTCGATGGTCGGGTTGGTGAAGGAGCTGGCCACCGTCGCCGCCGCCTCCTCGTTGCCGGGGGAGAAGAACACCGTGGTCGCCGGGAGCGTGCTCGGGTAGTCATCGGGGGTGTTGACGTTGAAGCCGTGTTCCTGCAGTTCGGTGGCCGCGGTCGAAGCCAGTCCGCTCTGGCCCGTCGAGTTCGACACCTGCACCGTGACCTGCTGCGGTTCGGTGGTGATGGCGTTGACCATCTCACCGCTGTCGGTCGCGACCGGCGCGGGCGCCTGAACCGACGAGGGCGTCGCTGATGCTTCGGAGGGAGCGGCAGCCTGGACGGACGACGTCGCCGATTCCGGCGTGCCGGGCACCGGGGTGTTGTCCGGATTCTTCTCACCGGGCAGCGGGTCGTCGTTGATGATCGCGTCGAACAGGGAACGCATGTCGTCGGTGCGCGGGACCTCGTTGCCGTATTCGTCGGCGTAGCCCACCGTCGGCACCGTCACGAAGGTGATCCGGCCCGCGTTCACACCCTGGACCGACTGTCCGAGGTCGACGAGGTCCTTGGTCTTGATGTTGTCGACGAAGCTGTCGCTGATGAACATGTTGACCACGTTGTTCAGCTTGGTCAGTGAGAAAAAGGTGTCCCGTGAGATCAGCGTGCGCAGCAGCGAGGAGAGGAACAGCTGCTGCCGTTTGATGCGGCCGTAGTCCCCGTTGTATTCGGTGGTGATCTGGCGGGCCCGCACGTAGTTCAGCGCGGTGTGGCCATCGATCGTCTGACGACCGGCGCTGGCCAGCACGGTGCCCAACTCGTAGTCCTCGAGCGCGGTGGTGCTGCACACCTCGATCCCGCCGAGTGCGTCGACCATCTTCGAGAAGCCGGCAAAGTCGACGGCCATGAACCGGTTGATGGACAGGCCCGACAACTTCTGGATCACCTTCACCAGGCATTTCGGGCCGCCGAAGGCGAAGGCGGAGTTCAGTTTGGTCTCGGTGTAGACCTCGTCCGGCCCGTAGGTCTCGCTCTCCTCGTCGTACAGCGGACCGTAGGCCGCCGTCTCGGCGTTCCACGGCTCGCACTTCATCGGGGTGATCGACAGGTCGCGCGGGAACGACACGGCGACAACACGTTCCCGGTTGGCCGGGATGTTCACCATCATGATGGTGTCGGACCGGGCGCCGCCGGCGTCCTCGGTGTCGCCGGCGCCCATACCGCCGTTTTCGCCGAACCGGCTGTCGGTGCCGACGATCAGGAAGTTCTCATCGCCGAACTGGGAGTTGGGGTCGAGGATGTCGCGTGAATTGAGGTCGAGCGCGGCCACTTTGTTGAGGCTGTTGTTCTTCGAGCTCTGCCACTGCCAGGCGCCGCCGGTCAGCACCAGGGCGAGGACCGCGAGCATCGCTGTGGCGGCTCGTCCGGCCAGCATCACCCGACGGTTGATCGGTGGCCGCACCCTCTCGATTTCATCGGTGTCGGCGTGATCGTGCGACTCCTGCGGCACCCGGCGGGCCTGCCACGCCGGTGGTGCCGTGGGTAGGTCGTACTCGTAGACCGGCAGCGCCTGGAATACGTCGGTGTTCGCGGCCTCGAACCCGTGGTGTTCCGGCGAGTCCTCGAAAGGTACCGGGAACTCCTCGGCCTCGAGAGAATCCTGGGGTGCACCGTCCTCAGGGGCGATCCGCACCGCTTCGATCACGTCGGTCGGATCGGGTACCCGCGGCCGGACATACGCCGGCTGCGGCTCAAGCACCGCCTCGGGCTCCGGGTCGTCGGATTCCAGACGGTGGCGGGTCGGCGTGAACCCGGTCCCGGCGACCTTGGCGATCAGATCGGCGACAGTTACCCCGTCGGCGTGACTACCGGTGGGCTCATCAAGGGGTGAATGGTCGGGTGACGGTGCGTCCTGACGTTCCCACGGCGCGGCGCGTGGCAAAGGCTCGCGGGATCGGGTAATCCATTGGTTGCCCGACGAATCCTCCGGAGAGCGACGCCGACGGCCGGGAGTGGCGTGATCACCGTCACTCATGTTCGTACCGGCCTCCGACTCTTCGAGCTAGTGCATGCGCGTCGGTGCGCATCGTTCCTGCAAGATAAATGGGGTGCTGCTGAGGTTTTCTCCTCATCTCTTCTAGCAGCACCGTGCCGGATTGGCTACCTGAGCCGGCCACGGCAGGGGTTCATCGTACTGAGACATCCTGGGACTGAGCTAGACCCATCCCGGTGACAGAGCGGTTTCGATGTCATCTCGGGGCGAGCGCAGGTCAGCCTCCGGAATGCATCACATCGGCTCCGACCGGTACTGCGCAGTCGTCGGGATCGTCGAGCCATCCCTCGGGCAAGGACACTGAAGCGGCCGAGCCCTGGCGCCCGCGCGGTCCGGTGGCCGCGGGTGGGAACGGGGCGTCACCGTCCAGTTGGTCGAGCAGTGCGTCGAGTTCGGCACGGGTCTTGACCAGGGCCAGCCCACGTCGCAGGTCGGCGCCGGCCGGGAACCCGTGCAGGTACCAGGCCACGTGCTTGCGGATGTCGCGCATGGCCTTGTCCTCGCCGAAGTGCTCGCTGAGCAGTTCGCCGTGGCGGCGCACGATGTCGGCCACCTCGCCCAGGTTCGGCGGGGTGGCGGCGGGACGCCCGTTGAACGCTGCCGAGAGTTCGGCGAACAACCATGGCCGGCCCAGACAGCCGCGGCCGATCACCACGCCGTCGCAGCCGGTCGCAGCCATCATCGCGAGCGCGTCCTCGGCCTCGAAGATGTCACCGTTGCCCAGTACCGGGATGCCGGTGACGTGCGCTTTGAGCGCCGCGATCTGATCCCAGTCGGCGGTGCCCGAATAGCGTTGTGCGGCAGTGCGGGCGTGCAGAGCGACGGCTGCCGCGCCCTCCTCGGCGGCGATCCGCCCGGCGTCCAGGTGGGTGTGATGGGCGTCGTCGATGCCGATCCGGAACTTCACCGTCACCGGAATGTCGGTGCCCGCAACGCCCCGCACCGCAGCCGCCACGATCTGGCCGAACAGACGACGCTTGTAGGGCAGTGCCGATCCACCGCCACGCTTGGTCACCTTGGGCACCGGGCAGCCGAAATTCATGTCGATGTGGTCGGCCAGGCCTTCGTCGGCGATCATCTTGGCCGCCAGATAGGTGGTTTCCGGGTCCACGGTGTAGAGCTGCAGCGACCGCGGTGATTCGTCGGGACCGAACGTCGTCATGTGCAGGGTCACCGGGTGACGCTCGACCAGGGCCCGCGCCGTGACCATCTCGCACACATACAGCCCGCTGACGGTGCCGGCGCGGGCGATCTCGAGCTCGCGGCACAGCGTGCGGAACGCCACATTGGTCACCCCGGCCATCGGAGCGAGCACGACTGGGCTGGGCAACGCGAACGGCCCGATCCGCAGTTGGGATCGGGCCGGCGCTGCCGTTACAGGGGGTGGGGCCGTCAGCGTCATGCAGTCGACGAGGACGACACCAGCAGGTTCTTCATCGCCCTCTTCTCGGCGACCTTGCGCTCGCGCTCCAGGCGGCGTTCCTTGGCCACCTCGAACTTGTCGCAGGCATCCTCGAGCTCTTCGATGATGCGGCCGAGGTCGTCGCGCAGTCGCGCACCCTCGCCGGTGAAGTCCTCGCGCTCGAAGATGCGCCACTTGCGCAGCACAGGCATGACCACGTCGTCCAGGTGGATGCGCGGGTCGTACACGCCGCCGACGGCGATGATGACGGCCTTGCGGCGGAAGTCGGGAACCGTATAACCGGGCATCTTGAAGTTGTCCAGCACGCGGTGCAGCGAGGCCATGCCCTGGTTGGGGGAGATGTCCAGGCCGGCCGCCGAGACGTCCCGGTAGAAGATCATGTGCAGGTTCTCGTCCGCGGAGATGCGCTGCAGCAGCTGATCGGCGATCGGGTCGTCGCAGGCCTTACCCGTGTTGCGGTGGCTGACGCGGGTCGCGAGTTCCTGGAACGACACGTACATCACCGAGTCGAACAGGCTCTCGGCGAACAGGTCGCCCTGCTGGTTCTGACCGGGGGAGAAGCCGCGGGTGACCTGCTCGACGCGCAGTTCCTCCAGCTCGATGGGGTCGACGGCGCGGGTCACCACGAGGTAGTCGCGCAGGGCGATGCCGTGGCGGTTCTCCTCGGCGGTCCAGCGGTTGACCCAGTTACCCCAGGCGCCGTCCATGCCCATGTTCATGGCGATCTCGCGGTGATACGAGGGCAGGTTGTCCTCGGTGAGCAGGTTCTGCACCATCGCGGTCTTGGCGACCTCGGATAGCTTGGACTGCCCGGGCTCCCAGTCCTGGCCGCCGAGCGCGTAGTAGTTCTTGCCGTCGGACCACGGGATGAAGTCGTGGGGATTCCAGTCCTTACGCATCCGCATGTGGCGGTTGATGCTGGTTTCGACGACAGGCTCGAGTTCATGCAGGAGCTGCAGGTCGGTGTATTCCTGCGTCATGTGCTCCACCCTCCTCGCGTCCCGTGGACGCTCAGTTATCTGTACCTGTTGGTTGCAGTCAATATATCTGTGTACCTCGGTGACATCAAGTTCCGTCGCATGTGTCACACGAGTCCTGCACCGCTTGCGGTGCGACGCTAGACTTCGCCGGAATACCTGTCGGATACCCACGCTCGGAGGTTGGGCACACGTGAAAAAGCTTGTCATCGGTGCCGGAACCGCGGTTGCCGCCGGCGCGGCCGTAACCGTGGTGTTCGGTGCGGGCGTTGCCGCTGCCGCCCCTGACGTGGTGGGTTGGACCTACTCGGACGCCTCGAGTGCGATCTCGAACAGCGGTTCCAGTGCCAAGGTCGCGGTCACCGTGGGCAGCAAGCTGTCCCAGGATGAGTGCATCGTCACCAATGCGTGGGACGCCCCGTTCGTGCGGGACGGCAATCACGCCTCCGGCGAGGTCATGGTCGCCCTGAACTGCGAGGGCGGCCACGCCACCGCCAACCACCCCGGCGCCTCGGTCGCGAGCCCGGCCGGCCGTCAGGACAAGGCCGCTGAGGACCTGGAGGCTGCGAAGCAGGCGTACGCCGAGCAGCAGGCCCAGCTCGCCGAGCAGTCTGAGCTCACCGAGGTCAGCACCCCTGACGAATAGGGCGTTTGTCCTGGTCATGAGGCCTGGCGCCGACTAAAATCCGGGTCAGCTCCCAAAGAGTGTTTTGCCGTGACACCGGGTCACGGTCCGCGGGGTTGCTCACATGCACGGCCGAGAGCGCCGTTGCCCCACCTCTCCGGGAGAGATCGCCGGACGGGGAAGGTCGGGCCGAATGAAGATCGCGATCGGGTTCGGAAGCGTTATCGGTATGTCCGCGGCGGGTTTTGCGTTGGCCGTGATGGGTGCCGGGGCGGCCCATGCGGCTCCGGACGTCGTGGGGCAGACATACAGCGACGCGGCCAGCGCCATCGAGGGCGGTGGCGGCACGGTGCATGTTGCTGTGAGCGTCGGCAGCCGATTACCGCGGGACGAGTGCATCGTCACCAACGCCTGGACCGTGCGCCAGTTGGTGCCGCAGAGGTCTGACACCTACTTCGAATACACCGAAGATGTGACGCAGGTGGCGCTCAACTGCGACGGTGATCACGCTACCGAGACCCACCCCGGTGCGTCGATCGCCAGCCCGGCTGGGCGTGAGGCCAAGGCCGCCGAAGACGAGGCCGCCGCTGCCGAGCAGCAGCCGATCGCCGAGGCCAGTACCCCCGACGAGTAGCAGGGGTCCGCTCAGAAACTGCCGGCCCGCCCGAGCAGCATGTCCACGCAGTAGTCGATGAACTGTTCACGGCTGGCCGGCAGCCTGTCGTCGAGATAGGCACTGAACAGTGCCGTCAACGCGCCGATCAGACCGGTGGCGACCATCGTCTGGCGCACCGGGTCCGCGATGCGGGTCAGTTTGCGCTGCAGCAGACCGATGAAGTTGGGCATCCACTCCGCACCCGAACGGGTCAACACGGGTTCGGATTCGGGGGCGAGCAGCAGCACCCGGCCGCGGGTCGGATCGTCCACCATCAGTGCGACGAATTGTTCGACCGCATCGCGGGGGGTGGCGGCCGTGGTCAGGGTGGACATCGCCCGGGCGCAGACGTCGTCGTAGACGGCCCGGACGAACGTGTCACGGTCGGTGAAACTCTCGTAGAAGTACCGTTCGGTGAGTTCGGCCGCACGGCAGACTGCGCGGACCGTCAAGGCCGGGCCCTCGGCTCTGCCCAGCAGGCTGACCCCTGCTGCGACCAGTTCGTCGCGACGACGAGCCGCGCGTTCCTGCAGTGGAACGCCCGACCACCGACCGCGTCGTTGACCGGATGGCACATCTACTCCTAAGCTTTGATGACAACGTGTGTAGTCACAATTGAAACTGACCATCGTCCTGCCGGCAGAAAGTGCACCTGTGACACAAGATACTTCTGAGACATGCCCGGTGACCAGCGGTTCCGATGCAGTGGCAGCGGGTTGCCCCGCCGCGCCGGGTGGGTACGAGGCACCGCCGATACCCCTTGGGCCGGATTCGCTGACGTGGAAGTACTTCGGTGACTGGCGCGGCATGCTGCAGGGGCCGTGGGCCGGCTCGATGCAGAACATGCACCCGCAACTCGGTGCGGCCGTCGAGGAGCACTCGATCTTTTTTCAGGAGCGGTGGCCCCGCTTGTTGCGCTCGTTGTACCCGATCGGCGGCGTCGTGTTCGACGGCGATCGGGCGCCGCAGACCGGTGCCGAGGTTCGCGACTACCACGTCGACATCAAGGGGATCGACGCTCTGGGGCGCCGCTATCACGCGTTGAATCCCGACGTCTTCTACTGGGCGCATTCGACGTTCTTCGTCGGCACGATCATCGTGGCCGACCGGCTCGCGGGCGGGATCTCCGAAGCCGAAAAGCGGCAGCTGTTCGAGGAGCACAAGCAGTGGTACTCGATGTACGGGATGAGCATGCGCCCCGTGCCGGAAACCTGGGAAGACTTCCAGGTCTACTGGGATCACATGTGCCGCAACGTGTTGGAGAACAACAAGGCAACCCGTGACGTGTTGGATCTGTCCGAGCTGCCCAAGCCGCCGTTCGCGTCGAAGATGCCCGACTGGATATGGGCGCTGCAGCGCAAGTATGTCTTGCACCCGTTGTTCATCTGGTTCACCGTCGGCCTCTACGACCCGGCGGTGCGCGAGCTGATGGGCTATACGTGGTCGGAGCGCGACGAGAAGGTACATCGTCTGTCGGGCAAGGCGATTGGCAAGGTGTTCGCGTTGGTGCCCCGTCGCCGTCGCATGCATCCGCGGGGACGCAGCGCGTGGGACCGCGCCACCGGCCGTATCCCGGCGGACGCACCGCTGGTGCACACGCCGGCCCGTAACCTGCCGCCAATCGGTCACCGCGACAACGGGATGCATTACTGCCCGAAGGTTTAGCGCATCAGCGCCCTGCCCGTCGGCGTTACCGCCCGACGGCGTTACCGCCCGACGAGCGGGGCGTTCTGCGGGCAGTAGACCTTGACCGCACCCCGGACCAGGTTCGCGGCCTGGCCCTTGCTGATGCCGGCCTTCGTCTGCAGTTGGCCGATGATTCCCCGCACCGTGCGCGCGGGCTCGATCCTGCCCTTGGTGAGTGCATCGCAGACCCCGCGCCCGACCTGGCCGGCCTCATCGGCCGAGTTGGTCGGGATTTTCAGGTCCGTGACGATGGTGAAGAACTGGTCGTCCTGGGCGTCCGCATGGGCCGGTGCGACCCCGAACGCCGCACTCGCCGCCAATGCTGCCGCGCCGACCGCGGTGGCCATGGCTCGAGTGCTCAGGCGCCGGGGGAACATGCTGCTGACTCCTTCATGCTGTCGATCCCGAACGTGAAGACGATCACGGGATTCTTCGACAATCTAGCGATCTTCTTCACGTTGGGCCCATCCGACCCTCGTGCACCACGATAAACGAGTGTGGCCTGTGAGGCGGCCGTAGCGGATCGGCTACGCGATCGAAATTCGGTGGCAACCACCTCGGGCGAGGCTGACGCCATGACGACCATCTATGACCAGATCGGCGGGGCCGAGGCACTCGAGACCGTCGTTGAGGACTTCTATCGGCGGGTACTGGCCGACGACGAACTGGCCGGCTTCTTCACCGGCGCCAACATGGCCCGGCTCAAGGGCAAGCAGGTCGAGTTCTTCGCCGCGGCATTGGGCGGGCCGGTGCAGTACACCGGTGCCCCGATGCGCCAGGTCCATCAGGGCCGGGGCATCGCCGTGCATCACTTCAACCTGGTGGCCGGCCACCTGTCGGACAGCCTGGCCAAAGCCGGGGTGCCGGAGTCGATCGTCGGACAGATCATCGCCGCGATCGCTCCGCTAGCCGACGAGATCGCGACCGCGCGCAGCGCGTGAACGGCCGGAGCGCGCAGCGCGTGAACCGCACCGATACCCGCCTCGCGGCGGGTGTTTGGTGCCCCCAGTAGGGCTCGAACCTACGACCTGCGGATTTATGGTCCGCAGGTCCCGCAAAGTCCTGTTGATTGCCAAAAACACCGCTCTACCAGGCAATGAGATACCCGTGGCGTCTCAGCAATTCGCGTCGGTTTCCTACAGTTTCCGGTCATATGCGATGAATAAGCGGGTGGGCGGTCCGGCGCAGGTCGACACTCCTGCCAGTACCCAGGCCGTCGTGGTGTCGCCTTGCCCCGCACAAGGAGGGAAATCGGGGGTTTGACGCCGGACCGCCTGGTCTACATGGCCTTGACGCGGTAGCGGTCCAGGACGATGCGCTCGGCCAGGGTCCAGCCGAACGACGAGGTCAGGCTGAACTGATACTCGACATCGTCGACCCGCTTGGACTGCAGGCCGGTGCCGTTGGCCGCCAACCGAGCTGATGCGGTGGCGATGACGGCGGCGATCTCCGTGTTGGGTTCGGCGCCGGTGAATCCGCGGCCGCGGGTGTATGCCTTGGCCATCGTGGTGACGATCGGGACGACCGTGGCCACCTCCCCGGCTTGCAGGGAGGTGACCGTGGTCGGATCGACGGGCACCCTTATGCCTCGGTGAGCAGGGTGACGGCCTTGGCTTGCAGCAGGGCGGTATCCCAGCGGGACACGACGCGGATGCCGATACTGTCGAAGTCGCCCCAGGTCTGGTCGAGGATCTTCACCTCGGCGTTGACGTCACGCGCCACGACCACCTTGGACATGTCGACTAGGCCGACGCGGGCCTTGGTCGGCGTGCCGGCGGTGTTGGGGATGTTGTCGGTGAGGATCACCGGCAGGCCCAGAATCCTCAGCTCGGTGCCGTTCTGGATGGTGTTGGGGTCGAACAGATACCGGGCGTCGGAGGTGCCGACCTTGAGCTTGCGCAAGGCCGCGAACGATGCGCTGGTCATCACCCAGTGGCTCGGGGTGACCTTGTTGCCTTGGGCCACGGCGAGGCCGTCGATCAGGGAATCGGGGTCGGTGAGGTCCAGGACGCCGGTGGCAATGCCGGTCTGACGCAGGATGCCCTTGATGGTGTTGGTCGTACCGGCGCCGTCCCACAGTGCCGCGTCCAAGGCGTTGGCCACGTCGGTGACCAGGCGGGTCCGTAGTACCGCTTCGAGGCCCACGACGCTGGTACGGATCAGCTCGTTGGACAGCTTCACCAGGACCTTGAGGCCCTTCATGGTGGAGGGCAACAGGGTGACCTCGTCGAAAGCAACGTCGCCGTCGCTGATCTGGGCGCCCTCGGCGACGAATCCGGCGGTGACGCCGTTGACGATGCGCGGTACCCGGACGGGGCTGGAGCTGTCGAGGACGACGGGGCCGGCCGCGAGGAAGGTGCTGGCCTGTTCGAGCGGCTGAACGAGCAGGTTGGAGACCTGCGACTGGATGAGGGTGGAATTACCCGAGGTGACTTCGATTGCCACGATTGACTCCTAGAGACGTGTTGATCCGGTTGGGGTATCGACACGTCGCCAGGACGTCAGTCGTGTGGGCACCAGGCCCGTACAGGGTTGAGTGTAGCGCGCTCAGGTTCGTTCTTTGAGCATCCCGAGTAGCGAGAACGATCCGGTGGCCGGACCACGCTGGCCCTGACCGATGTCACCGGATGGCCGGCGAGTGGCCAGATGCGGCTTGGTTTCGAGCAATTCGTTGATAGCGACTGACAGCTTGTCAGTGTCTTCGAGGTGCTCGGCGTCGAACGGCAGGTCGGTCGGATCGGCGAGTTTGCCTGTGGCCCGGACCAGTTCAGTGTGCAGCCGGTTTGCGAGGGAGTCGGCCTCACTCGCACGCTGGCGGTACTTGCCGTTCTCGGTGCGCAGCTTCTCGACATACTCACGCGGGAACGTCTCGGGATCTTGCTCGGATTCCAGATCCGACCCTTCAGGGGTCACATCCGAAATGTCACCCCCATCAGGGGTGTCGATCTGGGCTACACCCTCGGTGTCGCTACTGCCGACATCAGGTCCGGCGGTATCCGCCTCGGTGTTCTGTTCGGTCATGGTGCTGCCTTCCTGTTGGTGGTTCTAATCTCGTCGACAGCGTCAACGAGCTTGTCGGCCAGCTCGATTGCTTCGGCCTCGGTGAACATGTAGGTCAATGCGCCGGTGCGCATCCGGACCGGCCGCGCGGTGTCGGCCATGACGACGATCTTGGGTTCGACTTCCTTGGCGGCGATGCGCATCACGCCACCACTGGCATCGTGGTCGCGGTGATCTTGGCGATCTCGTCGTCGGAGTATCCGAGCTTGCCCAGCGCGTAGGACTGCGGGAGTAGGCCGGCCTGGTACAGCTTCACCACGGCGTCGGCCTCCTGCGCCACGCTGCGGGTTGCGGCGTCAGCCCAGTGCACTCGAATGTCGTCTATCTGGTTGGGGTCGCTGCCATCCCGTACGGCGATCATCAGGCGGGCCACCTGTTCCCAGGCCCGTCCGAATGTGGCCTGTCGGGCCTCGGCGCGAGCGGTCAGTGAGGCCTCGGCGGCGCGCAGTGCATCAGCAGATGCCGGGTTGTCGGTGAACACTCCGACGTAGTGCGCCGGCAGTGTGGACACGGCCATGATCTGACCGAGGATGACCCGCACGCTGGCCTCGTAGCCACCGAGGTCTGCGGATTGCAGTTGCCCGAACTTGGCGGCGTCACTCTCCGAGATCATCGCCCGGTGGCCCTCGGGGATCGGGTTCACCTCGGTCATCAGCGGCTGGCCGTCGTCATCGAGGACCGGATCACCGTTGTCATCGAGGACGGGTTCCTCGGTCAGTTCGATGCCCGTTGCCCAGCGGCGTGGCCGGCCAACATATTCCGAGGTGACCATCATGTCCGCAAGCGACTTGTTCAAAGCGTCCACGAGGGGTTTGAGGTCGTCTATCTCCGAGCCGCCCCAGTCGCCGATGATGCGGTCGGTGTTGCGCAGGTTGACCACAGGGACCACACCGAGCGGGTTGGGGAACTCGTCAATCTGCTTGAAGCCGTTGGCCACAGCACCCTGTTGCTCGGCGCGTAGCCGGACGATCTTGTCCCGCAGATACATCACGGCCTCGGTGGTTTTGAGGTTGGTGTCCTCCCACCGTTTGATCGCCGCATAGGTTTCCCGGCTGCCCGGATCACTCAGTACGGCAACCTGATTCGCAGACTCGACAGTGACCTGTGGGCGGCCGAGCGCGTCAGCCCACACGATCACGTAGGAGTCTCCGAGCAGCAGGGCCTCGCGGTGCGCCACACCGGCCAGTTGATCGAGGTTGCACCGGATCCAGTCTGGCCAGATGCTGGGGTCTGAGAATCCTGTGATGCGCAGCCGCTCAGCCAGCGCCGTGACGGCCAGCCGCGGGATATTGCTGGACATGATGCCGAACCTGTTGCCCAGCGCCACCTTGGCCTCCGGCGACAGGAACGCCAACGGTTGCTTGCCCTGGTAATACCGGTCCAGATCGGCGTACCGGGCCACCGGCTCATTGAGCCGTTGAAGAAGATCACCTAACAGGGTCATGATGCAAAACTCCTCACTCGCTTACGGTTTCGTTGTTGGTGGAATGCCGCACGGTCGTAGGCCACGATGGCGGCCACGGCGGCGTCGATCTTGCGCGGCGAACCACGCTTGTCCTTGCTGACGAGATCGCCCTGTGGGGTTGGTTTGGCCACGCAGTGCGCGAAGTGCGCGGCCATCCGGGTATCCCCGTCATGTGTCACCTGCTGGGTGACGACTGCCTGATACAGCCGGTCGGTGGCCGGTGCCATGCGGGCCGCGTGTGCGGTGTTCCACTCGATCACCCGGCGCTCACCGTGCCGCTTGGCCCAGTCTTCGATCTCGCTGCGCCACCCCCACGGATCGCACGCCAGCTCGACGACGTCGTACTTGGCGAACGCCACGTCGACGGCTCGGGTCACGTCCTCCCGCGGCACACGCCAGCGCGGATCGCCGGGGTTCTCCCACAGGCCTTCAACGAACAGATGCCCGTCGAGAGTGCAAGCGACCAGGGCCGTGGAGTCACGAGACGCGGACCCGTCGAACGCCAGGACCACACGCTGACCCTTCTTGCCGGCGCCGGCAACATGGTCCACGCAGGCATCCCAGGCACCCCACGGCAACCACGCCTCAACACCAGTCACCCACTGGCCCAGACGCAACTGCCGAAACACCGGCTCGCGCAACGTCCGACGGGCAGCCTCGAGACCGTCCTCAGCCAGGAACGGGTCCTCACACGCCAACGCAGGGTTCGCGGTACGCCACGCCTCCCGGTCCCCGATATCGCAGCCGTCCGGGGCGGCGAACTCACGCAGATAGAACGCCGGATCGTCCCCGGCGCGGCCGTGCTCCACCAGGCGCCACATGATGCAGTCCGGCGACGACGACGGGGTGGAGATCGCCAACGTCAGCGACTCGGGCCGCTTACCCGACACCGACGTCACGGCCTCCCAGACCGCTTCACTGACCACGTGCAACTCGTCGACGATCAGCAGCGACGGATCATGACCATGCAGGGCACCCGGCTCGGCCGGCAACGGCAACAGGATGGCATCGTTGTGCGGCACCACGATCCGATCCGCGAAGATCTGGGCACGGTCGGCCAGCTCCGGTGTCAGTTCGATCATGCGCCGTGCCATTCGCAACGTGATATTTGCTTGCCTTTGGTCGCTGGCGACCACCAGAACCTCGGCGCTGGCATCCCCGGCGAACAACTCAGTCACCGCGAGCATCGCGGCCAGGCCCGTCTTGCCGTTAGCACGCGCCACCGACACCAGACCTGTACGGATACCCGGCGCGAACGCACCCCGGATGATCTCGGTCTGAAACCCCCTCAGCGTCACCGGCATACCAGCACCGACGCCCTTGGGCACCCGCAGATAGTCGTGGATGAACGCCAGCCGGCGTTCGGCGCGCTCGGTGGGGAGCTTCGAGAGGTCCAGCGGTGCGGCCTTGACCTGCCCTTTTGGCCCTGCTTTCATGTCTGGCCCCGGTGTGAAACGCAAACTTTGCCTAGAGGACAGGGGGTCTGTGGCGGTACCCCCGGGGGCATCCCCCTGGTGGCTGTCTGGCCGCGTGCGGCACCGGCGGCGCGGTTGCACGGTCCGCAGAGGACCTGGACGTCCTGCAGGCGGATGGTCAGGCCAGCGGCCTTACGTGCCCAGGCTTCTGGGGTGTGGTCGGCCTGCAGGTCCTCGGTGGCACCGCAGTCGGAGCACCACGGTTGCATACGGCGTGCTTGCTTGGACAGTTTGGTCCAGTTCGCGTCATAGCCGCGTGCGGATGCTGAGGGTCTGGTCCTGGTGTCGGGTCGGGTGATGGTGTGGTCGGGGCAGCGTGGCCCGTTGCATGGTTCGCCACAGTCGAGGCAGGCGGTGAGGGTCATCAGCCGGCGGTCCATTCGGCGATGCACCACACGTGGTCCTCGCGGCCGGCGAGGTCGGTGGGGATGACGATGGGACCGCGGACGTGGTAGGTCAGGCCGGCGTGCTTGATCTGGTCAGTGGACTTGATGGTCCGGGTGACTGCGGTGACGGGCATGTAGACGCGGGCTGTGGCGCTGACGATGGTGGTCATGAGAGCGGTGTCCTCGGTGGGCTGTCCTGCTTGGAATGAGCAGCCGGTGATGGTGGTCTCCACGTTGTCGTAGATGGGCACCATGAACTCGTCGACGCCGATCTGTACGTGCTGGATCAGGGTGATGGTGTCGTTGCCGATCACTGGTCTTGCGCCTCCTCATTGGCCAGGGCGGTGATGTGGTCCTGTATCCAGCCGATGCCGACGTTGGAGGACAGTTCGGGTAGGGCGACTTCGTAGTGATCGAGCAGCGCGATGAACGTCTCGGTGGCGCGTTGGTCGTCGATGGCTGACCGGATCTCGTGGTCGATGCCGTCGAGGTCCTGGAGGCCGTGGCATTCGAGGATGCGGGCGGCGCGGCAGATCTCGGTACCGGGCGACTCGGTGGGGTCGAGGGTGGCGATGCCGTGGATGTAGTCGGCCATGAGGTTGATGCCGTCGCGTGTGCGCAGTGTGGCGATGAAGTTGTGGTGGAGGCCGAGGGTTGCGAGGAGGAGGTGGGCGGCGCGGCCGGTGGTGTTGGTTTCGTCGATGATGGCCACGACGCCGGCGGGGTTGCCTTGTCGGTGGTGGACTGTGAGTGCAGCGGCGCGGCGGTAGTCGGCGGCGTTGGTGGGTGTGGCTTGGTCGGTCATGGGGTGCTCCTTGCGTGTCCAGATGTCGGGGTCGGGGAAGATGACGCGGCGGCTCATGAGGCGGCTTCTTCTTTGCTGAGGCATGACAGGTGGGCATCACCTTGCTCTGCCATGACGGGCTTGCTGCAGATGTAGCAGCGGGGTACTTCTTTGCCCTTGACGGTGATGGTGCGGCGGGTACGCAGCCCTTGCTTGCGTGCGTCAAGGGGCGTCGGCGCGGTGAGGGCCGGCGAGTGCTCAGTCGGGTCACCAGTTGGGCCAGACGTGAAGGGTTGGCCCAACTGTGGATTTGCCTCAGTTGGGCCATCCTGTTCTTGCTGGTCGTGCCCAGTTGGGCCAGTTGGGCCACGGTCTTGCATGACACCCCCAGTTGGGCCACCGCTGGCCTGACTGGGAAGCTGCCAGGTCGAGGTCCTCGGGAACCCTGATGAGCGGTCGATTACGCCGAGGTGCTTCTTTGCTCGCTTCAGCGTTCGCTCACTGATCTTTTCCTTGGCCGCCTCGATCTTGACGGTTTTCGAGGGGGTCTCACCGTTCGCTGTGAGGTAGTCCTGTAGCCAGTGTTCGGCGGCGGTGCGCTCCCCAGCGTCGTCGCCTCCATCGCCACCGAGGAGATCTCTGGCGTCGACTGTGGTGTCGCCGAGCCATTCGACTGCACCGATCTCGGTGGGGCCGTCGTCGGTGTCCACGGTGGTGCTGGCGATCCGAAACTCCACCGAGCGGTCGGTACCCGCGTAGTTGGCCTTGGTGTTGGTCAGCACGCGAGTACCAGTGTCGGGGTCCTCGGCGATGGAGAGCACGCAGCGGGCGACCTGGGACCAGGCGACGCTGCCGAGCATGAGCTGTCCGGAGTCGGCGCCGTCGCGCTTGCCGAAGTGTGCGAGGCCAATGATGGTGACCTTGCAGCGGTCGGCCAGGGCGGCGATGGGTTCGAGGTACTGCCGGACGGCGATGTCGTCGTTGCCGGAGAATCCGGGCGGTACAACGGCCTTGGCGGGGTCGAGGAAAAGCATGGTGACGCCGTACTCGCGGATGGTGTTCTCGATGGCGTAGAGGTCCAAGGGGAACACCAATGCGCCGGTTCCGAGGTCGGTCTGTACGTCGACGAAGATGACGCGGTCCATGTCGGCGCCGTTGGCGATCAGCCTCGGGACGATGGCGGATTCTCGGGACTCCTCGGTGCCAATCCATAGAACGGTTCCACCGTTGCGGGTCTCGCGGGCAGCCCAACTGGATGCCACTGTGCTCTTGCCTTTACCCTCGCGTGCGGCCAGGAGGTTGATGGCGTACTGGAGGATCAACCCCAGTTCCCACCACACCAACTTCTTTGCCTTGACGTGTGATCCGCGGGTGACGACCAGGCGGCGGGGTGCGGCCGGGGTGCCAGGTTCGGCCGGACCGGGGTCGTCGGGGTGTGGTTCTGTCACGCTGACTTCCTTCGGGGTATGTGGGCGCTGCTGTGGCGGTTGCGGATCCGCTGGGCCATCGCGGTCCAGTCGGCGGCTGCGGAGATCTCGCGGGATGCCTCGGCCATCGCGGCCTGGGCGGTCTCTACGCGGAGTACGTGATGGTCTCCAGCGACGGCGAGCGCCAGCAGCTTTCGGGGATCGCCGTCTGCGAGTTCGCACCATGCCGGGGTTCCGGCGATGGGGAGCGGGCCGTAATTCGCTTGTGCGACAGCGGCGGTGATGAACTCGTGGACGGGCCACCAAGCGACTTGCTGTGAATCTTGCGGGCGTCCGCAAAGTTGCGGAGAACCCGCGCCACGGTCGGCGCGGGTCTCCACTGTCCGGTCGGTCATCGGATCGCTTCGGTGGCGTCGATGAGGCTGTCGAGTGCGGCGCGCAGGTAGTCCCCGGCGTTGCCTGGTGCGGTGCGTAGCAGGGTGTACGCGGTCCGCACGGCTCGGTGTGCGGCGATCATGGCGGCGTCTGCGCTGCCGCGGCCGGCCCACTGGTCCACCTGATCGGCGACCTTGTGGATAGCCTCGGCGATCTCGCGGGCCTCGTCGGGCTGATAGCAGGAGGCGTTGATGTAGACCAGCGGCGCGTCGTCGCCCTCGGTGGCGATCGTGCCGTCTCCCCACTGCACAACGACACCGCGGACGTCTGTATCCGTGCCCGCTGCGCCGGGGGTCCACACGCAGCGGTAGGCGGGTTCAGTGGGCGTTGCCGTCTGCCAATCATCGGAGTTTTCGGGGTCCGCGCCGCTGGGCAGACCCGGGGCGGGCGGGTCCAGGTTGACCGGCTCGGTATCGAAGAACGCCAGAGCAGCGGGCTTGGCGTTGTCGGTGCGTGATGTCATGATGGAGTTACCTACTTTCTGGTGAGGGTTGGTTTTGACGGCCTCGGGGTGGCAGCCCTGGGGTCGTCGTTTTTTCCGGGGCGCAGATCCGGCGTGTTATCGCTGTCGGGTATCAGTCCCAGGTCGGCGTGGTCGGCTTGTACCCACATCACGCGGCGTCTCCGCCACTGAACTGTTCGTTCTCCCAGGCCATTACGTCACTCAGCCGGTAGCGGGCATGGCGACCGAACCGGGCATACTTGGGACCTTTGCCTTGACTCGCCCATTGCGCGAGCGTCTTATCGGGCACCCGCAGGCGTTCGCCGACCTCTGGGCGTGTCAGCCAGCAGTCTTCGGACATTCGTTACTCCGTTCGGTTTATCCGAATCACGTTCGGCTGAGCTGAATCTTGCCCGAACGTTCTCAATTCGTCAAGGAGCAACCCGGTTCGGATTTACCGAATTTCGGTTACTATGCCCATGTGTCTGATGAATCCACCCCCAAGACGACGGACGTTCGAACTGCAATTGCGGCGAACATCAAACGCATCCGGAAGGTGCGCGACATAAGTGGTCGAGACTTCATCGCGCAACTTGAGAAGCGCGGCATGAAGCTGCTTCCGTCAGGCTTGACCGCACTCGAAAAAGGGGATCGTCGGGTCACCGTGGATGAGCTTTTGACGATCGCAGTGGCTTTGAACACCAGCATTATTGACCTTCTCATTCCTGTTGACGGGGGCGATCTTGTTGTGGCCGAGGGGATTCCACCACTTAATCCTGGTCAGCTTGACGCGTGGATTTCCGGCCGTAGCCCGTGGCGGCAACTGCCGTACGGAACCCATATAGATGCCAAGGTGTCCGAAGAGTTTTGGGACGCCGCAGCTAAGTCCCGACAAGCTAGGAGGTTGCGGGACAAGCGGCCCGAGATCGACGCAATTGACCGGCTGAAGGCGCACGTGAGGTTGGTTGCAACGGCCCAGGGCGACCCGCATGGCTACGGCAGGTCGACGCCGTTCACTGCAGACGCTGAAGCGGCCGCACTTCGACAACTTGCAGGTGATCTTGATGAGTACATCGCACTGCTGGCTTCCTCATTGGAGAGGGATGGCTATGGCGGGTAGGCCTCCGCTGCGGATTGGGCAGCATGGAAAGATCACACGCAAGCAGTTAGGTGTCGGAGTGTGGTTGGCGCGCTGTCGTTTTCGTGATTTCGATGGAGTGACGCGGATCGTTGAGCGGCGCAGCCCAGACGGACAGGACGACAAGCATGGCAAGGCGGCCGAGGACGCACTGGTCGAGTCGCTGGGAGAGCGCCGGCCACCTGGCGTGTCCGGTGACATCACGACGGATACCAAGGTCTCAGTGCTCGTCGATCAGCACCTAGAACTGCTGGAATCGGACGGTAAGGCGCCGGCCACGATGACGACATACCGCAGCGCCGCGGGCAAGCTGGCCAAGTTCAGCAAGTCGTTGCGGGTGGGCGAGGCGACACCGGGACGGCTGAACGCGGTGATCCGTTCACTGAAGGCCGCGCACGGCGCAAACATGGCTCGGCACGGCCGGACGCTTCTACGCGGTGCTCTCCAGATCGCGGTGCTCGATGATGTGATCGAGGCCAACCCCGTGGCCCAGGTGTCTCGGATTACTTCGGAGCGGAAACCGAAGGGCGCTCGGCCACTGGACAGCGTCGAGCTGCGAGACATGCTCGGAAAGCTGCGGGCATCTGAGGCGTGTGAGCGCGCCGATCTCGTCGACCCGATCACCCTGTTCGTTGCTACAGGGCTGCGACGGTCTGAGCTGTTGGCGCTGCGCTGGCAGGACTACGACGAGGCGGCCGGGACGATCTCGGTGTCGGGAAAGATCGCCCGGATCAAGGGTGTGGGCCTGAGGCGGTTGGACACAGGCAAGACGGACTCGGCCGAGCGTACGGTGCCGTTGCCCGGGTTCGCTATCGCTGCGCTCGCTGAGCGTCGAGCGAAACCCTTCATCGGGGAGCAGCGGATGATCTTCGCGAGCACCGCGGGCGGTCTACGGGATCCGGACAACTTCGACAAGCAATGGCGCCGGGTCCGAGCGGACCTCGGAGTGCCGGACGTGACGAGTCACTCGTTCCGTAAGTCGGTGGCCACGCTGATCGACGACGCCGGCATGTCGGCGCGCATCGGGGCGGACCAGCTCGGGCACTCCAAGGTGTCGATGACCCAGGACCGCTACATGCGCCGCGGGAAGGTGCACGCCGAGGTAGCGGCGCTTTTGGACACCGCCGTAGGCGATGAATAAACGATGGCCTTGTGGCCATTTTGGTGCCCCCACCAGGGCTCGAACCTGGGACCTGCGGATTAAAAGTCCGTAGCTCTACCAACTGAGCTATAGGGGCGCGAGAAGACAGGGTACAAGATGGTGATTTTCCTGTTGCGACCACCGGGTTTGAGGATTTGGGCATCTGTACCCTAAGCTATCGAAGCTCCCAACGAACGAGGTTGATGAGTACCCCGGAGAGATTCGGATAGGCCCCCATCGTCTAGTGGCCTAGGACGCCGCCCTTTCACGGCGGTAGCACGGGTTCGAATCCCGTTGGGGGTACGCAACGCGGGAACGCGGAGCACGCAGGAAAGCAAGGCCCTGTGGCGCAGTTGGTTAGCGCGCCGCCCTGTCACGGCGGAGGTCGCGGGTTCGAGTCCCGTCAGGGTCGCCATCACGGCGAGGCACTTCGGTCTAGGCCGACGGCCTTCCGGCCAGGTAGCTCAGTTGGTACGAGCGTCCGCCTGAAAAGCGGAAGGTCGCCGGTTCGATCCCGGCCCTGGCCACTGAGAGAACCCACCGGCGACGGTGGGTTTTTCTGTTTCTTGCCCTTCCGGATCAGATCTGCCAATCGTTGGAGCCGTCGTGCCGGGAGTAGGTGCCGGTGGAGTTCTGCACGATGATGGGATCGCCGGCGCCGAAGTTGTCGAAGAACCACCTCGCGTTGGCGGGGCTGATGTTGATGCAGCCGTGACTGACGTCGCGCTTGCCCTGATCGGCGACCGACCATGGGGCGCTGTGTACGAAGTCGCCGCTGTCGTCGAACCGGACGGCCAGATCGACCGTCAGCTTGTATCCGTAGGCCGAGTTGACCGGGACGCCGTAGGTCGACGAATCCATCACCACCGAGGGCATCTTTTCTTGGACGTAGTAGGTGCCGTTCGGAGTTTGGTGGCCACCGGCTGCCATTCCCATCGACATCGGGATGGTTTTCTCCACGGCCCCGTTGCGGGTGACGGTCATTTGGTGGGTGGTGTCGTTGGCCGTGGCCACCAACGTGTCTCCGGTATTGAAATTGGACACCGTGCCGCCGGCGTCGACGGTGACCGCGGTATGGGCGGGCCAGAAACTCAGCGGACGCCAACGCAGCTGGGTGGGGGTCATCCAGTAGAACTTGCCGGGAACTTCCGGTACCGACGAGACGTGGATGGCGTTCTCGGTGGCTCCGGCATCGTCGACGGGTCCGGGGAAGTTGATGATGATCGGCTGGGCCACCCCGACGGTCGAGCCGTCGACGGGGACAAGCCGCGGTGGCTCGAACGGTGCCGGATCTGCCTGCGCGGTGCCCACGCTGAGTACGAGTGCACAGCCCACCATCGAAGCCGCTCCGGCTGCCCTCACAGCGCCGAATAGTCTTCCCGACGTCCCATCACTCATCGCACCATCGTGTCATCGCTGGTCAGGTCTGTCCGGTAAAACAGTGGCGAACCGGCCACCCCCGTTCTCGAGTCCGGTCACGACGATCGGCCGATCGTCTGCGCGGCTAGGCTTGTGTAATCGCAGACGAAAGCGTGAGGAAGATGCCGAAAGTTGCCCGGGTACCGCGGGTGCTGGTTGGTTGCTGTGTCGCCGGCATGATCTTTGTGCCGTCTGCCGCCGCCGAACCGGCAGCGCTGGATCCGACCGGGAATCGCTCCGGTGGACCGGTGCCGACCGTCAATGGCGTGCCGTGTGTGGGCGGCAATCTCGGGGTCTGTCTGAGCTTCCGGCAGAACCGGCCACCGGCGGCCAACCCGGGCGCGCGGTCCAGCGTCGGCCATAGCCCCACCGTCCGCCGCTGAGCGGCATTACCATGACAGCCCGAGATGAACAGTCCCACGATGTCGGTTGAAACCGACAAGAGCGCGTTCCGGTCGCGGTTGCTCGATGCGATGATTCAGTCGGTCATCGAGGACGGCTATCAGAACACCACAGTCGCCGACATCGTGCGGCGGGCCAAGACGTCGCGTCGCACCTTCTATGAGCACTTCGCGAGCCGTGAGGAATGTTTCGTTGCGCTGTTGACCACGGTCAACACCAAGCATGTGCGGGAGATCACCCGCGTGGTCGACAGGGATGCTCCGTGGCAGGCTCAGGTCCGCCAGGCGGTCGAGGCGTGGATCGGCTCGTATCAGGCCCACCCCGAGTTGATGCTGGCCTGGATTCGCGATCTGCCGACCATGGGGACGGCGGCGCGGGCGTTGCAGCGCGAGTCGATGGAGAACTTCGTCGCGATGGTGGAGGTGATGACGAGCTCCGAGGTCTTCCGCTCGGCCGGAGTGTCGATTTCACGGCGCCGCACCATCATGATGATCGGTGGGTTGCGTGAACTCACCGCGATGACCGTCGAGACGGGCGGCGATGTCGGGGAGATCATCGAGGACGCCGTGCAGGCCTGCACCGCGATGTTGACCCCGCTCAGCTGACGGCGACCGCGGCCTGTTGGTGGCGGCGCTGCCGTTCGATGGTGGCGAAGTAGAACGCGAATGCGAACGCGAAGCTGGTGAACAGGCTCGCGACAAAGAACAGCCAGGGGTGACGGATGCCGCGTCGTAGCCCGTCGATGATCGTAAATAGTGGCAGCAGAATGACATTGGCGATGGTGTAGTCGGCGCTGGCGGAGCCCGCGGCGGGGTTGGCGTACCCGAGCGCGATGAACTCCTGCCAACTTCCGGGCCCCCAGATCGGATTGCCGCCCGGTTGGCCGTACTGCGCGACGAACTTCATGTTGAAGTACCAGCAGATCGGGATCGATGCGAGGCCGACGACGTAGAAGGCGAGTTCGACCCGGGACAGGGCCGGCCCGGGCGGGCGGGCGAAGATGCCGGGATTGAGACGGATCACGAGCGCGACGACGGTCACGCCCAGAATTGCATGAACGATGAGCGACACCATGACGTGAGCACACTCGCCTTCCGAAGTTTTGTCAATATTGACATTTGAGGGTCCGGGGATCGATCGGCCGTGCGGTAATTTCACTGCTATGGCCAAACCCGCGCAGACCGCGCGCAGTGAGCGCACACGAGAGGCGTTGCGGCAGGCCGCGTTGGTGCGATTTCTTGCCCAGGGCGTCGAGGACACCTCGGCCGAACAGATCGCCGCCGACGCCGGCGTCTCGCTGCGCACGTTCTACAGGCATTTCACGTCCAAACACGACCTCCTGTTCGCGGACTACGACGCCGGCCTGCACTGGTTTCGTGCGGCGCTGGCCGAACGACCCGCGTCCGAATCGATCCTCGACTCGGTGCAGTCGGCGATCCTGGCCTTCCCCTACGACGTCGATGCGGTAACCAAGATCGCCGGCATGCGGGCGGTGGAACTCGACCCCGACCGGATCGTGCGCCACATCCGCCAGGTCGAATCGGACTTCGCCGACGCGGTGGCCGAGCTACTCGTGGCGCGTAGCGGCCAGCTGCCGCAGGGGGATGACCGACTGCGGATCGCGGTGACCGCCCGATGTGTGGCGGCTTCGGTGTTCGGTGCCATGGAGTTGTGGATGATCGGCAACGAGGCGGGGGAGCGGTCCCTGCCCGAACTGGCCCGGATGTGCCGGACCGCGCTGGAAGCGCTGCGATCGGGGCTGGCCTGATGTTTTGTCATTATTGACAAAACATCACGCTCGGTGTCAGCCTCAGTCGATGGCGGAATACGACGCGATCGTGATCGGGGCCGGGCACAACGGACTGGCTGCGGCGGCCCTGTTGGCGCGGGCCGGAAGGCGCACTCTGTGCCTGGAGGCCAAGCGATACGCCGGCGGGATGGCTTCGACCGTCGAGCTTTTCGACGGCTACCGGTTCGAGATCGCCGGGTCGTTGCAGTTCCCCACCTCGGCCGTCGTGAGTGCCGAGTTGGGGCTGGACACCTTGCCGACCGTGGGTCTGGAGGTCATGTCGGTATCGCTGCGCGGAATCGGTGACCGGCCGGTCGTCTACTACGCCGACCCGATGAAGATGCTGGGCCACCTCGGTGAGGTTCACGGCGCCGACGCGGTGGCCGGGATGGCGGGCCTGATGACCTGGAGTTTGGCGCCCACTCGGGCTCTGGGCCGCTTCGACGCAGGCCGTCCACCCCGCACCCTCGACGAGATGTATGCCTGCGCAGCAACAGAATCCGAGCGGTTGGCCATCGATGACCTGCTATTCGGATCGGTCAGTGATGTCCTGGACCGGTACCTGCCGGACAAGGACAAACACGGCGCGTTGCGCGGCATGCTGGCCTTTCTGGCGGTCAACACCACCTACCGCGGACCCGAAACGCCGGGCAGTGCGGCCGCCCTGGCCTACGGACTGGCGGTGCCCGACGAGAACGCCGTGCTGATGAAGAAGCTGGCGGGCGGGATCGGCGCCTTGACCGACCATCTGCATGCGCTGCTGACCGCCGCCGGGGGTGAACTGCGGTTGCGCAGCAGCGTCGACCGGATAGCCGTCGACAACGGCCGGATCACCGGAGTGCGGTTGGCCGACGGCACCACGATCACCGCGCCCGTCGTGGTGTCGGCGATCGCCCCGGACATCACGGTGACCAAGCTGATCGATCCCGAGGCGCTGCCGGCCGAGGTGCGTGAGCGGTTCACCCGGATCGACCATCGCGGCAGCTATCTGCAGATGCATTTCGCGCTCGACGGAGCGCCCACCTTCGACGCCCCCTATGAGCTGCTCAACGACCCGGAAATGCAGGCTGCCATCGGCATTTTCAGCACTCCGGAAGAACTGCAGCAGCAGTGGCAGGACGCCCGCCGCGGGATCGTGCCCGCCGATCCCGCCGTCGCCTTTCAGATCCCGTCGGCTCATGACCCGACGCTGGCCCCGCCGGGCAAGCACGCCGCCTCGGCGTTCGCGTTGTGGTTCCCGGTCGAGGAGTCGGCGTCCGGCTACGGCGAACTCAAGGACGAGATGGGCCGGCGGGTCATCGAGAAGATCAGCCGGTTGGCGCCTGATTTCGAGCAGCGGATCATCCGACACACCACCTTCACGCCGCGCCACATGGGCACGATGTTCGGCGCGCCGGGCGGCGACTACTGCCACGGCCTGATCCATCCCGAGCAGATGGGCCCCAACCGTCCCGGCCCCAAAGGGCATGTCGGTCAACCGATTCCCATTGACGGTCTATATCTGGCCAGCGCCGGGTGTCACGGTGGGCCGGGGATCACCTTCATCCCCGGCTACAACGCCGCCAAGGCCGTGCTGGGCGACTGAACGGGGCTCCACTCGGTCGCGCACCGGGATCGTGGGCATTGCGCACATCGGCGAGCGTAGCCCCGGGTAATCTCGCCGCATGGCAACCAGCGATTCCCGTGAAGTAGTGATCGAGGCGACCCCACAGGAGATCCTCGACGTCGTCGCCGATGTCGAGGCGACGCCGACCTGGTCGCCCCAATACCAGCGTGCCGAGATCCTCGAGTCCTACGACGACGGCCGGCCCAAGCAGGTGAAGATGACGGTCAAGGCCGCCGGGTTGACCGACGAGCAGGTCATCGAATACACCTGGAGTGAGAACAAGGTCAGCTGGACGCTGGTGCGGGCCGGCCAGCTCAAGGCCCAGGACGCCAGCTACACCCTGACCCCCGACGGTGACAAGACCAAGGTCCGGTTCGACATCACCATCGATCTGTCGGTGCCGATGCCCGGCTTCATCCTGAAGCGGACCATGAAGGGCGGCGTGGAGACCGCTACCGAAGGCCTGCGCAAGCAGGTGCTCAAGGTCAAGAAGGGGTAGCCGGTCAGCTCGAGTTGGCGTCCGCGGCGGACTGCGCCAACTCGGTCAGCAGTGGCGGGATGTCCATCCGGCCCAGCATCACCTCGACGAACACCATGCGGTCGGGGGTGGCCGCCGCCGTCGTCAGCGCGTCGTCGAGTTCGCCGTAGGTGCTGACCCGGAAGGTGAGCGCATCCGAGACGCCCAGCGCCGCGGGCAGTTCGGTCCAGCGCCAGCCGGTGATGTCGTTGTATTCGGCTGTGACCCCGTGGATTGCGCGTTCCACGGTATATCCGTCGTTGTTGACCACCACCACGACGGGGGACAGCCCTTCGCGGCCGAACGCCCCGAGTTCCTGGATGGTCAGCTGGGCGGCGCCGTCACCGATGAGCAGCACCGTGCGACGGTCCCGATCGGCCAGACCGGCGCCGAGCGCGGCGGGCAAGCCGTAGCCGATCGAGCCCCACAGGGGTTGGCCGATGAACGTCACCCCTGAGGGCAGCCGGTGCCCGGCCATTCCGTAGAACGACGTGCCTTGATCGGCGAGCACCACATTGCCCGGGGTCAGCGCTTGAGAAAGCCTGTCCCACAGGGCTTCCTGGGTCAGGGCGGCTTCCCGGGCCGGAGGGTCGGTGTGTGGCCGGGCTGGCAGCGGGGGTAGCGCCGGTGAGGTGATGCCACGCTCGGTGAGGATCGCGGTGACGGCGTCGAGTGCGGCCGACATGTCCAGCGGGGCGTACACCTGCCCGGCCACCACACTCTGGTTGACGCCGATGTCGATGGTGCGGGCCGGGTCGATGCGCTGGCTGAAGAACCCGCTGACCATGTCGGTGAACAACACACCCGCGGTCACCAGCACCGGAGCATCCTCGATCGCCTCGCGCACCGAATCCTCGCTGGCCGCACCGGCATAGATGCCCAGATAGTTGGGTGAGCTCTCGTCGACCAGGCTCTTGCCCCACATCAGGGTGGCGTGGGCGATGGTGTCGGCCGCCAGCAGGGCATTGAGTTGGTCGACGCAGTCCAGTCGGTGCACCAGGAAATCGGCCAGCACGGTCAACCGGTGGTCGGCGATCATCTCGGCGGCCGCTGCGGTGAACATCGCGAGTGCTCGCGGACTGGTGCCGCCGGTGTAGCGCGGCAGCGGCGTGGTGGGACGTTCGGTGGGGAACCGGGCCACGTCGGTGGCGATCAACAGGTAGCCGGGCCGCTTCTGCTCACGCACCTCCGAGAGCACCCGGTCGATCTCTCGGGTCGCCGTTGCCGGCGCCAGATCCGCTTGGGCGCAGGTGATCTCACGACTGATCCGCAGGAAGTGATCGAAGTCGCCGTCACCCAGAGTGTGGTGCACGATCCGACGTGCCGCCTGGGAATCCTTGGACGGCGCGCCGACGATGTGCACTACCGGCACGTGTTCGGCATAACTGCCCGCGATCGCATTGGCCGCCGACAGTTCACCGACCCCGAACGTGGTGACCAGCGCGGCCATCCCGCGCAGCCGGCCGTAGCCGTCGGCCGCGTAGCCGGCGTTGAGCTCGTTGGCGCCGCCCACCCAGCGCAGCGTCGGGTGAGCCAGGATGTGGTCGAGGAATTCCATTTGATAGTCGCCGGGAACGCCGAACATCTCGGTCACGCCGAGTTCGGCGAGGCGGTCCAGGAGATAGTCGCCGACGGTGTACCCGATTTCGCCCATCCCTTAGTGTGCCTCGCATGACCAACACCGGACCGCTCGCCGGAGTGCGAGTTATCGAACTGGGCGGCATCGGCCCCGGGCCACACGCCGCGATGATGCTCTCGGACCTGGGTGCCGACGTGGTGCGGGTGCGCCGGCCGGGTGGCCTGACGATGCCTGCCGAGAATGTCGATCTGATGCATCGCGGCAAGCGCATCGTCGACCTGGACGTCAAGTCCGAGCCCGGCAAGTTGCTGGATCTGGTCGCCAAAGCCGATGTGCTGCTGGATTGTTTCCGTCCCGGCACCTGCGAACGTCTCGGGATCGGGCCGGCCGAGTGTGAGGCCGTCAATCCGCGGCTGATCTTCGCCCGGATCACCGGCTGGGGTCAGGACGGACCGCTGGCCACCACCGCCGGCCACGACATCAACTACCTGTCGCAGACGGGTGCGCTCAGCGCGATCGGCTACCGCGACCGTCCGCCGGTGGCGCCCCTGAACCTGGTCGCCGATTTCGGTGGCGGTTCGATGCTCGTCGTCGTCGGTATCGTCACCGCGTTGTACGAGCGGGAACGCTCCGGCAAGGGGCAGGTGATCGATGCTGCGATGGTCGACGGGGTCAGCATGCTGGCGCAGATGATGTGGACAATGCGGGCCACCGGATCGTTGCGTGACGAGCGCGAGTCGTTCCTGCTCGACGGCGGCGCCCCCTACTATCGGACCTATGAGACCTCCGACGGGGGCTACATGGCGGTCGGATCGATCGAACCGCAGTTCTTCGCGCAGCTGGTGGCCGGTCTCGGCCTGGACGCCGCCGAGATCCCCGGGCAGTTCGAACTGGCCCGCTATGACCAGATGCGGGCCATCTTCACCGAGCGCTTCGCCACCAAGACCCGCGACGAGTGGACCGAGATCTTCGCCGGCACCGATGCATGTGTGACACCGGTGCTCACCTGGGGCGAGGCTGCCGAAGGCGAGCACCTGCTGGCCCGCTCGACCCTGGTCACCGTCGACGGTGTCGCACAGGCCGCCCCGGCCCCGCGGTTCTCCCGGACGCCGCCGAGTTCACCCGGTCAGCCGCCACAGTCGAGCACCGACATCGACGACATCGGCTGGACCTGACCGGCGCGCAGGGACTTTGTGCCCTGGCAATCGGGCTCTGAAGCGGCCACGATGGGGGTGTGACTTCCTCGGACGCACCAGTAGTAGTCGGAATCGACGGCAGTGACGGCGCGCTCGGCGCGGCTCGCTGGGCAGGCGCGGTCGCCGCGCGGTTCGGCGCGCCGCTGCGCATCGTGCACGCCCTACCGTCCATCGGCCGCAACCTGACTCAGACCGCGGCCGCCCTGACCGCGGCGATGATGTCGTATCAGCGCGACATGGCCCAGGCGTTCCTCAAGGCCGCGGAGGAGGCCGTACGCGCCGATCACCCCGAGCTGTCGGTATCCACGGACTCATTCAACGAACCCGCCGACCAGGTGCTGATCGAGGCCAGCCGGCAGGCGCGGCTCGTCGTCCTCGGCGGTAAGACGGTCACACCGGCCGCGGCGCTGCTGCTTGGGTCGACGGCGCTGTCCGTGGCCACTCGGGCCGCGTGCCCGGTGGTCGCCTTCCGCGGGGACCGGGTCGACCCCGGGGACGGCCCGGTCATCGTCGGGGTCGACGACAGCCCCGCCGCGCAGACCGCGCTGGAGACGGCCTTCGAATTCGCCGATCGGTTCGGCCAGTCGGTCAACGCCGTGCGGTCGCTGTCGTTGACCGCACCCGCCGAGACCGGTGTCACCATCCCACTGCTGATCGACTGGGACGGGGTGGAGTCCGCCGAACTGATGGCGCTGACCGAGACCGTCGACGTCCACAACAAGAACCACCCGGGCGTCGACGCCAAATGTTTCATCGAGCCCGACTCGCCCGGCAAGGCGGTGCTGAAGCACGTCGATGATTCCGGACTCGTGGTGGTCGGGTCTCGCGGCCGCAATGCGCTGGCCGGAGTATTGCTCGGCTCGACCAGCCTGAACCTGCTGCACCACAGTCCGGTACCGGTGATGATCTGTCGGGCACAAGGAGATTCGGATGCCTGAACACAACCTTCGGCACGGCATCGTCGTCGGGGTTGACGGGTCGCCGGCATCGGACAACGCAGTGTCGTGGGCTGCCAAAGCCGCGGTGTCGCGGAGCGTCGAGCTCACGTTGGTGTATGCATCGCCGGGCGCCGCGTCCCCGGTCTGGTTGGATGTGGCTCTGCCTCAGGAATATTGGGACTATCAGGACCAGCAGGGTCAGGAGGTCCTCGATGCCGCCCGCCGGGTCGCCGCGGACGCAGCCGGGACGCACCCGCTGAACATCGTTGCGAAAGCTGTTCCGGGGCATGCGGTTGCGACGCTCATCGAGTACTCACGCCAGGCTGAGCTGGTGGTCGTGGGTTCCCGTGGCCTGGGCAAATGGGGACGACGACTGCTCGGATCGGTGAGCTCGAGTCTGGCGCACCACGCCCACGGTCCGGTGGCGGTGATCCCCCACGACGAACGCCCGTCGACGGCGCCCGTCGTGGTCGGGGTCGACGGGTCACCTGCGTCTGAGCTCGCCACCGCGATCGCATTCGACGAGGCGTCGCGGCGCGGTGTGGAGCTCGTGGTCCTCCACACCTGGACGGACCTGAACTTCGAGTTCCCCTCCGTCAGGTGGGAGGATCTGAGCTCCGAGGCCGAGCGTGCACTGGCTGAACAGCTGGCCGGGTGGGGCGAGCGGTATCCCGACGTCGCCGTTCGGCGGGTGGTCATGCCCGATCAGCCGGCCCGGCAATTGCTGGCTCAGGCCGAAACCGCCCAGCTCGTGGTGGTCGGCAACCGGGGCCGGGGTGGATTCGCCGGGATGTTGCTCGGCTCGGTCAGCTCCGCGGTGGTGCATTCATCCACTGCACCGGTGATCGTTGCGCGGCAATCCAACTGATTGTCGCTGGACCTCAATACGAAGAACCGCACATGGGACGGCGCGCGTCGCTAGATTTGAGGGCGTGGCCGTGCAGGCATCACGCGAGGCGGTGTTCGACTCCTCGCCGGAGGCGATCATGGAGGTGCTCGCCGACGTCGACGCGCTGCCGTCCTGGTCTGCGATGCACCGTCGCGTCAAGGTCATAGACCGCTATCCGGACGGCAAGCCCCACCACGTCAAGACCACCCTGCGGGTATTGGGCATCACCGACAAAGAGCTCCTCGAGTTCCACTGGGGCGACCACTGGATGGTGTGGGATGCCGAACCCAACCGGCAGCAATGTGGCCAGCATGTCGAATACAACCTGACGCCCGAGGTGGATCGGACGCGGGTGCGGTTCGACGTCATCGTCGACCTCGCGGTGCCGGTGCCGGAGTTCCTCATCAAGCGGGCAAAGACACTCGTTCTCGACGTCGCCATCGAGCGGCTGCGTCAGCGCGTCATGAGGAATTCACGGCACCGATTGATCTAGTCAGCGTCTGCGGAGCACGTCCAGCCGTCGGATGGCCTCTTCCATGGTGTCGTTTCGTTTGCAGAATGCGAAGCGCACCAGGTGATTCCACAGATCGGCATGCGGCGCCTCGGCATCGCAGAACGCCGACATCGGGATTGCCGCCACCCCCGCGGTGTGCGGCAGTTCGGCACAGAACTGCGTGCTGTCCGAATAGCCCAGTGGCCGCGGGTCGGCGCACAGAAAGTACGTGCCGCGGCTGTCGTGCACCTCGAACCCGATATCGGCCAGTGCGTTGCCCAGTCGATCCCGCTTGGTCTGGAACGACTCCCGCAGGTCGGCCACCCAGCCGTCCTCGTGATTGAGCGCGTGGGCCACCGCGGGCTGGAACGGTCCGCCGCCCACATAGCTCAGGTACTGCTTGGCGGCGCGCACCCCGGCGATCAATTCCGTTGGCCCGCAGGCCCAGCCGATCTTCCAGCCGGTGACGTTGAACATCTTGGCGGCGCTGGAGATGGTCACCGTGCGCTCGGCCATACCGGGGTAGCCGGCCAGCGGCAGGTGTTCGACGCCGAACACCAACTGCTCGTAGACCTCGTCGGTGATCACCAGCAGGTCGTGCTCGATGGCCAGTGCAGCGATGGCGCGTAGCTCGGCGTCGGAGGCCACGGCGCCGGTGGGGTTGTGCGGGGAGTTGAGGATCAGCGCACGGGTCTTGGGCGTGACGGCGCGGCGGAGTCCTTCGACGTCGATCGCGAACCCGGTCCCGTCGGCAACCAGCGGGACCGCGCTGCGTACACACCCGGCCATCGCGATCACCGGGGAGTAGGAGTCGTAGAACGGCTCTATCACCAGCACCTCCGAGCCCGGTTCCACCAGGCCGAGAACCGACGCGGCGATGGCCTCGGTGGCGCCGACTGTCACCAGGACCTCGGTGTCGGGGTCGTAATCGATGCCGTAGTGGCGTTTGCGCTGTGCGGCGATGGCATGGCGCAACTCGGGGATGCCGAGGCCGGGCGGGTACTGGTTGTGGCCTTCGGAGATCGCATGCTGCGCCACCTTGAGCATCTCGGCCGGGCCGTCCTCGTCCGGGAAACCCTGGCCCAGGTTGACCGCGCCCAGTCGGCCGGCCAGCGCAGACATCTCCGCGAAGATCGTGACGGCGAAGGGCTGCAGTCTCTGCACGGTCATGCCGTCGACAGTAGGTGCTCGGAGACACCCAGCGTGCGCACAGATCGTGGAAATCGACGAATCCGAGATCTGGATGCACGCTCGGCGGGAATGATTGCCGCGCTCACGACGCTTTAGAGCGGCGTGACCTACAAACTGAACGCCGACGCCGCACTGCTTCAGCCGATCCAGGTCGGCGACACCGCCGCCGCGAACCGTCTGTTCATGGCGCCGCTGACACGTTCGCGCGCCGATGCCGACGGCACCCCCTCGCCGTTGGCCGCGCAGTACTACTCGCAGCGTGCGGGTGCGGGCGTGATCATCAGCGAGGCCACCGCTGTCGCCGAGACCGCCAACGGCGCCTACCTGAACACCCCGGGCATCTACACCGACCGCCATCAGCAGGGCTGGGCCGAGATCGCCGATTCGGTGCATGCCGCCGGCGGCAAGATGTTCGTCCAGTTGTGGCACGTCGGCCGGATGGCGCACCCCGAGATCAGCGGGTTCGAGGCCGTCGCGCCATCGGCGATCGCGGCCGATGTGGTCACCCACACACCCACCGGCAAGAAGGCGCTGCAGACGCCGCGAGCACTGGATACCGCCGAGATCCCGGCGATCGTCGAACAGTTCCGCACCGCCGCGCGCCGGGCGATCGACGCCGGCATGGACGGCGTGGAGATCCACGGCGCCAACGGCTACCTGCTGCACCAGTTCGCCTCCGATGTGGTCAATCAGCGCACCGATGCCTATGGCGGTTCGCCGGAGAACCGGGCCAGGTTGACCGCCGAGGTGGTCGAGGCCGTCGTCGACGAGATCGGCGCGGGTCGGGTCGGGCTGCGTATCTCGCCCGGCAACACCGCCGGGGACATGCACGAGAACGACACGGTCGGCGCCTATGAGGCATTGCTGGCGCGAATCGCCCCGCTGGGTCTGGCCTACCTGCACGTGCTCATCGACCCGGCCACCCGGACCTTCGGCGTCATCCGCGCCTTGTGGTCGGGGACGTTCGTCCTCAATACCGGTCGCGCCTCCGGCACCGACTTCTCGGCACTGGAGGGTTATGCGGAGTGGGGCGCGATCAGCGCGGCAGCGGTGGGGCGGGCGTACCTGGCGAACCCGGACCTGATCGACCGGCTGATCCTGGGTGCCGAACTCAACGAACCCGACGTGTCGACTTTCTACGCTCCCGGGCCGAGCGGGTACACCGACTACCCGTCGCTGATCGAGATCGAGGAGCCCCGCTCGGCCTGACGTCGGGTGATTTCGCGCCTGGTGTGACACGGTTGGCGCCGTCGTCGCACCGATTTCTACCTGCGGGTCGCTGGTCTTCGCCGGGCGCTGCCCTGGGGTGGAAAGCGGCGTGCGGGTGGGATGTTCGTTTGCGCCATTTCCGACGCCGGGGTCGTTGCGCTGCGTGGTGTGCAGCCCTGGGGTGGAAAGCGGCGTGCGGGCGGGATCGTCCCGCAAAGGAGATGCTGAGCACAGGCCCAACCAACGGGTTGGGCGAGGCTGCTACGCTGCCGTTCAGAGGACTGTCCACATTCGCTGGGCGGTTCCACAACCCAACCTGAACCTGGACGCCGATACGGCAGGGGAGCAGACATGTCCGAAGAAGCTTTCATCTACGAGGCGATCCGTACGCCGCGTGGCAAGCAGCGCGGTGGCGCACTCAATGAGATCAAGCCGGTCAATCTGGTGGTCGGTCTGATCGAGGAGATTCGTAGCCGGTATCCCGACCTGGATGAGACGCTGATCAGCGACGTCATCCTGGGTGTGGTGTCCCCGGTGGGTGATCAGGGTGGTGACATCGCCCGCACCGCCGGGTTGGTGGCCAAGCTGCCCGAGACCACCGGTGGTTTCCAGCTCAACCGTTTCTGCGCGTCGGGCCTGGAGGCGGTCAACCTGGCCGCCCAGAAGGTGCGTTCGGGCTGGGACGATCTGGTGCTGGCCGGTGGTGTCGAGTCGATGAGTCGCGTCCCTATGGGTTCGGACGGCGGCGCCTGGGCCTCTGACCCGGAGACCAACTACCGCATCGGCTTCGTCCCGCAGGGCATCGGCGCGGACCTGATCGCCACCATCGAGGGCTTCTCCCGCGACGATGTCGACGCCTACGCGGCGCGGTCGCAGGAGAAGGCCGCCGCGGCCTGGTCCGGTGGCTACTTCGCCAAGTCGGTCATTCCGGTCAAGGACCAGAACGGTCTGGTCGTGCTGGACCATGACGAGCACATGCGTCCGGGCACCACTGCGGCGGATCTGGGCAAGCTCAAGTCGGCGTTCGAGGGCCTGGGTGCCATGGGTGGCTTCGATGACGTGGCGCTGCAGAAGTACCACTTCGTCGAGAAGATCAACCACGTCCACACCGGCGGCAACAGCTCGGGCATCGTCGACGGCGCCGGCCTGCTGCTGATCGGCAGCGAAAGTGCAGGGGCATCCCAGAACCTGACCCCGCGCGCCCGCATCGTGGCCACCGCCACCAGCGGTGCCGACCCGGTCATCATGCTCACCGGTCCCACTCCGGCCACCAAGAAGGTGCTCGACCGGGCCGGCCTGACCGTCGATGACATCGACCTGTTCGAGCTGAACGAGGCGTTCGCCTCGGTGGTGCTGAAGTTCCAGAAGGACCTCAACATCCCCGACGAGAAGCTCAACGTCAACGGTGGCGCCATCGCGATGGGTCACCCGCTGGGCGCCACCGGCGCCATGATCACCGGAACCATGGTCGACGAGCTCGAGCGTCGTGGCGCTCGGCGTGCCCTGATCACGCTGTGCATCGGCGGCGGCATGGGCGTGGCCACCATCATCGAGCGCGTCTAGGAGTAATGACAATGGCTGAGAACACTATTCAGTGGGACAAGGATGCCGACGGCATCGTCACCCTGACGTTGGACGACCCGACCGGTTCGGCCAACGTGATGAACGAGCACTACAAGCAGTCCATGCATGATGCTGTGGAAAAGCTTGTTGCGGAGCAGGATTCGATCACCGGTGTGGTCATCACCAGCGCGAAGAAGACCTTCTTCGCCGGTGGCGACCTCAAGGGCATGATGAACATCGGCCCCGACGACGCCGCCGAGGCGTTCGAGATGGTCGAAACCATCAAGGCCGACCTGCGCAAGCTGGAGACCCTGCCCAAGCCCGTCGTCGCCGCCATCAACGGCGCGGCGCTGGGCGGTGGCCTGGAGATCGCGCTGACCTGTAACCACCGCATCGCCGCCGATGTGAAGGGCAGCCAGATCGGTCTGCCCGAGGTCACCCTGGGCCTGCTGCCCGGCGGTGGCGGCGTCGCCCGCACCGTGCGGATGTTCGGTATCCAGAAGGCCTTCATGGAGATCCTGAGCCAGGGCACCCGGTTCAGCCCGGCCAAGGCCGCTGAAATCGGGCTTGTGGACCGGGTCGTACCGAACGTGGACGAGTTACTCCCGGCAGCCAAGGCCTGGATCAAGGCCAACCCCGAGGCCCACACCCAGCCGTGGGATGTCAAGGGCTACAAGATGCCCGGCGGCACCCCGTCCTCCCCGGCTCTGGCGGCGATCCTGCCGTCGTTCCCGGCGCTGCTGCGCAAGCAGCTCAAGGGCGCCCCGATGCCCGCCCCGCGGGCCATCCTGGACGCCGCTGTCGAGGGTGCGCAGGTCGACTTCGACACCGCCAGCCGCATCGAGAGCCGTTACTTCGTCTCGCTGGTCACCGGCCAGACCGCCAAGAACATGATTCAGGCGTTCTTCCTGGACCTGCAGGCCATCAACGGCGGCGCATCGCGTCCGGAGGGCATCGCCAAGCAGGAGATCAAGAAGATCGGTGTGCTGGGCGCGGGCATGATGGGCGCCGGTATCGCCTACGTGTCGGCCAAGGCTGGCTACGACGTCGTGCTCAAGGACGTCACGCAGGAAGCCGCTGACAAGGGCAAGGCGTACTCGGAGGGCCTGGAGGCCAAGGCACTCAAGCGTGGCAAGACCACCGAAGAGAAGTCGAAGGCGCTGCTCGCCAAGATCACCCCGACCGCCGATCCGCAGGATCTCAAGGGCGTCGACTTCGTGATCGAGGCCGTGTTCGAGAACCAGGAACTCAAGCACAAGGTGTTCCAGGAGATCGAGGACATCGTCGAGCCCAACGCGCTGCTCGGCTCGAACACCTCCACGCTGCCGATCACCGGTCTGGCGACCGGCGTGAAGCGCCAGGAGGACTTCATCGGCATCCACTTCTTCTCACCGGTCGACAAGATGCCGCTGGTGGAGATCATCAAGGGCGAGAAGACCTCTGACGAGGCGCTGGCCCGGGTGTTCGATTACACGCTGGCGATCCGCAAGACCCCGATCGTGGTCAACGACAGCCGCGGCTTCTTCACCAGCCGCGTGATCGGCACCTTCGTCAACGAGGCGCTGGCCATGCTGGGCGAGGGCGTCGCGCCCGCCTCCATCGAGCAGGCAGGTTCGCAGGCCGGTTACCCGGCGGCGCCGCTGCAGCTGAGTGATGAGCTCAACCTGGAGCTCATGCACAAGATCGCTGTCGCCACCAAGGAAGGTGTCGAGGCTGCCGGTGGCACCCACGTGCCGCACCCGGCCGAGGCCGTGGTGGAGAAGATGATCGAGCTCGGTCGCCCGTCGCGGCTGAAGGGTGCCGGCTTCTACGAGTACGTCGACGGCAAGCGGACGCAGCTGTGGCCGGGTCTGAAGGAGGCCTTCAACTCCGGAAGCGCCTCGATCCCGCTGCAGGACATGATCGACCGCATGCTGTTCGCCGAGGCACTGGAGACCCAGAAGTGCATCGACGAAGGCGTGCTCACCTCGACCGCTGACGCGAACATCGGCTCGATCATGGGTATTGGCTTCCCGCCCTACACCGGTGGTTCGGCGCAGTTCATCGTCGGCTACCAGGGTGAGCTCGGTGTCGGCAAGGCGGCGTTCGTCGCCCGCGCCAAGGAACTGGCCGCCCGCTACGGCGACCGCTTCCTGCCCCCGGCCTCGCTGGAGAGCTAAGCCAGAACGTCAGAAGCCCCCGGCGCAAGTCGGGGGCTTTTGCGTGCGCGGGCGTCGAGATTGCGCCCAGGGCTGTCGATTTCGCGATTTCACGACCCTGTGTGCAATCTCGATCTGGGTTCGAGTAGATCCGGGTGGGAGAGATCAGCACCGCGGTGCGGCGCTCCTCGCGCATGACGCGGTCGTAGGTGTCCCAGTCGTCGCCCGACGACGGGTACGCAGCGAAATGCGTTGCCAGGCCTTCGCTATATGACTGACCGAAGCGCGTAACCCTTTATGTGGTGCGCCGGAACAGATAGAACCGCGCCGCGTTCTTGCCGTTCTGGTTCATCGCGGGCTCATCCCCGCTGGACAGCAGTATCCAGCCCGCACTGAAGCGTCGTTGCACTTCTTCGAACCCGATGCCGGGTACACCCATCGATCCACCCGGGATGAACGCCACGATCAGCAGTTGTGCATCGGGGGCGGCCACTGCGCTGACCTCCCGGACGTAGGCGTCACGGTCGTCGGCGTCCATGCCGTGCAGGCAGCCACTGTCGACGATGAGATCGAATCCGGCCCCGACACCCGACCAGCTCAGTTGTGTCACATCGGCTTTGGTGAAGACAGCGGGCAGTCCGGCGGCCTTGGCGCGGGCTATCTTCAGCGGTTTGGCCACGTAGTCCACGCCGGTGACCCGCCACCCGTGTCTGGCCAGGTACACCGCGTTGTCCCCGGTGCCGCAGCCCACGTCGAGCGCGGTTCCCGGGGGCAACGCGGTGCCCTCGACAAGTGTCATCAGGCTGTGCGCCAATGGGTGGCCATCCCAGGGGGTGAACCCCAGCCGGTACAGCCACCGGAACAAGCGTTGGCGCGAGCTCACAGAGTTAGAGCGCTCCCAGATCGGAGGACAGCCAGTGCTCGGGCTTGAAGAACACCGCAACGCTCTCACCCTGCTCGCGGCGGGCGAATTCGAGGTATGGCTCCACCTTCTCAGGAGCCAGGTAGCGCTTGGTCATCTCGACGAGTTGCTCATCGGTGCCCGGTTCGATGCGGTCGACTGCGCCGTCGACTGCCACGTAGCGCACCGTCGGCTCGAGCCGCTCGACCATCAACGACAGATGTCCGGCTGCCTCGATCAACCGGTGCTTACGGGACCCGGTACCGGTCAGCAGCCAGGGTTGCCCGCCAGGGGTGTACTGGTACCAGATCGGGACGGTCAGCGGACCGCGTTTGTCTCCTGCGTAGACCGACAATGCGGCGATGTGCGGTTCGGCCAGAAATTGCTCGCGTTCTTCCTTGGAGAGGGGCATATCCGAGGCTAACCCCGTACCGCAACATGGGTCGGCGCCGTAGAGTCGGGGGCCATGCGCTTCGGACTTTTCATCCCGCAGGGTTGGCGCCTTGATCTCGTCGACATTCCCACCGAAAACCACTGGCCGGTGATGCGCGACCTGGCTGCCTACGCCGACGCAGGCAGCTGGGACTCGTTGTGGGTGTACGACCATTTCCACACCGTTCCGGTGCCGACCGACGAGGCCACCCATGAGGCCTGGTCGCTGATGGCGGCGCACGCGGCGACGACGTCGCGGATCAAACTCGGCCAGATGTGTACCGCGATGAGCTACCGCAATCCGGTCTACCTGGCCAAGATTGCCGCGACCACCGACATCATCTCGGGTGGTCGGGTGCAGATGGGTATCGGCGGCGGCTGGTACGAGCACGAGTGGCGCGCCTACGGATACGGATTCCCGTCGGCCGGGGTGCGGCTGGGCCGGCTCGACGAGGGCGTGCAGATCATGCGCGACGCCTGGCGCGTCGGCCGGGTCAGCTTCGACGGCAAGCACTACCAGGTCGACGGCGCCATCGTTGCTCCGAAGCCACTGCAGGACAACGGTATTCCGATGTGGATCGCCGGCGGCGGGGAGAAGGTGACACTGCGGATCGCGGCCAAGTATGCGCAGTACACGAACTTCACGTCTGAGCCGGACGGCTTCGCGCACAAGTCGGAGGTGCTGGCCGGGCATTGCCGCGACGTCGGTACCGACTACGACACCATCGTGCGTTCGGCCAACTTCAACGCCGTCATCGGGGAGTCCGAGGCCGATGTGGCCGCCCGTGTCGCGCGGTTGCGGGCCCGGCAGGTGCCGGTGGCCGGCGAGGCTGCCGTCGACGCCATGCTCGCCAACGCCACCGCACCCGAATCGGCAAGCGGTACAACCGAACAAGTGATCGAGAAGCTGCAGCGGATGCGCGACCTCGGGTGTGAGTACGCGATTCTGTACTTCCCGGAGGCCGCCTACGACCGGTCCGGGATCGAACTGTTCGAGCAGAAGGTCATCCCGGCGTTGAGTTGACCGGGTCGGAAACGCGATGCTGGCGATCTGCGTCGTGTAGCTGCACGCAGCAGTGTCCGGGACGTGGATTGAGTTCTGCCTGTGCGGTGCTTGACGAACTGGCGGCGATCGCGCCCCGGATCAGTTCCAGGTTCAACCCACACACCACGTCGAGGTGATCACGGGCCACCGCGTGAAACGGGCAGTTCCGCAGCGAGATTCCCCCGTCCGGGTCGGTGCGGGGTAGGTATCCGCAGCCACGCAGGGCATCGATCAAATCGCCGCCTGCGTCGTGAGCCGCGCGCATGCCAGCATCGCGCGCGGCCTGCTCGACCGTCGCTCTTACCGCACCGCCGGTGTCCTGCTCGATGGAGGTCACGAGTATTCCGGCCAGCAACTGATAGTCGCGAGGCGGCACGCTGATGGCCAGCTCGCGTTCGGCCAGGCTGTAGAGCTTGGCGGGCCGTCCGGCGCCGGGGCCCGATCGCCCGTCGGGTCGCTGGTAGGTGACCGCAAGGAGTTCGGCATCGGCGAGCTTGTCCAGGTGGTAGGCCGCCAGGGTGCGTCCGATCCCGGTTGCTGCCGCGGCGTCCTCGCGGGACACCGGCTCGTCGCTGTCGGCGACGAGTTGATAGAGCCGGCGGCGTAGCGGGTCATCGAGCGTGCTCAGCGCTGACATGGTCGCCGGGTGGGCAGACCGGGAGAACATTGCTCCATTCTAACACCAAAAACTCTTGACAAAGTCGGGGAGCGGGGTCGAGTCTAAAAGTGTCACAGTTTATTTTTAGAAGGGAAGGGTCATGAGCACCTCAAATGTTGGTATCGGCCAACCTGCTGGTTGGGCGGCCGCGGTCGAACGCGCCCGCACCGACCCGGCGTACGGGGCCTACGCGTTGCTGCGGATCGGCTTTACCGTGTTGCCCATCGTGTTCGGGATCGACAAGTTCACCGACCTGCTGACCAACTGGGACAGCTATCTGGCGCCGTGGATCGCGGATCTCAGCCCGTTCGGCGCGCACTCGACCATGCTCGTGGTGGGAGTGATCGAGATCGTGGCCGGCGTGGCAGTGGCCGTCAAGCCGAGGTATGCGGCCTACGTCGTGGCCGCGTGGCTGGCCGGCATCATCCTCAACCTGGTGAGTTACCCGGGCTTCTACGATGTCGCGCTGCGCGATTTCGGGCTGCTGCTGGCGGCGCTGACCCTCGCCCGGTTGGCCTGGGTCTATGACCCGGCCTGGCATCGTGCCGGCACGCATTGATGGCGTCCGCGCGAAACGGTCGTCAAATGTACATCGCATGACTGGTAGATGACCGGAGACGATATGCCGGCTGAAACGTGCGGTGGATTGGAGCAGTAATGTGCTCCATGATCCCTACGTGACGCTGATATCACGGGAATTCGGGAGCGGAACCGTATCCGCCCCAACCGTCGGGGCCGGCGTGGCCGCGGTGTTCAACCGCCGGCCGCGCACGGCCCCCCTCGCGGCCGCCCCGGTGGACTGTTCCAGGCCCGTGCACAGCGCTGACATCGCTCAATCGCGCCTGTTCGAGGAAATTCTGCTCGGGGAAATCGATGACCTGCGAGACCATCTCGCCGCCACGGAACTCCGGTGGCGGAAGCTTCGGGAACGCAGCCGAGTGGCCGACGCGCCGATACCGGAGGCACTTGTCCGGTTGCACGGGCGCATCGCCGAGGCCGAACGATTGCTCGTCCAACTGCGGTGCCGCTTCGGCTACGGCGAAGATCCACTCCGGGTGATTTGAATGTCGCCGGCGAAGCCGCCGCCGGGGTCGGGCCGAGGCGTTACCGGGCCGGCCAGGTGGTGCGAGGTGCAGGGCCCCCGGGCGGTTGTGGCTTCAGGTTCGCACCGGGCTGCGTGCCGTTCTGTGCGGCGGCCAGGCACATCCCGAGCCGGCCGGGAATGCAGGGTGCGGTTCCGCCCGTTCCGCGCGGCGTGCCCACGGTGTTCCGGTCGGCCGTCGACCAGCACATCCCGGTGCGGGGATCAAGCTGTTGGTTGGGGGCACATGCCGCGTACGCCGGCGGAGCGGTGATGACCGGGCCTGACAGGAACAGCACGAAGCCGAGCAGCGCCAACAGCAGCGTGGAAGCTTTGATTCGGGTCATTCTCGAGGGTCTCCATCATTTGCGGATGTGACCGCGGCCGGGCGGCTAGGCGGCAGTAATCGTCGTGCGGTCATTGATCCACTGCATGGCGTCGAGCACGATCTGTGAATCACTCTCCACTGCCGTGCCGTTCAGTTGGACGACGAAGAGCGCGTCCGGACCCGGCACCACAACCGTTTTCTGGGCGACGAAACGGGTTTTGCCCTCATGGAGGTACGTTCCGGCGTAATCAACGGAATTGAACCCGCTGATGGTGCGTTCGGTGGCCTCACCGAGCGGTTTGAAATCGGGCATGTTGTCCAAAAGTCCCGACGCATAATCGAGAACTTCCGGGCCCTCCACGTCGCCGGTGAGCTTGTTGGCGATCGCGGTGATGGTGGGGGGATCCGAGGCGTCTCGAGGTTGGTCGTAGACGATGGCTCCGAAGGCCCATTCCGGTATCTCGGTGGCCAAGGCCCAGTGCTCGGGAAGAGCGAGGTCGTAGGTCGGTGTCCCGGGATCGCCTGGCTTGAAAGGGACTTCGGCGATGTTGTGCTCGACGATATAGTCATGCAGGGTGTCGTCGAGACCGTCCTCCAGCTTGGGCGGTTGATCCTGCACTGCGGTCACCGCCGTCGATTCCGAAGTGGTGGATTTTGATTCGCCGGACGGTCCGCAACCCGCAATGGCGAAACTGAGGGCCGCTGCGGTCAGGCCGGTTGTTGTGGCCACCAACATTTTTCTCATGGGATCGGTTCCCTTTTCGTCGTGGTCAGGCTCGAGTCCGCAGCATATCGGCATCGCTGATACCCAAACGTGTTTGCGCGGAATTGTGTTTGCGCATTCGGAACGGACCGTTGCCGTGGTATCTCCGCCCAGCCGGGCGCGGACTGTGTGACGGGAGCGATAGTCTGCCAAGGGGTCACAGAATCGGTCACCGGACCGGTGTCGTCAGCCCGACCCCGTCGGAAGGGAATGCACCGTTATGGAGAAGATCTCGCTCACCGCGATTGCCCGCCAACAGTTGACTTCCGCCCTTGCGGCCAGCAATGGACGCAGTGCCACCACGGTCTACGGCGGGCATGAGCACCAGTTGCGTCAGACGGTGATCGCTCTCAAAGGTGGCACCGGTCTCGACGAGCACGAGAGCCCGGGCGAGGCGACCCTGCAGGTGATCGACGGCCGGGTGAAGCTGGCCACCGCCGAGGCCAGCTGGGAAGGATCGCCGGGCGATCACATCGTGATCCCGCGTACCCGCCACAGCCTGCATGCACTCGAAAATTCGGTGGTGCTGCTGACCGTGGTCAAGCCGCACGCCTAGATCGCGGGGCCGAGCAGGTCGTCGGCGTCTTTGATGACGTAGCCGTAGCCCTGCTCGGCCAGAAACCGTTGCCGGTGCGCGGCGTACTCCGCGTCCAGCGAATCACGCGAGACCACGGAGTAGAACACCGCGCCGCCGCCGTTGGCCTTCGGACGCAGCAGCCGGCCCAGGCGCTGCGCCTCTTCCTGGCGGGAGCCGAAGGTGCCTGAAACCTGAACGGCGACAGATGCTTCCGGTAGGTCGATGGAGAAGTTCGCCACCTTGCTGACCACCAGTGTGGTGATCTCGCCGCGGCGGAACGCGTCGAACAGAGCCTCGCGCTCGGAGTTCTTCGTCGACCCCTGAATCACCGGCGCATCCAACTCCTCGCCCAGTTCCTCCAGCTGATCCAGGTAGGCACCGATCACGAGGGTCGGTTCGCCGGGGTGACGTTCCAGGATCGAGCGGACCACCGCGATCTTGGTGTGCACGGTCGAACACAGTTTGTAGCGTTCCTCGGGTTCGGCGGTGGCATACTGCATCCGCTCGTTGTCGGTCATCGTCACCCGCACCTCGATGCACTCGGCGGGGGCAATCCAGCCCTGGGCCTCGATGTCCTTCCACGGCGCGTCATAGCGTTTCGGCCCGATCAGGGAGAACACGTCACCTTCGCGGCCGTCTTCGCGGATCAGGGTCGCCGTCAGGCCCAGCCGCCGCCGGGACTGCAGATCGGCGGTCATCCGGAACACCGGTGCCGGCAGCAGGTGCACCTCGTCGTAGATGATCAGCCCCCAGTCGCGGGTGTCGAAGATCTCCAGATGCTTGTACTCGCCCTTGGTGCGGCGGGTGATCACCTGGTACGTCGCGATGGTGACCGGCCGGATCTCCTTCTTCTCACCCGAGTACTCGCCGATCTCGTCCTCGGTCAGCGAGGTGCGGGCGACCAGTTCGCGTTTCCACTGCCGTCCGGCCACGGTGTTGGTGACCAGGATCAGCGTCGTCGCGCCGGCCTTGGCCATCGCCGCCGCCCCGACCAGGGTCTTGCCCGCACCGCACGGCAACACCACCACACCGGAGCCGCCCGCCCAGAACGAATCGGTGGCCATCTGCTGGTAGTCGCGCAGCTCCCAGCCGTCCTGGGCCAGCTCGATCGGATGGGCCTCACCGTCGACGTAGCCGGCCAGGTCCTCGGCCGGCCAGCCGATCTTCAGCAGCATCTGCTTGATGTGGCCACGGTCGCTGGCGTGCACGACCACCGTGTCGTCGTCGATGCGCGCGCCCAGCATCGGGGCGATCTTCTTGTGCCGCAGCACCTCCGTGAGCACTGCGCGATCCAGGCTGACCAGGACCAGACCGTGCACGGGACTCTTCACCAACTGCAGGCGGCCGTAGCGGCCCATGGTGTCGACGATGTCGACCAGCAGTGGCTGCGGCACCGGGTACCGCGAGAAGCTGACCAACGCATCGACCACCTGCTCGGCGTCGTGGCCCGCGGCGCGGGCGTTCCACAGTGCCAACGGGGTGATGCGGTAGGTGTGGACGTGTTCGGGGGCGCGTTCCAGCTCGGCGAACGGTGCGATGGCGGCGCGGGCCGCCCCGGCCTGCTCGTGGTCGACCTCGAGCAGCACCGTCTTGTCGGACTGCACGATCAGTGGGCCGTCAGTCATTCTCGGCTCCTCGCAGGCAAGTCATTCTGCCCATTATTCCGAATCGGCCGACACGACCGAGGTGACGCGGTGGATGGCGAACTCGCGGACCCGCCCGGCGGCCGGATCGAACGCGGTCAACTGACCGCCGCGCACGTTGATGGGGGAGACCACCCGCTGGGTGGCCACCCCGGCCGGGTCGACGTATCCGATCACCACGGGGGTCTGGTTGATCGCGGCGTCCTGCAATTGGGTGATGGCCATCGCGGGGTCCAGGCGCACGCCGGCGAACGGTCCCGACGCCACTTTGCGCAGCACCGCGACGATCGCGCCGAGAGTCTGGGCGGTCGGCGGGGTGGGTGGGCGATAGACGCGGCGCCGGGTCGGTGCGATGACGCGCGCGCCGCGGGCCCTGATGTCGACGACGGCGCCGGTGGAGTCTTCGGCGGCGGGCGCGAACCCGGCGTCGCGTAGCGCGGTGAGCACGTCGGCGATCGGGGCCTGCGACACCGCCACGGTCGGGGCCAGCAGGCGCAACTCGAGCTGGTCGACCTTCGGGGAGGCGACCGCCTGGGCCAGCAGTGCCGGATCTTCACATCGCAGGAATGACGTGGCCATCCCGACGCGCAGCTGGCCGTGCCGGCGGGCGACGTCGTCGATGAGATAGGTCAAGCCTTGCGGCACCGGGGTTTTCGAGTGTTTCTCGAACATGGTGTGTAGCTCGCTGGCGGTGCGCCCGGCATCGAGTGCACGGCGGATGGACGCTTCGCTGATCCGGTAGACCATCGCCGCGCCCGCCGATTCGACGGTGGCCACCTCGGCCAGATGTTCGGCCAGATCCCGCTCCAGCGGTCCGGGCACGATCACCGTGAGGTCGGCCTGCAGCAGGAAGTGGTCGAGTGGTTTGGGCAGCGCCTTGGCCATCGCGGCCAGCACGTCCACCTCGGGGTCACCGGCCAGCAGGCCGCGAGCCGGGGTGCTGATCGCACCGCGGCCCACCATGCCCAGCGCATGCGCTTCGGCGAGCAGGCCGCCGACCGTGGCCGGCTGTAGGCGCGCCGCCCAGCGCGGCCGCCGCCACACCATGGCCCGAGCGGCCTCGGTGCCGTCGACCCCGCAGCCCGGTGCCAGCTCCGCCAGCACGCTCAGCAGCAGTCTGCGGTCCAGTGGAGCTGCCGTCGAATACAGCGAATCCGACAGTGCGGCAAAGGGTTTGTTGTCCGGCCCGCGGCTGCCGATCAGGGCGGGCCGGGCCGGCAGGTCCAGCCAGGTCGCGGCCAGCAGGTGCCAGCGGGTGGCAGTCGGGGACTCGATGAACCGGTCTGCGGCCACGGTCGGCGCCCAGTAGGGCCCGGTGCCGTCACCCGGGTCCGGTTCGGGCATCCCGGCTGCGATCAGTCCGGCGCCGGCCGCCAGTTCCAGCAGCAGCCCCAGCCGCGGTTCGTCGATGCCGGTGGCCTTGGCCAGCCGTTTCACGTCGCGCACCCCGAGCCCGCCGTTGCGCAACTCGGGAACCGGCGTGCTGCCGAGGGTTTCGATGACGAGGTCGACCTCGCGCAGCAGATCGATGGCAGCACCGGCGGCCGCCGCGTTCGTATCGGCAGGCGTTGTCGACGAGGTCTGAAGCACCGGCGTGGTCAACTCCGTCGGGCCGGGCGCCTCGCCGCGCATCACCTGACCGACCATCCGGGGCAGGATCACCGTCTCGGCGTCGATCCGCCGCAGCAGTCCGGCCTCCAGCAGTCGCGGCACCGGCCGGTCGGGCGGGGTGTCGGGGGCCGCGTCGCGGGTGCGGCCCATCGGTGAGCCCTCCAGCAGCCGGGCCAGCAGCTCGCTCTGGGCCTCATCGAGCCCTCCGAGCAGGTCGGCGATCTCGTCGGCGCTGCGATCTGAGGTCTCCACGGCGGCCTGACCGACGAACCAGGGCAGGCCCGCCGCTACTTCGGGCGCCACCCGGACGGCGGCCTCGCCCCACACCAGGGCCCGCTCGCGCAGATCTTCCAGCGCAGTGGTCACGTCGCCGGCACCGACCCGCTTACCCAACAGTTTGCTCACCTCGGAAACCGGAACGGCGTGGGTGTCGGCGTGCAGGACCAGCAGTGCATCCAGCACGGCCAGCCTCAGGAAGTCCAGGGAATCGGTGGCAGCCTTGACCGACTGACGTGAGGTGGCGCGCGCGGCAAGCGCGGCGATCGTTCCCGGTGGTGGCTGGCTCAGGTCGGGCCGCAGCTCCAGCAGGCGGATGAGGCCCTTGTCGTCGAGGTCGGACAGCCAGGCACCCAGCGGGAATCCGGGAGTCTGTGCGGCGGTCATATCCTGACCAGGGTAAAGCAGCCCGCCGGTCTCGCCACCGGATGAGGAGCCTGCCACAATGTGGAGCGTGGCTGACAACAAGAAGAACCATTACGTCGACAACGGCTGGCCCGTGCTCTCCGACGGCGATGATCACGCCGTCAGTGAGCTTGCCACCGACCGCACCGGCGCACTGTCCCCGTTCGGTGATCTGACCTTTCCGCTGCCGGCCGAAGACCTGCCCTTCATCCAGTCGGCCACCGTCGTCAACAGGTGACAGAGGGCCTGTCGCACCTCGACGAGTCCGGCGCGGCGCACATGGTCGACGTCACGGCCAAGGCCGTGACCAAACGCACCGCGGTGGCCGTGGGCACGTTGCACACCAGGTCGGATGTGGTGGCCCTGATCGCCTCGGGCGGCCTGCCCAAGGGTGATGCCCTGGCCACTGCACGGATCGCCGGCATCCAGGCGGCCAAGCGGACTCCCGAGTTGATTCCGCTGTGCCATCAGTTGGCCCTGACCGGTGTCGACGTGGACTTCGACGCCCGCGACGCCGAGGTCGCCATCACCGCCACCGTGCGCAGCACCGACCGCACCGGGGTCGAGATGGAGGCCCTGACCGCGGTGAGCGTGGCCGCGCTGACGCTGTACGACATGATCAAGGCCGTCGACCCCGCCGCACGCATCGACGACATCAAAGTGATGCGCAAAGAAGGCGGTAAAACGGGATTGTGGGAAAGAACTACTCAGTGACGCGTTCGGCGCGGGTCATCATCGCCTCCACCCGTGCCGCTGCCGGGGTGTACGACGACCGGACCGGCCCGCTCATCGTCGGCTGGCTGTCCGATCGGGGCTATGACGTCACCGAGCAGATGGTGGTCGCCGACGGACATGCCGTCGGCGACGCCCTGCGGGCCGCACTGGCCGAGCGCGTCGACCTGATCATCACCTCCGGTGGCACCGGCATCTCGCCCACCGACACGACGCCGGAATCCACCTCGGCGGTACTCGACTATCAGATACCCGGCCTGGCCGATGCCATCCGGCGTGCCGGCGTGCACAAGGTGCCCACCGCGGTGTTGTCCCGCGGCGTCTGCGGCGTTGCCAGGCGCACCCTGATCGTCAACCTGCCCGGGTCGCCGGGCGGGGTCAAGGACGGGCTGGGCGTACTGGCCGGCGTCCTGGAGCATGCGTTGGACCAACTGAGCGGCAAGGACCACCGATGAGCGCTTGCGCGAAGAGGAGACAGTGCCGATGAGCGCTTGCGCGAAGAGGAGACAGTGCCGATGAGCGCCAGCGTCGTACGGGTCGAACTGACCGAGACACCGATCTCACTGACCGAATACGAGGCGCTGGTGGCCCACGAGGCGGCCGGAGCGGTCGTCGGGTTCTCCGGGGTGGTGCGCGATCACGACGACGGCCGCTCGGTCCTCCGGCTGGAGTACTCCGCGCACCCCGATGCCCTTCAAACCCTGCAAGAGGTGGCCGCCGAGGTGGCCGCGCAGGCCACCGGGGTACGTGCGATCGCGGTCAGCCACCGCATCGGAACCCTGAATATAGGAGACGCCGCCCTGGTGGCCGCTGTGGCAGCGGACCACCGCGGGGCGGCGTTCGAAACCTGTGCCCGCCTCGTCGACACCGTCAAAGAGCGGCTACCGGTGTGGAAGCACCAGTACTTCTCCGACGGCACCGACGAATGGGTCGGTTCGGCCTGAAACTCAGCCGTTGATAACGATGTTGCCGTCGAGGCCCTGCTTCTCGATGGCGTGCTGGATCTTATCGAAGTAGCTGACCGTCTGTGCGGGGACAGGTGCCTCTTCGGGAGCCGGAGCGGGCACCTGCAGTGCGGCGTCCATCGGGGCGGCCTCAGGGGCCGGGGCTGGCGCGGCGTCCATCGGGGCAGCTTCGGGTGCCGGGGCCGGAGCTTCGGGTGCCGGGGGCAGGTTCTCCGGGGCAGGCGGCAGGTTCTCGGGCGCGGGCGGCAGCGGGGCGTCCATCGGGGCTGCCTCGGGTGCCGGGGCCGGAGCGTCAGGTGCGGGCGGCAGTTCGCCGTTGACCGCGGGTGCGTCCAGCGGGGCGGGGGCGGGCTCGTTGACCACATTGCGCGGGGTGGCGCTCGAGAGGCCGCGGCCGCAGGTGGGCCAGGCGCCCTTGCCCTGGGTGGCCAGAACGCGCTCGGCGACGGCGATCTGCTCTTCCTTGGTGGCCATGAAGGCCGTGGGGGCATATTCACCACCGCCGTGACCGGACCACGTGCTGGGGGAGAACTGCAGGCCCCCGTGGTAGCCGTTGCCGGTGTTGATCGCCCAGTTGCCGCCGGACTCGCAGCGAGCGACGGTGTCCCATTCGCCGTCGGTCGCGGCCGTCGCCTGGCTGGCCATCGCGAGGCTGCCGCCTGCGATCGCAGCGCCGGTCACCGCGATCTTGGCGACGTTCTTGGCTGATGTGGACGTGGTGGGCTTGCGATGCCGTCCGCTCATAAGCGTGAAGGTCCTCTCGTATGCGCCCACGAGGTCAGCTGTCGGGTTCGGGCTGGAGAGGTTGCCCGGCCGTCGTCGTCGAAACTCTGACGGCTTCACCCCAAGGGGCACCCCAAGGGGCCGCAAGCGGCTCCTGGTCCTGAAGTAAAGCGGTGGACCGGTGGGTCCCCCGTCTCCATCCTTGTTGTTCGTCGTGTACCCCGGCCCGATGGATGGAGCTCGGCGCTTCGGTTCGAGGTAGGTCAACCGATTAGGGTCCGTTGACTCGGGTTCGAAGGTAACGGCTCTCGGCTATCCCGTCACCTTTGACGGCCTCGGGCGTTTCGGCTCGGAGCAAACTCTAAAAGTTGTTTAAAGGTGCAGGTTATTTTTGCGTTGTCGCAGGTGGGCGAGGAGCTCCACCCCGCCGTAGCCAGCTCGTGACCATTTTGTTATGTGATGCAAATCACGTTATCCGCCCGCGAAGGGGGGTAACACATCGATGGTCTGAGGCGTTGACATCGGCCTGTTCAGATCGCGGACGGCCACGCCGTCGCACAGGTATGAGCAGCGCTTTAGCACCCGCGCGAGCTCTGAGCCGCGGCCGCTGAGTTGCTCGACGAGCGACGCGATCGTCGCGTCTTTCGCTAAATCTAACGTTTCCGTATCAACTCCGGCTGCCGCCGCCGCAGCGGCGAAATAGCGGACCGTCACCGCCATGGTGTGCCCTGTCATCTAGCCGCCGATCGCACTCATAGGCCGCGCGGGTTGCACGAAATCCGGGTTGTTGATCCCATGCCCGGCGGGCTTGCCCCACATCGCGGTCCGCCAAGCCGCCTCGATGTCGGCGTCGTCGGCGTCGCCGCGCAGAAGCGCACGCAGATCGCTCTCCTCGGTGGAGAACAGGCAGCTGCGGATCTGGCCGTCGGCGGTCAGCCTGGTGCGGTCACAGGCTGAACAGAAGGCGTGCGTCACCGAGGCGATCACCCCGACGGTGCCCGCGGGATGCTCGGCGCTCTCGGAGACCTGCCACAGCTCGGCGGGGGCCGAACCGCGCGGCTGCGGATCGGATCGCAGATCGAAGTGCTGCCGCAGCGTGGCAAGGATGGTGTCCGCGTCGATCACCTTGCCGCGCTGCCAGGTGTGTCCGGCGTCCAGAGGCATCTGCTCGATGATGCGCAGCTGGTATCCATGGTCCAGGCAGTACCCCAACAGGTTCACGGCGTCCTCGAGACCCGACGCCGGGTCGAGCACGGCGTTGACCTTCACCGGCGACAACCCGGCCGCCTTGGCGGCCGCCAGTCCGTCGAGCACGTCGCCCAGTCGGTCCCGGCGGGTGATCCGGGCGAAATGGGCGGCGTCGATGCTGTCGAGCGACACGTTGATCCGGTCCAGCCCGGCCTGTCTGAGGGCCGCCGCGCGGCGGTCCAGCCCGATGCCGTTGGTGGTCAGTGTGATCTCCGGGCGGGGGCGCAGCGCTGCCGCGGCGGCGACCACGTCTTCCAGATGGCGGGTGACCAACGGTTCGCCGCCGGTGAACCGCACGCTGGTGATGCCGAGGCGGGTGACGGCGATGCGCAACAACCGGCCCAGTTCGGAGGGGCTCAGCAGTGCCTCGCCGGGCAACCAGTCCAGCCCTTCGGCGGGCATGCAATAGGTACAGCGCAGATTGCATTTGTCGGTGAGTGAGACCCGCAGGTCAGTGGCCACCCGGCCGTAGGTGTCCACCAGCGGGCCGCTGGACGGGGCCGGCCCGAGGGGTGGGCGACCGGGCCCGCCTACCGCGGGCAGGCCGAGTGAGGTCAGCGTCATGCCGGCACCCCTACCGAGTCGACCGGGACGATCTCCTTGCCCAGCGGGACCAACGAGACCGGGATCATCTTGAGATCGGCCAGCGCCAACGGGATTCCGATGATCGTGACGGCCATGGCCACCGCGCTGACCAGGTGTCCCAGTGCCAGCCACCAGCCGAACAGGACGATCCAGATGATGTTGCCGACCAGGGCGCCAGGCCGGGTGCCCGGCTTGTCCACGATCGTGCGGCCGAACGGCCACAGGGCATAGGACGCGATGCGCAGCGAGGCGAATCCGAACGGGATGGTGATGATCAGGACGAAGCAGAGCAGCGCGGCCAGCAGGTACCCCACTGCCAGCCACAGGCCGCCGAAGATCAACCAGATGATGTTGAGTATCACTCGCATTACCGGCGCATCTCTCTCCCAGAGGTGTTTGCAAGCCTACCTAGTAATCGGGGTGAACTACCCGGCGGCGTCCGAGTAGGATCGCTCCATCGCGTCCCGGCGCTAACGGGACGCGAGCTTTATGTGTGTAGGTAGTTCTGACAAGACGAGCGGGTGAGTGCAGTGCCGACCGGCAAGGTGAAGTGGTACGACGCCGAAAAGGGCTTCGGCTTTGTGTCCCAGGAAGATGGCGAGGACGTCTATGTGCGTTCCTCGGCGTTGCCCGCGGGCGTAGAGGGCCTCAAGGCCGGTCAGCGTGTCGAGTTCGGCGTGGCTGCCGGCCGTCGTGGCCCGCAGGCGTTGAGCGTCAAGCTCATCGATCCGCCGCCGAGCCTGAGTCGGGCCCGGCGCGAGGCGGAGCGTCCCGAGCACAAGCACACTCCCGATGAGCTGCACGGCATGGTCTCGGACATGATCACGCTGCTCGAGGACATCGTGCAGCCGGAGTTGCGCAAGGGTCGCTACCCCGATCGCAAGGTCGCCCGCCGGGTGTCCGAGGTCGTCAAGGCGGTCGCCCAGGAACTCGACGCCTGAGCGTCCCCCGCGACGAACCTGAGCTTGTGGTCGAGAATCCGCTGATTTCTCGCACATAACTTCAGGTTCAGTTGGCAGTCTGGTCCCATGTCGTATGTGGCCGGCGCCGGTGAGTTCAACCGCGACACCAATTACATCACCACCCGCATCACGCGCGATGGCGCTGACGGTTATCCGGTCGAGGCCGGCCGGTACCGGCTGATCGTGGCGCGGGCCTGCCCGTGGGCCAACCGCACCATCATCGTGCGACGCCTGCTGGGCCTCGAAGGTGCTCTGTCCATTGGCTTCTGCGGCCCGACGCATGATGCACGCAGTTGGACGTTCGACCTCGATCCGGGCGGGCTCGACCCGGTGCTGAAGATCCCGCGGTTGCAGGACGCGTACTTCAAGCGCGACCCGAACTACCCGAAGGGCATTACCGTGCCCGCGATCGTCGAGGTCGCCACGGGTGCGGTGGTGACCAACGACTTCGCCCAGATGACGCTGGACTTTTCCACCGAATGGACCGCGTATCAGCGTGACGGCGCACCGCAGTTGTATCCGGAGTCGCTGCGCGCCGAGATCGACGAGGTGGCCAGGCGCATCTACACCGAGGTCAACAACGGTGTGTATCGCTGCGGATTCGCCGGCTCACAGCAGGCCTACGACGCCGCCTACGACCGGTTGTTCGCGGCGCTGGACTGGCTGACCGAGCGGCTGAGTACGCAGCGGTATCTGGTGGGCGACACCATCACCGAGGCCGACGTCCGGCTGTTCACCACGCTGGCCCGGTTCGACCCGGTCTATCACGGCCACTTCAAGTGCAACCGGTCCAAGCTCACCGAGATGGACGTGCTGTGGGCGTACGCGCGGGATCTGTTCCAGACCCCGGGCTTCGGCGACACCATCGACTTCGTTCAGATCAAAGACCACTACTACATCGTGCATTCGGACATCAATCCGACGCAGATCGTGCCCAAAGGCCCGGACCTGGCCGACTGGCTCGCACCCCATGGTCGGGGATCGTTGGGCGGCAGGCCTTTCGGCGACGGTACTCCGCCCGGTCCGACGGCGTCGGGTGAGCGGGTACCGGACGGGCACTCAGCGGGTTAGCGCGGGCTTGTCCGGCCAGACGGTGCTGATCGACCATTCGGCGTGGGGCAGCGCGAACTCCTGGCCGTCTTGATCCTGGACCAGGGTCAGCAGTTGGACGGCCAGGCCGGTGAGCCGGCCCCGGTCGGGATCGACCGTGGGGATGGTGACGGCCAGTGTGGTTTTGGGTGCGAAGTACGTCACCGTGGTGTCGACGGGGTTCTCGTACACCCGCAGCAGCCGCCATGGTGCACGGGAGACCGCGCTGGGCACCGAGAGCTGCACCGGACTGTTCTTGGTGACGACCAACTCGCCCGCGTCGCGCGGCTCCTTGCAGTCGTCGAGGTTGAGTACCTCGCAGTACTGGAACGGGCCGACCCGCACCGAGTGCCCGTGGGAGTACGCGCTGATCTCGGGCAGTCGATCGCCGTGCGCACTGTGCAGGCGCCAGACTCCGACGGAGGTGCCGGCGATAGCCAGCACGATCACGGCAGCCAGGACCGCCAGGGTGCGCTTCATCGGGACTCCCACTGTGTTGTCGGGGCTGCCGCGGAACGGCTGCCGCCTTCTCGTGCGGCATGGACCGGGCGGTTACCGCCCAGGCCGGGAATCAGTGATTCGCCGCGGTAGCTCACGATCGTCTGCGCCAGCCCGAGTATCAGCACGGCCGTGATCGTAGTGAACCCGACTGTGAGGTCCGTATAGATCAGCACCCCGGTGGCGCCGCCGGTCACCCAGGCCAGCTGCAGCACCGATTCCGAACGTCCGAATGCCGAGGCCCGCGAGGCCTCGGGGAGATCGTCCTGCAGGGATGCGTCGAGCGAGGCTTTGGCGATGGCGCTCGCAGCCGAGGTGACCAGTGTCGCACCGGCGGCCACCAGCAGGTTTCCGGTGAGAGCGGTGACCAGCGCGGCAACGGTCACGGCAGCAGCGGCCCGCACCACCAGCTGTGCGGGATGACCGAGCTTCAGCCGGGCGGCGGCAATGTTGCCACCGAAGTTGCCGATGCCGGCGGCAGCCCCGATCAGACCCAGGATCAGCAGTTGCTCCCAGCCGCTGGCATCGTGCGATTTGGCAACGAACGCCGGGTAGAGGAACAGGAATCCGACCATCACCTTGATGGTGCAGTTGCCCCACAGTGCGGTGATGGTGTTGCGGCCCAACGGCTGCCGTACGGCCTTGGGTTTGCCGGGGCGACGACGCACCTCACCATGGCCGTCCGATTGACCGTGGTAGCTCAGCGTGGTGGGCACCTCGCCCTCGGTGACCTCGACCCACTTCGGGATCCGCATCGACAGCACCGCACCGGCAGCGCTGACCGCGACGACGACGTACAGCGCCCCGGGCAGTTGAGCGACGTTGAACAGGTATTCGGCGCCTGCGGCGATGCCGCCACCGACCACGGTGCCGCCGAGCAGACCGAAGGTGGTCAGCCGGGAGTTCACCCGGACCAGGTCGATCGACGGGGGTAGCACCCGCGGGGTGACCGCGCTGCGCAGCACCGAGAACGATTTGGACAGCACCATCATGCCGAGCGCGCACGGGTAGAGCACCCAGGACGGGTAGCTGCCGGTGGCGCCGTCATAGTTGGCGATCAAGATCACGATCAGCCCGGTGCGCAACGCGAACGATGCGGCCAGCGCCATCCGGCGACCGTGCTGCAGGCGGTCCAGCGCGGGCCCGATCAGCGGGGCGATCACCGCGAACGGCGCGATGGTGATGAGCAGGTACAGCGCGACCTTGCCCTTGGACTCACCGCTGGCCGCGGCGAAGAACAGGGTGTTGGCCAGTGCGACGGCCATGGCCGCGTCGACGGCAAAGTTCGCCACCACGGGCCAGGTCAGCGCGGTCAGCCCGGATTTGTCGGCGCCGTCGGCGGTGGCCGCGCGGTGTACGAAACCGTACATCCGCGAACCCATTTCGCGGCTGCGCGCCGCGGCGGCCCGGGTGACCGTGACCTTCTCACCGGCTGCCGACCCGATCCCGTGGGAGCGGCGGGCGTCGTCGTGCCGTGAGTGCTCGGCGGTGTGCTGCTCGTCGAGCGGCGGGAGCCAGCGGTTGGAGCTGGGCACCGACTGCCTGCGTGGCCGCCGCGGCGTCTCGTCGCTGGGGTAGTTGGCCATTCCGGGATGTTCCGCGCCGTGATCGGCCGGCGGCCGCGGCGGGTAGTAGGTCACCCCCCGATTCTCTCTTATCCGGCGCGCAGTCGGCCGACAGGCAACCGGTGTGGCCTGCGGTTGCCCCGATCAGGCACTATGGAGGCGATGGAAAGCGTGACCGAATCTGCCGAGCAGACCCCACAGATCAGCCCGGCGTCACCGTCGCAGGAGCAGGAGGCGGTGCTCCTGGGTGCCGCCGAGCAAGCTCGTGCGGCGCTGATCGACTTCAGCGACGAGGGCGCCGTGGGCGAATACCTCGGCGTGAGCATCGAGGATGCGGCCTCGGCCACCTACCGATTCCTGGCTGACCTGCCTGGTTACCGCGGTTGGCAGTGGGCCGTCGTGGTGGCCGCCTACCCGGGTGCCGACCGCGTCACGATCAGCGAGCTGGTCCTGATTCCGGGTCCGACGGCTCTGTTGGCACCGGAGTGGGTGCCGTGGCAGGACCGGGTTCGTCCCGGTGATCTCGGGCCCGGCGACCTGCTCGCCCCCGCGCCGAATGATCCGCGTCTGGTTCCGGGGTATGTGGCCACCGGGGATCCACTGCTTGATGACGCCCCGCTCGACCTCGGCTTCGGCCGCCCCCAGGTGCTCAGCGAGTGGGGGCGCGCCCAGGCGGCGCAGCGCTGGCACGACGGCGACTACGGGCCAGGTTCGGCGATGGCCCGCTCGACGCGACGGGTCTGTCGCGACTGCGGCTTTTACCTACCGTTGGGCGGTGCGCTGGGCGCGATGTTCGGTGTGTGCGCCAACGATCTCTCGGCCGACGGTCATGTGGTGGAGGCCGAATACGGTTGCGGGGCCCATTCGGACACCCCGCAACCGCCCGGCACCGGGTCGCCGATCTACGAGCCGTACGACGACGGTGTGCTCGACACCGCCGACTGAGGCGAATCTGATCCGGTCGACTGAGGCGAATCTGATCCGGGTGTGAGCTCCGGTCAGTTCTCGGCGGCAGCCTTGATCCGCGCCAGCGAGGCATTCATGCCGTCGACGAGTTCGTTCTCGAAGCTGGGGACTCCGCCGAACAATGCGCCGACCAGAGCGTTGGACACGGCCGTGGTGCCGTTCTCGGCGTGGCGGGATTCGGTCACCCGGGTGCCGGTGGCGGTCGGCTCCAGTTCGTAGCTCCACACGCTGTTGTTCCCCTCCACCAGGAAGGACAGCTTCTTGTTGTCGACGACCTCGATGAGGCGCGACGTGGTGGGCCAGAACATGAACTTGCGCCGGTTGAGGTTGAACGTACGGGTTCCCGGACGCAGCGGGCCGAGTGGCTTCATCAGCCGGCACTGCGGGCTCCACTGCGGCATCCGGCTCAGGTCTGAGATCAACCCCCAGACCTTGTCAACCGGTGCGTCGATATCGATGCTGGCTTGCAGTAGGGGTGCGGCCATGGTGTCTCCTCAGGTCAATCCGCTCTGTGCGCCGCGGGATCCGCGGCGCACGGCGCGGCGCTGGATCAGAAAGATGGTCGTGCCGAGAACGCCGATCGCCAGTCCGGCGACTGTGAACGGCCGCCAGTGTTGCAGACCGCTGACGGTGAAGGTCACGACGGTCGCGATCAACCAGCCCGTGGCGATCGTCACGATCACCGGCCACGGCTCCAGTAGGGCGGCGGGCAGGGCCGGCGGTTCGGGGGCCGACGTGTCGTCGTTGTCCTCGGTCATCGATGATCAACGTATCCGATGCGGTCGGGATTCATTGGTCTTGGTTCTAGCCCTTTACGGTCGGTGTCTCAGTACTATTCCCGATGTGAAGGATCTGGAGGCGCGGCTTGCGAATGATCTGGCGCTGGCGATTGTTCGTCTCGCGCGTCAATTGCGAACGCGGCGTGCAGAATCCCCGGTTTCACTCACTCAGTTCTCGGCACTCGCCACCCTCGCCAAGGAGGGCGCGATGACGCCGGGCGCCCTCGCGCTGCGGGAGCGGGTGCGCCCCCCGTCGATGACCCGGGTGATCGCCTCGTTGGCCGAGCAGGGCCTGGTGGCCCGCGCCGCACACCCGGTGGACGGCCGCCAGATCGTGGTGTCTGCCTCCCCGGCCGGGGTGAATCTCGTAGAGGCCGAGCGTCGGGCGAGCCAGGAGTGGCTCCAGACGCAGCTGTCGCGGCTGGATGCGGACGAGCGCCAGACCCTGCTCGACGCGACCGATCTGATGTCGGCCATGGTTCAAGAGGGCGTGTGAGTCTGCTGCAGGTAATCGATATCGAGGATCCGGCCGATTCGCGGTTGGACGACTTTCGCGATCTAAACAGTGTGGACCGTCGGCCCGATCTGCCGAGCGGCAAGGGGTTGGTGATCGCCGAAGGGGTGCTGGTGGCTCAGCGCATGCTGGCTTCCAGGTTCGTGCCGCGCGCGCTGCTCGGCACCGACCGGCGCCTGGCGGAACTGGCCACCGATCTCGAGGGTGTCGACGTGCCGTTCTACCGGGCCGATGCGGACGTGATGGCCGCCGCGGTCGGCTTCCACCTCAACCGTGGCGTGCTGGCCTCGGCGTCGCGGGCGCCGGAGTTGTCGGTAGCCGAGGTCATCGCCGGGGCGCGCACCGTCGCGGTGCTCGAAGGCGTCAACGATCACGAGAACCTCGGGTCGATCTTCCGCAACGCCGCCGGGTTGTCCGTCGATGCGGTGGTGTTCGGTGCGGGATGCGCCGATCCGTTGTACCGACGGGCGGTGCGGGTGTCGATGGGGCATGCTCTGCTGGTTCCGTTCGCCCGGACCGCCTCGTGGCCGGGCGATCTGGGACTATTGCGGGACAAGGGGTTTCGGCTCGTGGCGATGACGCCGGATCCGGCGGCCGCGACCCTGTCGGAGGCAATGGCGCAGCTCGACGGGGAGCGGGTGGCGGTCCTCGTCGGCGCCGAAGGTCCGGGGCTGACCGAACACACGATGCGCGCCAGCGACGTGCGCGTGCGCATCCCGATGTCGCGGCGCACAGATTCGCTCAATGTCGCCACGGCGGCAGCGCTGGCGTTCTACGAGCGTGCCCGGCTCGGAGGCTGAGATCGCGTTAGATTGACACCGTGACCGACGATTCCACGCCGTGGGGAACCGGCCTGACGGTGGCCGGTTTCGTGGCCGTGGTGCTCGGAGCGGCGATCGTGGTGCTCGGGGTGGGCCTGCTACGCGTGCACCCGCTGCTGGCGCTCGGGCTGAACATGGTGGCCGTCGGCGGGTTGGCCCCCACCGTGTGGGGCTGGCGGCACCGGCCGGTGTGGCGCTGGTTCGTTCTCGGTGCAGGCGTCGGTGTGGCGGGTGGCTGGTTGGTGCTCGTGGCCGTCGGACTGATGCAGGGCTGACCTCGAGAGAAAGCACTCCACCGAGGATCACAGCCACATGCTGACTGGAATCCTCGGTGTAAGTGGTCAGACGGTCAGGGCTGGGTGCCCGACGAGCGCACGCCGAGCAGCACGTCCTCCCAGGCCGGAACCGTCGCGCGGGCCTTGCGGCTGCGCTTGGGCGCCGGGGGAGCGGGTGTGGGCGTGGGTGCAGGTTCGGCCGGCCGGCTGTACTGCTCGGGCACTGCGGCGGGCATCTCGTGCGACTCGTGGTTGTCGAACAGGTGCGGAACCGCCGCGACTGGGCGCAACGGCCGCCCGAGATCGGGATTGATCAGCTGACGGGCCGCATCGTCCGATGCGGAGACGGTGCCGCCGTGAGCCCCGGGGCTGTACCGGAAATGCGCAACATTGTCCGAACGCCCGGCCTTCCAGGCCAGCTGCACCGTCCAGCGGCTGTCTTCGTTGCGCCAGGCGTCCCACGCGATCGAATCGGGGTCCAGACCTCGGGCCACGATGGCCTGCGTGACGGTTTCGAGCAGCGTCAGGACTGCGGGTCCGTCGGCCAGCACCGGATGCGCCGCGGTGGCCAGCTCGGCAGCGCGGGCCCGCTCCAGCAACACCGGATGAGCGAACCGCTCGACTCGCTCGATCGGCACCCCGGCTGCTGTGGCCAACTGCTCGACCGACGCCCCGGCGCGAATTTTTGCCTGAATCTCCTTGGGCCGCAGCATGTTCTGCACCTCTATATCGATCTCGGGCTGATTCGAGGCGGTCTTGTCTCCACGCATCGCAGCGCGCAACCGGTCATCGACACGCAAGCTGAACGTCTCTTTGGAGTCGTCGTCTTCGCAGATGATGCGCCTGCCGTCTACGTTCAATCCAACGACTCTGAGTTCTCGCATACCGACCTGACCTCCTGCGCGAACCCTACTGCGTTATCAGCCCGTTATCGGGCTGACACGCGGGGGGAGCCGACGTGGATCGAAGGTTGACTCAGAGCTGGCCGACGACCCAGTCGACACAGGCGGTGAGGGCGCTCACGTCGTCGGGCTCAACGGCCGGGAACATGCCGATCCGCAGCTGGTTGCGGCCCAGCTTGCGGTAGGGCTCGGTATCCACGATGCCGTTGGCCCGCAGCACCTTGGCGACCGCGGCGGCGTCCACCGAATCGTTGAAGTCGATCGTGCCGACCACCTGCGAGCGCAGTGCCGGATCGGTGACGAACGGGGTGGCGAACGACGTGCCTTCGGCCCATGAGTACAGCCGCTGCGAGGAGTCGGCGGTGCGCTTGACGGCCCAGTCCAGGCCGCCGTTGCCGTTGAGCCAGTCGAGCTGCTCGGCGAGCAGGATCAGCGTGGCGATCGCGGGGGTGTTGTAGGTCTGGTTCTTGAGACTGTTCTCCACCGCGATGGGCAGCGACAGGAAGTCGGGCACCCAGCGGTCCGATGCGCCGATCGCCTCGATGCGGGCCAGCGCCGCGGGGCTGACGATGGCCAGCCACAGGCCGCCGTCGCCGGCGAAATTCTTCTGCGGCGCAAAGTAATACGCGTCGGTGTCGGAGATGTCGACGGGCAGGCCGCCGGCGGCCGAGGTGGCGTCGATCAGGACCAGGGCGTCGCCGGCCGGGCGCTGCACCGGCACCGAGACGCCGGTCGAGGTTTCGTTGTGGGCCCAGGCAACGGCGTCGACAGATGGGTCGGACTGGGGCTGCGGTGCGGTGCCCGGGTCGGTCTTGACGATGATCGGGTCGCCGACGAACGGGTTCTTGGCCACGCACGAGGCGAACTTCGAGCTGAACTCGCCATAGGTCAGGTGCAGCGATTTCTTGTCGATCAAACCGAAGGCCGCGGCGTCCCAGAAAGCGGTCGAGCCGCCGTTGCCGAGAACCACCTCGTACCCGTCAGGAACCGAGAACAGTGTGCGCAGTCCGTCGCGGACGCGACCCACCAGGTTCTTGATCGGCGCCTGCCGATGCGACGTGCCGAACAGATCTCCGGCAGCGGCCAGCGCGGTCAGTTGCTCGGGGCGGACCTTGGAGGGGCCACATCCGAAACGGCCGTCGCGGGGCTTGAGGTCGGCGGGGATGATCAATTCAGCCATGGGACCAGCCTAAAGTCGGCCGCTACCGCATCAAAATTCGGACATGGTCGGTGGTCGCGGCGACGGTGTGTCGGTGCGTCCGGTCGTCGGGCTGCTCTGCGGGTGCCCGCGATGTTTCCGCAACTTTTTTCCATCGCGGCCATCGCTTCTACCTGGTCTTTTTCCGCGAAATTGACCACATGGGACACCTATCGGCAAACGATTCGAATCAGGCATGGACATTTACGCGGTACCTGCGGTACCGTTTGGACAACAGGTGGGTAGATGTAAACCTCAGTCGATTATCAGGAGGTCTGCAATATGGCTCGGACCAAGATGGTCAGGCGCTGGCGCAAGAACATGGACGTCAGCGACGACATTCAGTACGTTGACATGCTAACAACATTGTCCGAGGGGTCGGTGCGACGCAATTTCAACCCCTACAAGGACATCGAGTGGGATTCGCCGGAGTTTGCCGTCTTCCCCAACGATCCTCGGTGGGTCCTCACCGACACCGATCCGCTGGGTGGCCACCCCTGGTACCAGGCTCAGCCCCTCGAGCGGCAGATCGAGATCGGCATGTGGCGTCAGGCCAACGTGGCCAAGGTCGGCCTGCATTTCGAGAACATCCTGATCCGTGGGCTGATGGAGTACTCGTTCTGGGTGCCCAACGGTTCACCGGAGTACCGGTACTGCCTGCACGAATCGGTTGAGGAGTGCAACCACACCCTGATGTTCCAGGAGATGGTCAACCGGATCGGCAAAGACGTGCCGGGCATGCCGAAGCTGCTCAAGTGGGTGCAGCCGATCATCCCGTTGGCCGCAGGCCCGCTGCCGATCCCGTTCTTCTTCGGCGTGCTCGCCGGCGAGGAGCCCATCGACCATACGCAGAAGAGCGTGCTGCGCGAGGGCGCGAACCTGCACCCCATCATGGAGCGGGTGATGGCGATCCACGTCGCCGAGGAGGCCCGCCACATCTCGTTCGCGCACCAGTACCTGCACAAACGGGTGCCGAACCTGCGTCGCCGTCAGCGCTGGATCCTGTCGATCTTCGTGCCGCTGACCATGCGCGTCCTGTGCTCGGCGATCCTCGTGCCGCCGCGCGCGTTCTGGAAGGAGTTCGACATCCCGCGCTCGGTGCGCAAGGACGTGTTCTTCAATGCGCCGGAGTCGCGCAAGATGCTGCGTGACATGTTCGGTGATGTCCGTATGCTGTGCCACGACACTGGCCTGATGAACCCGATCGCCAAGCTGATGTGGCGGATCTGCAAGATCGACGGGCCGCCGAGCCGCTACCGTAGCGAGCCTCAGCGCGAGCACCTGGTCTCGGTCGCCTGAAGTTCGCCCCCGGAAAGACGCAAGGTTTACAGAGGTTCCAATGCCCCACGTGATCACACAGTCGTGTTGCAGCGACGGGTCGTGTGTCTACGCGTGCCCGGTGAACTGCATCCATCCCTCGCCGGATGAGCCGGGCTTCGCTACGGCCGAGATGCTCTACATCGATCCCGAAGCGTGTGTGGACTGCGGAGCGTGCGTGAGTGCGTGCCCGGTGGGCGCGATCGCGGCCGATACCCGGCTGACCGAGAAACAATTGCCGTTCATCGAGCTCAACGCCGCCTTCTACCCGAAGCGCGAAGGGAAGCTGCCGCCGACCTCGAAGCTGGCCCCGGTGATTGCGGCACCGAAGGTGACGGCGCGTCCCGGCGGGCCGCTGAGGGTGGCCATCGTGGGTTCCGGTCCGGCCGCCATGTACGCCGCCGACGAGCTGCTGACACAGCGCGGCGTGCGGGTCAGTGTCTTCGAGAAGCTGCCGACGCCCTACGGGCTGGTGCGTGCCGGTGTGGCGCCGGACCACCAGGGCACCAAGAGGGTGACGCACCTGTTCGACACCATCGGTAAGCAGCGCGGATTCCGGTTCTTCCTCAATGTCGAGGTCGGTAACCACCTGTCGCACGCCGATCTGCTGGAGCATCATCACGCCGTGCTGTACGCGGTCGGTGCGCCCAACGACCGTCGGCTCGACATCGACGGCATGGGCCTGCCGGGCACGGGGACGGCGACCGAGATGGTGGCCTGGATCAATGGGCATCCCGAGTTCACCGATCTGCCGGTGGACCTGAGCCACGAACGGGTAGTCATCGTCGGCAACGGCAACGTCGCATTCGACGTGGCCCGGGTGCTCACCACCGATCCGGATGTATTGGCCCGAACCGATATTTCCGATCATGCGCTGGCTGCGCTGCGCTCCTCGAAGGTTTCCGAGGTGGTGATCGCGGCCCGCCGCGGCCCCGCCGAGTCGGCCTTCACCCTCCCCGAGCTGATCGGCTTGACCGCCAGCTGCGACGTCGTGCTCGATGACGCCGATCACCAACTGGTGGAGGCGGACCTGGCCCGCGAGACGGATCGGCTGACCCGCAGCAAGCTGGAGATCCTGACCAAGCTGGGAAATTCGTCCGTACCGTCGACCAGGCCGAGGATCCGGCTGGCGTACCGCCTGACCCCCGAGCGGGTGCTCGGCGAGGGCCGGGTGACCGGCATCGAGTTCAGTGTCACCGGAACCGATCAGCTGCGTGCGCTCGACGCCGGGCTGGTACTGACTTCAATCGGCTACCGCGGCAAGGCGATTGCCGATCTTCCGTTCGATGACGACGCCGCCGTCGTGCCCAACGACGGCGGACGTGTCCGCGACGTATCCGGGGCCTACGTGGCCGGCTGGATCAAGCGTGGGCCCACCGGCTTCATCGGCACCAACAAGTCGTGTGCGGCGCAGACCGTGCACCAGCTGGTCGACGATTACAACGCCGGTGTGCTGACCGATCCGGTGCACAAGCCGGCCGCCTTGGAGAAGCTGGTGCGGACGCGCCAGCCCGCCATGATCGATGCCGCCGGGTGGCAGGCCATCAACGCGACCGAGATCGCGCGCGGTGGCGAAGACCGGCCCCGCGACAAGTTCACCTCGGTGGACGAGATGGTCGCGGTCGCTGCGAAAGCGCCGAAACCAAGTGTACGACAGAGGGTTCTGGACGGTCTGCGCTAACCGGCGCGCTAATCGGGCACGGTGAATTCGAATCCGTCTGCGGTCACCACCGCGATCAGATCGGCACACGCTCTGGGGTGGAATCGGGCGATGAACGCGTCCTCCTGGGTGGCCCACCGGTCCCAGTGCGGCCGGTAGGTCTCGCCGTCGCGTTCCAGTGCGCGCCGCTTGCGCTCGGTGTCGTCGGCGTCGACCCAGATGCCCAGATCGGCCAGCGCCCGGTTGGTCGGGGTGAGCGCACCGATGCCCTCGACGACGAGACGTTGTCCGGGCGTGACGGTGTGCCAACCACTGGGGGCGGCGGTGGCCCAGTCCCATTGCCTCCAGCGCCCGGTATGCCCGGCCGCCCGCGGCTCGAGCAGCGATCGCCGCACATGCTCTGCGGCCCAGGATAATCCATCCCACCCCGGGTAGATGTCGTCGAGACGTACCACCGTGCTGCAGGCCCACAGGTTGTGCAGTCGCATCGCGAGCGTCGACTTGCCCGACCCTGAGCGGCCGTCGATCAGGACGGTGGTCGCCGTGGGGCCGAGGCGGCCCAGGATGTCATCGAGCACCAATGAAGTTCCAGTTCCCGGAGGCCACCGACACGGCGATGGCAGCCGCAGCGATGACGAATCCTGCACCGATCAAGGCGAATTCGCGGGTGCCGAATGGTGACGGCCGGGCCCAGGTCCGGGTGGGGTAGGCGCCGAACCCGCGGGCCTCCATCGCGGTGGCAAGCTTGGACCCGCGCCGCACGGCGAAGACGAGCAGGGCGAACGTCTGCCCGGCGATCCGACGCGCCCGGGCGCGGTCGGCCACGCCGCGGGCCCGCCGGGCGTAACCGAGGTACCGCCAGTCCTGTCCGAGCAGGCCCACCAGGCGCAGGCCGGCCAGCGCGCCGAGCACGAACCGGGCCGGCAGTCGCAGCACCTGCCCCAAACCGTCTGCCAACTCTGTTGATTCGACGTCGATGAACAGGATGACCGACGGTAGTGCGATCGCCAGGACCCGCAGGAAGGTGGCCGCGGCCAGGGCGATGGATCCGTCACTGATCGTGATGAGGAGGAAATGCCAGTACACCGTTCCGCTCACCTGACCGTAGAGCAGGATCGTGATCGCGGTGAGAGCTGCCGCGACGACGACCACCGCGCCCCGGGTCAGCGCCGCCATCAGTTTCACTCCGATTGCGGCGAACAGCACGATCTCACCGACCAGCGCGGTCAGAGCCGACACCCAGTCGACCGACAGCACCAGGGCGCCCGCGATGATCAGCGCGGTGAGCAGTCGCGCCACCGGGTTGATCACGACGCCGTGTCCGCGGTGGGCTCCCAGTCGGGCAACACGATCCGGGTGTCGGCGAGCAGGCCGGCGAAGTCGAGATCATGGGTGGCTGCGATGACGGCGGTACCACCATCGGCGATTTCGGCCAGCAACCGGGTCAGCTCCTCCCACGTGCGACGGTCCTGGCCGAAGGTCGGCTCGTCGAGGATGATCACCTTGGGCGCGGTTGCCAGCATGGTTGCCACCGACAGCCGGCGCTTCTCTCCACCGGAGAGGGTGTACGGGTTCACCGCGGCAAGGTGCGCCAGGTGCAGGCGTTCGAGAAGTTCGTCGGTACGGGTGGCGATTTCGGCGGCGCCCACCTTGATCGCCCTGGGGCCCAACGAGAGTTCGTCGCGCACCGTGGCGGTGAGGAACTGGTGCTCAGGATCCTGGAACACGCTGCCGATCCGGGTGAGTAGTTCTTTGGACCGCCATCTGACGGGATGGCGGCGTGACGGGGAGGGGGCGAATTCGGGGTCCGCCTCAAGACGTCCGGCAGGCACGGGCAACAGGCCGCCGAGCGTGAGGGCCAGCGTCGACTTGCCTGCCCCGTTCGGACCGCTGATCACCGTGGTCTGCCCGGCCTCGATCTCGAAGTTCAACCCGACGTGCATCGGGGGAGCACCCGGATGGGCCAGTGCGAGATCGGTTGCATGCAGCAATGATTCGCGTGTTCGGGACCGGTGGCGGATGATCTCGGGTAGCGGGGTTTCGGGTACCCAGACACCTGACCGGACCAGGTAGTCGTGGTGGCGCCGGACGGTCGCATCCGGTGATCCGTCGGCGATCACCTGACCGTCGGCGCCGAGCACGATCACGCGGTCGATGACGGGTAGCCACACCTCGGTGCGGTGCTCGATGACGATGAGCGTGGCACCGGTCCGCGCCGCCGAAGCGGCAACCGCATCCCGCACCTCGAGGACACCGACGGGGTCGAGATTGGCCGTCGGTTCGTCGAGCAGGATCAGCCCTGGATTCATCGCGATCACCCCGGCCAGCGCGAGACGTTGCTTCTGCCCGCCCGACAACTCCGAGGTGGATCGGGACAGGGCGAGATTCAGCCCCACGGCGTCGAGAGCCGTGCGGACCCGAGGCCAGATCTGTTCGCGCGCGACGCCGAGGTTCTCCATGCCGAAGGCGACGTCGTCACCGACCCGGGACAGGATCACCTGGGCGTCGGGATCCTGTAACACCATGCCGATCCGGTGGCGTTGTTCGGCCGGGGCGGCGCCGTCGACCCGGAGCGTTCCCGCCTGCTTGCCCTCTTCGGCGCCGCCGAGCAATCCTGCAACACCGTGCAGCAGAGTCGATTTCCCGGCGCCGGACGGTCCCAGCAGCAGCACTCGCTCACCGGGCTCGATCTGAAGATCGAGATCGCGCACGGCCCAGGCGGCACGGCCGGCATGGCACCACCGCCAGTTGTGCGCCGTGACGGTGGCACCGCTGCCGTGCGGTGAACTCATCGAGCGTCGGGGCCGATCCGCCCCGAGGCGAACCGGCTCAGCGCTCCGGTCTTCGCCAGCCCCCTCACCGCGAACCAGGACAGCAGGCCGGCGACGAGTGCGCCGGACACGATCGCCGAGGCCGTGTAGATCACGGCGAACGTGTTGGCTGCACCGGGATACCAGAGGATCAGGTCGTTGACGGCCAGGGCCAGCCCGGCGACGGCCCCCGCGATCAGTGCGACCGGCAATCCCCAGCGGCGGTAGAGGAAGACCGCGAACACCAGTTCCGCGCCGAGGCCCTGCACCAGTCCGGATTCGAGGGTGAGCACGCCCCACTGGTTGCCGACCAACGCCGATACCGTGGCCGCGACGAGTTCGCCGTACAGGGCCGCGCCCGGCTTGCGGATCACCAGGGCGGTCAGCACCCCGGCGAACAACCATCCGCCGGCGAGCAGTGCCTGCAGGCCTGGCAGCAGCGCCGTCAACGGTGCGCCGATCGGGTTGGAGGCGATGTTCCATACGACGAACACCAGCCCGGCTGCCGTCGCGAGGACGCTGGCGACGACGATGTCCACGACCCGCCAGCGCAGCACACGGGCAGCCGGCGTGGTATCGGTGGGCTGGGTGTTCATCGATCTCCTTCGTGGCAGGAGATCAGTATGGACTGCGCGTGGCGGCGGGGGAGCGGGCTACGTCCCCGACTGCATGGCCTGCGCGATCTCTTCCGGGCTGACCTCGCGGACCGGCTGCCCGAGTGACCACAGGTGACCGAACGGGTCGCGCACCATGCCGTAGCGGTCACCCCAGAACTGGTCCTCCAGCGGCATGACCACCTCGGCGCCGGCCTCGACCGCCCTGGCGAACTTCGCCTCGACATCGGTCACCGTGAGATGGATGGTCACCGGGGTGCCGCCCAGGGCCTTGGGTGTCGTCGACTTGCCGTCGTTGTACTCGGGAAAGTCGTCATTGAGCATGACCGTCGACCCGTTGATGCCGAGCGCGGCGTGGATGAGCTTGCCGTCGGGCCTGGGGACCCGGCCCAACTCGGTGGCACCGAATGCCTTGACGTAGAAGTCAATTGCTGCGGCGGCGTCGTCGACAACCAGATGCGGCAGGACTGCGGGTGTTACTTCGATCGCCATGATCTTCTCCTGGTGTTGATGAGCGGTTTCAATGCAGACCCGCGCGGCGGGCGGATCTCATCGGCGGACACCGTTCATGCAACCACCGGCCGGTGACAAAAGTCCGGCCGCGAAACAGAGAAGTCAGGTGACCGAGAAACCCCGCCGGTCACGGCGATCAGCAGGGCCTCTCCCTCGCCCATCTCCACCGCACTTCGCGCTGCCAGGACGTTGGCCGCCTGCATCACCTCGGCCGGCAGATCCACCGGTCATGCGTCGGCGATCTTGTCCCATCCGGCGACCGACTGAACGCTGCGCGGTTCGGGGCCGACGTAGATGGCGGCCGGGCGCACCAGCTTGCCGAGCCTCTTCTGTTCCATGATGTGCGCACACCAACCCGCGGTACGGCCACAGGTGAACATCGCCGGCATCGTCGAGGCGGGCACCTCGGCGAAGTCCAGGATCACCGCCGCCCAGAACTCGACGTTGGTCTCGATGGCCCGGTCCGGGCGGCGTTCGCGAAGCTCGGCCAGTGCGGCCTGCTCCAGGGCCGCGGCCACCTCGTAGCGGGGCGCCTCAAGGCGTTTGGCGGTGGCCCGCAGCACCCGGGCCCGCGGATCCTCGGCCCGGTACACGCGGTGCCCGAAGCCCATCAACTTGTCGCCGCGATCCAGGATGGATTTCACCACCGCACGGGCGTCACCGGACTTCTCGACCTCTTCGATCATCGGCAGCACCCGGGCCGGAGCCCCGCCGTGCAGCGGTCCGCTCATCGCGCCCACCGCGCCCGACAGGGAGGCCGCGACATCGGCGCCGGTGGAGGCGATCACCCGGGCGGTGAATGTCGACGCGTTCATCCCGTGCTCGGCAGCGGTGACCCAGTAGGCGTCGATCGCTTCGACGTGCTTGGGATCCGGGTCGCCCTGCCAGCGCGTCATGAAACGTGCTGTGACCGTTTCGCATTCGTCGATCGTGCGCTGCGGCACGGCGGGACGGTAGATGCCGCGGGCGGATTGGGCGACGTAGGACAGGGCCATCACCGAGGCCCGGGCCAACTGGTCACGCGCGGTGGTGTCGTCGATGTCCAACAGCGGTGCGTAGCCCCAGATCGGGGCCAGCATCGCCAGCCCGGCCTGGACGTCGACGCGGACGTCGCCGCTGTGGATGGGCAGCGGGAACGGCTCGGCCGGGGGCAGGCCCGTGCCGAAACAGCCGTCGACCAGCAGTCCCCAGGCGTCGCCGAAGGTGACCCGGCGTTCCACGAGTTCCTCGATGTCCACGCCCCGGTAGCGCAACGCGCCGCCGTCCTTGTCCGGTTCGGCGATTTCGGTGGTGAAGGCAACGACGCCTTCGAGGCCGGCAACGAAGTCTTCCGGTACAGCTGGCATGGCCAGATTCTTGCACCATGTCCAGGCGTAGCGTTACCGCGGTGGCCATGCTCCCGGAACGCGACCAACACGACCTGGCTGCCATGCGGGTGGATTACGTCGAGAAGGACGGCTGCGGCGACCTGGATGTCGACTGGCTCGGCGAGGACCCAGCCACCGGCTGGCTGACGTTGTTGCGGACCTGGCTGGCCGATGCGTACCGCGCCGGGGTGGCTGAGCCCAATGCCATGGTGGTGGCCACCACCGACGGCGAGGGACGGCCCGTCACCCGAACGGTGTTGTGCAAGAGCATGGACGAGACCGGCATCACGTTCTACACCAACTATGACTCCGCCAAGGGGACGCAACTGGCCGCGCACCCGTATGCGTCGGCGACTTTCCCCTGGTACGGGCTGGGGCGTCAGGTCCATGTGCGCGGTCCGGTGACCAAGGTGAGCCGTGAGGCCACCGAGGAGTACTGGTCCAAGCGGCCCCGGGGTTCACAGCTGGGTGCCTGGGCGTCGCAGCAGTCGAGCCCGATCGCATCGCGTCCGGCGCTGCTGGACCAGCTCGCCGAGGTGACCGCGCGGTTCGCCGATCTCGAAACGGTCCCGGTGCCGCCGAACTGGGGTGGGTACCTGATCGCGCCGGAGAGCGTGGAGTTCTGGCAGGGCCGGGAGAACCGGGTGCACAACCGAATTCGAGTGACCGGCGCTCGCGCCGAACGCCTCCAGCCTTAGTGCGCAGGCTGTCGGCCGATGTCTTCGGCAACAGTCCGAGGCTGACAAAGTATGTTCACCGGCGAATTGCATTGACCGCCACATAGTTGCCGAAAGCATTCGAACCGCGGTGCGCGGGCGATAGCATCCGGTCTCGTGAGTGACGTTATGCGGCAGGACGGTTTGCGTGAACGTAAGAAGCAACGCACCCGGGCGATGTTGATCGAGGCCGCGATCGATCTGTGCGACCGCCAGGGATTCGAGCAGACCACCGTCGAGCAGATCGCGGCGGTCGCCGATGTCTCTCCGCGCACCTTCAGCCGCTACTTCGCCACCAAGGATGCCATCGTCCTGGCGTTCATCGATGAGGTGGCCGAGAGCGTCGCGATCGAGCTGACGGCGCAGCCGGCCGACATCGGCCATTTCGACGCCTTGTACCGGGCTCACGTACAGGCGTTCCTCAAGACCAAGACCGCGTCGCCGGCCCAACTCACGGCCGATCGTCTGTTGGCGTCGGCGCGCATCGTGACCTCGTCGCCGACGTTGATGAACACGGCGTCGGAGTTCCGGGCCGATGCGGTCAACGTGGCGCTGGCACGGCGGATGGGCGTGCCCGGCGACGATCGGCGGCTCAAGGTAACGGCCGTCGTGTGGGGGGCGATCATCATGACTGCCATCGCTGACCTGGGATCTCGGGCGAACTGGGCCTCGGTGACCGTCGACGACATCGTCGCGCGGATCGAGTCGACCTACGCCGATTTTCTGTCGGTCGTTGCGGGTGCCGGGTAGCTCGGGGGACGTGGCGGCTCGCCCGTCGCTGAGCTGGCTGATCTGGGATCTCAGGCCATTCGGCGCGCTGTGGGCAGGCCTCCGGCCAACCATCCGGTGACTGCTTGGTAACCCCCCGCGGGCAGCGCCGATCGATTGCGACTACCTTTTGTAGAGCAGTTGTCGGTTCCCAGGACGATGAAGGGATTCCCGTGGCCGAAAACCCGTCGAGGGGGCAGGAGTTTGCCACCCTGAAGTACCCCGGTGGCGAGATTGATCTGGACATCGTCCACGCCACCGAGGGCAGTGACGGCATCGCGCTTGGTCCGTTGCTGTCCAAGACCGGCTACACCACGTTTGATGGTGGCTTCGTCAACACCGCTTCCACGCAGTCCGCCATCACCTACATCGACGGTGACGCCGGGATCTTGCGTTACCGGGGTATCCCGATCGAGCAGCTTGCCGAGAAGTCGACGTTCATCGAGGTCAGCTACCTGCTGATCTACGGTGAGCTCCCGACGACCGAGCAGTTGGAGGCGTTCACCACCCAGATCCAGCGGCACACCCTGCTGCACGAGGATCTCAAGCGGTTCTTCGACGGCTTCCCGCGCAACGCCCATCCGATGCCGGTGCTGTCCAGTGCGGTGAACGCGTTGAGCGCCTACTACCAGGATTCGCTGGATCCGCTGGACAAGAAGCAGGTCGAGCTGTCGACCATCCGACTGCTGGCCAAGCTGCCGACGATCGCGGCCTACGCGTACAAGAAGTCCGAGGGGCAGCCGTTCCTGTATCCGGACAACTCCTTGACGCTGGTGGAGAACTTCCTGCGAATGACGTTCGGGTTCCCGGCCGAGCCGTATGAGGTGGACCCCGAGATCGTCCGCGCGTTGGACATGTTGCTGATCCTGCACGCCGATCACGAGCAGAACTGTTCGACCTCCACGGTGCGCCTGGTGGGCTCGTCGCAGGCCAACCTGTTCACCTCGATCTCCGGTGGCATCAACGCGCTGTGGGGTCCGCTGCACGGCGGCGCCAACCAGGCCGTGCTGGAGATGCTGGAGAAGATCCGCACCGGCGACGACGATGTGAAGACCTTCGTCCGCAAGGTCAAGAACCGCGAAGACGGCGTGAAGCTGATGGGCTTCGGTCACCGGGTCTACAAGAACTACGACCCGCGGGCCCGCATCGTCAAGGAGCAGGCCGACAAGATCCTGGGCAAGCTCGGCGGCGACGACGAGCTGCTCGACATCGCCAAGCAGCTCGAAGAGATCGCGTTGACCGACGACTTCTTCATCGAGCGCAAGCTCTACCCGAACGTCGATTACTACACCGGCGTGATCTACCGGGCGATGGGCTTCCCGACCCGCATGTTCACCGTGCTGTTCGCGCTGGGCCGGCTGCCCGGCTGGATCGCACATTGGCGGGAGATGCATTCGGAGCCCACCAAGATCGGCCGCCCGCGCCAGATCTACACCGGCTACACCGAGCGCAATTACCTGGACATCAACAAGCGCTGATAGCCACGCAGTTGTCGAAAGCCCGGGAGCGAGACCGCTCCCGGGCTTTTGTCACGCTGGAGTGATACCCGGCTTGCACCGAAACGCTTGTAATTTAACAATAGTTGTGTGAATGCAACTGTCGGCCCGCTCGGCGCCCGGCGCAAGGCGATCATTCTCGTCTCGTGTTGCCTGAGCCTGCTGATCGTGTCGATGGACGCCACCATCGTCAACGTCGCGCTGCCGAGCATCCGTGCCGATCTGGCCGCCTCCCCCTCGCAGTTGCAGTGGATCGTCGATGTCTACACCCTGGTCCTGGCCTCGCTGTTGCTACTGGCCGGCGCCACCGGCGACCGATTCGGCCGCAGGCGGACGTTTCAGTTGGGGCTGACGATCTTCGCGGTGGCCTCGTTGCTGTGCAGCCTCGCGCCCAACATCGAAACCCTCATCGCTGCACGTTTCCTCCAGGCGATCGGCGGTTCGATGCTCAACCCGGTGGCGATGTCGATCATCACCCAGGTGTTCACCGGCCGGGTGGAGCGTGCCCGCGCGATCGGCATCTGGGGTGGCGTCGTCGGTATCTCGATGGCGCTCGGGCCGATTGTCGGCGGGGCGCTGATCGAGTACGTCGACTGGCGCGCGGTGTTCTGGATCAACCTGCCGATCTGTGTCCTGGCCGTGGTGCTCACCGCGATCTTCGTCCCCGAATCAAAGTCGGCCACGATGCGTGATCTCGACCCGCTCGGCCAGATTCTGGGGGTGGCGTTCCTGTTCGCGGTCGTGTTCGTGCTCATCGAGGGTCCCGGATACGGCTGGACCGACCCGCGCACGCTGGCCGTCGCAGTGATCGCGTTGCTCGCCCTGGTGGCGTTCCTGCGCTACGAATCGCGTCGCACCGACCCGTTCATCGATCTTCGGTTCTTCCGTAGCGTGCCGTTCGCCGCGGCCACCCTGATCGCGGTCTGTGCGTTCGCCGCCTACGGGGCGTTCCTGTTCATGATGTCGCTGTACCTGCAGACCGAGCGGGGTTACTCCGCGATGGACACCGGTTTGATCTACCTGCCGGTCGCTGTCGGCGCATTGATCTTCTCGCCGTTGTCGGGGCGGTTGGTCGGTCGGTACGGCGGTCGGCCGTCGCTGTTGGTGGCGGGCGCGGCGATCACCGTGGCCACGATCCTGCTGACCCGGCTGACGGCTGATACTCCCGTGTGGCAACTGCTGGTCATGTTCGCGGTATTCGGTATCGGTTTCTCGATGGTGAACGCGCCGATCACCACGACTGCGGTCAGCGGTATGCCGTTGGACCGCGCCGGGGCGGCGTCGGCGGTGGCCTCCACCAGTCGGCAGGTCGGTGTGAGTATCGGTGTGGCACTGTGTGGTTCGGTGGCCGGGTCGGCGTTGGCGGGAACCGGTGTGGGTTTCGCCGCGGCTGCGCGACCGCTGTGGTTCGTCTGTGCCGCACTGGGTGTGGCGATCTTCGTGTTGGGTGTCGTGTCCACCACGCCGTGGGCGTTGCGCTCTGCTCAGCGGTTGGCACCGCTGATCGGGGACCACCATGCCGAGGAGGCGACCCATGTCCGTTGACCGGACCGAGTTGGCCGACGAGGTGTGGCGGGCGTTGGCCCGGCTGGTGTTCGACCATCGCGACGGCTGGAAGCGGGCGGTGATCGAGGAGAGCGGGCTGCCGTTCAGCCGTATCCGCGTCCTGCAGCGGCTTCAGCGGGCCCCGATGACGGTCACGCAGTTGGCTCACGCGGCCACGGTCGACGCCCCGGCGGCCAGCGTCGCGGTCAACGACCTCGAGGAGCGCGGGCTGATAGCGCGGGCGGTCGACCCGGCCGACCGCCGCCGAAAGTTGGTCTCGCTGACCGAACAGGGGTGGGTGCTGCTGGCGCGGATCGACCGGGTTGGGGACTCGGCCCCGGCCGCACTGACCGCGCTCGACACCGAGGACCTCGAGACGCTTCAGTTCGTCCTGCGCAAGATCCCCTTGCCGTAGCGCCGGTCTGGCCGCGTCAGCCTTCGAGGCTTGCCATCGCCGCGTTGTGTCCGCCGATGCCCGAGACTGCGCCGCCACGCACGGATCCCGAGCCGCACAACAGGATCCGGTCGTGACCGGTCGCCACACCCCAGCGTTGCGCCGGTGTCTCCAACGCGGCGTCGTCTTCGGCGAACGGCCACCGCAGCGCACCGTGGAAGATATTGCCCGCGGTCATCCCGAGGGACTGCTCCAAATCGGCGGTGGTCTTGGATTCGATACACAGTCGGCCGGCCGCGTCCTCCATCAGGACGTCCTGGATCGGCTCGGCCAGAACGGAATTCACTGAGTTCAGCACCGCTGAGGTCAGCCGGTCGCGCGTGCGGTCAGGGTCGCCGGCCGCCAGTGAGTGCGGAGTGTGCAGTCCGAAGATGGTCAGGGTCTGGGCACCCGAGGCCCGCAGATCCTCGGACAGGATGCTCGGATCGGTCAAGGAGTGGCAGTAGATTTCGCACGGCAGCGGGTCCGGTACTCGTCCGGCGACGGCGTTGTCGTAGGCCCCGGTCAGCTGGCTGAGGGCCTCGTTGACGTGGAAGGTTCCGCCGAATGCCTGTTCGGCCGTGACGTGTTCGTCCCGCAGTCGGGGCAGTCGTCGCAGCATCAGGTTGACCTTCACCTGTGCACCGGGGGCGGTATCCGGTGCAGGCTCGCCGAGTAGTGCGGCCAGTACCGCCGGCGTCACGTTGGCCAGCACCCGGTCGGAACGTACCCGGCGGGCTGATCCACCCTGTCGGTAGTGCACCTCGCCATCCGGATCGACGGCGTAAACATCTGCGCCGGTGATGATTTCGGCTCCATATCCGGCGGCAGCAGCCGCCAGGGCCCCGGTGACCGCGCCCATCCCGCCGACCGGGACGTTCCAGTCGCCGGTACCGCCGCCCATCAGATGGTAGAGAAAGCACACGTTCTGGATCAGTGACGGATCGTCGATGCCAGCGAAGGTGCCGATCAGGGCGTCGGTGGCGATCACGCCGCGTACCAGGTCGTGCGATACCGCAGCGGTGATGGCGTGGCCGATGGGCTGTTCGATCAGGGCATCCCAGGCGGCGACAGTCTCGGCGTCCTGTCCGCCCAACAGCTCCCGGCGGATCTCAGACCTGCTGCGCAATGGCTGCAGCAGCGTCGGCCAGATTCGGGCGGTGATCAGCCCGCAGCGGCGGTAGAAGTCGGTGAATCCGGCCGCGTCGTTGCCTGCGCCGATCGCGTCGAACGTCGACTGCGGACCGATCGACAGGCCGGTCGCCCCGCCGGTGACCGGATCCGGGGTGTATGAGGAGTGCCGGCGCCGCGACAGCCGGACTCTGGCGCCCAGATCGGTGATGATGCGCTGTGGCAGCAGGCTGACGAGGTAGGAGTACCTCGACAACCGGGCATCCACACCGTCGAAGGCGTACGCCGATACTGCTGCGCCGCCGACGTGGTCGAGACGTTCGAGCACCTGCACCCGGCGTCCCGCCCGGGCCAGGTAGGCGGCAGCCACCAAGCCGTTGTGCCCGCCGCCGATGATGACGGCGTCCAACGCCTTTTCCGTCACGTCACGCCGGCCCGGTCAGCCTCGATAGCCTTCGACCTCGTCGGCGCCGCGTATTCGGGCCTGGCTCGGGTCCTGGCCGGTTTCGCGGAGTGCGCGGCGTTGCCGCAACAGGTCCCAACATTGGTCGAGGGCTACTTCCAGCGATCGCAGGCGTTGTTGCTCGTCTGCTTCTTCGATTTCGCGGTGTTGCAGTTTGGACCGGAGCTCCTGCTCTTCGGCGACGAGCCGGTGAACTTCGGCGAGGATGTCCTGATCTTTGGCCACATATCCAGTGTGCCGGACTACCGTTGGTCAGGTGAGTACAAAACCTGACATCGAGTTTCCGGACGGACCTGCCCCCACTGAATTGGTCATCACCGACCTGGTGGTCGGCGACGGCTCCGAGGCAGTGCCCGGCGGCACCGTCGAGGTGCATTATGTGGGCGTCGAATACGACTCCGGTGAGGAGTTCGACAGCTCATGGAATCGTGGCGAATCCATCGAGTTTCCGTTGCGGGGCTTAATTCAGGGCTGGCAGGACGGAATTCCAGGGATGCGGGTGGGTGGCCGCCGCCAACTCGTCATCCCGCCGGCCCAGGCCTATGGTCCAGCAGGTTCGGGGCACCGGCTTTCGGGTAAGACGCTGGTTTTCGTGATCGATCTGCTCGCCACTCGTTGATGTTCTCTTGGGTTCGGTGCGGATCGACCGAACCTGACCGCCAATTTCTATTTGCTGGTACGGTCAACCTGTTTCGCTGCTGTAGGTAACTGTTCGTCGACTTCAGGAGTGTCCAAAAATGTCGGGTTCGGACGAATCTCGGACAATCACAGGCTGGCAAACAGCCTCAAAGTTATATCGGCGACCACCCGGATTGGGTTGGTTGTTGGCGCTTGCGGCGGTCCCGTTGTTGCTGGGGCTGATCGGATGGGGTGGGCTCGACCGCTCCGGTAAGGACGTCAATCTCACGCGACCGGATATCAATCCCACGGCCACGATGACCGCTCCGGATGTGAATGCACCGGACATTAACGCGCCCAATGTGAATTTGCCGAACCTTTCGTTCGCGCCGTTGTCAATCCTTCGTAACGGCAATGACTTCACCCTGTCCGGTGATTTGCCCGACCTGGCTGCCAAGAACTCGCTGCTGGATTGGTTGCGCGGGAAGTTCGGTGCGGGCGTCAATCTGATCGACAACCTGAATCTGTCTGCCGGCGTGAGTACCCCTGATGTTTCGGCATTGGGCAAGGTGTTCGACGCGAGCGTGGACATTCCGGATTTCAACTTCAGCATCGAAGGCGACACCCTGACGCTGACCGGAACCGCTCCGTCGGCTGAGGTTCGTGACGCCGTGGAGGCGGCCGCCAAGGCGGCATGGCCGAACATCAAGCTCGTCAACAACATTCAGATCGCCGCCGCACCGTCTGCGCCGGCTCCGCCCGCGAATCCCGCCACCCCCGGACCTTGTGCGGTACTGCAGGGCGATGTGAGTGCACTGTTGCGCACGCCGATCAACTTCAGCACCGACGGGTTCGTGCTGGCCCCGGCATCGCAGCAGTTGCTCTCGCAGGTGGCCGACAAGCTCAAGTCCTGCGCAGGCGCGCAGGTGGCTGTGACCGGTTACACCGACAACACGGGCAATGATGCGATCAATGTCCCGCTGAGTAGCAATCGTGCGAAAGCTGTTGCGGATTATCTGGTTTCGCAGGGGCTGGCGGCCGACCACGTGACGTCGTCCGGTGCGGGTTCGGCGAAGCCGATCGCCAGCAATGACACACCCGAAGGCAAGGCGCAGAACCGCCGCGTCGAGATCACGGTCAATTAGGGAGATTCGACATGGACTTCGTAATCCAATGGTTGTGGTATCTGCTCGCGTTCGTGGTGGGGTCGCTGGTGGCCTGGCTGATCTCAGTGGTGGCCGTCAAGCCCACCAGTGAGGAAGAGGCATTCGCCGAACTGCCCGGCTCACGTGAGATTGGAGCACGACGATGAGCGATGTGAACTGGTGGTTGATGGCCCTGGCCTTCGTGCTCGGGCTGGTGCTGACATTGGCATTGACACTGCGCCGGGTGAAGCGGGAGGTCCCGGTATACGGTGCCCTCGGCCGTCGGCCTGACGCTACGGCAAAGGGCGGAACTGCCGCCGCGGCAACGGCTGTCGTCGATGACGCCACGACCCGGCTGCCTCGGGCCGGTGCCGTCGACGAGCCGACCACGAAGCTGCCCAAGGCCACCAGCGCCGGTGCAGCAGCGGCGGCTGCCGGTGCGGCTGGTGCGGCTGGTGCGGCCAAGTTCGCCTCCGGCGGAGGTGCCCATGAGGCGGCCGATGACGACGGCGTGGATGTCGAGGTCGTCGAGAAGACGCCGTACGGTGCCGGTTCGGTCCGGGTCTCGGGTGCGGGCACCCCGACGGGTTATCTGATCAAGGGCAACGAGGACTCGATGCTCTATCACTCGCCGGAGAGCCCGTCCTACGCGGTGACCATCGCCGAGATCTGGTTCGCCGATGTCGAATCCGCCGAGAAGGCGGGCTTCAACCGGTGGGACAGCGGTAAGTCCCAGCGCGACAAGAAGTAGCGGCAACGCAGATCGCCCGCCCTCGTGACCGGGGGCGGGCGATCTGTGTCTGGTGCGTGATCAGTGCGGGCCGGGCAGGCGTAGCAGCAGTCGCGCCCCGCCGAGTGGGCTGGATTCCAGAGTGGCGGTGCCACCGTGAAGTTCGGCCTGCTGGGCCACCAGTGCCAGCCCCAGTCCGGAGCCCAATCGCGACGCCGTCGATCCCCGGGAGAATCGGTCGAACACCATCTCGCGTTCTTCCTCGGGTACGCCTACCCCGTCGTCGTCGATCGAGATCTCCACACCTTCGCGGGAACTCACTGCCGACAACTGCACCCGGGTGGCGCCGCCATGCTTCACCGCATTGGCGATCGCGTTGTCCACAGCCAGCCGCAATCCGGTCGGCAACCCGATGATGATCACGGTCGGTGACGGCGCCAGCGAGACTTCGAGGTCAGGGTAGACCCGGACCGCGTCGTGCGCGGCGCGGTCGAGCAGTTCGGTGATGTCGACGGTGACGTGGTCGTCGGTGGTGGACAGCTCACCCTGGGCCAGTCGTTCCAGGGCGCCGAGGGTGGCCTCGATCCGCGACTGGGTACGGATGACATCGCCGACGACTTCCTCGCGCTGATCGTCGGGCAGGTCGAGTGTGGACAGCACCTCCAGATTGGTCCGCATCGCGGTGAGCGGGGTGCGCAGTTCGTGGGCCGATACCGAGGCGAAATCGCGGGCCGAGGCCAAGGCGGCCTTGGTGCGCCCCTGTTCGGACCAGATGCGTTGCAGCATTCCGTTGACGGCATCGGCGATCTCGACGGCCTCGCTGGCGCCGCGTACCTCGACGTCGGGGGCCTCGTCGCCGACCTCGATCTCGCGGGTCTGCTCGGCCAGTCGTTTGAGCGGGCGAACTGCGAACGCGGCCAGCACCCAACCCAGGACGGTGGCCGCACCGACGGCGAACCCACAGATGATGAGGACGCGGCGGTGCAGGTTGTTGGTGTCGGCGATGGTGGCGTCGTAGGTTGCGCCGACCGCCACCCACATCGGGCCGGGCGCGGGGATCTGCACGGTGCGCACCCGCCAGCGCACGCCGTCGATGTAGGTGTCGGCGTAGCCTTCGGGCAGTTCGGGCAGGATCACGTTCGAGTTCGACGAGATATCGCTGCCCCGGCGGACGGTGATCACCGCGTCCTGATCGCTGGGGGAGCGGGGGATCTCGCCGAGTCCGCGCGGCAGGAACGGGATGGCGAATCCGGCGGCCTCGTCGAGGCGGCGGTCCAGCCGTTCCTTGCGGTCGTTGGTGATGCCGACCCAGACGATGGTTCCGACGATGACGACGACGATCGCCGCGCCGATGGCGGTGGCGAACGCGACCCGGGTCCGCAGCGATGGTGTGCGGCGGAAGATCCGGGTCAGCGGTCTCATTTCGCTATTGGGTCCTGAGGACGAATCCGACCCCGCGGACGGTGTGGAGCAGTCGCGGTGCGCCGCCGGCCTCGAGTTTGCGCCGCAGGTACCCGATGAACACGTCCACCACGTTGGTGTCGGCGGCGAAGTCGTAGCCCCAGACCAGCTCCAGCAACTGTGCTCGGGACAGTACCGCGGTCTTGTGCTCGGCCAGGACGGCCAGCAGGTCGAACTCGCGTTTGGTCAGATCTACGTCGGCCCCGTTGACCCGGGCGCGGCGGCCGGGGATGTCGACCTCCAGCGGGCCGACCTGGATGGTCTCGGACGAGAAGGTGGCCGAGGCGCCACGACGACGCAGCAGGGCCTTGACCCGGGCCACCAGCTCTTGCAGCACGAACGGTTTGACCAGGTAGTCGTCGGCACCGGCTTCGAGGCCTGCGACGCGGTCGTCGACGCTGCTGCGGGCCGAGAGCACGCAGACCGGCACGTCGTTGTCCATCGCGCGCAGTGCGGTCACCACACTCACACCGTCGAGCACGGGCATGTTGATGTCGAGCACGATCGCGTCGGGTCGGGTCTCGGTGGCGCTGCGCAACGCCTCGGCCCCGTCCACGGCCGTCGATACGGTGAACCCGGACAGTCGCAGTCCGCGTTCCAGCGAGGCGAGCACGTCGGGGTCGTCGTCTACGACGAGGACCCGGGGCGAGGCCATGCCACCGGTAGCGCTATCCATGACCGCCATCTTGCCTGATGAACAACGACGAATCGCGCAGGCTCCCAGGGAAGTCCCCGGGGATGTTATTGACCTCAATTATTGTTCAGGTTTTACGGTGATGCCCATGAGTATGGAAACAGTGGCCCGACAGGCGCTGTATCGACAGACGCATGCGCGCGACGGTGACCTGCGCGCGCTGGCCGACCGGCGGCTGTTGTCGCGGATCTGGCGGTTTTCCGCGCGCCACCACCGCAGGCTCGGCTGGTTCGTCGCAATCAGCGTGGTCAGCGCGCTGCTGACGGTGACGACGCCGGTGTTGGCCGGTCGCGTGGTCGACGCGATCACCCAAGGCGGTCCGTCGTCGACGGTGGTGCTGCTGGCCTGCACCATCGCTGCGATCGCGGTCGCCGAGGCGGCGGTGGCCCTGGTGACCAGGTGGTTGTCGTCGAATATCGGTGAGGGCCTGATCCTGGATCTGCGTACCGCGGTGTTCGACCACGTGCAGCGGATGCCGGTGGCGTTCTTTACCCGCACCCGCACCGGAGCGCTCGTGAGCCGACTGGGCAACGACGTGATCGGGGCTCAGCGGGCGTTCTCCGACACGCTGTCGGGGATCGTCGCCAATGTGGTGACCCTGACCTTGACGTTGGTGGTGATGTTCAGCATCTCCTGGCAGATCACCCTGCTGTCGTTGGCGCTGCTGCCGTTGTTCGTGTTGCCCGCGCGTCGGATCGGCACCCGGATGGCCGGGCTGTCGCGGGAGACGGCCATCCACAACGCCACGATGAACACCCAGATGACCGAGCGGTTCTCGGCCCCGGGCGCCACGCTGGTCAAGTTGTTCGGCAGTCCGGAACGTGAGTCCGAGGAGTTCGCGGTGCGGGCCGACCGGGTGCGCGATATCGGTGTGCGCACGGCGATGCTGCAGTCGACGTTCATGAACTCGCTGACGCTGATGTCGGCGCTCGCCCTGGCCCTTGTGTATGGGCTCGGCGGGCTACTCGCGATCGGCGGGCAGCTGCAGGCCGGTGCCGTGGTGTCGTTGGCGTTGCTGCTGACCCGGCTGTATGCGCCGCTGACCGCGCTGGCCAATGCGCGGGTCGAGATAGCCAGTGCACTGGTGTCGTTCGAGCGGGTTTTCGAGGTGCTGGATCTGGTGCCGTTGATCGCCGAGAAAGCTGCTGCCGTCGAGGTGCCCGACGGTGCCGTGGGGATTGAATTCCAAGACGTCCGGTTCTCCTATCCATCAGCCGACAAGGTGTCGCTGGCCTCGTTGGAGGAGGTGGCGACGCTGGACGACCGGGGTGGGGACGAGGTGCTGCACGGCATCTCGTTCACCGCGGAGCCTGGGCAGATGGTGGCGCTGGTCGGTTCGTCGGGAGCGGGCAAGTCGACCATCGCCTCGCTGCTGGCGCGGCTCTACGACGTCGATTCCGGATCCATCACCCTCAACGGGGCGGATGTGCGCGACGTGACGTTCGCGTCGCTGAAGGACACCGTCGGCATGGTGACCCAGGACGGGCACCTGTTCCACGAGTCGATCCGCTCGAACCTGCTGCTGGCCGCGCCGTCCGCCGGCGAGGACGAATTGTGGGCCGCCCTGCGCCGGGCCCGGCTCGACGACGTGGTCGCGGCCATGCCCGACGGCCTGGACACGGTTGTCGGTGAGCGCGGATACCGTCTGTCCGGAGGACAGCGGCAGCGGTTGACCATCGCGCGTCTGCTGTTGGGACGATCGCGGGTGGTGGTGCTCGATGAGGCGACGGCGTCGCTCGACTCGGCTTCGGAAGCCGCTGTGCAGCAGGCCCTGGCCGAGGCGCTGGAAGGGCGCACCTCGATCGTCATCGCCCACCGGTTGTCCACGGTCCGCGCCGCCGATCTCATCCTCGTCATCGAGGACGGGCGCATCGTCGAACGCGGCACCCACCGGGAACTGCTCGCCCACGATGGCCGGTATGCCGAGCTGTACGACACGCAGTTCTCCGAAGAGGTGCCTGCGGCGTGAGGGTAATCGCTTGCATGTGATGGGAGAATTGATCCAGTGAGTGTCCAGTGAGCGAGCCCGCGATCGCTTCCCCCGCCAAGCGGATCCGGACCAGTTCAGATCTGCGGCGGCTGTTGCCGTACCTCTTGCCGTACCGGGCCCGCTGGATCGTGATGATCGTGGTTGCGGTGGTCAGCCTGGCCGCCACGGTGGCGATACCGCTGATGACCAAGGCCGTGATCGACGGTCCGGTGCGCCGTCAGGATCCGCACGAGCTGTGGGTACTGGGTTCGGCCGCGGTGGCGGTCGGGATCTCCGAGGCGGTGCTGTGGTTCATCCGGCGCTGGATGGTTGCGCGCGCCACCATGGGCGTCGAGGCCGATATTCGCAAGGACCTCTACGGGCGGCTGCAGATCCTGCCGATGAGCTTCCACAGCCGCTGGCAGTCGGGTCAGCTGTTGTCGCGGGTGATGAACGATCTGTCCACGATCCGCCGGTTCCTGTCGTTCGGGTTGGTGTTCCTGATCCTCAACACCCTGCAGATCGTCGTGGTGACGTCGATCCTGCTGGCGATGTACTGGCCGCTGGGCGTGGTGGTGCTGGTGTCGATCGTGCCGATCACGTTGACCGTGCTGCATTTCGAGCGGGAGTACACCCGGTTGTCGCGGCTCGCGCAGGACCAGACCGGCCACGTCGCCACCCATGTGGAGGAGGCCGCGCTCGGGATGCGGGTGGTCAAGGCATTCGGCCGGGAGGACTACGTCTTCGACCGGTTCGATGAGCAGGCCGCTCAGCTGTACGACACCCAGTTCGCCAGGGTGAGCGTGTCGGCGAAGTTCTGGACCGTGCTGGAGGTCATCCCCAATCTCACCTTGATCGTGGTGCTGGGTTTCGGTGCGTACGCGGCCGGCCACGGTCACGTCACGATGGGCACCCTGGTCGCCTTCATCACGATGATGCTGTCGCTGGTGTGGCCCATCGCGTCGCTGGGCTTTCTGCTGTCGATGACCCAGGAGTCGTTCACCGCCGCCAACCGGATCGCCGAGATCTTCGATGCCCCGGTCGATATCGCCGACGGCCCGGTGTCCGACGCGCCGCGCGGTGGTCGGCTGGAACTGCGGGATGTGGGCTTCAGGTTCCCCGACGCCGGTGCGTCGGGGTGGGCGCTGCGCCACATCGACCTCGTCGTGGAGCCGGGTGAAACGGTGGCGCTGGTCGGCGCGACCGGCTCGGGCAAATCAGTACTCGCCGCGCTGTTCTCACGGCTGTACGACGTCACCGAGGGCCAGATCCTGATCGACGGCCGCGACATCCGGGAGCTGAGCCTGCCTGTGCTGCGGCAGGCCGTGGCCACCGCATTCGAGGATCCGACGTTGTTCTCGATGTCGGTGGCCGAGAACCTGCGGCTGGGTCGGGCCGATGCCACCGACGAGCAGTTGGCAGAGGCCATCGAGATCGCCGCCGCACAGTTCGTCTATGACCTGCCGTTCGGCCTGGACACCCGCATCGGCGAGCAGGGCATGAGCCTTTCCGGCGGTCAGCGCCAACGCCTTTCGCTGGCCAGGGCGATCCTGGCAGCGCCCAGGATCCTGGTGCTCGACGACACGTTGTCGGCGTTGGACGTCCACACCGAGGCCGTGGTGACCGAGGCGCTGGGCCGGGTGCTGCGTGGGGTGACGGGCATCATCGTCGCGCACCGCGCGTCAACGGTGTTGCTGGCCGACAAGGTGGCGCTGTTGCAGGAGGGCACCATCACCCACACCGGGAGTCACTCGCAATTGTTGGCGCAGGTTCCGCAGTACCGCTACCTGTTGGCCGCCGATGACCAGCTCGACGACGCGTGTGAGCGCAATTGCGAGTGGGAGGACGAGGAGGAGTTGGGCCGGTTGCAGCGCGGGCACGCCGAACGTACGGCCATCGATGAGGTCGGAGAACCGCCGCGTTTCGGTGCGGAGGTCCAGCGCCGATGACGACTACGCAGTGGCGCGGACAGGTCACCGACGACGATCACGACGGAAGTTCCGGCGCGTCGGCGCTTCCGATCGACGAAAGCGTGCCCCGGCGCCGGGAGGCCCGGGCGCTGCTCGGCTCGCTGCTGAGTCCCTTCCGGTGGACGGTCGCGGTGCTCGCGCTGGTGGTCGTCGTGGAGAACGCTGCCCGACTGTCGGTTCCGATCCTGGTGCAACGCGGTATCGATCGCGGCATTCCGCCGATCCTCGAGGGGGGTCCGGCCCGTGAGCTGATGCTCGTCGTCGGCACCCTCTGCGCGGTGGTGATCGTGCAGGCGATCAGCCGGATGTTCTTCCTACGGCGCTCCGGGCGGGTCGGCCAGCGCGTGCTGCTGGAGTTGCGCCGCAGGGTGTTCCGGCATTTCGGTCGGCTCGATGTGGCCTTCCATGACCGCTACACCTCGGGCCGGGTGGTCAGCCGGTCCACCAACGATGTCGAGGCCATCCAGGACATGCTGGAAACGGGTTTCGACAGCCTGATCACCGCGGTGCTGACGTTGTTCGGCACATCGGTGCTGTTGGTGGTTCTCGATTGGCAGCTGGGCCTGATGTGCCTGGCGGCGTTCCCGATCCTGGTCGCCCTGGTGTGGTGGTTCCGCAACGAGTCGGGCAAGACGTATCGGCTGGTGCGCGAAAGCGCGGCACTGGTGATCGTGCAGTTCGTCGAGACCATGACCGGCATCAAGGCCGTGCAGGCCTACCGGCGAGAGCCGCGCAATCAGGAGATCTTCGACGACGTCGCCGATGGGTACCGGGCGATCAACGAGAAGACTTTCAAGCTGCTGGCGATCTTCATGCCGGGGGTCAAGCTCGTCGGCAACCTGACGACCGGGGTGGTGCTGCTCTACGGCGGGTACCGGGTGCTCAACGGTGAGATGACGATCGGCACGCTGACCGCGTTCCTGCTGTACCTACGGATGTTCTTCGAGCCGATGCAGGAGATCTCGCAGTTCTTCAACACCTTCCAGTCGGCGTCCTCGGCGCTGGAGAAGCTGGCCGGGGTGTTGGCGCAGCAGCCCGCCATCGCCGATCCGACGACGCCCGTGAAATTGCCGGAAGCCAAGGGCGACATTGCGTTTCACGACGTGCAGTTCGAGTACACGCCGGCCCGTCCGGTGTTGCCCGGGCTTGAGCTCTCGGTACCGGCCGGTCAGACCGTGGCGCTGGTGGGCACCACCGGTGCGGGCAAGACCACCATCGCCAAGCTGATCGCCCGGTTCTACGACCCCACCGTCGGCACGGTCACACTCGATGGTGTGGATCTGCGCGAGCTGGCGCAGTCCGAGTTGCGCCGCCACGTCGTGATGGTCACCCAGGAGAACTTCATGTTCTCCGGGACGATCGCCGACAACATCCGATTCGGGCGACCCGATGCCACCGATACGCAGGTCCGGGCAGCTGCTGCCGCGGTCGGTGCGGACCGGTTCATCGACACCCTGCCCGACGGGTATGACACCGATGTGGCCAAGCGCGGCGGCCGGCTCTCGGCGGGGCAGCGTCAGCTGGTGGCCTTCGCCCGGGCGTTCCTGGCGGATCCGGCCGTGCTGATCCTGGATGAGGCGACATCCTCTCTGGACATCCCCAGCGAACGAATGGTGCAGCGCGCGTTGGAAACCGTGCTGGCCGACCGCACCGCGCTGGTGATCGCACACCGGCTCTCCACGGTGCAGATCGCCGACCGGGTGCTCGTGCTCGAGAACGGCCGCATCATCGAGGACGGTGCACCGGCCGATCTGATCGGCCGGGCCGACGGGGCCTATGCGGCGTTGCACCGGGCCTGGGTGGATTCCCTGGCCTGAACGCTCGCCGGGATGAAGCGTTTCATACCTCGCGCCGGTTTCTACCCCGTGGCTGGCGTCGGGCCAAAACCACAGCCCACGGGTAGAAATCGAGGCGAGGAAATGCCATGCAGGGAGCTCACCGCACGGTGTCGAAGAACGCCTTCACGTCGTCCACGAAAAGTTCCGGCTGCTCGAAGGCCGCGAAGTGTCCGCCGCGGGGCATCGTCGTGAAGTGGGTGACGTTGTAGCCGGTCTCGCACCAGCTGCGCGGGGCGCGCAGGATCTCCAACGGGAACGAGGCGATCCCGGTGGGCAGGCTGACGTATTCGCCGCCGGCGAAGGTGCTGTGGCTTTCCCAGTACAGCCGGGCCGACGAGGCCGCTGACGCGGTGAGCCAGTACAGCATCACGTTGTCGAGCATCTCGTCTTTGGACACCACGTTCTCGGGATGGCCGTCGCAGTCCATCCAGGACCAGAACTTCTCCACGATCCAGGCCAGTTGACCGACCGGGGAGTCCACCAGTCCGTACCCGACGGTCTGCGGCCGGGTGGACTGCTGCTTCATGTAGCCGGAGTCCCATTTGCGGTAGTAGTCGATGCGGGCCAGCGCCTTCTGCAGGTCCTCGGTCATCTCGCCGATGCCCTCGGCCGGCGGCTGCGCGATCGGCATGTTGACGTGAATGCCCACGCACGAGCCGACGTTGCGGCCGATCTGCGTCGTCACCGCGGCGCCCCAGTCACCGCCCTGTGCGCCGTAGCGGTCGTAGCCCAGCCGTGTCATCAAGGTGTCCCAGGCCTGTGCGATCTTCCCGATGCCCCAACCCGTCGCGCTCGGCTTGGCGGAGAACCCGTAGCCGGGCAGCGAGGGACACACCACGTCGAACCCGGCCTCGGTCAGCGGCTCGATCACTTTGTGGAACTCGACGACGGAGCCTGGCCACCCGTGCGTGATCAGCAGCGGGAAGGCGTCGTCACGTCCGGAGCGCTGGTGGATGAAATGGATGTCCAGACCGTCGATCTCGGTGGTGAAGTGGTCGAACCGGTTGAGAGCGGCTTCGCGGGCGCGCCAGTCATACTCGTCGGCCCAGTAGGCGGCCAGCTCCTTGGTGTAATCCAGCGGGATGCCCTGGGTCCAGTCCTCGACACATTCCGCCTCGGGCCACCGGGTCCGGTTCAGCCGCTGCCTGAGGTCGTCCAGGTCGGCGTCGGGAATTGCGATGCGGAATGGGCGTATCTGAGCCATGGGGCCATCTTGGCGCACGCCGAGCGTTGCGCTGAAGATTACGGCCACCTGGTGACCACAATCTTCAGCACAAGTGTCTCGGGTCAACCGGTCACGGAATTTGGCGCAGCCGCCTGGCCTTCGACACCGCCTCGTGGCGGTTGCGGGCCCCGAGTTTGGCTGCTGCGCTGCGCAGGTAACTCTTCACCGTTTCCGGTTTGAGTGAAAGTCGCTGAGCTGCTTCGGTATTGGTGCACCCCAGGGCGACCTGTGCCAGCACGTCAACCTCGCGGACGGTCAGCGGGGCGCTGGCCGGCGTATCACCACGCAACGCCACCGCCAACCGATCGGCGAGGTCGCGTAGCGGCCCGGCCAGGTCTGGAGTATCGGCGGCCAGCCGGCGCAGGTCGGCGTGTACCTCGCGGATCTGCTCGGTGTCGGCCGGTTGGTCGGTGAAGTTGGTCAGCGCGGTCTCGCGCATCCGCAGGCGCCGGTCCACCTCGTCGCGTACCCGCAGCTCCTCGCTCAACCGCTGCGCCGAGGCCACCATCGCGGCCGCGGTCCGTCCGCCGATCGGGGCGCTGGTGCGGTGCGCTCCGTACAGCACGGCTCTCGCCGTACCGTCGACGACCACCGGCACCGCCAGGATCGAACGGATGCCCTCGGAGAGCACGGGCTCGTCGTAGTCGTGGGTGATGGTCGAGGCCCGCCGGTAGTCGGGCACCGAGATCGGGCGACGCGACGCGACACTCGCCCCGCCCAGCCCGGCGCGGGGCAGCACCGCGAGCCCGCGCATGGCGCCGGTGCGGGTGCCGAAGAACTCGGTCAACAGCAAGGTGTCGTCTTGCACCTGCCCGCCGAAGGCCAGCGTAAGGCCGGTATCGGTGGCCATCCGACGCAGCTCGGCACGCACCGCGTCGGCGTCACGAGGCCGCAGCAGCCAGGGGCGCATTGCAGATACCCACTTTCGGGGGTAGCGGAGGGCAAGTGTGACGTAGAGCATAACTGTCATGAATGTCGTCGCGAGCAACACCGACAGCTACCGCGGTGCCCGTGACCAGCTGGTCGCGACCATCGCGGACTACGGCAAGGCGATCGAGGGGTTCGCCTGGCCGCAGATCAGCGGCACCTTCAACTGGGCGATCGACTGGTTCGACGCCATCGCGACGGGTAATGACCGCACGGCGCTGTGGATCGTCGAGGAGGACGGTTCGCAGCAGCAGGTCACCTTTGCCGAGATGGCGCAGCGGTCCGACCGGGTCGCGGTCTGGCTGCAGAGCCTCGGGGTGGGCAAGGGGGACCGGATCCTGTTGATGCTCGGCAATCAGGTCGAGTTGTGGGAGACCATGCTGGCCATCGCCAAACTGGGCGCGGTCATCATGCCGACCACCGGCGCGCTCGGGCCGGCCGATCTGGCCGATCGCATCACCCGCGGCGGCGCGCGTTTCGTCATCGCCAACACGGCCGACGCGGTCAAGTTCGCCGAGGTGCCGGGTGATTATCTGCGGGTCGCGGTCGGCGAGGCGCCCGCCGGCTGGCACCGCTACGCCGACGCGTACGCGGCGACGCCGCGTCGCTTCGAGGCGTGCACGGCGGTCGACGATCCGATGCTCATCTACTTCACCTCGGGCACCACGAGCAAGCCGAAGCTGGTCGAGCATTCCCAGGTCTCCTACCCGGTTGGGCACTTGACCACGATGGCCTGGATCGGCGTCAAACCCGGTGACGTGCACCTGGCCATCAGCTCACCGGGTTGGGCCAAGCACGCCTGGAGCTGTTTCTTCGCACCGTGGATCGCCGAGGCGACGATCTTCGTCTACAACTACGCGCGCTTCGATGCGGCGGCGCTGCTGGACCAGTTGCGGCGGGCTCGGGTCAACACGTTCTGTGCCCCGCCGACGGTGTGGCGCATGCTGATCCAGGCCGATCTCGGTGAGCGGCCCGAGGGGCTGCGGGAAATCCTCGGCGCCGGTGAGCCGTTGAACCCCGATGTGATCGCCCAGGTCGAGAAGGCCTGGGGGCTGACGATCCGTGACGGCTTCGGCCAGACCGAGACCTCGCTGCTGGTCGGTAACACCCCGGGGCAGCCGGTGAAGCCCGGCTCGATGGGACGGCCGATGCCCGGTGTGCCGGTGGTGCTGGTGGATCCGCTCACCGGGGTGGCGGCCGCCGAGGGGGAGATCTGCCTGGATCTGGCGGCACACCCGCGCAACCTGATGACCGGCTATCTCGGTGACCCGCAACGCAATGAGGCCGTGATGGCCGGTGGTTACTACCACACCGGTGACGTCGCCGCCCGCGATGACGACGGCTACATCACCTACATCGGCCGTACCGACGACGTATTCAAGTCCAGTGACTACAAGGTGTCGCCGTTCGAGTTGGAGAGCGTGCTGATCGAACACCCGGCCGTGGTCGAGGCCGCGGTGGTGCCGCAACCCGACGACACCCGGCTGGCGGTGCCCAAGGCGTATGTCGCACTGGCCGACGGCTGGGAAGCCAACGCGCAGACCGCAAAAGACGTCATGGCCTATGCCCGCGATCACCTCGCGCCCTATCTCAAGGTGCGTCGGGTCGAGTTCTTCGACCTGCCCAAGACGATCTCGGGCAAGATCCGCCGGGTCGAGTTGCGCAATCGTGAAGACGCGGCCCATCAAGCGGGCGAACCGATTTCCACCGAGTACCGATACGAGGATCTTGTGGAATGAATGTTGCGATGAAGTCCTACGACAGTGGCCCCACGGATGTACCCGTTCTCGACGAGACCATCGGGGCGAACTTCGAGCGTATGGCGGCGTCGGGGCCGGACACCGACGCGCTGGTGGAGGTGGCCACCGGGCGGCTGTGGACCTATGCCGAGCTCGACGACGACGTCGACGCGGTGGCGCGGGGACTCATGGCCTCTGGCCTGGACAAGGGCGATCGCGTCGGCATCTGGGCACCCAACTGTGCCGAGTGGGTGATCCTCCAGCTCGCGACGGCCAAGATCGGCGCGATCCTGGTCAACATCAACCCGGCCTACCGCACCCACGAACTGGCCTATGTGCTCAAGCAATCCGGGATACGAACCCTGGTGTCCGCCACCGCGTTCAAATCCTCCGATTATGTGACGATGGTGGCCGAGGTGCAGGCGCAGTGTCCGGCGCTCAAAGACATCATCTTCCTGGGCACCCCGGGCTGGGACCAGCTCTACACAAGGCAGGTCGGCGAGGACCAGCTGCGTGACCGGATCGCCGAGCTGTCCAACACCGACCCGATCAACATCCAGTACACCTCGGGGACAACCGGATTCCCCAAGGGTGCGACGCTGAGCCATCGCAACATCCTCAACAACGGGTTCTTCGTCGGCGGGCTGATCAACTTCGATCGCGGGGACCGGGTGTGTATCCCGGTGCCGTTCTACCACTGCTTCGGCATGGTGATGGGCAATCTCGGGGCGTTGACCCATGGTGCGACGATCGTGATCCCGGCACCCGGATTCGATCCCGGCGTCACGTTGGCCGCGGTCGAATCCGAGCAGTGCACCGCGCTGTACGGGGTGCCGACGATGTTCATCGCCATGCTCGGGCATCCCGACTTCGCCCAGTTCGACCTGTCCTCGCTGCGGACCGGGATCATGGCAGGTTCGGTGTGCCCCGTCGAGGTGATGAAGCGCGTCGTGGCCGATATGCACATGGCCGAGGTGGCGATCTGTTACGGCATGACCGAGACGTCGCCGGTGTCGTGCCAGACGCTGGTCGACGACGATCTGGAGCGTCGTACCGCCACCATCGGTCGGGCCCATCCACACATCGAGGTCAAGATCGTCGACCCGGATACCGGCGAGACGGTCGAGCGTGGTCAGGCCGGGGAGTTCTGCACCCGCGGTTACTCGGTCATGCTCGGCTATTGGGATGAGCCCGGGAAAACCGCGGAGGCCATCGACCCCGACGGCTGGATGCACACCGGGGATCTGGCGGTGATGCGTTCGGACGGCTACTGCACGGTGGTCGGCCGGATCAAGGACATGGTGATCCGGGGCGGGGAGAACGTGTATCCGCGAGAGATCGAGGAGTTCCTCTACACCCACCCCGACATTGACGATGCGCAGGTGATCGGGGTGCCCGATGCGAAGTACGGGGAAGAACTCTGCGCGTGGATCCGGATGAAACCGGGCCGCGATCCGTTGGATGCGCAGGCGGTGCGGGCCTTCGCCACCGGCAAACTGGCGCACTACAAGATCCCACGCTATGTGCACGTGGTCGACGAGTTCCCGATGACGGTCACCGGCAAGATCCGCAAGGTCGACATGCGTGACGAAAGTGTGAGGCTGCTCGGGCTCGACCCCGGGTAACTGAGCAGGTCGACGCAACCTTGGGCAGATCGCAATGGCGGTGTTATGGAAATGTCGCTGGGTCGCTGCGAGGATAGGGGGATGTCGGCGGCACTGGTCGGGCGGCGCATGTGCGCGGTGATCGCCGTCTGTTCGGTCGCGCTGCACGGCGTGCTGCTGGCCCATGCCAGCACCCCCGCGATGGCGGTGGTGATGGCAGCGATGATGATTGCGTGCCTCTATTGCGCCCGTGACCTGTGGTGGCACGGGACGCTCGGGGTCTGGTGCGCGGTAGCGCTGATGAACCTCGCGATGGTCGCGCTGCACATGCCGGCGCCCGGGCATCACCACACGTCGGCGGCGTCGACTCAGGGCTCGACCACGATGGCGCTGGCGACGATGCTCGCACTGCTCGAAGTGGTTATCGCCGCTGGTGTGCTGTCCTACCGCACCCGGAACCGCTCGGTCGTCTGACCGGGCCACGAGCCGCCGCCCAGAGACGCGGTCAGCACGGCAACCGGGGTGTTGCCCACCCTCAAGTTGTGCCGCTCCTGCGGGGTCAGCGACCAACGCGTACGGATCCACGCGATCGGGGCCCAGCTTTGGGTATGACGAAGAAAAATGTTGCGCTGCATGGGATCGACTCCAGTTCAATCGGAGCTCCCCGCGGTCGGCGCAGGATGCGCGGCTAGGCAGCCGTCGACAGCGGAAAGGTGTTCACGGACAGACATTTTCGAATCGGACCGGGGTACGGACTGTCACTTGATGTCATGTCATCACCTCCTCGCTGTCGGGCGCACCGGACGCCGTTGCTCACGCGCGCAATCGCGAGAGATACCAGCATGCTGAAGAGGGCACCTGGCCAGACATTCTGGCGGAGTGCACTTCCTCTTCAGAGCTTTGGCACTACACGACGTGTCCCACCAGGGTGGGAAGCCACTTCGGGTCATCCCTTAGGCCGGGAAGACCTGTCCTAACCCTGGGCGTCTCTCGACGTCGTCGGATCAGTGGCCTGTGTTCGCGTAGGAGCCTCACCTAACGAAGCGCAGATTTCATTAGAAACCGAACCTCCGGCAAATGTCAACACGAGCCGTCGCGCGATGATGGTTCCAAATCGAATGCGCCCGTTCGGGAATGGCCCATCGAATACTGTGCGTGACGACCGGATGTGTTCTGATGTGCCTATGCCTGAGCAAACTCCCGAGCCCGACACCGGCGAGGACGAGCAAAAGCCACCGGCAATCACCGCGCGCGCGATCGCCATGCACGGTCCGTGGGGCCCGGTGTACGGGCCGATCGACCTCGACATCGACGAGGGCGGCGTGACCGTGTTGGTGGCCCCGGCGGGTACCGGCCGCACGGCCTTGCTGATGACGCTGGCCGGACGGATGAAAACGGCGCGCGGGCAGCTGACCGTGTTCGGGCGAACCCGCGCACCCGACATCTTCCGCTCCGCGGCGCTGGCCGGGATCGACGAGCTCGACACGGTGTCGGAGTCGGTGACGGTGCGCGACCTGGTGACCGAGCAACGCCGGTGGGACGCCCCCTGGTACACGCTGGTGGGCCGCGCCGACGAAGGCACCCTGGCAGCCTTGTGTGCCCCGGTGTTCGGGGATCTGCCGTTGCCTTCGCTGACGTCGTATTTCGACGGGCTCACCGAGCTCGACCAGATCCTGCTGCGTATCGCCCTAGCCAACACCGGGAGCCCCCCGCTGCTGGTGGTCGGCAATCTCGACTACCTCACCGACGACCGTAACCGCGACATCCTGCTGGGTCGACTGATCGCGTTGGGGGAGAAACAGACCGTGGTCACCGCGACGGTCAACGGGGTGCCTGGCCAGCTGGCCTCGGCCGTGCGTGCGCAAGTGACAGTGCCCAATACGACGCTGGCCGAGTTGGCCGGTTCGCAGAAAGGTGGCGAGTAGCCGTGCTAGCCGGAATGTCGTTGGGCACCGACCTCAAACGTTTCTCCCGCGGCACGATGCCGCGGATCGCGCTGGTGACGGTCATCCTGCTGCCGCTGCTGTACGGCGCAATGTATCTGTGGGCGTTCTGGAACCCGTTCGGTGAGGTGAACAAGGTTCCGGTGGCTTTGGTCAACGAAGACCGGGGCACTGTCGCCGAGGGGCAGCAGATCAAGGCCGGTGACGAGGTCGCCGATGCGCTGGTCAACTCGGGTCAGCTTCAGTTGCACCGGGTTTCGGCGCAGGAGGCAGCCGACGGCGTGGCCGGTGGGAAGTACTATTTCGCGATCACGCTGCCGGAAGATTTCAGCACCAGCATCTCGTCGCCGTCGGGTGGGTCCCCGCACCAGGCCAACATCCGCTTCACCTTCAACGATGCCAACAACTATCTGGGTTCGATCATCGGGCAGAACGCGGCCCGTGAGGTGATCAATCAGATCAACGCGAACATCGGTGAACGCACGGTCGGCACAGTGCTGACCGGGCTGACCGACGCCGGGTCGGGCCTGATCAAGGCGGCCGATGGCGCGCAGCAGTTGGCCACCGGCAGCGCGGCGGCCAATGACGGTGCGCACCGGTTGTCGGCCGGGGCGGACGCCCTGTCCGCCGGCCTGGTCACCGCACGCGACGGGTCCGCGCAGTTGGCAGCCGGTACCAGGCAGCTGTCGACGGCGGTGGACACCGCCACCGAGCCGCTGCTCACGGTGCTGGACCGGGTCAGCGGGCTCGGACTGGATCCCAACGAGGTCGGCATGGCTGCGCAGCGGTTGTCGGGTGCGGTGCGCTCGACCACCGACCGGATCGCGGCGTTGAACATCGATCAGGCGCAGGCGGCGACGATCGTCGACCAGGCGGTCGGCATCCTGCGCAACAGCCCCGATCCCGCGGTGCGCGACACCGGGGAGTTCCTGGCCGGCGCGCAGCGGCTGCTGCAGGCTCGCGGGCTCGACCCCACCACGGATGAGGGCCTGATCCGCTTGCGGGACAATGCCACCCAGTTGGAGAACGATCTGGGTGACCCGAACAGCAAGCTGCGGGTATTCATCACCAAGGCGCTCAACGGCGGCCTGCGTTCGGATGTCGCCAAATTGCGGGACGGCGCGCACCAGCTCAACACCGGTGCCCAGCGGCTCAACAGTGGTCTGGTGCAGCTGGCCAACGGCGGCCACCAACTGTCCAGCGGGGCAGGTGAACTCGCCGCCGGTACGGAGAAGCTTCAGGCCGGCAACCAGCAACTGGCCACCGCGCTCAAGCAGGGCTCGACGCAGGTCCCGTCCTGGACCCCGCAGCAGCGCACCGAGGTGGCGCGGACCCTGGCCGCACCCGTGGCGCTGGACATCCAGACTCACAATCCGGCGGCCACGTTCGGCACCGGTTTCGCGCCGTTCTTTCTGCCGCTGGCGTTGTTCATCGGTGCACTCATCATCTGGATGTTGTTGAAGCCGTTGCAGTCCCGCCCGGTGGTCAACGGGCTGGGGGCGCTGCGTGTGGTGCTGGCCTCCTACTGGCCGGCCTTGCTGATCGTGTTCTGCCAGGTCGTCGTGATGTACGCGGTGGTGCATTTCGGGGTGGGCCTGCAGGCCAAGTATCCGTTGGCCACCGTGGCGTTCCTGATACTGGTGGCGGGTACGTTCCTGGCCCTGATCCAGGCGTTCAACGCACTGTTCGGGGTGTCGGTCGGCCGGGTGGTCACACTGGCTTTCCTGATGCTGCAACTGGTCTCGGCCGGTGGCATCTATCCGGTGGAGACCACGGCCAAACCGTTCCAGATCCTGCACCCGGTCGATCCGATGACCTACGCGGTCAACGGGCTCCGGCAGCTGATCGTGGGCGGGATCGATTCCCGGTTGTGGATCGCGATCGCGGTGCTGTTCGGTGTGCTGGTGGTGTCGCTGGCCGCGAGTTCGTGGGCGGCGCGGCGAGACCGGCAGTACACCATGGACCGGTTGCATCCGCCGATCGAAGTGTGAGCCTGTGATTTGGGTGCGTTTGGTAACGGTCAGCGTTACCAAACGCACCCAAATCACCCGAGCCCGATCCGCCGGTAACGGTCCAGCCGGGTCTGCAGCCGCTGTTCGCCGGGCACGGCACGCAACTGGGAAAGCTCGCTGCCGATCGCGGTCGACAGTCGCTGGGTGAACGCCCGTGGTTCGTCGGCGGCGTCGGGATGTTCGGGCACGATCGTGTCGACGATGCCGGCCCGCTGCAGGTCACTTGACCGAACGCCTTGCGCGGCAGCCAGTTCCGCGGCGTGTGCGGTGTCGCGGTAGACGATCGCGCTGGCGCCCTCGGGTGGCAGCGGCGCCAGCCAGCCGTTCGCGGCGGCCAGCACCCGGTCGGCGGGCACCATCGCCAGCGCGGGTCCGCCGCTGCCCTGACCCATCAGTACCGACACGGTCGGGGTGTCCAGCGTGACCAATTCGGCCAGGCATCGGGCGATCTCACCGGCCAGCCCGCCCTGCTCGGCCTCGATCGACAGGGCCGGCCCCGGGGTGTCGATCACCAGGACCAGCGGCAGCTGCAGTCCGGCCGCCAAGGCCATGCCGCGTCGCGCCTCGCGCAGCGCACCGGGCCCGACCAGCCCGCCCTCACTATGGCGCTGGCCCAGCACCACCGCGGGCTGCCCGCCGAAGCGGGCCAGCGCCAGCAGCATCGTGGCGGCCTCGCCCCGCTCGGTACCCGACAGCAGCACCCGGTCGGTGGCGCCGTGTCGCAGCAGATACCCGACGCCGGGCCGGTCCGGCCGCCGCGAGGCCTGGACCGATTCCCAGGCAGGCACGTCGGGCAGTGGCTCGGGCGTCGAGGCAGCGGGTGGCGGCCCAGGCGAGTCGGCCACCACCCGTAGCGTGCGGTCCAGGGTGTCGCGCAGCAGCGCGAGTGGCACCACCCCGTCGATCACGCCGTGGGCGTGCAGGTTCTCGGCGGTCTGCACGCCGGACGGGAACGGTTCGCCGTACAGGTGCTCGTACACCCGTGGCCCGAGGAAGCCGATCAGCGCGCCGGGCTCGGCAGCGGTGACATGTCCGAGTGAACCCCAGGACGCGAACACTCCACCGGTGGTGGGGTGGCGCAGGTACACCAGGTAGGGCAGGTGGGCCCGTTTGTGCAGTTCGACGGCTGCGGCGATCTTGACCATCTGCAGGAACGCCACCGTGCCCTCCTGCATACGGGTTCCGCCCGAGCTCGGCGAGGCCAACAGCGGCAACCCCTCGGCGGTGGCGCGGGTGACCGCGGTGGTGATCCGCTCGGCGGCGGCCACCCCGATCGACCCGGCGAGGAAGTCGAACTCGCAGGCGACCACGGCCACCCGACGACCGAAGATGGTGCCCTCACCGGTCAGCACGGACTCGTCGAGCCCGGTCTTCGCCTTCGCCTCGGCCAGTTCGCGCTGGTAGTCCTGGGAGCGCGCGACGTCCAGGGGCGGGACGTCCCAACTGCGGAATGAACCGTCGTCGAGCACTGCATCACGAAGCGCGCGGGCGCCGATCCGACTCACGGCTCGAGCCTATATAGGCTGGCCACATGATTGGTATCACCAGAGACGGCGATGTCCTGACCCTGGAAATGCAGCGCGAGGAGCGGCGCAACGCGCTGAACTGCGAGCTTGTCGACAGCCTGCGGGAAGCGGTCGAGCATGCCGCCGAGCAGGATGTCCGCGCCATCGTGTTGACCGGGGCCGGATCGGTGTTCAGTTCGGGTGCGGACCTGACCGACGCCGCAGGCATGGCCGAGAAGCTCCCCGACAAGGCGCTGGCACTGAACCTGGCGATCGACAAGGCCCCGGTTCCGGTCATCGGTGCGATCAACGGCCCGGCGATCGGTGCGGGCGTGATCCTGTCCATGATCTGCGATCTGCGCGTCGTCGTCCCGGACGCCTACTTCCAGTTCCCGGTGGCTCGGTACGGACTGGCCTTGGACAACTGGAGTATCCGGCGGCTGACCTCGTTGGTCGGCCACGGCCGGGCGCGGGGCATGCTGCTCGGCGCGGAGAAGCTCACCGCCGAGACCGCGCTGCAGACCGGTTTGGCCAACCGCATCGGCACGCTGGCCGATGCGCAGAAGTGGGCCGCCGAGCTGGCCGGGTTCGCGCCGCTGGCGCTGCAGCACGCCAAGCGCGTCCTCAACGACGACGGTGCCTATGAAGAGTCCTGGCCTGCCCACAAGGAACTGTTCGACAAGGCATGGGGCAGTCAGGACGTCATCGAGGCGCAGGTGGCCCGCATCGAGAAGCGGCCGCCCAACTTCACCGGCGCCTGACATGCTGCGTGCCGCGCTGGGGTTCGGAGCCAAGTCGGCCTCCCTGCTGGCCGGTGGCTGGCTGTTGCGCGCGCTGAACGGGACCTATGCCTCGGTGGGGGCCCTGCCCCGCGAAATTCGGCCGGTGGCGCAGCGGTCCCCGCAGTACGCCGACGGCGTGTTCGTCAACATCGAGCCTTCCTCGCTCGGCATCAGCATGAGCCGCGAAGAACGGCGCATGCTGATCTCCGAGATGCTCGGCTCGGGTTCGGCCAGCCGGCCGAACGGGCCGATCCCGCTGGCCGAACCGTCCGAAAAGGACGGTGGAGAAGCGGCCGCGTGCGCGGTGTCCTGGTACGGGCACTCGACCGCGATGGTCGAGATCGACGGCTACCGGGTGCTGACCGATCCGGTGTGGAGCCAGCGCTGCTCACCGTCGCGGGTGGTGGGCCCGCAGCGGTTGCACGAGCCGCCGTTGCCGCTGGAGGGACTGCCTGCCGTCGACGCCGTGGTGATCAGCCACGACCATTACGACCACCTCGACATCGAGACGATTCTGGTGCTGGCCCGCACCCAGCGCGCGCCGTTCGTGGTGCCGTTGGGTATCGGGGCGCATCTGCGCAAGTGGCGGATCCCCGAAGACCGCATCATCGAGCTGGACTGGAACGAGAGCCACCACGTCGGTGAGCTGACCCTGGTGTGCACGCCGGCCCGGCACTTCTCGGGACGGTTGTTCCAGCGCAACACCACGCTGTGGGCGTCGTGGGCATTCATCGGTCCGCAGCACCGGGCGTTCTTCGGCGGTGATACCGGCTACACCAAGAGTTTCTCCGAAATCGGTTCGGAGTACGGGCCTTTCGACCTGACTCTGCTACCGGTCGGGGCGTATCACCCGGCCTGGCCCGACATCCACATGAATCCCGAGGAAGCGGTGCGCGCCCATCTGGACGTCACCGATTCCGGGTTGCTGGTGCCGGTCCACTGGGCGACGTTCCGGCTGGCGCCCCACCCCTGGGCCGAGCCGGTGCGACGACTGCTGACGGCCGCCGACCCGGCCGGGGTGCAGATCGCCGTGCCGCGCCCGGGGCAACGGGTGGATGCCGCATCGGCGGCGCGCGACCCGTGGTGGGAGTTCTGACCGCTCGCGGATGGCAAACTGACGTCGGATCAGGACCCACTTCGACGGGACGAGGACTTTTCGCGGATGACGACGATCAGTGTCACCGGTCTCACCGACGCCGAGGTGGCCGAGCGGGTAGCCGAGGGTAAGAGCAACGATGTTCCGACGCGTGCTGCGCGCAGCATCTCGGAGATCGTCCGCGGCAACGTGTTCACCCGGATCAACGCGATCCTCGGTGTGCTGTTTCTGATCGTGCTGTCCACCGGGTCGTTGATCAACGGGGCGTTCGGCCTGCTGATCATCGCCAACAGTGCCATCGGCATAATCCAGGAGATTCGGGCCAAGCAGACCCTGGACAAGCTGGCCATCGTCGGGCAGGCCAAGCCGACCGTGCGCCGGGAATCCGGTAGTCGCGCCGTGCTGCCCAGTGAGGTGGTGCTCGACGACATCATCGAACTCGGGCCCGGCGACCAGATCGTGGTGGACGGCGAGATCATCGAGGAGTCCAACCTCGAGGTCGACGAGTCGCTGCTGACCGGTGAGGCCGATCCGATCGTCAAGGTGGTCGGCGACCCGGTGATGTCGGGCAGCTTCGTGGTGGCGGGCTCGGGCGCCTACCGGGCCACCAAGGTGGGACATGAGGCCTACGCGGCCAAGCTCGCCGAGGAGGCCTCGAAGTTCACCCTGGTGAAGTCCGAACTGCGCAACGGCATCAACAAGATCCTGCAGTTCATCACCTACCTGCTGGTGCCTGCCGGCCTGCTGATCATCTACAGCCAGCTGTTCACCGTCGACCCAGAGATCCAGGACTCACTCCAGCAGACCTACCGCGACATCGTCGACAGCGAGGGTGGATGGCGAGAGTCGCTGGGAATCATCATGAGTCAGATCTTCACCACCGATGCGGTGTGGCATGAGCCGGTGCTGCGCATGGTCGGTGCACTGGTGCCGATGGTTCCCGAAGGCCTGGTGCTGATGACGTCGCTGGCTTTCGCGGTCGGTGTGGTGCGGTTGGGCCGGCGGCAGTGCCTGGTCAATGAACTTCCCGCAATCGAGGGTCTGGCCCGGGTCGATGTGGTGTGTGCGGACAAGACCGGCACGCTGACCGAAAACGGTATGCGCGTCAGCGATCTGAAGACCTTCGCCGAAGGTGACGTGGCTGATGTGCTGGCCCAGTTGGCCGCCGACGATGCCCGCCCCAACGCCAGCATGGCGGCGATCGCCGAGGCCTACCCGACACCGCCGGGGTGGCGGTCCACCGCCACGGCGCCGTTCAAGTCGGCCACCAAATGGAGTGGCGCGTCATACGGCGAATACGGCAACTGGGTGATCGGTGCCCCGGATGTGCTGTTGGATCCCAGCTCTCCGGTGGCCGAGCAGGCTGAGCAGATCGGTGCGCAGGGGCTGCGGGTGCTGTTGATCGGGTCGTCCGATCTGGCGGTCGATGCGCCGCAGGCACCCGGCACCGTCACACCCGTCGCGCTGGTGGTGTTGGAGCAGCGAATCCGCCCCGATGCCGGTGACACACTCGATTATTTTGCTTCCCAGCATGTTTCGGTCAAGGTGATCTCGGGTGACAACGCCGTGTCGGTAGGTGCGGTGGCAGGCAAGCTGGGCCTGCACGGTGAGACGATGGACGCCAGGCAACTGCCCCAGGATCCGGAGCAATTGGCCGCAACCCTGGATGAGTACACGACTTTCGGCCGCGTGCGTCCGGATCAGAAGCGCGCCATGGTGCACGCCCTGCAGGCACGCGGGCATACGGTGGCGATGACCGGCGACGGTGTCAACGACGTGCTGGCCCTCAAGGACGCCGACATCGGTGTCGCGATGGGCTCGGGCAGTTCGGCTTCGCGTGCGGTGGCGCAGATCGTGTTGCTGGACAACAAGTTCGCCACGTTGCCGTATGTGGTGGGTGAGGGCCGGCGGGTGATCGGCAACATCGAGCGAGTCTCGAACCTGTTCCTCACCAAGACCGTGTACTCGGTGCTGTTGGCGATCCTGGTCGGGCTGGCCGGGTTGTCGTCCGTATGGTTCGGCACCGATCCGCTGTTGTTCCCGTTCCAACCGATCCACGTGACCATCGCGGCCTGGTTCACCATCGGCATCCCGGCGTTCATCCTGTCGCTGGCCCCGAACACCGAACGGGCGCATTCGGGTTTCGTGCGCCGCGTGATGACGGCGGCGCTGCCCTCGGGCCTGGTGGTCGGCACCGTCACGTTCGTCTCCTATCTGGTGGCCTATCAGGGCCGGGCGGCCAGCGCGGTGGAGCAGACCCAGGCTTCGACGGCCGCGCTGATCACCTTGCTGGTGTCCTCGCTGTGGGTGCTGTCGGTGGTGACCCGGCCGTACGAGTGGTGGCGGGTGGCGCTGGTCGCGGTGTCGGGCCTGGCGTATGTGTTGATCTTCTGTTTGCCGCTGACTCGACGTCTGTTCATGTTGGATCCGTCGAACCTCGGTGCCACCGCGATCGCGGTGGGCATCGGCCTGATCGGGGCCGTGCTGATCGAGGCGGTGTGGTGGGGGCAGGGCGTGATGCTGGGGGAGAAACGCCGGTTGTGGAGATAGCTGGCGCGGCGATAGGCTGGTCCGATGGGATTCCTGGACAAGGCTAAAGACCTCCTGTCGGAGAACGCCGAGAAGGTGGAGCAGGCCATCGACAAGGCCGGCGACGTCATCGACGAGAAGACGCAGGGCAAGTTCTCCGGTGCGGTGGACAAGGCGCAGGAGGCGGCCAAGAACGCCATCAACAAGGAAGAACCGCAGCAGTAACCTATGGCTAAGTTATCTGTCTCCGTCGATGTCCCGTTGCCGCCGGAGAAGGCGTGGGAGCACGCCTCTGATCTGTCCCGTTACGACGACTGGCTCAGCATTCACCGGGCCTGGCGGTCGAAGTTGCCCGAGACCCTCGAGAAGGGCTCGGTCCTCGATTCGATCGTCGAAGTCAAGGGCATGCTGAACCGGGTGAAGTGGACGCTGGTGAGCTACAAACCGCCGCACTCGCTGACCCTCAACGGCGATGGCCGTGGCGGGGTGAAAGTCAAGCTGATCGGAAAGATCACGCCTGCGTCGGTCGATGGCGGTGAAGGCGCGAAAGTGTCCTTCGACGTGCACCTCGGCGGGCCCGCCCTGTTCGGGCCGATCGGCATGGTGGTCGCCGCCGCGCTCAAGGGCGATATTCAGCAGTCGCTCAACAAGTTCAAGGCGCTCTACGCGTCGTAATTTGCTCGCCGGGGTAGCGTCACCACAGGCGCTCCCGCAGCTCGCGTTTGAGCACCTTGCCGTAGCTGTTCTTCGGTAGTGCGTCGATGAACTCGTAGCGTTTGGGCCGCTTGAACCGGGCGATGCGTTCCAGCAGATGGGCGTCGAGCGCGGCGGCATCGACCGTGCCCACGACGAATGCCACCACCACCTCGCCCCAGTCGGCGTCGGGGGCGCCGACGACACCGGCCTCGACCACGTCGGGGTGTTCGAGGAGTGCTTCTTCCACCTCGCGTGGGTAGATGTTGCTGCCTCCGCTGATCACGACGTCCTTGGATCTGTCGCGCAAGGTGAGATAGCCGCGCGTGTCGAAGGAACCCATGTCGCCGGTGTGCAGCCAGCCGTCCTTGAGCGTGGCAGCGGTGGCAGTCGGGTTGTTCCAGTAGCCGGACATGACGACGTCGCCGCGGCAGACGATCTCGCCGATCTCGTCGACGGCGGCCGGGGGGCCGTCGGCGGTGAGCACGGCGACCTCCACGCCCGAGCGCGGGTAGCCGACCGAGCCCAGCGTCGCGTCGTCCGCCGCTATGTGGTCGGCCCGGCGCAGCCCGGTGATCGTCATCGGTGCTTCGCCCTGGCCGTAGAGCTGCACGAAGACCGGGCCGTAGGCGGCCAGCGCCTTCTTGAGGCTGTCGACGTACATCGGACCGCCGCCGTAGACGACGGTCTTGAGGTTCTCGGGACGGGGCCTGCCGGTCTGGATCAGGCGTTGCACCATGGTCGGTGCCAGAAAGGCGCTGGCGCCGGGGTGATGGCCGCACAGGTCCAAGAACTCGTCGGGCTCGAAGGCCGTGGATTCCGGTACCACCTGCCGGGCGCCGCGCAGCACATACGGCGGGATGTACAGGCCGGAGCCGTGCGACATCGGCGCACCGTGGATCAGGCTGCAGTTCTCGTCCGGGTCGTCGAAATCGGCGAGGTGCGCCACCGTCATCGCCATCAGGTTGCGGTGGGACAGCATGGCGCCCTTGGATTTTCCGGTGGTGCCGCTGGTGTAGAACAGCCAGGCCAGCGAACTCGGTGCAGTGGTCGGCACGGTTGACGGCCGGGAGGCGAACCGTGCCGAGTAGTCCGGGGTGCCAATGATCTCGACGGGTACCTCGGCGACCGCGGCCAAGCCGTCGGCGATCTTGGCCGACGCGAACACCTGCGCCGCACCGGAATCGGCCAGGATGTCGGCCATCTCGCGGGGATGCAGCTTGTAGTTGATCGGCACGAAAACGCATTCGGCGGCCCAGACGGCGAACATCAGCTCGACGAGCTCGGGCCGGTTCTCACTGGCGACGGCGATGCGGGTGCCGCGATCGCCGAGCGCCTTGAGGGTGGTGGCCAGCCGCAGTACCCGGTCGCGCAGCTGCGCCCAGGTCAGCAGTTGGCGTTCGCCGCAATACACCGCTCCCCGGTCGCCGAAGCGTGCGGCGGCCTGATCGAGCACCGCGAAAACATTCATGACTGAGAACCATCCTCAATCCAGTTGGCGCGCAGCGCGAAATCGGACAGGTATTTGGTCGAGCTCCAACCGCCGTCGACGACGATGGTCTGTCCGTTGATGAAGCTGCCACCGTCGGAGCACAGGAACGCCACGGTGGCGGCGATGTCCTCGACCCGGCCCAGACGGGTGTGCGGGGTCATCTCGGTCTGCATCTTGCGGAAGCCCGGGTCGTCGAGGCGCTTCTCGACCATGGGGGTGACGGTGACGCCGGGGGCCACCGCGTTGCAGCGGATGCCCTGGGCACCGTACTGGCAGGCGATGTGCGTGGTCAGCGCCGTCAAGCCACCCTTGGCCGCGGAGTACGCGCCGCCGCGCAATCCGCCCACAACCGCGAATGTCGAGGTGATGTTGATGATGGCCGAACCCGGTCCCAGGTGCGGTATCACGTCGCGGGCCAACCGAAATGGTGCGCGCAGCATGATGCCGAGGAAGTGGTCCAGGGTGTCATCGTCGGTCTCGTGCAGGGGCTTGGGGCTGCCCACACCGGCATTGTTGATCAGAAAGTCGATGCGGCCCCAGCGGGCCAGCGCGGCTTCGACGATGCGTTGTGGGGCATCGTCGGCGGTCAGGTCGACGGCCAGCGTGGCGATCAGGTCCGGATCGCGGACAGCCTTGGCCAGGTCGCCGAGTCGGACTTCGTCGCGTCCCGTGCCGAGTACGGCTATTCCGGCCTCGGCAAGTGCGGTGGCACAGCCGAATCCGATACCGCTGCTGGCCCCGGTGACGATCGCAACCTGCATCTCTAGACAACCTTCCCAGTCGCTTCGCTCGCCCCGGCTACCCTCATCAGTCTTTCCCGGATGTGATGTTTCAACACTTTTCCCGCGTCGTTCTTCGGCAGGGCATCCCAGACCTCCACCCGCTCGGGTGTTTTGAACCGGGCCAGCCCGTGTTCGGCCAGCACCCGGCCCACATCGGCCACGCCGGGGTGTTGACCATCCGATGTCACCAGGACTGCGCAGGCGCGTTCCCCGGTGCGTTCATCGGGCAGGCCGACGACGGCCACCTCCGTGATGCCGAGTTCGCCGACCAGGATGTCCTCGACTTCCTTGGGGGAGATGTTCTCGCCGTTGCGGATGATGAGGTCCTTGGCTCGTCCGGTCACCTGCAGATAGTCGCTGTCCACCCAGCGGCCGAGGTCCCCGGTGCGGAAAAAGCCGTCCTCGTCGAAGGATTCGATCTCGTCCTCGGAGTGCAGATAGCCCCGCAGCATCTGCGGACCGCGGGCCCGGATCTCGCCGGAGACCAGCCGGACCTCGGCGATACCGGGGCGGCCGTCGGTCTCGGCGGCGTGCTCGACCCCACCCGGGGCCAGTGAGCCGACCGTGGTGACCGGTACCTCGGTGGAGCCGTACACCCGGCTGACGACGGCCCGGTCGAAGTAGTCAGACGCCCGCCGGATCAGCGATGGCGGTACCGACGCGCCACCGCAGATGAACACCTTGAGATCGGGCAACCGGGTACCGGCCCGTTCGGCGGCGCCGAGCAGTTGTTCCAGAAACGGTGTCGCTCCGGCCATGTGGGTGCAGCGGTGTTCGGTCATCAGTGTCGCGCCGTCCTCGGCGTTCCAGCGCTGCATCAGCACCGCGGTGCTGCCCAGCAGCAGCGGGCATTCGAAGGCGTAGATCGAGCCGCCGATGTGCGCGATGGGTGAGGGCACCAGGAAGGTGTCGCCCGGGTCGACCAACCAGTGCTCGCCCAATTGACGGATCAGGGCGTTGATCGAGTTATGGCTGTGGAGTACGCCTTTGGGGCGTCCGGTGGTACCCGAGGTGTACATGATCATCCGGATGTCATCGGGGTCGAGTGCCGGAAGATCCCGAGCCGGGGCGTTGCCTGGCGAGCCGAACGCACGATGCGGGCCCGGGTCTCCGCGCAGCACCACCACTTCCGGTGGTGTGTCCAGTCGGCTGCACACCCGGGTGAGCATGGCCGCGTAGTCATGGTTGCCGAATTGGGCGGGGATGAAGATCGCCCGGCTCTGCGCGTCATCGAGGATGAAGCTCAGTTCCCGGTCCCGCAGTGAGGGCAGGATCGGGTTGACCACCATGCCGGCCAGCGTGGCGCCCAGATAGATGACCGCGGCCTCGTGCCAGTTGGGCAGCATGAAGGACACCACGCTGCCCGGTGGCATCCACGCAGTCAACTGCACGGCCAGAGCCTGTGCTCGGGTGTGTAATTCGTGGGCGGTGAGCCTGGTGTCCGCGTCGATCAGGAGCACCCGGTCGGGTGCGTTCCGCGCCGCGTCGGCCAGCGCATCGGCCAGGGTGGTGGAGACCCACAGCCCGCGGGCGTAGGCGTCGGCCGCGCGGTTCTCGTCCCATCGCACCGAATTTCGCACCCCGCCTCAGCCCTTCACCCGGCGCATCGTCATGGCATGCCGGAACCGGTCCGACGGGTGGGTGTTGACGGTGACCTGGGCGACCTCCCCGTCGGAGGTGGTGTAGGTCCGTTGCATCTGCAGGGCCGCGGTTCCTGCGGCGACCTTGAGGCCCGCGGCCAGCTCGGGCGACGTGACGATCGCGGAGATCTCCTGGTGCACTTCGATGATGCTGACCCCGAACAGATCCTCGATCAGCGGGAAGATCGGGCCGGAGTGCCGTTGCAGCAGCCGGCCGACCCCGACGAAGCTGCGGTTGATGTAGTACTCGGTGCGGCATACCGGCGCGGTGTCGTCGTCGGCCCGGCGGTAGCCGCGCACCGCCAGCCACTGTTCGCCGAGGGGCAGTCCGGTCCGCTCGGCCAACTCGCCGTCGATCGTGACCATGGCATTGGACTCGATGGTGAACTGTGCGCCGCTGGCGAATGCCAGCAGGTCATTGATCGAGACCACATCCTGGGCATAGGTATTCGCCGCAGCTCGCGGTGCCACGGTGGTTCCGGCCCGCGGTCGTGAGGTGACCAGGTTGTCATCGCGCAACCGACGCAGTGCTTCGCGCACGGTGTAGCGGCTCACCTCGAAACGCTCGCAGAGTTCGTGCTCGGTGGGCAGTTGCGAGCCCACCGGGTAGAGCCCCTCGACGATCTCCTTGCGTAGGGTGCGCGCCACCTGGAGGTAGCGGTGGTCGGCCGGTGTGACTGTCATGTTCTCGTTCAGGCCCGGCGCAGCGCCAGCACGCTGCCGTCGCCGTCGCCCGAGATGTAGAGCGTCCCATCGGTTCCCGCGGTGATCCCGGCGAACGGGCCCTGCGGACCGGAGAACGGGGGCATGCCCTTCAGCGGCTTGGGGGTCACTCCCGGCGGCGGCCCGACCGGCAACCCGGAGGCCAGGACGGAGCGGACCGCTGTGTCCAGGTCGTAGCTGATGAGCTCCTTGCTGCCGGAGTCGACGATGTAGAGGGCGCCGTCGCGCACGAGAATGCCGTGTGGCGTGTGCAATCCGTCGACCAGTGGGGCGACACCCCCGCCGCTCACGCGGACCACCGCGCCGGCCACCGATACCAGCGGTGCGCCGTCGGGTCCGACCACCACGCCCACCGGGGTGTCGAGGCCCGAAGCCAGCACATCGACGGAACCGTCGCGCACCGACAGCAGTCGTCCCGCGCCCTGCTCGACCACCAACACAGACCCGTCGGGTGCCAGGGCCACCCCGTAGGGTTGGTCGATGCCGCCGGCGAGAACCTGGCTCACCTCGTCCTCGGCGCCACCTGGACGGAAACGTGCCACGGTGTCGGCGGCGGTGGTGACGATGAATTCTCCTGGGCCCGAGGCGATCACCCCGCGCAGGAAGCCGGGATACCCCGGCGAGAAGAGCATTGCAACGGTCTGCAGGCCGCCGTCCGGGCCGACCCGGTAGAAGTAGGTGCCGTCGGCGACGTACAACGCGCCGTCGGCGCCCACGGTCAGATCCAGCGGCCAGTTCAGGCCGCCGGGCAGGAGCGACTGGGTGCCGCCGCCGTTACCCAGGATCTCGGTGATCTCACCGGTGAAATTGGAGACGAACAACCGGTCGCCGACGAAGGTGCAGTTGTCCAGGCCGGGGGTCAGCTGAGCCAGCAGTGTCTGCTCACCGTTGCGCGGGTCGATCCGCAGCACCTGGCCGCTGGCCACCTGGGTGGAGACGATGTAGCCGTCGGCGTCGAACTTGACCGAGTCCGGTACCCCGAGCCCGCCGGCCACCACCTGAGGGGCGACCGGGCCTTTTTGGTCAGGGTCGATCCGCCAGATCTCGTTGGCAGCCATCACCGGGAAGTAGAGCAGCCCGTCGGGGCCGACCTCCATGGCATTGGGGGAGGGCACGTTCTCCAACAGGATGCGCGGGGCGCCACCGGCGAGGTCGAATTCCATGAGCCGCCCGCCCTCGCGGCATTCGCCGACGAACAGCCGACCCTGGTCAAACGTGATGCCGTTGGCCGAGGGGATGTCGTCGCGGAGCACGCGGGTGCGGCCGTCGACACTGCGCACGCTGACCCGGCCGTCCATCACCTCGGTGGCATACAGGTTGCCGTCGGCGTCGAACGCGACGTCGTCCGGCGCGACGATGTCGCCCCCCTTGGCGCTGATGGCTTCCAGTCGCCCGGTCGTCAGGTCGAGGGCGCTGATCTGGCTGCCGGTCACCTGTGCGATGTAGATCCGCCCGTCCGCGCCGGTGCGCAGGCCGTTCGCGCCGAAAAGCCGGCTGGACCCGGTGACCTGCTCCAGCGCCCAACTCCCGGCGACCGTGGGGTTTGCGGTGTACCTGGCGTCGGATACCGATAGGGCGCTCATGACCTCGGACGTTAGCAAGTTCACGTAGTCCAGACAATAGCGGTCTGAATGTTCAGATCTCCCCTTGACGGTGCATAAGTGCTGGGGAATAGTGTTCTCCAATATGGAGATCATAATATTTTGTCCGGACAAATAGGTCGATAGGGGTTGCGCATGGAGAGCTCCCTGAGCCTGGACGGCCGGGTCGTGGTGGTGTCGGGCGCCGGAGGTGGCGGCATCGGTACCACCGTCACGCGGATGGCGGCCGAGGCCGGGGCCACGGTCGTGGCGGTGAGCCGGTCGCAGGACAACCTCGACACGCACATTGCACCGTTGGCCGACAAGGGCCTGAACGTGGTGACGGTGGCGGCCGACGCGTCGACGGATGAGGGCATCGCGACTGTGCTCGACGCGGCGCGGGCCGCCGAGGGCGTGCTGTACGGACTCGTCAACGTCGCCGGCGGCGCGGCCCCGTCGACCTGGATGCCGGCCACCCGGGTGTCGCGGGCGGACTGGCGCGAGCTGTTTGCCGCGAATCTCGAAACCATGTTCTTCATGAGCCAGGCGGTGGCCTCGGAGATCCGCGCGCAGGGCAATCCGGGCTCGATCGTGTCGGTCTCCTCGATCAGCGGAATGAACACCGCGCCGTATCACGTCGCCTACGGCACCGCGAAGGCCGCGATTGTCGCGGCCACCAGAACCATGGCGGTCGAACTGGCGGATGCCGGCATCCGGGTCAATGCCGTCGCCCCCGGGGTGACCGAAACCGCCGCCTCGGCAACCTATGTCGACGCTGACCCCGAGCGTGACCAGCGGGCGATCGCGATGGGCCGGCGTGGCACGCCCGAGGAACAGGCCGGTGCCATCCTCTTTCTGCTCTCCGACCTGTCGAGCTACATCACCGGCCAGACCATCCTGGTCGACGGCGGACTCAACCTCCGCTGGACCCATCTCGGCGGTGACAACACCTCGTTGTTCCTCAAGGACGAGACCTTCCGCGCGGCCATCAGGAGGCATGAGTGACCGAAGAATTGACCGGCGAGCTTTCTTCCCCCATGACCATCGGGGTCGACGCCTACATCTCACCGGAATACGCCCGCAACGAGCGGGATCGGCTGTGGCGCAAGGTGTGGCAGCAGGTGGGCCGCATCGAGGACCTGCCGGAGGTGGGCAGCTACCTCACCTACGACATCCTCGACGATTCGATCCTGGTGGTACGCACTGCCGCCGGCTCAACGGCCGAATCCTTTGCCGCCCATCACAACGTGTGCATGCACCGCGGCCGGCGCCTGGTCGACACCCCGGCCGGCGCCAAGAGCGCCTGTGACCGGACCCGCAAATCGTTCATGTGCGGGTTCCATGGGTGGACCTACGATCTCCAGGGCGCCTGCACCCACATTCGGGAGCAGGACGACTGGCAGGGCACCTTGACCGCGGAGAACACTCATCTGGCCGGGGTCCGGGTCGACACCTGGGGCGGGTGGCTGTTCATCAACATGGACCCCGACTGTGAACCGTTGGCCGACTTCCTGTTTCCCGCCGCCAAGATCCTCGATCCGTTCGGCCTGGAGAACATGCGCTACAAGTGGCGCAAATGGTTGAAGTTCGACTGCAACTGGAAAGTCGCGATGGAGGCCTTCAACGAGACCTACCACGTGTTCACCACCCACCCCGAGTTCAACAAGTTCGGTGAGTTCAAGGGTTGGGCCAAGGCGCAGGGCAAGCACTCCAACATCGGCTACGACGCGCCGAAGGACATGGAGGAGACCAAGTCCAAGATCCGCCTCGGCACCGGTGATCCGCGCATCTCCACCGCCGAGATGCAGGTCTACACCATGGAAGAGACCAACGCGACCACCACGCAGACCTTGGTGAACGCCGCCAAGCGCCTCGTCGACGAGCTGCCCGAGGGCACGCCGGCCGACAAGGTGCTCGAGCACTGGCTGTCCTCGGCGCGAGCCGACGACGAGGCCCGCGGCGTGATCTGGCCGACCATCCCGCCCGATATTCTCGGGCAGAGCGGCACGGCGTGGCAGATCTTCCCGAACTTCCAGATCGGCCAGGGTCTGACCAGTGCCCTGTGCTACAGCGCCCGGCCTGACCCGAGCTACGACCCGGACAAGTGCATCTTCGAGGTGTCGGTGTTCGAGCTCTACCCCAAAGGTCAAGAGCCGCAGACTGAATGGGAATACACCCCGCCCGACAGTCCGAACTGGCGCTCGGTGCTGCCGCAGGACTTCTCGAACATGGCCGCCGTTCAGCAGGGCATGAAGTCGGCCGGTTTTCCGGGCACCAAACCGAATCCGTATCGCGAACGCAGCACCGTCAACCTGCACTACCAGCTTTCCAAGTACATGGGCACGGGAGAGCCCACCGACATCCAGTGATTTCGGTGCATTTAGCGGCGGTCAGCGCCGCCAGACGCACACAAATCGCCGACTAAGGAGCCGTAATGAAAGTCAATTTGGGTACCGGGGCGCAGAACTCCCACGACTGGGAGCGCGTACTCGCGGGTGACTTCAGCACCCCGCCGGCCACACCGGACTACGAGTGCGTGCAGGCAGCGCTGGCACTGGGCGACCTCGCCGAGCCGCTCGGCTTCGACGGGATCTGGTTCCCCGAGCATCACGGCACGCCATACGGCATGACGCCCAACCCGATTCAGGCTCTGACCTATTTCGCCGGACGGACCGAGCGGGTCAGCCTGGGTACCTTCGTGGCGGTCGTGCCGTGGTGGAACCCGATCCGGTTGGCCACCCAGATCGCCTACCTCGACATCGTGTCCAAGGGCCGCTACACCACGATCGGCCTGGGCCGCGGGGTGTCCAAGGGTGAGTTCGCCGCCGTCGGCGTGCCGCGCGAGGAGAGCCGCGACCGCTTCAACGAGACGCTGGACATCCTCAAGCTGGCCTTCTCCGGCGAGCGGTTCTCCTACGAGGGCAAGATCTTCAGCTTCCCCGAGATGTCGCTGCGCCCCGAGCCCATCAGCACCGACCTGTTCGACCGGATCTACAGTTCGTCCTCGACCGCGGAGTCTCTGGAGATCCTGTCCCGACGCGGCATGGTGCCGCTGTTCGTCGGGAACAAGCCGATCACCGATGCCGGCGAGGAGGTGCGCAAGGTCAACACGTTCCGCGCCGAGGAGGGCCTGGGGCCGTGTCAGCCCAAGAACGTGATGTTCATGTACTGCGTGGGCTCCGAGGACGAGGTAGCGCAGACCGAGGAGTGGATCTGGACCGCCAACCGGGATGTCAACGTGCACTACGGCTTTGCCGACGCGTCGAACTTCCAGGGTGTCAAGGGATATGAGGCCTACGCTGCCCGCGAAGCCAGTGCCACCGCGGTGCTGGCCTCGGAGGTCGGCAACCAGAAGAAGGGCGGCCCGCCCGGATACCACGCCTCCAACCTGCTGATCGGCACGCCCGAGACGGTGTTCACCAAGCTCAAGGCCGCGCAGGAGGCCTGCTCGTTCAGTGAGGTCACCATCGTCCCGCAGTTCGGCACCATGCCGTACGAGAAGGCGATGGAGTCCACCAAGCTGTTCGCCGCCGAGGTGCTGCCCGCGGTGCACGACATGCCCGCCCCGCTGCACGCCGCCGCGCTTCCGGAGAAGGCCAACGTATGAGTGAGGGCGGTTGCGGTCCCACCGACACCCCGGCAGATTTCGACATCGACGCGATCCGGGAAAAATACGCCGCCGAGCGGGCCAAGCGGCTGCGGCCCGAGGGCGCCGACCAGTACCAGGAACTGGATGGTGAGTTCGCCGAGTTCTTCGAGGTCGACCCGTACACCACAGTGACCGAACGGGATCCGATCGTCGAAGACGCCGACGTCGTCATCCTCGGCGGTGGCTTCGCGGGCCTGCTGGCCGGGGCGTATCTGAAGAAGGCCGGCGTCGAGGGCATCCGCGTCATCGAGATGGCGGGTGACTTCGGCGGGGTGTGGTACTGGAACCGCTTCCCGGGCATCCAATGCGACAACGACGCCTACTGCTACGTCCCACTGCTCGAAGAACTCGACTTCATGCCGAGCAAGAAATTCGCCGACGGCGCCGAGATCTTCCAGCACTGCCGCAACATCGGCAAGCATTTCGGCCTGTACGACGGTGCCCTGTTCTCCACTCAGGTGCGTGAACTGCGGTGGGACGACGCGATTCAGCGCTGGCACATCAGCACCAACCGAGGCGATGAGATCCGGGCCCGGTTCGTCGTCATGGCGCAGGGCTCCTACAACGTCCCGAAGCTGCCCGGAATCCCTGGCATCAACGACTACCGGGCTTCTGGTGGCCACGTGTTCCACTCCGCGCGTTGGGATTACGACTACACCGGCGGAGATGCCGACGGTGGCCTGGACAAGCTGGCCGACAAGCGCGTCGCCCTCGTCGGCACCGGCGCGACGGGCATCCAGTTGGTGCCGCACCTCGGCCGTGATGCCAAGGAGCTGTTCGTCTTCCAGCGGACTCCGTCGTCGGTCGACGCGCGCACCAACCCGGCCACCGATCCGGCCTGGGCCGCGTCGCTGCAGCCGGGTTGGCAGGAGGAGCGCAAGCGCAACTTCCACAACTGGTCGCCGTTTGTCGGTGTGGTGTTCGGTGAGCCAGACCTGGTGTGTGACTTCTGGACCGAGCTCGGACGCAACCTGACCGCCCGGATCGCGGCCAGCGAGGACCCGGCGTCGGTGACCATCGAGCAGATCATGGCGTTCCGGGAAGAAGAAGACTTCAAGATCATGGAGCGGCTGCGCCGCCTGGTCGGCGACATCGTGGAGGATCCCGCGACTGCCGAGGCATTGAAGCCGTACTACCGCTTCATGTGTAAGCGGCCGACGTCCAGTGAGCACTATCTGGCCACGTTCAACCGCCCCAATGTGACCCTCGTCGACGTGTCGGCATCCAAGGGGGTCGAGCGGCTCACCGAGAAGGGGATCGTCGCCGACGGCGTCGAATACGAGGTCGACTGTGTGATCTTCGCGAGCGGTTTCGAGATCTCCACCGAGATCAGCCGCCGGTTCGCGATCGACCGGATCGTGGGACGCGACGGACTGTCGCTGTTCGACCACTGGCAGAACGACTACAAGACCCTGCACGGAATGACCAGTCGCGGATTCCCCAACCAGTTCTTCATGGGCTTCATCCAGGGCGGCGTATCGGCCAACACCACGGCGATGTTCGAACAGCAGGCCAAGCACATCGCCTACCTCATCGCCGAGGCGCAGAACCGGGGTGCCACCACGGTCGAGCCCAGTCAGGAGGGCCAGGACGCCTGGGTCGCGACGGTCCGCGAACTGGCGATCGACAACTCGGCGTTCGAATTGTCCTGCACGCCCGGCTACTACAACAACGAGGGTCGCGGTGGCGCGGAACGCAACGGCGCGTTCCTGGGTGATTTCTATTCGCCCGGGTTCTACGCCTTCGACGAGCTGATCGCGCAGTGGCGGGACAAGGGTGATCTCGACGGATTGGAGCTCACCACATGACGGTGACCACTGCACTTGATACCCGGGATATCAAGCCCCGCATCGGAACCGAGATCCGTGCCGACAAGGCGACGCTGCTCTCGGGCGAGTATGCCGGACAGATCCGGGAACTGCTCGAGCAGCGTGGGGTGCTGGTGTTCCCGCAGATCGGGTTCAGCGACGACGAACAGATCGCATTCACCGAAACCCTCGGCACGTTCGCGCCCGAGCATCAGGGCGAGAAGCTCTACAAGGTCTCACTCGACACCGAGGTGAACAAGCAGGCCGATTATCTCAAGGGCTCGCTGTACTGGCACATCGACGGCACGATGAACGAGGTGCCGATCCTGGCCTCGCTGCTGCAGAGCGTGGCGCTGGGTAACCCCGAGGAAGGGGACACCGAGTTCTGCAACACCTACGCCGCCTACGACGACCTGTCCGATGACGACAAGGCCGATATCGAGGGGCTGCGGGTCATGCACTCGGCGTGGAACACGTTGTTCTACTACGACCCCGAACCCAGTGCGAAGGCGCTGCGGCGCATGATGGCGATCGGTGATCGCGAGCTGCCGTTGGTGTGGACGCATCAGTCCGGCCGCAAATCGCTGGTACTGGGTGCCACCGCGCGCCACATCGTCGACGCCGACGGCCCGATCGACTTCCGCAAGAGCATCGAACTGCTGGTGCGGCTGCGAGATTGGGCGACACAGCCCGATTTCACCTATCGGCACAAGTGGACCGTCGGCGACTTGGTGATCTGGGACAACACCGGAACCATGCACCGGGCCACGCCGTACGACCCGGCGTCGGGCCGGCTGTTGCAGCGCACCAAACTCGAGGGCGAGGAGCCCTTCGCTTGAGCACTCTCAGATTCGACGATCGTGTCGCCATCATCACCGGCGGTGGCCGGGGGTTGGGCCGTGAATATGCTCTGCTGCTGGCATCGCGGGGCGCGAAGGTGGTCGTCAACGATCCGGGTGGCAGTCTCGCCGGCGACGGCGCTGATTCCGCGCCCGCACAAGATGTCGTCGACGAAATCACCTCGGCGGGTGGGGAAGCCATCGCCGTCACCGATTCGGTGGCCACTGCCGAGGGCGGTCGGGCCATCATCGACACGGCCGTCGAGCGCTTCGGCCGCGTTGACATCCTGATCCACAACGCCGGTACGGTGCGCCGCGGCTCGCTCAAGGAGATGAGCTACGACGATTTCGAGGCGGTGCTCGACGTGCATCTGCGTGGCGCTTTTCACGTTGTGCGCCCCGCATTTCCACTCATGTGCGAGGCCGGCTACGGCCGGGTGGTGCTGACCTCCTCGATCGGCGGGTTGTACGGCAACCACGAGGTGGCCAACTATGCCGCGGCCAAGGCCGGGATCCTGGGGCTGTGCAACGTGGTGGCGCTGGAGGGTGCCGCCGAAGGTGTCGCGTGCAATGCCATCGTGCCGGGCGCGGTGACCCGGATGGCCGAGGGTCTGGACACCTCGGCCTACCCGCCGATGGGCGCGGATCTGGTGGCACCGGCGGTGGGCTGGCTGGCCCACGAATCCTGTTCGGTCACAGGTGAATTTTTTGTGGCGATCGCCGGAAGGCTGGCCCGTGCGGTCGTCGCCGAATCTTCCGGGATGTACCAACCGTCATGGACCGTGGAGGAGGTCGGCGAGCAGATCGACCGCATCCGCGACGTCAGCGAGCCGGTGATCTTCCCGGTCGTCCCCGACGGGCATTCCGAACACATCCGCTACAGTTTTGGCCGGGCAGCGCAGGGGGTCACATCATGACAACCGGTCCACTGCACGGGGTTCGGGTCATCGACCTCACCGCGATGGTGATGGGGCCGTACTGCACGCAGATCATGGCCGACATGGGCGCCGACGTCGTCAAGGTCGAGACACCGGCGGGCGACAACACCCGCTACATCTCGGTCGGTCCCGCTCCCGGCATGAGCGGGGTGTTCGTCAACGTGAACCGCGGCAAGCGCAGCGTGGTACTGGATCTGCGATCGGAACAGGGCAAAGCAGACCTGCGTGCGTTGATCGCCGACGCCGACGTGTTCATCCATTCGATGCGGGCCAAGGCCATCGCCAAACTCGGGTTCGGTTACGACGACGTGGCGGCCATCAACCCGGGCATCGTCTACACCAACTGCTATGGCTATGGCCGGCGCGGCCCGGACGCCGACCGCCCCGCCTACGACGACACGATCCAGGCTGAGTGCGGATTGCCTGCCGTGCAACAGCAATTGACCGGTGAGGCCTCCTATGTGGGCACCATCATGGCCGACAAGGTGGCCGGGCTGACCGCCCTCTACGCGACCACGATGGCGCTGTTCCACCGGGAGCGCACCGGCGAGGGCCAGGAGGTCGAGGTCAGCATGTTCGAGACCATGGCCTCCTTCATGCTGGTCGAACATGCCAACGGCGCCATGTTCGACCCCCCGCTGGGGCCTGCGGTGTACCCGCGGGCGGTCACCCCGAACCGCAGGCCGTATGAGACCAAGGACGGTCACATCGCGGCGTTGATCTACAACGACAAGCACTGGAACGCGTTCATCGATCGGGTGCAACCCAGCTGGAACAGCCCCGAATACGCCACTTTGGAGCAACGGGCCCGCCAGATCGACACCGTCTACGGCCTGCTGGCCCAGACGTTGAAGGATCGCACCACCGCGGAGTGGCTGGACCTATTCGCCGAGTTGGAGATTCCGGCGGCTCCCATGCTCACCCCCGATGAGCTCTTCGACAATGAGCATCTCAACGCGGTCGGTTTGTTCGAGACGGTGGACACCCCGCACGGCCGGGTGCGGATGCCGGGTGTGCCGACCTGGTTCTCCCGCACCCCCGGCCATATCGCCGGATATGCACCGGAACTGGGAGCCGACACCGATGCGGTACTTGCTGAGCTCGGCCCGCGATAGACGCGATAGAAAGGCCAGGAGTGGATTTCGATTTTGGTGAGGCGGCCGACACGCTGCGAGGTGAGCTGCGTGCGCTGATCGCCGATCAGGTGCCCGCCGACTTTCTCGGCGCGTTCACCGATGACCCCGCCGATCTGGCGGTGGCCCAGCAGTTCTGCCGGACCCTGGCGCAGCAGCACCTGCTGTGCAAGGCGTGGCCGGAGGAGTTCGGCGGCGGCGACGCCTCGGTGTGGGAGCAGACCGTGGTGCGCGAGGAGATGTGGGCGCACCACGAGCCACGTGGTGCGCAGTACATGGGCGTCAACTGGGTGGGTCCGATCATCATGCGGCACGGCACCGAGGAGCAGCAGCGTAAGCACCTGCCGCCGATCGCCAACGGCGAAGTGATCTGGTGTCAGGGCTTTTCCGAGCCGGAGGCCGGCTCCGACCTGGCCTCGCTCCGCACGTTCGCCCGCCGGGAGGAAGACGGCTGGCGGGTCAACGGCCAGAAGATCTGGACCTCGTACGCCACCATGGCGCAGTGGATCTTCCTGTTGGCCCGCACCTCCAAAGGTGAGAAAAAGCAGCAGGGTATGACCATCTTCCTGGTGCCGATGGATTCGCCGGGCATCACGGTGCGCCCGATCCGCACCATGATGGGCCCGCACCATCTCAACGAGGTGTTCTTCGACGACCTCAAGGTGACCGAGGCCGATGTGCTCGGCACCGTGGACCAGGGCTGGTCGATGGTGCAGGACGTGGTGTCGTTCGAGCGCGTCGGCATCGCCCGCTACGCGCGCTGCGAGCGGCTGCTGCAGTCTGCCCCCGAGGTGCTCGGCGACAAGTGGGAACAGCTGCCCGCTGAGCTGCGTGGCCGGTGGACCCGGATGCTCACGCACTGCCGCCGGGCTCGGCTGATGGCCTACCGGGTGGTGTCGATGCAGGCGACCGGCCGGGTGAATCCCGGTGACTCCGCGGCCTATCGGATCGCGGTGACGCGGCTGGATCAGGAGAGTGCCGAGGTGCTGATGGAGATTGCCGCTGCCCTGCCTCGTGGGGGAAGCCCGGAGTCCGAGTACTTCCGCGCCGAGGTGGAAGACCACTGGCGGTACTCGCAGGCGTCCACGGTGTCCTCGGGCAGCATCGAGATGCAGCGCATCCTGCTGTCCCGCACCATGCTGGCCGGAAAGGCGTGACGCGATGATTCTCGATCTCAACGACGACGCCAAAGAGTTTGGCCGCCAAGCGCTCAAGGCCTTCGAGGCTGCCGGTGGTGACCAGCTGCTGGTCCAGGCCGACGCCAAACCCGACACCCGGGCCGGCTTGATCGCCCCCGTCCTGGAAAGCCTGGGGGTCTTCGAGCTCGAGCCGCGCGGCGATGAGGACTCACTGGAAGCCGCCGCCGCGGTGTGCCGCAGCGCCGGGTACTGGGCCCTGCCGTATCCGGTGGCCGAGCGGTTGGCACGTCCGGAGGGTCTCGACGTCGACGGCCTGATCGTCGTCGACGCCGACGCTCCCGAGGCGGCGCTGCAAGGTCTGGACAACCGATGGGCCGCAGTCACATTGGACGGTGGCCGCAGCACGGTATCCAAGTTCGGTGCATCCGGGCCGTCCTTCGCCACCGCCCTCGAACTCTCCGCGGTCGACAGTGCAGGGGCAGGGGATGTGGCGCTGGCCCTGACCCTGCCGTCGTGGACGCTGCTCGGCATGTTGGACCGGGCCATCGACCTCACCGTCGCGCACGTCAGCCTCCGCAAGCAGTTCGGTCAGCCACTGTCGTCCTTCCAGGGGGTGCAGTTTCAGCTGACCGATGCCGAGGTGGAGCGCAGCGGCGTCGACATCCTGGCCAAGTACGCGCTGTGGAGCCTGACCACGAACCCTGCCGACGAGGCGATCAACGATGCCCTGGCGCTGCGACTGGCCGCCATCGAGGCCGCCGAGGTGGTGTTCCGGGTATGCCATCAGTTGCACGGGGCAGTCGGCTTCTGCGATGAGACCGTGCTGTCCTGGCTGTCGCGCTACAGCCAGCCGTTGCGCCGCTTGCCATTCGGCGTATCCAAGACCCGCGACACCCTGACCGCCCGACTGGGCCGGCGTGGACTCACCGGGTTGTTTTCGTGAGCGAACTCGACGACTTTCGGGCCACCGTGCGGGACTGGTGCGCCGCGCACGTCCCGAAAGACTGGCGCGCCAACCAGACCGGGGTCGGCGACGACGAGTTCGCGTCTTTCCAGAAATCCTGGTTCGCCGAGCTACACACCGCCGGCTACGCCGTGCCGCACTGGCCCGCCGAATGGGGCGGCGGCATGTCGGTACCTCAGCAGATCGTCCTGTACCAGGAACTGGCGGCCCACGATGCGCCCCGCCTGGTGTTGGCGTTCGTCGGGATCCACCATGCCGCCTCCACACTGTTGGCCGCAGGTACCGACGAACAACGTAGAAGGCATCTGCCGGCCATCCTCGACGGCGAGATCTGGGTGCAGGGTTTCTCCGAGCCGGAGGCCGGATCCGATCTGGCAGCACTGCGCACCACGGCCCGCGCCGATGGCGAGGACTTCATCGTCAACGGCCAGAAGCTTTGGGCCAGTGGCGCGTTACACGCCGACTGGTGTCTGCTGCTGGCCCGCACCGACCCGGATGCACCCAAGCGGCACGGCATCTCGTACTTCCTGATGGACATGACCACACCCGGCATCGACGTACGGCCGATCCGCAATGCCGTGGGGGATTCCCACTTCTGCGAGATCTTCCTCAACGACGTGGCAGTGCCTGCGGCCAATCTGATCGGCCCGGTGAACAAGGGCTGGCAGGTCGCTCAGGCCACGCTCGGCGCCGAACGCGGCATGACCATGCTCGAGTTGTCCGAGCGGCTGGGCAATGCCGGCTTCACCTGGCTACTGGACGCTGCCCCGACCGACGATCCGGTGGTGGCAGACCGGCTGGCGCAGTTCGAGATCGAACTGACCGGCCTGCGTCGTCTGTGCCGGGATCTGGTGGAGCGCACCGAGGCAGGGAAGGCCGGTCCGGCCGACGCCTCGATCGTCAAGCTCTACTACAGCGAGTTATTGCAGCGGATGACGGGCTTCGGTGCGGAGATCGGCGGTCTGCATTCCCACACCGTGCTCGCCAAACCGGCGTCCAGCGGCTGGGAGTCGGGCGCCTGGATGCTCGATTTCATCGGATCGTGGGAATGGACCATCCCCGGCGGGGCCAGCGAGATCCAGCGCACCATCATCGGTGAGCGCGGTCTGGGCCTGCCTCGAGAACCGAGTGCGGTGTGATGAGCGAATTTTCCGAGCTGCACGACGAACTGCGTTCGGTAGCGGCTGATCTGCTGGCCAAGGACACCGTCGACTGGCCACTGCTGGTCTCGGCGGGGTGGGTCGGACTGGACGCCCCCGAAGAGGCAGGCGGTGCCGGTGCGACGTTCGCTGAAGTAGCGGTGATCTGTGAAGAGATCGGCCGGGCTGCGGCGCCCACCAGCTACCTGGGCGGTGCAGTGCTGGCCATCTGTGCACTGAATACGTTGCAATCCAATGACTCTCGCGGCGCGCTCCTACAGGACGTGGTGGCCGGAAACTCCCGCGCCGCACTCGCCCTGCCCGGGGCGGGTGAGCCGGCACCCTTCGAACTGGCCACCACCAGGCTGGGCTGGCGCGTCCACGGCCGGGCCGCCTTTGTGTCCGACGCGACCGGAGCTCGGCGGCTGCTGCTGCCTGCCCGTGACGCCGACGGCGTTGCGGTGCTCGTCGACGTGGCCGCCAATTCACCCGGGCTGACGGTCACCGAACAGCCGGTACTCGATGAGACCCGCAGACTGGCCACCGTGACGGCCGAAGGTGTAGAGCTCGACGCCGACGCGGTGTGGCGATTCGACGGCGACCCCGAGGAGCAGGTGCGAAAGCTCACCGAACGGGCCGCGCTCGCGGTGGCCTGCGACAGCGTGGGCATCGCGCAGGCCATGCTCGACGCCACGGTGTCCTACACCGGGGTTCGCCAGCAGTTCGGCCGTCCGATCGGCTCGTTCCAGGCCGTCAAGCACGCGTGCGCCGACATGCTGGTGCGGATCTCGGTGGCCCGTCAATTGGTGAACGCGGCCATCGAATCTCCGGAGCCTCGAGCAGTTTCGATGGCCAAGGCCTATGCCACCGAGGCGGCGGTCGAGGTGGCGGGCAAGGCCATGCAGTTGCACGGCGGTATCGGCTACACCTGGGAGAGCGGCGTGCACGTCTATCTCAAGCGGGCCGCGCTCAACCGTTCGCTGTTCGGCTCGCCCGCCGAACACCGCGGAAGGATCGCCCAGCGCTACCGATGAGCCGCGATGAGTTTTCCGCGCGGCAGTGGTCAGACCTAGCGACTGTCCATTGCATGAAGGAGAAATATCGTGGTTACCCGTCTGAGTGCCCCGCTGGGCGCCCCCAACTGGATCGACCTGACCACGTCCGACGTCGAGCGCGCCCAGCAGTTCTACGGTGCGGTGTTCGGCTGGACGTATGAGACCGGCGGCCCCGAGTACGGCGGCTACGTCACTGCATCCGTCGACGGGCAGGTGGTGGCCGGTCTGATGCGCAATGACCCGCAGTGGAACGCCCCGGATGCGTGGACCACATACCTGCACACCGCCGATGCCGACGCCACGGTGGCGGCGGCCATCGCGGCCGGCGGGAGTAACTGCGGTGGCGTGATGGACATCCCGGCCAAGGGCCGGATGGCGATGATGACCGATACCGCCAACGGGTTCTTCGGCATCTGGCAGCCGGGCGGGCACGAGGGTTTCGCGGTGTTCAACGAGGCCGGGGCGCCGGTGTATCACCAGCTGACCACCAGCGACTACGCCAAGGCGTTGGACTTCTACCGGACGGTGTTCGGCTGGACCACCCAGGTGGTGTCGGACACCGACGAGTTCCGTTACAGCACAGCTTCATTCGATGGCGAGGAATTGGTCGGTGTGATGGACGGTTCGTCGTTCATCCCCGACGGCGCGCCGTCGGATTGGGCCACGTTCTTCGGTGCCGACGATGTGGACAAGACGATCGAGCTGGTTGTGGCCAATGGTGGCTCGGTGGTGCGCGCGGCCGAGGACACCCCGTACGGCAGGTTGGCCGCGGTGGCCGATCCGACCGGTGCCGGGTTCAATCTGTCGTCACTGCAGGGCTGAGGGCGAAGTCGGCGACGCGGTCCTACCTGAGATTCAGGTGGGACCGCGGCCGGTTCGCGTCAGCTCAGCGGGCTCAGTTGTGGTGGCCGTATTCGCCGCCGGGCCCTGGGTTCAGTGCTTGCCGGGCGTGAATCCTTTCGCAGGAGTTTGCCGAAATGGGCCGAAATGGGTTGTCGGGACGGACCCATAACGGGGTTGCCTATTCGGGTAAAAGTGGCCAGCGCTGCGCCTAGCCTGGGTGGGAGTGAATGCTGCGCCGCGGGCAGGGCCGGTGGCAGAGAGGCGGGACCACTCCCATGGGGACAGCGGCTGAGCGTGCCGAAAGGCTCGAACTCATCTCCAGGCTGAAGACGACGTTCCAGGAAGACCCGGAATGGCCCATGCCGGACCAGGTCACCAGTGAACATTTCTGGGCCTACATGAAGACCTCGCACGATGTCGGCGGTGAACTGGACTTCCCGAAGGTCTACGAGAACAAGGAGGAGGAGCACTGGGAGCTGATGACGTATGTGCTCTGCGAAGTCCTTGGGTGGCAGGGGATCTGGGTTTCCGAGGAACGGCGTCGGCTGGCCAACGTCGACGTCGGGCGACCTATCTACCTGGGGCTTCCGTACTACAGCCGTTGGCTGTGGTCGGTGGGTAGGTTGCTGATCGAGAAGAAGCACATCTCCTGGGGCGATCTGACCGACCGCCTGGCAGAGGTGCAGGCGCGGTATGTGGGCCAGTCGATGGGCACACATCCGGATGCCCAGCCCAAATTCGAGGGTGACGGCTCGAAGGTGGTCCGCAACAAGCACCACATCGAGGCCGCCGGTATCGGCGATCCGCAGGTTTTTGCCGGCAAGGCCGATCCGGCGAAGTTCAAAGTCGGCGATCCGGTGGTGGTGCGGGACCTGCCGGCGATGTTCTACACCCGCACCCCGGAGTATGTGCGCGGTGCCGCCGGCGTGATCGCGGAGTACGCCTACGAAAGTCCCGCGCCGGAAGACGAGACCTGGAACATCGAGGACGCCAAGCCGGAGTGGTTCTACATCGTGCGTTTCAAGCAGACCGAGTTGTGGGGGGAGTCCTACACCGGTCCCGCGAACGACACCCTCCAGACCGAAATCCCCGAGCGCTGGCTAGCGCCGGCCTGACCGCATCTGCCAACCGACTTACCCGGAGACGATAGGAACTGCTTATGTCGGCACATGGGCACGATCACGATCACGACCACGCCCGCACCGTCAAACCGATGGTCGACGAGATCACCGAATTCGAGGTTCTCGAGATCGCCCTGCGTGAGTTGTGCATCGAAAAGGGCTTGTTCACCGCCGCGCAGCATCGCCACTTCACCGAGTTCGCCGAGCACATTGGTTCCACGCCGGCGGCTCGGCTGGTTGCCAAGTCCTGGCTGGACCCGAAGTTCAAGGCGCTGGCGTTGAGCGACCCGATCGCAGCCTGCAAGGAGGTCGGTGTCGACTGGCTCGAACCCACCGGGTTCGGTACGCCGAGCGATTTCGTGGCCTTCAAGATCCTCGAAGACACGCCGACGGTCCATCACGTCATCGTCTGTGCACTGTGCTCCTGCTACCCGCGGCCGATTCTCGGAAACTCACCGGAGTGGTACCGGACCCCGAACTATCGGCGTCGTATTGTGCGCTGGCCTCGGCAGGTGCTGTCCGAATTCGGCCTCGAACTGCCCGACGGCGTCGAGGTGCGGGTGGAGGATTCCAACCAGAAGCATCGCTTCATGGTGATGCCGGTGCGGCCGGAGGGCACTGAGGGGTGGACTGAGGACCAGTTGGTCGAGATCCTCACCAGGGATTCGCTGATCGGCGTTGCGCTGCCCAAGCCGGGAGTGACGACCAACATCATCACCAAGACTCGGTCGGCGAACAATCCGATCGCCGCTGCCGGGACCGCGCCGTGAGTGCTGCGCTGGGGGATTCCTCTCCAGAGGAGCGGGTAGGCAAGCCTATTGAGATCCTTGAGGAGATCAGCGGGAGCAACCAGGACTGGCCCGTGATGGCGGCCAAATATGGTGTGGAGAACCCGCTCCCGCCGTGGAAGACCAGCCTCGACGCGTTGTGCGATGCGCTCGACACTGCCTCGTGCGAAGTCGAAGACCTGGACTTCACCTTCAAGGACCGGCGCGACGAGGAAGACGAATTGTCGACGACCCGGTACCAGAACCTTCCGTACCCGGAAAACCAGCTCGTTTCGCTGGCACATTCGCTGGTCGCCCGCGGTGTGATCGACGAAGCCGATTTGCGGCAACGACTAGCCGAGATTCGCGCCCGACTGGAGGCCGAATAACCACGTCGGCGACTTCAGCGTGACTGGCTGAGCGCGAAGTCGGCGAAGTCGAAGCCGGGCACCACCACGCAACTGACCAGGGCAGGCGCGTCGTCGCGAGGTTTGGCGCGCTGCCAGTGGCCGGGCGGCACGAGTAGCTGGGGTTGCTGGAGGGCAGTGATATCCGGACCCAGCAGGTGCGTTGTGGCCGTGTCTCGTTCGGCTCCGATCTCCAGTAGCAGCGGGCTACCGCGATGGTGGAACCAGAGTTCGGCACTGCGGACGGTGTGCCAGGCCGACTGTTGGCCGGGCATCAGTAGGAACAGGATCGCGGTGCCGGCGCTGCGTGGTCCGGCATAGCCGGGCGGCAGCGACGACTGGCTCACCGTCAGTTCGCTGCGCCACGTTTCTCGGTACCACCCGCCCTCGGGGTGCGGGGCGAGGTCGAGTTGTTCGGCCCAGTCGGGAAGTTCGGTCACACCCGATAGTCTCGTCGTCATGGTTCGTCTGCGTCCAGGATGGCTGGTAGCCCTGTGTGCTGCGGTCCTGATGGTGGTCGCCTGGCTGCCGTGGCTGACCACCAGCGCCCACGGCGGTGGCCGGGCCAATGCGATCGGTGGGGCAGTGGGAAGCATCGTGCTGCCTCGTGGTTTCGGCGCCGGGCAGCTGATCGTTTTGTTGGGTGCCGGGCTGATCGTGGCCGGTGCGATGGCCGGGCGCGGGTTGTCGCAGCGGTGGGCTTCGGCTGCGGGGCTGCTGATTTCGCTGGCTGTGGTGGCGCTGACGGTGTGGTACTACACGCTGAACGTCAAGGGGTCGGTCGCCGCGGGTTACGGGCTGTACGTCGGCGGTGCCATGGCGGTGCTGGCCGGGTTGTGTTCGGTGTGGTCGCTGTTGTCGACGTTTGGTCCGATGAGCGCTGGCGCGAAGAGTATGGGATAGCGAATGAGCGAGTTCGTCACGCCGGTGACGTTGACCGGGCAGCGTTGGGTGACGCTGGAGCCGTTGACGACGGGGCACATCGCTGAGATCGACGCGGTCGCCGCGGACGGCGAGTTGGGCTCGCTCTGGTACACGATGACACCCCGGCCCGGTGGTGCCGCCGAGTGGGTGCAGCGCATATTCGAGCTGCGAGCTGCCGATCACGGCGTGACCTTCGTGGTGCGCAATCTCGAGGGCAGGCTGGTGGGGTCTTCCAGCTACCTGCACGTCGACGGGCCCAACCGGCGGCTGGAGATCGGGCATACCTGGTACACGGCTGCAGCTCGGCGCACCGGTATCAACGCCGAGACCAAACTGCTGATGCTCGGCCACGCCTTCGATGAGTTGAATTGTGTGGCAGTGGAATTCCGTACGCATTTCTTCAATTTCGCCAGTCGGGCGGCGATCGAACGGCTGGGCGCCAAGCTCGATGGGGTGCTGCGCAGCCACCAGCTGCTGCCGGACGGATCCCGTCGGGACACGGTCGTGTACTCGATCCTGGACATCGAATGGCCCGCGGTGCGCAACAACCTGGTGTTCCGGCTCGACCGTTAGACGACGGACACCGTGGCTCTGGTGAGCCGCTCACCGCACTGATCGCACTGCAGCGCCGGGGAGAAACCGTGTCCGCGGCCGGTGTGGGTGAGGATCACCGCAGGGCCCTCGGTGGAGGGGAAGGCTCGTTGTGCCCACGCCAGAGCTGTCACCAGAACGGGCAGGAACGCCGCACCTTTCTGGGTCAGCCGGTATTGCGGGTCTTCGTCGGCGGTGATGAGAATCTTGTTGTCCCGGAACGTCTGCAAGCGGTCGGCGGTCGACGCGGGTGGGGCGGACAGCGCCCGTTGAAAATCAGAGAACCGGGTGGTGCCGGTGAAGGCGGCGACCAGGATCGCGAACGCCCAGCGGTTACCCAGCACGCTCATGGTCTGGGGGAACAGTCCCGAAGGGGAGTCGCGTCGATCGTCGGAGGACCGGCGCCGCGTCGTCACCGTCGGCAGCGACCGCTGCCAGCCCCCGCTCGGCCCCCACCCGGCAGTCACCTCGCCGGACGCCGTTGGGTCACCGCAACCCGCGCAGGTGAGGACCGGGGTGAAATCGGCGCCGCAGCGCAGGTGCCGCATCGCGGGCAGTGGCTCACGGTGCTCGGTCACCCAGTGGCGTTCCCACTCCCAGATGGATACCAGCACCGGCCACAGCGCTCCTCCGCGCGCGGTGATCAGGTATTCGTCACGCGGGGGTCGCTCCTGATAGCGATGACGGGCCAGCAACCCCTCCTCGGTCAGGGAGCCCAGGCGGTTGGTCAGCACCGAGTTGGAGATCGGCAGCCGGGCCTTGAATTGTCCGTAGCGGGTAGCGCCCAGCATGGCCTGCTGCATGACGAGCAGCGTCCATTCGTCACCGACCAGCCCCAGCATCTGTGCGACGGCGTTGGGGCCGCGGGCCGACGTTGGGGTGCTAGTCACGCACCAGCCATCGGCGCAGCTCGTCACCCGGCGCCCAGGTGGAGTGGGTTCCGCTGGAAACACGTTCCGGCAGAGCCAGTTTGCATACCGGTCCGTCAGCTACCCGCGCCGCGTCGAATATCAGGCAGTAGGACGCGTCGTCGTTCATGTCGGTGGTGATGGTCACCAGGTAGCCGTCGTCCTCGGCGGCGCTGCCCACGCGTGGCGCCATCGCGGTCTCGCTGCCGTACACGCCGTCCCCGAATTCGTAGCGCTCCTCGGATCCGGTGTGTAGGTCGTGGCGGACCAATCCGTCGAACAGGAACCAGCCTGGCTTACCCGTGGCGGCATAGGCGTAGCGGTAGTCACGTCCGGTGTAGCCGGGGTTGATCATGCCGAATTCGGTGATGCTGTCCGACAATTGCTCCTCACGGGTTTGGCCGGTGACGAGGTTGAACCGCCATCGGTGCAGCCTGGTCTGCATCTTGTCCAGCGCCAGGGCCGGCACCGCGTTGCCCTGGAAGAACCCGTCGAGCACGATCTCGTCGCCGTCCTCGTAGGCATTGGTGAAGTGCAGCACGTAGGTGGTGTCGGCCTCGAACCACTTGACGTCGCCGGGTGCGCCGCGGCGGGGGAGCACCGCGAACCGGGACGGCATGTCCCGGTGCAGCTTGGGCAGGTGCACGTTGCTCTTGAGGAACTCGGGATCCCAGAACAACGGAAAGTCGTTGAGAATTACATAGTTTTCGGTGAACGCCATATCGTGGGGCATCCGGGGCCCGGGCAGTTCGACATCGACGTAGTGCGCCAGGCGGTTGTCGGAATCCACCACACCGTAGTGCATGAAGGGTGCCTGCTTGGCGTAGTTGAAGAACAGCAGTTCGCCGGTGGCGTCGTCGGCCTTGGGGTGCGCTGAGACGCCCCATTCGGCGGGAAAGTCTCCGCCCCAGTTTTCCTTGCCGAGTGTGTCGCCGGTGAACGGGTCGACGCGGTACAGATCGCCGCACTGGTAGAAGCTGGTGAGCGCGACGCCGCGGTGCACTGTCACATCGGTGCTGGAGGCATCCTTCATCAGGGTGCGCGCACCCCAGCCGTAGTCGCGCTGGGCCAGTTCGATCGGCTCGGCGATGCCCGGCCACAGCGGCCCGCCGGCCTCGATCTCGGCCAACAGGCCATCGGTGCGGACGAACCTGTTGCGGTAGAACGCTTTTCCATCGCGGAACCCGACGATGTGCAGCATGCCGTCTCCATCGAACGGGTGGTAGGTCTGCAACGCCGGATGTAGTGGGTTCTCGGTATTGCGGAGGTAGACACCGTCGAGGTCGGTTGGGATTTCGCCCTCGATCACCCGCAGGTCGTCGGCATCCCATTCGGTGGTCTGTGGCCGCCACGCCCCCGTGCGGTAGGGATGGTCGTCGTCGTCAGGCAGGGTGGACAGGTACTTGGCCACGACTTCGGTGTTCATTGCTGGGGTCCTCCTACGACGAAGCTGACGGTGGTGGCGGTGCTGCCGCCGAAGTTCAAGGTGCCGAACGTCTTTGCGCCCGCGACCTGGTAGGCCCACAGGTCGGGATGCACGGTGGCCGGCATGGCGCCGAGATGGGCCTGACCGGCGAACAGGTCGCCGAAGGCGTTTGCGACGTGGACGACGCCGATGCCGGCGGCGTCGACCCTGGCGCTCTTCAGGGTGTGGTCGACGACCTCGCGCGTGAGTCCGGCGAAGTCGACCTGCTCGCGGCTCAGATTGCGGGCGAAATCGCTTTGGTAGCCGCCGAGAATCCAGACGTCCTGCATGCCGGGAAGGTACTACAACTAAGAGAGTGACTAAAGCGGTTCAAAAGAAAACGCCGTGGCGGGAATCCGAGTTTGGATTCCCGCCACGGCGTTAGCCGTGGTTAAGCCGACTCAGTCGTCGCCGTGTCCGTGGCCGTGTCCGTGGCCACGCCCGCGCCAGTTGTCGCCGTGCCAGGGGCGGACCCATCCGGGACCTTCGACGCATGCCTGTACGTAGCCGTAGGGCCCGCTCGCGCAGATGTCAGGGCCGGCAGACGCCGGAGCGGCACCTGCCACTGCGACACCGACCGGCACTGCCAACGCACCCAGCCCGACAGCAGCGGCCTTCATCAGTTTCGAACGGATCATTTGCACCTCCGGGTTGTTTGCTGTGTTCAAGCTCAAGACCCCCGTCTGTAGATAACATTAGTGCATCTCATGATGTTCCTGGGAGTCGCCTGGGATGCCACGGTGCAGCCAATTTGCTCTCATCGAAGCCTTCCCGGTCAGGGCGTTGAATTCATTTGCCAACGGAAATAGGGTTCCGTGGCGTCACCCTCGAGTGTTGCCAGCTGGCCCGTGTGACACGCGTGTCGCGTGGTGCGAACGGCGATGTCGACGAATTTTGCCGTAGTGGGACCAACCGGTCGATGATCCTGCCGAACGGATTGACCCAACGTGCGCCGTGATCCAGCGCCGGGCGGGAGCCGCTGCTCTCCCGCCCGGCGTTGGCGCGTGACTCAACAGCCGCAGGTGCAGAAGGACGACGGCTGTGCTTCCGTGTTCGCCTCACCCGCGCCCGCATCTTCAGACCCGGGACGCCAGTCGAACGGGAAGTGCTTGCTCGAGGCGCCGGTGTGCTCGTGCGACCATTCGAAGCCCACGGCGTTGTCTTTCTCGACCACGCCCCAGGTGGCGACCTGGCCCGGGCCGACCTCGGCGCCCGGCGCGTTGGTGGTGGTCACCCGGCGGTTCGGGTCGGCTGTCGGGCCGGTCAGGGCGTTCACCAGCAGGTCGACCTTGCCGGGAATCTCGGCGCGCCAGTAGGCAAGGTCGTCGGCGGCCTCGAAGCTGATTGGGGCGTATTCGATGCCGCGCATCTCCTCGATCAAGCTGCCGAATTCGGCCGGCCAACCGCCTTCCGTGCCGGTGAAGATCCGCTCGAGCGCATCACGTTGGGCGGCGTCGCCCCTTTCGTCGATGTAGAACATCAACTTCATCGTCGCGTTCGGATCGCCGATCCACATGTTGCCGGCGAACTCGCCGAGGGCAATCACGCTGAGGCCCGCCAAATCGGTGTCACCGTAATGCCCTTCGCGGACGTGCCACGCCAAGGTGAACAGGCAATCGCCGTGCGTGGGCTCCTGGGCGAAGCTGCACGGGCAAGGCAACTTGCAGCTGCACACGTCGAACCATTCTCCGCGCAAATGCCAATCGACCTGCGTCGATGAAGTGGTCATCGATTCCGCTCCTTTCGTTGAATACCCCCAGGGGGTATTGGGCGCGGCGAACGTAACACTCTCGAAGGCTGGAGCGCAAGTACCCCCTAGGGGTATCATTTCGGCATGTTCACAAGGATGTGCATCGGTGCACTGGCGGTCGTTGGCTCCGTGTCGCTGGCGTCGTGTGGCTCACCGGCCGAGGCGCCGCCGGCCGCCTCCACTGGTGCCGCGGCAGTGAGCGTTGTGCCGCATCGACTGGTCGGACCTGATGAATTCGCGACTGCCATAGGCGAATCCGACCGGATGACGATCAACGTCCACGTGCCTTTCGAGGGCGATATCGCCGGTACGGACCTGTCGATTCCGTTCGATCGGATCGCCGAGCGGGCTGATCGGCTGCCCGCCGATCGTGGGGCCCCGATCGCGATCTACTGCCGAACCGGTCCCATGAGCGCGACGGCCGCCGAAGCGCTGAAATCGCTGGGCTATGCCGATGTGGTCGAACTCAAGGGTGGGATGAAGGCATGGCAGGCCAGTGGTCGGCCCCTGGTCGGAAACTGAGCACACGGCAACCCGCTGTGAACTGCGAAAAACAAAGAGTGCCCCCGGCAGGATTCGAACCTGCGACACCGGCTTTAGGAGAGCCGTGCTCTATCCCCTGAGCTACGGGGGCTGGGGGCTGGGACCTACCGGAATAGGTGTCTAAAGCCCTAAGGGACGATTCATCGTAGTTGGCGAGCTCGAAATCCGTGGCATCGGGGCATGCTGTGGACGGTGCCGATCACGGTGGATTGAGCGCTTCAGCGTGCCGGCGGCAAGCCGGCAGATCGCTGAGCGCACCGCGTAGACCCTGGGGGTCAGACGCTGTTTGCGGCGGTGGGTCGCATGAACTGGCGGCGCACCTGCTTCTCGACAAACAGTGGGATGAAATCCCGGATCGGGCTGGTGTCGAATCGCCCGTGGGCGCGGTGGACCGCGGTAGCGATCTCCTCAGCCGTGGCGTAGGGAAAATCGTGGATCAGCCGACGTTCGATATCGTCCAGAACCGTTTCCTCAGCTACCTCGATCACATCTACCAGAATTCTCCTGAAGAGCTGTATGGGTCAAGTTTTCCGAGCTCAGCGGGCTTGTGATGCTTGTCGCGGCGGTGATCTGGTGTGGCGTCCGCGACACCGACCGGAGCTGTAGCCTGGTTGCTTATAGAAGCTAAGCAATTAGGCGGGTTTGTTTCATGAAACTTGTACACGCTGTCGGCGCGATCATGTCGGTGATCGCGGTCAGCGCTACGGCATGCGTCGCGTCGGAGAAAGCGAGTCAGGGAGCTGCCATGGACCTGCAAGGTTTACCGAAGGTCGGCACGGTGGATGAACGATTCCAGTCCTACAACATCGAAATGGCGGCGGTGACCGGTGCGGACTTCTGGAAGCCGTACGGCTCCGCACCCGCCGCCACCCCGGCCCCGCCGGGTGCGCCTGCGGGCATGGGTCCCGACCTGCTGGAGTACCGCCCGCCGCGTGATCTGGCCAACCCGCGGTTGCGCACGCTGGCTGCCGCCCTGGGCCCGGCCTATGTCCGGGTCAGCGGCACCTGGGCCAACTCCACCTACTTCGCCGACACCGATCACCCACCGGCCACGCCGCCGGAGGGTTTCAAGGGCGTGCTGACCCGCGACCAGTGGCGCGGTGTGGTCGACTTCGCCAACGCCACCGACGCCAGGATCGTGTCGTCGTTCGCGATCAGCCCCGGGACGCGCGACGCGGACGGACAGTGGACCCCTGAGCAGGCGCAACGCTGGCTCGATTACACCCGCTCGGTCGGCGGCGAGATCGCCGCCGCGGAGTTCATGAACGAGCCCAACGCGGCCGCCATGGGTGGGGCGCCCGAGGGATACGACGCCGCGGCCTACGGCCGAGATTTCCAGGCGTTCAAGGCCTTCATCGACAAGGCCGATCCGAACATGACCATCCTGGGACCGGGGTCGGTCGGTGAAGCCCCCACGGGGTTCGGGTCGGGCACCGAGAATCTCGGTGAACTCCTCGGTGCCGCGGGGGCGATCTCCAGCGCGGACATGCTGGCCGCCGCCGGTCCCGGTGTCGACGGATTCTCCTACCGCCACTACAACGCCGGGTCACAGCGCTGCGCATCGATGGGCCTGCCGCTGACCAATCCCGGCGAAGCGCTGTCGGCGGACTTTCTGAACCGCACCGGCGAAACACGGGCGTACTACGCCGGGCTGCGGGACCGCTTCGAGCCGGGCAAGCCGATGTGGCTGACTGAAGTGGCCGACGCCGCCTGCGGTGGAAATCCTTGGGCCGGAACATTTTTAGACAGCTTCCGGTACGCCGACCAGCTGGGATTGCTGGCCCGCGAAGGGGTCCAGGTGGTCATGCACAACACGCTGGAATCCAGTGACTACTCGCTGCTCGACGAGAACGACCTGACTCCGAAGCCCACCTACTGGACGGCGCTGCTGTGGCACCGGCTGATGGGATCCACCGTGCTCGATCCGGGAGTTCCCGCCGATAACGGGCTGCGGGTCTACGCGCACTGCCAACCCGACACCCCCGGCGGTGTCACCTTGCTCGCGATCAACACCGACCGCGACCACCGGCACACCCTGACCCTGCCGGACCAGGCCCAGCGCTACACCCTGACCGCCGATCCGCTCGACTCCAAGACCGTCAAACTCAACGGCACCGTGCTCGAACTGGGCCCCGGTGATTCGCTGCCGGAGCTGACGGGTACCCCGACCGAGGCCGGCCAGATCGACCTGGATCCGGCCACCATCACGTTCCTGACCACTCCGGGCGCCGGCCACACCGCCTGCGAGTAGCCACCACAGAAGGGTAGCCATGTCTCGAAATCGTCTGGAAGACAAGAAGGTCATCATCACCGGCGCGGCAAGCGGCATCGGCCGGGCGGCCGCAGAGTTGATGGCCGCCGAAGGCGCCCGGGTGTTGATCGCCGATCTGGACGGCGATGCGGCCGCCGCGGCGGCCACCGAGATCGGCGACAACGCGGTCGGGATGGCGGTGGACGTGATGGACGAGAGTTCGATCGCCACCATGGTCGACCGGGCCGTCGCCGAGTTCGGCGGAATCGACGTGCTGTGTAACCACGTCGGCGGCAGCAACCCGCACAAAGACCTTGACCTGCTGCGTCTGGACCTGGCCGAGTGGGACCGTGTCATGGCGCTCAACGCGCGTAGCACGGTCGTCGCGTCCAGGTTGGCGCTGCCGCACATGATCGCCGCGGGCAGCGGCTCCATCATCAACACCGTCTCGATCGCCGGCCTGGCCGGCGACACCCTGCAGTGTGCATACGGCGCGGCCAAGGCTGCGGTGATCCGGCTCACCGCCTACATCGCCACCCAGTACGGGCGAAACGGGGTGCGCTGCAACGCAGTTGCCCCGGGTGCGATCATGACGCCGGCATTGCGTGACAACCTGCCCGCCGCCATGGTCGACGAAATCCGCAGCCACAACGCCCTCGACCTGATCGGCGAACCCAGCGACATCGGCTGGGCCATGGTCTACCTGGCCTCCGACGAGTCCCGGTATATGAGCGGGCAGACCCTGGTGCTCGACGGCGGGCTGACTGCGCAGAGTCCGATCGCCCCGAGCCGGCGCGTGCTGCTCGATGAGTGAGCTTGCGCGCGGTCGGAACTAGATGGGCATGCGGTAGCCGTAGTACTCGTGGTCCTCGTTGTATCCGCCGTGCCCCCATCCGATGGTGCGGAAATCGGCAACGAATTCGATGGCTTCGATCCATTTGACCTGTTTGAAGCCGAGTTCCAGTTCGTTGCGCAGCCGCAGCGGGGCACCGTGGGCCTCGCTGAGCGGCAGGCCGTTCATCTCGTAGGCGAGCAAGGCCATCGGTTCGCGCATGTGCTCGATGCGGTGGCAGTCGTAGTAGCGTCCGTGTCCGGGTTCGGCACCGTCGGCGAACGAGTAGAACACCACCCATTTGGCTTCCGGTAGCGGGTGCACCATGGCCAGGATGTCAGCCATCGCGACACCGCCCCACTTGGCCACACCGGACCAGCCCTGGATGCAGTAGTGCTGGGTGATCTGTTCATGTTTGGGCAGCGCCAACAAACCTTTGTAGGACAACTCAAGCGGAGTTTCCACTAACCCCTCGATGCGCAGCGTGTATTGCGACCAGCTGCCTTGCTGAAGCCGGCGGTAGTGCTCGGAATCGGGCAGTGTGCCGTTGGCCCACAGGTAGGGCGAGATGTCCTTGTCGGTGTACGACGCGCGCGGGTGGGTGCGTTCCATCGAGGCTTTGGCCCACCCCACGATGAAGCGGCCGGTGGTCTGCACCAGCCGGGGGTAACGGATGGTCACCGGTGAGGCGGCCAGCCACAGCGCGACGACCCCCGCAGCCGCCAGTCCGAATATCACTAGGGCCCAGTATGATTGGGTGTCTGTACCCAGCGCTATGTGGTTGAGGTTCTCCACCGCGCCGGTGGTGAACACCATGGTGACGTGGATCAGGATGAAAGTCACCATCCACAGCCACACGATGAAGTGCACGGTGCGGGCGACCTGCCGGTTGAGTGGTCCGCGGCCGGTGCCCAACCGGGCGGCGACAGCTGGTGCCTGCAGCAGGCCGGTCAGAAACGCCACCGGTGCGGCGATGAACACGGTGGTGAAGTAGGCCAGCATCTGCAGCCCGTTGTAGGCGATGAACCCGTGGTTGGCGGGAAAATTCAGCGACGCGTATTGCACCGCGGTGGACAGTGCGTTTGGGAACACGTCCCAGGACTGGGGCACGATCCGCTGCCACTGCCCCGTGGTGAACAACAGCACATAGAACACCGCCCCGTTGAGCAACCACAACAGGTCGAAGCTGAAATGCCACCACCGTGCCAGCCCGATGGAGTGACGAAAACCCGGTATTCCCAACCATTTCGGTAGTGTCACCGCGTCGTCTTTGGAGGTCCAGACCCTCGGCGGATCGCTCTTGTCCATCCGGTCAGCGGGCACCTGGCCACGCATCCGCAACCACTCTGTGCCGGGGCGGCAGCCCGCGTTCAGGTACAGCCGCGGATGGTCGGCCAGGATCTGCAACCCCGAGCGCAGGATGAACATCATGAACACGATGTTGAAGAAGTGCTGCCAGCGCAGCCAGGCCGGGAAACCGCTATTCACTGCGGGCGCAAAGCTCGGCGAGCTGCCCGGGTAACGCGCGATGAAGTCCTGCATCCAGCCGTACTCGCGAAGTTGTTGGGCCACTGCGACGACCAAGAGCAGCACCGCCACGCTGATGGGCAGCAGCCACAGGGCGCTGACCCAACGCCGGCCCAGCCGAACCGACGGGAAGCGGGCCGGGACTTGGGGGATGCCGCCGCCGAACTGCAGTGGGTCGACGCGGTCTCCCCACGCGGGCCGTGGCGGGTGAGGATCCAACTGCGTCGCCGGCCGATTGTCGGTTGTCATATCCCGGACCTCCTGCCTACAGTCGCCCATACCGGCCGAGCATGTCTTTGCCCACCAGGATTGGTCGCAGGGTTTCGGCGGTCAGATCCAGTCAACCGATCGCCGATTTCACGGGATGTCCCTGCGTGTCAGGCACATGATCCGTCACCTCCCATACGTTCAGGTATGGTGCACCGCCAGCGTAGTGCTGTTAGCTGGATGTTCCCTGTGGCAAACCCGAGCGGGTGCCTGTTACCGCAGCGGCGGTACGTTGCCCCACGACCCGTAGGGGCCGTTGGACCCAATACCCATTCCGGGACTGATACTGGGTGGCTCCGAGTACACCTGCGCGTTGCCGGGACTCTGGCACACCACAGAGCCGCCACTCTCGGTGCAGTTGGCGGCGGGTTCCGCGAAAGCGCTTGGCGCGAAAGCGATTCCCACCGCCGCGGCGGCGCCTGCCAACACCGATACCAGCGCAACCGGCATCATCGAGCGTCTGGACATTGTGTTCACGGTCCACTCTCCTTCGTCGAGTTCGCCTCTGTACACCAGCATTCCCATCGGGAGCGCCGAAATCATTGGTGCTGGCCACCGACTCGAACCCGGCTAGCTGGTACGCACCTCCCCAGGGGCGCTGCCGATTGCGCCCGGGGATCCCGCGGACTATCGCATTGGGCAACGCCGCGGTGCGACGAGGAGGAAAATGGTTCGAACCGGGGTATCTCTACCTCAAACGAGAATGGGGGGCGGTCTGTGTGGGGGTGCGATGACCGACCCATCTGATGATCGGCCCGGCTCGACGACGACAGGAGCTGCCGAGCGGGTGATCGTGGCCGGAGACGACGTCCTGTTCCGCGAAGGATTGGCATGTCTTCTGCAGCATTGGGGTTTCCACGTTGTGGCGAAAGCCGGTCGAGTGGCCCAATTGCTGCCGCTGGTGCGCACGATCGCTCCCGAACTCGTGGTGATCAGTATTCCCGACCCGGCTGATCACCCAGACGAATACGAGGCGGCGCGGTTGATTCGTAGTGAGTTCCCCCGGGCAGGTGTGCTGGTGCTGTGCGCTCACGTCGAAGTTCAACACGCCATCGACGCGCTGTCGGGCGGCGGCGGGATCAGCTACCTGCTCAACAGTCGGGTCGCCGACCTTGCCGATTTCGTCGACATCCTCAAACGTATCGCCAAGGGCGCCTGCATCATTGGCCCGGCCGTCGCTCAAGCGCTGGTTGCTGCACGAGAGGATCAGGATCCGCTTTCCGCCCTCAGCGGACGCGAACACGAGGTCCTGCGACTGATGGCCGAAGGTCGTTCCAACGCAGGCATCGCCCGCCAGCTGTATCTGGCCGAAGGCACCATCGAAAAACATGTGCACAGCATCATGGCCAAGCTCGACATCGCCGAGACTCCAGATGATCATCGGCGGGTTCAGGCGGTTATCGCCTTCCTTCACGGCAGCTGACCTGACGCGAACTATCGGGTGTCACACATCGTGGCTATTGCTCGCCGTCCTCCACGACAACCTTGATCCGCTCGAGCGTCTTGCGCATATCCCGGAGGTTGCGGCGTTGGCGCGCGTCGGATGGGCCTCAATCCTGTTACCGCAAGGGCAGCTCGGCGAAGATCGGCGTGGTGGGTGCGGCCGAACCGCTTCCGGGCTCGACCGTGAAGGCCAATGCCGATGCGTCGCCGAGGTTGGGTAGCACTGCGGTGGTCGACGGCGCCACGGCGGCGGAGTCCATCGTGCCCGCTGACTCCGGTCCGGCCTTGCGTAGCAGCCACATCTGATAGACGGTGCCGGATTCGGGAGGCGCGACACCGTTCATCACCAGGACGCCGGCGTTACGTTGACGGGAGAACACCACCGTTGCGGTACCGCCGGTGGGAATCTCGCCGGAGACGGTCCGCACGTCCGGCGCGGCGAAGACCTGTTCGGCGGCCGACGGCGTCGAAGCCGGCCGCATCGCGATGCCGATACCGATACCGGCGAGGGCCACCACGACGGCGGCCGCGGCGGCCAGCGCTGCCGTGCGCCACCGGGGCGGTTTCGGCCGTAGCTCGCGGACCGACACCGCGGCCAGCACCTGCTCACGAAGATGGGCCGGTGGTTCGAGCGCGGTGCCGGCCGCCAGCACGGCCATGGTTTCGCGGGTTTCCCGCACCTCGCCGGCGAACTGCACGACAATCTCGGGCGGAGCGGTGGCAAGGCGCCGTTCGATGTCGGCACGTTCGGCGTCGGATAGCGCGTGCAACGCAAACGGTGTGGCCAGCGTGATCAGTTCGGCATCCAGCGGGTCGGTCATGCGGCCCCCAGACAGTTGCGCAGGCCGCGGATGGCATCGCGCATCCGGGACTTGACGGTGGCCAGGTTGGCGGTGAGGCGTTGGGATACCTGGCTATAGGTCAAACCCTGGTAGTAGGCCAGGTCGATGCACTCCCGTTGGACATCGGTGAGCGAGGACAGGCAGTCCGTCACCCGGCGCCGTTCGTCCTCGGTGATCACCGAATCGGCGACGTGATCGACGGGCGGCTGCACGTTGCTCGCCCCATAGCGTGATTCCCGCTGACTGGCGGCCTGCTCGGTGCGTACCCGGTCCACCGCGCGCCGGTGTGCCAACGTCATCAGCCAGGCCATCGGAGAGCCGGCTGCCGGGTCGTACCCGCCGGCGGAGCGCCACACCTGCAGGTAGATCTCCTGGGTGGTTTCCTCGCTGTATCCCGGGTCCCGCACCACCTTCGTGACCAGGCCGAACACCCGCGACTTGGTGTGGTCATAGAATTCGGCGAAAGCCTCGACGTCGCGTCGTGCGACCCGGCGCAGCAAAGCGTCGAGGTCGGTGGTCACGCACCGTAGCCTAGCCATCGGCGCCAGTGCGGTCACGGTTATCGATACTTCGGTGGCATCGGAATGAAGAATGAAGTGCGCGAGCAGTATTCGGTGAACCCCGGGCGCCCGGCCATGAACTTCTCGGTCAGCCGCGCCCCGGTCGCATATACCAGGAAGTACGTCATGAGCACCGGGGAGAGCACCGTCAGCAGCGACGGCCAGCCGCAGAGGGTCACCAGCCACAGCCCCCACCACACGCAACTGTCGCCGAAGTAGTTGGGGTGGCGGGTCCAGGCCCACAGGCCGCGGTCCATGATGGCACCCCGGTTGGCCGGGTCGGATGTGAACCGGCGCAGTTGGTGGTCACCGACCGCCTCGAACGCCAGCCCGACGAACCAGATCGCCACCCCGGCAATCAGAACCGGCCGCAGCGCCGTAGGTGTCGGTCCCAGCGTCGAGGACAACTGCACCGGCAGGGAGACAAACCAGGTTGCGGCGGCCTGGATCCCGAACACCTTGCGCAGCACGCGGCCGGCCGAGTAGTCGCCGCCCAGAAGTTCTCGATAGCGCGGATCCTCACCCTTTCCCGCCGATTTGAGCACCATGTGCCAGGACAGCCGCCCGGCCCACAGGACGATCAGCGCCAACAGCAGCAGACGACGGAACAGATCGCCGGTGCCGAGCAGTGCGGACACCACGGCGACGACGATGAACCCCACGCCCCAGGCCACGTCGACGACGTTGTACCGCCCGATCGCCCGGCCGATCAGAAACGTCGCTCCGTGCACGACGGCGAGCGCGGCAAGCGATGCCGCGGTGACGATCAGCAGATTCATCGTGGACCCCCGGTCGCGGCAAACGTCCACTGGTAGACGTCGAGATAGCCTGAGCTGAAACCCGCCTCGGAGTAGGCCAGATATAACTCCCACATCCGTTGGAAGACATCATCGAAACCGGACAGTGCCGGCGCCTGACGGCGTGAGACGAAGCGTTCGCGCCACAGCCGCAGCGTCTCGGCGTAATGCGGGCGCAGGGACAGCATGTCGACTGTGCGCAGCCGGGTCTCGCGTTCGGTGGCGTCGATGACCGCCTTGGTGGAGGGGAGCGATCCACCGGGGAAGATGTACTTCTGGATCCAGGTGAAGGTGTCTCGCGACGCGCGCATCCGGTCGTGCGGCATGGTGATAGTCTGGATCGCGACCCGTCCGCCCGGGTTGACCAGCCGGTCCAAGGTCTGAAAATAGTTGGGCCAGAACTGATATCCGACGGCCTCCATCATCTCGACCGAGATCACGGCGTCGTAGCGGCCGTCGACGTCGCGGTAGTCGAGCAGGTCGATCGCGACCCGATCGGACAGGCCCGCGGCGGCGACGCGTTCCCGCGCCAGCTGCTGTTGTTCGCCCGACAGGGTGACCGAACGGATCTGGGCACCGCGGGCAGCGGCCCGGATGCACAGCTCACCCCAGCCGGTGCCGATCTCCAGTACCCGGCTGCCCAGCCCGACGCCTGCGGTGTCGAGCAGCCGGTCGATCTTGTGCCGCTGAGCACCGGCCAGTTCCGCCGGGGTGGCGGGCAATCGGCCGAACAGTGCGCTGGAATATGTCATCGTCTCGTCGAGGAATTCGGCGAACAATTCATTGGACAGGTCGTAGTGGGCCGAGATGTTGCGCCGGGACTGTGCGGGGTCGTTGTATTGCGATCGCGGTGCCCGCGGCAGCACCAGACTTCGGAACCGTTGCAGCGGTGCGGGAACCAGCTCACCCATGGACCGGCAGAACTCGGTCAGCAGACCGACGAGGTCGGTGGAGCTCCACTCGCCGGCCATATAGGACTCGCCGAATCCGATCAGGCCGTGCCTGCCGATCCTGCGGGTCAGCGCCGCGGGGTGATGGATCACCATGGTGGGCAGGGTCGGGTCGGCCGCCCCGACCACCGTTCCGTCGGGAAAGGCCAGCCGTACCGGCAGCGAGGCCGCGGCGCGCCGCAGCAAGTGATCGGCCACGACCCCGGCCAGTGCAGCCAGCGGTCCGCTCGGCAGGCGTCCCACATCGGGCCAGCGGTCCGTGTCGACGGTGCCCGGCGTCTCGATCTCAGTGCTCACAGCGAGTTCCTTCGATTTCGGTGGGCCGCGGGATCACGGGAACCCCGCGCAGCCACAACCTGATTCCCTCGATCCGGATAGCGATGGCCCCGGCCAGTGGGGCCAGCGGCGCAGTCAGCTGAAGAAGAAGGAGCGCCCTGGCCGTCGCCGGCCTGCGGTCACCCCGCAAGATCGCGACGAATGTCGGCTGTCCTTCGCGGTGCAGGGAAACCGACACCGCCAGATGTTCGTCGGGTTCGGGAGCCCGCAGGAGGTAGTGCCCGTCGACGGCGTTGAACGGTGACACGTACAGGCGCTTGGATATTCGGGCGGGCCCGGGCGCGGGCAGCAGATAGGCGTGGCGGCGGCCGTAGGTGTTGTGTACCTCGGCGACCACGTAGCACAGCGTGCCGGCGGCATCGTGGCACCAGTACAGGCTCAGCGGGTTGAACACGTAGCCCAGCACCCTCGCCTGCAACAGGGCGGTGATCCGTCCGCCGCCCAGGTCGACCTCGTGCGATGCCAGGAACGCGTCGATGCGGTGCCGCAGTGAGTCTTTCGGTCCGCCCGAAAAGTGGTCGCGGGCATCGAACCGGGCGAACGGTCCGAGCCAGCGGGGCAGGCGTGGCATCCGGTCGAGATCGACGTACCAGCTGTAGCCGCGGTAGGTGAAGCGATGGTGCACGGGTGCCCGGCGAACATGAGTGATCCGGGTGCGGTACAGGGCGGGCGTCAGCATGGCAGTGTCTCCGGAGCCGGGGCGCCGGCCCAGCTGGCACCCAGTCGCTGGGCGGCCCGCCATCCCGACACCGCGCCGTCCTCGTGGAATCCCCAGCCGTGGTAGGCGCCGGCGAACACCACCTGGTCATCGTTGAGGGTCGGCAGGAGCTGTTGAGCGGCAACCGATTCGGTGGTGTAGACCGGATGGCAGTAGACCATCTCGGCCAGCAGCGTCGACGGGTCCACCCGGTGGGCTCCGCCCAGCGTCACCAGGTAGCGATGATCCCCACCCAGCCGCATCAGCCGGGTGATGTCGTAGGTGACCGTGACTGCGCGATCAGTGGGATCGACCAGGTAGTTCCACGACGCCCGTGCCCCTCGGTGGCGTGGCAGTACCGACTCGTCGGTATGCAGTTGAGCCTGGCTGAGGCTGTAGCGCAGGGCGCCGAGTATGCGTCGCTCGGCTTCGCTGGGGTGAGCCAGCATCAGCAGCGCCTGGTTGGGGTGCGTGGCGATGACCGCGGCGTCGAACCGGCGCGGGCTCTCACCCTCGACGGTCACCTGCACGCCGTCGGCACTCCGCCGCACAGATCGCACCGGGGCGCTGGTGTGGGCCTCGTCCAGCCGGGACACGATCGCGTCGACGTAGGTGGCCGACCCGCCGAGGACGGTGCGCCACGTGGGCGAACCGAAGACCGAGAGCATGCCGTGGTGCTGCAGGAAGACGAACAGGTAGCGAGCCGGATAGCTCAGCGCCTCACCCGGCGGACAGGACCAGACCGCAGCCACCAGCGGTGTCATGAACCGGTCGATGAAGTACCGGGAGAACCCGTGCCGCCGCACGAAGGCGCCCAACGTGTCCTCGTCGGCGCCGGGCGGGTGGTTCAGCAGATGTGTGGCCAGCCGGTGGAATCGGATGATCTCGCCCAGCATCAGCAGGTAACGGGGTCGGGCCAGGTTGGACCAGGTCGGGAACAGGCCGGCCACGCCGCGGGCACCCGCGTATTCCAGGCCGCAACTGTCGTCGCGTACCGACATCGACATATCGGTGACCTGCGTACGGATCCCGAGTTCGTCGAACAGCCGACACAGGGTCGGATACGTCCGGGTGTTGTGCACCAGGAACGCCGTGTCGACGGCGACGGTGCCGCTGTCCTCGATGACGTGATGGGTGTGGGCGTGCCCGCCGAAACGGGTGTCGGCCTCCAGCAGCGTGACCCGGTCGCGCGCAGACAGGACGTACGCTGCGGTCAGGCCGGCGACGCCACTTCCGATCACGGCGATGGAACGCCCACCGGGATGAATGGTCTCCACATCCGGTATTCGGAGCCGATCCGGGTCCGGATGGGTGAAGGGCTACCGAAGTTCGGCGATCACCTTTCCGAACGCCTCGGCGTGGGCGATCTGCACGATGATGTAGGTGATGCCGTACTTCTCCCGCAGACCGCGAATATGGTCGGCGATGGCGCCCACAGAACCGGACAGCACGCCGGGGTGGCGGAGGAGTTGTTCGTCGCTGAGCCCCGGCAGGAAATGACGCGGGACGTTCAGGATGGGCTTTTCGGTACCTGGTGCGGGCATCGCAGTGACGGCGATGTTGAGCTCCAGCGCGTCGAATCGGTCGCCGGCGGCGTTGCGCAGGAAGGAGATTCGGTCGGCCAGCGGGTCACCGTCGACGTGATCGCCGCCGGTGAGGCCGACGATGTCGGCGGTCTGGGCGGCCACGGTCAGCAGCCGGTCGCCGTTGCCCGCGATGAGGATCGGGATGTCCGGTGCATGTTCGCGCAGGTACTCGGTGGTGTGGCGCAGATAGTCGATGCGGTCGCGCGCCCCGGGGAACGCAAGCTCGGCGGCCTCGAATTCCTCGCGCACGTAGCCGGCGCCGAGGCCCAGGTCGAATCGGCCGCCGGACAGATCCCGCAGGGCGGTGGCGTCGCGCGCCAGCAACGCCGGCTTGTAGAAGCCGGCATTGAGCACGAACGTCCCGACGCGCAGCGTGCTGGTCGCCGCGGCGATCGCGGTGAGCGTCGGGAACGGTGCGGGCGCCCCCAGATGGTCGGGCACGTTGAGCACGTCGAAGCCGAGGTCTTCGGCACGGCGGGCCGCGTCGGCGACCTGAGACTGGGATTCGGCGACGCGCAGGCTGACACCGAAACGGAACTCGTTGGGCATCACCCGATGCTAATGATTCAGCCGGTGACGGTCAGATAGATCAACACCACGTTGAGCACACTGATCAATCCGGCCACGACCCAACCGAGCGTCGTGGTGATGCGGTGGTTGACGTCCGCACCCATCAGGGCTGGGTTACCGGTCAGGCGGATCAGCGGGATCAGCGCGAGCGGTATGCCGAACGAGAGCACGACCTGTGAGAGCACCAGGGCCCGGCTGGGGTCGACGCCGATGGCCAGGATGGCCAGGGCCGGAATCAGCGTGACCAGCCGACGGAGCAGCAGCGGATAGGAGCGACGCAGCAGGCCCTGCATGATCATCGCGCCCGCGTACGCACCGACCGAGGTGGACGCCAGGCCCGACGCCAGCAGTCCGATCGCGAACAGCAGCGCCACCGTCGGACCCAGGGTGTCGCGCACCGCGGCGTGGGCGCCCTCGATGGAATCGGTGTTGTCGCGTCCCTGCAGGTTGGTTGCGGCGACCAGCAACATGGCCAGGTTCACGGCGCCGGCGACCAGCATGGCCAGTCCGACGTCATAGCGGGTGACCCGAAGCAGTCGCCGCCGCGGGGCGCCCGGCTCGGGGTGGCCGTGGCGGTCGCGGGCCAGGCCGGAGTGCAGATAGACCGCGTGCGGCATCACCGTGGCGCCGAGCATCGCGGTGGCCAGCAGCAGGCTTTCGGTGCCTTGGAACCGAGGAATCAGCCCCGCCGCGACCTCGGCCGCGGGGGGAGCCTCGACGAACAGGCTGGTGAGAAAGCCGATCGCGATGACCATCAGCAGTCCGGTGATCACCCGCTCGAACGCGCGCTGCCCACGACGGTTCTGCAGGCTGAGCAGCAGGAGCGACACCCCACCGGTGATCGCCCCGCCGAGCAGCAGCGGCAGATCGAACAGCAGATACAGAGCGATAGCCCCGCCCACAACCTCGGCCAGATCGGTTGCGACGGCGACCAATTCGGCCTGTATCCAGTAGGCGATGCGGGTCGGGGTGCGGGTGTGGTCGGCCACCACCTCGGGAAGCGAGCGACCCGTGACCAAGCCGAGCTTGGCGGACAGGTATTGCACCAGCCCGGCCATGGCGTTGGCCACCACGATCACCCAGACCAGCAGATACCCGAACTGTGCGCCCGCACTGACGTTGGCGGCGACGTTGCCCGGATCGACATAGGCGATCGCGGCAACGAATGCCGGCCCGAGCAGCGTCCAACTCCGCGTCGTGCGTGCCTTGGTGTCCTCCAGCAACTGCCCAGCTCTCCATCCGGGTATGCGAATAGAAAAGTTAGGTTAGCCGAAACCCGCTGGCGGGGCCAACGTCGGGGGTGCTCAGCGGGGTGGCCGGCCCCTCCCGGTGAGACCTACCCGGCGGCTACCCGGATGGTCAGGCTTCTCCTCAGAGGTCAGGGATGGGTAGGTCGAGATTGGGCGCGTTCAGGCCGCCGTCGACCTCGAGTACCTTGCCGGTCAGGTAGCTACCGGCCGGGGAGGACAGGTACACCGCGGCCGCGGCGATGTCGGTCGGATCGCCCAGGCGGCGCAGTGGTGTGGCCTTCTCCATCGGGTCACGCAGCGCGTCATTGGACGCGACGATCTCCAGTGCCGAGGTGAGGATCGAGCCGGGGGCGATGGCGTTGACGCGGATGCGTGGGCTCAGATCCACGGCCGACAGTCGGGTGTAGTGGGCGAGGGCGGCCTTCGCGGTGCCGTACGCGGCGAACCCCCGTCCGGCCAGACGCCCCACCGTGGAGGTGATGTTGATGATGCTGCCGCCGCCGGAATGCTCGAGCATCAGCGGCACTGCGGCACAGGTCAGCGCGTGCGCGGTCGACACATTGAAGGTGAAGGCGTCGCGCAGATCCTTGGTGGAGGTGTTCATCAGGGGTGCCGGCATGGTGCCGCCGACGTTGTTGACGACGATGTCTAGTTTGCCGAACGCTTCGATCGCGACGGCCGCGAGTTCGGCGGTGGCCTCGGGGTGGGCCAGGTCGGCGGCGACGACGTGGGCCCGCCGCCCGGTCGCGGCGATCTGCTCGGCAACTTCGTCGAGTTGGGTCTGGGTACGAGCCGCGATGACGACGTCGGCACCGGCTTCCGCGAAGGCCAGGGCGGTAGCTGCGCCCAGTCCACGGCCGGCCCCGGTGACAATCGCAACCTTGTCGTCCAGTCGGAATCTGTCCAGAATCACGCGCACTCCGTTCGCTTGCTCGGCGCCACGCTAGCAGGGTGAGCGGACCCGCGTCCGGTATTTCTGAAACACGTTCTAGTTGTGCCGCGGTGCGCCACCGCGTGTCGTGGAGTGTGCACAAAGCCGTCCGCGCAGGCGGTGGCGGGCGCACAATTGAGGGGTCAATTCAACGTGGGGAGCCCGCGATGACCGAGCAGCGTTATGACTTCTTCGGCGATGTCTTCGCGCGGTATTTCAGCCCCACGATCGGTCGGTACCCCTCTACGGCGGGCAGCCTCGTCCATCGCCTGCTCGCGTCTACCGACGAGGTGCAGGACCGGTTGGCCCAAGCCCGTCTCGCGGCCTGCGCGTGGGGTGAGGAGGAGGCCGGTTCCTCGGGCCACCTGCATCCGTCGTCCGAACTGTTCGTCTTCACCCAGTGCGGTCTGATGTACGGCGCGCGTTTCGCCGACGCCCGTCACGGGTTGTACTACCTGGCCACTCCGCACCTTGTGTTCGACGCGTTCGTCGACCAGATCGAGCACACTCCGCGGCGTCCGGGGGCGGTGGCGGCGGTGGATCGCCGCTGCAGCCACGATCTCGAATCGGCCCATCCGATGGATGCCGCGTTGCGCCGCCTGCTGGATGAGCACGAGGCCTTGCGCGTCGACGTTCCTGTCTAGCGGCGCTCCGCAGGGGTTGATGTTAACGCTGTGTTTCGGCGACGTGTGCTGTGCATTACCCCGTATGCGTTCGGTATGAGTCTGTCGGACAACGGATTTCGACGACTTACGTTTAGTCCACTTCACCGAAACCGAAGGGCGGGCTGAACCCAGTGAAACGGAACTCGAAATGCTTGTGGGCCGCAGCTGTCGGACTGTGTGGGCTCGGGATGGCGTTGGCCGCGCCGGCTGCTGCCGCACCCACGGAGTCGACGGCGAGCCAAACCATCAGTGAACTCGAAAGCCGGGGCTTCCGGGTGATCTTGAGCAAGGTCGGCGCCAGGGCTATTGATGACTGCACGGTAAGCGCAGTGCGCCAGGGTCATTCGGTCATCGCACCGCAAGTGCCGGCCGGTGCGGCCGGTATCACCTCGTTCAACCCGGGGCAGAATCTGCAGTACACCACGGTGTATGTGGATCTGGACTGCCGGCGCTGAACTACTTCTTGGCGGGCTTTTTCGCTGTGCTGCCACGCGCCTTCACGCTGGCCTCCAGTTTGGCCAGCAGATCTGAGACATCCTCGGTCTCGTCGAGCGCGGTCGGCTGCTCTTCGACCGAGAAGGCTTCTCCACCTTCGAGTTTGGCCTGGACGAGTTCGTTCATTTGATCCTGATAGTCGTCCCGGAACTGATCGGGCTTGAAGTCATCGGTCATCGACTCGACCACCTGACCGGCCATCTTCAACTCGGCCGGTTTGATCTCGACCTCCTTGTCCAGCACGGGGAAGTCGGGATCGCGGATCTCGTCGGGCCACAGCAGGGTGTGGATCACCATGACGTTGCGCTTACTGAAATCCTTGACGCGCAGGGCTGCCAGCCGCGTCTTGTTGCGCAATGAGAAGTGCACGATGGCCACGCGTTCGGTTTCTGCGAGCGTCTTGGCCAACAGCACGTAGGACTTGGATGACTTGGAGTCGGGCTCCAGGAAATAGCTCTTGTCGTACATCAACGGGTCGAGTTGGTCGGCCGGGATGAACTCGACGACTTCGATCTCGCGGCTGCGTTCCTCGGGCAGCGTGGCAATGTCCTCATCGGTGATCACCACCATCTGCCCGTCGTCTGATTCGAAGGCCTTGTTGATGTCTCGGAACTCGACGACCTCGCCACACACTTCACAGACCCGCTTGTAGCGGATGCGCCCGTTGTCCTTGGCGTGGACCTGGTGGAACTTGATGTCGTGGTCCTCGGTGGCGCTGTAGACCTTGACCGGCACGTTCACCAGGCCGAAGGCGATCGAACCCTTCCAGATGGATCGCATAAGGCCAGTATGGCCCAGCGGGGCCGCGGATAAACGTTTCAGCACGCTCAGGACTGGGCTGCGGCGTCTCGGGTAGCACGATCAGGCAGGTCCGCGCCGGGTCGGGCCACCGTCAACGCCGCTGACAGCGCAGCGGACCTCAGGACACCTTCGAGCGTTCCGGTGTCGATCCGGGAGAGGTAGCGACGGCGGTCCGCGCCGAGCAGGCCCAAGGACCACACCGCGTCGAGCAGGCCTGTCATGAAGGCGTCGCCGGCCCCGACGGTGTCCACCACCTGGACCGACCGTGCCGCGACCGACACCGAACCGGCGCGGCACACAGCGAACGCTCCGCACTCACCCGAGGTCACCGTGACGATCGACGGGCCGACCTCCAGCCACGCCCGGGCGATCTGTTCGGGGGAGTGGCGGGGGTCGAGCCAGCGCAGGTCTTCCTCGGAAACCTTGACGATGTCGGCACGTTCGACGAGTCGGTCGATGCGCCCGCGCGCAATGTCGTCGTCGCGGATCACGTCCGGGCGGATATTCGGGTCGAAGGTGAGGGTCGCGGACATACGGTAGGCGTCCAGCAGCGCGGCGGTGGCGCGGCACCCCGGTTCCAGTACGGTCGCAATCGATCCGGTGTGCACCAGCAGTGGGGTTGCCACCTCGGGTGTACCGGTCAGCTGCCAGTCGATGTCGAACTGGTAGCGGGCCGATCCAGCGGCGGTGAGTGTGGCGATCGCGGTGGGTGTCCGTCCGGCGCTGGTGCTGCCCGAAACCAGTTGCACTCCAGAATGTTCCACGTACTCGACGATGCGTTTGCCACGGTCGTCGTCGGCAATGTGGGTGAGGAAGTCGACGCCGCGGCCCAGCCTGCCCAGGCCGACGGCGACATTGAGGGGACTGCCGCCGACGTACTCTCCGACGACGTTGCCATCCCGCTCGACGATGTCGATCAAGGCCTCGCCGATGACCAGGGCCCGGCTCATGGCTCCATGGTAGGTGGTTGGGCCAGAGCCGTCCGGCGACGAACCCCGCCGACCCGGTCGGGTTACGGCCGATGCCGCGGGTACCGGGCCAACGAGAACAGCCGTCGTGGGCAGCAATACGGCCGCCGCCAATCGCAAGAGCCCGCTGCGCACACTGGTCAACGCCATCTGGCCGTGCTCACCCGTCGACGGGGCCGGTGTCTTGGATGTGGGTATACGTTTGCCACATGGATGGCGTCACGGAGCGCTATGAGCGGGTTCGGCTGACGAACCCCGACAAAGTGCTGTATCCCGCCACCGGCACCACCAAAGCCGAGGTGTTCGACTACTACCTCGACATCGCCGAGGTGATGCTTCCCCACCTGGCCGGCCGCCCGGTAACCCGAAAGCGTTGGCCCAACGGGGTGGCGCAGACGTCGTTCTTCGAAAAGCAGTTGGCGTCTTCGGCTCCGAGTTGGCTGGAGCGCGGCAACATCGCGCACAAGTCCGGGACCACCACGTACCCGATCATCAATACCCGCGAGGGTCTGGCCTGGATCGCCCAACAGGCCGCGCTGGAAGTGCATGTGCCGCAATGGCGGTTCTCCGCCGACGGCAGCCAGGGCCCGGCTACCCGCATCGTGTTCGATCTGGATCCGGGTGAGGGCGTGACGATGCCGCAGCTGGGCGAGGTCGCCCAGGCGGTACGCGATCTCATGGATGACATCGGGCTGACGACGTACCCGTTGACCAGCGGCAGCAAGGGCCTGCATCTGTATGTGCCGCTGGCCGAACCGATCAGTTCTCGCGGTGCCTCGGTGCTGGCCAAGCGCGTGGCCCAACAACTCGAACAGTCGATGCCGACTCTGGTCACCGCCACCATGACCCGCAGCGTGCGGGCACAGAAGATATTTCTGGACTGGAGCCAGAACAACGGCGCCAAGACCACGATCGCTCCGTACTCGCTGCGCGGGCGCGAGCACCCGACCGTCGCCGCGCCACGCACCTGGGACGAGATCGCCGACCCGGATCTGCGTCAACTGCGATTCGATGAGGTGTTGCAACGGGTTTACGATGACGGCGACCTGTTGGACGGCCTCGACGCGGACGCACCCCGGGGCGACAAACTCACCACCTACCGCAGCATGCGGGATGCGGGCAAGACTCCCGAACCGGTGCCCCCGGATGTTCCGCCGACCGGAAACAACGACCGGTTCGTGATCCAGGAACATCACGCCCGACGGCTGCATTATGACCTACGGCTGGAACGCGATGGCGTGCTGGTCAGTTGGGCGGTGCCCAAGAACCTTCCCGAGACCACCGCGGTGAATCACCTTGCCGTGCATACCGAAGACCACCCGATCGAGTACCTGACCTTCCACGGCACGATTCCCAAGGGAGAGTATGGCGCCGGGGACATGGTCGTCTGGGACACGGGCACCTACGAGGCGGAGAAGTTCCGGGTCAGCGACGACCCCGAGGCCCGCAACGGTGAGGTGATCTTCACCCTGAGCGGTGGGAAGATCGACGGCCGCTACGCACTGATCCAGACCGAGGGCAAGAACTGGCTGGCGCACCGGATGAAGGACCAGAAGTCGGCCACCCCCGAGCCCAAGGACTTCGCACCGATGCTGTCCACCGAGGGGTCCGTCGCGAAACTCACGGCCGGCCAGTGGGCGTTCGAGGGAAAATGGGACGGCTACCGGCTGCTGGTGGAAGCCGATCATGGCCGCCTGCAACTGCGTTCGCGCAGCGGGCGCGACGTCACCGCCGAGTACCCCCAGTTGGAGGTGCTGGCCGCCGATCTCGCCGACCATCACGTGGTGCTCGACGGCGAGGTGGTGGCACTCGACGACTCCGGGGTGCCCAGCTTCGGCGCGATGCAGAACCGGGCCCGCTCCACCCGCGTCGAATTCTGGGCGTTCGACATCCTGTGGCTCGACGGCCGCTCCCTGTTGCGCGCCAAGTACTCCGACCGGCGAAAGGTGCTGGGCGCGTTGGCTGCCGGCGGTGGTCTGATCGTGCCCGAACCGCTGCCCGGGGACGGCCAGGAAGCCATGGAGCATGCCCGCGAGCACCGGTTCGAAGGCGTCGTCGCCAAGAAGCGCGACTCGACCTATCAACCGGGCCGACGGTCGGCGTCCTGGATCAAGGACAAAATCTGGAACACCCAGGAGGCGGTGATCGGCGGCTGGCGTCAGGGGGAGGGCGGGCGCACCAGCGGCATCGGTGCGCTGCTGCTCGGTGTCCCGGGCCCCAACGGACTTCAGTTCGCCGGCCGGGTCGGCACCGGGTTCACCGAGAAGGAACTGGCCAGGCTGAAGGACATGCTGGCGCCGCTGCACACCGAGGAATCTCCCTTCGGCCAGCCGTTGCCGAAGCTCGACGCCAAAGGGGTCACGTTCGTGCGGCCGGAACTGGTGGGGGAGGTGCGCTACAGCGAGCGCACCGCCGATCACCGGTTGCGCCAGCCGAGTTGGCGCGGGCTGCGGCCGGACAAGTCGCCGGAGGACGTGGTGTGGGAATAACTCCAGGCCGGGAGTTGCCGTCGTCGACTCTCAGCGGGCCGAGGCGACGGCTTCGTTCAACCCCCGGGTCGCCAGTTCGTCGGCCAACTCGTTGTCGGCGATGCCCGAGTGGCCCTTTACCCAGAACCACTCGACCTGGTGCCGTGCGCAGGCAGCCTGCAGCCGCTGCCATAGGTCGACGTTCTTCACCGGCTGCTTCGCAGCCGTCAGCCAGCCGTTGCGTTCCCAGCCGAAAACCCACTTGGTGATGCCGTTGCGGACATAGGTGCTGTCGGTGTGGAGATGCACCACCACCGGTCTCGTGAGCGCCTCGAGCGCCATGATCGGCGCCATCAACTCCATGCGGTTGTTGCTGGTTTCGCCGGGCTCGCCGCCGCACATCTCGCGGACGTGTTCACGGTGGCGCAGCACCGCACCCCAGCCACCGGGGCCCGGATTTGGTCGGCACCCGCCGTCGGTATGGACGACAACGACCGCGGTGGTCAGGTCTCCGGCGTCGGTCATGCGCTGAGGATAGGGAACTGCTTCGTGCGGGCGGCGACCCGACACACGTCAATGACGCACAGTCGCCGAGATCACGGCTGTGTGCACCGATATGCCGAGGTCGCGGTGCCGCACCGTGGTGATCCGGCGCCCAGGCTGTACCGCGTCCTTGACCGGAGCGGTGTGGTCGCCGAAGAACGCGGCGCTCGCGTCGATGTCGTCGACGACGTACGTGATTCCCCAGAGCTTCGAGGCACCCTCACTGGCCGTCTCCGGCGAGCCGACGACCTCGATGATCACCTCTCCGAAGCGGAAGAAAACCTGACGCATCCGTCGTCCGCCGAGTTCGGTGTCCCGTTCCCGGCGCGGTTCCACGCCGATGGCCGCCATTGAGGCGATCGTGCGGTCCAGGTCAGGGGACAGCAACACGATGTGGTCGATTGCGGTGACACCGTTCGGGTGGGTGGCCGGTGGTGCGGTGACGGCATCCGATCGCGTGGTGTGGACACCGTCGAGGACGTCGAAGATGCCGTCTGTGGGCAGGTCACCCAACGACCACCCGATGATGCCGGTACCGCGGTCGCGCCCGACCAGCCGGATGCGAACCGAACCCACCCGGCAGACGGCATCGGAGTCGACGGAAAATCCCGCTCGCGTCCAGGCGTCCGGCGGGTCAGCGACTTCGAGCTCGTCGACGGTGACGGTCATGGACGTGGAATCTATCCGTCCCGCCGATCCGCTGTGCGGACCTCAGTCGGACGGCTGGCCGGCCTCAGCTATCCGCCGCTGCGCTTCGGCCGGCGAGATGCGCAGCCGCCTGGCGAGCACCGCGGCCGGGTCGAACCGCGGTGGCGCCGCGGTGTTGGTGGCGACCATCCGCCCGAGGAGCCGTTGTTGAGCGGTCGCCAGCCGTTTCTCGCCGGCGTCGAGCCGGCTCAAAACCTCGTGGAGCTCCGCCCGTGTCAGGGCATGTACCGACAGCGCGTCGATCTCTTTGCAGGCGGCGCTCAGGTGCTCGAGCGCATCGCCGATGATCGTCCGCTCGATGTCCCTCTCGGAAACCAATATCGAACTCATGTTCGGTACCGTACGCCGACCCCCCGACAAGCCCGGCACTCGTGCGACGCCCGGCCCAAAACAATCGGCCGCACAATTTTCTGCGGCCGATTGCGGGTGCCGAATATCCACCAAACCGGCCGAATCCGATTCGGCGTCTCCGGCAAATAGGTGCTCTGCTTTATTCCCACCTCAGCAGGAGACGTCGACGTATGCCGTCTTTGAAATGACGGTGGTATTGATCGAACTTCCGCCCCTGGAGTCGTTGGTGGCGATGGTCGGCCCCTGGCGCACGCCGAGCACGGTGCAGTTGGCTAGTGGCGCCGCCCCGGTGCGGTTGACGATGACGTGATAGCCGCTGGTTTGCAGGCTTTTCACGGTCTGTTCGGCCGACTGCTCGGTCGGCGCGGCAGCGGCGACACCCCCGAGAAATGTGCCTGCCGCCAGCACGCCGGCGGCCAATGTGGCGATGGAATATGACTTCATTTCCCAACCCTCCGTTGCAGGCGACACCGGAAGTCCCACTACTTCTGGATGCTGTCTATTACGTTCCAATTGGGAATCGAGTTCGAAAATTCCACAATTCTCAGCTGAAAATGCGGAATTTCTCAGGGTCGGGGCGGTGTCGGGCCGGTTTCGGTTGACCTCTCCTCGACGGTGACCCGCAGTCGCGGCTTGTGCTCGGCATCTGAGCTGTCCATGCGATCCCACACCGCATCCACCAGGGGTGCCAGCAGCATCTCGCCCATCTGTCGCACCAGGACGGCCAGGACCTGGGTCGACTCGCGACGTCTGGTTGATGCGCGCCCCGACTTCCGCAGCGTATTGACCTCCCGCGCGGTCAGGCCGACGAGGGCGTCGAGCAGATGCAGATTCTCGCCGGACGGGTCCAGCAACGCGCGGCGCACGTAGTTGACCACCGGGGGGTTCGCTTCCAGCATGGTGTGCACGGCCGCGTCCCGGGCGGCGGTGAGATCAGCCGGCCCGCCGATGTCGGGAACCTCGGACAGCGCCGAGGCGAAGTGATCCACCACCAACTGGTCGACGGCATCGCGCAACCCGGCCTTGGTCTTGTAGTGGTGCTGTACCAGGCCGAGTGTGACACCGGCTTCGGAGGCGATGGCGCGCAACGAAATTCGGTCTTGTCCGTACTTCGAATACAGATCCAGTGCGGCATTGCGAATGCGGGCCTTCGGCGTGAGGTCCTCCGGTGTGGCCCGGGGGTTGACCATGGCGCACTCCTCCGGTACATCTGACTTTGTGACGATACGGTTGTATCGTAATCGGTGCGATGTGACCAAGATGGGGTAGCGACGATGTCTGATCTCTTCCCGGACTACCGGGCCTCCTGGGAGACCGACCAGCATCGTGAGCTGCGACGGCATGCGGCGGAGTTCTTCCGCAGGGAGGCCACGCCCAACCAGGAGCGCTGGGCTCGAAACCACCAGGTCGACCGGGAATTCTGGAACAAGCTCGGCGACGCCGGACTGTTGGGACTGGACCTGCCGGAGGAGTATGGCGGTGCCGGCGGGGACTTCGGATTCTCAGCGGTCGTCGCCGAGGAACTGGCTCTCGCTCACGATTCGGCCTCGGGCTGGGTGGTGCATTCCCCGATCGTCGCGCACTACATCGGCGCCTACGCCAATGCCGAGCAGAAGCAGCGCTGGATGCCGAAGATCATCAGCGGTGAGGCCGTACTGGCGATCGCGATGACCGAGCCCGGCACCGGATCGGATCTGCAAGCGGTGCGTACGACGGCCGTGCGCGACGGCGACGACTACGTCATCAACGGATCGAAGACGTTCATCTCCAATGGAACTCACTGCGACCTGCTGGTCATCGTTGCGAAGACCGACCCGGCGCAGGGCGCCGCGGGCATCTCGTTGATCGTGGCGGAGACCAGCGACCACCTACCGGGCTTCGAACGTGGCCGTGTGCTGGAGAAGGTGGGCCAGCACGGTCAGGACACCCGTGAGCTGTTTTTCGCCGACATGCGGGTGCCGGTGCGGAATCTTCTCGGCGAACAAGAAGGGCTGGGCTTTTATCAGCTGATGGAACAGCTGGCTCGCGAACGGCTTGCCATCGCGTCGGTGTGCTCTGGGATGGCGGAGGCCGCGGTGTTGGAGGCGATCCGCTACACCAAAGAACGTGAGGCCTTCGGTAAGCCGCTGATCGGTTTCCAGCACAATCGGTTTGCCCTCGCCGAGCTCAAGGCCGAGGTCCTGTCGATCAAGACCACGGTCGATTATTGCGTGCAGTCCTATATCGATGGGCGCATCGATCCGGCCACCGCATCGATGGCCAAGCTGATCGCGGCCGACAAGGGTGTCGCCGTCGTCGACCGCTGTGTGCAGTTCTTCGGCGGATACGGCTACATGATGGAGTATCCGATCGGGCGTGCCTACGCGGCCGCAAGGGTCAACAAGATCTACGGCGGCACCAGTGAAATCATGAAAGAGATCATCAGTCGGTCCCTGTGATGGCTGGGCTGTGACATCGTTGAAGGATGAGTGGTGACGGGTACAGCGTCGACGACGACGACCAGTTGACGCAGGAGGACACCCTGCTCGATCGGGGTGTCGACGACTTGCTCGATGAGGGTTATTCGCCGCCCGATCGCTGGCGGGAACCGCGTGACCACGAGACGTTCGATGAGCTGCTGGCCGAGGAAGAGCCTGATCCCGCCATGCAACTCGACGAGCCCGACTATCTCGACGAGCAGGGCGGCGAGGACGAGGTCGGCGACCTACGGTCGGGTCGCCTGGTGGCCCCCAATGCGGGCTTCGGCGCGGACGACGAGGCAGAGCTGCTCGGGACCGACGTCGGTATCGATGGTGGTGCGGCCTCTGCTGAAGAGGCCGCGGTCCACATCATCCCGGCGTCGGCGCCCGATGGTGGTCTGTCGTTCTGACCTGGCCGCCGCTTTCGACACCGGGGCCGTGGATCGTTGTGGGGTACGACCCGGGCGTGGAAAACGACGCAGGAATGCCCCGCGGGCGCAGGCTCAGACCTTGGCGATGACGTTCTCGGCGAACTTCTCCAGATGGCGGATCTTGCGGTCGAGCGGCTCGGGGTCGTCGCCCATGATGTAGGGCAGGCGGAAGCCCACGATCACATCGGTGACACCCTTGTCCTCGAGTCGTTTGATGCCGTCGGGCGTATACGCATCAGCCGAGATCACGTGGACTTCAAACGGCCCCGTCCGACCTTCCTCCACCCGAATCTCGTTGAGTCGCTTCAGGAGGACGTCGAGGTCGTCGGTGCCGCCGCCGTGCATCCAGCCGTCGTTGCGGGCCGCGCGGCGCAGGGCGGCTTCGGCGTGCCCGCCGACGAGGATGGACACCGGCTTCGACGGTGCCGGGGTCATCTTGGTCTTGGGGATGTCGTAGAACTCGCCGTGGTACTCGAAGTAGTCACCGCTGGTCAGTCCGCGGATGATGTCGATGCACTCGTCCATGCGCTTGCCGCGCCGTGCGAACGGCACGCCCATCAACTCGTAGTCCTCGGGCCAGGGGCTGGTGCCGACGCCGAGCCCGAGTCGGTTGTCGAACAGCGCGTTGAGCGAGCCGACCTGCTTGGCCACCAGGGCGGGCGGACGGATCGGCAGCTTGAGCACGAAGAAGTTGAACTTCAGCGTGGTGGTGACGGCGCACAGGGCCGAGGCCATCACGAAGGCTTCGACGAAGGGCTTGCCGTCCAGGAACTCCCGGTTGCCGTCGGGGGTGTACGGGTACTTCGAATCGGAGTCGAAGGGGTAGGCGACGCTGTCGGCGATCGTCATGGCGTGATAGCCGGCCGCTTCGGCCGCCTGGGCCAGCGGGATGTAGTAGGTGGGATCGGTCATGGCTTCGGCATAGGTGAACCGCATGGCGTACACACTAGAACGTGTTCTAGTTCTATGGGGTCGATCGGGCGGGCATGATGACCGGGTGCCTTCATGGCTGACCCGCAACGTCCGGGTCTTGTCGGCGGTGTCCTTCCTGCAGGACACCGCGAGTGAACTGCTCTACCCGCTGCTGCCGATCTACTTGACAACCGTGCTCGGTGCCCCGCCCGCGGTGGTCGGCGCGGTGGAGGGCGCCGCCGAAGGCGCCGCCGCGATGACCAAACTGGCCGCGGGCCCGCTCGGCGACCGATTCTCCAAGCGGCCCCTGATCGCCACCGGCTACGGCATGGCGGCCCTGGGCAAGGTCATGGTCGCCGCCGCCGGGGGGTGGTCCGGTGTGCTCGCAGGTCGCGTGGTGGACCGGCTGGGCAAGGGGGTTCGCGGTGCGCCGCGTGATGCTCTCCTGGTCGCCGACATCGATGCCGCCGCCCGCGGCCGTGTGTTCGGGTTCCACCGCGCGATGGACACATTCGGGGCGGTCGTCGGTCCGCTGTTGGGTCTGGCCGCCTATGAACTGCTCGACCATCAGATCGCGCCACTGCTCTGGGTGGCCGTGGTACCCGCCGTGCTCAGCGTCGCCCTGGTGTTCCTGGTTGCCGAACAACGTCGCACCCAGCCACGCACGGAGCGCCAGCCGGTGTTCGCCCGGGTGCGCGACCTACCGGGCCGGTTCTGGCGGGTGACAGCCGTGCTGGTGGCATTCGGCCTGGTGAATTTCCCCGACGCGCTGCTGTTGTTGCGGCTCAACGAGATCGGCTTCTCGGTCGTCGAGGTGATCCTGGCCTACGTCACCTACAACGCGGTGTACGCAGTCTCCAGTTTCCCGGCCGGGCTGCTGGCCGACCGGATCGGCCGCCTGCCGGTGTTCGGTATCGGCCTGGTGTTCTTCGCGATCGGCTACGCCGGGCTGGGGTTGACGACCGATCCGCTGACGGCCTGGCTGCTGATCGGGGCCTACGGCCTGTTCACCGGCTGCACCGACGGGGTCAGCAAGGCCTGGGTGTCCTCGCTCGTCGGCTCCGACCTACAGGGAAGTGCGCAGGGAGTGTTCCAGGGGCTCAGTGGTTTTGCCGTGCTGGGCGCCGGGGTGTGGGCCGGGCTGGCATGGACTGCGATTCCAGGTCAGCCCGGCCAACTGCCGCTGTTGGTCTCCGGGATGTGTGGTGCGGTGTTCGCGGTCGGGTTGCTCGGCCGCTCGGTGCTTACCCGGCGGCGCTGATTTCCGACCCGTCGGCGCCGTCCAGTTCGAAGGGCGGTTCGCCGACGCCGGCGATGGAGTGCGTGCCCTGCGAGGTGCGCTCGGTGATGCGGGCGTCGACGGTTCGGGTGCCGATGGTCAGGCGAACGGGCCCAGAGGCGACCGTGCTCGGTGCATCGAGAATCGTTCCGCGCCAGTGGTAGTGGCCGTCGATCGGATCCAGGTGCCCGGTCAGCCGCACATGCACCCGGCGATCGCCGTCACCGTTGTCGAGGATCGCGAACCCGTCGTACACCTCTTCGGTGACACCGGTCCCGGAAATCTCGGGAGTACCCGCTGCGGTGGTGAGGCCACGCGGTGCCTTCGCCGGAAGGAAGCCGGAGCGACGCCACATCCGCCGCCCGATGCGTCCCATCAGCCCGACCTCTTCGAGGAACGCGGCCAGTGGGGCGAATCCCGAGATCTGCACCTCGCGACGGTGTGCGCTGGCCCGGGCCATCCGGCGCGCGGCGCGGGCGTTCAGGCCGACGCGCGCGTACTGCACCTTGTTGGTGAACAGATAGCGGAAGAAGTACCCGCCGACTCCGTTGAGGTTGGCCACCCACACTCGCTGGTACCAGCGCATCGACGGTGTGCGCCCGCGCAGTCCGTCACGCGCGAACTGGATGTGGCGGGACTCCTCGGTGACGTGAATGCGCATCAGGCGCTGCACCATCGGCTGCAACTCAGGGTCGTCCATCATCTGCCGCTGCAGCGAGTCGAAGATCTCCTCACCGATCAGCGCGGCCACCCACAGCACCGAGCCGCGGAAGAAGAACGGCAGCGAGTTGATGATCATGCGCTGGTACAACCGCGGCCGTACCGGTTTGGCGCCGATCTTGTCGATGGCCTTACCGAACATGACCATGTGACGGGTCTCGTCGCCGAGTTCGGTGAGCTCGTAGTGCGTGGAATTCGACGTGGGGTCCTGGTGCATCATCTTGCGCAGCAGTGCCTGGTTGAGGATGTTCTCGAACCAGATGCCCGCCGAGAGGGTGTTGGCCAGCTCCTCGCGTGAGAGTTCGATCTGCTCTTGGCGGGACATGCTGTCCCACAATGGGGTTCCGTACAGCGACACGATCGTCGGCGGCAGGAAGAACTTGTCCGGATCGATCGGCGCCTGCCAGTCGATGTCGACCACCGGCGCGTAAGACTTGCGAACCGAACCCTTGAGCAGACGTTCGGAGAACGCGTCCCGCCGCGCCGCGTTGGCCGAGCCACCGCCGGGTCTGATCGAAGTTGTCACCGTTGACGTTCCCTTCGTTTGTGGTCCTACTCACTTCGACGGTAGGTACCGACAATGCGTGATGTCAATACCCCGGGTACCGGATACTTGGGGTCCCCGGTTTCGGTTCGGTTAACCTTCGACAGTGCGTCGCATCCATGTCATCGGAATCGGGGCCGGTGATCCGGACTTCGTCACGGCTCAGGCTGTTTCCGCGCTCAATGACACGCAGGTGTTCTTCGCGATGGACAAGGGTCCGCGCCGTGGTGCGGCGGACGACCTGGTCGCGGTGCGCAAGCTGATCTGCGATCGCTTTATTACCCAGCCCGGCTACCGCTTCGTCGAATTGGTCGATCCGCCGCGCGCCGCGGCCGGCGACGCGCCGGGCTATCGCCAGGCCGTGGCGGACTGGCATGTCGAGCGGTCCCGGATCTGGGCGGCGGCCATCGAAACCGAACTCGGTCCTGACGGCGTCGGGGCCTTTCTGGCCTGGGGGGATCCGTCGCTGTACGACAGCACGCTGCGGATCCTGGAGATGGTGGGCCAGCACGTCGATTTCGAGTACGACGTCATCCCCGGCATCACCGCAATCCAGGTGCTGACCGCCCGGCATCGCATCCCGCTCAACGACGTCGGCGAACCGGTGCTGATCACCACCGGGCGTCAGTTGCGTGAGCACGGGCTGACCGGAAGTGCCGTGGTGATGCTGGATGCGGACTGCTCATTTCAGCAGTGCCCACCGCAGACCCGCATCTGGTGGGGTGCCTATCTGGGCACCCCCGACGAGTTGCTCTATGCCGGAACCATCGGCGAGATCGGCGACGAAATCGTCGCCGCGCGTACCGAAGCGCGAACACGCCATGGCTGGATCATGGACACGTACCTGCTGCGCTCGGCAGACTAGACCGCCATGAGCTCATTTCTCCTGCGCGCCGCGATAACCGGATTCGCGCTCTGGGTGGTCACTCTCGTCGTGCCGGGGATTTCCTTCGTCGGTGGTGACTCGACCATCGCCAGGGTCGGCATCGTCTTCGTCGTCGCGGTGGTCTTCGGTCTGGTCAACGCGTTCGTCAAGCCGATTGTGCAGATCCTGTCGATCCCGCTCTACATCCTCACCCTCGGCCTGATCCATATCGTGATCAATGCGCTGATGCTGTGGATCACCTCGTGGATTACCGACAACACCACCGGCTGGGGTCTGCACATCGACCAGTTCTGGTGGACCGCCATCTGGGCGGCAATCGTGCTGTCGCTGGTGAGCTGGCTGTTGTCGTTCGTCAAGGCGCTCGCCTAGTACACACTGGAGCCATGCCTGAGCTGCCCGAAGTCGAGGCGTTGGCCGATCATCTGCGCCGGCATGCGACCGGCCGGGTGGTCACCCGGATCGACGTGTCCGCGTTGTCGGTGCTCAAAACGTTCGATCCGCCGACGACGGCGTTGCACGGCCAGACCGTCACCGGCGCGAACCGCTGGGGCAAGTACCTCGGCCTGGAGGTGGGCCCCTGGCATCTGATCACGCATCTGTCCCGGGCGGGTTGGTTGCGTTGGTCGGACAAGCTGGCGACGACGCCGCTCAAGCCGGGCAAGGGGCCGATCGCGCTGCGCGTGCATCTGGACGGGGAGGGTTTCGACCTGACCGAGGCCGGGACGCAGAAGCGGTTGGCGGTCTGGATCGTCGCCGATCCGCTCGACGTCGCGCAGATCGCCTCGCTGGGACCCGATGCGCTGTCGCTGGATTCGGCCGGGCTGGCTGGTGTACTGGCCGGGCAGGGCGGACGGATCAAGACCGTGATCACCGATCAGAAGGTGATCGCCGGCATCGGCAACGCCTATAGCGACGAGATCCTGCACGTGGCCAAGCTGTCGCCGTTCGCGACCGCGGGCAAGCTCACCGATGCCCAACTGGGCGCCCTGCACGACTCGATGATCTCGGTGCTCACCGATGCGGTGACCCGGTCCGTGGGGCAGCAGGCCGCGACGCTCAAGGGGGAGAAGCGGTCCGGTCTGCGGGTGCATGCCCGCACCGGCTTGCCGTGCCCGGTGTGCGGGGACACGGTGCGGGAGGTGTCGTTCGCCGACAAGTCCTTCCAGTACTGCCCAACGTGTCAGACCGGGGGCAAGGTGCTGGCCGATCGGCGGATGTCGCGACTGCTCAAGTAGACCGCGTTTTTGGCAGTTGTCTAACTCGGTTATCCTGCAGCGATGACCCGTCAGAAGATCCTCATCACCGGTGCCAGCTCCGGACTGGGCGCGGGCATGGCCCGGCAATTCGCGGCCAAAGGTCGGGACCTGGCGCTGTGTGCCCGCCGCACCGAGCGCCTCGATGAGCTCAAGGCCGAGCTGGCCGGCCGGCACCCTCACGTCAAGGTCGCGGTCGCCGCGCTGGACGTGAATGACCACGAGGCCGTGCCGCGGGTGTTCGGCGAGCTGTCCGAGGAACTCGGCGGCATCGACCGCGTGATCGTCAACGCCGGCATCGGCAAGGGCTGGCCGCTGGGCGAGGGCAAGCCGTGGGCCAACAAGGCCACCATCGAGACCAACCTGATCGCCGGTCTGGTGCAGATCGAGACGGCGCTGGAGATGTTCAAGAAAGCCGGCAGCGGTCACCTGGTGTTGATCTCGTCGGTGCTGGGCAACACCGGTGTGCCCGGCGGCAAAGCCGCCTACTGCGCGTCGAAGGCCGGCATGACCTCGCTGGGCGAATCGCTGCGGGCCGAGTACGACAAGGGTCCGATCCGGGTGACCGTCATCGAGCCGGGCTACATCGAGTCGGAGATGACCGCCAAATCGGCGACCACGATGTTGATGGTGGACAACGAGACCGGTGTGCGCGCGATGGTCGAGGCCATCGAGAAGGAGAAGGGCCGGGCCGTGGTGCCGCGCTGGCCGTGGGCACCGCTGACCCAGGTGATGCGGTTGCTGCCGCCGAAGTACACGAAGCGTTTCGCCTGAGGGCTATCGTTACGCATCGCGTTGCGGTCAGCATTGAGCATATTTTGATGGCTACGGGCCAGATTGGTTCATGGCTCAGAAGGTGACGGCACAGAAGGAACCGCTGCTCACCCCCCGTGGCTGGTGTGGTTGACGTGGTGTCAATGCCTCAGCAGTGAGGTGACCATGTGTTTCGACTCCCGGCGGTCGTGGGTAACCCACCGTCATGACCACAAAATTGATTGCCTCGATGCTCTTTGCAGGCGCTGCGGCAGGTGCTGTCGCCTTTGGCCCCGTGGCCATGGCTGAGCCTGCTCCGCCGCCGTGTGTCAATGCCGATGGCTCGGCGTGCTCCGACCTGGGCACCGCCGGACCCGGTGGCGCCACCGGTCAGATTCCCGGTGGTCCCGGTGGGACCGCAGGCCCGGGTGGTGCCAGCGGTGTGATCCCTGGCGGACCGGGCGGGGCCGCGGGACCCGAGGGGGCCACCGGCTCCATCCCGGGCGGTCCGGGCGGCACAGCCGGCCCCGGCGGAGCCAGTGGCTGCATCCCCAACGTGGGCTGCGCGACGGTCCCCGGGATGCGCTAGGCCGACCGCCCGCGCTCGACGCGGTACCGCCGCACCAGCGCATCGGTCGACGAGTCCGACTGCTCGCCGGGTGATTCCGATTCGGTGATCACCGGCAGCAGCGCCTTGGCTTGGGTCTTACCCAGCTCGACACCCCATTGGTCGAAGGAGTCGATCCCCCACACTGCTCCTTCGGTGAACACCTGGTGTTCGTAGAGGGCGATGAGCTGGCCCACCACCGACGGCGTCAACCTGGTCGCCAGGATTGACGTCGTCGGCCGGTTTCCGGGCATCACCTTGTGCGGCACCACGGTGGGTGGAGTTCCTTCTGCCGCAATGGCTTCGGCAGTTTTGCCGAACGCCAGCACCTGGGTCTGGGCGAAGAAGTTGCTCATCAGCAGATCGTGCATGCTGCCGGTGCCGTCGGCGGTGGGCAGATCGTCGGTGGGCTGGGAGAACCCGATGAAGTCGGCCGGCACCAGCCGGGTGCCCTGGTGCAGCAGCTGATAGAAGGCGTGCTGCCCGTTGGTTCCCGGCTCGCCCCAGAAGATCTCACCGGTGTCGGTGGTGACGGCGCTGCCGTCGGCCCGCACCGACTTGCCGTTGGACTCCATCGTCAACTGCTGCAGATACGCCGCGAACCGGGACAGGTCGTTGGAGTACGGCAGTACCGCACGCGATTGTGCCCCAAAGAAATTCGAGTACCACAGGCCGATCAGTCCCAGCAGCGCCGGAGCATTCTCGGACAGCGGCGCGGTACGGAAGTGCTCGTCGACGAGATGAAAACCGGACAGGAACTCGGCGAACCGTTCGCGGCCGATCACCGCCATCACCGACAGCCCGATCGCCGAGTCCACCGAGTATCGGCCACCGACCCAGTCCCAGAACCCGAACATGTTGTCGGTGTCGATGCCGAACTCCTGCACCAGCTTCGCGTTGGTGGACACCGCCACGAAATGCTTGGCCACCGCGTCCTCGCCGAGCGCATCGACCAGCCAGCGGCGCGCGGCCGTGGCATTGGTCAGCGTCTCGAGAGTGGAAAACGTCTTGGAGGCGACGATGAAAAGCGTTGTGGCCGGGTCTAAATCGGCCAGCGTCGCCACCAGGTCGGCGGGGTCGACGTTGGATACGAAGCGGGCGCTGATCCCGGCGTCGGCGTAATGGCGCAGCGCGTCGTAGACCATCACCGGGCCCAGATCGGAACCGCCGATACCGATGTTGACCACGGTCGTGATGCGCTCGCCGGTGGCACCGGACCACTTGCCGCTGCGTAGCCGGTCGGTGAACCCGCCCATCCGATCGAGAACCTCGTGCACATCGGCCACCACGTCCTGCCCGTCAACGGTCAACGACGCGTCAGCAGGCAACCGCAGCGCGGTGTGCAGCACCGCGCGGTCCTCGGAGGTATTGATGTGTTCCCCGGAGAACATCGCGTCGCGGCGGGCTTCCAACCCTGCGGCGCGGGCCAGATCGGCCAGCAATTCCAGAGTCTGACGGGTGACGCGGTGCTTGCTGTAGTCGATGTAGAGATCGCCGACGGTCAATACCAGCTCGGTTCCGCGGGCCGGATCCTCGGCGAAAAGCTCCGTCAGATGGATGTCGCGGATGTCGTCGTAGTGCTTGGACAAAGCCTGCCAGGCCGGGGTTGCGGTGATGTCAGCACTCATTCTGTCGACCTTAATGCGGGACTCGAAGCGAAGGCGTACATGATGGATGTATGGCCATTGAAGACTTGATTGCATCCGTGCCCACGGGTCTGTGGATCGGTGGTGAGGAACGTCAGGCCGCATCGACGTTCAACGTGCTCGACCCGAGCGACGATCAGGTGTTGGCCGCCGTGGCCGACGCGACCGCCGCCGACGCCGTCGCCGCATTGGACGCCGCATGTGCGGTCCAGGCCGAATGGGCCGCAACCGCCCCGCGTAAACGAGGCGAGATCCTTCGCTCGGTGTTCGAGAAGATCACCGAACGCGCCGACGACATCGCCGCGCTGATGACTCTGGAGATGGGCAAGATCGTCGCCGAGAGCAAGGGCGAGGTCGCCTACGGCGCCGAGTTCTTCCGTTGGTTCTCCGAAGAAGCCGTGCGCATCGCCGGTCGTTACACCCCGGCACCGGCGGGCACCGGTCGAATCCTGGTCACCAAGCAGGCCGTCGGCCCGTGCTACGCGATCACGCCGTGGAATTTCCCGCTGGCCATGGGCACTCGCAAGATGGGGCCCGCCTTCGCCGCGGGCTGCACCATGATCGTCAAACCCGCGCAGGAAACTCCGCTGACGATGTTGTTGCTGGCCAAGCTGATGGATGAGGCCGGCTTGCCCAAGGGAGTGCTGTCGGTGCTGCCGACCAGTAACCCGGGTGCGGTGAGCACCGCGCTGATCGACGACGGTCGGCTGCGCAAGCTCACCTTCACGGGCTCGACCGGGGTGGGCAAGGCGCTGGTGAAGCAATCGGCCGACAAGCTGCTGCGCACGTCGATGGAGTTGGGCGGCAATGCTCCGTTCATCGTGTTCGACGATGCCGACGTGGACGCGGCGGTCGACGGCGCGATCCTGGCCAAGATGCGCAACGGGGGAGAGGCGTGCACCGCCGCCAACCGCTTCCACGTGGCGAACTCGGTGCGCGAAGAGTTCACCGAGAAGCTCGTCAAGCGGATGAGCGAGTTCACCCTCGGCAAGGGCATCGACCCCGCGTCGACGTTGGGCCCGCTCGTCAATTCCAAGCAGGTTGCCACGGTCACCGAGCTCGTCTCTGACGCGGTATCGAAAGGTGCGACCGTTGCCGTCGGCGGCGTCGCTCCCGGCGGTCCCGGCAACTTCTACCCGGCCACGGTGCTGACCGATGTGCCCGCCGACGCCCGCATCCTCAAGGAGGAGATCTTCGGCCCGGTCGCCCCCATCACCGGGTTCGACACCGAGGATGAGGGTGTGGCCGCCGCGAACAACACCGAATACGGCTTGGCTGCTTACGTTTACACCCAGTCGCTGGACCGGGCGTTGCGGGTGGCCGACGGTATCGAATCCGGCATGGTCGGCATCAACCGCGGTGTCATCTCCGATGCGGCCGCCCCGTTCGGCGGCATCAAGGAGTCGGGATTCGGTCGCGAGGGCGGGTCCGAGGGCATCGAGGAGTACCTCGACACGAAATATATTGCGCTGACGAACTAGTCCTCAGCGCGAGCAGACGCCAAAGTCCCCCGACACGCCGGTGTCGGGGGACTTTGACGTCTGCTCGCCGGGGATAGTCTTGGCGTTCAACACAAGACGGGAGGGCATGACGTGACTGCGGCGCCAGTCCGTGCTCCCAGTCGGCGTCTGCGTGCCTCCATCCGGCGTGACATCCCGGCACTCGACGGAATCCGCGCGATCGCGGTGGCCCTGGTGCTGGCAGGTCACGGCGGGGTGCCCGGTGTGGCCGGAGGTTTCATCGGCGTCGACGTCTTCTTCGTGCTCAGCGGATTTCTGATCACCTCGCTGCTGCTCGACGAGTTCCGACGCACCGAACGCATCGACCTCAAAGGCTTCTGGATCCGCCGCGCGAAGCGTCTGCTGCCGGCGATGGTGCTGATGACCTTGGCCGTGGTGATCACCCGGCCCCTGTTCCCCTCCGATGCGGTGACCTCACTGCGCGAAGACGCGGTCGGGGCGTTCTTCTGGATGGCCAACTGGGTGTTCGTCGCCGCGGACACCGACTACTTCAGCCAGGGCGCCACGCCCTCACCGTTGCAGCACACCTGGTCGCTGGCGGTCGAAGAGCAGTACTACCTGCTCTGGCCACTGCTGGTGCTGGGTGCCGCGCTGCTGGTGCGGCGTTTCACGACGGACCGTCCGCACCCCCGTTTGATTGGCGCGACCCGCGCCGTGGTCTTCGTGCTGGCGGTGCTCGGCGTCATCGGCTCGGCTGTCGCAGCGATCCTGCTGTCCGGCGACGCCGCAGAACTCAACCGCGTGTACTTCGGTACCGACACCCGCGCGCAGGCGCTGTTGATCGGCGCGGCGGCCGCGGCGCTGCTCGTGCGCGACTGGTCGGCGCTCACCGTGTCGGGCACGCTGATCCGGACCCGGTGGCGGCGCTGGGTGGCCTGGACATTGCCGGTGATCGGGATCGCGGTGCTGGCGTTGGCAGCGCACCTGGCGACCGGGAGCGCCGACGAATTCCAGCACGGGCTGTTGATCGTGGTGGCCGTCGGCGCCGTGCTCGTCGTCGCCCCCGTCGCACTGGATCAGGACGGCTACGTCGCCCGCGCGCTGGCGTGGTTCCCGCTGGTGACGTTGGGCGTCATCTCCTATGGCGTCTACCTATGGCACTGGCCCATCTTCCTGATCCTCAACGGCGAGCGCACCGGCCTGGAGGGCTGGTCGCTGCTGGCGTTGCGGTGCGCGGTGACGATCGCGGTGTCGTGGGTGTCGTGGTGGGCGATCGAGCAGCCGATCCGGCACTGGCGCCCCGAACATGTCCCGATGCTCCGACTGTCGGCGGCCACGGTCGCCACCGCCGCGGTGGTGACGATGACGGTCGTTCCGGTCGGCGTCCCGACCCGGCCCGCGGGCCCGGACGTGATGGCGGCCGCCGCGTCCGAGCAGGACATCGGCGCGGAGCGGGCCGTCGCGGTGGGACCGCCGCCTGCACTGCCTCCCGGCACACGGAAGGTCGCGGTGTTCGGCGACTCGGTGGCATGGACGTTGATGCGCTATCTGCCCGACACACCGGGTTTTCACTTCAGCGACTACACGACCATCGGCTGCGGCATCGCCCGCGGCGGGCCGTACCGGTCGGCCGGGGAGACGCTGAACCAGAAGCCGGAGTGCGATTCCTGGCCGGAGCGCTGGGCCCAGCGGCTCGCCCATGACCGGCCGGACACCGTACTGCTGATGATCGGGCGCTGGGAGGTTGTGGACCGGACCTGGCACGGGCGGTGGATGCACGTCGGCAACGACGCCTACGACGCCTATCTCAAAGGTGAGCTGCAGCGCGCGTTGGACATCCTCAGCTCGACCGGGGCCCGGGTCGTGGTGACCACGGCGCCCTACAACCGACGCGGCGAGCGGTCGGACGGGACGCTCTACCCCGAGGATCAGCCGGGCCGGGTGCAGGCCTGGAACACCATGCTGCGCAGTGTGGCCGGGCCACGGCCCAACGTGTCGGTGCTGGATTTCAACGCCAAGCTCAACCCGGACGGCAAGTACACCGCGAAGATCAACGGCGTCCGGATCCGCAGCGACGGCGTGCACCCGACGTCCGAGGCGGTCCAGTGGTTGACGCCGTGGCTGCTGGACTCGCTCAAGACGCCGGCCCAACCGGTCAAACCCGCCAAGCCGGCGGGCCGATAGGGCCTAGTGGCCCAGCCGGCCGCGGCCGAGCTGCAGCAGCAGGATCGCCAGGTCCTTGCCCTCGGGACCGAGCGCGCTGTACCGCTCGATCACCTGCATCTCGCGGCTGTGCACCAGGCGGGTACCGCCGGAGGCCATCCGGGCCTTGCCGATCAGCTTGGAGACCTCGGCGCGGCGTTGGACCGCGGCAAGGATGGTGGCATCGAGTTCGTCTATCTCCCGGCGCAGGTCATCGATCTCAGGCACAACCCGATCGTCCCAGTCGGCCCGTGCCAGCGCAAAACTGTCCCCGCCCAGCGGTAAGTTTGACGGCAAGATGACCACTTCCTCCGTCGCCTCCGAAATCGACCAACTCCTTGACGGTCTGAACCCCCAGCAGCGCCAGGCGGTGCGCCACGTTGGGTCGCCGTTGCTGATCGTCGCGGGCGCCGGGTCGGGGAAGACGGCCGTGCTGACCAGGCGTATCGCCTATCTGCTGGCGGCGCGTGAAGTCGGGGTGGGGCAGATCCTGGCCATAACGTTCACCAACAAGGCCGCCGCCGAGATGCGGGAACGTGTGGTCGGATTGGTAGGGCCCAGAGCCCGCAACATGTGGGTGTCGACGTTTCACTCGACCTGCGTGCGCATCCTGCGTAACCAGGCTTCGCTGCTGCCGGGGCTGAACTCCAATTTCTCGATCTACGATTCGGACGATTCCCGGCGCCTGCTGATGATGATCGGCAAGGACATGGGGCTGGACACCAAGCGGTATTCGCCTCGGCTGCTGGCCAATGGCATCTCGAACCTGAAGAACGAGCTGATCGGGCCCGAGCAGGCAGTGGCTGAGGCCTCGGAAGCCGCCGAGGAGATGGCCGGCATCGTCGCCCAGGTCTACGGCGAGTATCAGCGCAGGCTGCGCGCGGCCAATGCGCTGGACTTCGACGATCTGATCGGCGAGACGGTCGGCATCCTGCAGGCCTTCCCACAGATCGCCCAGTACTACCGGCGCCGGTTCCGCCACATCCTGGTCGACGAGTACCAGGACACCAACCACGCGCAGTATGTGTTGGTGCGCGAGTTGGTGGGGCACCACCTCGACGAGACCGACGGCGTGGCAGCGTCGGAGCTGTGCGTGGTGGGTGACGCCGATCAGTCCATCTACGCATTCCGCGGTGCGACGATCCGCAACATCGAGGACTTCGAACGCGACTACCCGGACGCGACGACGATCCTGCTGGAACAGAACTACCGCTCCACCCAGACCATCCTGAACGCGGCCAACTCGGTGATCGCCCGCAACACGGGCCGCCGGGAGAAGCGGCTGTGGACCGAGGAAGGCGAGGGTGAGCTGATCGTCGGCTATGTCGCCGACAACGAACATGACGAGGCCCGGTTCGTGGCCCAGGAGATCGACTCCCTGGCCGACAGCGCAGGCCTGAAATATTCGGACGTCGCGGTGTTCTACCGCACCAACAACTCCTCGCGCGCGCTGGAGGAAGTGTTCATCCGCGCGGGCATCCCGTACAAGGTCGTCGGTGGGGTGCGGTTCTACGAGCGCCGCGAGATCCGCGACATCGTCGCCTATCTGCGGGTGCTGGACAATCCGGGTGACTCGGTGAGCATGCGTCGCATCCTCAACACCCCCCGCCGCGGCATCGGTGACCGGGCCGAGGCCTGCGTCGCGGTGTACGCCGAGAACACCGGCGCCACCTTCAACGATGCGCTGCAGGCTGCCGCCGAGGGCCGGGTGCCGATGCTGAACACCCGCTCGGAGAAGGCCATCGCCTCGTTTGTCCAGATGCTGGACCAGCTGCGCGGCAAGCTCGATGACGAACTGGGAGATCTGGTCGAGAGCGTGCTCGAGCGCACCGGCTACCGCCGTGAGCTGGAAGCCTCCAGCGATCCGCAGGACCTGGCCCGGTTGGACAACCTCAACGAATTGGTCAGCGTCGCACACGAATTCAGCACCGACCTGGCCAACGCCCGGGCCCTGGCCGAACAGGGTGAGGGTGAGCCCGTCGACGAGGACATTCCCGACACCGGGGTGCTGGCCCAGTTCCTGGAGCGGGTGTCGCTGGTGGCCGACGCCGACGAGATCCCCGAAGACGGTGCGGGCGTGGTGACGATGATGACCCTGCACACGGCCAAGGGCCTGGAGTTTCCGGCTGTGTTCGTCACCGGCTGGGAGGACGGCATGTTTCCGCACATGCGAGCTCTGGGCGATCCGAACGAGTTGTCCGAGGAACGCCGGTTGGCCTACGTCGGCATCACCCGGGCCCGTCAGCGGCTGTATTTGTCGCGGGCCAAGGTGCGATCGTCGTGGGGCCAACCCATGCTCAATCCGGAATCGCGGTTCCTGCGCGAGATTCCGGAGGACCTGATCAACTGGCGGCGCGTCGAACAGCCGTCGTCGATGAGTGCGCCGGTGGGCAACGCCGGCCGCTATGGCACCCCGCGCCCGTCGCCGTCACGGCCCGCGCCGGCCCGCAACCGTGCGGTGATCACGCTGGAGCCCGGCGACCGGGTCACCCATGACAAGTACGGACTGGGCCGCGTCGAGGAAGTATCGGGTGTAGGTGAATCAGCGATGTCACTGATCGACTTCGGCAGTGCCGGCCGGGTCAAGCTGATGCACAACCACGCGCCGGTGCAGAAGCTCTGAAGCTCGCAGCGTGTGCGATTGCGCCGCACGCAACACCCCGAGTTCTACGTCAGGGCTGCGACTCATCACTCTTCACGACCCTGATGTCGATCTCGGTGCAAGCCCGGTTACGGGTCAAGTTCTAGGGGCGCCCGCTAGCGGGCGCCTATCGGCGTGCGCTCCAACGCCCGGTCGAGGGCAACACCGTGAAGAGAATGGCGGCCAGGGGGAGGGCCGGCATCGCGTAGACGACGGGATGCAGTTGGGCCCCGGCGATGAACAGGCTGGCGAAGATCAGCAGGCTGATGACCGCGCCGACGACGACCAGGAGTCGGCCCATCCGGTGCCGCAGCAACAGTGCGATGAGTCCTCCGATGGTTGCTGCAGCTGAGATCGCCGCCAGGAAACCGATGGCTACGCAGAACAATCGGTCGGTGCGCCACCAGCCGGAGATCAGATCGGTCGCGATGACGCCGGTGGCCCAGCCGCTGAGGATGGCCAATGCGGCCGCCACGATCGCCGTACGCGGGTTGGTACCCGCCGGGGAGTGCGGGATGATCACCGGCCGGGCGCGGGGCACATACGTTGTGCTGGCGTCGTCGTCACGGCCTATCAGGCCGGTCTGTGGCTCGGCGCCGGCCGCGGTGGGAATGGCGCCGGTGGGATGACGCCGGATGATGCGGGTGCGGTCGTCGTCTTCGGGGTGATCGGCTGGTATCAGACCCTCGTCGCTCACTCAGCCAACATAGCTGCCGAGGCTGATGCCTCGCTTCGACAGCCACGGCACCGGATCGATGCGGCTGCTGCCGTTCTGCAGAACCTCGAAATGCAGGTGGGGGCCGGTGGAGTAGCCCCGATTTCCGACGGTGGCGATCTGATCGCCGGCCATCACCCGGTCGCCCACGCTGACGAGCCACGTGTTGATGTGCCCGTAGAGCGTGACGGTGCCGTCGGAATGGCGCAGTTTGACCCACGCGCCGTAACCGGCGGTCGGACCCGAGGCGATGACTACGCCGTCGGAGACTGCCACGATCGGGGTGCCGATCGGGCTCGCGAGGTCGATGCCTGCGTGCAGTACGCCCCAGCGGTAGCCGAAGTTCGAGGTCCAGACGTAACCCTTGGTGGGCATGACGAACAGCGGGCGTGACAGCCGCGCTTCGCGCTCGGCACGTTCCTGGGCGAAGGCGGCGGCTTTCGTGATCTCTTCGGCGTGCACCGAGGTGTCGGCGGTCGAGGCGACCGTGACGATCTGCATGCCGTCCACCGAGCCAGTGACCGAGGCGCCTTCGATGTGGCTGCCCTCGGAGGCCAGGATCGTGTCGTCAGCGTTGATCTCGGTGGGGTTACTCAGCGAATAGGCGCCGGCGGCGGTCGCACCCGCGGCCATGGCGGCGATCATCAGGCGGCTCTTGACGGCCCCGGCGGGTTCCTTGCGGTGGGCACCGCGCCCGCCCGAGATGTTGATCACGTCGGTGGCGGCGATCCCGTCGCTCACGTCGGTATGGCTGTCCCGGTACGCGTAACGGGAGCTGCGGTCACTTCTGGCCTCCGGGCGGAAGCGGGAGGGGACCGCGAGACGGACGGGCACCAGATCGTCGGTGTCGTCCATATCGTCGAGTTCGGGGGCGAAGATCACGCCGGGTTCTTCGTTGTCCGATCCGCGATGAGCATGGTCAGAGCGGTCATCGAACGCTTCGAAGGCGCTGAACGGAATGACGTCGGTGATCTCCGCGGCATCCAGGATCTCAGGTGAAACACGGCGCCTGCGGCGGCGCGCATCCGTCGACGCCCCACGCGGAGCTTCGGACGAACGGTGCTGCGGCAAGACTCGGGAATCCTTCTTCGTCGTGACCTGAACGTTATCTGGACCAGAGGCACGGTAACCAAATCCCACTGATGGTGGCAACCTATGGGTCTATTCCGCACCGGAATGTGATCCGTATCACCTCGCGGTAGCGGTGAGATCTACCACATGAGCCGGAGGCGATGCTAACCCATCACTCAGCGGTGGATAAAGTGCCAGCGGGCCCGTCAGAGGTTAAGCGGACCGGGCAGCTTCGAAGCTCGCTAGAAGCCAAGCAGACAGACAACGCCTATCTAGGAAGCACATGGATCTCTTCGAATATCAGGCAAAAGAGCTGTTCGCCAAGCACAACGTCCCCACGACCCCGGGCCGCGTGACCGACTCGGCCGAGGACGCCAAGGCGATCGCCACCGAAATCGGCAAGCCCGTGATGATCAAGGCACAGGTGAAGGTCGGCGGCCGCGGTAAGGCCGGCGGCGTGAAGTACGCAGCCACCCCCGAAGACGCCCTCGAGCACGCGACCAACATCCTCGGTCTCGACATCAAGGGTCACGTCGTCAAAAAGTTGCTGGTGGCCGAGGCGAGCGACATCGCCGAGGAGTACTACATCTCGTTCCTGCTCGATCGTTCCAACCGCACCTACCTGGCCATGTGCTCGGTTGAAGGCGGCATGGAGATCGAGGAAGTCGCCGCCACCAAGCCCGAGCGGCTGGCCAAGGTGCCCGTCGACGCCGTCAAGGGTGTCGACCTGGCCTTCGCCCGCTCGATCGCCGAGCAGGGCCACCTGCCCGCCGAGGTGCTGGACGCCGCGGCCGTGACCATCCAGAAACTGTGGGAGGTGTTCGTCGGCGAGGACGCCACCCTGGTTGAGGTCAACCCGCTGGTGCGCACGCCCGACGACCAGATCCTGGCGCTGGACGGCAAGGTCACCCTGGACGCCAACGCCGACTTCCGGCAGCCCGGCCACGCCGAGTTCGAGGACAAGGACGCCACCGATCCCCTCGAGCTCAAGGCCAAGGAGAACGACCTCAACTACGTCAAGCTCGACGGCGAGGTGGGCATCATCGGTAACGGTGCCGGCCTGGTCATGTCGACGCTGGACGTGGTTGCCTACGCGGGCGAGAAGCACGGTGGCGTGAAGCCGGCCAACTTCCTCGACATCGGCGGTGGCGCTTCGGCTGAGGTCATGGCCAACGGCCTCGACGTCATCCTGAACGACAGCCAGGTCAAGAGCGTGTTCGTCAACGTATTCGGCGGCATCACCGCCTGTGACGCGGTGGCCAACGGCATCGTCGGCGCGCTGAAGAAGCTGGGCGATGAGGCCAACAAGCCGCTCGTCGTCCGCCTGGACGGCAACAACGTCGAAGAGGGCCGGCGGATTCTCGCCGAGGCCAACCATCCCCTGGTTGTCCAGGCCGAGACCATGGACGCCGGTGCCGACAAGGCCGCCGAGCTGGCGAACAAGTAAGGGACTGCTGCAATGTCGATCTTTTTGAACAAGGACTCCAAGGTCATCGTCCAGGGCATCACCGGCGGTGAGGGCACCAAGCACACCGCTCTGATGCTCAAGGCCGGCACCCAGGTCGTCGGCGGCGTCAACGCCCGCAAGGCCGGAACCACCGTGTCCCACAAGGCTGCTGACGGTTCCGATGTGGAGCTGCCGGTGTTCGCATCGGTCGCCGAGGCCATGAAGGAGACCGGCGCTGACGTGTCGATCGCCTTCGTGCCGCCGGCGTTCTCCAAGGACGCCATCATCGAGGCCATCGACGCCGAGATCCCGCTGCTGGTGGTCATCACCGAGGGAATCCCGGTGCAGGACAGTGCTTACGCGTGGGCCTACAACGTCGACAAGGGCGAGAAGACCCGCATCATCGGGCCGAACTGCCCCGGCATCATCACCCCCGGTGAGTCGCTGGTCGGCATCACGCCGAACAACATCACCGGCAAGGGCCCGATCGGCCTGGTGTCGAAGTCGGGCACGCTGACCTACCAGATGATGTACGAGCTGCGCGATCTCGGCTTCTCCACCGCCATCGGCATCGGCGGCGACCCGGTCATCGGCACCACCCACATCGACGCCATCGAGGCGTTCGAGAAGGATCCCGAGACCAAGCTGATCGTGATGATCGGTGAGATCGGCGGCGACGCCGAAGAGAAGGCCGCCGCCTACATCAAGGCCAACGTCACCAAGCCGGTCGTCGGCTACGTCGCGGGCTTCACCGCTCCGGAGGGCAAGACGATGGGCCACGCCGGCGCCATCGTGTCCGACGGTGCCGGTACCGCGGCCGGTAAGCAGGAGGCCCTGGAGGCCGCCGGCGTGAAGGTCGGCAAGACGCCGTCCGAGACCGCCGCCAAGGCGCGCGAGCTGCTCGCCAACCTGTAGTTCTCTCTGCGCGAGCAGACGCTAAGGCCCCCGAAATCGCTGGATTTCAGGGGCTTTCGCGTCCTCTCGTCAGGGAAGGCGACCGCCGAGATGCTCGGCCAGGAACCGCTCGACAGCGTGGTACATGTCGATCTGGTTGTCCGGGTTGAGGAATCCGTGCCCCTCGTCCTCTTTGACCATGTATTCGACCTCGACGCCGCGCGTGCGCAGTGCTTCGACCAGGTTGTCGGATTCGGCCTGGACCACACGAGAGTCGTTGGCGCCCTGAACTACCAACAGCGGCGTGCGGATCTGATCCACCTTCGTGATGGGGGAGCGGGCCAGCATGTCGGCCTCCTGCACCGGATCGTTGTGGTCCCCGACGTACAGATGCCAGTTCGTCGCCAGGAATGGCCGGGCCACGTTCGGCAGTGTGCGCATGAAGTTGGCCAGGCTGGAGATGCCGACGTAGTCGATCGCCGCGGCGAAGACGTCCGGGGTGAACGTCACCCCGACCAGCGAGGCGTAACCGCCGTAGGAGCCGCCGAAGATCGCGACCTTGTCGCGGTCGGCGTACCCCTGCTTGACGGCCCAGTCCACCGCATCGATCAGGTCGTCGTGCATCCTGCCGGCGAACTCGCCGATCGCGGCTTTGGTGAAGTCCTTGCCGTAGCCGGTCGAGCCGCGAAAGTTGACCTGTAGCACCGCATATCCGCGGTTGGCCAGCATCTGCACGTCGGGCTGGAAGCCCCAGCAATCCCGTGACCAGGGTCCACCGTGCACCAGCAGCACCATCGGCAGGTCGGTGGGCTCGACGCCGACGGGCAGGGTCAGATACGAGTGCAGCTCAAGGCCGTCGCGCGAGGGGATGGTCACCGGGACCATCGGTGCCAATGAATCTGAATTCAGATTCGGATATGGCCGGAACAGCAACCGGCTCTCGCCGGTCGTGTGGTCGTAGAAGTAGGTGACGCCCGGGTCGCGGTCGTGGGTGAAGTTGACGACCCAGCGCTGCCCGGAGTCGTCCGACGAGATCCCGGCGAGGTCGCCCTCCGACAGTCGGGTCAGATTCTCCAGTACCGCAGCGAAATTCGGGTCCAGGGCATGGATCACCTGGCGCTCCCCGTAGAAGCGGGCGCCGATCAGTTCCCCCGTGCGCTCGCTGAGGATGAAGGGTGACGGCAACACCATCTGATTGCCGAGGTCGAATGTCGGGTGGCTGTCCACCTCGGTCTCGACCCCGGTCGCCACATCGAGCCGGGCCAGCCTGCTACGGTCGCTGCCCTCATTCGACCCCAACCAGATGCCGGTGCCGTCCGGGGAGATGACCAGAGGGAAGATGCCCAGCGGGTAGTCGGTGCCGTCGTAGACCTTGATGGTCCGCAATGACGCTGTGGCCGAGTTCCATTGCGATATCTCGACGTCACCGTCGGCCGTCAGCGTGTTGGTGAACAGGTCACCGTTGGGGGCGCACAGCCAGGTGATGACGTTCCCGGGATTCTCCGCCAGCAGGGTGAGTTCGCCAGTGGCGATGTCGAGTTCGTACGCGTCGACCAGCTGCGGATCGCGGTTGTTCGTCTGCACGATCGCCTTCCCGGGCCGGCTCTTGGCGAGATCGAAACTCGCTCTGGCGCCCGGAAACGGCGTGAGATCCACTGCGGCGGCATCGGGGTTTTCCAGGTCGATGCAGTACACATGGAAGTTCTCGTCACCGCCGTTGTCCTGCATGTAGAGCAGCCACCGCGGATCGTCGGTCCATGCGTAGATGTAGACGCTGCGGATTTCGTCGGCGGTGACGCAGCGCGGAGGTGCATCGCCGTCGAGGTCCTGAACCCACACGTTGAGGCGGTTCTTCCACGGCGCCAGGTAGGCGATTCTAGTTCCGTCGGGCGAGATCTTCGCGGCTGCGCGCTCGGGTGGGCTGAAGAAATCCTCTACCGAGATCAGTTCGGGCAACGTCATTGGGAGTCCTTTCGCGGGTGCGGACAAGCTCTTTCAGGCTCAGGATTCGACGGGTCCGCCCAACCGCCCGTTGGTGGCATCGCGGATCGCCCGGTCGATCAGGGCGAGCGCCTGCTCTTCGGTGACCTTCTTGCCCTCGACGATCACCGCCACGCTGACGTCCTCGTCGACGACTCGGAACGCCCCGGTGACAGCAGCCGCGCACAGACGGACGGTGAGGTCGTCGGCGGGCAGGTGCAGCCGGTCGGCGATCACCGGGATGAAGCCCTGCTCCATTCGGTCGTGCACCATGAGGTACGCGGTACGCAGTGCCGGCTCGGACATCGTCATGGTGGCGATCCGCATGGCGCTGATCTCGTCTTGTACGTCCTCGGGCGCCATCGGATGTGAAATCCCGTCGGTGGCAAGGTGTTCGGCCAGCGATAACTCATGCGGCCACCGGTTCAAAATGTCGATGAACCGGTCCGCGGACTTTTCCAGCACCGGTTCGACACAGCGTTCCTTGGCGCGGAAGTAGCGCCAGATCGTGCGGGTGGAAAGCCCTGCAGCCGAGGCGATGTCGTCACCGCTGGTGCCTGCGACCCCACGCTCCCAGAACAGCTTGCAGGCGTGTCGCGAGACCGCCAGACGCGCCTGATCCTGCTTGTCGCTGATCGCCCTCACCTCCAGAACCTGTCACTTAGTGACAGCTCCAATGTGTCACTAAGTGACAGAGTCGTCAAGGCGTGCTGGTGAGCGCCGGTTTCGTTGTTGCTTCGCCTCGTCTAAGTCGTCGCTCTCCATGCTTGAGCCACACCGCCGTTTCCTGCACCAGGGCGGTGCTTGTTCGATCAGAACGACCCGGGCGTGGAAAACGGCGCGCTCAGAAAGCCCAGCTGCCGGAGGGTGAGAGCACGAACCCGTGCTTGTGGTCGGCATCGATACAGGCAACAAGGTTGTTCCCGCCGACGACGCAGGTGTTGTTGTGGCCCTTGAGTTTCTTGCCGACGGTGATCGGTTTAAACCTCGCCGAGGCGCAATCCCCATCCGGCCGTGAGATGACGTAGGGTGCGTCGCTCGGTCCGTCCTCTGGCTTGCGCACCTCAGGACAACCGGTACCTGTTACCGAATCGGCGATGCCGTCAATGTTGCGACCGCACACGACGGATCTATGAGGCCCGTAGTCGAGCAGGCAACTGATCCGTTCGGGGCTGACGAACGCTGTTCCGCCCAAGTCGAAATCCTTTGGGTCGACGCCCGCAAACTCGTTCAGGTCGGGGAAACCTACTGGTGGAGAAGGTAACTCCGGTGTTGACGAACATGCCGTAACTCCGAGAAGTGCGATGACCAAGCACCGCGCAAGCCGCATCAGAACGCCCAGCTTCCCGACGGTTGCAGTACGAAGCCATGCTTCCCGTCGCCGTCGATGCATGCGGTTAATCGATCCTCACCGACCACGCACGTCGTGGTGTTGTTCGCGGTAAGTGTTAGCTTCTGACCGATGTTGAGAAGTGTGTCGGCCGGTGGTGGGCACCCCTTGACCGACTTCTCAAACCTGAAAGGTGCTGAGCGACTGTACTCTTCGTGGGTCTGCAGCACGACGGCACATTCGCCGTATTCCACGGGCAGTCCGGGTAGGGGCCCACTGCACCGTCTGACACCACCGATCATGCAGCTTAGACCGTCAGGTGTGCGAAAGAACGCGTACCCGTTGGCCCAGCGGTCTGGGCGCGAGAAGTCGAGGTTGGCCGGTGCATCTGTAAACGCATTGAGATCGGGAAATCCAGGTGGTTGTGCCTCCGCCGATGGCACTGCAGGGCCAACGGCAAGGGTTGCAACCATTGCGGGGACGGCGAGGACCTGGCGCAGGAGGTGCACGCTACTCATGGCTTTTCTCTCATCGCGTTAGTGCTGGACGGTGATCTCGGTTTGATAAGTCTTAGGGTTGTACGGTTTGTCGCCGGTTCCATCCCAGCCCGGCGGATCCTCCCATGTGCTCACACGAAGTTGTACCGTCTCTTGACCGGTAACCGGGTCATATGTTGTATCGACGACAGTAGGACCGTACGGAGCCCCGGTCCCTCCTCCCGGCCAAGTTCCCTGCCCAGGCGGGAATAGTGGAGTCGCCGGTGCCTTCAGCAAACCTTCTGGCATCGTCGCGGTAATCGCACTGATCGGTTGATCGCCTGGAACACCCGGATTGAAGTTGTCGGATCCGACGAGCATGAACCCGCCACCTTTGAGTGCGACGAGTTGGCTCTCGCGGTCACCGGGCAATCCCTGGATTTCACCCTGGGGCTTGAGGGTTTGCATCCAGCCGTTCGGGTTGGCGGGGTCAATGGGGTCGGACATACAGCATTCTCGTCCGGTCTCCAGGATGTGGACCGGTGTTTCCTACTACGATCATCCGGTTGGTCTTTGGGTCGTACGCGCCACTGGCTTGGGCAATCCCGGGCATGACGCCGATACTCTTCGATGGATCGTTGAGATCCACCACGGTGGTATCGGCGGTTGCATATTCACGATTTGGCTTCCCGTCCACTACATAGGGGACCTCGCTGTACAGCGCGTACTGCTTCCCGTCAGGACCAACAATCGTGCCGGTCGGAAGCGGTCGGAAGCGGTCGGACCTTGTCCTTCCCGTCTGGATTTTCCGGTGATGGTTGGTTCGCCTCGATCTCCAACGGATTCTTTTGTCCGTTCAGTGTGGGGTAACCGGTTCGCCCGTCGCCACTGATCTCGATGCCGGTACCGGGGAGAGTGGAATTCAAATCGCCCTGTGTGCCGTCTGGCCGTAAAGGTCCTGGGCACCCGGTGATCTGGGGGTCTTTGGACGAGCCTGCGCCCGATTCGCCCTTGCCGCCCTGTAGATCGAACTCTCTCAGCCTCGACGTCATTGTGTCGAGTTGATCGGCGACGTTTTGATCGGTCCATTCCAACACCGTTGCCTTCGCGCGAATATCGGCTTGGGCGTGAGTCGCCCTCAGTTTCCGCATCAGGGCCAGGGCAGGGCCGATGATCCAGGGCAAGCGGTCGGTGACGGTCAAGTCCTCGCTTACCGAGAAGAACTGGCCCTCAACGTTCTTGATCGCGTTGACTGCATCGTTCTTGGCGGCGCCGATAGATTCCGCACCCGCCTTGGCGATACCTGATGCCTGCCTGATGAGATCGAGCGATTTCCGGACCTTGGCCAAATTTTCGAACAACTTGCCGTTGGCGCGGTCTGAAGCCGGGCCTGTCCAGGGAACGCCGCCGACTGTGCTCTGGGCCTTGCTGTAGTGCTCATCAATGATGCTGGCGGCGCGCTCCCACCCGAGAGACGCAGATTTCAGGTGGCCCGTCGTCCACCCCTCGACACGAGAACGCGTCAGCATCTCGACTCGACACTCCTACTTGGGCGGGTTCATCGTCTTGATTACGGCTTGAGCGTTGGCCGAATCAGTCGCGTCGTAATAGCGCGCTGCCTGGGCGATGCTATCGGCGAAGTGGAGCAGGTTGGCTGAACACTCGCTCATCACGTGATGGGCCGCAGCAGTGACGGCAACAGTGGCCTTCGCTGATGGTTGATCCGCCGGAGGTCGCCACTCATATGTGAGTGAATCTCCGAGGTCGTCGCTGGCCGCGGCGAGTTCTCGGGCAGCCCATTCGAGCGCCGCGGTATCGACTTTCAATGGTTGCGTCACTGATTGACCCTAACGCTCCTGATGAGGGCGGATAGGCACCGATTTCCCTCGCGAAACAGCAATCGGTTAGCCTCGCGAATTAACACCCGTCAAGGAGATTGCCATGGTCGATCCGCGCACCCCCGTCATCGTCGGCGTCGGGCAGTTCACCGAACGCATCGACCTCGACGGTTACCGCGGGATGTCCTCGGTCGAGCTGGCCACCGAGGCGGCCAAGGCGGCACTGCGCGACTGCGGCGCCGACAGTGCCGCCGTGGCGCAGGCCATCGACACCGTGGCGGGTACGCGGCAGTTCGAGATCTCCGGCCCGCAGACGCCCACTCTGGGGGTTTCAAATAACTACCCGCGCTCGGTGGCGCGCAACGTTGGCGCCGAGCCGGCCCGCGCGATTCTCGAGGTGATCGGCGGCCAGAGTCCCCAGCATCTCGTCACCGAGTTCTCGTCGGCTATCGCGGCCGGCGACGCTGAGGTGGTGCTTCTGTTCGGCTCGGAGAACACCTCCACGCTGAGGCACTTCTCCAAACGCGACGACAAGCCGGATCACTCCGAGACCGTCGAGGGTCAGTTGGAGGACCGCGGCTACGGATACGACGGCATCTTCGACGAGTACACGATCAAGCACGGCCTGATCGGCGCCCCGGTGCAGTACGGCCTGCTGGAGAACGCGCGCCGGGCCCGCGTGGGCCTGTCGGTTTCCGACTATCGCACCCAGATGGCCGAGCTGTTTGCGCCGTTCTCCAAAGTGGCCGAGAAGAACCCGTATTCGTCTGCCCCGGTGGAGCGTTCGGCTCAGGAGCTGGCCACCGTCACCGAGAGCAACAGGATGATCTGTGATCCGTACCCGCGCATGATGGTGGCGCGCGATCAGGTCAACCAAGGTGCGGCAGTACTGCTGATGTCGGTCGAGGCCGCCCGGAAACTCGGGGTGCCCGAGGAGAAGTGGGTTTACCTGCGCGGGCACGCCGACATGAAGGAGATCAAGCTGCTGGAGCGCGCTGAACTCGGCTACAGCGATGCCGCGAACATCGCAGTGAACGAGGCGCTGCGGGTCGCAGACATCACCCTCGACGACATCGCGGCCTTCGATCTGTACAGCTGCTTCCCGTTCCCGGTGTTCAACATCTGCGACGGCACCGGCCTGGCGCCCGACGACGAGCGCGGACTGACGCTCACCGGCGGTCTGCCCTTCTTCGGCGGCCCGGGGAACAACTACTCGATGCACGGTATCGCCGAGGCAGTCAATGAAATGCGCGACAAGCCAGGGCAGTTCGCTCTAGTCGGCGGCAACGGCGGTATCGCCAGCAAGTACTCGGTCGGTATCTACTCGACCGAGCCGGCCGACTGGGTGGCCGACGGCAGCGCCGCCTTGCAGGATGCGTTCAACATCCAGGAGCGCGTAGTCATCGCCGAAAAGGCCGATGGCCCAGCCACAATCGAGACCTACACCGTCCGCTATGACTGGACGCCGCTCACCGGCATCATCATCGGACGCCTGGATGCCGATGGCAGCCGATTCCTGGCGACGACCACGGACGAGGCACTGGTGGAGTTGCTCACCGATGGCGAGCCGCTGGGCGCATCGATCATCGTGCAATCTGGTGAGAAGCGGAACACCGCGACGCTGGCGTAGCGCGGCTCTTTGGTCGCGGCACTCTGCCTGGAAACCTGGTACCGCATGCGATACCGGGTTTCGAGATCACATGTCGCCGAGAACATCCGACATGCTCAGAACAGCGTCGCGCGGCTTTCACGCCGCCATCTCAGAAGAGCCTCGACCATTGAGGACCCAGCACAAACCCGTGCCTGCCGATACGACAGGCCGTTATGTGGCTGCCGACCCCGCAGACAAGGTCATCTTTCGGGTACCGCACCACGTGTTGGGCGGGCAGCAACGGAGGTGGAGTGGCCTGGGGATCATCTGGGTCGGCGAGCTGACGAATGGTGGCGGCAGACCGTCGTTCGGCGGCCACCAACCAGAGCCCCGGCCCTTTGTCTGGCCGCGGACCCCAGCATTGGATCCGCGCGGACTCGGGATCGGGATAGTCGTTGGAGTCACACGTCAGGCCGCTCGGCGTCCGGAAGCTGTAACCCGAATATCTCTGCCCGGCAGAGAAATAGGTGTCATGGTCAGCGGGGGCGTATCCGCTGAAATCGGGAAACCCCTTGCCGTCGCTGGGGCGGGTAGCGGGCGCGCAGGCGGCAAGGAGCGCGATGAGGCAGACGACGAGGCGTCCAGCGGTGCGCACCCGCGTCAGCGTAACCGCGAGATCAACGCCATGGTCGTTACGCGCGAACTTTCACGACCATAGCGTTGATCTCGGCGTCAAGAACTAGTCGAGCGCGGCCAGCTTGCCCGCAAGCCGCTCGACGTACGCCGATACCTCGGCCTCGGACTTGTCCGGCAGCCCGAACAGAACTTCGGTGACGCCCAGTTCGCGCCAGTGGGCGAGCTTTTCGGGGTCGGGCTTGAAGTCCAGCGCCACGATCTGCGGTGCCCCGTCGCGTCCGGCAGCGGCCCAGGTGTCCTGCAGCAGCTTGACGGGCTCGTCGATGTTGAAATCGCGGGGAGTGGTGATCCAGCCGTCGGCCGACTTGGCGATCCACTTGAAGTTCTTCTCGTTGCCGGCGGCGCCGACCAGGATCGGGATGTGTGACTGCACGGGCTTGGGCCAGGCCCAGGACGGCCCGAAGTTCACGAATTCGCCGTCATAGGAGGCTTCTTCCTCGGTCCACAGCGCACGCATGGCTTCCAGGTACTCGCGCAGCATGGTGCGTCGGCGGCCCGGGGGGACCTTGTGATCGGCGAGTTCATCAGTGTTCCAACCGAATCCGACCCCCAATGACACGCGTCCACCGGACAGGTGGTCGAGGGTGGCGATCGATTTGGCCAGGGTGATCGGGTCGTGCTCGACCGGCAACGCGACGGCCGTCGACAACCGCACCCGCGACGTCACCGCACACGCGGTGCCCAGCGATACCCACGGATCGAGGGTGCGCATGTAGCGGTCGTCGGGCAGGGACTCGTCACCGGTGGTCGGGTGAGCCGCCTCGCGCTTGATCGGGATGTGGGTGTGTTCGGGGACGTAGAACGTCGTGAAGCCGTGATCGTCGGCGAGTTTGGCGGCCTTGGCCGGGGCGATGCCGCGGTCACTGGTGAAGAGAACAAGCCCATAGTCCATACGCAGAATTAGAACGTGTTTCAGTCGCAGTAGCAAGACGCACCGTCTCGTTAGGCGGGTCGGGCCGGAGAAAACTTCATCGCGAGCGATACCCGCGACGGGCCCCCGATGATTTGCTGGGATCATCGGCATGACGACCGAACGCATCGCCGACCACGTCAAGTTCGCGTACTGGGTGCCCAATGTCAGTGGCGGTCTGGTCACCAGCGATATCGAACAGCGCACCGACTGGAACTACGAATACAACAAGAAACTCGCGCAGACCGCGGAGAACAACGGCTTCGAATATGCCCTGTCGCAGGTTCGCTATGAGGCCAGCTACGGCGCGGAATACCAGCACGAGTCGACCAGCTTCAGCCTCGCCCTGTTGTTGGCGACCGAGAGACTCAAGGTCATCGCGGCCGTGCATCCGGGCCTGTGGCAACCGGCCGTGTTGGCCAAACTCGGCGCCACTGCCGATCACCTGTCAGGTGGCCGGTTCGCGGTCAACGTCGTGTCCGGTTGGTTCAAGGACGAGTTCACACACCTGGGCGAACCGTGGCTCGAACATGACGAGCGCTACCGCCGTAGCGCGGAGTTCCTCCAGGTGTTGCGCGAAATTTGGACGAACGACGACCCGGTTGAATTCCGCGGCGACTTCTACCGCATCCACGATTTCACCCTCAAGCCCAAGCCGCTGAACACATCCGAGCGTCCCAACCCCGAGTTGTTCCAGGGGGGCAACTCCACCGCGGCCCGCCGCAACGGCGGCCGTTATGCCGATTGGTACTTCTCCAACGGCAAAGACTTCGACGGGCTCACCGAACAGGTCGTCGAGGTACGTCACCACGCCCGCAACGCCGACAGAGAGGTGAAGTTCGGTCTCAACGGGTTCATCATCGCCCGCGACACGGAGAAAGAAGCGAAGGAGACGTTGAGAGAGATCATCGCCAAGGCCAACAGGCCCGCCGTCGAAGGTTTCCGTAGCGCGGTGCAGCAGGCCGGCAATTCCACCGGGGACAAGAAGGGGATGTGGGCCGATTCCAGTTTCGAGGATCTGGTGCAGTACAACGACGGCTTCCGCACCCAGTTGATCGGCACACCCGAGCAGATCGCCGAACGCATCGCCGCCTACCGCAAACGCGGCGTCGACCTGATCCTCGGCGGATTCCTGCATTTCCAAGAGGAAATCGAGTATTTCGGCGCCAACGTGCTGCCACTGGTCCGCGAAATCGAGGCAGCCGAAACGGATTCCGCCGAGACGCCCGTTCTGGTAAGGGCGTAGAACCGCTCCGACACCAAACACGCGCACCCGGCACCCAGTCGGGTGCGCTAGCGTGGAAGCTCGAATCGCTCACGTGGTCGGTATTCATGCCTGCGTGAACACACGTCGCGAAGCTTGATAGCACAGGAGAGGTCATGACCTACCCGCCCAGTAACCCCGGATACCCGCCACAATCGGGTTCGCAGTTCGATGCGACCCAGCAGTTCGCCAAGGCGGTCCCCGCTCCGGCGGCCCCGCCCGCGGCCCCGGCCGCGTCAGAGCCCGGTGAGAACAAGCTGCCCGAGATCCTGCTGGGCGTGGTGGCCGTCACCGGCCTGCTCATCTATTTCGTGAGCTTCGCCTTCGAGATCCAGGCCGTGATCGGTTCGCTGATCATCGCGGTTCCGCTGTTGGCCGGTCTCCTGGCGGGCGTCAGCGTCCTGCCGAAGCAGAAGAGCCGTGTCGCGCCGGCGGCAGTGCTGTCCACCCTCGGGTTGCTGCTGGCCATCACCCTCTCGGTAGCTGCGGGTAGCGACGCCGATTGGACGATCTGGGTTCTCCTTGTTCTCACGCTGGTCCAGGCCGGTGCCGGTATCGCCGCACTTCTGTTCGACGCCGGCATCCTCACTCCGCCGGCGCCCAAGCCGCAGTTCGACCCGCAGCCTCAGTACGGCCAGTACGGCGGCCCGTCGCAGTACTACGGGCAGCAGCACCAGCCGCAGCAGCACGGTGGTCAGTCCTACCAGCAGGCTCAGTCGCAGCAGCCCGGCTACCCCTCGCAGTACGGCGGCTATGCCGGCGGTCAGAACACCGGTGGTTTCCCGGTGCAGCCCCCGCAGGGGCAGCAGCCCAGCGGCCCGCCGACGCCTCCGACCGGCTACCCCACGTATGGCCAGCCGCAGCATTCGGGCTCCTCGGCGCCCTCTGCTGGTCCGGCACAGCAGCCGCCTTCACAGCAATCTGGCCCTGCGCCGTCGTAAGCTGATCGGCGCGTGCGCTTCCCGCGTACGCGCCGATCATCGCGAGGAGCAGCCCACCAAGTGAGTAACCGGCCAGTCGGCACCCGCCAGGCACGCGAGTTGCTCCGGGTCGCGTTCGGGCCGTCCGTCGTCGCCCTGGTGGTCATCGCCGCGGTTGTGTTGCTGCAGCTCCTGATCGCCAATAGCGACATGACGGGCGCGCTCGGTGCGACCGCCAGCATGTGGCTGGGCGTGCACCAGGTGCCGGTCTCGATCGGCGGCCGCGAGCTGGGCGTGATGCCGCTGCTGCCGGTGATGGCGATGATCTGGGGCACCGCACGCACGACGGCCGCGGCCACCGCCCCGAATTCCTCCTGGTTCGTCACGCGCTGGGTCGTCGCCTCGGCGCTGGGCGGGCCCATTCTGATCGCGGCCATCCTGCTGGCCGTCATCCATGACGCCGCCTCGGTGATCAGCGAACTGCAGACCCCCAGTGCCTTGCGCGCGTTCTGCAGCGTGCTGGTGGTGCATGCGATCGGTGCGTTGATCGGCGTCGGCTCGAAGGTCGGCCGGCGCACCCTGGCGGTCCTTCCGCTCCCGGTCTGGCTGCCCGATGCGTTTCGGGCAGCCGCGGCCGGTGTACTCGCCCTGTTCGGGCTTTCCGGTGTGGTGACCGCGGTGTCCCTGGTGGTGCATTGGGGCACGATGCACGATCTGTTCGCGATCACCGACAGTCTGTTCGGCCAGCTCAGCCTCACTTTGTTGTCGATCCTCTATATCCCGAACGTGATCGTGGGGGCCTCGGCCATCGCGGTCGGATCCAGTGCCCATGTCGGGTTGGCCGCGTTCAGTTCGTTCACCGTGTTCGGCGGCGATATCCCCGCGGTGCCGGTGCTGGCCGCGGTACCGACGCCGCCGCTGGGCCCGATCTGGGTGGCGCTCCTGATCGTGGGAGCGGCCTCGGCGGTCGCGGTAGGTCAGCAATGCGCACGACGCCCGCTCCCGATCGGGGCGGCCACCGGGAAGTTGGTGGCGGCGTCGGCGCTGGCCGCGGTGACGATGGCGCTGGCCGGATTCGCCGGTGGTGGCCGGTTGGGTAATTTCGGTTCAGTCGGGGTGGATCAGGCGACGTTCGGGCCGGCGGTTTTCCTGTGGTTCGTCGGGATCGGCGGGCTCACGGTGGCGATGTCCGGTGGCCTGACCCGCAAGCCGCGGCCCGTGGCGCCATCCCCGCCCCCACCCCCAGCTGAGCCCGAGCCTGAAGGCGAGCCCGAGCCCGAGCCCGAGCCCGAAGACGACGTCGACGTTGTCGAGGCAGCGCCCGAGTTCGAACCCGACGAGCCGCTGGTGTCGTGGTCGGCCGAGGAGCCCGGCGACGACTCGGAGAGCCCTCAGGACGAGTACGAGGACTACGACGACGTGCAGGAAACCGGCTACGAACCGGGCCCCCGGAGCTATGAAGACTTCGATGACGATCCCGAGGACCACTTCATCGTCGACGATATCCCCGACGACGACCTGACCGGCGATCAGCCGCGCCGTGCGGGCGACTAGGCTGCTGCGCGTGCAGCAACCGTTACAAGTGCCTCCGAGTGCACCGGCACGGCTGGTAGTGCTGGCTTCGGGGACAGGGTCGCTGCTCGCCTCGCTACTGGCCGCCGCTGTCGACGATTATCCGGCGCGGGTGGTCGCGGTCGGAACCGACCGCAAATGTGCCGCGGTGGACATCGCGGCAGAGGCGGGGGTGCCGTCCTACACCGTGCGGTTGGGTGACTACGACGATCGCGACGCCTGGGATGCTGCGCTCATCGAAGCCACCGCCGAACATGAACCGGACCTGGTGGTCTCGGCCGGTTTCATGAAAATTCTGGGCGGCCAATTCCTTTCCCGTTTCCCGGGCCGGGTGGTCAACACCCATCCGGCATTGCTGCCGGCGTTCCCAGGGGCGCACGCGGTACCCGACGCATTGGCGTACGGCGTGCGGGTGACGGGCTGCACGGTGCATCTGGTGGACTCCGGCATGGATACCGGGCCGATTCTGGCCCAGCAGGCCGTCGACGTGCTCGATGATGACACCGAACAGACTTTGCATGAGCGCATCAAGGTGGTCGAACGACGACTGCTGGTGGATGTGCTGGCCGCGCTGGCAACCCGCGGCGTGACCTGGACTGGACGAAAGGCGACCATAGGGTGAGCGAGAAGAAACCGATCCGGCGAGCGCTGGTCAGTGTCTATGACAAGACCGGCCTGGCCGATCTGGCCCGTGGTCTGCATGAGGCGGGCGTGACCATCGTCTCCACCGGGTCGACCGCCAAAACCATTGCTGCCGCTGGTGTTCCGGTCACCCCGGTGGAAGAGGTGACGGGCTTCCCCGAGGTGCTCGACGGTCGGGTCAAGACGCTGCACCCGCGTGTGCACGCTGGCCTGCTGGCCGACACCCGCAAGCCCGAACACGTTGCGGCACTGCAGGAGCTTGAGGTCGAGGCCTTCGAACTCGTGGTGGTGAACCTGTACCCGTTCTCCGAGACCGTCGAGTCCGGCGCATCGGTGGACGAGTGTGTCGAGCAGATCGACATCGGCGGGCCGTCGATGGTGCGTGCGGCTGCCAAGAACCATCCGAGCGTGGCTGTGGTGGTGGATCCGCGGGGCTACGACGGCGTGCTGGCCGCGGTTCGGGCCGGCGGGTTCACCCTTGAAGAGCGGAAGAAGCTGGCATCGTTGGCATTCCGGCACACCGCCGAGTACGACGTGGCCGTTGCGGGCTGGATGGGGTCGACGCTGGCTCCTGCGGAAGATTCGGTGCCTGCGTCCTTGCCCCAGTGGTTCGCCGGCACCTGGCACCGCAGCGCGGTCCTGCGCTATGGCGAGAACCCGCATCAGCAGGCCGCGGTCTACCGCGACGACTCCGCGTGGCCCGGACTGGCCCAGGCCGAGCAGCTGCACGGCAAGGAGATGTCCTACAACAACTACACCGACGCCGATGCGGCGTGGCGGGCGGCGTTCGACCACGAAGAGATCTGCGTGGCGATCATCAAACACGCCAACCCGTGTGGCATCGCGATCTCCTCGGAGTCCGTCGCCGACGCGCACCGCAAGGCGCACGAGTGCGATCCGCTGAGTGCGTTCGGCGGCGTCATCGCCTCCAACACCGAGGTCAGTGTCGAGATGGCCGAGACCGTCGCCGACATCTTCACCGAGGTCATCATCGCCCCGGCGTACGAGGCCGGTGCAGTGGAAATCCTGGCGCGTAAGAAGAACATCCGCATCCTGGTGGCGTCGGAGCCGCTGGTCGGTGGCATCGAGCTGCGCCAGATCAGTGGCGGGGTGCTGCTGCAGCAGCGTGACGCGCTCGACGCCGAGGGCGACAATCCGGCGAACTGGACACTGGCCACCGGTGAGCCGGCCGATCCGCAGACGCTGAGCGATCTGGTGTTCGCCTGGCGGGCCTGCCGCGCGGTGAAGTCCAACGCGATCGTGATCGCCAAGGACGGCGCCACCGTGGGTGTCGGCATGGGACAGGTGAATCGGGTCGACGCGGCCGGACTGGCCGTGCAGCGCGCGGGCGACCGCGTGCCCGGTTCGGTCGGCGCCTCCGATGCGTTCTTCCCGTTCCCCGACGGTTTGGAGACGCTGACGAATGCCGGCGTCAAGGCGATCGTGCACCCGGGCGGATCGGTCCGTGACGCCGAAGTGACCGCAGCTGCCGAGGCTGCGGGGATCACGCTGTACCTCACCGGCGCAAGGCATTTCGCGCACTAGTTCCGTTGCGCCGGGCCTGCGCCGGCCCTGCGCCGGGCCTGCGCCGATTTCTACCCAGGGGCCGTGGGCGGCGAGGTGTGACGACCCTGCGGTAGAAAACGGCGTGCCGTTCGGTGCGTCTGCCTCACCGCTCGCGGCGTGCTGCGTCGCCGATTTCCACCCAAGGGTCGTGGCCGCCGAGGTGTGACGACCGTGCGGTAGAAAATGGCGTGCCAGCTCGATCCACAGCGCGGGATTCATCCCCAGCTTTGGCTGAAGCGGGCGTGGGCGCCGTCAATCCGTCGGCCATGCTGCCGACCATCGGTGCCCATGAACGCGCCACTTATCGGACCCGAAGCGCTTGAAGCAGGCGTCCTCACGCGGGGGCAGCTGCGATGGCGTTACGCCGCGGCTCATCCGCGCGTCTACCTACCGAAGGGCTCGGTCCCAACGCTGGCAGACAACACCATGGCCGCATGGCTGTGGACCGGTCGCCGCGGGATCATTGCCGGCCGGGCTGCGGCGGCGTTGCACGGTGCGCAATGGGTCAACGACGACATTCCCGTCGAGTTGATCGCCGAGCACGGGCGTCGTCGGCCCGGTGTCATCGTGCGTGAGGAACGTATCAGGCCCGACGAGATCTGCCGGGTCGGCGAGTTCAGAGTCACCACACCGCTCCGCACGGCGCTCGATCTTGCGCGTTTTCTTCCTCGCGACGCCGCGGTCGTCCACCTCGACGCGCTCGCCATCGCGACAGGTGTCGAAGCAGCGCCGGTGCTCGAACTGGCCGCCCGATACCGCGGGCTGCGTGGAATACGAAGTGCCCGAACAGCACTCGATTTGATGGATCCCGGCGGCCAATCTCCGAAGGAGACCTGGCTGCGACTGCTCCTCATCGATGCGGGATACCGACGCCCGCGCACGCAGATCCAGGTGACTGATGGTTTCACCGAGGCGTTCATCGACATGGGCTATGACGACGTCAAAGTGGGCCTGGATTACCTGGGTAAACACCACGCCACGGATCGACCGCGTTATGTTCACGACATAGGCCGCAACGAGCTCATCGAACGCGAAGGGTGGATCAACATCCACGTCGTGGTCGAACACAGCAAGGCATTTGTCCTGCACCGAGTGGGAGAGGCGTTCGCTCGACGCGGTGCTTCGCCGTTTCCTACCTGAGGGTCGCTGTGCCACGCGATCGACAGCCCTGGGGTAGAAATCGGCGGGAACGGCTGACGCGGTGCTTCGCCGTTTCCTACCTGAGGGTTGCTGTGCCACGCGATCGGCAGCCCTGGGGTGGAAATTGGCGGGAACGGCTGACGCGGGAACGGCCTCGGCGGGAACGGCTGACGCGGGAACGGCTGACGCGAGGCCCAACGTCCAGCTACGCGCTCACTTCATCCTCGACATCGGTGGTCGCATACGCGATGAATGAGGCGATCTCGTCAACCGCGTGGCGTGCATCGGGGTTGACGTCGAAACTCAACTGGAACATGTGCATTGCCCTGTCCCACACCTGAACCCATACGGGCACACCGGTCGCCTGCAGTCGGTCGGCCAAGGCGAAGGTGTCGTTGAGCAGCATCTCGTGGGTGCCGACCTGTAGCAGGAAGGGGCCGAGCCCATGCAGGTCTGCTTCTGGCGGCATCACCGGTGTGGGCCGGGTGCCGTTGACGGTGGCGAACACGTCGTAGATGAACTTCACCGTCATGAACGGGAACAGCACGTCGCGATGCTCTTGCAGGGCACGGTATTTGAGATCCATGTCGGACGAGGTCAGTGGTGAGAGCAGGACCTGCCCGGCCGGCACCGGTAGCCCCGCGTCACGTGCTGCCAGAGCAGTGTCGGCGGCCATCAACCCGCCCGCTGAATCGCCGGCCAGCACGATCCGATCAGGTGCGAAGCCGAGTGAAAGGGCCAGTCGGTAGCTATCGAGCCCATCGGCGACGGCGTCGTCGATGTCGGCCTGTGGGGCCAGTCGGTAGCCGACGTTGAGGATGCGTGCCCCGGTGGCCGCGGACAGCTTCGACACAAAGCGCCGGTGCGAGTTCAGGCCGAGGGTCACCAGCGCCGAGCCGTGCAGGTAGACGATCACGCGATCGGAGTCGCGGGCTTCGGGCGCGATCACCCATTCGGCCGGGCAGTTCGGCAGCGCCACCGGCGTCACCTCGGTGCCGGGCAGCGGTTTGACGAACCGCAGGGGCCGGTCGATCACGTCGAGGCGCGCGCGCTGCAGCAGTGCCGGGGCGACACGGTTGATGCCCAGCCCGATCAGGGTCAGCAGACCCAGCAATGGGCGGACAAAAATCGCAGTAATCCAGCCGAGTGCTCTGGACTGCAGAGATGCAGGGCCGAAGTGCACGGTAGTCGGCCGGCTACGCCAATCTAGCGAATTCACGGTACCCAGGGTACCGGGTACCTCGCGCCGGAGAGCCGACCGGCCCGCCGACCGTCAGATGAAGCCGAAGCCTGGGAAGCCGTAGAACTCTTCCTCGCCCGGGTACACCGGGGGAGTCGCGTCGATCTGGACGTTGCCCTCGGAGGCGCAGTCGGTGGTCTGCCCACCGGCGATTGAGCTTCCGCCCGTCACCTCGCACTGCGGCAGTAGCGAAGGATCGGCCGCGGCCGTCGGCGCGCACAGAATCGCGGCCGCTAGGCCGAACCCGGCAGCACCGAAGATCACAAGATTTCGCATGTGCGACATGGCGGCTAGTCCTTCCGTCCGGGTTGACGTTGCGTCGACCCTGCACGCGATATTGTCGCGCAAGTTATGGTTACGGCAAACGATAGACCATCGCTCGCAAGCTGATCCGACGATCGAGGAGCCCCATGAAACTTGTCACGCGTTCACGTAGCTGCGCCGTAGCGGTACTTGGGGCCGGCGCGATGCTCCTCGGCACATCGGCAACCGCGTCCGCCGAACCGCCGAACTGCACCACTGCCGACGTCACCGCGGTGATGGGAGGCGTCTCGACGGAGATGAGCGACTACTTGTTCGCTCACCCCGACGTCAACGCGTTCTTCAGCGGGCTGCAAGGACAGGGCAAGAAGACGACCGCGGACAAGACGAAGGCATACCTCAACGACAATCCGCAGGTGCGCGCCGAACTCGACGCGATCCGCGCACCAGCGCTTGATCTGCGCAACCGCTGCAATATCCCGCTCGAGGCCGAAATCTCCGGCGTGATCTAGACCCGTCGCTCAGGGCAGGGCGACGGTGGCCTGAGCCTCGATGGCCTTGTTGACCTCGGTGAGCACGCCCTTGTCGCGTTCCGGTGCGTCGGCGTTGACCTGCAGCACGTACACCGCGCCGGGTGCCTGGATCACGATGGTGGTCTGGGTGATTGCGCGGCGTTGGTCGCCCTTGGCGTAGGTGCCGCCCAGGTGGACCGAGGGGAACCCGCTGATCTCCGCACGGGTCACATCACCGTTCGGCTTGTAGTCCGCCAGGTTCTGCAGCTCGCTGGGGGCGTACTCCAGCAGCTTGTTGGCATCGACGTTACCGGTCAGCTTGGAGATCAACGAGACGACCGACGGCGCATCGGCCGGGTTGACCGAGTCGTTGATCATCGCCGAGTAGGCCCATGCCGGTGTGCGGGTGCCGGCGTCGGTCCAGCCGGGCGGGGTCGGCCAGTTGAACACCGGCGCTCCCGGATCGCCGCGATGGACCGGTGTTTCGATGGCGCCGCTCTGCTTGATGTAGTCGGCGATGGTGAAGGCGTGGACAGGCTTGGGTGGGCTCGTGGTCTCGCCGGAGGTATCGGTGGCGGCCGCCGATGTCGTTTCGCCGCCGTTGGTCTCCTCGCCTCCCGAGGTGACCGCGAACGTGATGCCGGCGACCAGCAGGAGCACCCCACCGATCGCGGCCGCGGCGACGACGAGCTTGCGCCGGTCGTCGGGCTTCTGCGGAGTGGGGTTGTGCGGCAGCGGGGGCGGTCCGAAGTTGGTCTGTGGCGGCCCAACCGGTCCAGGCGGCCCCGACGGACCGCCGAGGCCTTGCATGCCACCCGCCGGCTGGCTCGTCGCGGGTTTGTGGGTCGAGGTCTCGCTACCTGTCCATGACGAGGTGAACACCGGCGGTTCCGACGGGGCCGTCTGCCGGGGGCTCGGCGGCGGGAGCGGCGGCGGGTTCACCGGCTTCGGGATGATCAGTGGGGTGGTGGGCGGCGCCGGCTCGTGGACCGGTGCCGGGGTGCGCACCTCGGGGGTGGTTCCGGTGGCCGCCTCGGCCAGTGCGACGGCGAAGTCGTGGCACGTGTCGTAGCGGTCCTTGGGGTCCTTGGAGAGCGCCTTGGCCATCACCGAATCAAACACGGCCAGTTCAGGTTTCGTGTCGGCGAGCTTGGGCGGCGGGGAGTTCAGATGATGGCTGATCACGACGGCCGGGTTGCTGTGGGCGAATGGTGGGGTGCCGGTGAAGAGGCGGTAGGCGGTGGCGGCCAGCGAGTACTGGTCGGCCCGGCCGTCGAGGGGCTGGCCCATCAGCTGTTCGGGTGCGGTGTAGGACATCGAGCCCACGGTGATGTTGGTCGAGGTGAGCCCGTTGACCTCGTCGGCACGCCGCGCGATGCCGAAGTCGGTCAGCATGATGCGGCGCTTGCCGCCCTGTTTGCTGGTGACCAGGATGTTGGCCGGTTTGACGTCGCGGTGCCACAGGTTGCGCTGATGCGCGTAGTCCAAGGCGTCGCCGACGGCGGTGACGATCTCGATGACGTCCTCGGCCGGCATCCCCTTGGGGAACTGGTCGTGCAGCAGCTTGGCGGCGTCGTGCCCGTCGACGTAGTCCATCGAGATCCACAACCGGTCCTCGAACTCGCCGCGGTCGTGCACGCCGACGATGTGCGGATGCCACAGCGTGGCCGCCATGTCGGCCTCGCGGATGAACCGCTGCCGGAATTCATTGTCCGAGCTGACGCTGATGGGCAGCACTTTGAGAGCGTCCTCGCGGGGTAACCGCGGATGCGAGGCCAAATAGACCTCGCCCATGCCACCAGTGCCCACCAACCGGACGATGGTGAACCCTGCGAATTCCTGACCGCTAGCCAACGGCATGGAGCGCAGACTACCGGTACCCACGCTCGGGGAACGACTATGCCGGGGGTGTGGCTCGCGCGCGGCGGGTGCTAGTTCTGCCGGGTGCCGATGTGCGCGGGCGGGTTCAGTCGTAGCGTGGAGTGGTGAGCCAACCCAAGGATCTGCCTCGTACCGTCGGTGAGCTGCGCGCATCCGGCCATCGTGAACGGGGCGTCAAAGCCGAAATTCGGGAGAATCTGCTGTCCGCATTGGCCGACCGCCGCGACGTGTGGCCGGGAATCCTGGGATTCGAGGACACCGTGATCCCGCAGCTGGAACGGGCTTTGATCGCCGGGCACGACGTGGTGCTTCTGGGTGAGCGCGGTCAGGGCAAGACGCGGCTGTTGCGCGCGCTGACGGGGCTGCTCGACGAGTGGACGCCCGTGATCGCCGGGTCGGAGTTGGGTGAGCACCCCTACAGCCCGATCACACCGGAGTCGATCCGCCGGGCCGCCGATTCCGGCGACGATCTGCCGATCGATTGGCGCCACCGCAGTGAGCGCTACACCGAGAAGTTGGCCACCCCGGACACCAGCGTGGCCGATCTCGTCGGCGACATCGATCCGATCAAGGTGGCCGAGGGGCGCAGCCTGGGCGACCCGGAAACGATCGCCTACGGGCTGATCCCGCGGGCCCACCGCGGCATCGTGGCCGTCAACGAGCTGCCGGACCTGGCCGAGCGGATCCAGGTGTCGATGCTCAACGTGATGGAGGAGCGCGACATTCAGGTCCGCGGCTACACGTTGCGGCTGCCGCTCGACGTCCTCGTCGTCGCGAGCGCCAATCCCGAGGACTACACGAACCGCGGTCGGATCATCACCCCGCTCAAAGACAGGTTCGGCGCCGAGATCCGCACGCACTACCCGCTGGAGATCGACGACGAGGTCGGGGTGATCCGCCAGGAGGCCCAGTTGGCCGCGGAGGTACCGGAGTACCTGATCGGTGTGCTGGCCCGATTTGCCCGCAATCTGCGTGAATCGAGCTCGATCGATCAGCGTTCGGGTGTGTCGGCCCGGTTCGCGATCGCTGCCGCCGAGACGGTGGCGGCCTCGGCACGACACCGCTCCGCCATTCTCGGTGAGGACGATCCGGTGGCTCGGGTGGTCGATCTGGCCACCGTGATCGACGTGCTGCGCGGCAAACTGGAGTTCGAGAGCGGTGAGGAGGGACGTGAGCAGGCAGTGCTGGAGCATCTGCTGCGACGCGCCACCGCCGACACCGCGCAACGACTGCTGGGCGGCATCGACGTCGCCCCGTTGGTGGCCGCGGTCGAGGAAGGCTCGCCGGTGACCACCGGTGAGCGGGTATCGGCCAAGGACGTCCTGGCCGCTCTGCCCGATCTGGCCGTGGTCGACGCGCTCGCCGACCGGGTGGGCGCGGTGTCGGTCGGTCAACGGGCCGCAGCCATCGAATTGGCTTTGGAGGCACTGTATCTGGCCAAGCGTGTGGACAAGGTGACAGGGGAGGGCGAGACGGTCTATGGCTGATCCCGGTCGGGCGCACGGGCACACCTCGCGGTATTCGCGGTACACCGGAGGCCCTGACCCGCTGGCGCCGCCGATCGATCTGCGCGACGCGCTCGAGCAGATCGGTCAGAGCGTCATGGAGGGCAGTTCGCCGCGCCGTGCGCTCTCGGAGTTGATGCGTCGCGGCACCGAGGGCATGCGGGGCACCGACCGGCTCGCCGCCGAGGCTAACCGCAAACGCCGGGAGTTGTTGCAGCGACACAACCTTGACGGCACCTTGCAGGAGATCAAGAAGCTGCTCGACGAGGCCGTGCTGGCCGAGCGCAAGGAGCTGGCCCGCGCGCTCGACGACGATGCGCGGTTCGGCGAACTGCAGATGGAGGCGCTCTCGCCGTCACCGGCCAAGGCCGTGCAGGAGCTCACCGATTACGACTGGCGCAGCCCCGAGGCGCGGCAGAAGTACGAGCAGATCAAGGACCTGCTGGGCCGCGAGATGCTGGATCAGCGTTTCGCGGGCATGAAGGAGGCGTTGGAGAACGCCACCGATGAGGACCGGCAGCGGGTCAACGACATGCTCGATGACCTCAACGAGCTGCTGGACAAGCACGCCCAGGGGAATGATTCGCCGCAGGACTTTCAAGACTTCATGGACAAACACGGCGAGTTCTTCCCGGAGGGCCCGCAGAACATCGACGAGCTGCTGGACTCGCTGGCCAAGCGGGCCGCCGCCGCGCAGCGGTTCCGCAACAGCCTGTCGGCCGAGCAGCGTGCCGAGCTGGATTCCCTGGCGCAGCAGGCTTTCGGTTCGCCGTCGTTGATGAACGCGCTGGATCGGCTCGACTCGCACCTGCAGGCTGCCCGCCCCGGCGAGGACTGGAACGGTTCGGAGCGGTTCTCCGGTGGCGATCCGCTGGGCATGGGGGAGGGCGCCCAGGCGCTGTCCGACATCGCCGAGTTGGAGCAGCTGGCCGACGCGTTGTCACAGAGTTACTCCGGGGCGTCGATGGATGACGTCGACCTCGAATCGTTGGCCCGCCAGTTGGGTGACGACGCGGCCATCGATGCGCGCACCCTGGCCGAGCTGGAGAAGGCCCTGGTCAATCAGGGTTTCATCGACCGTGGCTCCGACGGGCAGTGGCGGCTGTCGCCCAAGGCCATGCGTCAGCTCGGTCAGACCGCACTGCGTGATGTGGCGCAACGGCTTTCGGGTCGGCACGGCGAGCGGGACACCCGTCGCGCCGGCGCGGCCGGGGAGTTGACCGGGGCCACCCGGCCCTGGCAGTTCGGCGATACCGAGCCGTGGAACGTCACCCGCACGGTCACCAATGCGGTGCTGCGCCAGGCCGGTACCGGGATCGCCGAGCGGCCGATTCGGTTCGCCGTCGAGGATGTGGAGATCTCCGAGACCGAGACCCGTACCCAGGCCTGTGTGGCGCTGCTGGTGGACACCTCGTTCTCGATGGTGATGGAGAACCGCTGGCTGCCGATGAAGCGCACGGCGCTGGCACTCAATCATCTTGTGAGTACCCGGTTCCGGTCAGATGAGTTGCAGATCATCGCCTTTGGCCGGTATGCACGCACGGTGACCGCGGGTGAGCTGACCGGACTGGAGGGCGTGTACGAGCAGGGCACCAACCTGCACCACGCGCTGGCCCTGGCGTCGCGGCATCTGCGTCGTCATCCCAATGCCCAGCCGGTGGTGCTCGTGGTGACCGACGGCGAGCCCACCGCGCATCTCGAGGATTTCGGGGACGGGGAGGGGTCGTCCGTATTCTTCGATTACCCGCCCCACCCGCGAACCATCGCCCACACCGTGCGGGGTTTTGACGAGGTGGCCCGCCTCGGCGCCCAGGTGACGATCTTCCGGTTGGGCTCGGATCCCGGCCTGGCCCGGTTCATCGACCAGGTGGCCCGTCGGGTGCAGGGCCGGGTGGTGGTGCCCGATCTCGACGGCCTGGGCGCCGCCGTCGTCGGCGACTACCTGCACTCACGTCGGCGGTAGTGCCCTCGGCGCCGCCGCCGGCTCGCGTAATGTCTGGAACCGATGGGGGTCTCAAAGCGCGTTGCCGGTGTGGTCCTGTTGACGTCCGGGTTGGTTCTCAGCGGTTGCACGCAGATGACGGACGGCACCGTGACGGCCGGGTTCGGACCGCCCGGCGGGTTGTCGGATGCAACGTCGGGAGAGTCCGGGTACAAGGCCCGTACCTGCGAGCAGTTGCACTCGGATGCCTGGATCGAGGTTCCCGGGATCGGGTCCGACCAGCCGCGGGTGCGGGTGGCGCAACCGCCGGGCTGGGTGCCCGCGCCTGAGTTCGCCAAGGGCCCAGTCAAATTGGTGTTACGCAATGAATCCCTCAGCGACGGAGTGACGAATCCGGCCGTTACGGTGTCGATCGGCGACGCGACGGATGGGAACCGGTCGCCCGAGGACCTGCTGAGCGAGACCATCAAGGGCTTCCAAGCCGTCGGCGCGCAGAACATCACCCAGGTGCCGTCGGAGATCTGCGGGTTCCCGGCGTTGATGGTCAACTACACGACCCCGCCCGACGACCAGATCAGCAAGACGAGCTACGTGACCGCCGTGTCGGTGATGGTGCCGCTGGGCGCGAAGTTCTGGAACATTGTGGCGCTGGCGCAGAGCACGGCGCCCAATAATTCCACCTTCATGGCTGACGCGCAGGTGATGCTGGCGGGGTTGCGGATCGCGCTGCCGCGCTGATCCCGACGGTCGAGGAATTGCGCAGTCCGGGCGGATTTCGGACCAATTCTTGTGTCGGTAACCGGCGACTGGAATTAATTGCGTTGGCAAGGGTGTAGCTTGCCGTGGCTAATTCATTGAAAATGAAATGAATTGGCGATGTGCCGAGTATTCGGTCATCGGTGGTGCGCATTCCGATCGCGATCTTTCAAGATCGATTCCAAACCGTGAGATACCGGTCTGAACTGGGATGATAGGTCGGTGAGTCGGCTGTGGGCCACGGATCTCGCGGCAACGGTTTTGTGCCACTACATTCAGCGGGCATCCGGATGGATCGTGGTGACTGCGACGACGGTATTCGTTAATTATTGATGGGCTGATATCGGTTGCAGGAGGGCAAGTCGAGCCTTAGCATTCACAGCAGTTTCTAAGATGCCGCCGGAGCAGGCGCGGATTCCCGGAAACGTCCATTCGTCCTCTAGATAAGGGGCTGACTACATGGCAGTACGTCCGCTTGTCACCACTGCTGCCGCAGTCCTGAGTGCAGGCGCGATTGTTGCTGCGACTCCGGCGCTGTTCGTCCCCCGTGAACAGATCACCGTCGCTGCCCCGACGGGCGCGATCGCCCCAGCCACGTTGACCCAGGAGCAGATCAATCTGCTCGCGCTCTCGTTACAGGGGGCGTGGCAGTCGTTTACCCAGGGGTATGGCGGTCTCTGGTTCCCGGGCCAACGCCCCAAACCTGCCGAAGCATTCGATACGGGCGGGTTCCTCTTCGACGCGAACGGCAGCGAGCTCTACAACGCCGATGGGTCCCGCGCCACGACGGCCGATCTCGAACCGGGCGCTCAGTACTACTACGTGAACGGGAAGCCGGACTACGAGCTCGACGCGGGTGGCCAGATCGTGCTGGAAGACGATCCCGGCAACTGCGCCGCCCCCGGAGCCGTATGCCAAAAGGGCTTCACGGGTTTGGCGTACTACCTCAGCGACAACATCTTGCCTCTCGGCGATGTGGACAACATCTTCTTCGAGGGCGGCTTCACCGAGCTGGCCCATCAGGCCATCCGGACGGTTGCGCTGGTTATCGATGCGGTCGATCCGACCGGCCGGCTGGATCTGACCAAACGCGTCGATGACTTCTTCGAGGGCGGTGCAACGCAACTCGTCGGCAACCTGCTGCTCGACAACCTTCCTCAGGACGGCTATGCCTACGGCCTGACCAACTCCTTCTTCTTCGGATACGGCACCAACACCGGCATCTACGCCGCGTTCACCTACGTGGTGGACGCCATCGTGCAGGGCACGCCGACACCCAACCCGAACCTGATCAACCCGCTCGACTCGGGCCCGTCCACGTTCTCGACGCAGGAACAGAGCAGCGACACCATGCTGCTGGCCCAGAAGTCGACCGACCCGACCTCCACCGGTCTGCCGGGACCCACGTCGCTGCTGAAGTTGTCGACGCAGTCGCCGCTGAACAATCTGGTGAAGTTGTCCTTCAAGACACCTGCGGTAGACGAGAGCAACCTCGTCAAGAATCTTGACGCGATTGAACAGAACGTGGACCAGGGCATCGAGAACCCGGTCGAAGGCGGCACCGGACTCATCCCGGTGAACATCAAGCTGCCGACGGCGCCAGAACCCCCGACGATCGAGACGCCCAAGGTGCCGGAGGTCAAGGCGCCCGACGTAAAGGCGCCCGTGCTGAAGCTGCCTGAGTTCAAGGCGCCGGAGCTGAAGGTTCCCGAGGTTCAAGTTCCCGAGCCGAAGGCGCCCGAGGTCACGGCGCCGGAGTCGAAGCCCGATATCACGCCCAAGATCAGGGTCAAGGACAAAGAACCCGCGACCGAAGACGAACCGGCGACGGGCACCGACACCAGGAACGGCAACAAGGTCACTCCCCCCATCCTCTTCGGCGACGGCAAGCCGAAAGGGGAGTCCAACGGCAGCAAGTTCCTGAAGAAGCTTGGCGAGGCCGTCAAGAATGCCACCGAATCCGGTAAGGACGCGGGCAGCGGCGACAAGTAAGTCCTGCCCCGTGATTCCCAGTGCAGGCATGGCCGCCCGAGTGTGCCGGGCCGGAACCTCCGGTGGATAAGCCACGGATTCCGTAGGCGGTAACCCGCATATTTATGCCCGGTGAGTGCATAGGCAGCGGTATTCGAAGTTAGCTGGATGTCAGTCGATCGGGAATGTTGCCGTCCGTCACCGAAATATTTTTCGGGGTTTGTCCCGCAAAAACAGTGCTGCGGCGGGGTGCCGGAGGCTGATGTCCCGCGTCGAGGTAGGTTGCGGGAGATAGTGACGGGAATTACCCTTCTCAAGGACTTTCAAGGAAGTACGCAGACAACGGGACGGATTCTCAGGAATCCGTCCTGCGCTCGAGATTAAGGGGCCTCACCCGCATGGCAGTCCGTCCACTCGTCACCACTGGGGTGGCACTGCTCAGCGCCGGCGCGATTGTTGCCGGAACCCCTGCACTGTTCGTTCCCCGCGACGAGATCACGGTGGCATCGTCCGCTGCGGAAGCTCCGGCGCACCGGACGTTGACGGCCGAACAGATCAACCTCGTCGCGCTCTCGCTCGAAGGCGTGTTGGAGGCATTCAACGGCGGCTACGGCGGTCACTACTACCAGGGCACGGTTTCCCTGCCCACCGCCGGCTACGTCCTCAACGGGAACCAGCTGGAAGATCCGAAGGACGACACTCCAGAGTCCACGCCTCTCTACGGCCCGGATGGAAAGCGTCTTTACCTCGACACGGAGGGCAAGACCCCCGCGACTGTCGGCGACATGGGCGACAACGTCCAGTTTTATAACGCGTCCGGCAATAAGGTCAACGAAAACTACTGGGACCCCGGCAACTGCTCCGCATCCGGCGCAATGTGCCACGACGGGTTCACCGGCCTCGCGTACTACCTCAGCGACAACATTCTTCCGCTGGACATCGTCGACAACATCTTCTTCGAGGCCGGGTTCAGCGACGGGTTCGCCTATCTCGGTTCAGTGATCGGCACCTCGATCGTCGACGCATTCGACCCGACCCAACGCCTCCAGTTGTCGAAGCGGGTGGATGAATTCTTCGCCGGTGGCGCGGCTTACCTGGCCTACAGCATCATCAACGACAACCTGCCGGACGACGCGGTCGGCGAATGGGCCAAGGGGCTCAACGGCACCTTCTACGTCGACGGCATCCTGGGCGTCGTCGACTACATGGTTGAAACCGTGAAAATGCTGATCGCGCCGGATCCGGAGGAAGCCAATAGCACCAACCTGCTGTCGACGCACGAAGAGACCGAAGCAGAGTCGGAATCCACGTCCGGCGTCAGTTCCACGAGCTTGCCCAATGTCAGCAAACTGCTGAGCCTGCCGACGAATGTCGAGTCGCCGTTCAAGAAGCTTGTGGAGAAGCTCGAAGCGCCCGCGGACTCCAAGCTCGTCACGACGCTCGACCTCAAGACCGACGAGACCAAGGTCGACGCGATCAAGGTCGATGAGACCGCCGACGACAGCGCCGAAGCGGTCGTACCCATCGCCGAGGTCGCTGAGGCCGAGACCCCAGAAGTCAAGGCGCCCAAGCGTCCTGAGCTCAAGCTGCCCGAAATCAAGCTGCCGCAACGCGAGATCGAGTCCGTGGATGCCGACACCAATGAGGCCGCGGCTTCGACGGAGTCCGGTACCGAGACCAAGTCTCGCACCGAGACCAAAGCCGGCACCGGCACCTCGCTGGTCCGCGACAGCCTGGTGGCCAAGCCCGAGCCGAAGACCACCGAGCGCAAGAAATCGGCCGGTGAGAAGTTCGTCGAGAAAGCCACGAAGAACCTTGAGAAGGCGTTCAAGCCCAAGACCAAGGCCGGTGCCGACGAGAAGGCCAAGGCCAAGGCCGACTCCGACTCCGGCGACAAGGACAAGAACGACAAGTAGCACCTGACTCAACGCAACGACCCCCTCCAAAATGGAGGGGGTCGTTGCGTTTCCACGCTCTTGAGCGGCATCTGTGTTAGGCCTGTGAGTCCCCATGATCGGGTGCCGAACAGCAGATGAACAACGTCGCCAGTACCTATCACCTCTGGTCACGGCGGCCTCCAAGCCGTCGAACTGCGTTGCGGCGGGCGGCATGAAGGTCAGTGCACAGGCAGCCAGTTGCTGCCGTTCTTTCGGATAGCAAAACGGGCGGGCCTTCGGGCCCGCCCGCTTTGTCTCAGTCGGTCTGGTTGCGGCGCTTCTTGCGCTTGACGCTGACGCTGCCCCATAGCGAGAAACCGCGGATGTGGACCCGCGGCGCCCCGGACGTGCCGGCTCCGTCGACGTTCTGGTCGAAGTTCCCCATCACGCCCACGCCGTCGACATCTACGTTCACCTCCGGCGGCACCAGGATGGTCTGCCCGCCGAAGATCGAATACGTGCGGACATCGACGTCGGGTGCGGTGAAATCGGCATAGCGCAGATCAACCACGCCGCCACCGAAGAGGGCAAACGTTGTCAGCTTCTTGGGCACGTTCCACCGGCCGCGGCGCTCGAACCCGCTCATGATCGCCAGCAGCAGTGTCGAGGGGGCGGGGCGACATTGGCCTGCCGAACAGTTGACGGCCCCCGGAAGGTCCCGGCTCAACCGGGCCAGATCGTCATACGTCTGAGCCGCGTAGGCCTTTGCCAGCCGGTCCTCGTACTCGGCCATCGGCAGCCGGCCCGCGGCGGCAGCATCAGTGAGCAGATGCGCCACCTGAATGCGGTCGGTGTCGGTCGCACGCATCGACTTGCCCTGAGGCGCTGAAGTGCTCATCGGTGTCGAGCCTACGGCGATCGCTGTCACATGCAAGACCGGTGGCCGAACTGTGTTGCCAAGGTTGCGAGGGTGAACCCCACTCGGCGTCGACGATCTACCCGGCCTTACCCAGATAGTCCTGGAACGAGGTGCCGTCGACCGCATTCTTCGGGGCCAGATTGGCCCCCGACCTGTAACCCGCGACGGTGCGGCCGGGGATGGTGAATCTGATTACCCGGCGCACGCTGTTGTGGGCCGATAGATACATCTGTCCCAATTCCGGGTGGCTGTGGACCGTGGGGCCGCCGATGTCGGACACCCGCCCGGCGGGCTCGGAATCGATCAGTGCGACCAGTCGGGGGGCCACATCCCGGGTGTCGATCGGCTGGAATCGGACGTCGCGCAGGGCCCATAAAACCGGCGAGAATCGCTGCGCCGAAAACGTCTTTTCGATTAGCTCGTGGAACTGCGTCGCGCGCAGGATCGTGTGCCCGATCCCGGAGGTCTCGAGCGCCTGCTCGACCCGCAACTTGGTCTTGTAGTAAGGCAGCGGGATGTCGTCGATGCCGACGATCGAGATATAGATGAGGTGCCCGACGCCCTTGCGTCGGGCGGCCTCGATCAGGTTCCGGGCGGCCTTGACGTCCTTACTACCGGTCGCTTGCGTAGCGCAATGGACGACGACGTCCACGCCGTCGAGCGCGGCATCCAGACCGTCGGGTGAGAGCAGGTCGGCCTGGTGCCAGTGCACGCCGGTGTAGCCGATCCGCTCCCGGCGGCTCAGCGCGCGGACATGATGACCGGCGTCGATCGCCTCCGGCACCACATGGTGGCCGAGAGTGCCGGTCGCCCCGGTGACGAGCACAGTGCGTGGCATGGTGGCCACGCTACCGACGCGTCCCCGGGGCCGTCAGCGATTACGCGGCCGCGTTGTCCGACTTCTCTTTCTTCTCGGCCTTGGCATTCTTCGTCTTCGTCAGGCTCTTGGAGGCGTCCTTGACGTCCTTGGCGGCATTGTCGACCGCGCTACGCACCTTGTCGACCGTCTCCTTGACCGACTTCTTGGCGGGATTGCTCGGGTCGGCTGCGTGGCGGGCCTTCGGCTTGGCCTTGGCGACCTTCAGCGAGTCCTTCTCTACACCGAGTCCTTTGAGGGTGTCCTTGACCGGGGTGGGCTTGGCTCCTGCGTCTTCGGTGTCGGTAGCCGTCGTGTCCGGGGCGTCGAGACTGAGTGTCTGCAGCTGGCTGTCGACCGATGGGATCGAGGTGATGGCCTGCTTGTTGGACTGCTTATTGGCCGTGGAGCCATTGACCTTCAGCATGTTGTCGATGGCCGTCTCGACCTGCGCGTTCACGCCGTCGAGGGCGGTGGTGACCGGGGCCAGACCCTTCTCGATGCCGTCGAAGACCGGGTCTGCACCGTCCTGGACGAGTTGCAGTGCGTCCCTCATCGCCTTGGCGACCGCCACCGACACGGCGTTCTGCACGATCGGCTTGAAGTCCACCCCCGGCAGTGACGGCGTCCAGGCCTCCGGGTCGAGGGCGTTGGCCTGAATGCCGTCGATCAGCGCGTCGAAGATGGTCTCGTTGGCGGCCAACTGCTGCGTCGGGGTGAGCGGGGAGTGCCACAGGTAGGCCTGCTCGCCCGCCTCGCCGAAGGTGCGCTCCAGGTTCAGAGGGTTCACGTCCTGGTAGCCCATGTTCACCATCTTCCGCAGCGCATCCTCGACGCTGTCGGTCAGCGGTGTCGGGATATCAACGCCCGGAACGAGACTGACCAGACGCGGGGCCATCCGGAATGGCTCGAGCAGCGGGAGATTGCCGGAGTCGTAGGTGATGTAGGTGGCGTTGCCGGGGAACTTGGTGGCGTCGGTGATGTCGTCCAGCCAGTCACCGAGGATGGGGACCCAATTGAGGCCTTTGACGAAGTTATCCCAACCCGGAACCATGTGTAGGCCCTGGCCACCGGTCGGATCGACCATCACCTTGACGCCGTCGAGGATCCCGATGGCCAACTGCGGCAGGACGTGGCTGCCGATGTTGTTGCCCTCGTCGGGCAGCAGGTAGGTGAGGAACACCCCGGCGGCCGCCGAGTTGGCCCAGGACAGCGGGTTCAGCGTGGTGGGCACGTCGGAGAGCGGGTTGTAGGCCCAGGTGATGTCGAGGATCGAGGTATTGAGAACCTTGGTGATCTTGCCGTCGTTGGCATCGGCATTCGTATAGCTACCGGCGTCCGGCGTCGTCAGATTGACCCCGAAGAGGTTGGTGAAAGGTGTTGCGAGTGCGAACAATCCACCGCCGGGACGGCTCGGGTTGTTGACGAAGATCAGCCACTGCCCGGTGACGCCGACCCCCCAGTCCGGGTCATTGGACTGGACCGCGCTGATCACGTCGCGGTAGGCGAGCGAGGTGGTCAGCCCGCCAAGACTCTCGGAGAAGATGATGGCGCGTCGCTGGTTCACGATGGATGCGTGGTTCAACAGGAAATCGGAGATCTTTTGAAACACCGGCTGGTTGCCCAGGCCGAGCAAGTCGCCGAGGCCGGTGAAGGTGTAGTCCAGGTCGTTCACCGCGTTGTAGACGTCGCTGGGCAGCGGGCCTTTGATGCCGGCGTCGACCGGGGAAACAGCGTCGAGGATGTTCAGCAGCTGCGTGACGGTCGCGGCCATCTCGCTGCCGCCGAGCAGGCCGGCGGCGGCCTTGATCACGTTGTCGGGCGTGAGGCCCAGAAGTTGCGCGGCCCAGAAGACCGGTCCGACGCCATATATCCCGATCAGATCGGGAACCTGGGGCAGATTCGGAACGGTAGCTGCGGTCAGCTCGATGTCTGCCTGCACACTGCGGTTGTGGGCGGCCAGCGCCTCCGGCGCGGATGACGCGACGCCTGCGGTCAATGCCGCTGCGGTCGCGACGACCGCGGCAGCGGTGGCCGCTGCCTTGGCCTTGTGGAGACGGGGTGGGGTGGGCTGTGACATCAAGCTCTCCGCCTTCGTTTCTGTGATGTGACCGACAAACTGTTTGCACACTGTAACAACACCTATTTGTCGGCTGGCAAATTTGCCCAAATAGCGTCCTTGCGGGTAATTGACGGGTGGCGGCGCTGCGAAATCAGTCGTCGATCCACGGGGATGCCAGCTAGGGCAGGGTAGTTCACCGTCAGCATGCTCAGGGTTTGGCGTATGCGGAATCCGAAGTCTTCTGTCTAGATTCGTTGCCAGAATCTCAGCGCGGGGTGTTGCGCCCTCCGGTTGCCGCCGAATCCGAGGCTTCTTGCCGTCGATGTCACCCATCGCCTTGCGCTCGGTCGCGATGCAACTAGGGCCATTAGTCCCTATTGAGTCTGTATGGCCTCGGCTTAGCGTTTCGATCCAGTAACTACAGGAACGTGTTCTAGTTTGCCGTTCGCGGCAGGAGGTGACGGGTTGAGTAACGATTCGACTGGCACTGCGGTGCGTGAGATCGACGTCGGGACGACGCCGACGCGGTTCGCTCGCGGCTGGCACTGCCTGGGCATGGTGTCGGAGTTTCTTGACGGCAAACCCCATTCGATCCAGGCATTCGGGACGAAGCTGGTCGTCTTCGCCGACAGTCAGGGCGAATTGCACATTCTCGACGCCTACTGCCGCCATCTCGGCGGTGACTTGTCTCAAGGTGAGGTCAAAGACGATGCCGTTGCGTGTCCGTTCCACGACTGGAGGTGGTCCGGGAGTGGCCGCTGCACACAGGTGCCCTATGCCAGGCGCGCTCCTCGACTTGCACGTACACGTGTGTGGATATCACGTGTCCGTGCGGGTCTCCTATTCGTCTGGCATGACCCCGAGGGCAGTACACCGCCGCCGCATCTCGACATCCCCGACATTCCGGAGTTTCGTGACGAGGGCTGGACCGGATGGTCTTGGCGTACTGAGCTCATCGGCTCGAACTGTCGCGAGATCGTCGACAACATCGTCGACATGGCGCATTTCTACTACATCCATTTCGGGTTTCCGACCTACTTCAAGAACGTGTTCGAAGGCCAGGTGGCATCCCAGTACCTCCAGACGATCGGCAGGCCCGACGTCAACCTGGGTGGATCGCACTACGCCGGTGAACAGGTCCTCGATTCCGAAGCGTCCTACTTTGGGCCGTCGTTCATGATCAACCGGCTGCACAACAGCTACAGCGGATACGCCGTCGAAGCGATCCTGGTCAACTGCCATTACCCGGTTGCACCGGATTCCTTTGTGCTGCAATGGGGCATCATGGTGCGTCGGCCGCAAGGGCTGACCGCCGAGGCGACCGACATGCTGCTGCATGCCTTCACCGACGGTGTCAGCCGCGGGTTCCTGCAGGACGTGGAGATCTGGAAGAACAAGACCCGGATCGACAACCCACTTCTGGTCGAGGAAGACGGCCCGGTCTATCAGCTGCGACGGTGGTACGAGCAGTTCTACGTTGACGTCGCCGACGTTACCGCGGACATGACCGATCGCTTCGAGTACGAAGTGGATACCACTGCCGCCAATGAATATTGGCGCAGTGAAGTCGCCGAGAATCTTCGACTGCAGGAACCACCGACTCCGGCCGTCAGCGGCCTCGGCCGCACCCAGCCCAACCCTGAAAGGGCAGTCCAGTGACCACTATTCAGATCGACCGTATTCAGGCAGCGCGCGACCCGCAGGCAGTTCTGGCGGGCATCGACGAGTTGTTGCCAGTGCTGCGTGAGCGCGCCCAGGCGACCGAGGATCGGCGTGCGATCCCCGAGGAAACATTGTCGGCGCTCGACGAGATCGGTTTCTTCAAGCTGCTGCAGCCCGAGCAGTGGGGTGGCCTGCAGTGCGATCCGACCGTCTACTGCGAGGCCGTCCGCCGGTTGGCCAGCGCCTGCGGTTCCACCGGTTGGGTGGCGGGAGTGCTGGCTGTGCACAACTGGCACCTGGCCCTGTTCGATCAGCAGGCCCAGGAAGACGTCTGGGGCGATGACCCGTCCGCGCGGGTCTCGTCGTCCTATGCGCCGATGGGCGCCGGACACGCCGTCGACGGGGGCTACCTGGTGTCCGGTTCGTGGCAGTGGTCGTCCGGAAGTTCGCACGCCACCTGGGCCTTCGTCGGCGGCCCGGTGATCAAGGACGGCCGGCCGGTCGACTTCGGCAGCTTCCTGATCCCGCGCACCGAGTACGAGATCGATGACGTGTGGCACGTGGTCGGCCTGCGTGGTACCGGCAGTAACACCGTCGTGGTCAAGGATGTGTTCGTGCCCAAGCACCGCTTCCTGTCCTACAAGGCGATGAACGACGGCACCGCCGGCGGCTACCAGACCAACACCGCTCCGGTGTACAAGATGCCTTGGGGCACAATCCATCCCACCACCATCTCGGCTCCGATCGTCGGCATGGCCTACGGCGCCTACGAGGCTCACGTCGAGCATCAGGGCAAGCGGGTGCGCGCAGCGTTCGCCGGTGAGAAGGCCAAGGACGATCCGTTCGCCAAGATCCGGATCGCCGAGGCTGCCAGCGACATCGACGCCGCCTGGCGTCAGCTGTCGGGCAATGTCGCCGACGAGTACGCGCTGCTGGTCGCCGGTGAGGAGATCCCCTTCGAGTTGCGGGCCCGGGCGCGGCGCGATCAGGTGCGTGCCACCGGCCGTGCGATCGCCTCGATCGACCGGCTGTTCGAGGCCTCGGGTGCCACCGCGCTGTCCAATGATGCTCCGGTGCAGCGGTTCTGGCGTGACGCGCACGCCGGCCGGGTGCACGCGGCCAACGATCCCGAGCGTGCCTACCTGATCTTCGGCAACAACGAGTTCGGCCTGCCCCCGGCCGACACCATGGTCTGATATCGCCACGGATGCAGACATCCGTGGGGGTCCGGGGCCGCGGCCGGCCCCGGACCCATTAGGCAGCAGCTCAGGCGGGCGCCTTTTGTTGTGCGCCCGAGGGGATCAGGCCGAGCTGCTGCAGCATGCCGAGGGTGTCCCAGGTAACCCAGCTCTCGGCGATCTTGCCGTCTTCGATCCGGTCGACATTGGTCAGGTTGATCCGGCTGTGCTTGCCGGTGGCGGGCCGACCCATGATCTCGCCGGTGTTGTCGCCCTGGGCCTCGATCATCGTGCAGACGTAGTCGCCGTCGGCGAGCTGATTCTTGATGTCAAATCGCATGTTGGAGAACGACGTCCGATACATGTCCATCAGGCTTCTCATATGTTCGGGACCCCGCTGATCGCCGAACGGATCCTGTGTGTCGTGGAAGGCGGCCCCCGGAGCGACGAGATCGTCCAGCTCGCTGAGGTCGCCGGAGGCGAATACCTCCCATATGCGTCGGGAAATCGCCTTATTCTGATCATTGGCCATGATTCCGGCCTTTCAGGAGATCGCCGCACGGCAGATAACGTCCGCACAGAAAACGGTAGAACTGTGGTCGTTGATCCGACAGACGCGTCGCAGTGTGTGCTGCCACAGGCAATTACCAGTCGTCCCGCGTGTACCGGCTGACCTGCGCTATCCGCAATGCCGCCACCGCCTGATGGCGTCGCTTCGACCAGAGACGTTGGCGCCTCTCCCCGGGGCGGCGGGGCAAGGCGCCAACGTTCTGCCTGCTATTTGTCGGTGCTGCCGGAGTCGCTCTTGTCTTTCTCCCCGGACTCGGAAGCCGCGGCTTTCTTGGGGCCCTTGGCCAGAGACTTGGCCCGCTGTTTGATGTCGTCGCGGACGTTCCTGGCGGTCCTGTCGACCTGGCCGGCCGCGCTCTGCAGCGAGGTGCGCAGCCGTTGCCCGGTTCGGCTGGTGGCGGTGGCCGGCTTACCGGGTCCGACCTTGTCGCCGGTCGAAAGATCCTTTGTGCCAGTGGAGCTGGCCTTGACCGCGGCGGTATCGGCCGGGGCGGACTCGTCCTCGGACTTGGTTGTCGTCTCGGTGATGGGCGCAGGCTCGTGGGCAGGTGCCGGTGCGGACTGGACGGACGCGGACTCAGGAGTCGGTAGGGCGATGGCCTTGGCGATGAACTCGGACTTCCTGAGCACCAGATTCAGCACGGTGCCGCCGGTGACGATGCAACCGCAGCCCCCGACCACCCGAAAGTCGAGTAGGCCGCCCGGCGAGTTGAGAACCGAGTCGATGGCGTTGGCGGGTGAGTTGGCAACGGCGGTCAATGCCGTTGGGACATCGCCTGCTTCGATGGCATCGATGGCCGCCTGGGCTGAGGTGGCCATCGAATCGGCGGTCTTCATCACGACGTTCGAGACACCGTTGAACAGTGGCGACATGGTGTTGATGCTGAAGATTTCCCGGACCACCGCAGCGGCGCGGTCGCCGACGGAGGTGGGGATGTTCAGCAGGTTCATCATGGGCATCAGGGCGAACATCACCCTGTTGAAAGCCAGTACGGTCGTCATCGTCTTGACCGCCTGCTGGATATTCCCGGCCTGGAACTGGGTCACGGCCAACTCAAATGCCGGCGCTACCTGATTCTCGGCCCAGTACTGCAGGTTCGGAATCGTGTCCTGCACGCCGGAACTGATCCAGTCGGCGTAGGTCTGCACGTTAGTGATGAGCTGGCGGGTGATCGGCATCGGATTGTTCATCCAGTACGCGCCGAGCTCGCCGAGGTTCTCGCCGGTGTTCGTCGCCACCTGGCTCCAGCGGGTCAGCGGGTCGACGGTCGACGTCAGCTGGACCGCGGCGGTCGAGATCGTGGTGGTGGCCGAGGCTGTGTTTGGTGGGGCTGCCAGTGGGGATACGGCGATCACGCTTGCCCCAACAAGTGCGAACCCGGCCGTGGCGACCGGCCGCATTGTTTTCTGCATGGATGGTTCATTCCTGTCAGTAGTGCGGAATGCGAACCGTAGCGACGCTGGAGCCGGTCAAGGTCGAAACATCCGAAAATCGCACTGCAAAGCTGGTGTGGCAGCGAACTATTCATGTCGGGGCGGATGCAGGAGCCAGCTGTGTGTTGTTGTCATCTGGAAGCCCGATAGCTACTGGAAAAATCTGTGATGTTATTTCAATGCGAAACAATCGAAGGAGGCCGGTCGCAACCTGTTCTGGCTCCGATGACAACGGCCCCACTTCGTTGGCGCTGAAGTGGGGCCGGAGTCGTTGCTGGGGTCAGCTGTCGCTGTCAGCCGAGCTTGTCGCCTTCTTCTTCGCCGGCTTCTTGACCGCCTTGGCGACGTTGTCGCTCAGGTTCTTGATGGACTTCTTGACGCCATCTCGTGCGTCGTTGATGCCGTTGCCGACCTGTTGCGCGGTGCTCTGCAGCGAGGTGCGGATGCGATCAGCGCTCCGAGTCGGCGTGGTGCCGGCTCTGCCTGGAACCGCTTTGTTGCCCGACGAAAGGTCAGTGGCGCCAGCGGAACTGGCTTTGACGGCGGCGGGGGCTTCGGCCTTGGTGGGTTCGGGTGCGACCTCCGGTTCCGGGTCGGCCTCGACCGTGATATCGGTGGCAGCGGGCAGCTCAGCTGTTTTCGGCGCCGTGACCGCCAGCGTGCCCGCGGTCGCCGCGGCCGGGGCGGGCAGTGCGATCGCCTTGGCAAGTTGCCTCGGCAGCTTGATGAGCTGATTGAGGACCAGCCCGCCGCTGATCAGGCAGCCGCAGCCGCCCCACTTCCGAAATTCGAAGATTCGCTTGAGCTGCTTCTCGGCAATATCAGCCGGGGCGTTGGCGATCGCGAATGCCGCCCCCATCAGATCCCCGGAGTTGGTCGCGTCGAGCGCGTCCTGGGCGGCCGCAGTGACCGAGGTGATCAGGTCGGACGGCACTCCAAGAGCCAAGCCGACGAGGGTGCTCGCCGTCGGCACCGACAAGACTCCCTTCACCAGGGTGCTGAAATGATCAGTCATCAATCCGGGGATGCTCACCAGCTTCATCATCGGGAACCCGGCCCACATGATGTAGCCGAGTGCGTTTACCAGGACGGTTCCGGCCTGCTCGGGTTGGCCGGCTTGGATCAGTCCGACGGCCTGGTTGATTGCGGGGGCCATCACCAGCTCCGCCCAGTTCTGCAGGGCGGGAATGGCCTGTTGGAGACCCGAGACGTACCACTCGGCGTAGGTCGACACGTTGGTGACGACTTGGCGCGCCAACGGCATCGGATCTTCCATCCAGTACGCGCCGAGTTCGCCGATGTCCTCGCCGGTATTGGACGCGATCTGGCTCCAGCGGGTGAGCGGGTCGACCGTGGACGTCAGTGCCACCTGTGCGGTCGAGATCGTGTTAGTGGCCGATTGGGCGACCGGCGGTGGCGTCAGGGGCGACACGGCGATGACGCCGGCCCCCACAAGTGCCACGCCCGCGGTGGCGTACGAGCGCAATGCTGCGTGTATCAAAGGTTTCCTTCCGGGAGGATCGTGGAAACCGGGACGCTAGCAACGTGGGAGGTCGTCGCACTATGAATACAACGAAACTGGAAAGGGGTAGCTAACCCTGAGCAAATGCTGAGAAATCACCGTTGGGCACGTGGTTACCTGGTGAAATGTCCCGGCCGAGGCGGGCGGCAGCAATCATGCTTTCAATCGAAGATAGTCCAATGTGCAACAAGCCGGTACGGCACTGCAACCTGTCCAAGCGCCGTTCCGGCTCGGCTCAGCCCACCCAGCTCGGCGGGCGCTTCTGCAGGAAGGCCATCATGCCCTCACGGGCCTCATCGGAGACGAACAGTTGCGCCGACTGCCGGGTCAGTGCCTCGGCATCTGCGTCGAACCGACGCAGGATCGCCGCAGTCGTCAACGCTTTTGACGTCGCCAACCCCTGTGGTGAGCCCTTCGCGATCTCGGCCGTCAGCGCGGTCACGGCGGATTCGACGTCGTCAGCAGCCTGCGTGATCAGCCCGATCTCGGCTGCCTCGGCGGCGCCGAACTTCTCACCGGTGACGAAGTAGCGACCCGCCGCCCGCGGCGACATCTTCGGCAACAACGTCAGTGAAATGATCGACGGCGCAACGCCGATGCGCGCTTCGGTCAGTGCGAACGTGCTCTGTGGGCCGGCGACGACGAGATCGCACGCACCGATCAGCCCCATTCCGCCGGCCCGCACGTGCCCGTCGATCGCACCGATCACCGGGACCGGAAGCTCCAGGATGGCCCGCAACGTCCGGGTCATCTCCCGGGCCCGGTCCACCGCGATCTCCCCGGGGTCCTGCCCGGCGGCCTCGCTCAGATCGGCCCCCGCGCAGAAGGTTCCACCGGTGTGGCCGAGCACCACCACCCGCACGCCGGGTTCCTCGGCCGCGTCGGTCAGGCCCTGGTGCAACTGCTCCACCAGGGCTGTCGACAGCGCGTTGCGGTTGTGCGGGGAATCCAGCGTGAGGCGTGCGACGGCGCCCTGGACCCGGTAGTGGACTAAAGCTGTCATCAGTAGGACCGAGGCAGGCCGAGCGACGTCTGCGCGACGAAGTTCAGGATCATCTCGCGGCTCACCGGCGCGATGCGGGCGAGCTTCGACGCGGTCACTGCGGCGGCAATGCCGTACTCCTTGGTCAGGCCGTTGCCGCCGAGGGACTGCACGGCCTGATCGACCGCCCGCACCGACGCCTCGCCCGCCGCGTACTTGGCCATGTTGGCAGCTTCCGCCGCGCCGAAATCGTCGCCGGCGTCATACAGCGTTGCGGCCTTCTGCATCATCAGCTTGGCGAGCTCCACCTCGATATGGTTCTGCGCCAACGGATGCGAGATACCTTGGTGCGACCCGATCGGCACTTTCCATACCTGGCGGGTCTTCACGTAGTCGACCGCCTTGTTGATCGCGAACCGGCCCACACCCACCGCGCTGGCCGCGCCCATGATGCGTTCGGGATTCAGCCCGGCGAACAGCTGCGCGATCGCGGCGTCCTCCGAACCCACCAATGCATCGGCAGGTAACCGGACGTCGTCGAGGAACACCTGGAACTGGCTCTCCGGGCTGACGATCTCCATCTCGATCTTGGTCCAGTTCAGCCCCGGGGTGTCGGTGGGGACGACGAACAGTGCCGGCTTGAGGTTTCCGGTCTTGTGGTCCTCGGTGCGGCCGACGACGAGGATGGCCTGCGCCTGATCCACCCCCGAGATGAACGTCTTCTGGCCCTTGAGGATCCAGTCGCTGCCGTCGCGGCGTGCGGTGGTGGTGATGCGGTGACTGTTGGAACCCGCATCAGGCTCGGTGATCGCGAAGGCCATCGTGATCGAGCCGTCGGCGATGCCGGGGATCCAGCGCTTCTTCTGCTCCTCGGTCCCGAACTTGGAGATGATCGTGCCGTTGATCGCGGGGGAGACCACCATCATCAGCAGCGCAGACCCGGCGGCCGACATCTCCTCCATCACCGTGGACAGCTCGTACATGCCGGCGCCGCCGCCGCCGTACTCCTCGGGCAGGTTGACCCCGATGAAGCCGAGTTTGCCCGCTTCGTTCCACAATTCGGTGGTGTGCTGTCCGGAGCGGGCCTTCTCCAGGTAGTAGTCCTGTCCGTAGTTGGCGGCCATCGCGGCCACCGCCTGGCGCAGGGCTTTCTGCTCTTCGGTCTCGATGAAGCTCATGACTGTTCTCCTTCAGGGTTGTGCACGCGGGCAAGTACGGCGCCGACCTCGACCTGTTGGCCCGCGGCGACATTGAGTTCGGCCAGCACCCCGTCCTCGGGGGCGGCGATGGTGTGCTCCATCTTCATGGCTTCCAGCCAGATCAACGGCTGTCCGGCACTGACGGTATCGCCGACGGCGGCCCCGACCCGGACGACCGAACCGGGCATCGGCGCCAGCAGCGAACCGTGCGCCACCGCGTCGTCCGGATCGGGGAAGCGGGGCAGCGCGGTGAGCTGCACGGGTCCGAGCGGGGAGTCGACGAACACCTGATCGCCATACCCCGCCACGTCGAACGCGCGATCCACTCCGTTGACGGTGAGCACCACCCGGCCCGGTGTCGCCGACACCAGGGAAACCCCTTCGTCGTCGGGCAATTCAACTCCGGTACGGGTGAATCGGTAGCGCACCGGGACGTCGTCGCCCGCGGCATCGCGGTAGGTCCGGGACTGGTATCCCGAGGCCAGATTGCGCCATCCGCTCGGCGCGGCACCGAAAACCTTTGCGCTGCTGCGGTTGCACGCGGCGTCGGCAAGTGCAGCCGCGATCGCCGAGAGCGTCACCACCCCGGCATCGGCCAGCGCAGCGGCCAGGGTGTCGAGACCGTGCGTGTCGAAGAACGCGGTATCCGTCTCCCCGTCCAGGAACGCCGGATGCCGCAGTACGTTCACCAGAAGATCCCGGTTGGTGCGCAGTCCGTGAATGCGGGTGCGGGCCAGCGCATCGGCCAGTACGGTCGCGGCCTGGCGCCGGGTGGGTGCGTAGGAGATGACCTTGGCGAGCATGGGGTCGTAGAAGATCGACACCACCGAGCCGTCCTCGATACCGGTGTCGACGCGCACCTGCCCGGGCACGTCGAACCGGTGCACCGTGCCGGCCTGCGGCTGCCAGCCCTTGGCCGGATCCTCGGCATACAGGCGGGCCTCGATGGCCGAACCACGAGAGGCTGGCGGCTCGGCGTCGAGTCGGCCGCCGTCGGCGACCAGGATCTGCAGCTCGACCAGATCGAGCCCCGTGGTGGCCTCGGTGACTGGATGCTCCACCTGCAGGCGGGTGTTCATCTCCAGGAAGAAGAAGTCACCCATCTCGTCCGCCATGAACTCGACGGTGCCCGCGCCGGCGTAGCCGATCGCCTCGGCAGCCAGCCGGGCCGCGTCGAACAACTTCTCCCGCATTCCCGGAGTGCGTTCCACCAGAGGCGACGGGGCTTCCTCGATGACCTTCTGATGACGCCGCTGGATCGAGCACTCGCGCTCACCGACCGCCCACACCGTGCCGTGCTGGTCGGCCAGCACCTGCACCTCGACGTGATGGCCGGCCGCCAGGTAGCGCTCGCAGAACACCGTCGGGTCGCCGAACGCCGACTGTGCCTCACGCTGTGCGGCGGCCACTTCGTCGGGTAGATCGGACAATTCACGGACGACGCGCATGCCGCGGCCGCCGCCGCCGGCAGATGCCTTCACCAGCACCGGCAGCTGATCGGCCGTCACGGTGGACGGATCGAGTTTGGCCAGCACCGGAACGCCGGCCGCGGCCATCATCTTCTTGGCCTCGATCTTGGAGCCCATGGCAGCAACGGCATTCACCGGCGGACCGATCCAGGTCAGCCCGGCGTCGATCACCGCGGCGGCGAAATCCGGGTTCTCGGAGAGAAACCCGTAGCCGGGGTGAACGGCGTCGGCGCCCGAAGCCCGGGCGGCGGTGATGATCTGGGCGGAGTCGAGGTAGCCGTTGTTGCCTTCCAGGCGAACCCGGGCGTCGGCCTCTGCGACGTGTGCGGACCCGGCGTCGGGGTCGGTGTACACCGCGACGGTGCCGATGCCGAGGCGCCGGCAGGTCTCGAACACCCGGCGGGCGATCTCCCCGCGGTTCGCGACGAGCACTCTCGTAATCATTGTCACCCAACCTGAGCTTGTGGTCGAAGAATCGTCGAAATCTCGCACACAAGCTCAGATTCGACGCGCAAGGTAGGCATAAGCGCTCACATCCTGAAGACGCCGAAGTTCGACGTCCCCTCGATCGGGCCATTCGCGATGGCGGACAGGCACATTCCCAGCACGGTTCGGGTGTCGCGCGGGTCGATCACCCCGTCGTCGTACAACCGGCCGGAGAGGAACATCGGCAGCGACTCGGCCTCGATCTGAGCCTCGACCGCAGCCCGCAGTGCCGCGTCGGCGGCCTCGTCGACCGCCTGTCCACGGGCCTCGGCGGCAGCGCGACTGACGATCGAGAGCACCCCGGCAAGCTGGGTGCCGCCCATCACCGCGGACTTGGACGACGGCCACGCGAACAGGAAGCGCGGATCGTACGCGCGCCCGCACATACCGTAGTGGCCCGCGCCGTAGGAGGCGCCGAGCAGCAGCGAGATGTGCGGCACGGTGGAGTTGGACACTGCATTGATCATCATCGAGCCGTGCTTGATCATGCCGCCCTCTTCGTACTGCTTACCCACCATGTAGCCGGTGGTGTTGTGCAGGAACAGAAGTGGGGTGTTGGACCGGTTGGCCAGCTGGATGAACTGGGTGGCCTTCTGCGATTCCTCGCTGAACAGCACGCCGCGGTGATTGGCCAGGATCCCGATCGGGTAGCCGTACAGCGTGGCCCATCCCGTTACCAGTGACGACCCGTACAGCGGCTTGAACTCGTCGAAGTCGGAGCCGTCGACGATGCGGGCGATCACATCACGCGGGTCGAACGGGATGCGTAGATCGGCGGGCACGATGCCGATGAGCTCCTCCGGGTCGAACCGCGGCTCGACTACCGGGGCGGGCGCAGGTCCCTGCTTGCGCCAGTTCAGCCGGGCCACGATGCGACGCCCGATCCGGATCGCGTCGAGCTCGTCGTTGGCCAGGTAATCGCCCAGACCCGAAGTGCGGGAGTGCATCTCGGCGCCACCCAGCGACTCGTCGTCGGACTCCTCTCCGGTGGCCATCTTGACCAGTGGCGGCCCGGCCAGGAACACCTTGGAACGGTCTTTGATCATCACCACGTGGTCGGACATGCCGGGGATGTAGGCACCGCCGGCCGTCGAGTTGCCGAACACCAGGGAAATCGTCGGGATGCCTGCCGCCGACAGCCGGGTCAGGTCGCGGAACATCTGCCCGCCGGGAATGAAGATCTCCTTCTGCGTCGGCAGATCGGCGCCACCGGACTCGACCAGGGAGATCACCGGAAGCCGGTTCTCCATCGCGATCTGGTTGGCCCGCAGGATCTTCTTGAGCGTCCACGGGTTACTCGTGCCGCCCTTGACCGTCGGATCGTTCGCGACGATCAGGCACTCGACACCCTCGACGGCACCGATGCCGCAGACGACGCTGGCGCCGACGGTGAAATCACTGCCCCAGGCGGCCAGTGGGCTGAGCTCGAGGAACGGTGCGTCCGGATCCAGCAGCAGCTCGACGCGCTCTCGGGCGGTGAGCTTGCCCCGGCCGTGATGGCGGTCGACGTACTTGGGCCCGCCACCGGCCAGGGCCTTGGCGTGCTCAGTGTCGAGTTCGGTGAGCTTGGTCGCCATCGCCTCGGCGGCCTCGGTGAACCCGGGGGAGCGGGGATCGATGGTGGACTTCAGAGTGGTCACGACTGGAACCCCAATGTCTTTGCGGCCAACGAGGTCAGGATTTCGGTGGTGCCACCACCGATACCCAGGATGCGCATGTCACGGTACTGACGTTCGACCTCGGATTCGGCCATATAGCCCATCCCGCCGAACAACTGCACGGCTTGATTCGCCACCCACTCGCCGGTCTCGACCGCGGTGTTCTTGGCGAAGCACACCTCGGTGATCAGATTCTCTTCACCCGCCAACTGGCGCTCGACGACATGCCGCGTGTACACCCGGGCCACATCGATCCGCCGGGCCATTTCCGCCAGGGTGTTCTGCACCGACTGCCGGGCGATCAGTGGCTTGCCGAACGTCTCGCGGTCGCGGCACCACTGCACGGTCAGATCCAGACAGCGCTGGGCACTGGCGTAGGCCTGTACGGCCAGGCCCACCCGCTCGGACACGAATGCCGCGGCGATCTGGAAGAAGCCGGAGTTCTCCGCGCCGATCAGGTTGGCCACCGGCACCCGCACGTCGCTGTAGGACAGCTCAGCGGTGTCGCTTGAACGCCAACCCATCTTGTCGAGCTTGCGGGTGACCTCGAATCCCGGCGTGGTCTTGTCGACCACGATCAGCGAGACGCCCGCTGCGCCCGGGCCGCCGGTGCGCGAGGCGGTGACGACGTAGTCCGCCCGCACGCCCGAGGTGATGTAGGTTTTGGCGCCGTTCAGGATGTAGTCGTCGCCGTCTCGCACCGCGCGCGTGGTGAGATGCCCGACGTCGGAGCCGCCGCCCGGTTCGGTGATGGCCAGGGATCCGATGAGATCCCCACGCAGCGTGGGCTTCACGTAGGTCTCGATGAGGCGTTCATCACCCGAGGCGATCATGTGCGGTACTGCGATGCCACAGGTGAAGAGCGAGGCGAACACGCCGCCCGGTGAACCCGAGTAGTGCATTTCCTCGCCGATGATCACGGCGTCGGCCCCGTCGCCGCCGCCACCGCCGACCGACTCGGGGAAGTTGGCGCCGAGTAGTCCCGCTTCGCCGGCCTTGTGGTGCAGCTCGCGCGGCAGCTCGCCGGTGCGTTCCCATTCGTCGGCGTGGGGCAGCACCTCACGCTCGGCGAAACTTCGCACCGTCTTGCGCAGTGATTCGCGTTCGGGGGTATTCCAGATGCCGGTCACAGCAGCCTTTCCGGGATATCGAGATGACGGCTGCGCAACCATTCGCCCAGCCCTTTGGCCTGCGGATCGAACCGGGCCTGGTATGCGACGCCCTGGCCGAGAATGCCTTCGATCACAAAGTTCACGGCTCGCAGATTGGGCAGCAGATGCCGGGTGACCGGCAGATCGACTGTCTCGGGCAGTAATTCACGAATCCGCTCGACCGTCAGGGCGTGGGCCAGCCAGCGCCACTGCTCGTCGGTTCGCACCCAGACCCCGACATTGGCCGACCCGCCCTTGTCGCCGCTGCGAGCACCGGCGATCGTGCCGAGTGCCGTGCGGCGGGTGGGTCCGGCAGGGAGTTCCTCGGGCAGGACCGGATCGGAAACTGGTGCCAGAGAGAGTGTTTCGGCTGCCGGTGCGATACCGATCCGGGTGCCGTCGGCATGCGCGGCGATGTGTGGCACCTCGGTGGCGTCGACGTAACCGGGTACGAACACGCCGTAGATCTGACCGTCGCCGGGTGGTGCTGTGGTGGTGAACCCCGGATAGCTCGCCAGTGCGAGTTCCACACCCGCCGAGGAGAATTGGCGTCCGACGATGCTGGGATCCGCATCACGGACGACGCAGTGCAGCAGCGCACTGGCGGCTTCCTCGGTATCGGCATCGGGATGATCGGTGCGGGCCAGCGTCCACTCCAGCTCGGCAGGACGGACCTTGATCCCGGCCTCCAGCTGGCTGCGTATCAGCTGCGCCTTGGCCTCGATGTCCAGGCCGGTCAACACAAAGGTGGCGGAATTGCGGAAGCCACCGATGCTGTTGCACGACACCTTGAGTGTCGGGGGTGGAGCTTCCCCCGTCACCCCGGAGATCCGTACCCGGTCGGGGCCGTCCTGGCTCAACTGCACAGAGTCCACGCGCAGCGTCACATCCGGATTGGCGTACCGGGCGCCGGTGATCTCGTAGAGCAGCTGCGCGGTGACCGTGCCGACGCTGACCTGCCCGCCGGTGCCGGCGTGTTTGGTGATCACCGAGGAGCCGTCGGCGGAGATCTCGGCGATCGGAAACCCGGGCCGGGCCAGATCTGGAATGTCTCGGAAGAACGAGTAGTTGCCGCCGGTGGCCTGGGTGCCGCATTCGATTACGTGACCCGCCGCGACGGCCCCGGCCAGCGCGTCGTAGTCGGTGGCCGACCAGCCGAAGTGCGCGGCCGCCGGCCCGACGATCACCGACGCGTCGGTCACGCGCCCGGTGACGACGACGTCGGCGCCGGAATTCAGGCAGTCGACGATGCCCCACGCGCCCAGGTAGGCATTGGCGGCCAGGGGAGTGCCCAGCCCGAGTTCGGAAGCGCGGCCCACCAGGTCATCGCCCTCGACATGGGCGACGTTGACGTCGAGGCCGAGGCGCTCGGCCAGGGCCCGGACCGCGGTGGCCAGCCCCGCCGGGTTCAGCCCGCCGGCGTTGGCCACGATCTTCACGCCCTTGTCGAGGGCCAGCCCGAGAGACTGCTCCAGCTGGGTGAGGAAGGTCTTGGCATAGCCGCGGTCGGGATTCTTGGCCCGGTCACGGGCCAGGATCAGCATGGTGAGCTCGGCCAGGTAATCGCCGGTCAGATAGTCCAGCTCACCGCCGGTGAGCATGTCGTGCATCGCGGACAGCCGGTCGCCGTAAAACCCCGAACAATTACCGATGCGCACTGCATCAGGCCCTGAAGGCACACGTACTCCTGTCGACGCTGACAATGGATACCAACCAACCAACCGGTAGGTTATCGGGTACCGCTGGTCTCGCGTCAATAGGTGGCCGGTATGTCCCAGCTCAGGCTCGGTAGGTCTGCGGCCACCGTTTTGGAGCAGCGCCAGGTCAACCGTTACTCTGTAACCAATCGTCGCCGCCGGCGGGCTCATTCGGTTCGCGCGGTAACAACCCTAAGCAAGGAGATGCACGTCATGGCTGTGCCCAAGCGCAGAATGTCGCGCGCGAACACCCGTAGCCGGCGCGCGCAGTGGAAGGCCGAGGCCACCGGTCTCGTCGGCGTCAATGTCGCCGGTCAGCAGCACAAGGTGCCGCGCCGTCTGCTCAAGGCCGCCCGTCTCGGCCTGGTCGACCTCGACAAGCGCTAGACCCGCAGACACTTCTTCAGAAAGCGCCATCACTCGCGATGGCGCTTTTTGTCGTGCTCGGAGCCGGTTTGGGCTCGAGAAACGCTCGGTGAATTTGCGGCGTGCCTCTCAGCCCTCTCTCAGACAGCGGGTTGAAACTGTGCCTGTGCGCATACTTGTCGTTGATGACGATCGCGCTGTGCGCGAATCTCTGCGCCGGTCGCTTTCTTTCAATGGATATTCGGTCGAGCTCGCCCAGGATGGGGTCGAAGCACTCGAGGCGATTTCCAATGACCGGCCTGACGCTGTGGTTCTGGATGTGATGATGCCGCGAATGGACGGCCTGGAAGTGTGCCGGCAGCTACGCAGCACCGGTGACGATCTGCCGATCCTGGTGCTGACCGCCCGCGACACCACCTCCGAGAAGGTCGCCGGGTTGGATGCGGGTGCAGACGATTACCTGCCCAAGCCGTTCGCGCTGGAGGAGCTGCTGGCGCGGATGCGGGCGTTGCTGCGCCGGACCGTCAGCGACGACGGCTCCGATTCGCAGAAGATGTCGTTCTCCGACCTGACCCTCGACCCGGTGACCCGCGAGGTGACCCGCGGCCAACGTCAGATCAGCCTCACCCGTACCGAGTTCTCGCTGCTGGAAATGCTGATCGCCAACCCGCGGCGGGTGCTGACCCGTAGCCGGATCCTCGAGGAGGTCTGGGGTTTCGACTTCCCGACGTCAGGGAACGCCCTCGAGGTGTACATCGGCTACCTGCGCCGCAAGACCGAGGCCGAAGGCGAGATCCGGTTGATCCACACCGTGCGGGGCGTCGGCTACGTCCTGCGTGAAACTCCTCCCTGATTTGATGGCGCTCAACGCAAATACCTGGCGAACCGCCACTGACTCTGGGCGGCTCGCCGCCGTGAACCTACGGAACACCAGCTCGCTGTCCTTGCGCTGGCGCGTGATGATGCTCGCGATGTCGATGGTGGCCATGGTGGTCGTCCTGATGGCTGTCGCCGTCTACGCCGTGGTCTCCCGAGCGCTCTATGACGACCTGGACAACCAACTGCACAGCCGTGCCCGGCTGCTCATCGAGAGTGGATCGCTGGCCGCCGATCCCGGCAAGGCGATCGAGGGCACCGCGTACTCCGACGTGAACGCGATGCTGGTGATCCCGGGCCGCTCGATCTACACGGCCAACCAGCAGGGCCAGATGCTGCCGCTGGGCAAGGCCGAAAAGGACGTCATCTCGGGCGAGCTGCTGATGTCCCTGCGCACCGCCAATCATCAGCGGGTGCTCGCGGTCCACCTGGCCAACGGCAGCTCCCTGCTGATCTCCAAGAGCCTGGCGCCCACGGTCCAAGTGCTGAGACGTCTGGGCACGGTGCTGCTCATCGTCGGTGGTGTCGGCGTGGCGGTGGCGGCCATGGCCGGTGGAGCGGTGGCCAGAGCCGGGCTCAGACCGGTGGGCAGACTCACCGAAGCCGCCGAGCGGGTGGCCCGCACCGACGACCTGCGGCCCATCCCGGTGATCGGCAGTGACGAGCTGGCCCGGCTCACCGAGGCGTTCAACATGATGCTGCGGGCGCTGGCCGAATCGCGCGAACGCCAGTCCCGACTGGTCTCCGACGCCGGGCACGAGCTGAGAACGCCGCTGACTTCACTGCGCACCAACGTCGAACTGTTGATGGCCTCACAGGCTCCCGGGGCGCCACCGCTGCCCAAGGACGAGATGGACGGGCTGCAGGCAGACGTGGTCGCCCAGATCGAGGAGCTGTCCACCCTGGTCGGCGATCTCGTCGATCTCACCCGCGACGATGCGGGCGGTATCAACCCGGAGCCGGTCGACATGTCCGAGGTGGTCGACCGCAGCCTGGAGCGGGTCCGGCGGCGCCGCAACGACATCGACTTCGAGGTCGACGTGGTCGGTTGGCAGGTGTTCGGCGATGCGCCCGGACTGGGCCGTGCCGTGCTCAACCTGCTCGACAATGCCGCGAAGTGGAGTCCGGCCGGCGGACGCGTCGGTGTCCGGTTGCATCAGGTCGATCCGACGCATGCCGAGCTGGTGGTCTCCGACCGCGGCCCCGGTATCCCGCCGCAGGAACGTGCGCTCGTGTTCGAGCGGTTCTACCGATCCGATGCAGCCAGGGCGATGCCGGGATCGGGCCTCGGACTGGCTATCGTCCAGCAGGTGGTGCTCAAGCACGGCGGTGCGCTACGTATCGACGAGACCGTGCCGGGCGGCACCCCACCGGGGGCTTCATTTCACATGGTGTTGCCGGGGCAGCCGATCTCCAATGCCGATACGACACACCTGCACCGCGTGGGTGGTGGGCGCAGCGTCGGCGCGGAGGAAAAGTGAGAGAGTGAAGTCGGTCGGGGGACCAGTCAGGGGTGGATCAGAAATCTCTAAGTGGATTCTCAGTCCATCTGGGCAACCTAAGTGGCCACAACCTCGTTTGACGAAGTGACGGACGCGAGGGTTGGACATGCGGGTCGGACCGGGTCGGCGTGATTGGCCGGCGGACCTTTTACAAGAGAAGAGCACGCAGCACAATGACGAACCACCCGAGGTACCCCCAGCAGCCGGAGCAGCATCCCGGTGGCGCCCCCGGATACGCCGGTGCGCGTCCTGATCCGTATCAGCAACAGCAGTACGACTGGCGATATGCGCGTCAACAACCGCAGCAGCAACAGGTGTCGGCGCCGCAGCAACCCCAGAACCAACAGCACCAGAGCCAACAGCACCAGCCGCCACAGCAGGCCTACCGCGCGCCCTATGACCCGTACCGGATTCCGGCCAACCCGCAGCCGGTGCCGGCGAAGAAGCGGTCCAGGACCGGTCTGGTGGCCGGGGCGTTCGCGGTGGCCGTGGTCTCAGCCAGCATCGGTGGCGGTGTCGGCAGCCTCATGCACGACGACCACCCGCGCCTGGGCGTGCCGGGCCTCGGCGCCGCACCGACTGTTCCCGCGGCCGCCCTGCCGCCGGGCTCGGTGGAGCAAGTGGCCGCCAAGGTGGTGCCGAGTGTGGTCAAGCTCGAGACCGACCTGGGCCGCGCCTCCGAGGAGGGGTCCGGCATCATCCTCACCGCCGACGGCCTGATCCTGACCAACAACCACGTCGTGCAGGGCGCCAAGCCGGGTGGGCCCGGTCCCGCGCCGGTACCGGGCGGGGCACCGGTGCCGGCCGGCGCACAGACCAAGGTGACGTTCTCCGACGGCACCACCAAGTCGTTCACCGTGGTGGGCACCGATCCGAGCAGTGACATCGCGGTGGTGCGGGCGCAGGATGTCTCGGGCCTCACCCCCATCACGCTCGGCTCCTCGGCCAACCTGCGGGTGGGCCAGGACGTCGTGGCCGTGGGATCCCCGCTGGGCCTCGAAGGCACCGTCACCACCGGCATCGTCAGCGCGTTGAACCGTCCGGTCGCGGCCGGCGGCGACGCCCGCAACCAGAACACCGTCCTCGACGCCATCCAGACCGACGCCGCGATCAACCCGGGCAACTCCGGCGGCGCGCTGGTCAACATGAACGGCGAGCTGGTGGGTATCAACTCGGCGATCGCCACCATGGGCGGGGATTCGCCGCAGGCGCAGAGCGGCTCGATCGGGTTGGGTTTCGCGATCCCGGTGGATCAGGCCAAGCGGATCGCCGATGAGCTGATCCAGAACGGGACGGCCTCGCACGCGTCGCTGGGCGTGCAGGTCAGCAATGACACCACCAGCGACGGCGCCAAGATCGTCGAGGTCACCAATGGCGGGGCCGCGGCGGCAGCAGGTCTACCCAGCGGCGTCGTGGTCACCAAGGTCGATGACCGGGTGATCGGCAGTGCTGACGCGCTCGTGGCGGCGGTGCGGTCCAAGGCCCCCGGCGACAAGGTCACCCTGACCTTCCTGGGCGAGGGCGGCAAGCCGCAGACAATCGAGGTCACCCTCGGCAGGGCCGAACAGTGAGCATGCTGACCGGACCCGGCGAGATGGCCACACTGCGTCTGGCTACACCGTTGTCTGCTGCCGGATATACGGTTGCAGGCATGGAACAGGCAGGGGAGTTGGTGGGCCGGGCGCTCGTCGTCGTCGTAGATGACCGCACTGCACACGGCGAGGAGGACCACAGCGGTCCGTTGGTCACAGAGTTGTTGGGTGAGGCCGGATTCGTCGTCGACGGTGTCGTGGTGGTCGCCGCGGACGAAGTCGAGATCCGCAACGCGCTCAACACCGCGGTGATCGGCGGCGTCGATCTCGTGGTGTCGGTAGGCGGGACCGGGGTGACACCGCGCGATGTGACGCCGGAGGCCACCCTCGACATCCTCGACCGCGAACTACTGGGTATCGCCGAGGCGTTGCGCGCGTCGGGACTTTCGGCCGGCATCGTCGATGCCGGGCTGTCCCGCGGCCTGTGCGGAGTCTCGGGCAGCACGCTGGTGGTGAACATCGCCGGGTCGCGTGCGGCAGTGCGCGACGGTATGGCCACACTGGGGCCGCTGGCTGCACAGGTGATAGGCCAGCTGTCAAGCTTGGAGATCTGAGCCCAGTGAGGAAACGGCGGCCACCGGCCGCCGTTTCTTTTTTTGGCGAATGTGGCTCTCACCGTTCATGCTGGTTAAGAGCAGGTTAACGGGTGCTTGCAGATCACCCGACCTGAAATGTGAGCTTCGTCACGAAGGGGTAATCGCGATGCCGGAAGTGAATAAGTCGTCCCGTCACGCAGTTAACAAGATCTTTGGTGAGGCCCTACCGGACATCGCTCCTGACGAACGCGACACCGATTCGCCGGACGACGATGCCGACCGTGACCGGTGGCTGCGGAACAACATTCCTCCCCATCATCAGTGATCGGTGAACGGCTTGTTGGGGCAGGAATCCCAAATCTGGGTGTGGCCTGGGCCTCAGCGCGTGGTTTGGGTGAACGCTGCCACACCATTGCCCCCGCGGGCCCACTCGCAGCGTCATGGTGTTGTACGCCGGACTCCCCGCGGGTAGTCAGCAAATTTTGATCGGCGGGACCGATGCACGTATGTCGATATGCGCTTGCGTTGCCGCCGGAATGCCCTCCCGTTATGTTCCTCGTGTCAACGACGATGTGTATTAGGTAAGAGCGACATGTGGAGTTGCTGATCCACCCCATGTGTTGGTCTTGCACGGCGGTACGGTCTGCGGGCTGGGACGTCGACCACAAACGGTGGGCCTCCAGGATCGCCGGCGAATTAGCTAGGGAGAATATGAAGGCATTCAGTCGGGTGCTGGTCGTGATGGTCGCAGCCATCGCGGCGCTGTTTGCGAGCACGGGCATTTCTCATGCGGGTCTGGACAATGAGCTGAGCCTGGTCGACGGCCAGGATCGGACCTTGACCGTTCAGCAGTGGGACACCTTCCTCAACGGGGTGTTCCCCCTGGACCGCAACCGGCTGACCCGTGAGTGGTTCCACTCCGGCCGGGCCAAGTACCACGTCGAGGGCCCGGGCGCCGATGAGTTCGAGGGCACCCTGGAGCTGGGTTACCAGATCGGCTTCCCCTGGTCGCTGGGTGTGGGGATCAACTTCTCCTACACCACCCCCAACATCCTGATCGACGACGGTGACATCACCGGACCGCCCTTCGGCCTGGAGTCCGTGATCACGCCGAACCTGTTCCCGGGTGTGTCGATCAGCGCCGACCTGGGCAACGGCCCCGGTATCCAGGAGGTGGCCACCTTCTCGGTGGACGTCAAGGGTCCGGCCGGTGGTGTGGCGGTGTCCAACGCGCACGGCACGGTGACCGGTGCGGCCGGTGGCGTGCTGCTGCGTCCGTTCGCCCGCCTGATCGCCTCGACCGGTGACAGCGTCACCACCTACGGCGAGCCCTGGAACATGAACTGAGGACATGAACGTCACGTTCTAGCCCCGACAAAAGCAGCCCCTGGAGAAATCCAGGGGCTGCTTTTGCGTACGGGCGCCTACTTGTCGCCGCGGTCGGCACTCGTGTGCCTGGCGGTGTCCGGGCTGGGGCCCGTGCCGGGACCGGTGACGTGCTTGCCGGCCGAGCCGTTCTCGGTCAGGAGATCGCGAATCTCGGTGAGGAGGCTCAGCTCGGTGTCCTGGGCCTGTTCCACCTCGCCGCGCTCGCGCAGCTTCTTGTACGGCAGGACGATGACGAAGTAGATGACCGCCGCTACCAGGACGAAGTTGATGAAGGCCGACACGACGGCGTTGAAGTCGATGAACGTCTCGGGATCGCCGCCCAGCGAGATCTTGAGAACGCCGTACTCGTTGCCGGGGCCGGCGCCGATCCGGTCGATCAGCGGTTGCACCACCTTTTCTGTGAAGGCGGTGACCAAGCCCGTGAAGGCGGCGCCGATGACCACAGCAACGGCAAGATCGATGACGTTGCCGCGTGACAGAAACTCTTTGAAGCCCTTCAACATGCTGCGGACCCTCCCTGCGGTGTGTGTGTTTGATGCGACAAGCAAACAGTAACGGAGTTGGCCGAACCGCTGGATGGTTGTCCGGCAGCCGAATCTGGATTCAGTGAATCGTCAGCGTGACGGCCTGCACCAGGCTGGTGGCCGCCACCTCATTCGCGGAGCGGGCGGGCAGCGCCACCAGTGCCACGCGATCGCTGCCCGCTCCGGCCCCGCGTGGCTTCTCGGAAACCAGCACCACGACGGCTCCTGAGGCCACCACGACCGGCCGGGTCGGTTGCCTGTCGTCCGGATCGGACGTGACTGTCAGCACGTCGACCACATCGCCGGCGCGGATCAGATCCAGTAGCGCGGTGTCGCTGAGTTTGAGCGGCACGATCCGAGCATCGGGGCCCGCAGCCGATTCGGCCAGCCGCGACCCGAGCAACCGGACATCGGTGATCACCTCGCCACGACGGGCCGGGGCGGTCAATGTCGCACCGATCACCGGTGCCACGTCGCGCTGGGCGCCGTCGGGCAGGGTGGCGGTGCTGCGCCGCTCGAGGCGGACGTCGGCGGCAGTCAATGCGACGCCGGGGGACAGGTCATGAGCCGCGACCGCGATCTCGGTGTACTCGCCATGGGGATCGGAGCGCAGGACGGCGACGGCCGCCAGAAGCACCAATCCGGCCGCGGCGGCGCGGCGGGCGGCCACCGTGCGGGTCCAATCGGGCCGGGCAGCAGTCAACCGATGCCAGGGTGGCGGGTTGAGAGATTCGGCCATGGCGCCACGGTAGGCGCGCGACGGCCGGGTGGGAACGGCGTCTTCGCCGCCCTGTGGATAACTCGGGCTAGCTGGAGGCGGCCGCGGCGGGGGCGGCGGCAGAGTTGCTCGACGAGGAAGACGAAGTGCTCGTGGAAGACGAGGACGACGAGTCGGAAGTCGAGCTCGAAGAGCTGCTTTCCGAGCTCTTGGCCGACGAACCGTTGGATGAACTCTTGCTCGACTCGCGGTTGTCGGTGCGGTAGAAGCCGCTGCCCTTGAACACCACGCCCACCGAACCGAAGAGCTTGCGCAGCTTTCCGGAGCACTTGGGGCAGGAGGTCAGCGCATCATCGCTGAAGGCCTGCACCGCGTCGAACCGGTTGTCGCACTCAGTGCACGCGTAGGAATAGGTAGGCACGAAAACCCTCCGAGTTGGTCAAACTTGTTAGCACTCTACAAGCTCAAGTGCTAGAACCGCTACGTGGGCCATGTCATTCCCGCGGGCCGCCGGCGCCGGCGAACCCGAAGATTAGCGGTCGTGCTTGTGGTGGCGGTAATCCTGGCGGTGCTGACAGTGCTGGTGGTGGCCCGCATGCGGGAGACCGGTTCGGCATCCCGGCCGATGGCCCAACCGCAGCCCTCCGTCTCGGCCCAGCTTCCCGCCTCGCAGCGGACCCCCGGCTACGACCACGCCCGCACACTGTTGGCGGGACTGCCGATCAAAGGCTGGGATCGCGACACCGACTACACCCGATCCCGCTTCGGTGCGGCCTGGAGTGACGACGTCAACGTCGAGTTCGGCCACAACGGCTGCAACACACGCGACGACATCCTGCGCCGCGACCTGGCTCAGCTGACCGTCCGGCCCGGCACCTGCTACGCCGCCACCGGTGTCCTGCATGACCCGTACGCCGGAGCCGAGGTCGCCTTCACCCGTGGGCCCGACACCTCGGGCACCGTGCAGATCGACCACCTGGTGTCGCTGTCCGACGCCTGGTACAAGGGGGCGCGGACCTGGGACCCGCAGCGGCGCATGGACTTCGCGAACGATCCACGCAACCTGATCGCGGTGGCCGCGCAACCCAACTTCGACAAGGCGTTCCGCGATGCGGCCAGTTGGCTGCCGCCCAACGTGGCGTTCCGGTGTGAGTTCGTGGCCCGTCAGGTCGAGGTGAAAGCTGCCTACCAGCTGTGGGTTTCGGAGAAGGAGAAATCCGCCATGGAGGCGGTGCTCGGCAACTGCTAACTGCGGCGGTAGCTCGGCGCGATCATCAGCGGGACCGGTGAGTGGCGCAGGATCTTGCCGGCCGCCGAGCCAAGGAACACCTGGGCGCTCGGCGCGGCCGCACCCGAACCCATCACCAGCATGTCTCCGGCATTCCACCCGATGCTCTCGACCGCGGCATTCCAGTCGTGACCCGCACCGACCACCACGTCGACATCGGGAACAGCCATCCGGTCACGAATAGCGTTGAGCTGCTTGGTGATCTCGGCGATGGTTCGCCGTGACCACTGCTGGACCACCAACTCCTCGGCCGAGGTTTCGATGGTTCCGGCGAACGCTGCGGTGTTGCGGACCGTGAACGAGACGATGCGCAGCGTGGCGTTCCACGCCGCGGCCAACTCAGCGGTGGCCGGGATGAGCCCGTTGACGTCGGCTTCTCCGCCGTAAGCCGCGGTGAGCCGGCGCACCCGCCCCTCGGTCTCCAGGTACCCGCGCGGCGCGAATGCCACCGGCACCCGTGCAGTGTGCACCAGGCGCTCGGTGACGCTTCCCAGCGTGACGCGCCCGAGCATGCCCGACGACGACGAGCCGACCGTCACCAGCGTGACCCGGTGAGCATCGGCGAGCTCCATCAAACCCGTTGGGATCGAAGTGGATTCATGTACCACCTGGGTGACGCCGACATCGGCGGGAAGCGCCGCTGCCGCGCGGTGCAACGCCTGGGTGGCTTGGGCGCGAACGTAGGACAGGTACTCGACCTCGACAGGGTCGTCCCGGGGCGGCCAAGCCCTCTCCACCACCGCCGCGGCGATCACCCGCTCGCCGGTGGTGCGGGCGAGCTGGATGGCCAGATTCAGGGGTGCGCCGCTGTGCCGGCTCGCACTGAATGCCGCGAGGATCGTCACGACGCGTGCTCCTGGGTGCGCACCCGTGCCACCACGTGGGTCACCGGGATCTGGTAATCGGCGCGGGCCCGGTCGACGACGTCGAACCGGTGCCACACCGAATCCTCCGGCGGCAGAGTCGCTATCACGATCTGGTCGGGCCGGAATCCCTCGACGGCATTGGCCAGGGCTCGCAGCGGACGGTAGTCACCCAATTCCCCGTCGGCCTGCAAATGCTCGGAGTGCAGCGTGTCCAGCGTGTGATCGAGGCGGCGCTGGGCCGCGCGGGTGGTGGCTTCGGCGATGTCGAGCGGGCCGTGAGTGGCGGCCGCCCCGGTGTCGATCGGACTGGCCGGCACCACCACCTGATAGACCGCATCGCGGTCCGCGCCGATGCGGCGCAACTCGTCGAGCAGTTCATCGGATTCGACGGTCTCGTTGGCCAGCACCAACACCCGGTGCGGACGCGGGGCCCCGGCCGCCCGCTCAGGCTCGGGTGTTTCGGGCCGGCGCCCGACGAACCAGCGGTTGGCCAGGAACAGCAGGATCACCACGGCCCACGACGCCAAGCTCAGGACCAGCTGCGAACGCACGTCCTCCTGCAGGTACATCTGCACCAGGATTGCCGCGATGGCCGCCGCGGTGAGGATCGACGCCACCGGGAACAACCACATCTTCACCTTGAGCTGGCCCGGGGAGGTTCGGTAGCGCAGCACGATCTGCGAGATGCAGATGAGCAGGTAGACGAACAGGATGATGGCGCCGCTGGAGTTCAGCAGGAACGCGAAGATCGTCTTCTCGGCGAACGCCGCCGCGATCACGCACAGGAAGCCGACCACCGAGGACGTCAGGATCGCCGCCGCAGGAACCCCGCGGCGGGTGACGCTGACCAGTTGCGGCGGTGCCTCACGGCGGGCGGCCAGCACGAACAGCATCCGCGACGCGGTGTACATGCCCGAGTTCAGGCAGCTCAACACCGCGGTGAGCACCACGGCGTTCATGATGTGGTCGGCGTAGGGGATACCCATCTCGGTGAATGCGGAGACGAACGGCGATGCGGCGAGGTTCTCACTGTTCCACGGCAGGATCGTGACGAGCACGAACGCCGAGCCCACGAAGAACACCGCGATACGCAGGATCACCGAGTTCGCGGCCCTGGCCACAGCGCGTTCGGGATCGGCAGACTCCGCGGCCGCGATGGTGGCGATCTCCGCGCCGACCATCGAGAAGATCACCGTCACGACGCCGACGGTGACGGCCATCGGTCCGAACGGGAAGAACCCGCCGTGCGCGGTCAGATTGGAGAAGTCCATCTCCTTGTGCGGCCACAGTCCGAGGATGAAGCACATGCCCAGTCCGATGAACGCCAGGATCGCCACGACCTTGATGCCGGCGAACCAGTATTCGAATTCACCGAATGACGAGACCGAGAACAGATTGGTGGCAGTCATCGCGACCAACAGCAGCAGCGCCGTCAACCAGATCGGGACGTGCACCCAGTACTGAATGATCTTGGCGCCGGCGATGGCCTCGAAGCCCACCACGATCACCCAGAAGTACCAGTACAGCCAGCCCACCGAGAAACCGGCCCAGTTGCCCAGGGCATTGCGCGCATAGTCGGCGAACGAGCCGGTCGACGGATTGGCCACCGCCATTTCGGCCAGCATGCGCATCACCATGATGATCAACACGCCCGACAGGGCATACGTGATGAACGAGCCTGGTCCGGTCGCGCCGATCACCACGCCGGATCCGACGAACAGACCGGCGCCGATCACGCCGCCGATCGCGATCATCGTCAGCTGTCGTTGACTGAGCGCCTTGTTCAGCACCGGAGTCTCGCCCATGTCGCTCCCCCTTCTCGCGTGTGCGTGACGTGGCTCACATCACGTCAGAAGGTTGACGCTATGCCCGACGACGAAACTCCGGGCGGCAATTCGGACGACGAGTCCTGCTCAGTTCCCGGTGGGGGCGCCCAGTTGCACGACCCCGCCCGACGGCGTCAGCGCATGCGTCATCCGCACGTCGTGCGCGTCGGCGGGCAATGCGTCGACCAATTCGTCGTCCCGCACCACCGCGACCAGTCGCGCAAGGGGTGAGGCGTAGATCAGGCTGCGGTCGTAGAAGCCGGCGCCCCGGCCCAACCGGTTGCCGTCGCGGTCGACGGCAAGGGCGGGCACCAGCACCACCTCGGCGTCGGCGATCGATCCGGCCGGCAACCACGGCGGCGGGGGCTCACGCAGGCCGAACTCGGCGGGCACCAGCGTGCCGGGCTGATAGGCGCCCCATTGCATCGGCAGTCCGCGGCCGTCCTCGTCGTTGCGGGCTACCGGAAGCAGCACGCGCACACTGAGTTCCGACAGGGTGTCCAGAAGGGCCGGCGACCCCGGTTCGGAACCCACCGGAACGTAGGCGCACACCGTCTGCCCGTCGCGGACGAAGGTGGGCAGCCAGCGGCAAAGGGCCAGCGTTTCGCGGTCGCGGAGGTCGGCCGGTACGGCCCGTCGTGCACGGAGAACGCCAGCTCGCAACTCGGTCTTGGTCGGCGGGGTCACGCCATCCACCTTTTCAGAACGGACGTTAGTGTGTGAATGATGAGCACGTCTCACAAGGCGCCTGAGGTGCCGTTTCCCTATACGGCGGTGGTTCCCGCGGCCGGTCTGGGTACGCGGTTCCTGCCTGCGACCAAGACGGTCCCCAAAGAACTGCTGCCGGTGGTCGACACCCCGGGTATCGAATTGGTCGCTGCCGAGGCCGCCGAGGCCGGTGCCGAACGGCTGATCATCATCACCTCGGAAGGCAAAGACGGCGTCGTCGCGCATTTCGTCGAGGACCTGGTGCTCGAGGGCACGCTGGAGGCGCGCGGCAAGAAGACGATGTTGGAGAAGGTCCGCCGCGCCCCCGCACTGATCAAGGTCGAGTCGGTGGTGCAGGCCGAGCCGCTCGGCCTCGGACATGCCGTCGGCTGCGTCGAGAGTGCGCTGGCTCCCGACGAGGATGCGGTTGCCGTCCTGCTGCCCGATGATCTGGTGCTGCCCACCGGTGTACTGGTGACCATGTCGAAGGTGCGGGCCAAGCGCGGCGGAACGGTGCTGTGCGCGATCGAGGTCCCCGAGGACGAGATCAGCGCCTACGGCGTCTTCGATGTCGAGACGGTGCCCGACGCAGCCAATCCGAACGTGCTGCGGGTCAAGGGCATGGTGGAAAAGCCCAAGTCCGAAGATGCGCCGTCCCCGTACGCGGCGGCCGGCCGCTACTTGCTGGACCGGGCGATCTTCGATGCACTACGTCGCGTTTCGCGCGGGGTGGGTGGGGAGATCCAGCTGACCGACGCCATCGCACTCCTGATCGAAGAGGGGCATCCGGTACATGTGGTTGTGCACCGCGGAGCCAGACACGACCTGGGAAATCCCGGCGGCTACCTGAAGGCTGCGGTTGACTTTGCGTTGGAACGTGACGACTACGGCCCAGATTTGCGGCGGTGGTTGGTCGAACGGTTGGGTCTGACCGGACAGGACGGCTAGCAACGAGCTGGCCCGGTCCCTGGCACGTCGGCCCGTAGATAGGAAGGCGTGTTGTGCGTTCGGTCGAGGAACAGCAGGCTCGGGTAGCGGCTGCCGCGGTGGCGCCCCGGCCGGTGCGAGTGGCCATCGCCGAGTCGCAAGGCCTGATGTGTGCCGAAGAGGTCGTCACCGAACGGCCGATGCCGGGATTCGACCAGGCCGCGATCGACGGCTACGCGGTGCGCAGCGTCGACGTGTTGTCCGTGGGCGACGGTGCCGGGGAGATCAGCCTGCCGGTGATGGGGTCGATCGAGGCGGGGGCACGGACCCCGAGTCGCTTGCAGCCCCGGCAGGCTGCGCGCGTGCAGACCGGCGCGCCGATGCCGACGCTGGCCGACGCGGTACTTCCCCTGCGGTGGACCGACGGCGGCGAGAGCCGGGTCCGGATCCTGCGCAGCGTGCGCTCGGGCGCCTATGTCCGGCGCACCGGCGACGACGTGCAACCCGGTGACGTCGCGGTGCGGTCGGGCACCATCATCGGTCCGGCCCAGGTGGGCCTGCTTGCCGCAGTCGGACGCGACCGGGTGCTGGTGCATCCACGGCCCAGGCTGTCGGTGATGTGCGTGGGCGGCGAACTCGTCGACGTGTCCCGCAGCCCCGGAACCGGGCAGGTGTACGACGTGAACTCCTACGCACTGGCCGCGGCGGGCCGGGATGCGGGTGCCGAGGTCAACCGCGTCGGCATCATCAGCACCGACCCGGCGGAACTGCGGGAAACCGTTGAAGGCCAAGTCAATCGCAACGAGATCGTGGTCATCGCCGGTGCGGTGGGCGGGGCTGCCGCGGAATCGGTGCGCACCGTCCTCGCCGAACTCGGCGAGATGGAGGTGGCCCGGATCGCGATGCATCCGGGGTCGGTGCAGGGCTTCGGGCAGCTCGGCCGCGACCGCGTGCCGGTCTTCCTGCTGCCGGCGAACCCGGTCAGCGCGCTGGTGGTGTTCGAAGTGATGGTGCGCCCGCTGATCCGGTTGTCACTGGGCAAGCGCGCACCGATGCGGCGCGTGGTGCAGGCCCGCACGCTGGCGCCGATCAGTTCGGTGGCCGGGCGCACGGGATACCTGCGGGGGCAGTTGATGCGCGACCAGGACACCGGCGAATACCTGGTGCAGGCACTGGGCGGGGCGCCCGGCGCGTCGACGCATTTGCTGGCCACACTCGCCGAAGCGAACTGTCTGGTGGTGATTCCGAGCGAGGTCGACGAGGTCCGCACCGGCGAAACCGTGGATGTGGCATTCCTGGCTCAGCGCGGCTGATAAGACTTCATTCGATGAATGACGGTGTGACGAATCGACAATGTGGATGAGCTGGCTGCGCTCCAGTGCTTTTCACCCGGGCTGGCCCGTTCCGATCGGGCCGTTGCGGGTGCGGGCCGGCGTGGTGCGGCTACGCCCGGTGCGGCTGCGCGATGCCGCGGTGTGGAGCCGGATCCGGTTGGCCGACCAGGCTCACCTTGAGCCCTGGGAGCCGGTCAGCGGTGTGGATTGGAGTCTCCGCCATGGGGTTTCGTCATGGCCAGCGATCTGCTCGGGTTTACGCGCCGAGGCCCGGCTCGGACGGATGCTGCCATATGTGATCGAGCTCGACGGGGAGTTCGCCGGCCAGCTCACGATCGGCAACGTCACCCACGGCGCACTGCGGTCAGCCTGGATCGGTTACTGGGTGGCCAGTGACAAGACCGGCGGCGGGGTGGCGACGGGTGCGCTGGCGCTGGGGCTCGACCACGCCTTCACTGCGGTGCAGTTGCACCGAGTCGAGGCCACAGTGCGTCCGGAGAACGCCGCGAGCCGGGCCGTGCTGGCCCGGGTCGGGTTCCGCGAGGAGGGCCTACTGCGCCGCTACCTCGAGGTCGACGGTGCCTGGCGGGACCATCTCCTGGTGGCGGTCACGTTGGAGGAGCTGAAGCACTCGGCGTCCCAGGCCCTGGTTTCGGCCGGACGCGCCAGTTGGTGCTGAGCCGACCGGCGAGGATGCCCGGCCGCGACGCGCCGCATTGAAGCCGCATTGAAGCTGCGCCCACGGTCGCGATTTCGCCGGATTCACAGCCCTGGAAGCAATCTCGACGAATTCGGTTCCGTCAGCTGTTACTAATGTGGCAAATGTGACTGTTGGTGCTTGTATCGATCGAATTACAGGTGTGTAATTGTGTCGGCGCGCCACCCATGGATGCGCTGGTCGCAGACCTAGCCTGAACGGGGAAAGGAGCAGGCGTCATGCCAAGCATCCCCCAGTCACTGCTGTGGATTTCCCTCGTCGTTCTCTGGCTTTTCGTGCTCGTTCCGATGTTGATCAGCAAGCGCGACTCGGTGCGTCGCACCAGCGATGTCGCCCTGGCGACTCGAGTGCTCAACAGCGGCCGCAACGCGCAACGGTTACGACGCGGCCCGGCCGCCGGGCATCACAGCGATCCGTACTGGCAGCACACGGCTGACCACCTCGACGAGAAGCTCGATGAAGACTTCGAAGAGGATGAAGAACCGGTCGAGGTGCACGTACACGCGACCATGCAGCGCACCGTGGTGGTGGCCGCGGCGGTGGTGAGCGTCGAGACCCCCGAGCCCGACTACCTCGATGTCGACGTCGTCGACGAGGATTCCGGTGCACTGCCCGTCGGTTCGATGGCCGAGACAGCCGAACCGGTTGCCGTGCCCGAGGAAGAGTCCGAACCCGAACTCGAGTTGGAGTTCGAGACCGAGCCTGAGGTCGAAGCCGAGCCGGAGTTCGATTCTGTCGAGTCGGAGGCCCAGACCGAGCGCATCGCACTGGATCTCGAGGATGTCGAGGAGGCCGAGGATTCCGACGCCCTTTCCGACGACGAGTACGAGTACGTCGACGACTCGTCGGGCCTGGAACCCGAGGCCGAGGACGAACCGGTCGACGAGGAACAGGCCGAGACGCCCGTCGCGTCGCTGAGTGCCAGCCGGCAGCGCCGGTTCGAGTCCAAGACCTCCGCGGAGGTCACCGCCCGCAAGTTCCAGTTCCGCAAGCGCGTGCTGGCCGTGCTGGCCGCCACGATCCTGTTCTCGGCGGGCGCCGCCTTGCTGGTGACGCCGTCGGCCTGGTGGATGTGTGGCGGCGCGGCCACACTGACCGTGCTCTATCTGGCCTACCTGCGCCGCCAGACCCGCATCGAGGAACAGCTGCGACGTCGTCGCGCGCAACGGATGGCGCGGTCCCGGCTCGGCGTGGAGAGCACCGATGACCACAAGCTCGACGTGGTGCCGGCGCGGCTGCGTAGGCCCGGCGCGGTGGTGCTCGACATCGATGACGAGGACCCGATCTTCGAGCACCTGGCGTACACGTCGTATGCGTCGACGGCCCGCGAATACGATCTTCCGCGGGCTTCCGGGCAGTAGCGCAGCCGGTTTCCGGTTCCGGGCCGGTGGCTGGTAGCCTTGCGTTCCGGTATCAGGGGCTATAGCGCAGTTGGTAGCGCGTCTCGTTCGCATCGAGAAGGTCAGGGGTTCGATTCCCCTTAGCTCCACAAAGTGTGAATACAAAAGACCCGCCGGAGACGGCGGGTCTTTCTCTTATCCCTCAGCGAGGATGAACCGTCGCATACTGGTCCTCGAACAGTGAATGCGAATCGAAGGGCACACCATGACCGTCAGCATCGTTGACGCGGGTCCGAATCAGGTCAGCCGCTCCGTGGAGGTCAATGCCCCTGCAGCCGAACTGTTCGCCATGATCGCCGACCCGCGTCGTCACCACGAGATCGACGGTTCGGGCACCGTCCGCGACAACGTGTCGTGCCCGGATGACATCGCCCCTGGTGCGAAGTTCACGACTGGGATGCGGATGTACGGGGTGCCCTACCGGATCACCAGCGTCGTCACCGCGGTGACACCCAACGAACTCTTTGAATGGCGACATCCGGCGGGGCACCGTTGGCGCTGGGAGTTCACCGCACTCACCCCCACGCTCACGCGCGTGACAGAGACATTCGATTACCGCGACACCGGGCCGATCAAGGACACGCTGAAGTATTACGAGCGAATGGGCTTCGCCAAGGGCAACGCGAAGGGCATCGAGTCCACGTTGACCAAGTTGCACGACCGCTACGCGACATGATTCGCGTCGAAGACGTTGCCTACGTCAGCGCGCGCGATCGCAGGGTGATCGGTAGGTCGTCGGCAGGTGTCGGCCCGGTGCCCCAGGTCAGCTGAGGGCGGTAGTCGTCAGGCACGCTCCATTCGAACTGTCTCAGCATCTGGTGCATGGTCGTCTTGACCGTCATATCGGCGAACTGCTGGCCGATGCACTTGTGCGCCCCGCCTCCGAACGGTGCGAACACGTAGCGGCTCACCGTGGCGCGGGACTCGGAATTGTTCACGAACCGTTCCGGATTGAACGTGTCGGGGTCGGGCCACCAGTCGGAAAGCCGCATGGAGGCATAGACATTGATGGCCACCTGGGTTTTGCGCGGGACGAAGTGTCCGAGGATCTCGGTGTCGCGGACGGTCTGCCGGAAGAGCGCGCCGGCCGGAGCGTACATCCGAAGGATCTCCTTGAATGCGGCATCGAGCAGGGGATAGGTGTCGAGGTCGAGCACGGTCGGGGTGTCATTCGGGTGAGCGAGGGCCTCTTCGCGAAGCGCGTCTTGCCACTGCCGGTTTCGGCCCAGTTCATAGGTCAGCATGGACAGCGCGATGGCGGTGGTGTCGTGCGCGGCCATCAGCAGGAAGATCATGTGGTTCACGATGTCGGCTTGGGTGAAGCGGGCGCCGTCTTCATCCTCGCTGCGGCACAACATCGAGAACAGATCCGCGCCGTCGCCGCGCTGGCGGTCGGGAACCTGCTCGGCGAAGTAGCGTTCGAGCCGCTCCCGGGCACGTAGCCCCTTGGCCCACACCCCGCCGGGCACATCCGCGCGTACCAGCGCCTGCCCTCCGCGGACGGTGTCGCGGAAATCCGCCGACAACTGGTCGGCTTCGGGACCGAGGTGGGTACCGACGAACACCTCCGCGGCCTGTTCGAGCAGCAGGTGCTTGATGGACGGGTAGAACGGAAAATCCGGTGTCGAGGGCCAATTACGCAGCGTGCGATCGATACTCGGCCGCATCAGTTCCAGGTAGCCGTCCAACGCGCTGCGGGTGAAGGCCGCCTGCATGATGCGGCGGTGGTCGCGGTGTTCGTCGAAATCCAGCAACATCATTCCGCGGTGAAAGAACGGTCCGATGACCGGTGCCCAGCCGCGCGTGCTGGAGAACACCTTGTCCCGGTTGACCCATGCGGTCTCGAGGGCATCGGGGCCCATCAGGCCGACGACGCGGAAGCCGACGCCTCCGGCCCACGACACCGGCCCGTAGCGCTCGTACCGGTCCCGGGCGAAGGTCAGGGGGTCGGCCAGCGAGCTCAACACATGGCCGAGGAACGGGAATCCGTAATTGCCCATGACGGGCTTGAGGTTCGATCCCCGCGGCGGCATGGCGAGCGGGTGATCTCCGCTGGGAAACCGTGACGTGACAGCGGCGCCGAACGCTTGCAGGCGGTGTTTGTTCGCCGGCGACGCGAGGCATGTGGACAATGTCGTCATCCGTCGATCCGATTGAGATAGTCGCGGCGACGGTTTTCGTCGAAATGGCCGGGTGGCTCGTTGCGGGTGGCGAGTCGTTTGAACAATTGCATCACCGGTTCCGGCGTGGCTTCCTCCAGCAGTCCGAATGGCGACAACCATTTCGGGACGGTGACCTCGCGTCCGGGGTTGCGTGCGCTGTCGGCGATGACGGTTCCGATCTGCTCGGGTTGCCGGGTGGGGAGAAGGTCGAGAGTGACTCCTGCGGTCAGGTCGGTGTGGACTGCGGTAGGCATGACCGTAGTGATGGTGACGTCGGTGTGGGCGATTTCGGCGCGGACGGCTCGTGACAACGCCGCCACCGCGTACTTCGTGGCGCAGTACACCGACATGCCCGGAGTGGTCGCCTTGGCCGCCATCGATGCGACGTTCACGATGTGGCCGTGATTGCGATCGAGCATGCCGGGAAGAAACTCGTGCATGCCGTTGACGACGCCGGTCAGATTGACGGCGATCTCTTGGTGGTACGCCGCGAGCTTCTGGTCCACGAAAGGGCCCATATGCTGAATGCCTGCGTTGTTCACCAACATCGCCACCGGTCCGTCAGCGGATGCCGCACGGTGAAACGCCGCGACGCTCGACTCGTCGGTGACGTCCAGATGGGTTGCTTTCGCGCCGATTTCGCGTGCGGTGCGTGCGGCCTCGTCGGTGTCTAGGTCGCCGATCCATACCGTTGCGCCCCGCTGTACGAGCGCCGTCGCGGTGGCGCGACCGATACCGCGCGCACCGCCGGTGACGCATGCGACGGCCCCGTCGAGGTCGATCATCGGCCCGCGCTCTCGTCGGTGAACTCCCGCAGCGCGAAGTATGCGATGGGTCGCACTTCGCCGCTGTTCATGTTCAGCAGGGCCCGCCCGAGATAGAGGCCGGGCAGCAGTTCGACGATTTCGTCGCGGGTCCGTTTGATGGGGAAGGTGCGCACGCTGGGGTTCCGGTACTCATCCGGGCTGTAGTCCAGTGCCCGAACCTTGATGTAGGGCGGGATAGCCGCGGTGTCGATGCGGTGGGTGAACTCGAATCCCACCATCTCGGATCCGGCCCGGCGCAGTCCGCGGTACAGGGGCGCGATGACGCGCATCGCGTACTTGGCGATCGGCGCGAGGCGGTTGAAGCCGGTATCAGTGTCGAATGTCTTTCCCCGCCAGGTCGGGTCGATTTTCAACAGCGGATTCGCCAGGGACGCCTCGGGAATGCCGAAGAGGTTGCCGACGATCAGACCTTCCATGGCTCCGTGCGGTCCGTCGGGTGCGTGTCCCCGCTCGAACAGCGCGGCGAGTTGATCGCGGCGACCCGCGGTGCCGAGTTCCTGTAGGTAGTCCCAGCCCTGGCGCTGCGCCAGGGCTGGTGCGGTCTGGGCCAACTCGCGCAAGTCGTTCAACACCGAGGTGCGGGCCGTGTCCGGTGCCTGATTGTCGATGCCGGTGTCCTTGGCTGCGGTTGTCATGGTTCTCCTGGTGGAAGCATCTGGTACGGAATCGTGCCTAATATCTGGTACGGGACTGTGCCAGACTGTCGAGGTGGTGTCAACGACGAATCGCGCCTACGGAGGCCAGTCGGCGGACGCTCGCCGTCGGCAACGGCGCGAGCGTCTGCTGGATGTTGCGATGGACCTGATGACGCGCAAAGAGTGGCGCGGCGCGACGGTCGAGAAACTCTGTGCCGCAGCAGGTCTCAACAAGCGTTACTTCTACGAGAGCTTCACCGACCTCGGTGAGCTGTCCGCCGCCGTCGTCGACGACATTGCCGAGAATGTCCGCGTCGCCACCGTTGAGGCGGCCGACGCGGCCGCACAGCAGCCACTGGAGGTTCAGGCCCTCGCGAGCGTCTCTGCTGCAGTGCGGGCTCTCGTGGACGACCCGCGCCGCGCCCGCGTCCTACTCGGCGGGGTGGCGGCTTCGCCCGAGCTCGATACGCACCGCACCACGGTCATGCACCGGCTGACCGACGTACTCATCGACCACGGGCGCACAGTGCACGGCGTCGAGCTGGAGCGAGACCCCCTGGCCAAGGTGACACCGGCGTTCATCGTCGGTGGGACGGCGGATGCCATCCTGGAGTTCGTCAACGGCGGAGTCGACCTGTCCCTCGACGATTTCATCGCGCAGCTCGCCACTCTCTGGTTGATCACCGGAAACGGGGCCGCGCAGGTGGCCCGTGCCCGGATCGCTCCGTCTTAGGCGCTGGATGGCAAGTCCTCGCCTCACGGGTGCGTGACGAGGTACGTCTCGTTGTCGAGCCCGGCCGTCAGTTCCTCGACATCGAAGGGCCGATCCAGGCGTGCGTGCAACGCCTTGGGGTCGATCAGCAGACTGATTTCGGCGGTTTGGCGGGCGAAGAGCCGTCCGATGAGCGGGTAAACCCGGCGCATGACCGCCCGTTCGGCCGATGTACAGCGGGACGCGCAGTAGCCGACATGGCCGATCTCATCGGTGAGGATTTCGCTGTAGAGCAGTTCGATCCGTTCGGCCACTTGAGGTTCGTCGGCGAAGAGTTCGGCGCCGGCACGGCGCAGTTCGTCAAACATGATGCAGCCGGCCATTTCTGCGGCCCCGACGAACATGAAGCCGAGCCGTTGGGGGAGGAATACGCCGGTCTTGACGAACTGGCGCATCACGAATGGCGGCGGGACCACCTGGAAGGTCAGGTCGAAGACGTCGAGCGCGTATGCCAGCAGCCGGGTGTGATAGTGCTCTTCGAGTTCGAGGTAGACGTTCTCAGGCGGCAGATTCTCGTCGCTGTTGCGTCCGTAAGTTTCGCCGAGCCCCACGCCGAACCGTTCTGCCTGATTGAGTTTGGCGGTCGCCAGCAGAAACAGCATCTTGCGGTCCAGGCCAGGTTCCGGCCGTCGGCGGCGGAGATTGCGAAGGAAGACCGTCCGGTCGGCGGGATGGACTGAGCGGACGGGATTTTCCTCCAGTTCGGCGAAGAATCGCTCCCGATTCGCCAACTTCCTGTTGAGCAGGTCCGCTTCGCCGTCACGCCTGGCCAGGAAATCCCGGTAGCCCTCGATGCCTGTGCGATTCATCGGTTCTCCATCCCTTTGACAATCGTTGTGACATAACGGCTCAGCAGTGCAGCGTCGAAAACCCCGGTGGCCAGCAAGGCGAACAGCCCGGTGAGGAAGAACGTCGCGAGTTCGCCCGCGTCGCGGTCAGGCGACACCTGCCCTGCTCTTTGGGCCCGGCTGATCACCCCGATCAGAAACTCCGCGAGCGGATGCTGCGCCAACTCGTCTTCGACCGGACGCGTCGAGGAGAAATGCAGTCCGAGCATGTCCCGGAAAACCGCTCCGCCCAATCGGCGTTCAGCAGTGAGGACGTGACGGACGACCTGCGTGAGTACCGACTCGAGATCGCCCTTGGGGTTACCGAGTTCGCGGACGATCCGGGTCTCCTCGTTGCGCTCCGCCTCGATGAGAACGTGCTCTTTCGTGGGGAAATGGAAGTAGAACGTTCCCCTTGCGACACCCGCCGCGGCCGCGATCGCGCTGACGTCGGCCGCGGCCAACCCGCGGTGCGAAATCTCTGCCAGCGCAGCGTCGAACAGGCGCGCTCGGGTTTCGAGCCGGCGCGCCTCCCGGACGCCACCGGCCGGTGATTCAGCCACGGCTGGCGCCGGTGGTGACTTCATGGCGGTCACCGTACGCGCCTTTGCTGACAGTCGTCAATGACGAGTGTCAGCGAAATTGGCGCCCGGGGTGTCGACGTGCAGTTCGTCCATGCGGTCGAGTAGCCGACCGCGCCGGGCTAGGATGAGGCCGTGGAGGATCGGGCCGCGGGCTCCAGTCGGGTGGCGCGCCGTCGCGACCGACGCAAGGCCGAGATCGTCAAGACGGCCACCCGCATCCTCACCGAATCCGGCTATCAGGGCATGAGCCTGGAAGATGTCGCCGAGCGGACCGACATCGCCAAGGCCACGCTCTACCACTACTTTTCGTCCAAGGATGCCCTGGTTGCCGCTGCGCTGGAGACCCTGACCGAGGAAGTGTTGCAGCGGCTAGAGGCCCGTGCGGACGCCCTCGGAAAAGTCGGTGCTCGTGATCACCTGGCGGCCCTGATCGATGAGCAGATCCGCATCCTCACCGAGACCGCGCCCGAGGTGGCCGCGGTGTTCTCCTGGCCGCGGGGCTGGCCGTCGGTTTTCGACGAGCCGATGAAGGACATGCGGCGCCGCCACGACGCGGTATTCCGCAAGGTGGTGCAGCGCGGTGTGGCCGAGGGTGAATTCACCTGTCCCGACATCAATGTCGCTTTGCAGTGCCTGCACGGCATTCTCAACCAGTCCTCGATCTGGATCGGACCGGGGATGCACGACGACGACCGCGCGCAACTGCGTGCCGCGATCGTCGACCGTGCCCTGTGCCTGTTCTACTGACCGCTATCCGGCTGCGGTCAGCCGCCCTGCTGCGGCTGCGCCGACGGGAAGCGCGGCGCGCGCTTTTCCCGCAGAGCGGTATAGCCCTCCACCACGTCCGGTCCGAGGAAGGTCAGCATCTCGTAGGCAGCGGACTGGTCGAAGATCGGTCCCGCATTGCGCAGCCAGTTGTTGAGCGCCCGCTTGGTCAGCCGGATCGCCTGCTGGGCGCCGATCGCCAGATTGTCGGCGACCCGCAGCGCCTCGTTCAGAACTTCCTCGCGCGGAAGGGCTTTGGCGACCATTCCGATACGCTCGGCCTCGAGGCCGCCGATCATCTCGCCGGTCATCAGGTAGTACTTCGCCTTGGCCGTGCCGGCCAGCAGTGGCCAGATGATGGCGGCATGGTCGCCTGCGGCCACGCCGAGTTTGACGTGTCCGTCGCCGATCCGGGCGTCCTCGGCGATGATCGCGATGTCTGCCAGCAGCGCGGCCACGGCTCCGGCTCCGACTGCGACGCCGTTGATCGCGGACACGATCGGCTTGTCGCAGTTGATCATGTTGTAGACCAGATCGCCCATTTCGCCGAGCATGTGAGACACCCGGTCGTAGTCACCGGCCATCCGTTCGACCATGGCCAGATCGCCGCCCGCGCTGAAGGCCTTGCCGGCCCCGGTGATCACCGCGACCCGGGTCTGCGGGTCGGCGGCGACGTCCTTCCAGATGTTGGTCAGTTCGGTGTGCATGCCCTCGTCGGCGGCGTTGTACTTCTCCGGCCGGTTCAGCGTGATCAGTAGGACACCGTTGTCCCGGCGGGTCAGTGTCAGCTGCTGGTACTCAGAGAAATCCATGGGGGGCGTCCCTCCTGTTGCGCGCTAGCGGTTCAACCGAAGCTACGGTTTTCCGACCACATAAGTCAATTATCGACCGAACGGTTGATTTTCTGGATCTGTCGGCCGATAGTGGCCGTAGCGTCCACATCACCGCAGATCGGGAGGTCGGATAGTGCGATTCGAGAACAAAGTGGCCGTTGTGACGGGTGCGGCCTCGGGGATCGGCCGGGCCATCGCGATCGCCCTGGCCGAGGACGGCGCCACCGTGGCGGCAATCGACCGCAACGAAGCGGGCCTGGCGCAGACCGTGCAGAACTGTGCGACGGCGACCGCCTACGTGGTCGATCTCGCCGACCCGAAGGCGGTGAGCACACTGCGCGACGAGGTAGTGGCGGCACACGGACCGCCCGGCGTCATCGTCAATGCCGCCGGCTTCGACCGGGTCGAGCCGTTCATGTCCAACGACGACGCACTCTGGCAGTCGTTGGTCGCAGTCAACTTCCTCGGACCCGTCCGGCTCACCCACGCGTTTCTCGAAGCGATCCTCGCCGCGGGAGATACGGCAAAGATCGTCAACATTGCCAGTGATGCAGGGCGGGTGGGCAGTCTGGGGGAGACGGTGTACGCCGGCACCAAGGGTGGGGTGATCGCCTTCACCAAGTCGCTGGCACGCGAGATGGCCCGTCATCAGATCAACGTCAACTGTGTTTGCCCTGGACCGACAGACACGCCGCTGTTCCATTCGCTTCCCGACAAGGTCCGTGAGGGGCTGATCAGGGCCATCCCGTTCCGCCGGCTCGCGGAACCGGAGGAGGTCGCCAAGGCCGTGCTCTTCTTCGCATCCGACGATGCCAGCTTCATTACTGGCCAAGTCCTCAGTGTCAGTGGGGGCTTGACGATGGCCGGCTGATGACCAATCGGTGACCGACGCACGTGGAACCCGCCCTTGGTCGATGCCAGTTCGCAGTGGCATACTTGCTCAGCCCCTGGGCTCAACCCAGCCAGTTCGGTTAGCCTCGGGGAGCAGATTGGCCAGTTGGGGGATTGCTATGGCAAACGATCTGAGAGTGGACCCGGGGGCGCTTCGGGCGGGGGCCACTAGCAGCGAGATGATCGCTGCCGAATTGGGGGTATCGCATGCCCGTCCCGATGCCGGGGGCTACCCGAGTAGCACCGGCGTCTCGGCGATGGACGACGCGGTGATCACCGCGCGAACCTCCCAGTCGGGGCGCGTCAGCGCGCAGGCGGGACACCTGTCTGCGGCTGCGCTGCAATACGCCGCCGTCGACGACCAACACGCCGGGGGCCTGGCGGAGTTGATGTGAATGATCTGCCCGACGCGGGTCAGCCTGGTGGAGCGCTGACCCGGTCTCAGCTAGAAGACTGGGACACAACATATCTCGCAGACGCTGCCGCGCGCTGGCGACAATTGGCTGCCGAGTCGGAAGCACTGTTCGAGTGGCACCGGCAGAACGTGCACGCGCCGGGTGGTGCCGAGTGGTCCGGGGACGCCAGTGAAGCCGCGGGGGAGCGGGTCAGCGCAGATGCCGTGGTGGTCCGCAGGCAGGGCGACATTCAGCGGGAGGCCTCTGAGATCGCCGAGAACGGCTGCCGGGACATCCGGCTGGCCGTGGAGCAGGTGCTCGACGCCATCGCCGCCGCCGAAGAGGAGGATTTCCGGGTTTCCGAGGATCTGAAGGTGCGCGACACCCGCCGCATCGACGTGACGACCATGGCGACGCGCTACGTGGCGTCGCGAGAGCACGCCGAGGACATCCGGTGGCACTGCGAGCGGCTCATGCAGGCCGAGATCTACCTGGGGCAGCGGCTCGAGGGCAAGGCCCTCGAGCTCGCCGCCATCCGGTTCTCGGTGTGACCGTAGGGTTGTTCGGCTACAGCTGGGCCCAGATCGACTTGGTCTTCAGATAGGCGTCGATGCCCTCGTAACCGAACTCCTTGCCGATGCCCGACTGCTTGTAGCCGCCGAACGGCACGTTGTGGTCGAACGTCAACTGGCAGTTCAGCCCCACCATGCCGGCCTGCAGGCGCTTGCCCAGGCTGTGTGCGCGGGCCAGGTTGGTGGTCCAGACCGTGGCGGCCAGGCCGTAGCCGGTGTCGTTGGCCATCGCGATGGCCTCGTCGTCGTCGTCGAACGGCAGGATGGTGACGACGGGTCCGAAGATCTCCTCCTTGTACAGGCGGCTGGTGGCGGGGTCGACGTTGGTGACCACGGTGGGCTTGACGAAGTAGCCCTTACGGTCCAATCGGTAACCACCGGAAACGATTTCGGCACCGTCGCGCTTGCCCTGGTCGATGTATCCCAGCACGCGGTCGAGCTGCTTCTGGCTGACCAGCGGGCTGATCATGGCGCCCTCGTCCTTGGGGCCGCCGAGCACCAGGTTCTCGCCGATCATCGAGATGCCTTGGACGACACGCTCATAGACGCTGCGCTGCACGAAGATTCGTGATCCGCACACGCAGCCCTGCCCGGAGTGCACGAAGATGCCCATCGAGGCCATCATGATTGCCATGTCGAGGTCGGCATCGGAATAGATCAGCACCGGGGACTTACCGCCCAGCTCCAGGGTCACCTTCTTCAAGTTGTCCGCCGAGTCCCGCATGATCTGCTTGCCGACCTCGGTGGAGCCGGTGAAGGCGACCTTCTCGACATCGGGGTGCGCGGTGATCGCGGCGCCCGCGGTGGCGCCGTAACCGATCACGAAGTTGGCCACCCCGTCGGGGACGCCGGCCTCGCCGATGAGCCGCTCCAGCAAGACGGCCGACAACGGGGTCTCCTCGGCCGGCTTGACGACACTGGAGCAGCCGGCGGCGAGAGCCGGGGCGATCTTGGCGCAGGCATTGAACAGCGGGCCGTTCCACGGATAGATCAGGCCCACCACGCCGTACGGCTCTTTGGTGGTGTAGGCGTGCAGGTTGGAGTAATTGCTGTTGACGCCCCCTTCCATCTGCACCTGGTAGCTGCTGCCGTTGAGCTTGGTACACCAGCCCGCGTAGTAGCGGAAGAACTCCGCACAGGTCGAGACGATCATCTCGGCCTGCATCGGCGGCATCCCGGCGTCCAGCGATTCCAGCTCGGCGAATTCCTTGGCGTGCTCATCGATCAGATCGCCGAGCTTCCACAGCACCTTGGCACGCTGGCGGGCCGGGATGTCAGTCCAGACCCCGGACTGGTAGGCGGCTTTCGCGGCGGCGACGGCAGTGTCGACCGCCTCGGGTCCGCAGTCGCGGAACTCGGTGACCTGCTCCTCGGTCGCCGGGTCGATGACCGGAATCACCTCGCCGGTACCGGGTCGGTTGCGGAGGTCGTCCAGAACTGTCTGCAGCGCCATGCGGTTCCCTTCGTCGTCACAAATGCTGAGCACTTGCTTAGCATTTGGCGGGCTGGCGGTCAAGACCCGCACCTGCGGATGCAATGTCGCAATCACTCGGTATTTGCGGTTGTTGGACGCCTGCGGTGTCGATACGCTGACGCGATGCCAGATATCCGGGTCCGCGAGGCCGCCGAACTGCTCGGGGTCAGTGACGACACCGTGCGGCGCTGGATCGACGACGGATCGCTGCCGGCCCATCTCGACGGCTCCGGCCGCAAGGTGGTCGACGGGGCGGCGCTGGCGGCGTTCGCACGCGCCAACGCCGCTGCGGCGCCCAAGGATCCGCTCGGAATCGGCAGTTCGGCCCGCAATCGCTTCGCCGGGCTGGTCACCAACGTCGTCGCCGACGAGGTGATGGCCCAGGTGGAGATGCAATGCGGCCCGTTCACCGTGGTGTCGCTGATGAGCAGCCAGTCGGTACGTGAGCTCGGCCTGGCCCCCGGAAGCATCGCGGTCGCGGTGGTCAAGGCCACGACCGTCATCGTGGAAACTCCGAAAGGACAGTCATGACCCGAGCCCGGATGTGCGCCCTGGCCATCGGTGCGTTCGCCGCCACAGCCTTGATCGGTGGCTGCACCTCGGCCGAGAACACCCCGGAACCCTCGAGTGCAGCCCAGGGCGGCTCGATCACGGTGTTCGCCGCGGCCTCCCTGAAATCGGCATTCACCGAGATCGGCGGGCAGTTCGAGACCGACAACCCGGGCAGCACGGTGGAGTTCTCGTTCGCCGGATCCTCGGACCTGGTCACCCAGCTCACGCAGGGCGCCGACGCCGACGTATTCGCCTCGGCCGATACCCGGAACATGGACAAGGCGGTGGTCGCGGGTCTCGTCGAGGGCGGCCCGGTCAACTTCGCCACCAACACCCTGACCATTGCCGTCGCCCCCGGAAACCCCAAGGAAATCAGGACTTTCGCCGATCTGGCCAAGCCGGGAACCAGCGTCGTGGTGTGCGCACCACCGGTGCCGTGTGGTGGTGCCACCGAAAAGGTCGAGAAGGCCACCGGGGTCACACTGTCCCCGGTGAGTGAGGAGCCCTCGGTCACCGACGTGCTCGGCAAGGTGACCAGCGGGCAGGCCGACGCCGGCCTGGTCTATGTCACCGACGCCGCCGGAGCCGGGGACAAGGTCACTGCCGTGGCGTTCCCCGAGGCCTCGCAGGCCGTCAACACCTATCCCATCGCGGTGCTCAAAGACTCCGAGAAGGCCGAGTTGGCGCACCGCTTCGTCGACCTGGTCACCGGTGAGGCCGGCCAAAAGGCGCTCGCGAAAGCGGGATTCGCCAAGCCCTGACCGGGCCTGCGGTAGCGCCGTAGCCTGATGGCGTGGCCGATCCGAGCGAGATCAGTGCCGACGACCTGGCGGCACTGGAATTCTTCGCCGGATGCCGTCCGTCGGCGCTGGCGCCGTTGACCGCCCTGCTGCGGCCGTTGTCGGCCCCGGCAGGTGAGGTCCTGATCCATCAGGACGACACGGCCCTGAAGTTCATGCTGATCGCCTCCGGGCGCACCCAGGTGACCCACGATGGGCCCGACGGCCCGGACGTCGTCGCCGAGTTGGAGCCCGGGATGATCGTCGGGGAGATCGCGTTGCTACGCGATGCGCCGCGCACGGCCACCGTGACGGCCATCGAGCCGGTGACGGGCTGGGTCGGTGACCGCGCGGCCTTCGAGTTCCTCCTGCAAATGCCCGGGATGTTCGATCGTCTGGTGCGCATCGCGCGCCAGCGGCTGGCCTCGGCCATCACGCCGATCCCGGTGCAGGTGAAAAACGGCGACTGGTTCTATCTGCGCCCGGTACTGCCCGGCGACGTCGAGCGCACCATGAACGGGCCGGTCGAGTTCTCCAGTGAAACCCTCTACCGGCGTTTCCAATCCGTGCGTAAGCCGACGAAGGCGCTGTTGGAGTATCTCTTCGAGGTTGACTACGCCGATCACTTCGTCTGGGTGATGACCGAGGGCGAGTTGGGCCCGGTCGTCGCCGACGCCCGTGTGGTCCGCGAGGGTCACCATGCGACGACCGCCGAGGTGGCATTCACCGTCGGCGACGACTATCAGGGCCGTGGTATCGGGACCTTTCTGCTGGATGCCCTGGTGGTATCTGCGGATTACCTTGGGATTGAACGTTTTACCGCACGGGTGCTGAGTGAGAACTATGCGATGCGGCGCATCCTGGACCGGCTCGGTGCGGTGTGGGAGCGCGAGGATCTCGGCGTGGTGCTCACCGACGTCCCGGTGCCCGCCGTCGACACGCTGAGCCTGGACCCTGAACTGGCGGCGAAGATCAAGGACGTGACCCGGCAGGTGATCCGGTCGGTGAACCAGTGAGGTCACCGATAAGTGGCCGCCGGCCGCCATTGACCAAAGACACGCTCGTGTGCATCTCGCTGGCGGCACGGCCCAGCAACATCGGCACCCGGTTCCACAACTATCTCTACGATCAACTCGGCCTGGATTTCCTCTACAAGGCTTTCACCACAACCGATATCGCCGCGGCCATCGGCGGGGTGCGGGCGTTGGGCATCCGTGGTTGTTCGGTGTCGATGCCGTTCAAGAAGGCCGTCATGGACCTCGTCGACGAGGTCGAACCGTCGGCACTGGCCATCGATGCGGTCAACACAATCGTCAACGACCTGTCGGTGCCCGGCGGTCGCCTGGTCGCCTCCAACACCGACTACCTGGCGGTGCAGGAACTCGTCGATCGGTTGGACCCGAGTGATGCGGTGCTGATCCGCGGCAGTGGCGGCATGGCCAAGGCCGTCGGTGCAGCCTTGCGGGACAAGGGTTTCCGTAACGGAACTGTCATCGCGCGCAATATGGAAGCCGGGCGTGAACTGGCCGGGATGCTCGGCTACGGCTTTGCGCCGCAGGTCGGCGCGTTGACCGCACCCATCCTGGTCAACGTCACCCCGATCGGGATGGCCGATGGTCCCGACGAGCATCGGAGCGCATTCGAGCCCGCGACCATCGAGGCAGCCCGCGCAGTCGTCGACGTCGTGGCGATGCCGGCCGAAACCCCGTTGATCACCGCGGCCCGGGCGGCGGGGCTGCCGGTCATCACCGGCGCCGAGGTGATCGCACTGCAAGCCGCCGAACAATTCGAGCGTTACACGGGAGTGCGCCCGGCGCCTGAGCAGGTGGCTGCGGCGTCGGCCTTCTCGCGGCAGGCGCCTACGGTGTGATGACCGTCTGGTCGTCGATCGCCGAGGTGGCATCCATCAGTGGACCCATCTGATCCTCGGTGCCATCGGCGTTGAACTGCAACACAAACAGCCCGTCCGACCCGGGGATCACCACGGTCTTCTGGGCGATCAACCGGGTGGCGCCGTCCTTCACGTAGGTGCCACCGATCTGGTAGGAGTCGAACCCGCTCAACTCTCCTGCTGAGCCGTCACCCTGGTTCTGGTAACCCGGCAGGTTCCGGATCTCGTTCGGTGCGTACTCCAGGATCTTGGCCGGGTCGACATCTCCGGTGAGTCTGGACATCAACGCGATGATCGACGGCGGGTCGTCTGCGAACGCTGGATCGGTGGATACGATTGCACCCCAAGCCCATTCGGGAGCTGACGAGGTCGCGTCCGCCCAGCCGTCGGGAATCGGCAGGTCCATTGTGGGGGTGCCCGGATCGCCCCGGTGCACCGGGGCTTCAGTGATTTTGTTGTCGCGGATGTAGTCCACGATCGTGTACTGGTGCCCGGCCGTGGGTGTGCGCGTGTCCTCGGTCTTGGTTGGCGCGGTGCTTGTCTCGCTGCTCCCGGTCGCCTCGGTGGCGGTGCCGGATACCGTCTTGTCACCGCAGCCGGCGAGTGCGACCCCGAGTGAGACGACAGCGACAGCGATCCCACCGGCCCGCATAGAGGTGGTCATCGGTCTCCAATCGGTTGGACGCCCCGGCGAGGCGCAACTCATCTGCACGATAAACGCTTTTCTGGATATTAGCTGGCAGATGCCCCGCTCCCGGGATGCCATCTCTTTGCGCAGGGAAGTGTTCGGCGATGTTGCCGGAAGGGACAATCTCAGCAGATTGCGGACAGATACACCGTCTGCCGCAGAACCTGCGCCGGCCGTACCGATGAGACGGTGCAGCGATCGAGCGCTTCCGTGCCGGCCCGGTAGATGACGACGTCGAAACCCTGACGCTCCAAGTCGTCGGCGGTGTCCTGCGCGGACCCGACCCCTGACGGGGCGGCCAGGGTCGGGGCGGGAAAATTCAGGGCGAGGGCCGACAATGCGGCACCGGCGAGCACAGCTCCCGTCAGTCCGTACATGCTGGTGCCAACCACTCCTGCCTCGATTAAATTCCGCTGTATCGCAACACTTGTCGTATTCCCTGCGACGACCCTCGACAGCAAACCAGGGCTGTGGTATCAACACGCCGTGCGCCTTTTCGCCGTCGCGACGGTTCTCCTGGTGTGCACGCTGGCCTGCGGGGTGGCCTGCGGGCTGCAGCCCGCGCCCGAACCGACACCGACATCGTCGGGGCCCCAGGCCTCCCGCAATGTCGCCACGGTGAACCCGGCCCGGATCGACCGGGTGCGCCAGGACCTGCCGCCCGGCTATGAAGTGGTGGCCATCGACCCTCGTGCGACCCCGGTGTCGCTGTGGGGATTCGGGCCGGACTGGCGGGCCGACCCCGCGGCCTGCGCTGCATTGGCCGCCCGCGAGGTCGAGCCGACCCGAGGTTGGTCGGCGTCGGGGCCGGGCGGCATCGTGTACGCCGGCGTGGTCAAGCTCGGGCCGGGTGTACCCGCGGATCGCAGCGAACCACGGTGTGAGCAGTGGAGTGTGTCGGGCGGGCATTCCGTCGGGACCGTCACCGCCGTCATGGCCCCGCCGATCGACGATGCGGTGACCGACGGCACGTCCACCGCTGTCACCACGGTCGTCGAAGGCGGCACCGAGACCCGATCCCACGCCGACACATTCACGGCGGATCTGGTCGGCGGGTATCACGTGTTCGTCAGCGTCGTCACCGATCCCGGCTCACCGAATCCCGCCCTCGATCCCGCATTCGCCGCCGACCTGTTGGTGAAATCGGTTTCGGCGCTACGCGGCTGAGTCGGTCGTCCCAGGTATGTTAACCAGCGATGGAGAACCGTAACGTCTTACTCGCCACCGCAGGTGTCGTCGTTGCCTGCGCCACCGGATTGGTCGCCTGCGGTCAATCGGACCAGTCGACCTCCGCTGACGCGGACATCGCCAACGTCGCCAAGGTGCGCTCCAGCTTCGGGCCGGAATTCAAGGTCACCGACGTCGCCCCGGCCGGCATCGACCCGAAAAAGCTGGCGCCGCACAAGATGCCACCCGGGGTGAAGGTCGAACCCGCCGATTGCGCGAAGTTCGCCGAGGGCCAGTCCCTGCCCGAGGGGCTGCAAGGCAACGTGGCGGCCACCACGGCCGAAGGCGCGGGTAACCGGTTCATCGTGATGGCACTGGAGACCTCGGAGCCGGTCCCGCTGAACGTTCCCGGCGATGAGTGCAAGCAGGTGAAGTTCCTGGGCCCCGGGATTCGTGGACAGGTGGATGTGGTCGAGGCGCCGCAGATCGACGGGGCACGCACGACGGGAACGCACCGCATCGTGCAGACCGCGATGGGTGGCCAGCAACGCACCGGTGAGTTGTACAACTACGTCGCCAGTTTCGACACGTTCACGGTGATCGTCACGGCCAACCCGCTGGTGGAGCCGAACAAGCCGGTTGCTCCGGTGGACGACAAGCGGGCCCGCGACCTGCTGAGCGCCGCGGTCGCCAGCGTCAGAGGCTAGCCCGGTGGCCGACCGCCCCTCAGCGCACGTCGTGCGGGCGGAACTGGATGCTGATGCGCGGTCCGACCAGGCTGGTGGTCTTCGGTATCGAATGCTCCCAGGTGCGCTGACACGACCCACCCATCACCAGCAGGTCGCCGTGGCGGTGCTGTAACCGCAGCGCGTGACCGCCGCCGCGGGGACGCAGCGCGAAAACCCTTGTCGCACCGAGCCCGATGATGGCCACCATGGTGTCCTCGGTGCGGCTGCGGCCGATGGTGTCGCCGTGCCAGGCGACGCTGTCATTGCCGTCGCGGTACAGACACAGGCCCGCGGTGGTGAACGGTTCGCCGAGTTCCCCGCCGAAGGTGTCGTTGAGCCTGCGCCGGATCTGCTTGAGCCGGGGGTGCGGCACCGCCTCGTTGATCAGATGGTGGAAGCTGACCAGCCGCGGTACCGCCACCACGCGGTCGTACATCTCGCGTTCCTCGGACTGCCACGGGATCCCGTCCATCAACTCCTCGAACAGCGAGTCGGCATCGGGCAACCAGCCCGAGCGCAGCTCCACCCAGGCATCATTGCCGAGTCGACGACGCTCCGCGTGCTCGAACAGTGAGCCTTGCAACGCCAGCTCCATGCGCGCGAGTGTATCGCACAGACGTTCGACTGGGTTAGAGGCGGGAGGCCCCGGGGCCACGTTCGGCGAGCACATCGCCGGGGTTGGTCAGCAGGCATGTTTTGAGGCTCAGGCAGCCGCAGCCGATGCAGCCGGTCAGGTTGTCGCGCAACCGTTGTAGGTGCAGGATGCGGTCATCGAGGTCCTGGCGCCAGCCGGCCGACAGCTTGGCCCAGTCCTTGCTGGTCGGGACCCGGTCGGGGGGCAGGCCGGCCAGTGCCTCGCGGATCCGGGCCAGTGGAATGCCCAGGCGTTGCGACATCCGGATGAATGCCACGCGGCGCAGCGTCTCGCGTGCGTAGCGCCGCTGGTTTCCCGAGGTCCGGCGACTGGCGATCAGGCCCTCGCGCTCATAGAAGTGGAGTGCGGACACCGCCACGCCGCTGCGCTGGGCCATCTCGCCAGGAGTTAACTCGTGCGTCTCCATACACCTCAACCATAGTTGAGTTAACGTCATGGGGTGGACACTGCGGCGTTCGGTTCCAATTCCGAGGTCGGCACCCTGCGCGCCGTGATCCTGCACCGGCCGGGGCCGGAGTTGCAACGGCTGACGCCACGCAACAACGACGCCCTGCTGTTCGACGGCCTGCCCTGGGTGGCCAGGGCGCAACGTGAGCACGACGCCTTCGCCGACGTGCTGCGTTCGCGCGGGGTCGAGGTGATGCTGCTGGCCGATCTGCTGACCGAAGCGCTGGACAGCGGAGCCGCGCGCATGCACGGTATATCCGCTGCCGTCGATGCCCGGCGTCTCGGTGTGCCACTGGCTCAAGAACTTTCGGCCTACCTGCGGGCCCTGGCGCCGGCCGATCTGGCACACATCCTGATGGCAGGCATGACCTTCAACGAGGTGCCCTTCCACGGTGCCGAACTGTCGCTCGTGCGCCGCATGCACCACGACGGCGATTTCGTGATCGAGCCGCTGCCCAATCTTCTGTTCACCCGGGATTCGTCGTTCTGGATCGGGCCGCGGGTGGCCATCACCTCGCTTGCCCTGCCGGCCCGGGTGCGCGAGACCTCGCTGACCGATCTGATCTACGCCCATCATCCGCGCTTCCTCGGGGTCCGGCGGGCCTATGAGTCGCGTTCGGCGCCCGTCGAAGGCGGCGACGTGCTGCTGCTGGGACCCGGCGTGGTGGCGGTCGGGGTGGGGGAGCGGACCACACCGGCCGGGGCCGAAGCGTTGGCGCGCAGCCTGTTCGATGACGACCTGGCTCATACGGTGCTTGCGGTGCCGATCCAGCAGGAGCGGGCCCAGATGCACCTGGACACCGTGTGCACGATGGTCGACGTCGACGCGGTGGTGATGTATCCCAACATCGTGGACTCGTTGTCGGCGTTCACCATCCACCGCACCGAGGCCGGGATCCGGATCGACGACGAAATACCCTTCGTCCAGGCGGCCGCCGATGCGATGGGAATCGAGCAACTGCGCGTGATCGACACCGGACTCGACCCGGTCACCGCCGAGCGCGAGCAATGGGACGACGGCAACAACACCCTGGCCCTGGCGCCGGGTGTGGTCGTGGCCTATGAGCGCAACGTGGAAACCAACGCACGGCTGGCGGATTCGGGAATCGAGGTACTGCCGATCGAGGCTTCGGAGTTGGGCACGGGGCGCGGCGGGCCGCGGTGTATGTCCTGCCCGGCCGCGCGGGACCTGCTCTAGGGCTTGCTTGCTCGCCGTTTTCTACGCCATGGTCGCGGCCGGCGCACTCCTGCTCGTCGTTTCCTACCTGAGGGTCGCCGCCCACCCACCCTTGCTCGTCGTTTTCGACCTGAGGGTTGCCGCCCACCCACCCTTGCTCGTCGTTTTCGACCTGGGGGTTGTTCTGCGCAGGGTTTTGCAGCCCACAGGTAGAAAGCGGCGCCGCCCCGCCACCGCGCCGGGCCGCCACGGCGCCGGGCCGCCACACCCCCGCGAACTATCGCCAACTGGGCAGCCAGATCTCCAGATTCCAGGTCGACTGTGAGATCGGAATACCCGTCAGAACCGGGTACAGCCACGCGAAGTTCGCGATCACGAGCGCCACGTAGAAGCAGACCACCAGCAGCCCCAACGTTTTACGCTCGGGGTTCTGCCTTGGCTGATACAGGATGTCGCCGAGGATCAGCGCGATCGCCAAGATCAGGAACGGTGCCATCACAGTGGCGTAGAAGAAGTACATCTGCCGGTCGATATCGAAGAACCAGGGCAGGAAACCGGCGGAGTAGCCGACCAGGACCACGCCGTAGCGCCAGTCGCGCCGCACCACGGCCCGCCACAGCGCCCACCCGAGCACCGGCACCGCGATGAACCACATCGCCGGAGTGCCCACCAGCATCACGGCTTTCACACACGACTGCGTGCCGCAGCCGGCCACATCCTGGTTGTCGATCGCATAGAGCACGGGCCGCAACGACATCGGCCAGGTCCAGGGTTTGGATTCCCACGGGTGATGGTTGCCGTCGGCGTTGGTCAGCCCGGAGTGGAAATGGTAGGCGGCATAGGTGTAATGCCACAGCGAGCGCAGCGCATCGGGTAGCGGGATGATGCCGTTCTCACCGATGGACTGGCCGGCCTCGTACCGGTTGATGCCCGTCTCCGAGGCGAACCACGGTCCGTACGACGCCAGGTACACCGCGATCGGGATCAGCCCGAACACGTAGGCGGCCGGCCCCACATCGCGGCGCAGCATGCCCCGCCACGGCGCCTGCACGTGGTATTGCTTGCGCGCCACCGCGTCGAGCACGAGCGTCATCACGCCGAAGAACGCCACGAAGTACAGCCCCGACCACTTCGTCGCGCAGGCCAGGCCGAGTAGTACCCCCGCACCGAACCGCCACCACCGCACGCCCAGCCGAGGGCCCCACGGTGTCTCGGCGATCCGGCCCTCCATGAACGCGTTGTACATGCGCTCGCGGACGTCGTCGCGGTCCACCATCAGGCACGCGAACGCGGCCACCACGAACACCACCAGGAACACGTCCAGCAGCGCCGTGCGGGCCGAGACAAAGCTGACCCCGTCGGCGATCAGCAGCAGTCCGGCGATCCCGCCGACGAGGGTGGAGCGGCTGATCCGGCGCGCGATCCGCACCACCAGCAGCACGATCAGAACACCGCACACGGCCCCGGAGAACCGCCAGCCCAGCCCGTTGTAGCCGAACAGTGCCTCGCCGATCGAGATCAGTTGCTTGCCCACGGGCGGGTGCACCACGAGCCCGTAGCCCGGGTTGTCCTCAACGCCGTGGTTGTGGAGCATCTGCCAGGCCTGCGGCGCGTAGTGCTTCTCGTCGAACACCGGGGTGCCGGCATCGGTCGGCGAGCCCAGATTCAGGAACCGGCTTATCGCGGCCATCCCGGTGATGACGGCCGTCATCAACCAGCCCTGCAGCCGGTCGGTCGGACCGAAATCCGCGGCCGGGATCAGCGGCGCGGGGCTGATCAGCGGGACCGGGCGACCAGCCGTCGGCGTAGCGGTGGCGGTGGCGGTCACGCAAGCGATCGTAGGCTGTCGGTCGTGACACCCGGCAAACTACTGATCGGCGCCACGCCACTGGGCCAGCCCTCGGATGCCTCTGCGCGTCTCATCGAGGCGTTGGCGACGGCCGACATCGTGGCGGCCGAAGACACCAGGCGTGTGCGTGCGCTGGCCCAATCGCTGGGCGTGCAACCGTCCGGCCGGATCCTGAGCTTCTTCGACCAGAACGAGGCCAGCCGCGTGCTCGGTCTGGTCTCCGAGATCGAGGCGGGGGCGACGGTACTCGTGGTCAGCGACGCCGGCATGCCGCTGATCAACGACCCCGGCTACCGCCTGGTCGCGGCCTGCGCCCAGGCGGATCTGCCGGTGTCCTGCCTGCCCGGCCCGAGCGCGGTGACGACGGCGCTCGCGGTGTCCGGACTGGCCTCGGATCGGTTCTGCTTCGAGGGCTTCGCGCCGCGCAAACACGTGGCGCGGCTGGCCTGGCTGCAGACGCTGGCCGCCGAACCGCGCACCACCGTGTTCTTCGAATCCCCGCGACGACTGGACGAGACCCTGCGTGACGCGGTCGAGGTCCTGGGACCACAGCGGCGTGCGGTGGTGTGCCGTGAGCTGACCAAGACACATGAGGAGATCCGCCGCGGCAGCCTGGCCGAACTGGCGGAATGGGCCGCCGAAGGCGTGCTGGGGGAGATCACCGTGGTGCTGGCCGGAGGCACCCCGACCGTCGAACTGCCCGACCTGGTGGCCGAGGTCGAGGAGCTCGTGGCCGACGGCGCCCGCGTCAAGGATGCCTGCGCCCAGGTGATCGCCGCGAACCCGGGGTCACCGTCCCGACGGGAGCTTTACGACGCGGTGCTGCGCGCCCGGGACTGACGGTGTTCGGACCGGGCCACAATGCTCGATGCCTTGTGCAGGCATTCATCCCATTCCGCGTCGACGTCGGAATCGGCGGTGATACCGCCACCCACGCCGAGGACTGCCGCCCCGCCGGCGTCGAATTCGACGGTGCGGATCGCCACGTTCAGCTCGCAACCGGCCACCGGTGACGCCAATCCGACTGTGCCGCAATACACTCCGCGCCGGGTCGGCTCCCACTGCCGGAGCAGTTCGCGGGCCCTTCGCTTCGGGGTGCCGGTCACCGAGGCGGGCGGGAACGTGGCGTCCAGCAGTGCGCTCATCGGCACCTGCGCGGGCACCTCACCGGTGACGGTCGACACCAGGTGCCATACCCCGGGAGCCGGATGTACTGCGAGCAACTCGGGCACCGTCACGCTGCCCGTCGTCGCCACCCGGCCCAGGTCATTGCGGACCAGATCGACGATCATGACGTTCTCGGCGACATCCTTGACCGAGGCCAGCAGGTCCGCCGGGTCGGCCGAGGACGGCAGCGTGCCCTTGATCGGGCTGGAGGCCACGGCCGTACCGGACCGGCGCAGGAACAACTCCGGCGACAGTGAGGCCACCGCACCCCAGTCGCCGGCCACATAGGCGGCCCGCGCCGGTGCGGTCCGGGCCACCGCCTCGCCGAAGAAGTCGATCGGCTCGCCGTCGAGGTGGCCGATGAAGCGGGTGCAGACACAGGCCTGGTACACCTCGCCGGCCGCGATGGCCTCCAGGCAGGCCAGCACGCCGCGGCGGTGATCGTCGCGGTCGGGCGCCGTCCAGGCGATGGCGCAGGCCGACGGAGTCGTCAGCCGCAGGGCTGTGAGCCACTCGGGAAGGCTTGCACCACTGAGGCTTTCGAACCACCAGACACCCTCGGAGTCCTGGCGCAGCACGCAGTCCGACCAGCCGCCGGCGGCCTCCGGGATGCGCGGCGGGGTGCCGTCGGCCCCGGGATCGGGGTAGGAGAGATAACCGAACCACCCGCCCCCGACCGAGCCGGCCGGCCCCGAGGCATCGTGTGCCACCTCGAACGCGGCGGCCGGCACGACGGGGGTAGCCGCCACCGACGGTGCGATCACCGCCCGTGAGGAGAACCAGTCACCGATCAGCGCGGCCGGCGGGGCCAGGCCCGCGGCCCGGCCTGCCTCGGCGACGCCACACAGCACCGCCGAGGCGTCGCCCAGCGCGCCGAGTCGCTCGATCCGCATGCCATCAGCGTGGCAGAACCTCAGCGGCTGATCACCCGCGGGATGTCGATACCGGTCAGCTTGTCCGGATTGCGCATCGCGTAGAAGTGGGTGATCCTGCCGTCGGCGACTTCGACCGTGATCACGCCCTCGAAGCTGTCTTCGAGGTACAGCTTGAACGCGGGGGCGTTGTTGTATGTCGTCGGCTCGAAGCGGCCGCCCTGCTCGGTGAACCGCATGAGACCGATCACCAGCTTGGCCACCGACTGGGCCCCGATCACCGGTCTCCGCGCGGCGCTGCGCTTACCGTCGCTGTCGGCCGTCCACACCACGTCCGGCGCGAGCAACTCCAACAGCACGTTCATGTCGCCGGTGGTGGTGGCGGCGAAGAACCGCTCGGTGATCTCTGTCGAGACCTGTGGGTCGACCGGGTCGAACCGCTTGCGTCGCGATTGCACATGGTTGCGGGCCCGGTGTGCCATCTGACGCACCGAGGCACTGGATTTGCCGATCGCCGAAGCGATTTCGTCATGACTGAATCCGAACACCTCGCGCAGCACGAACACCGCACGCTCATCCGGGGTCAGTGTCTCGAGCACCACCAGCATGGCCATCGAAACCGACTCGGCCAGCACCACATCGGCTGCTGCGTCACGCTCGTCCAGCAGTAACGGCTCGGGCAGCCAGGGGCCCACGTAGTCCTCGCGGCGCCGCGAGGAGGCGCGCAGGGCATTGAGGGCCTGGCGGGTGACGAGCTGGGCCAGGTATGCCTTGGTGTCGCGGACCGTGTCCAGATCGACCTCGGCCCAGCGCAGGTAACTCTCCTGCAGGACATCATCGGATTCTGTTGCCGTACCGAGGATCTCGTAGGCGATGGTGAACAACAACGGTCGTAGCAGGGTGAACCGTTCGGCGTGTTCGTTCGAGTTGCCTGCGCCGGGGGTGTTCATCGGACCAGTGTCTCGCTCTGCGCCTCGGCCAGCTGGCGCGCTCGGTTGCCACCCTTGAACCAGAAGTACGAGCCTGGCTTCACGCCCTCCTTGCCCAGGAACGTCAGCGTCGCCCGGCAGACCTGTTCCTTCAAGTACGCGCCGGTCCGCCCACCGATGAAGACCCGGCGCGGGCTGTCGTCGGAGTGGCACAGCTGCACCGTCCCGGCCTTGCGGCCGACGCTTACGCACTGCCCGGCGAACGCCTGATTGATGGGCTGTGCCGGGGCGCCCGCGATCCGGGCCAGCACGGTGTTGGCCGCCTGGACGCCCAACGGGCCTGCCGACTGGCAGCTCATTCGCAGGGGAACTCCCGACGGTGAGGCCGCATCGCCGGCGGCCACGATGCGCGCGTCGTCGATGCTGGTCAGGGTTTCGTCGGTGAGCAACCGGCCCAGCTCATCGGTACGCAGTCCGCTCGCGGCAGCCAGGCCGGGGACCCCGAAGCCGGTGGTCCACACCGTCACCGTGCTGGGCAGCCGGTTGCCGTCGGCCAGCGTGATGGCATCCGCTTCGACGCCGGACACCAGGATCTCGGGTCCGTCGATGATCGAGACACCGAGCTCGGTCAGCGCCTTGACGATCGAGCGACGGGCGCCTGTACCCACCGAGGCACCGACCACATCGGTGACGAGCGTGACCTGGCGGCCCGCCTCGGCGAGCTCACCGGCTGCCTCGATGCCGGTCAGCCCACCTCCGACCACGACCACCGGTGCCGACATCGGCACATCCTGCAGTCGGGTGCGCAGGCGCCGAGCCTGTTCCAGTTCCGAAAGCGGATAAGCGAACTCCGCGGCTCCGGGCACCGAGGCCGGCACTCCGCCGGTGCTGCCGACGGCGTAGACCAGATAGTCGTAATCGAGCACCTCGCCGGACGTCAGCTGTACCTGCCGGATGTCGGCGTCGATGCGCTCGGCGCCGTCGACCAGCAGCCGCACCCCGGCGCCCAACAACGTGTCGTAGGCCGCTGTGGCGTCGTGATTGCCGGCGACCAGTTGATGCAGGCGGATCCGCTCGACGAACTCGGGCCGCGGATTGACCAGCGTGACAGCCACCCCCGGTGTGCCCTGCAGCCGGTTGGCCGCCAGTACCCCGGCGTAACCGCCGCCGATCACGACGACGTGTGTGTTCTGCGCGTTCATGGTGTTTCCTCTCGAAAGGCTTGTGCCCTCAAGACACCGCGCGGGCTGCCGTTGTGACAGCCACCCCGGGAGTGTGGTCTAGATCACTACACCAGGCCCAGGGCGAGCATCGCGTCGGCCACCCGGATGAACCCGGCGATGTTGGCGCCGGCCACGTAGTTGCCCGGCTGGCCGTACTCTTCAGCGGTCGACAGGACCCGGTTGTGGATCCGGCGCATGATCTCTTCCAGCCGCTTCTCGGTGTCGACGAACGTCCAGGAGTCCCGGGAGGCGTTCTGCTGCATCTCCAGGGCGCTGGTGGCCACACCGCCGGCGTTGGCGGCCTTGCCCGGGGCGAAGATCACTCCGGCGTCGGCGAAGTTCTTGATCGCATCCGGTGAACACGGCATGTTGGCGCCCTCGGCGACGAAACGGCAGCCGTTCTTGATCAGGTAGCCGGACTCGTCACCGTTGATCTCGTTCTGCGTGGCACACGGGACCGCGATGTCACACGGCACCTCCCACACGCTGCCGCCTTCAACGAACCGGGCCGCGCCCGCCCTGGCCTCGACGTAGTCGGCGATCCGGCCGCGCTGGACCTCTTTGATCTCCTTGAGCAGCCCGACGTCGATGCCCTTCTCGTCGACGATGTAGCCGCTGGAATCCGAACACGCGACCACGATGCCACCGAGTTCGTGGATCTGCTCGATGGCGTAGATCGCGACATTGCCCGAGCCGGACACCACCACCCGCTTGCCTTCGACCGTGTCGCTGGCGGCCTTGAGCATCTCGTTGAGGAAGAACACCGTGCCGTATCCGGTGGCCTCGGTGCGGACCTGGGACCCGCCCCAGGTCAGACCCTTGCCGGTGAGGACGCCGGATTCATAGCGGTTGGTGATCCGCTTGTACTGGCCGAACAGGTAACCGATCTCACGCGTCCCGACTCCGGTATCGCCGGCCGGGACGTCGGTGTACTCGCCGATGTGGCGGTACAGCTCGGTCATGAAGGACTGGCAGAACCGCATCACCTCGGCGTCCGAGCGGCCCTTGGGGTCGAAGTCCGACCCACCCTTGCCGCCGCCGATCGGCAGGCCGGTGAGCGAGTTCTTGAAGATCTGCTCGAAGCCGAGGAACTTCACGATGCCCAGGTAGACCGACGGGTGGAACCGCAGGCCGCCTTTGAACGGTCCCAGCGCCGAGTTGAATTCGACGCGGAAACCCCGGTTGATCTGCGTGGTACCGGAGTCGTCGGCCCAGGGGACCCGGAAGATGATCTGGCGCTCGGGCTCGCACAGCCGGCGGATGATGGCCCCGTCGGCGTAGTCCGGGTGCTTGTCCACCACCGGTCCGAGGCTGTCCAGCACCTCGATGACGGCCTGGTGGAACTCCTTCTCACCAGGGTTGCGTTGCGCAACCTCTTCGTAGATCGTCTGCAGTTTCTCGTGTAGTACAGCCATGTCAGTCCATCTGGTAGCGGGGAAAAACCCCTGTCGGAGCGGGCAATTCGGTACCGGGCTTGATCCGGGTACCGATGGAGTCGAAGTCGCGTGCGTCGGACGGCTGGCCGAGCAGGTCGAGCAGCTTGGCCGTCGAGTCCGGCATCACCGGCTGCGTGAGCAGCGTTGCGATCCGCACTACCTCAAGCGTCGTGTATAGCACCGTACCGAACCGTTGTTGGTCAGCCGAATCGTCGGACTTGCGCAGCACCCACGGTTCCTGGGCGGAGAAATAGCGGTTCGCCGCGCCGAGGACGGACCAGATCGATTCAAGTGCGAGGTGCATCGCCGGCACATCGTAGTGCGTCCGCACCTGCTCTAGGAGCCGGTCGGCCGCACTCAGCAGGGCGGTGTCATCGTCGTTGAACGTGCCAGGGTCGGGAACCAGGCCGCCGAGGTTCTTGGCCACCATCGACAACGAGCGCTGGGCCAGGTTGCCCAGTTCGTTGGCCAGGTCGGCGTTGATCCGCCCGATGATGGCTTCCTCGCTGTAGCTGCCGTCCTGGCCGAAGGACACCTCACGCAGGAAGAAGAAGCGCACCTGGTCGAGGCCGAAGGTATCGACCAGGGCAATCGGGTCGACCACATTCCCCAGCGACTTGCTCATCTTCTCGCCTTTGACGTTGATGAAGCCGTGCGCGAAGACCCGCTCGGGAAGGGCGATCCCGGCCGACATCAGGAATGCCGGCCAGTACACGCTGTGGAACCGGATGATGTCCTTGCCGATCATGTGCAGCTTGGCGGGCCAGTACTTTTGGAACGCCTCGGCTGACGTGTCGGGGAACCCCACCCCCGTGAGGTAGTTGGTCAGCGCGTCGACCCACACGTACATCACGTGGTCGGCGTGGTCGGGGACCGGAACCCCCCAGTCGAACGTGGTCCGCGAGATCGACAGATCCTTCAACCCGCCCGAGACGAAGCTGACGATCTCGTTCCGCCGCACGTCGGGGCCGATGAACTCGGGGTGGGCCTGGTAGTGCGCCAGCAGTCGTTCGGCGTAGTCCGACAGCCGGAAGAAGTAGGTCTGCTCCTCGGTCCAGGTGACCGGCGTGCCCGTCTCGATCGCGGTGCGGGTGCCGTCGGGTCCCACGGTGGTCTCGTCCTCGGCGAAGAACCGCTCGTCGCGGATCGAGTACCAACCGGAGTAGGCGCCCAGGTAGATGTCGCCGGCCTCGTTCATCCGGCGCCAGATCTCCTTGGACGCCTCGTAGTGGTCGGCGTCGGAGGTACGGATGAACCGGTCGAAGGAGATGTTGAGCTTTTCCTGCAGCCGCTGGAACACATCGGAGTTGCGGTTGGCCAGCTCAGCCGCCGAGATGCCCTCGGTAGCCGCGGTCTCGGCCATCTTCTGGCCGTGCACATCGGTGCCGGTCAGATAGCGCACGTCGAAGCCGTCGAGTCGCTTGAACCGGGCGATCGCATCGGTGGCGATGTACTCGTAGGCGTGCCCGATGTGCGGCGCACCGTTGGGATACGCGATCGCCGTAGTTATGTAGAAAGGCTCACTCATTTGGACTCCACCTTATTGTGTGGCGGTGGGGTCCAAACGCTCAGCCAGGGAAAAGCCGCCGGTTCCGGAGCCGTTGGCTCCGCTGGTCGACGCGCACACACACCTCGATGCCTGCGGCGCGCAGACTGCTGAAGACGTGCGCGCGATCATGGATCGCGCCGCCGCCGTCGGGGTGGGCCAGGCGGTCACCATCGCCGACGATCTGGCCTCGGCACGCTGGGTGACCACGGCCGTCGAGGCCGATGAACGGGTGTTCGGGGCGGTCGCGTTGCATCCCACCCGGGCCAATGTGCTCACCGACGCGGCCAGGGCCGAGTTGGAGCGGTTGGCCGCCCATCCCCGTGTGGTGGCGGTCGGGGAGACCGGGATGGACCTGTACTGGCCGGGCCGGTTGGACGGCTGTGCGACGCCGGCCGAGCAGCGCGAGGGATTCGCCTGGCACATCGACCTGGCCAAGCGCATGGGGAAGCCGTTGATGATCCACAACCGGGATGCCGATGCCGAGGTGCTCGACGTGCTGCGCGCCGAAGGGGCGCCCGAGAAAGTGATCTTCCACTGTTTTTCGTCGGGACCGGAGATGGCTCACACCTGCATCGAGGCGGGCTGGGTGTTGAGCCTTTCCGGCACGGTCAGCTTCCGTAACGCCGCTGAGCTGCGGGAAGCCGCTCGACTGATCCCGCCGGGCCAGCTGTTGGTCGAGACCGACGCGCCGTTTCTGACCCCGCATCCGTTTCGCGGCGCACCGAACGAGCCGTACTGCCTGCCATACACTGTGCGGGCACTCGCAGAGTTGCTGGAGCGGCCCGCCGAAGAGGTCGCGTCCGAGACCGCAGCCACTGCGGCGCGGGTGTACGGACTTAACGGGAGTGGCCCGGCCTAGTTGCCGGAGCTAGACCTTTTCGTTACCGTCTTGTGATCAAAGCTCAACCGCCGGCGGTGAACCATGCCGTCCTGGCCGAAAGCGGATGGTATGGACGCGCTCAACAAACTTCATGAATCCCGATCGCCGCTGTTGCGAGGCGTGGTGGGAGCCCTGCTGGTCACGCTGACCGCGGCCGGCGGCTACGCCGTCGGATCGCACAAGACCGTCACCCTGAGCGTGGACGGTGCGCCGATGACCGTGACGACCATGAAGTCGCGGGTGATCGATGTGGTCGAGGAGAACGGTTTCTCGGTGGGCGATCGCGATGATCTCTACCCCTCGGCCGACGAGTCCGTGCACCAGGCCGACACCATCGTTCTGCGCCGCAGCCGGCCCCTGCAGTTGTCGTTGGACGGCAATGACAGCAAGCAGGTGTGGACCACCGCCTCGACCGTGGACGAGGCCCTGGCACAGCTGAAGCTGACCGACAAGGCACCGGCCGCGGCGTCCCGCGGCAGCCGGGTGCCCCTCGGGGGTATGGCACTGCCGGTGGTGAGCGCCAAGACCGTCCGGATCGACGACGGCGGCACCGTGCAGACAGTGCATCTGGCTGCGCCCAACGTGGCCGGTCTGCTGGCCGCCGCGGGGGCGCCGCTGGAGCAGAACGACACTGTCGTTCCGGCCCCATCGACCCCGGTCACCGAGGGTATGCAGGTCGAAGTGACCCGCATGCGCATCGAGAAGGTCACCGAGCGGGTTCCGCTGACCCCCGGCAATCAGCGCATCGAAGACGTCACCATGAACATGAGCCGCCAGGTCGTCGAGGATCCGGGCGCCCCGGGCACCCAGGACGTGACCTTCGCGGTGGCCAAGGTGAACGGCGTGGAGACCGGCAGGCTGCCAGTAGCCAATGTCGTGATCGACCCGGCGCGGGACGGCGTCCTGCGGGTCGGAGCAAAGCCCGGAACCGAAGTTCCCCCGGTTTCCAACGGCGGTACCTGGGACGCGCTTTCGCAGTGCGAAGCAGGTGGTAACTGGGCCATTAACACTGGTAACGGATTTTACGGTGGCGTCCAATTCGACCAAAACACCTGGGAGCGACAGGGTGGTCTGCGGTATGCTCCGAGGGCCGATCTGGCGACAAGAGAAGAGCAGATTGCGATTGCTACGGTGACGCAGGCCCGGCAGGGATGGGGAGCTTGGCCTACGTGTAGTGGGAGGATTGGGGCGCGCTGACTATTCGATTGCTCGGGCGGACCGAGATACGACGCTTGGCGAAAGAAATCGACTTTCGACCACGCAAGGCCTTTGGCCAGAACTTCGTTCATGATGCCAACACCGTTCGACGCATCGTGTCGGCGTCCGGGATCCACCGGAACGACCATGTGCTCGAAGTCGGACCCGGTCTCGGGTCGCTGACTCTGCCCCTGTTGGACCGTGGCGCCAGGGTGACCGCAGTGGAGATCGACCCGGTGCTGGCCAAGCAGTTGCCGGCCACCATCGCCGATCATTCCCACAGCGAGATCAACCGGCTCACGGTGATCAACCAGGACATCCTGACGCTGATGCCGTCCGATCTGACCGATCAGCCGACGGCGCTGGTGGCGAACCTGCCCTACAACGTGGCGGTGCCCGCACTGCTGCACCTGCTGGCCGAGTTCCCGTCGATCCGCACGGTGATGGTCATGGTGCAGGCCGAGGTGGCCGAGCGTCTGGCGGCCGACCCCGGTGGCAAGGATTACGGCGTGCCCAGTGCCAAGGCGCGTTTCTACGGAAACGTGCGCAGGCACGGGATGGTGTCGCCGACGGTGTTCTGGCCGATCCCGCGGGTGTACTCCGGGCTGGTCCGCATCGACCGGTACGAGACATCGCCTTGGCCGACCGACGCCGAGTTCCGTGATGAGGTGTTCAAGCTCATCGACGTCGGATTCGCGCAGCGGCGCAAGACCTCTCGTAATGCGTTCGCCGACTGGGCGGGTTCGGGCAACGAGTCGGCGAAGCGGCTGCTGGCCGCCAGCATCGACCCGTCGCGCCGTGGTGAGACGCTCGGCATCGCCGACTTCGTCCGGCTGCTGCAGCGGGCCAAGGAAGCCGAGGGCGAGGGTGCGGCCGAGGTCGAGGCCGCACGGCACGTCTGAGGAACGCCGAATGTGAAGAAGATCGCGAGATTATCCGATAATCTCGCGATCTTCTTCACGTTGGGGGCGTGAGCGCCTCGGTGATCAGGCTGACGAACTCCGAACATGAGTCGTGTCGCCGTTCCGGGTCCTTCGCCATCGCCCTGGTGATGATCGAGTCTGCCGAAGGTGGAATCCAGTTGCACCGCTGCGATATTCGTGGCGGTTGACTGTACAGCTGATGATCGATCAGGGCTGTTGCGGTATCCGCGGAGAACGGCGGCGATCCGGTCAGCAACTCGACCGTCGTGCAGGCGAGTGCGTACTGGTCCGTTGCCCTCAACGGGGTCCGGCCACTGAGTAGCTCGGGTGCCGAATAGGGTAGTGACGCCTGGATATCCGGGGGCGGACGGTGCACCTGGCGGGTGATGCGGCGGGCCGGGTCGAGGCTCATCCGGGAATGGTCGTGGGCCAGCTTGGCGGCCACGTCTGCGGCCATCGAGTGTGCCACTCCGAAATCGATCAGCACTGCTCTCGAAAATGGTTGATCGACAAGGATATTGGCGGGTTTGACGTCACAGTGCACGATGCCGCATCGGTGGGTGTGATCGAGTGCCCCGGCGATCTGGGTCAGTGCGGTGAGCCGTTCGGGGATGCCGGGCAGGTTGTTCACCGTGCCGCCGCCGAGGAGTTCCATCGCCAGCCAGCCCGGACCCGCCGCGTGCACCGCGATGACGTTCGGATGGGTGAGCTGACGGGCGAAATCGAACTCGCGTTGCAGCCGGGCCAACTGGGCGGGCTTGCGGTGCCGGTCATCGAGAATCTTGAGCGCGACGATGGCCCCGTCGGGATCGCGTGCCTGATACACGACGGCTGAGCCGCCGTACCCCACGACCTTCGTCGCGGTGTATCCCGCTATTTCCACCTCGGGTGAGGGCACCGTCTCAGCCTAAGTTCACCGACAACCGTGGGTGGACGGCGATAGTGTCGTGGCCGTGTCAGCATCCGACGGCAGTACCGCCTCCGAGTGGGTCCCCACCGGTTCGGTGACCGTGCGCGTTCCCGGCAAGGTGAATCTCTACCTGGCCGTCGGCGACGTGCGCGACGACGGCTACCACGACCTCACCACGGTCTTCCACGCCGTGTCGCTGCTCGACGAGGTGACGGTGCGCAATGCCGACATGCTGTCGCTGACGGTCGAGGGTGAGGGCGTGGAGTCGGTGCCCGCCGACGAGCGCAATCTGGCCTGGCGTGCCGCCGAACTGCTGGCCGAGCATGTGGGCCGGGCACCGGACGTGGCGATCAGCATCGACAAGTCGATCCCGGTGGCCGGCGGCATGGCCGGGGGAAGCGCCGACGCGGCCGCGGTGCTGGTGGCCATGAACACGCTGTGGGAGCTCGGGGTTCCCAGACGCGATCTGCACGCTCTGGCCGCCCGGTTGGGCAGTGACGTCCCGTTTGCGCTGCACGGCGGTACCGCGCTGGGTACCGGCCGCGGTGAGGAGTTGGCCACGGTGCTGGCCCGCAACACCTTCCACTGGGTGCTGGCGTTCGCACGCAAAGGCCTGTCCACCCCGAAGGTGTTCGGCGAGCTGGATCGGCTGCGCGCGGACACCTCGACGGGCGGCCCGCCTCGGACCGAGGAGCCCGAGCCCGTGCTGGCCGCGTTGGCATCCGGTGATCCGGCCGAACTGGCCCCACTGCTGGGCAACGACCTGCAGTCGGCCGCGCTCAGCCTGTACCCGGACCTGCGCCGGACCTTGCGGGCGGGAGTGGACGCCGGCGCCCTGGCCGGCATCGTGTCCGGTTCGGGCCCGACGTGTGCGTTCCTGTGCTCATCGTCGACGTCTGCGGTGGACGTGGGTACGGAATTGGCCGGTGCCGGCGTGTGCCGGACGGTGCGGGTGGCCAGCGGCCCCGTCAGCGGTGCCCGGGTTGTTCCGGAGCCGTCGACGTCGCCCTGACGCGAGCCTGCATCGCCTTCGTTCGCCGTTTTCTATCCCAGGGCTGCGGATTTGTGCCGGAACCGCCCTTGAGTGGAAAACGGTGCGGTCCACGCCGTCGACGTCGGCCTGAGAGTGTGACGCAGACCTCAATTAACGCGAGGGTTTGGCAGTTACTTAAGGGTCTCTTAAGATGATCGACGGTGAATGCTAGCGATCTTGCATCGAATGCGACTTGTACGCCCGCCGTCTACGACGGTGGGTGGTCGCCCAGACGTACAGCACGTCCTGGAGCATCACCTTTTCGAGACATAACTGCTCCCCAATCGTGTGCGCGCGCCTACCCACAAGCGGTGCACAGCGGGCGGAGCATGGATAACCGGGCAACTGCACCTGGCGCACTGCCGCCGGTGTCGGGGCCGCGGAAGCCAAGGAGGTCGTCGTGAGCAGATTCACCGAGAAGATGTACCGCAACGCTCGTGAGAGCAAGCGCGGCATGGTGACAGGTGAACCGCACGAGCCGGTTCGCCACACCTGGGGCGAGGTTCATGAGCGGGCCCGACGTATCGCAGGCGGCCTCGCCGCCGCAGGTATCGGTCACGGCGACGCCGTCGGCGTGCTGGCCGGCTTCCCCGTCGAGATCGCGCCGACGGCGCAGGGCGTGTGGATGCGCGGCGCGAGCCTGACGATGCTCCACCAGCCGACCCCGCGCACCGACCTGGCGGTGTGGGCCGAAGACACCATGAACGTGATCGGCATGATCGAGGCCGACGCCGTCGTCGTCTCCGAGCCGTTCCTCGTCGCCATCCCGGTGCTGGAGGAAAAGGGCATCAAGGTGGTCAAGGTCGCCGACCTGCTGGCGGCCGACCCGATCGACCCGGTGGAAACCGGCGAGGACGATCTGGCGCTGATGCAGCTGACTTCCGGTTCCACCGGGTCGCCCAAGGCAGTGCAGATCACCCACCGCAACATCCACTCCAATGCCGAGGCGATGTTCATCGGTGCCGAGTACGACGTCGACAAGGACGTCATGGTGAGCTGGCTGCCCTGCTTCCATGACATGGGCATGGTCGGCTTCCTGACCATCCCGATGTACTTCGGCGCCGAGCTCGTCAAGGTCACGCCGATGGACTTCCTGCGCGACACGCTGCTGTGGGCCAAGCTCATCGACAAGTACAAGGGCACCATGACCGCGGCGCCGAACTTCGCCTACGCGTTGTTTGCCAAGCGGTTGCGCCGCCAGGCCAAGCCCGGTGATTTCGACCTGTCCACGCTGCGGTTCGCGCTCTCGGGTGCCGAGCCCGTGGAGCCGGCCGACGTCGAGGACCTGCTGGACGCGGGCAAGCCGTTCGGGCTGCCGTCCTCGGCGATCCTGCCGGCCTATGGCATGGCCGAGACCTGCCTGGCGGTGTCGTTCTCCCCGTGCAACGCGGGCCTGGTGGTCGACGAGGTCGATGCCGACCTGCTGGCCGCACTGCGGCAAGCCGTGCCCGCCACCAAGGGCAACACCCGCCGACTGGCCTCACTGGGTCCGCTGCTGAAGGACCTGGAGGCCCGCGTCGTCGACGAGCACGGCGACGTCATGCTGGCCCGCGGCGTCGGCGTCATCGAGCTGCGCGGCGAATCGCTGACCCCCGGCTACCTCACTATGGGCGGCTTCCTGCCGGCCCAGGATGAGCACGGCTGGTACGACACCGGCGACCTCGGTTACATCACCGAGGAGGGCAACGTCGTCGTGTGCGGTCGCGTCAAGGACGTGATCATCATGGCCGGGCGCAACATCTACCCGACGGACATTGAACGAGCGGCGGGCCGAGTGGACGGCGTCCGTCCCGGCTGCGCGGTGGCGGTGCGCCTGGACGCCGGGCACTCGCGTGAGACCTTCGCTGTCGCAGTGGAGTCCAACGCCTGGCAGGATCCGGCCGAGGTGCGCCGGATCGAGCATCAGGTGGCGCACGAGGTGGTGTCCGAGGTCGATATGCGTCCGCGCAACGTCGTGGTGCTCGGGCCCGGAAGTATCCCGAAGACTCCCTCGGGCAAGCTGCGTCGCGCCAACTCGGTTTCCCTGGTCACGTAGCCGTCTGCGGCGCCGCGCGCGTGCGTCGCCGAAACGGGTCGGGTTGTGTTCTGCCGCAACGCGACGGGTTCCTTTTGCCGTTCAGCGTCGTAGAACGGCACTAAATCATCTGTTTCTCGGCCGGTGAATGGCGTCCGACCGTTGTATTCTGACGCCGAAACTAATTTGACGAGAGGACCGGCATGGTCAAATCCCGATGGGTTTCGGCGATCCTGGGTGCGAGTGTCATCGCTGCCGGGATTACCGCGGGCACCGCGTGGGCGGGTGGTCCCGGCGGATACGTCGAAGATCCCGAAGACATATTCGCCGCTGTCGGCACGGGCGAATTCGACGGCGCCCTGGCTGGTTTCACCGCAACCGGTGACACCAGCGAGGAAGCTTCGGCGGCGGTGATCGCGGCCTGTGAGAACGCGGGCGGTTTGGACTGCACCGCTGATGAGGTGACCAACGACAACCTCTGCATCGTGTCGGTCGCGAGCGACAGCAACTGGGCGGTCGCCGGTGGTGCCGGCGCCACCGTCGAGGCGGCCCGTGAGGACGCCTTCAATCGTGCGGCGGCGAACAACACCCCGCTCGATGCGGATTCCCCCGTCGTCGTATCGGCCTGCCCCTGATGAGCGGCTCAGCGCATGACCATTCTGGTATCGCGGTGGTAGCCCGGAAGGGGAGGGCCATGATGACAGGTCGCGGCAAGTTGGCCTTCGTGATGGTGGGTTTGGCTGCAGCGTCGGTGATTTCGGCGCCGACGGCGGCCGCTCGGCCGACGTGCCAGGACACGGCCACCAAGACCATCTGCACGACCAACGGCAGCACATCGATCAAGGCGCGGCCTGGCACCGTCGCGCCACCGGCCAATCAGCCGGTGATCCCGTGGCTCGGAATGCCCGGAGGCCGTCGCCGCTAGCGAATCGTCGCAGCAGCACCACCAGCACCCGCGAGCGGGCGTGTCCTACCTGACACGCCCGCTCGTGGTGGTTATGGAGCAGTCGGGCGCGCAATGCGTTCGGCCGCGTCGGCGATCCGGTTCTGCCGAATGACGTAGCCGCGCAACATCAACAGAATCGCGACCGGCGCCGCCATCATCGACAACACTTCGAGCATGTCCGATCTCATACTTCGGGTGTACCTGCTGCGCACACGCTCGTGTCGGACCTGAACGGTTTCTTTACGACCGAGAGGGAAATCCTTGCACCCCGGGTGCGATTCGCCGTGGTCGGTCTCGCTGCATCACCAGGCGTGGACGGTGTTCTGGGCCGGCTCGAGGCCCTCGGCGATCAGCAGCTCGGTGGCATCGGCGGCCTGCTCGCAGATCGTTGGCACCTCGGCCCGTTCGGCGGCAGAAAATGCCTCCAACACGTACGCCGCCGGATCCTTACGCCCCGGCGGGCGGCCCACTCCGATGCGGACTCGCTGAAAGTCCTTGCTGCTCAATGCTGATGCGATCGAACGCAGCCCGTTGTGACCACCCTCGCCGCCGCCGACCTTGAGCCGGATTCGTCCGAAGTCGATGTCGAGCTCGTCGTGGACGACCACGAGCCGGCCCGGCGGCACCGAATAGAACTTGGCCAACGGTCCGACCTGGCGGCCGGACTCGTTCATGTAGCACCGAGGTTTGGCCAGTATCACCGGGGCTCCTGCGAGCCGACCGGTGAGCACCTCGGCGCCGGACTTCTTGTGCACCTTGAAGGCCGAGCCGATGCGGGCGGCCAGCACATCGGCCACCATGAACCCGACATTGTGCCGGGTCTTGGCGTAGGCGGGCCCGGGATTTCCCAGGCCCACCACCAGCAGCGGCTCGGCCATCGAAAGGGTGCTTACTCGGAGGCTTCGGGAGCCTCGGCGGCCGGCTCCTCGGCGGGGGCCGCGGCAGCCTCGCCGGAGCCCTCGGAGTCGAGCTCCTCAGCGCTCGGAGCCTCGACGATGTTGACCACCAGGAGCTCGGGATCCGACACCAGCGAAACGCCCTCGGGCAGCTCGACCTGGCCGGCCAGGATCTGGGTGCCGGCCTCGACGCCCTCGATCGACACAGTCAGGTGCTCGGGGATCGACAGAGCCTCGGCCTCGATCTCGATGGTGTTGGTGTCCTGGGTGACCAGGGCGCCCGGGACGGCGTCACCCTCGATGACGATGGTGACCTCGACGTGGACCTTCTCGCCACGGCGCACGACGAGCAGGTCGGCGTGCTGGATGTTGCGGCGGATCGGGTGGATGTCCAGCGCCTTGGTCAGGGCGAGCTGCTCCTTGCCCTCGATGTCGAGGGTCAGCACGGCGTTGGTGCCCGAGTTGCGCAGCACGGCAGCGAACTCACGGGCGTTGATCTCCAGGTGCTGGGGGTCGCTGCCGTGGCCATAGAGCACGGTGGGCACGTTGCCGTCGCGGCGGGCCTGGCGCGAGGCGCCCTTGCCGGTGCGGGTACGCACGGCGGCGGTCAGTTTGTTGGGGACGTTCTTGGATGATGCGGCCTTGGCCATGGTGTTGCTCCTCTAGTTGCGGTACTGCGGTCAGATCGTCAGCACGGCAAGGGTCACAACACTTACAGAAGTTCCCGCCGATAACGGTGGTCCAGAAGGTCCACCCTCGCCGTGACGCCAGGTCAGGGTAGCAAACGACGCAGGTCGCCCCAAAATCCGGTTGAGATCGCCCAGCCGCCCCTACAGCGGATATGCCGTCTCGGTGAGTCCTTCGGACAGCTCCCAGAGCGCCTTCTGGGTGTCCGCCCGCCGGGCCAGCGGACTGCGCCCGACCGGTTGGCTGGGGCCGAACTGGCCGAACCGCGGCCCGATGAAGCTGTCTCCGGGAACGTCCTGGGACGCCGCGAACAGCGTCTGCCGGGCGCCGAAGGACGCATCGCTGGCGAAAACCCGGTTGGCGGTCGCGATCATCCGCGTGCCGAACTTGTTGCCGGTCTGGCCCTGCAGGTTGGTGGCCGAATAGCCGGGGTGGGCGGCCAGCGCGCGCACCTGCGACCCCGAGGCCGTCAGCCGGCGCTGCAACTCGGAGGTGAACATCAGGTTGGCCAGCTTGGACTGACCGTAAGCCAGCCACGCCGAATACGGCCGCGCCTTCCAGTTCAGGTCCTGCAGGCTGACCTTCCCGAACATGTGCATCAACGAGGACACCGTCACCACCCGATCGGTGATCTTGGGCAGCAGCAGATTCGTCAGCGCGAAATGCCCGAGATGGTTGGTGCCGATCTGGCTCTCGAAGCCGTCGACGGTCCGGCTCAGCGGGACCGCCATGATTCCGGCGTTGTTGACCAGTACGTCGACGCTCTCGACGGTGTCGGCGAACTCGCGCACCGAGGCCAGATCCTGCAGGTCGAGTTTGCGGACCTCGACCTGCCCACCGGTCATCGTCTCGGCGGCTGCGGTGCCCTTCTCCAGGTTGCGCACCGCGACGGTGACCTTGGCGCCGACGCGGGCCAGCTCACGCGCGGTGACGAGGCCCAGCCCGCTGTTGGCGCCGGTGACGATCACCCGGCGGCCGGAAAACGAGGGCAGGTCGGCGCTGGTCCATCCACTCATGCTGACCACCCTACGGGTGGCTCCGTCACTTCTTGGCGATGTTGAAGCCCGCGATGATCGACTCGATGTCCGGCCCCTGTGCCGCAGCCTCATCGGCGTAGGTCGTCACGGTCAGCTGGATGAGATACCGCTGCGGGGGCTGCAGCCCGTCATTCGCGATGACGACACGGTTGTAGCTCTGCATGCGCTTGCCGTTGAGGTCGTAGCTGCCCTCGATCATCGCCGACGGGAAGCCCTTCCAGTCCGCGGTGGATGCGTTGAGCTGCTTGAAGTTTTCCGACAGTTGGGCATCGGCGTAGCCGTGGTCGGCAAGGGCCTTGGGGATGTCGAAGTCACCGTGCAGGGCGAACGCCAGCATCATCGCGGTGGGGTAGGTGTCCCCCTTGGCGATCATCCGGGTGCCTGGGGCCAGGTTCGGATTGTTGTAGGTATGCCATCCCGGTGGGCTCGGCATGGTCACCGTCAGACGGGGGATCTTCTCGGGTGCGATGGACTCGCCGACGACACCGGATTCCTCCAGGAATTTCCACAGCGGCACCGGCTGCTTGTCGGGGGCGGCGGCCGGAGTCGTCGAGCTCGTGGTCCAGAGCGACTTGTAGTCAGGCGTTTCGGCGCCGCAACCGGTGACCAGCACCGCCAGTGCGCCGGCCGTGGCGAGCAGCTGTTTCACAGAATCTCGCGCACCGAATCGATCGGCCGGGCCAACCTGGTGCCCTTGTCGGTGACGACGAACGGCCGCTCGATCAGGATCGGGTTCTCAGCCATCGCATCGAGCAGTTCATCGTCGGAGGCATCGGCCAAACCCAGTTCGGCATAAAGGGATTCACGCTTGCGTACCGCGGTGCGGACATCGATTCCCGCAGCTTCGATCAGCGCGGCGATCTCGTCGCGCGTCGGCGGTGTCTTCAGGTACTGCACAACCTCAGGCTCGATCCCGTTCTCGCGCAACAGATCCAGTGTCTTGCGCGAGGTGGAGCACTTCGGATTGTGGTAGATCACGGCGGCGGGCCGCCCATCGGGCTCAGCCATCAGGCCGACCCGTCGAACAGCCCGGTCACCGAACCGTTCTCGAACACCGCGCGGATGGTGCTGGCCAACAGCGGCGCGATGGACAGTTCGGTCAGCTGTGGGAACCGCTTGTCGTCGGTGATCGGCAGCGTGTTGGTGACGATCACCTCGCGGGCGCCGCAATCGGCCAGGCGCTGGGCGGCCGGGTCGGACAGCACGCCGTGGGTCGCGGCGATCACCACGTCCTTGGCGCCGTCCTCCTTGAGCAGCTTGACCGCGCCGGCGATGGTGCCGCCGGTGTCGATCATGTCGTCGGTGAGGATGCAGGTCTTGCCCTTGACGTCGCCGACCACCCGGTTGGACACGACCTGGTTGGGTACCAGCGGGTCGCGGGTCTTGTGGATGAAGGCCAGCGGCACGCCGCCCAGCGAGTCGGCCCACTTCTCGGCGACACGCACGCGGCCCGAGTCCGGTGACACCACGACCACGTCGGAGTCGTTGTATTTGTCGGCGATGTAGCCGCACAGCAGCGACTGGGCGCGCATGTGGTCCACGGGGCCGTCGAAGAAGCCCTGGATCTGGTCGGTGTGCAGGTCGACCGAGACGATGCGGTCGGCGCCGGCGGTCTTGAGCAGGTCGGCGACCAGGCGGGCCGAGATGGGCTCGCGGCCGCGGTGCTTCTTGTCCTGCCGCGCGTACGGGTAGAACGGCAGGATCGCGGTGATCCGCTTGGCGCTACCGCGCTTGAGCGCATCGATCATGATGAGCTGCTCCATGAGCCACTGGTTCAGTGGCGCAGGATGGCTCTGCAGTACGAACGCGTCGCACCCGCGCACGGACTCGTCGAACCGGACGAAGATCTCGCCGTTGGCAAAGTCGCGGGCGGTCTGCGCCGTGACCTCGGTACCCAGTTCCTTGGCCACTTGCTCCGCCAACTCGGGGTGCGCACGCCCCGAGAACAGCATCAGGTTTTTTCGATTGTCGGTCCAGTCCGTGGCCACTTGGCTGCCTTCGCGGTTGGGGATCGATACGGGGCAATCGTACGTAGCGTTTCCGGTAGTTCGTAGCCGGGTTACCAGATTGCCAACGTGAAACGTCGGATTGCCAGGCTGTCCTGCCGCCGACCGGGGGAGTCGGAACCCTCCGATCCCTGCACGCCGAGGCGTTGACGGGTTGTCGAGGCCGGGGCGTGTCTTCCTGCTCGGCGGCTTCGGCTCAGTCGCCCTCGCCGCGGGCTTTGCGGGCAGCTTCGGCGGCGGCAGAGCCCGGACGCTTGCGCTCCACCCAGCCCTCGAAGGTGCGCTGGGCGTTGTCCGAAACCGCCAGCGCGCCGGGTGGGACGTCGTCGCGCAGTACGGTGCCCGCGCCGGTGTACGCGCCGTCGCCGACGGACACCGGGGCGATGAACATGGTGTCGGAACCGGTCCGCACGTGGGAGCCGATGGTGGTGCGGTGCTTGTTCTCGCCGTCGTAGTTGACGAACACGCTGGAGGCCCCGATGTTGCTGTGATCGCCGATGTCGGCGTCGCCGACGTAGGTCAGGTGCGGCACCTTGGTGCCGGTACCGATCGTGGAGTTCTTCGTCTCGACGAACGCGCCGAGCTTGGCCTCGGCCCCGAGGATCGTTCCCGGCCGCAGGTAGGTGAACGGACCGACGGTCGCGCCCGCGCCGATCACGGCGAGCTGGCCGTGCGTGCGCACCACGGATGCGCCGTCACCGACCTCGACGTCGGTCAGCGTGGAATCCGGACCGATCTCGCAGCCGGCGCCGATCTCGGTGGTCCCCAGCAGCTGGGTGCCGGGGCGCACGACGGTGTCGCGGCCGATGGTGACGTCGACGTCGATCCACGTGGTGGCCGGGTCGACGATCGTCACACCGGCGCGTTGATGGCGGGCCACGATGCGGCGGTTGAGCTCGGCGCCGAGGTCGGCGAGTTGCACCCGGTCGTTGACGCCGGCAACCAGCGCACTGTCGTCGACGTGCATGGCCCGCACCGTCCGGCCGTCCTGGCGCACGATCGCGATGACATCGGTGAGGTAGAGCTCCTGCTGGGCGTTGTTCGAGCTCAGCCGGCTCAACGCCGAGCGCAGGTCGACGATGTCGAAGGCGTACACGCCGGCGTTGACCTCGCGGATGGCCCGTTGCGATTCGGTGGCGTCGGCCTGCTCGACGATGCCGATGACCTCGTTGTCCTGGGTGCGCAGGATGCGGCCGTAACCGGTGGGGTCGGGCACGGTGGTGGTGACGACGGTGACCGCGGCCGGTTGCGCGCTGTGGGATTCGATGAGCCCGGCCAGGGTGTCGGCGTCGAGCAGGGGGACGTCACCGGAGGTCACGACGACGGTGCCGGTGAACTCGTCGGGCAGTGCGCTCAGGCCGCAGGCCACGGCGTGGCCGGTGCCGAGCTGTTGATCCTGGATCGCGACGTCGATGGTGCGGCCCAGCTTGTCGGCCAGTTCGTCGATGGCGGGGGCGATGCGCTCACGGTCGTGGCCGAGGACGACCACCAGATGTCGGGCGGTGGCATTGGCCACGGTGTGCACGGCGTGGCTGAGCATGCTGCGGCCGGCCAGGGTGTGCAGCACCTTGGGGGTGTCCGAGCGCATCCGGGTTCCGGCGCCTGCCGCCAGTACGACGACTGCGGACTCGATCGGTGCGGTCATGTTCTCCTCTCCGGCGAGCGACCGGGTCTGTACGCCGACACGCCGTCCCTAGTGTCAAATTGCGGTCGCTCGCGGAAGTTTGAGCTCCGTCGCCAGGACTCGAACCTGAACTATCTGAACCAAAATCAGAGGTGCTGCCGATTACACCACGACGGAATGTCCGGGAGAGACTCTAGTCGAACGGTCTAGCCTGATATACGTGGCAGCACCCGAGAAGGAAGTGCGGGCCCCCCGGGCCCGGATGACCGGTAGCGAACGACGACAACAACTCATCGAGATCGCCAAGTCGCTGTTCGCCGAACGAGGCTACGAGGGGACCTCGATCGAGGAGATCGCCCAGCGCGCGAACGTCTCCAAACCCGTGGTCTACGAGCATTTCGGCGGTAAAGAAGGCCTCTACGCCGTTGTTGTCGACCGGGAGATGTCGGCCTTGCTGGACGGGATCACCTCGTCGCTGACCAACAACCGGTCCCGGGTGCGGGTCGAACGGGTGGCGCTGGCCCTGCTGACCTACGTCGAGGAACGCACCGACGGTTTCCGCATCCTGATCCGCGACTCGCCGGCGGCCATCACCTCGGGGACCTACGCCACGTTGCTCAACGATGCGGTCAATCAGGTGTCCTCCATCCTGGCCGGGGATTTCTCCCGCCGCGGACTCGACCCGGACCTGGCGCCGCTGTATGCCCAGGCGCTGGTCGGTTCGGTGTCGATGACCGCGCAGTGGTGGCTCGACGTGCGCGAGCCCAAGAAAGAAGTGGTGGCCGCGCACGTGGTCAACCTGGCCTGGAACGGGCTGACGCATCTCGAGTCCGATCCGGTCCTGCACGAGGAGTAGCCCGGGTAACTGCAACCTAAGGGTTGCAATATCGGGCAGTCATGTGCAACCCTCGGGTTGCAATAATTCGGCCGAGAGGAACGCGACATGACCACCGACTACGACCGCATCGAGCATGAGATCGCCATCGACGCGCCGGCGCAACGCGTCTGGGATCTGGTGAGCGAACCCGGTTGGTACATCAACGAGGAGCGGATCACCGAACACCGCATCGAACGTGACGGCGACGTCGCCATCGTCACCGACCCCACACACGGCAGGTTCGCCTTGCGAACCGTCACACTCGATGAGCCGCGCTATGCGGCCTTCCGGTGGCACATCGACGCCGACGACGTGGGCAGCTCATCCACCCTCGTCGAATTCTGGATCACCCCGGCGGCGACCGGCGTGGTGCTTCGTGTCGTCGAGAGTGGGTTCGCCTCGCTCGACGAGCCTGAGGCCGACCGCCGATCCCGGTTCGACGATCACAGTGGCGGCTGGCCGGTCGAGCTGGGCCTCGCCCGGAAGTATCTGGTGGGGGCCGCCGCCGATGCATGAGAATGCCTCGCCGGTACAGGTTTTCGCTGCGCTTGCCGACGACAGCCGCTGGCAGGTTCTCGTGGCACTCGGGCGTCGGCCCGCGTCCGCGTCGGCACTGGCCGACGAGCTGCCGATCAGCCGCCAGGCCATCGCCAAACATCTGAAAGTGCTCACCGAGGTCGGCCTGGTGGTCGCCACCCGGGCCGGGAGGGAGATCAAATACGAGGCGGTGGGAGCTCGGCTCAGCGAGCTGGCACGCCGACTCGACGGAATCGCGGCGGGTTGGGAACGTCGGCTTGCCCGGATCAAGGATGCTGCCGAGCGGGGCGGGCCAACGTAACTGACGGGTCTTCGCGCAAGCGCTCAATCCTGATCCCGCGAGAGCAGGTCGGCGGTCGTCTCACGACGTACCAACACTCGCGAAGCGCCGTCGCGCACCGCCACCACGGGTGGGCGGCCCACCATGTTGTAGCTCGAAGCCATGCTGTGTTGGTAGGCCCCGGTGCAGGCCACTGCCAGCAGATCGCCGGCATGGATGTCGGCGGGCAGCTCGGCATCGCGCACGATCTCGTCACCGGCCTCGCAATGCCGGCCGACCACAGTGGCCACGGTGGTCGGGCCCAGCGGATGACGATTTGCCAGGGCGACAGTGTATTTCGCTCCATACAGCGCGACCCGAGGGTTGTCGCTCATGCCGCCGTCGACCGCGACGAACGTGCGCCCGCCCGGCTGGGACTTCACCCCGCACACCCGGTACAACGTCACGCCCGCCCGGGCGCTGAGGGCCCGACCGGGTTCGACGACCAGCCGCGGTCGTGGAAATCGCTCGGCCGCACAGGCTGTGGTCAATGCGTCGTCGACGACCGTGGCGAATGCGCTCACATCGAGGGCCGCGTCCCCGCGGACATACGGAACCCCATGGCCGCCACCGATGTTGAGCTCGGTCAGCAGTACGCCGTGTTCGGTACGGATATCGGCCATCGCGCCGATCAGCCGGTGCACAGCCTCGCCGTAGGGCGCGGGATCGCTGATCTGCGAACCGATGTGGCAGTGCAAACCGACCAGTTCGAGGTTCGGAGTGGCCAGAATGCGGGCGGCGGCGCGGGCGGCCCGGCGGTCGGCCAGGGCGAAGCCGAACTTCTGATCGGTCACCCCGGTGGTGACCGCTCGATGCCCGTGGATGTCGATGTCGGGGGTGACCCGGATCAGTACCTGCTGGGGCCGACGGACCAACCCGGCCAGGTAGGTGATCTCCATCGGGGAGTCGATCACGATGCGGCCGACACCGACGTCGATCGCATTGCGCAGTTCGTCACAGGATTTGGCGTTGCCGTGCAGCACGATGCGCGCCGGGTCGACCCCGCCGGCCAACGCAGTGGCGAGTTCGGCCGCCGAGCACACATCCAGACCGAGACCTTCCTCGGCAACCCAGCGGGCCACGGCGGTGGTCAGCAGCGACTTGCCGGCATAGACCACAGCGGCCTGGGGCAGCGCCGCCCGGTAGCGCCTGGCGCGGGTCCGGAAATCGTTCTCGTCCAGCACGTAGGCCGGGGTGCGGTACTCGTCGGCGATGTCGGTCAGTGCCACCCGACCGACGGTGATCCGGCCCAGTTCGTCGACACCCGTGGTCAGCGGCCAGATGTTCGGATCGAGTCGTGGTCGGATGCTGCAGCGCAGCGAAGGCAGGATGTCCAGCAGGGTCATGACTCCAACGTGGACCGCGCCGGCCGGGTTGTCAGTGGGCTTGACGATCCCTTGACACCGATCCGCTCAATCTTGACGGTGACCGGTTACTTCGGCGCGGCCTCGCGAGCGAGTCGCTTGTTTTCGGCGGTGAGATAGCAGCCCGTCACGACCTGCAGAACGGCATTGACCTGTGAGCCGAACGACAACCGGCCACCCTCGCTGTCGGCGATGGTCAGATCGGTCGACTCGTCGCCCACGGGGTTTTCGGTGCGCCCGGTGACGTCGGTGTAGCCGTGCCTGGCGGCGATGTCGATGACGGCCTGCGATGCCCGGTCCCAGAGCGCCGCCGGCACGGGGACTTTCGAGACCCAGTTGCGGCCGAAATAGCGTTCGCCGTCGGTGGATCCGAATTCACCACATTCACTGCTGCGTTCATCGCGGTTCGGTAGCCAGGTCGAGCCCGGCACGATCCGCGATAGTTCGGTGGTGACCTCGGTGATCATCCGGTCACGGTCGGCGAGGACTTCTTCGGCGTCGCGGCGGGACAGCAAGGCGCCGAGTTCCTTTGGCGTGCCGAAGCCGTAGTCGCCCTCGGCGGGACCTGTGTACTCGGACTCAAACATCGCACCACAGCCGGTCAACGCGACGGCCAGTAAGAGCGTGATCACCAGACGCCACATCAATCCTCCACCTTCACGTAGTTGTCGTCCTGTCCCAACCCTGCCACGACCACAGCCTGGTTGTAGAGAGCGGTGGTGTTCAGGAAGGAGTACTGGCTGTGCCCGGTCGACTCCTCGCGTGGGCCCAGCGCCGTGGTCTCGGAGTTGGTGGACAGGTCGGTGAACCCGGGCAGGCTTGACGGGATCGTGGCACCGTATCGGCGCAGGTTGGCGACGGCATCGTCCTTGGCGTGCTCGACGAATACGTGCCCTTCGGTCAGATGCAGATCCGACGGTGTGGTCTGGCTGGCGAACTGCCACACGTCGGTTTCCAGTCCCGGCGAGCCCATGAACACGACATCGTCGGTGGCGGTGCCGCGCTGCAGTGCCTCGCTCGCGAGGGTCGAACCATAGGAATGCCCGAGCACGGTGAGATGTGGATCGGTGTCGCGGGAGCTGTCCAGACCGTTGATGAACGACGCCAGTTCGGGCGCGTTGTCGTCGGCGTAGTGGGCGTTGCCGGCCTGGGCGACATTGGACGGCGGTTCGTAGCCAAGCCATGCCACGGTGGCGACGGTCTCGTTGCCCTTGCCCGCCTTGTCCAGCACCCGCTCGGTCTCGCTCTTCAGCCATTCGGACTGCTCGACGTAGGTGGGAAGATCGTTGCCCTCGTCGGGTTTGTCATAGGTCACCGAACCGGTTCCGGGCACGTACACGCTGACGTGGTCGGCCGTGTCGACATTGCCGATCGCCACCGCAACCTTGGGTTCGTCGCCGTCGAAATCGAGCACCAGCAGCTGTCGGTCGTCCTTGGACAGGGCTTCGTCGATCGCGGCGATGGTGTCCTTTTCCTTATTGGTGAGGTCCGGATCGTTGCGCAAGGTCGCCAACCGGTTCCGGTTGGCCGCGTCACGAGCGGTGCCGGGCACCCCGTCAAGGTTTCCGACCCATTCCGGCCGTTCGGTGATGATCCGGTTCTGCTCGTCTTCGCTGAGCGAATCCCACCACTGATTCACCTCGGTGTCGGTGGCGCCGTCGGGCGGTTTGAGGCTGTCGAGGTCACGCTTGAACGGTGACGCCGCCGCATCGTCCATGATGTTGCCCGCCCGCGGTTCACTGCTCGACGCACCTTGTTCGACTGCTTTCGCAGTCGCTTTGTCGACGGAATCGAACTGCTGCAGAAGGGCTTTGAGTGTCGAGGTGTACGCGGCGGCCAGCTTGGGTGTCATCAGCTTGCTCGATCCCGCAGCCGTGACATTGCCGTCGTTGCCGACGTTTGCGCCGAGACTCATCGCCTGTTTGGCGACGTCGAGGATCTCGGTGCGCAGCGGCGTCAGGTTGGTGCCGCCGGATCGCAGTGCGGCCTGGATGTTCTGCAGGCGGGTACGGAGACCTTCCTGCTCTCCCAGATTCTTGTTGCCGCGCGCCTGCGCCGCGGTGGCCGCGGTGCCTTTCCAGCTGCCGCTCAGATCGGTGAGGGTATTGCGTTGGGTGTTGATCAGCCCGTCGAGCGGAGCGATCTTGCCCTGTAACTGGTTTGCGCCATCAGACAATGCGGTCGGATTGCTGGCGGTGACCACCGGGATGGTGACGGTCATCGGCGGTTTCCGCCCATCATTGCTCCTGTCTGGAAGATTGCCGTGAAAACGCTAGCAGCAGCCGGAGGCGGCTCGACGCGCCAAAATCAGGACCGGCCGAACGTCGTCGTACCGGTACCGGTGGCGACGAACCCGTTGCCCTTGACGGGATCGGCCATCCGGCAGGCCAACAAGATGTCGTCGGTGTGGATGCAGGTGGCGTTGCCCACCTCGAAGCGCTGACCGGCGGGCAGCATCGGCGCCTCGTCCTCGCGCAGGCCGTCGACGGGGCTGAGCGGAGCATCGGTGTGGGTGAAGCTCATCGGGATCGCGCCGTTGACGGTGCCGTAGCTGAACAGATGCGCGAGGTTGGCGTCATCGGGCGCCCCGACGAACGGCCCACGGCAGTCCAGGGCGTACATCGCCCGGTGCTGGGTGGTCATACAGACGAAGCCGTCGGGGGTGCGAAACCCCTGCATCGGAAAACCTTGACCCTCACGCAGGACGTAGTGCGCCGGATCCACGGCGGGGTAAGCGGCGAAGTCGGGCACACCGTCAGGCCCCAGGTGCGTCGCAATCGCGGTGTGCGGGGCCTCCCGGGTGGCGAGCCACAACCCGGCCAGCACTGCCGTCAGGACCGATACGACCGCCACCGCCACACGCACCATCGCTCCATGATCGCCCGGGGCAGATCGGGACGGAGCCGAATTCCCGGCCCCGTAGAATGGCGACATCATGACCGCACCGGGGTACAACCATGTCCAGACCCCGATTGCGGGTCTCGTTGAGCTGGCATTAACCGATCCGTCGCTGCAGGACGTTTTTCGCCGTGCCGTCGACCGGCCCGCAGATCTCGCACTCGTCGGCCCGGCCAGCGCCCGCGTGCTGGTCGCCGCCGGACTGGCCCAGCAGGGGCCGTTGCTGGTGGTCACCGCCACCGGCCGGGAAGCCGACGATCTGACCGCCGAGTTGCGCGGCGTCTTCGGTGACGCGGTCGCGCTGTTCCCGTCCTGGGAGACGCTGCCGCACGAGCGCCTGTCGCCGGGCGTGGAAACGGTCGGCGCCCGGTTGTTGCTGTTGCGCCGGCTCGCTCATCCCGACGACGAGACGCTGGGCCCGCCACTGCGGGTGGTGGTCACCACCACCCGATCCCTTTTGCAACCGATGGCCCCCGACGTGGTGAGTACCGAACCGGTCACCCTCGCAGTCGGCGCGGAGGCCGAGTTCGAGGGCGTGGTCGCGCGCCTGGTCGACCTCGCGTACACCCGCGTCGACATGGTCGGTAAACGCGGGGAGTTCGCCGTCCGCGGCGGCATCCTCGACATCTTCCCGCCCACTGCGGAGCACCCGGTACGCGTGGAGTTCTGGGGCGACGAGATCTCCGAGATACGGATGTTCGCGATCGCCGACCAGCGTTCGATCCCCGAGATTCCGGTGCAGAACGTGGTCGCTGTGCCGTGCCGTGAACTATTGATGACCGCCGAGGTGCGTGAGCGCGCCGCGGTGCTCTCTCAAGAACACCCCACCCACGAGAACAGCGTGCCGGGCAGCGTGCCCGAGATGCTGGCCAAGCTCGCCGAGGGAATCCCGGTCGACGGCATGGAGGCGCTGCTACCGCTGTTGCATTCGGTGCAGCCCACGACGCTGACACACCACCTGCCCGAGGGCGCCCCGGTGTTGTTGTGCGATCCGGAGAAGGTGCGCACCCGGGCGGGCGACCTGATCAAGACCGGGCGGGAATTCCTGGAGGCCTCGTGGTCGACGGCCGCGGTCGGCGGGGATGCCCCCATCGACATCGAGGCGCTGGGGGCATCCGGGTTCGTCCCGTTCGCGCAGGCGCGAGAAGACGCCGTCGCCGGCGGACACCCGTGGTGGACCCTGAGCCAGCTGCCCGACGGCAAGGCCACCGAACTCGACCTGCGGCCGTCGCCCTCGGCGCGTAGTCAGCAGAGCCTCGACGAGATCTTCGCGATGCTGCGTGCCCACGTGGCCACCGGTGGATACGCTGCGGTGGTCACCCCGGGTGCCGGAACTGCGCAACGCGTGGTGGAGCAGCTCGGCGAATCAGACACGCCCGCAGCAGTATTGGATCCGGGAGTCGCGCCCAAAGCCGGTGTGGTCGGCGTGCTCAAGGGTCCGATGCACGACGGTGTGGTGCTGCCGGGGGCCAACCTCGTCATCATCACCGAGACCGATCTGACCGGCAACCGGGTGACGTCCTCGGAAGGCAAAAGGCTTGCGGCCAAGCGGCGTAACGTCGTCGACCCGCTGGCGCTGACCGCCGGCGATCTCGTGGTGCACGATCAGCACGGCATCGGCAAGTTCGTCGAGATGACCGAGCGGGTGGTCGGCGGAGCGCGCCGCGAGTACCTGGTTCTGGAGTACGCCTCGGCCAAGCGGGGCGGCGGATCGGATCGCCTCTACGTGCCGATGGATTCGCTGGACCAGCTGTCGCGGTACGTGGGCGGCGAAGCGCCATCGCTCTCCAAGCTCGGCGGTAGCGATTGGGCCAACACGAAAACCAAGGCACGCAAGGCAGTTCGGGAGATCGCCAGCGAACTGGTGGCGCTGTACGCCAAACGTCAGTCGGCGCCCGGGCATGCGTTCGGCCCCGACACTCCATGGCAGAACGAGATGGAAGATGCGTTCGGTTTCACCGAGACCATCGACCAGATGACCGCCATCACCGAGGTCAAATCCGATATGGAGAAACCGGTTCCGATGGACCGGGTGATCTGTGGTGACGTGGGCTACGGCAAGACCGAGATCGCGGTGCGGGCGGCGTTCAAGGCCGTCCAAGACGGCAAACAGGTCGCGGTGCTGGTGCCGACGACGCTGCTGGCCGATCAGCATCTGCAGACCTTCACCAACCGGATGGCGGGTTTCCCGGTGACGGTCAAGGGGTTGTCGCGGTTCACCGATCCCGCGGAGTCACGCACCACGTTGGCGGGCATGAAGGACGGGTCGGTCGACGTGGTGATCGGGACGCACCGGCTATTGCAGACCGGTGTGACCTGGAAAGACCTGGGCCTCATCATCGTTGACGAGGAACAGCGGTTCGGCGTCGAGCACAAAGAGCACATCAAGTCGATGCGCACCCACGTCGACGTGCTCACCATGAGTGCCACGCCGATCCCGCGCACCCTGGAGATGAGCCTGGCCGGTATCCGCGAGATGTCGACGATCCTCACCCCGCCCGAGGAGCGTCACCCGGTGCTGACCTATGTCGGGCCGCACGACGACAAGCAGGTGGCCGCGGCGTTGCGCCGCGAGTTGCTGCGCGACGGGCAGGTGTTCTACATCCACAACCGGGTCCGCACGATCGACCAGGCCGCGGCGCGGATTCGTCAGATGGTGCCCGAAGCCAGGGTCGTTGTGGCGCACGGGCAGATGAACGAGGAGGCGCTGGAGAAGACCGTCGAGGGCTTCTGGAACCGTGAGTACGACATCCTGGTCTGCACCACGATCGTCGAGACCGGCCTGGACATCTCGAACGCCAACACGCTGATCGTCGAGCGGGCCGACACCTTCGGGTTGTCGCAGCTGCATCAGCTGCGGGGCCGGGTGGGGCGCAGCCGTGAACGCGGATACGCCTACATGCTCTATCCACCCAATTCGCCGCTGACCGAGACCGCCTACGACCGGCTGGCCACGATCGCCCAGAACAACGAGCTGGGTGCCGGTATGGCCGTGGCCATGAAGGACCTGGAGATCCGCGGTGCGGGCAACGTACTGGGCGCCGAGCAGTCCGGCCATGTGGCGGGGGTGGGTTTCGACCTCTACGTGCGGCTGGTCGGAGAGGCCGTAGAGGCCTACCGGGCCGTCGCGGACGGAAAAACCGTTGCCACGCCACAAGAAACGAAAGAAGTACGGGTCGACCTGCCGGTCGATGCGCACCTGCCGCCGGAATACATCGGCAGTGACCGGTTGCGGCTCGAGGGCTACCGGCGGTTGGCCGCCGCTTCGGATGAAGACGCGGTGCGAGCCGTCGTGGACGAACTCGTCGACAGGTACGGTCCGCTTCCGGTCGAGGTGCAGCGCCTGGTCGCGGTGGCGCGGCTACGGTTGCTGTGCCGGGAGTACGGCATCACCGAGATCGGCGCGGTGTCGGCGTCGACGATCAAGCTGTCACCGCTGGTGCTGCCCGATTCCGCGCAGTTGCGGCTCAAGCGGATGTACCCGGGGGCGCACTACCGCGCCACCACCTCGGTGGTTCAGGTGCCGATCCCACGCGAGAGCGACAGCATCGGCTCGCCGCGGATACGCGACCTCGACATTGTCCAAATGGTTGCCGGTCTGGTGCTGGTTCTCCATGGCAAAGGCCAGTCAGATGTTGATATAACGAAGTTCTCGCAGGTAACTGGGGAGGTGTGACCGTGACTGTCGTTCTGGTTGATCCCCGCCGCCCGTCGCTGGTCCCGGTCGAAGCGATCGAATTCCTGACCGGCGACGTGCAGTACACCGAGGAGATGCCGATCAAGGTGCCGTGGACGTTGCCCGCGGCCCGGCCCATCTACGGCGACGACGAGGGCGACCCGGCGCCGGTGCTGTTGTCTTCGGATCCCGAGCATCCGGCGGTCAAGGCCCGCTTGGCGGCGGGGGACCGGTTGATCGCGGCCCCGCAGGCGCAGGCGGGGGAGCGGCTCGTGGATGCCGTGGCGATGATGGACCGGCTGCGCACCGACGGGCCGTGGGAGAGCGAACAGACCCACGATTCGTTGCGTCGCTACCTGTTGGAGGAGACCTACGAGGTGTTCGACGCGGTCCGCGGCGGCAACGCCGACGAGCTGCGCGAAGAGCTCGGCGATGTGCTGCTGCAGGTGCTGTTCCATGCCCGCATCGCCGAGGATGCGCCCGTGCATCCGTTCAACATCGATGATGTTGCCGATTCGCTTGTCCGCAAGCTCGGTAATCGGGTGCCGGCAGTGCTTGCCGGAGAATCGATTTCGCTGGACGAGCAGCTGGCCCAGTGGGAGGAACGCAAGGCCCAGGAGCAGAAGGTGAAGGCCCGTGCGTCCTCCATGGACGACGTGCCCACCGGGCAGCCGGCGCTGGCGCTGACACAGAAGGTGCTGGCCCGGGTGGCCCAGGCCGGTCTGCCCGCCGACCTGGTGCCCGCGGCGCTGACGTCGGTGGTGATCGCGGCGGATACTGACGCTGAGAATGACCTGCGCAGTGCGGTTTTGGAGTTCATGGACACCGTGCGGTTGGTGGAGTCCGACGTTGCCGCCGGCCGCCGGGGTGAAGACGTTCCCGAGGAACTCGACGTGGCGCAGTTGGGGTCGATCACCGAGGATGAGTGGCGGTCCTATTGGCCGGGTGCGGTGGTCGAGGATTCAGCCGAGGACAATTCAGCCGAGCAGGACGAGTCAGCGTCGGAACCCGACGAGGAGGGTCACCCCGGCGATTGACGGCGTTCCGACTCCGTCTGCCGAGCTCGTAACACAGACCGATGCGCCCCTCCTGGTGGAGGGGCGCATCTGCCTGAGCGTCAAAAACTTTGACGGTCCGACTAGCTGTCGTTCTTGTCCTTGCCGCTCACCTTCTTGACGCCGTTGCTGATGTCTTTCTTCACCCGGTCGACCCGGTTCTTGACGTTCTCGCCGACCTGCTTGACCGCACCCTTGAGGTCACCCTGCTTGACTTTGTCGGCGACCTTGTTGGCCCGTTCCTGCGCGTGGGTGAGGCTCTTCTGGGTCTTGGTGACCTGTTTGGTGACCGTGGTCTCAACGTCCTTGCCGGTCTTGGTCACCACGCCGATCGGGTCGTTGAGAGCGGCAGTGGCCCCGTCGAACACCACGCCGCCGGTCGCGTCGTTGGCCGCGGCCAACACCTTGCCGACCGGCCGCTGCAGGTTGTCGAGCTGCTGCTGGCTGAGTGGCGCGGGGCCCTCGGGCAGCTTGGCCTCGATTCCGGTGAGGACCTTACTGACGTCGTCGCCGATCTGGCGGCTGACCGTCCGGATCGCCTTGCCGGGCTCGGTGGCGAGTTTGGCGGCGACCGTCTTGATCTCGGTGGGTACCTGAATGTCGTTGTCCTCCAGGAAAGTCACCGTGCGGTTGGTGACGCGTTGGACGATGTCGGTGTACTCCGAGCCCACACCCCGGCCCAGTTCGGCGAGGAGGTCGCCGGCCAGCAGGGCGGCCTGCTCGCGGGTCAGCGTCTGGGTGCCGAACAGCGTCGGGACGTGCATCTGGTCCAGAGTGCGGGTCCAGGAGCCGTCCTCATTGCGCACCGCGTCGGTGTAGCTGGTGTTGACCAGCAGCTTGAGCAGCGGCTCCAGGGCGTCGGCCACCGGGGTGTTGACGTCCTCACCTGTTGCGACGCTGAGCAATCCGGCGACCAGGCGGGCGGGCGCCAGCAGTGGCAACTGCTCCTGGGTGATCGTGGTGTAGATCGTGCCGTCGGGTGCGGTGTACAGCTTGGCGCCGACGCCCGACCCGTCGAGCAGCGACGCTCCCAGCGTGAGCGGCAACAGCGCCGCCATCGCCGAATTCGCCCATGCGACCGGGCTTCCCGTGACCGGTGCATCTGAAAGCAGGTCGTACTCCCAGGTGGTGTCGGTCTTGAGGATCGTCAACACGATGGGCTGGCCGTCGAGCGATTCCGCTACGGCGACCAGATTGCCCAGGTCGTCGAAGCTGAGGTCGGAGAGACTGAGTCCCTCCATCCCCTCGGGGAGGACGTCCTGGCGCTCGGGCGTCACCGGGTTGACGCCGGTGATCTCCTGATAGATCGGCGCAAACCGTGAGTAGAGTCCGCCGTTGGGCCGGCCCGGGTTGCGCAGGAGGTTCACCGTCAGGAGGGTCACGTCGATGACGCCGCCGGGAGTGATGTCGAGGGTCGGCAGATCGGTTGCCTCGGGATAGTCGGTTGCCGACAGTGGCTGAAGCAGCAGCCAGACGCCCGGTGCGGTTTGGATTCCGATGTACGTCGCCGCGTCCACCTTGACGAACGCCTTCGTCACGTCCTTGGTGACGGGATCGTTGGGGTCGGCGAAGACGATCTTGCGGGGTCCGGTCAGGGCGGGGCCGGCTTCCAGATCGCCGGCGCGGGCCTGGTCGATGAAGTTCTGGTAGCCCGCCCCGACCGCAATGGCACCGTCGCCGTAGCCGATGAAATTGGTGTTCGACAGGTAGGCCGTCCAGTTCACCAGCGGGGCGAGCGCCGCGGTGAGGTCGCCGCCGCCTGCCGTGTACGCGGCCAACGCGCCCAGGTCGATTCCGTCCAGCGAACTCGGTGATACCCACTGCCCCTGGGTCCAGTCCCGTCCGGTGACGGTGCCCGATGCCGGGTTGAACTTCGGAGGGAACCCCGACCAGTTCCCGCCGGTGGTGGTGGTCTGACTCGCCGATCCCACATCAAGCGGGTTGAACCACTTCACCCACACCGGGGCCAGTTGTTCTGCGGTGAACGTGGTACCCAGCCCCCAGCCCACCAGGCCCGCGGTGTTCTCGCGATCGTCGAGGATCGCATCGGTCACCGCGTCCGGGTCCGACGGCAATTGCGTCAGACCGGTGGACGGGATCCAACTCGGCAACCCCACCACATAGGTGGCTGCGTCCGCGATTGTTGGCGTCAGCCCCACCCCGACTGCCGCGGCGATCGCCGTGCCGGCGACGGCCGCCCTGGTGACCTTGTTGTGACGATGCTTCCCCATGCCTGCCCCTCTCAGGAAAAATTCAGCTACTCAGGGGGGAACTCTAAGGCGGCAAACTTCGATTGCGACGTCAGTCGATGGGGTGACGGCGCCGATTGGTTGCATATGCAACAATTTGAGATTGCTCTATCTGCAGTTGCCGGTGCGAATCTTATTATTAACCAAAATAGGTACCTGGCATGCAGACTTGAATTGCATGCATTGTGACCAGCACATATGACGGTATAAGTGCAGATAGCTCTGGTTGCGTAATTAACTTAATCACTGCAATCGTATTTGCGATATCGGAATTTCGACCGGTGTCGACCCCCTTCATCGAGTGGGCTGAATGCGGAGTTGCTAAGGGGTGGAGGATTTTGCTGGCAACCTAGAAAATATTGACCACGGCGAAACTGGGAACGTTGGGCGTGGCGCCCGCTGGATCGGATCGGTCGCCTCTACGGTGAGGCGATGCGGGTACTGCGGGTCGTTGCCGTCGTCCTGGTTCTCAGTCTGGGGATGGTTGCTCCGCAAGCCGCTGCGGACTGCACGGCCACGGGCTGTGACCTGCGTTCACGCATCGCGGCGGCGGACGCCTACCTGGCGTCGCGGCCCGGCACCGTCGGGTACGTCCTGCGCGACCGAGGCGCGGGTACGCGCTACGCCAACGCCAATGCCAACCAGATGATCTGGACCGCTTCCACCATCAAGCTGGCGATGGTGGTCGACCTGTTGACTCGGGAGCGTGCCGGGGCATTGCGCATGTCGGGTAATGATCGGCAGCTCATGGTGAACATGCTGCGGGACTCCGACAACGATGCGGCAGATTCGCTGTGGACCCGTTACGGCGGCCCGGATCACAAGGCGTTCAATGCGGGCTTCCCGCGCTACGGCATGACCGACCTGCGGCCGCAACCGGGATTCGGTGACATGTTCCCGTACTGGGGTTTCCAGAAATCGACCACCAACGATCTCGACCGGTTGATGAACTACACACTGACCCAACTGAATGCGCCCGATGCGGCCGCCGTGGCGGCCGAGATGCAACGGGTCGGCAGTGAACAGCAGTGGGGCGTGTGGGGTGCCGGGCCGTCGATGAGTCCCGGCAACAAGAACGGGTGGTCGCAGGAACAAGGGGGTTGGGTCGTCAACTCGGTCGGCTTCGCCGGACCCAATCAGCGCTACACGCTGGCCATCATGAACGGGCTCAACGGGCAGGGCGGCTACGACGACGGGGTCGCCACGACCACCCGGCTCAGCCAGATCCTGCTCGGGCCCACCGGGTGATCAAGACTGCGGGGCACAGCTATTCGGCCAGTGCCCGGTCGAACGCGGTGGCCAACTCTTGAAGGCTGTGTGGCTGGATGCGCTCGCCGTCGAGAAAGAACGTCGGCGTTCCCTGCACACCCAGTGCGCGCCCGTCGGCCACATCGAGTTGGACTCGGGCAGCGGTGGCGGGGTCGCGGTAGACCTTGTCGAATGCCGCCAGATCGAGGCCGAGTTCTCCTGCGAAGCCACGGAATACCTCGTCGGCCGGGGTCTGTTGCTCGCCCCACTGGCCTTGGGTCTCGAACATCTTCTTGTACATCGCCTCGAACCTGCCCTGTTGGGCCGCGGCTTCGACGGCGCGCGCCGCCCGTTCGGCGTTGTAGTGCGCGCCCATGGGGAAGTACCGGATGACGAAGTTCACCCGATCGCCGTACTCGGATCGCAGTTGCTCGATCGCCGGGTAGACCGCGCGACAGCCTTCGCATTCGAAATCGAGGAATTCCACGAAGGTGGCAGCACTGTCCGGCACGGAGCTCAGTCGGTGACTGTTATCGCGAACCAACTGGCCGGCGTCGGCGGTCGCAGCTTGCGGTGGCGTACCACGATCGCGAACTGACTGGTACACGAGAACGCCGACGGCCATCAACGCGATGACCAATGCGGTCAGCAGGATTCGGGTGTTGCGCGTCAACTGATCTGTACCTCACTCGAAGAGTGTCGAACCCCAGTAACCCGAGGTGTCACCGTCACGCAGCCCGGGCGGGCAGGCGAAGACAGCCGTCCCGGTGTGGGTGATGTATTCGTTGAGCAGGTCCTTGCGGGCCAGTTCCCGCTGCATGGGGATGAACTGCTTCTCGGGGCTGCGCACGAATGCGATGAAGAACAGGCCCGCGTCCAGGTGGCCGACGCCATCCGAACCGTCGGTGAAGTTGTAACCGCGACGCAGGATCTCGATGCCGCCCAGATGCTCGGGTGAGGCCAAACGCACATGCGCGGCCATGTCGATCTTCGGATTGCCCTTGCCGTCGGTGATCTCGAAGTTGAGCTCGTCGAACTCCTGCTGCAACCCAATGGGGGCGCCGCTGCCCTTCTGCCGGCCGAACACCCGCTCCTGCTCCAGAAGCGTGGTGCGGTCCCAGTTTTCGATCCGCATCCGGATCCGCCGAGTGATCAGATAGCTGCCGCCGGTGAGCCAGCCCGGTCCGTCTCCCTCGGCCACCCACACGCTCTGGTTGAGCTGATCTGTCTCGTCGGACCTGAGATTGTTCGTTCCGTCCTTGAACCCGAACAGGTTTCGCGGGGTGGCCTGATCCCGGGTGGTCGACGAGGTCCGGCCGAACCCCAGCTGGGAGTACCGCACCGCGACGGTGCCGAATCCGACACGGGCCAGGTTGCGGATTGCGTGTACCGCCACCTGTGGATCGTTGGCACAGGCCTGCACGCAGATGTCGCCGCCGCACTTGGCCGGGTCCATGGTCTCGTTGGGGAACTTGGGCAGGTCTTTGAGCTCGGCGGGTTGCTTGTCGGCGATGCCGAAGCGGTCCTTGCCGTCCTTTCGGAAGAAGGATGGCCCGAACCCGATGGTCAGGGTCAGCTGGGAGGCCGGTAGGCCCAACGCCTCACCGGTATCCGACGGCGGCGCATACGGATTGCCGTCCACGGCGCCGCCGGCTTCGGTCTCCTCACCGCGCACCATCCGCTCGGCCATCTGGGTCCACTGCTTGAGCAGTGCGATGACGTCGTCGCGGTTGTCGGTGGTGATGTCGAAGGAGCAGAAATGCATCCGGTCCTGCGCCTCGGTGATGATGCCGGCCTGCCGGTCACCTCGAAACGGCACCGGACGGATCAGATGATCAGCGTTCGTGGTGCTGGCGGCAGAGGCGCGGCCGGCCAGCGCACCCGCGCCGGCCGCACCGACTACCGCAGCGGTGACCCCGGCGGCGCCGAACAGCTTGCGTCGGGAGAACCCGCTCGTCTGCTCGGCATCCGGGGTTGCTTCGGACGAATCATTGCTTGGCGATGACACCTTGCACCTGGCTCACTTCTTTGCTCAGCGCGTCGATGGCGCGCGACAGTTCCTGGCGTTGGGGTTCGGTCACCTTTTCGTAGGAGACGAAACCATCGCCGTCACGATACTTCTCCAGCAACTTCTCGACATCGGCGAACCGCTGGTCCACGCGCTTGCCCAGCTCGGCGTCGCGCTCGTCGAGGATCGGTCGCACGGAGGCCACCGCGGTCTGCGAACCTTCGACGTTGGCCCGGAAGTCCCACAGGTCGGTGTGGCTGAAGATGTCCTCTTCGCCGCTGATCTTGCTCATCGAGATCTCGTCGAGCAGACCCTGTGCGCCACCGGCGATCTGGGTGGAGTCGATGGTCCAGTCGGGAGCCTTCACGCCGGCCTGGAGTTCCTTGACGTCGGCGATCAGCTGGTCGCCCAGTGCGCTCGCGTTCGGCTGCAGGCCGGTCACCCACAGCTGCTTCTCCAGAGCGTGGAAGCCGGTCCACTTCTGTCCGGGTTCCAGGTCGGCCTCCCGCAGGTCGACGCGGGGGTCGAGGTCGTTCGGGAAGGACTCGGCGACCGGCTCGATGCGCTCCCAGTAGATCCGCGAGGACGGGTAGAGCTCCTTGGCCTTGGCGACGTCCTTGGCCTTGACCGCGGCGACGAACTCTTCGACGGCCGGGATCAGGGCGTCGACCTGGCTGTTCACGTACCGCTTGTAGTTGTCGGCCGCTTCTTTGAACTTGCCCTCGGTGTCGACCTTCACGGTCTCGCCGGTCACCAGGAAATCGCCGCGGATGCCTTCACCGACCATGCCGGGGCGGCACGAGGTCCGGTAGGTGCCCGGCTGGGTGAGCTGCACGATCAGTTGGCGCTTGAGCCCGGGGGAGATGTTCTCCACCTCGCCCATGACCCGCTCGCCCTCGCCGTAGACGTAGAACTCGGTGACCTTGTCGCCGCTGTTGGTGACGACGAAGGTGCTCGGGCCGGTGGTCGCGGTCGTCTCGGACAGCTTGCAGCCGGTGTCGGTGGCGTCGACGGTGATCTGAGCGCCCTCGGCGCCGGCGCTGCCGCTGTCGGCTTCCTTGGCCTGGCAGGCGCTCATCGAGACGCCGACCAGCACCGCGGCGGTGGCCGCGAATCCGGTCTTGACGGCAGGGGTGATCTTCACTTGGTCGACCTTTCGGGTGCGATGGCGGTCTCCGGCTCGACGGTCGGCTCGGAGGAAATCTCGGGGGAGGCACTGGCCGACGGGGCGACCGCGGCGCGAATCGGTTTCAGGAACAGCGCCAGCACCACCACGATGTAGGCCACCCACGCGGCGAGCTGCAGCACGGTCGGCGTGGGGTCGATGTTGAAGACACCCTGGATGACCTCGCCGTACCAGGCCGACCAGTCGAATGCACCGCTCATGTCGAAAGCCTTGGTGCCCAGGCCGGGCAGCCAGCCCACGGTCTGCAGCGCCTTGATCCCGTAGGCGAGGATTCCGGCGGCGACCACGATCAGGAAGATGCCGGTGTAGGTGAAGAACTTGGCGAGATTGATCCGGACGGCGCCGGCGTACATGCCGTAGGCGATCGCCGCGGCGATCAGCACGCCGATGATCAGCCCGGTCAGCGGCCAGAGTGTCTCGGCCTCGGCGTAGCCGACCATGAACAGCGCGGTCTCCACGCCCTCCCGGCCGACCGCCAGGAACGCCAGCAGCGCCACTGCCAGGCCGCCGGTCTGCAGCGCCTGCGACATGTCGCCGCGTAGCTGGCCGGACATCGAGGCGGAGGCCTTCTTCATCCAGAGCACCATGGTGGTGACGATGACGACGGCGATCAGTGAGGCGATGCCGGCGATGGCTTCGGCGCCCAGTCCGCTGATGGTGTTCTCACCGAACTGGATCACCAGGAAGACGGTGACGGTCATGGCGATCGCGGCGCCGACGCCCAGCCACACCCATTTGAGCGCATCGCGGCGGTCGGATTTGACCAGGAACGCGACGAGGATCGACACCACGATGGCGGCTTCGAGGCCCTCCCGTAAACCGATCAGCCCGCTGCCGAATACCTGGGATGTGACGTTGGACGCGGCCAGTGTGCTGGTCGGAACGTCCGAGATGACAGACATCAAAGCGTCCTCGTTGGACCGGGGTGAAAACACCATGAAGAATATAGCCTTGGCTTGCCATAGCAAGGCGTGGCTCACCTTATCAGGGGGATCTGTGAGGCCGGCTGCCCTCACCTGCCGTTCTCCCGGCATGGACCCGTCGCCCGCCACGTCCTCAGTCGCGCATGCGACGATGGCCAATCAGACCGAGCGGGGTTGAGGGAGTCCGGTGTCGCCAGTGCGTTGGCTGCGGGCTGTCGCCGTAATTGCTGCGACAGCGCTGCTGTTGGCATCCAGTTGTTCTTGGCATCTGGGTACCCCAATTCCCGAGGGCGTGCCGCCGCCGCCCGGGGATCCGGTGCCGGCCATCGATATCTACGCCAAGGGCCGACCGGCCGATCAGCTGCACGAATGGGCGGCACAGCGAGCGCCCGCCATGAACATGCCCGTCAACGCCCTGGAGGCCTACGCCTACGCCGCACGTGTTGCCCAGGTGGTGAACCCCAACTGCAAATTGGCGTGGACGACCCTGGCCGGTATCGGCATGGTCGAAAGCCACCACGGCACCTATCGCGGCGCGATGATCGCGCGCAACGGCGACGTCACCCCGCCGATCCGTGGCGTGCAGTTGGACGGGACCGCAGGCAACATGCGCATTCCTGACACCGACAAGGGCAAGCTCGACGGCGATCCGCTGATGGATCGAGCCATGGGGCCGATGCAGTTCATCCCCGAGACCTGGGGTCATTTCGGGGTGGACGCGAACAACGACGGCGTGGTGAATCCGGACAACTTCGACGACGCTGCGCTCTCGGCGGCCGGTCTGCTGTGCTGGTACGGCAAGGACCTGTCCAGCCCGAGGGGCTGGATGACGGCGCTCAAGGCCTATAACAACTCCGAGCAGTACGCGCGTGCGGTGCGGGACTGGGCAACGGCGTATGCGGCCGGCCACGGCCTGTGACCCAGATGGGCGACCCGTGTGACACGCCCAAACACGCCGTTGCGCCGACCACGATCTAGTCTCATCTCTACACGCCGGACTCAATAAGGAGAAGCCAGTGCCCATCATCGAGCAGGTTGGAGCCCGCGAGATCCTCGACTCCCGTGGTAATCCGACGGTCGAAGTCGAGGTGGCCCTGACCGACGGCACGTTCGCCCGGGCAGCGGTGCCCTCGGGCGCGTCGACCGGCGAGCACGAAGCGGTGGAGCTGCGTGACGGCGGCTCCCGCTACGGCGGCAAGGGCGTCGAGAAAGCCGTGGAGGCCGTGCTCGACGAGATCGCCCCGGCCATCATCGGCAACGCCGCCGACGATCAGCGTCTCGTGGACCAGGCACTGCTGGATCTCGACGGCACGGCGGACAAGTCCCGGCTGGGCGCCAACGCGATCCTCGGCGTCTCCCTCGCGGTGGCCAAGGCCGCGGCCGACAGTGCCGCGCTGCCGCTGTTCCGCTACCTCGGTGGCCCGAATGCGCACATCCTGCCGGTACCGATGATGAACATCCTCAACGGCGGCGCCCACGCCGATACCGGGGTCGACGTGCAGGAGTTCATGGTCGCCCCGATCGGTGCGCCCTCCTTCAAGGAGTCGCTGCGCTGGGGCACCGAGGTCTACCACTCGCTCAAGGCCGTGCTCAAGAAGCAGGGGCTGTCCACCGGACTCGGCGATGAGGGCGGGTTCGCCCCCGATGTCGCGGGCACCAAGGCCGCACTGGACCTGATCGTGACGGCCATCGAGGCCACCGGCTTCAAGCTGGGCAGCGATGTGGCGCTGGCACTTGATGTTGCCGCCACCGAGTTCTACACCGAGGGTTCGGGTTACGCCTTCGAGAAGGAGACCCGCAGCGCCGAGCAGATGGCTGACTTCTACGCCGGCCTGATCGACGCATACCCTCTGGTGTCGATCGAGGACCCGCTGTCCGAGGACGACTGGGACGGCTGGGTCTCGTTGACCTCGGCCATCGGCGACCGGGTCCAACTGGTCGGCGATGACCTCTTCGTCACCAACCCGGAACGTCTCGAGGACGGTATCGAACGCGGCGCCGCCAACGCGCTGCTGGTCAAGGTCAACCAGATCGGCACGCTCACCGAAACCTTGGATGCCGTTGCGCTGGCGCACAACAGCGGGTACCGCACCATGATGAGCCACCGTTCCGGCGAGACCGAGGACACCACCATCGCCGATCTCGCGGTTGCGGTGGGCAGTGGTCAGATCAAGACCGGTGCCCCGGCCCGCAGCGAGCGGGTGGCCAAGTACAACCAGCTGCTGCGCATCGAGGAGGCCCTCGGCGACGCCGCGCGTTACGCCGGCGATCTCGCGTTCCCTCGGTTCGAGGCCAAGTAGTCCAACCCCTTCCCGACGACGATGCCCGAAGCGAAGCGGCCCGATCCGAAGCGACGGTCCCCGGCCTCCAGACCCGGTAAGCCGGGCAAGGCCGGGGATGCGAATCGGCCGCGGGCTTCGCAGGCCCGCCGGCGGGTGACCGAAACCCGCGCGGCGCAGGCCGAGCCGGCTGTCGACGAGACGGTCACCAAAGCCATTGCGGTACAGGCGCAGCAGCAGGCCGAGCTGCAGTCCGAACAGCGGTTCGGTTCGACGGCACGCCGTGCGGCGATCCTGGCCGCGGTGGTGTGCGTGCTGACCCTGACCATCGCCGGACCGGTCCGCACCTACTTCGCCCAACGCACCGAGATGAAGCAGCTCAAGGCCAGCGAGGAACAATTGCGGACCCAGATCGCCGACCTGGAGCAGCAGAAGATCAAGTTGGCCGACCCGGTCTACATCGCGGCCCAGGCCAGGGAGCGGCTCGGCTTCGTGATGCCCGGCGATACTCCATATCAGGTACAGCTGCCCCCGGGGGCCGTGGTCTCGGCTGAGCCGGGGGAGGCGGTGCTGCCCGGTTCGACCGTGCCGGCCGGCCAGCCCTGGTATACCTCGTTGTGGCACACGATCGCCGATGAGCCCCATGGGGTTTCACCGACCATCGGCGGATCGCCACCGGTGCCTGCCGGGCCGCCTGTGCCACCGCCGCCGGCCGAACCCGGAGGTCCGCATGGTTGATCCCACCGACATCGAGGCTGTGACGCGGCAGTTGGGCCGCGAACCACGTGGCGTTCTGGAGATCGCCTATCGCTGCCCCAACGGCGAACCGGCCGTCGTGAAGACTGCGCCCAGACTTGCTGACGGCACACCGTTTCCGACGCTGTACTACCTGACGCACCCCGCACTCACCGCGGCTGCCAGCCGGCTGGAATCCTCCGGGCTGATGCGTGAGATGTCCGAGCGGCTGCAGGACGACGAGGAATTGGCCGCGGCCTACCGGCGGGCACACGAGTCGTATCTGGCCGAGCGGGACGCGATCGAATCGTTGGGTACCACGTTCACCGGCGGCGGTATGCCCGACCGGGTCAAATGTCTGCACGTGGTGATGGCCCACGCGTTGGCAAAGGGCCCCGGGGTCAACCCCTTTGGTGACGAGGCGCTGGCGGTGCTGGCGGTCGAGCCCGCGATGGCGGGAATTCTGGATCGAGAGGTATGGGTTTGAGGCGGGTCGGCGCAATCGATTGTGGCACCAATTCGATTCGTCTGTTGATCGCCGACGTGGTGGACGGAAGGCTGCGGGACGTGCACCGCGAGATGCGGGTCGTGCGGTTGGGCCAGGGCGTCGACGCCACCGGGAAGTTCGCCGTGGAAGCCTTGGCGCGCACCGAATCCGCACTGGCCGATTATGTGGCGTTGATGGCGGAGCATTCGGTGACCGCGGTGCGCATGGTCGCCACCTCGGCTGCGCGCGATGCCGGAAACCGTGACGAGTTCTTCGCGATGACCGCACGCCTGCTGGGCAAGGTGGTCCCGGGATCGGTGGCTGAGGTGATCACCGGTACCGAGGAGGCCGAGCTGTCATTCCAGGGTGCGGTCGGTGAACTCGATCCTGCCGCAGGCCCTTTCGTGGTCGTCGACCTGGGCGGTGGGTCAACCGAACTGGTGCTCGGCGAGACGGCCGTGCAGGCGAGCTTCTCTGCCGACATCGGGTGTGTCCGGCTGACCGAGCGGTGCCTGCACTCCGATCCGCCCACCGCGGACGAGGTGGCGCAGGCGCGGGCGGTGGCTCGCGACGGCCTGGCCCACGCGTTGCAGGTGGTGCCGGTCGGAGGTGCGCGCACGTGGGTGGGGGTGGCCGGGACGATGACGACGCTGTCGGCGCTGGCACAGCGGATGACCGAATATGATCCCGACGCAATTCACCTGTCCCGCATCGGGTTCGACGATCTGCTCGGGGTGTGTGAGCAGTTGATCGGAATGACGAAGGCGGAACGCCTGGCGCTCGGACCGATGCATGCCGGCCGTGCCGATGTGATCGGCGGCGGTGCGATCATCGTCGAGGAGTTGGCGGCCGTTCTCGGTGATCGGGCCGGGATCGGCGAACTGGTGGTCAGCGAGCACGACATTCTCGACGGCATCGCGTTGTCGATCGCCTGACCCCGATTCTCTGCGCGCCGGTTTCTACCGTGGGGTCGTGGTCTGAGCGTCAGCGCCGCCCAGGTGTAGAAACGGTGGCGGGAAGTGCGGGACCCTCGACATAAAACAACGGCCGAACGCGGTTATCCGCGTCCGGCCGTTGCCTTGACTACCTAGATCAGGACGCAGTCCCGTGGTTGCTCGCCGGGGCGACCGCGGGGGCCGGGGCGGGCGTGATGACGGGCTGGGTGCCCGCCGGAACCAACGCGGGCTCGCCGGCCGGTGCCGGGGCAGCCGGAGCGGCCGGAGCGGCCGGAGCAGCCGGAGCAGCGGCGGGTGCACCCTCGGCGGGCACACCCTCAACCGGCGTCAGCGCGGTCGCGGCGTTGCCTGCACCGGTGGCGGCCGGTGCCGGGGCACCCTCGGCGACCGGGGTGCCGTGCGCGACCGGGGTCGACTCGGGAGCCGGAGCACCCGGTGCCGGTGCGGCCGGAACCGCTTCGGCGTCAACCGGGGTGGCGGCCGGGGCGCCCGGAGCGGCGGCAGGCAGGTCCGCCGCGCGGCTACCTGCACCGGTGCCGGCCGGTGCGGCCGGGACGGCAGCGGGCGCGGGGGCCGGGGATGCGGCGGCCGGAGCAGCAGCCGGAGCGCCGGCAGCGGGTGCGGCGGCCGGGGCTGCAGCCGGAGCCGCGGCGGGAGCCTGACGCTTCGGGGCGTCGGCGGCCGGGCTTGCAGCGGGTGCGGCACCCTTGTCCCACGCCAGCACGTCGTGGCCACCGGCGTTGTAGACGACCGAGGTCGGCTGGTCACCGGTCACGTCGAAGTAGATCTTGCCGCTGGTCTTCTGGCCCTGTGACAGGGTGGCCGGGTTGACGCCCTGCGCGCTGGGCACCTGGAACAGCGCGCGGTAGTTCTGCCCATCGGCGGCGCGAATGTTGAAGTTGGAGACGATCGGCGTCACCGAGCCCTCGAGAGCTTCATTCGTCGCGGTGACTTCCCACAGGGTGCCGCGAGGCGTGTAGTTGATGGTGTCGGTGCTGGGCTTCAGGTCGGTGACCGTCCAGCTCTGGGTGCCGTTGTCCAGCTTGCCCTGGCCGCCGAGCGCGGCGGTGGTGACGGCGTTGTCGTCGGCGCTGGCGTCGGCGAGCGCCATCGGGGCGCTGGCGACGATGGCCGCGGCGGCAATAGCCGCAGCGGCAAAGGCCGTACTGATGTTTGACTTCTTCAAGGTGTTGACTCCTGACTGGTCCAGAAAGAGGCGGCAGGCCCCCCGGCGGTGGGACACCCACTTCATCCGAAACTATCAGCTTAAGAGGACGGTTAGGAACAGCAGTTTGCAGTTTCTGCCATCAGCGCATGGCAGAAAGGCGCGTTGACCTGGTCGCCGACGCTGGTGGTCGAATTCGAATGTGGCCGTGAACAGCCCATTCGTCCCCTCATCAAATCTCGATGAGCGGTAATGCCCGACCTACCGACAGGGACAACCGTTGACGTCCCAGCGCGGGCCAGGCCTGCACGGCGCAGAACGGCGCGCACTGGTGTTGGGCTGGTTCCGACTGCCCCGAGCGGGTGCCGACGTGTACACAGCACTGGGTCAGCCGCTCCTCGATCATCGTGGACATGTCCATGAACGGCTTGACGGTCAGCCGCACCACGCGCTCGCCGAGCAATCTGCGGATCTTGCGGCGACGGCCCGGCAGGGCCGAGGACGCCAGCGTCAACAATGTCCCCATTCCCAGGTCGCAGCTCTCACAGATGGCGCGCCAGACGTCGCCGATCTGAGGATGCGAAAGCGACGACTGCTCGGAGAGCAGTCCGAGCAGTGACTCCTGCACCGCCATGCGAAGTTGGCGGGGGATCTCCGCGTCGGCGATCCGGTTGGAGACCAGGCCCAGTTTGTCCTTGAGGCTTTCGGTACCGATGAGCGATACCAGGGAGCGCCACTGGTCGCTGTCGTCCCGGACCAGGTAGCCGACCGAACAGCAGTGCGGGTGCGAGCAGGGCAGTGCGGTCAGGTCACGCCAGGTGACGGCGCCGCCGGTTTGCGGGCCCAGCCGCTTGAGCACCCCGGTGTGGGTGAGCCGGTTCATCGGGTCGATCGCCCCCGAGCGTCCGGAGCCGAACTGCGGTTGGATGGTGAGCCCGCCGACGTAGGGAGTCTCCAGGGCGAGCCGGACCATGTCGCCGATCTCGTCGTCGTTGACGCCCAGTGCGGTCGTCATCACCAGGGTGGTGAAGATCTCGCGCTCGGAGAGTCGCTGGAGGGCTTGGCTTTTGACCCTCCGCAGATCGCCGCCGCGGTGGTGACGGTGCGCCTGTTCGGACAGCCCGTCGTATTGCAGATAGACCTCGACGCGTTCCCGGTGTTCGGTCAGGAGATCGAGTAGGCCGTCGTCGGTGGCGATGCGGACCCCGTTGCTGTTGACCAGGATTCGGGTGATCGGGCGGGCGACCAGCTGATCGAGAAGTTCGGCCAGGTTCGGGTGCAGGGTGGGTTCGCCCCCGCTGAGCATCAGGACGTCGATACGGCCGTTCTCCCGGGCCAACCGCTGGTCGACGTTGGCCAGCACGTCGGCGGTCGGCACCACATGGCGCAAATCGGGAGAGCTGTCGGTGAAACAGGTCGGGCAGCGCAGGTTGCAGGTTTCGGCGATGTCCTGCAGCAGGATGCACGTGTGCTGGGTCTGCATCTCGGGCAGGCCGCGCAGGTAGGCAGAGGGAATCGGGTCGAAGTTCCCCGCGACGTCGGGGATGTGGGCCTTGGTCGGGGCGGTCCACTCCTCCAGATAGGACAGGATCTCGGGATCCTCGTCATAGAGCGTGCTCACCAGTCCGTGTGTGCGGCAGCCGCGTTCGAGCCAGATCCGGCCCTCGCGCTCGACCAGGATGCCGGCCAGGCGCGCGACGTCGGCGAGCGGTCGCTCGGGTGCGTCGTCGTGGCATCGGGGGCAGAACGCGGTGACGTACCGGTGCAACCGGTCGCCGCGCAACCCCATTCCGGTGCTCACAGGTTGTACACCACGGGGTTGATGCCGGTGCACAGTCCGGCGGAGAACAGCGAGACCAGGGCCCAGCCGACCATCAGCCCGATACCAAGGCCCTTGGCCGTAGGGCTTTTCGACAACAACAGCAAGGTGCCACCGCCGAAGGCGATGACGGCCAACAGCACCGCGGTGCCGGCCAGGACGAGACTGGCGTCGTGTCGACTGTTGCCCTCTGCCGCGGCGGCGAGAAAACCGAGGAATCCGATCACCAGGTTGAGTGCAGCGTAGATGAACGGGCCCAGGATCACCATGGGCACCGAAATGCGGCGCGGCGGTTGCGCGGGCGGGTACTGGTAGGCGGGATAGAAAGGGGGCGGAGGTGGGGGACTGAACCCGTACGGAGGCGTGTCGTCGGATGGGCCGGGCGGTGTCGTCAAGCGGGCACCTCCTGAGTGTTGGCTGGGCTGCGATAGTACCCACGGCGGTAGCCGTACCACAGCCGAAACCCCAGGATCAGCAGCGATGGCAGTAGGAACCATTGCGGGCGGGTCAGATCCAGCCACACGGTCTCGTTGGCCCGGACGAACTCGACGAGGAAACGGAACATCGCATAGCCCGCGACGTAGAGCACGAACAGCTCACCGGGCCGGACGATCCGGGGACGCAGCCACAGCAGTACGGCGAATGCGGTGAGCTGGAAGGCGATCTCGTACAGAAACGACGGGTGCATCGCGACTCCGGCCAGACACCCCGGACATTCGGGGGTATCGGCCGGGGCGTGAATCCCCCACGGCAGGGTGGTGGGCCGTCCGGGGGCTTCGGTGAGGTAACAGCCGATGCGGCCGATCGCCATGCCGAGCGCGACCGCGGGTGCGAACAGGTCACCGGTCTTGCCCCGGTAACCGCCCAGGCGTTTGGCGATCAGCACCCCGAGATAGGCGCCGAGCAGCCCGCCGATGATGCTGCGCGAGCCGAACTGCCAGGCCTGCGCCAGGCTCGGATTGGCGCTGAAGTCCAGGTGCCGTATCCACCCGGTCAGCCTCATGCCGATGGCGCCACCGATCAACGCCCCGGCCGCAGCGACCACGGACTGCTCGTTGACCGCGCCACGCCGGCGGGCCTCGGCGAGGAACACCAGCAACGCGGCGAACACCCCGAGTGCCACGAACAGGTTGTGCACCCCGACGTTGAGAGGTCCCAGGTGCCACTGCGTAGTCACCCGCTGAACGTAACCCGTCAGCCGGCCAGTGACAGCCCCGCGGCCACGGCAAATCCCAGCACGGCCGCCAGTCCGGCGATCTCCCGGGCTTTCTCGGTGGCCTCGGGGATCATCGAGCCCACCAACATGACCAGCAGTGCTCCGGCGGCGAAACCATTGATCCCGCCCTGCAATTGGGCACCGGCGACATCCTGCAGCTGATAGCCACCCACGGTGGCCAGCGCGCAGAGTGCGGCGATCACCGCCCACCCGCCCACGATGCGGCCGGCCGGCTCACCGGCTGATCGCATGTCGCTTGCTGATCCGATGGCCTCGGGCAGGTTGGAGACGAAGATGGACACCACCAGCGCCAGGCTGACGCCGGCGCCGGTCGCGATGCCGATGCCGAGTGCGGCCTGTTCGGGAATGCCGTCGAGCAGGGCGCCGAGGAGCAGGGGTGGCCCGGCGGTCTGAGTTCCCTTGCGGCCCATCCGATCTACGGCCTTGTCCGCGAGATAGAACACCACGGCCCCGATGGCCAGGCCGAGTGCGACGGCCCACGCGCCGCTGGCCCGGAAGCCTTCCTCGGCGAGCTCGAAGGAGATGCTGGAGATGAGTGCACCGGCGCCGAAGCCGAGGACGAGGCCGACGAGGCGTTGATTCCAGTTTCGGATTACCCCGGCGACCGCACCGATCAGCAATGAGGATGCGGCGACCAGGCCCCAGACCAGCGCGGTGAGCACAGCCGCAGCATAGGCCGACGGAGGCTCAGCGCGGGGGAAGTAGAAGTGACGATAGGTGCGACGAAGCGCGAAATCGCACGGTCGATCGGTGCGATCGATGGTTTACGGCCCGTTGTTCAGGGCGGTATGGCGGGTGCTGATGGTGACCTGTCGCTGGTTGTCCGGGCGACAGGTCACCGACGGCGTCAGCGCCGCGCGTTGCAGTTCGGGGGGTTTCCGCAGTGGTGGCCACCGTCGCAGGCATTACAGCGACAGGTGCAGGATCCCTTGGTTGCCATGCGCATCGTCGTTCAACTCCTCACTGTTCGGGTGCTGTCGGCGAGCCGGCAGCAAACTCCCGAGTTGGGTCGGACATCAACATATAACGACTTCACAATAGTTCGGCCCACCGTGAAAACAAAGGATTCCGGAAACGGCGGGCCCTTTTTGCGCGAGGGTTGTTTCGGGTGCCGATTCTGCCGTCATCGGTGCGTGAAACCCCTTTGGCTGTGCCGGTTTCAGGGGCGCAGGACGTCCTTGATCGCGTCGAGCACGGCGGGATCCTCGATGGTGGACGGGACCGGCTCGTCGAGTCCGTCGGCGATACCGCGCATGGTCTTGCGCAAGATCTTGCCCGAGCGGGTCTTCGGCAACGCCGCCACGACGTCGACCTTCTTGAAAACCGCTACCGCACCGATATTCTCCCGCACCCGCGTCACCAGCTCCTCGGCGATCTTGTCGCCCGTGGCCCCGGACTTGAGCACCACGAAGCCTCGCGGCACCTGACCCTTGAGTTCGTCGGCGACGCCGATCACCGCGCATTCGGCCACGGACGGGTGGTCGGCCAGCACGGCCTCGATCGACCCGGTGGACAGCCGGTGCCCGGCAACATTGATCACGTCGTCGGTGCGGCCCATCACGAACAGGTAGTCGTCGGAGTCCAGGTAGCCGCCGTCGCCGGTGAGGTAATACCCGGTGAATGCCGACAGGTACGACGCCACGTAACGATGGTCGTCGCCCCACAGCGTTGGCAGCGTGCCTGGCGGAAGCGGCAGCTTGATGCAGATGGCGCCCTCCTCGCCGGGGTCGCACAGGGTGCCGTCCGACTGCAGGATCTGTACGTCGTAGCCGGGCATCGGCACCGTCGCCGAACCCGGTTTGATCGGCAGCACTTCCAGCCCCATCGGATTGGCGGCGATGGGCCAGCCCGTTTCGGTCTGCCACCAGTTGTCGACGATCGGGATGCCGAGCTTGCTCGCGGCCCACTGGTAGGTGTCGGGGTCGAGGCGCTCGCCGGCCTGGAACAGATACTTCAAGCCGGACAGATCGTAGTTGCCGATCTGGGTGCCTTCGGGGTCTTCCTTCTTGATCGCGCGGATCGCGGTCGGGGCGGTGAACAGCGCCTTGACGCCGTACTCGGCGGCTACCCGCCAGAATGCGCCGGCATCGGGGGTGCCGATCGGTTTACCTTCGTAGAGAACGGTTGTCGCGCCCAGGAGCAGGGGGGCGTAGACGATGTAGGAGTGCCCGACGACCCAGCCGACATCGGAGGCCGCCCAGAACACGTCGCCGGGTGCCACGTCGTAGATGTGGCGCATGCTCCACAGCAGGGCCACCGCGTGCCCGCCGTTGTCACGGACGATGCCCTTGGGTTTGCCGGTGGTGCCCGAGGTGTGCAGCACGTACAACGGGTCGGTGGCGGCCACCGGCACCGGATCAGCCGGTTGGGCGGCGGCCACCAACTGCTGCCAGTCGTGATCCCGCCCGTCGACCAATCCGCAGGGACTCTGCTCGCGCTCCAGGACGACGCAGGCCCTGGGCTTGTGCTCGGCGATGTCGAGCGCCGCATCCAGCATCGGCTTGTACTCGATGATGCGGGTGGGTTCGATACCGCAGGATGCGCTCACCACGACCACGGGGCGGGCGTCGTCGATGCGGGTGGCCAACTCGTGCGCGGCGAACCCACCGAACACCACCGAGTGCACCGCGCCGAGCCGGGCGCAGGCCAGCATCGCGATGACGGCCTCGGGGATCATCGGCATGTAGATCACGACGAGATCGCCCTTGTTCACCCCGAGCCCGCGTAGGGCGCCGGCGAACTGGGCGGTGGCGTCGCGCAACTCGCGGTAGGTGTAGGTGGCCTTGGTGCCGGTGACGGGGGAGTCGTAGATCAGTGCGGCCTGATCGCCGCGTTCGGCGACGTGGCGGTCCAGGGCGTTGGCGCACGTATTGAGCTCAGCGTCGGGGAACCAGCGGTAGAACGGCGGCCTGGAGTCGTCGAGTATGCGCTGGGGCTCGGAGGTCCAGGTCACCGCCTTGGCGGCGTCGGCCCAGAACGTGGCCGGATCGTCGAGGCTGGCGTCAAACAGGGCGCGGTAACCGGACATACCGGCACCGTAGCGTGTCCGGCCAGCCGAGATCGGTGATTTTCGCTGGTCGGTGGCCTGTCCGCGGCCGGTGGTAGCTCACGCGCGGTTATTGGTCGTCTGTTCGCCGAGGAATCGTCACTCCTGGAAGCGGTAGCCCATCCCCGCCTCGGTCAGCAGGTGCACCGGATGTGCCGGATCGTCCTCGAGCTTGCGGCGCAGTTGCGCCAGGTACACCCGCAGATAATGCGTCTCCTTGGCGTAGGCAGGCCCCCACACCTCTTTGAGCAGCTCCTCGCGGCCCACCAACTTGCCGCGGTTGCGCACCAGCATCTCCAGCATGCCCCACTCGGTGGGGGTCAGGTGTACCTCGTGGTTGTTCTTCGTCACCTTCTTAGCGGCGAGATCGACGGTGAACGAGGAGGTTTCGATGACCGGCTCATCGGTCTCGGAAGCTGCCGCTCCACGGCGCACCGCGGCGCGCAGCCGGGCCAGGAACTCATCCATGCCAAAGGGTTTGGTGACGTAGTCGTCGGCGCCGGCATCGAGGGCCTCAACCTTGTCCGATGAGTCGGTACGGGCCGAGAGCACGATCACCGGTGCCGAGAGCCAGCCGCGAAGCCCGGCCAGCACCTCGATGCCCGACATGTCCGGCAGGCCGAGATCGAGCACGATCACGTCGGGCCGGTGATCGGCGGCGATGCGAAGTCCCTGTCCGCCGTTGGTGGCGGTGTCGACCTCGTAACCGCGCACCGACAGGTTGATCCGCAACGCGCGAAGGATCTGGGGTTCGTCGTCGATCACCAGGACCCGTGTCTTGGCGGAGTTGGTGGGTGTCATACCGGTCCGTCTTTCGGTGCAGCAAGGTCGATTTCGACGGTGAGCCCACCGCCGGGGGTATCGGTCGCCGAGATGGTGCCGCCCATGGCTTCGACGAAGCCGCGCGCCACGGACAGGCCCAGACCGACACCGATGGTGGTGTTGTGATCGCCGAGTCGTTGAAACGGTGCGAAGAGTTGTTCCTCGGCGCCGCGCGGCATTCCGGGCCCTTCGTCGATCACCGCGATCAGTACCCGGTCGGCGACCTGTCCGGCGCTGACCCGGATGGGGCCACCGGGTGCATACCGCAGGGCGTTGTCGATCAGGTTGGCCAGCACCCGCTCCAACAGCCCGGCGTCGGCCATCGCAACCGCATCGCCGACCTCGACCTTGACCCGGTCCAGGCCTTCGCGGGTGAATCCGGTGGTGCCCTTGCTGATTCCGAGCAACGCGCGTTGCGCGGTTTCCTCGAGATACACGCGGCGCAGCTCGGGGCGGACCACGCCGGCCGACAGTCGGGAGGAGTCCAGCAGGTTACCGACGAGCGCGGTGAGCGCATCGACGGATTCCTCGATGGTGGCCAGCAACTCGGCGGTGTCCTCGGCCGAGAAATCGATGTCCTCGCTGCGCAGGCTCGAGGCCGCCGCCTTGGCCGCGGCCAACGGGGTGCGCAGGTCGTGGCTGACCGCCGACAGCAGTGACCGACGCAGTTCGTCGGCCTGCGCGATGGCCGCGGCCTTGCTCGCCTCTTCGGTGAGCTCGCGCTGCTTGACCAGTCCGGCAGCCTGTTTGGCGACCGCGCTGAGTACGCGGCGATCGCGGGCGGCGAGTTTCCGCCCGGCCATCAGCAGCCAGAACTCGTCGTCGCCGACTTCGATGGCGGTATCGGCGCTGTCCACCTCGGCACAGGGTTTCGGGCCGACACAGGCAACGATCTCCGCGGTGCCGCTCTGTTCCCGCAGCAGACTCACCGCGCGTTGCGAATAGGTTTCGCGGACGCGTTCCAACAGTGTGGTCAGATCGGCGCCGCGCAGCACCGACCCGGCGAACAGGGTCAGCAGTTCGGCTTCCTGTGAGGCCTTCCGGGCTTCGCGGGCCCGGCTGGCGGCGCCGTCGACCAATGCGGCGACCGCCACGGCGACCAGCAGCAGGACCACCACGGTGACTGCGCTGTCGGGTTCGGAGATGGTGAACGTGTGCCGCGGCGCCACCAGGAAGTAGTTCAACAGCAGACCGGACAGCAGGGCCGACAGCGCGGCGGGTGCCACCCCGCCGAGCAGCGCGACCACCAGCACACCGATGAAGAACAGGGCGCTCTCGCCGCTGACCCCGAGGGTCGGATCCAGCACCCCGACGATCAGCAGGCAGATCGCGGACGGAACCACCAGGGCGGCAAGCCACGACACGATATGACGCTGTGGGGGCGAGGAGGTCGCCCAGCTGAACCCGCGACGGGCCTGCTCATGGGTCACCATGTGGACGTCGATCTTGCCGGAGTGTTGCACCACCACGGCCCCGATGCCCTCGTCGAACATCCTGGCCCAGCGGGACCGCCTCGACGTGCCGAGCACCAACTGGGTGGCATTGCGTTCGCGCGCGAAATCCAGGAGCGCCGTCGGGACGTCATCGCCGACGACGGTGTGCAGGGTGGCGCCCAGGCTCAAGGCCAGCTCCCGCACCTTGCCCATCTGGGGTGCCGAGACACCCGAGAGTCCGTCTCCGCGGACGACGTGCACCACCATCAGCTCGGCACTGGATTTCGAGGCGATTCGGGATGCCCGGCGCACCAGGGTTTCCGATTCGGCACCGCCGGTGACGGCGACGACGACGCGTTCGCGGGCCTCCCACGTGTCGGTGATCTTGTTGTCGGCCCGGTACTTGGCCAGCGCGGCGTCGACCTGATCGGCCAACCACAGCAGCGCCAGCTCCCTTAGCGCGGTGAGGTTTCCGCGCCGGAAGTAGTTCGACAGTGCGGCATCGACACGCTCCGGTGCGTACACATTGCCGTGGGACAGCCTGCGGCGCAACGCCTCCGGAGTGATGTCCACTAGTTCGATCTGGTCGGCCGCCCGAACGATGTCGTCGGGAACCTTTTCCTGCTGCTCGATTCCGGTGATCTGGGTGACCACGTCGTTGAGGCTGTCCAGATGCTGGACATTCACCGTCGTGATCACGGTGATCCCGGCGGCGAGCAGTTCCTCGACGTCCTGCCAGCGTTTGGGGTTCTTGCTGCCCGGGGTGTTGGTGTGGGCGAGTTCGTCGACCAACACCACCTGGGGGTTGCGGGCCAGCACCGCTGTGACGTCGAGTTCGGGGAAGCGGCCTCCCCGGTACTCGATGTAGCGCGGCGGGACGGCCTCGATGCCTTCGAGAAGCTCGGCGGTCTTCTTGCGCCCGTGCGTTTCGACCACCGCGGCCACCACGTCGGTGCCGCGTTCGAGCCGGCGGTGGGCCTCACCGAGCATCGCGTAGGTCTTGCCGACGCCAGGAGCCGCACCCAGGTATATGCGCAGCTCACCGCGTTTGGCGGGGCTCGACGCCGGCGTGCTCACAAGACCATCATCCTCGTGCTTACAGCGCGTCGAGGGCGATGTTGAGTTCGAGCACGTTGACCCGCGGTTCGCCGAAGAAGCCCAGGGTGCGTCCGTCGGTGTGCTGCGCCACCACGGCGCGCACCAGATCGGAGTTGAGACCGCGGGCCTTGGCCACCCGATCGACCTGCAGATCGGCGTAGGCCACCGAGATGTTCGGGTCCAGGCCGCTGCCGCTGGCGGTCACCGCATCGGCCGGTACCGCCGGTTCGGCGGGTGCGCTGCCGCGGATCGGCACGATCTGGCCGAGGCTGTAATTCTCGCCGGCCTTGGCGCATTCCACCCGCACGCCCTCATAGCTGTTCAGGAACGGCACCTTGGTGGTGTCGCACGGTTCGTTGATGCTGACCACCTTTGTCGGGTGCACGACGTTTCCGCGCGTGTCGCGGGGCCCGATCACCGACAACACCGCTCCGACACCGCCTCCGGTGCAGAACGGGCGGGCGCCGTCGACGCCGTCGAGCGTGCCGACCGCTGCGCTGCGCGAGCACACCAGGGTGAGCAGGCTCAGTTTGTCGGGTTGGTCGACAACGCTTTCCGGTCCGAGGTTGCTCGCGCCGGTGGACATCGGGTCGTAGCCGTCACCGGCCATCGACGGCCGGCTCTGGAAGTACCGGGGCAGCGGATTGCCGTCGGCATCGGTGAAGGACTGACCGATCAGGCTGCTGCCGACCAGTTTTCCGTTCGCCTCGATCAGCGATCCGTCGGCATTGTCGCGCAGGCCGGGGATCTGGGCCACCAGCCAGATGAAGACCGGGTAGCCGATGCCCAGGATCACGGTGAGCACCAGCAGGGCCCGCAGGGCGGCTGCATGTTGGCGGAGCAGGTTGGCGAAGTTCATGTCACATTCCCGGGAAGAGTTGGACGACGAGGTCGATCAGCTTGATGCCGATGAACGGCGCGATGATGCCGCCGAGGCCGTAGACGTACAGGTTGCGGCTCAACAGCTTGGACGCGCTGCTGGGGGTGTATCGGACACCCTTGAGCGCCAACGGGATCAGCGCCACGATGATGATCGCGTTGAAGATCACCGCGGACAGGATCGCCGATTGCGGGCTGTGCAGCCGCATGATGTTCAGCAGGTCCAGGCCGGGAAACAGGGCCACGAACAACGCCGGGATGATCGCGAAGTACTTCGCGATGTCGTTGGCGATGGAGAACGTGGTCAGTGCGCCCCGGGTGATCAACAACTGCTTGCCGATCTCGACGATCTCGATGAGCTTGGTCGGGTCAGAGTCGAGATCGACCATGTTGCCGGCCTCTTTGGCCGCCGAGGTCCCGCTGTTCATCGCGACGCCGACATCGGCCTGGGCCAGGGCGGGGGCGTCGTTGGTGCCGTCGCCGGTCATCGCGACGAGCTTGCCGCCGGCCTGCTCCTTCTTGATCAGCGCCATCTTGTCCTCGGGCGTGGCCTCGGCGAGGAAGTCGTCCACTCCGGCCTCGTCGGCGATGGCCTTGGCCGTCAACGGATTGTCGCCGGTGATCATCACCGTGCGGATGCCCATGCGGCGCATCTCGTCGAAGCGTTCGCGCATGCCCTGTTTGACGACGTCCTTGAGATGGATGACGCCGAGCACCTCGGCATTGCCGTCCACCACATGTCCGACCACCAGCGGTGTCCCGCCGGCCGCGGAGATCCCGTCCACGATGTCACCGAGTTCGGTGGGTACCCGGCCACCTTCGGAACGCACCCATTCGGCGACCGCGCCCGCCGCGCCCTTGCGCAGCCGGTGATCGCCGGACAGATCGACGCCCGACATCCGGGTGTTGGCACTGAACTCGACCCAACGCGCGTTGTCGAGTTCGCCGGGTGTGCGGCCACGTAACCCGTGCTCCTGCTTGGCGAATACCACGATGGAGCGCCCTTCCGGGGTCTCGTCGGCCAGGCTGGACAGCTGAGCCGCATCGGCGAGTTGTTCCGGCGTGACGTTCGACAGCGGGACGAACGCGGCGGCCTGCCGGTTGCCGAGGGTGATGGTGCCGGTCTTGTCGAGCAGCAGGGTGTTGACGTCGCCGGCCGCCTCGACGGCACGGCCGGACATGGCCAGCACGTTGCGCTGCACCAACCGGTCCATGCCGGCGATACCGATCGCGCTCAGCAACGCACCGATGGTGGTGGGGATCAGACACACCAGCAGCGACACCATGACGATGCCCGAGATGCCGTCCCCGCTGAGCGCCAAGGTATCCGGCACGCCGGGGTTGTTGGCCTTGGAGAAGATCGCCAGCGGCTGCAGGGTCGCGACGGCGAAAACGAAGATGATCGTCAACGAGGCCAGCAGGATGTTCAGCGCGACTTCGTTGGGAGTCTTCTGCCGATTGGCGCCCTCGACGAGGTTGATCATCCGGTCGATGAAGCTCTCACCCGGCTTCTGGGTGATCTGCACGACGATGCGGTCGGACAGCACCGTGGTGCCGCCGGTGACGGCGCTCCGGTCGCCGCCGGACTCGCGGATGACGGGTGCCGATTCGCCGGTGATCGCCGATTCATCCACCGAGGCAATGCCTTCCACGACATCACCGTCGCCGGGGATGGCCTGGCCGGCCTCGACCACGACGAGGTCGCCCTGTTGCAGCAGCGGTGCGGCCACCTCTTCTTCGTGGCCGGGGTTGCCCGGTGCCCAGCCGGTGAGCCGCCGCGCCATGGTGGAGGTCTTGGTCTTACGCAGCGACTCGGCCTGGGCCTTGCCGCGACCTTCGGCGACGGCCTCGGCCAGGTTGGCGAAGATCACCGTCAGCCAGAGCCAGGCGACGATCAACCCGGCGAACCAGGACAAGTTCAGAATCGCGCACAGTGTTGCCGCTACCGCGCCGATCTCGACGATGAACATGACGGGGTTGCGCCACAGCGTGCGCGGGTCGAGCTTGCGCAGCGCATCGGGCGTCGAGCGCCACAGCATCTTCGGGTCCAGCAGGCCGCCTTGAATTCGATTGCCCTTTGTCACGCTGGAGTGGCTGCCGCCGACGGCAGCCACTCTGGCGTGACGCTCGGCGACGGGGGAGGAGTGAACGCTTGGCATCAGTGGATTCCTTCGGCAAGAGGCCCGAGCGCGAGCATGGGCAAGAAGGTGAGGGCGACCAGGATCAGCGTGACGCCGGCGACCATGCCGACGAACTGGGGCCGATGGGTGGGCAGGGTCCCGACCGAATCAGGTGTCTTACCCTGGCGGGCCAGCGATCCGGCGAGTGCCAGCACAAAGATGATCGGCAGGAACCGGCCGAACACCATCGCCAGGCCCAGCGCGGTGTTGTACCACTCGGTGTTGACGCTGATACCGGCGAAGGCCGAACCGTTGTTGTTGGCGGCCGAGGTGAACGCGTACAGCACCTCCGACAGTCCGTGCGGCCCGGTGTTCAGCATGCCCGCCCGTTGGCCGGGCATGGCCATGGCCACCGCGGTGCCGGTCAACACCAGCAACGGTGTGATCAGGAAATATGTTGCGGCGAGCTTGATCTCACGGGGAGTGATCTTCTTGCCGAGGTATTCCGGGGTGCGGCCCACCATCAGGCCCGCGACGAACACCGTCAGGATCGCCAGCACCAACATCCCGTACAGCCCGGAGCCGACACCGCCGGGAGCCACTTCGCCGAGCTGCATGTTGAACATCGTGATCATGCCGCCGAGGCTGGTGTAGGAGTCGTGGAAGGAGTCCACGGCGCCGGTCGATGTCAGCGTCGTCGCATCCGCGAACACCGCCGAATTGGCGATGCCGAACCGCTGCTCGACACCCTCCATCGCGGCGCCGGTGGCGGTGGGGACGGTGCCGTGGGCCTGCAGCTGGAACAGCATCATCAGGCTGACGCTGAGTGTCGCGATGACGGCCATCACCGCGGCGATCGCGTAGCCCTGCTTCACGTTGCCCACCATGCGGCCGAACGTCCGCGGCAGCGAGAACGGGATCATCAGGATCAGGAAGATCTCCACCCAGTTGGTCCAGGTGGTGGGGTTCTCGAACGGGTGCGCCGAGTTGGCGTTGAAGAAGCCGCCGCCGTTGGTGCCCAGCAGCTTGATGACTTCCTGACTGGCCACCGGTCCGCCCGGGATGGTCTGAGTGCCTCCGACGAGCGTGTTGACGACCTCGCTGTGCAGCGCGAAGTTCTGGATGGCGCCGCCGCCGATCAGGATCAGCGCGCCGACGATCGAAATCGGCAGCAGGATACGGAGATTGCCGCGAACGAGATCGACCCAGAAGTTGCCGAGGTCGCCGGTGTTGCGCCGGACCAGGCCGCGGACGAAGGCCATCGCCACAGCCATGCCGACCGCGGCAGAGACGAAGTTCTGCACCGCCAGGCCGGCCATCTGCACGAGGTGGCCCTGGGTGGATTCACCCGAATAGGCCTGCCAGTTGGTGTTGGTCACGAAGCTGATCGCGGTGTTCCAGGCCAGCGCCGGGGTCATCGGGGTGCCCGGATCGTTCAGATGCAGCGGCAGCTTGCCCTGCACCAGCTGCAGGGTGAACAGGAACAGGACGCTGATCGCGGAGAAGGCCAGCACGCTGCGGGCATAGGCGCCCCAGGTCTGTTCGGCCTTCGGATCGGCGCCGATCAGCCGGTAGATGACGCGCTCGACACGCGAATGCTTCTCGGCTGTGTAGACGCGGTACATGTAGTCGCCGAGCGGGACGTGGACGGCCGCCACCGCGGCGATGAGGACGGCGAGAAAGACGATTCCCGCGGTGGTAGTGGTCACTAGAACCTCTCCGGAAACAGCAGCGCCGCGAAGAGAAACAGCGCGATGAGGATCGCCAGGCCCAGGCCGATGACGTTTTCGTAGCTCACAGTCCCTCGACCAACTTCTGCACCAGGCCCAGCAGCGCAAAGATCGCCACTGTCAGCACCAGATAGAGCAGGACAGACATGCCGTCTCCGTTCGAAGACACGTTTACGGGCCTCCGGATTTCGGCGGCCTTTCCCAGGATCTGTCCAGGTAGCAGCCATGACCGGGGCCTTGACGGTTTCTTTACGCCCGAGGCGCAGTCCTTAACGGTCTTTGGACAACGGGTGCTGGTGGTATGACGCGGTCCAGCCTGTGGGAACGAGGCGGCAACCCTGTACAGCGGCCCCGGACCGGACATAAATTGAGCCGTGGGCCCACAACGGCCCGAGAGCCGGCACCACGTCCAGTCAGCGCCGAAAGCGTCGCTGAAGGTTCTCGTTGTCGGCGCAGGGGTGGGTGGTATCTCCATCGCCCGCGGATTGTTGCGCGACGGGCACGACGTGACGGTGTTTGAGCAGCGCCCGGAGGTGCGGGCCGGCGGCGGTGCCGTCACCATCTGGTCGAACGGTGAAACTGTGCTGCAGCAACTCGGCGTCGAAATGGCGGGCGCCGGCCAGGAGCTGACCACCGTCCGGGTGGTGACCTCCACGGGTCGCCCGATGACCACCCTCGACGTGGCCGCGATCGTGAACCGGATGGGTGCGCCGGTCCGGATGGTTCCGCGTCGGGTTCTGCTCGAACGTCTGCTGGAAGGGTTTCCGGCTGAACGGATTCGGTGTGGCGCGCAGGTGGTCGGCGTCGGGACCGGCAGTGGGATGCGGGTCGATTTCGCCGACGGCCGTTGTGTGGAGGGAGATCTGGTGATCGGCGCGGACGGCCTGCACTCGAAGATCCGCGAGATCGTCGGTGCGCCAACCGCGGTGCCGACGGGCTGGTGCAGTTGGCAAGGGCTGGCCGCGCTTCCGGAGGGGGCCGATCGGCACGTCGCCTTCGTCATCGTCGGCGAGCACGGAAACCTCGGCCTCTGGCCGGCCGGAGACACCGAGGTGCAGTGGTGGTTCGACCTGCCGTGGTCGCCGGACTTCGTCAGGCCCGAACGCCCGATCGAGGTGATCCGCGCCAATTTCACCGGATGGTCCGACCTGGTTGATCGAGTACTCGCGACATTGACCGACGATGACCTGGCGCATTCGCCCTATCCGCATTTCCGTCATCCCGTTCCCGGGCCGGGGCGCGGCGCGTTGACGTTGCTGGGCGATGCGGCGCACACCATGCCACCAACCCTGGCGCAGGGAACCAACCAGGCGCTGCTCGACACGATGGTGTTGTGCAAGGCGATTTCTGACTTCCATCACCGTGCCGACGGCGATCTCTCTGCTGCCCTGCGCTGGTACGAGAACAGCCGTCGCCGTCGGGTCGCGGCGGTGTCCCGGGTGGCCTCGCTGCAGGTGTCGCACGGTGAGGCCGTACTGCGGCCGGCGGCGATGGTTCCGAACCGGATGATGACGTGGGTGTTGGCGACCTTCCTGCGGGTGGTGAGCCACCGCCGGATGGCCGCGGGAATCAGTCGGGAGCTCGCCGCGGCGAGCTCCGCCGGCAGTGACCATGCCCGCTGAGACCGTGCGGGTGCGAGGCGCGATCGACGCGCCGTCGAGATGGCTGTGGCTGGTCAAATGGTGCGTGCTGGCCGTGCCGCACTACCCGATCCTGATCGGCCTCTACCTGGTGTATCCGCTGGTGGTGTTCGCGGCGGGTATCGCGATCCTGTTCACCGGTCGGTATCCGCGGCCCCTGTTCGATTTCAATGTCGGGGTGCTGCGCTGGTCGTGGCGGGTGATGAATTACCGGTTCCCGATGAACACCACCGACAAGTACCCGCCCTTTACCCTCAAGCCCCGCGACGACTATCCGGGCGATCTCCAGGTCGCCTATCCCGAACAGCTCTCCCGCGGGTCGGTTCTGGTGAAGTGGCTGTTGGCGCTTCCGCAGATCATCATGTGCTGGGCGATGGAGGCGCCGTTGCAAGTGTTGTGCGTCGTCTCCGCGGTGCGACTGTCGGCCCGGGGGACGGTCTCGCAGAGCATGTTCGACCTGCTCATGGGGATGGTGCGATGGCGCTACCGGGTCGCCGTGTACGTGTCGCTGATGAGCGACGAATATCCACCGTTTCGAATGGATCTGGGGTCCCGCGAGTGAGGCACCGTAACCCGTTGTTCCCGTATATCTATCGGCTCGGTATGCCGATATTCGACCGGCTGTTCTACCGCCGGTACCGCCGGTCGGCGATGAGCCAGGCGACGGGCCGGTTGCTGATGATCGGGGTCGGGCCGGGGACCGATCTGCTGTTCGTGCCGGATGCGGTGACGTCTGTCGCCGCGGTGGAGCCCGATCCCGCGATGCGGCGGATGGCCCGCGCCCTGGCTCGGCGCAACGGTGTCAACGTCGATGTCGTCGCCGGCGCGGGCGAATCGATTCCGTTCCCGGACAGTAGTTTCGACTCGGTTCACGTGGGTCTGGTGTTGTGCTCGGTTGATGATGTGCCCGCCACGCTCGCCGAGATCCGGCGCGTGCTGACTCCCGACGGGCGGTTGGTCGTCCTCGAGCATGTGCGCGGTGAGGGCCTGATGGGTCGGTTCCAGGATCTGATTGCGAGGCCGTGGGCGTGGTTGTCATCGGGCTGCGAGCCGAACCGTCGTACCGTCGACGCCATCGCCGCCGCCGGGTTCGACACCAGCGGGCTGCGCAGTACCCGGCGGACGTTGGTGCCGCCGCCCTGCACACCACATCTGCAGGGAGTCGCGACTATTCGACGCTGACGGCCTCGATGATGTTGAGCCGCGCGGCCCGTCGCGCCGGCGGCACCGAGCCCAGCAGGCTGATCGCCAGCGCTCCGAGCGTGAACACCAGGGCCATGGGACTGGGCCGGAACGTGACATTGAAACTCATGATGTCCCCGCTGACGAGGCTGAACAGCCACTGATCGATCAGCCCGATCAGCAGGCCCAGGATGCCGCCCACGATGCCGATGGCCGCCGCCTCCGCCAGCACCATGGCCAGCGCGTAGCGACGGCTGGATCCCATCGCCCGCAGCACCCCGATCTCGCGCCGCCGCTCGAGTACGGACAACGTCAGTGTGTTCAGCAGCGCGACCGCGGCGACGAACACCACGATGATCCACACCGCGTTGGCGATCAGCATGCTCTGGTGCAACGGAGCTTCCAGACCAGCCAGCGCGGAGCGTCCGTCGTAAGTGTGGTTCGGCGCGGGGACGACGTGACGGATGTTGGCCAGCAGGCGTTCGGGGTCCGTGCCCTTGGCCGCGGTGACCTGTAGCGTCGTCGACCCCGGCCGGTCGTACCAGGTGCGCATCTGATCGAGACTCATTCCGACGGTGCCGATCACCGTGGAGAAGTAGGGCACCAGGGCCAGCACCTTCGCCTGCTGCGGGCCGTGCGGTGTCTGCAACTGCAGGTCGTCGCCGACCCCGACGTCGAGGGTCTTGCCCAGATTCTGCGAGAGCACCACGCCACGGCCGGCCAGCACGTCGGCGCGGGTCTGGTCGTCGAGGGCACGGAAGAGGGCATCGTGGCTGCCGGGGGCGAAGCCGTCGAGCATGACGCGGGTGCCGCCGACGACGGCGAAGCCCAGGGCCCCTTCGGTGACGTTCGCGACCCCGGGCACTTCGGTGACGTTCTGGGTAAGGCCTTGGGGCAGAAGATCAGTGGGGTACTGATCGGGTGAATTGGCGCTCACCCAGACGTCGACATCGGCGACGGGGGCGAACACGTCACGGGCCGAGCGGATCATGTCGTTGTTCGTCCCGGTGATCACCACGGTGGTGACGACGGCGATCAGCACGGTCATCACGGTGGCCCACACCCGCCTCGGCGCACGCTCCACCGTCGCCGCCGCCAGCGCCCCGGCCGATCCGAACAGGCGTGCCACCGCGGCGGTGGCCGTGACGATGGGCCCGGCCAACGCGAAGCCGAGTGCGATCTGTGCGGTGAACAGGGCTGCGATCGCGACGAACGCCATGGAACCCGGTTGGTAGAACACGATCAGGATCGCCGCCGCCAGCACCGCCACGGCCGCGATGCCGGTGGTGATGCGCAGCCAGCGCGGAACGTTGTCGGCCGCCGACACCCCGACCGGGGCCAGCGCCTCGATCGGCGACACCTTGTACACCTGCCGGGCCGCCATCGCCGACGCCGCCACACTGGTCAGTACCGTGGCCGCGATCGCGACCGGGATCGCGTAGCTGGGCAGCCAGTACTCGATGCGGGCTTCGAGGCCCTGCGTCACCGTCGGGGGCAGCCGTCCGATTGCCAGGCGGCCCAACGCGATTCCCAACAGTGATCCGATGGTGCCGCCGATCAGCCCGAGGATCGTGGCCTCGGCCAGCATGTCGCGGACAATGGTGGTGCGCCGGCCGCCGATGGCGCGCAGCATCGAGATGACCGGGCGGCGTTGGGCGATCGCCATCGTCATCGTCGTGTAGATCAGGAACGCGCCGACCACCAGGGCGACCGCCGCGCCCATCAACGCCATGTAGTTCATCAGCTTGACGCCGTCGCCGGCGCGGGCCGCCCGTGAACTCGGGGCGGCGACCAGGGCCCGGCCGTTCACCGCCGCGGTGACCTGCTCTCTCACCGTGTTGAGATCCGCGTCCGGTGTGGTGGTGATCAGGATCGAGTCGAGCTGTCCTTGTCGTCCGGTGACGTTCTGCGCCAACGGAAGTGGGGCCAACACGTAGTGGCCGCCGTTGAGATCGGCGAGCTGTTTGCCCTCCAGGACCTCGGTGACGGTGACCGAGCCCGAACCGAGCTGGAACGTCTCGCCTTTCGCGTGCCCGACGCCGGGTCCGACGCGGACGCCCTCTTGTGCCGTCGGGGATTGGACGTCCACTCCGACGGCATCTTTCAGGGCGCCTTCCAAGGCACGGCTGCGGTCGTCGGCACCGAACAGCAGCACCGGTTCGGTCGCGGTGGGGGCGGACATCCGGATCATCGGGGCGGCGGTCGCCACACCGGGAACCTTGGCGACATCGGCTGCTACCGACTCGGGAAACCCCGCGTCGGTGACACCCGAGACCTCCAGCGCGGCGATGCCGGCGACGCCGTCCGCGAGCCGGTTGACCGATCCGGTGATCGACCCGAAGATGCCGAGGATCGCGACGAGATACATTGCCGACACGGCCATTACGGCGATCGAGGCCAGCGTGCGCCGTCGGTGCACGGTGAGCTCGCGCAGGCTGAACACCCGGAGCCGACTCGCTGCCGCCCCTATCGCGAGGTGGGGTTTCACCCCGGCACCACCGACATCTCGTCGGAGCCGAGCCGCCCGTCCTGCAGGGTGATGATCCGATCGGTGGCCGCCGCGGCCTCGGCGTTGTGGGTCACCATCACCACCAGGCGGCCGAGGCCCTCCTCGTGGGCGACCTCGGCCAGCAGGGTCAAGATCGCCGCACCCGTCGTCGAATCCAGGTTGCCCGTCGGTTCGTCGGCGAGGATCAGCGGCGGGTCCATCATCATGGCGCGGGCCACCGCGACGCGTTGCATCTGGCCGCCGGACAGTTCGGACGGCCGATGCTCGGTCCGATTACCCAGGCCGACCCGGTCCAATAACTCCACGGCCTGCGGTTTGACCTTGCCGAGCCGGACCCCGTCGAGCAGCTTCGGGACGGCCACGTTCTCCCAGGCCGACAGCGTCGGCAACAGGTTGAAGAACTGGAAGACGAACCCGACCCGGTGGTGACGGAACGCCGACTGCTGCTCGTCGCCCAGGCGCCCGATCTCCTCGCCATCGAAGGTGATCGAGCCGGAATCGGGGGAGTCCAGTGCGCCGAGCAGGTGCAGCAGAGTGCTCTTACCCGCGCCCGAGGGCCCGATGATCGACACGAACTGCCCGCCGTTGAGGTGGAGGCTGATCTCGTCGAGAGCGCGGACGATCTGGCCGCCGACCTTGTACTCGCGCACCACGTCGCGCAGTTCGATGGCCAGTTCGGGCATCGCAGCCTCCCGGGAGTCGGGATATGCGCAGCCTACGCCGGGTCATGTCGCCTATCTGGGCGAACCTGCGCGTCTGCTGCCCCGACTCGGCGCGTTTTGCGCACGCTCGGTGGCATCGAGCAGTCAGAACGGGCTTCCACCATGGCCACGGCGCCGGTTTCGACCCCAGGGTCGCGCCGCCTCGATTTGCACGACCCAGGTGTCGAAACCGGCGTCACTGTGGCGACGAACCACAGCGGCTGCGCCGGCGACCCAGACATTGCGCACCCAATCCGAGTGCTCGCCGTAGTTCAGCACCGCCGAGACGGACTTGTCATCGACGAAGGCCATGACCGGGGTTGATCGTCTGTGTCGTTCAGCCGAATACCCGGCGCTCGAATCGCCGGTGCCGCAACGCCATCAGCTTGATCAGGGCCAGTAGCACCGGGCTGACTTCGTCGGTCAGCGCGGCCCGCTCGTCATCGGTCATCACCGCCAGCGTGCGAGGCCCGTCGAAGGACAACCGTCCGCCCCGTTGAGCGGCCTTCTCCACCATGGCCCAGTTGGCAACTGCGACGTGCCGCCGGATCACCGGGAACAACTCGCGCTCCTCGTCGGCGATGTGGTCGCGCAGCATGGTGTGCAGTTCTTGGAGCGCGGCCTTCAGCGGGATCGCGGCAATGTTGTGGCCGCCCGACTGCCGAAACGAGTTGGCCAAGGCGCGTATCCCGTCGAGACGAGGATCGAGCGCCGTGTGGTCTTCGGTCAGTTTGGTCAGGTCCACATTGCTCCCGGCGGAGGCTTTGATGACCGGCCACAACACCTGGTCCTCGAGCCTGTGATGGTGGTGGATGGAGTCGCACAACAGATCGACATACCGCGCCAGTGCCTGCGCGCGGTTGGGTGCGCACAGGATGCGCCCGTCGGCGATTTCCTCGGTCAACTCTGCGACCCGGCCGACATCGGTGATCATTGCGCGGTGGGCCAGGGTGATGCCCAGAAGATCAGGTGCGGGGTCGCCGTCGTGGCGTGGCGTGACCCGAATGGATGTTGTCGGCTGAGTGGGGCTTTCCATGCGCCTAGCGTGACGGGTGGCACTTGCGGCGGACTTGGCGTCGGCTTGTGATGCGGGGCAATCTAGCTCAGGGCGTGGCCGGTGGCGACCCCGTGGCCAGGTACGGTGCTACCGATCGCCCCCATAGCCCAATTGGCAGAGGCAGCGGACTTAAAATCCGCCAAGTGTCGGTTCGAGTCCGACTGGGGGCACCGTGTCGATTGTGGCATCGTGGCTGGTAGAAGCCATATCGCGGCGTCTATCCGGCGGCCTGAGCGCGCTTTGCCCACATTTTGCCCACAGTCTCATCTAATTTGTCGGCAACCCCAGTGAGGTCGTCATCGAATAAGTCGGCGTACACGTCCAATGTCATCGCCGCCGAGGAGTGTCCGAGCATTCGCTGAATCACCTTCACGTTGGCCCCGGCTGAGATCGCCAACGACGCCGCGGTGTGCCGCAGCGCGTGCGCCGTAACACGCGGGACTACCGGTGTGGTCGGTTCCTTGCCGCCCTTGCTTTCCTTGGCCCTGGCCGCGGTGGCGGCGGTCTGGCAGCGTCCGACCGAACCGGACAGCCAGGAATCGTGTGACGACGGGGGACCGAGGTGGCCACCGTCGCGGGCCGGCCAGATCAGGTCACCGTGCTGCTTGCCCCGGCATGTCTTCGCCAGCTCGTCAACGACGAACGCGGGCAACACAACCGTGCGTTCCTTGCCTGACTTCAGCGTGCCCAGGTGGACATCAGCGCCGACCGCGACAGCGTTCTCGTGAAATACCACTTTGCGTTTGAGGAAGTCGAAGTCACCGACCCGCAGCGCCGCAGCCTCGCCCCAGCGCAGGCCGGCCGTTCCGAGCAACAACACCAGCGACAGGTACCGGCCCGACTCCACGGCGAGCACCTGGAGCTGCTCGGCGGTCAAATAGATGTTCTTCCGCTTGGACCGGGCCGGGAGCTTCACGCCCCGAGCCGCGTTGCGCGCCAAGCACGCGGCAGCAGCCCGCGTGTTCGAGGCGGTCACCGGTCACACTGTCGGCAAGGTGGAGCTGATTGACGAAGACGACACAGTGATCCGGACGCGCTCAGCCGAGTAGGTGGCCGAATCCCTCAGCCGGCAGGTGATAGCGCAGTGCCCAGCCGGGCTTGTTGTGGCGCAGACAGTCGCGGATCGCGTCGGCCTGCTGATCGTGGGGCGCATCGGTCAGGCCGGCGTCGCAGAGGATGATCCAGCCCATGTGTGCGTCGCCGAACGTGCCGATCGTGCCAGCCTTCACGTTGGTGGACGGCACCTGGTCGACCAGTCGGCGCATCTCGACTGTCTCCTCGTACAGGTGATCGCGGCACTGGCGCCATCGAGCAGCCAGTCGATCGCGTCGCGCACTGCGGACACGATGTCATGAGGGATCGGGTAGTGCGCCGCGGTGATCGCATGCAGGAGATCGTAGAGAGCAAAGAATGGCTCTCCGCCGTGCAGAGCATTGAATATGACACTGCGCCGTCGTCGAGGCAGGGATCAGCCGCGTCGGCGAGTGCCTCGGCGATGTCGTAAGGGTCAGGTGGTGCGGTGTTCACGTCGTCTCTCATGGTCGGCGATCGGAGCCCGATGGGTAACGAATATCAGCCGAGCAGGAAGGGGCGCGTTTCAAACGCGACCCTTGTGGATTTGAAATCGCAAGCCGCATCCGGATGACCATCAGGATGACGCCGAGCGCGTTGTCGCCGGGGACGTCGCGGTGTTCGTCGCAGGTGCAGGTTCCCCAGGTTTGGTCGTGCCAGGTGTTGCCCTCCACCAGGACGGTGCCCGCCGTGGCGATCAGCTTGTGGGCGAGATCGGGGTTGTGGGTGAACTTGGCGGTGAGGATGTCTTCCATGGCCGCGTACTTGCGGGTTCCCCAGTGGTCGACGAGCGGCGCCGCGGCCGCGATGGTCTTGGCTTCATTCGGGTCTTCGGTTGCGAGGATCGCGGCGATCGCGGCCTGGTCGTCGGTCTTGGCGGCCATGTATGCGTGCTCACTCGTCGGGAACAGATGGCCACGGTGTGGCGTCACCGCGGGGTAATGGTTCGACAGGAAGAAATGCTCACCGCGGAACCGATCGATCACCGGCACCAGTAATCTGTCACTCGTTCCCGCCACGGCACCCAACCTAGCTGTCGCTGTCAACGCGACGATCCGGGATGGACTCACCAGTCCGTCCCATTCATTCACTGCCCACATTCTGCCCACAGTTACAGATACTGTCAGTGATCTACGGTGATGCCTTTGGTCAGGTAAACCCGCTGTGGGGCAGTCGATCTGGGCCGCTATGTCGGTGCGAGTCCGACTGGGGGCACATCAACACCAACGGCCACCCGTACTCGGGTGGCCGTTGGGATCGCAGGCAGCGTCAGCCCTTGTCGAGCAGCCGCTCGATGTTGTTGACGCCGAACGGGGTCATGCCGGACTTCTCGTCACTGGCAAGCACGATGAACCCGGGGCCCTGGTGGTTCTTGGTGATCAGCAGGGTCTCGTTGTTCATGCCCACATCGGCGCCGGCCTTCTTCAGCGGCGCGACGATCTGGGTGTTCAGCGCGGCGAAGAAGTTCTGGTCGATGTTGTCGGTGTTCCACGCCCGGTAGCCGCGGGGGCTGGTCTCGATCGGGCCCTTCTCGGTGTGGCCGCGCACCCCGATCACCGAGGTCTTCCAGGCCTTCTCATCCTTGGTGACCTTGTGGTTCTTGACGGCCTGGTCGATGTCGGCGCGGGCGGTCGGGTCGAGCAGGGTCACGTGGATGTGCAGCTGGTCCTGGCCGCGGTTGTCGGCGGAGTTGATGCCCAGTGCCCAGTCCGGAGCCTGACCCTGGTTGCCCGGCGGCAGGATGCTGGCCTGCTCGAAGGCGTCCTTGAAGTAGTGCGGAGCGTTGGCTTCCAACAGGTTGTCGCATTCGATGCCGGTCTCGCGGGCCGTCGGGATCACCAGCAGATCGGTCAGCTGCGCGGGGTGGTGTCCTTGCCGGACCGCGTAGCCGCGGGACTTGTCCCCGCCGGGGAACACGACGTCGATGGCGCCGTCCTTGTGCTTGGGCGTGGCGTACCTGACGTCCTTCCAGAGGTCGACGTTGTCGTGCACGTTCCCGCACGGACCGAACTCGGTGGCCTGTGCGCCGGCGGTCGGCGCGACGACGAGTCCCATCACCGGCACAGCCGCTGCGGCGGTGATGAGTGCGAAGCGACGGGCGAAACCGATGCGGTTGGTGGTGGTCATGTGGTGTCCCCTCGGGTGGGTGTCGGTGTGTTGAAAACACCATCCCGTTTGAGAGCCACCGAGTCTGTCCGCTGGTCAGACGATGAATCACCGGAATCGCGGGTCCCCCGATCGGGGGAACGGTCCTACGATCGATCGGTATGACCAGCAAGCCTGCTTTGATCCTGGCCGTGGCGGCATTCGCCGCAGCTGTCCCGACGGCCACCGCCGCGCCGGCCGCGGCGGCCCCGTGCCCCGATGTTGAGGTGGTGTTCGCCCGCGGCACCAACGAGCCGCCGGGCCTGGGCAGTGTCGGTGGTCCGTTCGTCGACGATCTGCGGGCCCGGGCGGCACCGCGCACCGTCGACGCAACCGCGGTGGATTACCCGGCCAACAACGATTTCCACAACAGCACCCCGGCCGGCACCGACGCGGCGCGGTCCCTCATCGAGTCCATCGCCGCCAACTGCCCGAACACCAAGATGGTGCTCGGCGGCTACTCGCAGGGGGCGGCGGTCATCGAACAGGCCACCAACGCAGCGTCTCCCCAGACCGCCGACCATGTGGCGGCCACGGCCTTGTTCGGTGCGCCGCGCACCAGCTTCTCGGGCCTTCTGGCCGCCGGGATGCCGCTGCCGACGCTGACACCGCAGTACGCTGCCAACTCCGTCGACCAGTGCAACGAGGGCGACCCGATCTGTTGGGAGGGCGGCTGGGACATGGGCGCCCATGTTTCTTACGTGCAGTCCGGAAAGGTCGCTCAGGCAGCCGATTTCGCCGCCGGTCGGCTCTAGCCAGCCGTCGAATCTGAACTTGTGTGCGAGATTCTGGCCGAAGCTCGCACACAAGCTCAGATTCGCGGACGACGCGCGGAAAGTCAGACGTTCTGGGCGCTCACCGTGGCCCAACGGGCGATACTGCGTCTATATCGAACGACCAGGGGAGATCGGAAGTGGGGACGACGTTCGGCACGTACTCCATCACGCGCCTGCTCGGAAAAGGCGGGATGGGGCGCGGCCGCGTGCTGCCGACCGCCATCGCAGTGGCGGCCATCATCGCCCTCCCCGCAACCGCATACGCCAGCCCGGCGCCGCACAAGTTCATCACCCCGTCGGGCAATATCTGGTGTCTGGTCTCCGACGGCGTCGACGGCACCAACGGCGTCGTCTGCGAGATCCGTGAGCACACCTATACCCCTCCGCCCAAGCCGACAGACTGCCCCCTGGCCTGGGGTGACCGCGTCAGCCTGGAGCCGGGCAGCGCACCCGAGGTGCACTGCCACGGCGACACCATTTTCGAGCCCGGAACACCCACGCTGCCGTACGGTCAGGCACGTTCGGCCGGGCCGATCAGGTGCGAGTCGCAACCCACGGGTGTCATCTGCACCGAGGCCACCACCGGACACTTCTTCCGGATATCGCGCGAATCTCTCGACCTCGGCTAGGGCTCTCGCGAGGGTCGCTTGCGCCCCGTGCCGCCGAACACGCCCTCGGGGAGATCCCGGGCCCGCAGCTGGGAACTGCTCGCCAACGTCGTCACCGACCGTACCCGCGAGGCGACCGACCGCGACGAGCGTGCGTCGAGCACCACGTGTTCGGGTGCTTCGAATATCGAGATCGACAGATCACTCGGCGCGATGGTCGCGAGCGCCCCGACGGGTACGCGAATGGCAGTCTCCCAAGTGGATTCGCGAACGACACGATGCCCGCGGAAGTCGTCAGATGAATCGGCCGGGTCGGGAATGCCGATGCTGAGTCCGGGATCGATCAGCGGTTGCAACGCGATCACCTGATCACCGGCGCGCACCTCGAGGAACGCCGAACCGCGCACCTCGGCGTCATCGGCGGCGGGGGCCTCGACGACGGCACTGTCCAGCACGGTGATTCGGCCGCGGCGGACCTGCAGGCGAAGGCGGACACTGCGGTCCGGTTCTGCTGGTTCACGTTCCGGTGCCACCTGGGGACCCCATTTCCGTTTCGTGGCGCTACCACGGACCAGCGCCTGTGAGGCGGCCACCGAGGGCTTGCTCCGGCCAGTCTGCTCCCGGCGCAGCGCCGATAGTGTGCCGCCGTCCTTGGCCTGACCGCGGGCGAACCCGTCGGTGGTCGTGCCCAACGGCCGTCGCCGGCGCAGGTTCTTCGACGGCCGTTCAGTCGAATCAGTCATCTTCGTCTCCATCACCAGTTTCTGCCGTACCGGTAGTTGTGCACCCATTTGTTGTAGATGCAGTTCAGTCGCAGCGGTTGGACGCCGCGGAAAGTGCCCAGCCAGTCACGGTTGTGCACGAGCACGCGGTCGGGTCCGCGCAGGATGATCGGGCCGGGGAGTATCCGGTGCCCTTTGCCGATCGGCGGACGGAACCGCTCGTAGACGGGAACGCGGTTGAAGACATCCGATGAACTCAGGTGCCATTCGCCGATCCAGTCCTCACGGAAGTCTGCCGACAGGTTGGCGCCGCTGGAGATCATCCGCCCGGCGTAGGTGTGCGACCAGTCGACCATGTTCCAGGCGAACAGGCCGACTTTCCCGCTGCCGGTGAGATCGGCGGCCAGGAACTGGTCACCCTGGCGCATTCCGCCCCAGCCGGGGACCTCGCCGTCGAACATCCGGCTACGGGTGAAATCGCTTCCCGTGGAACGGAACATCGCCAGGTACGGGTTCGCCCAGTCGGTGCCGTTGAAGAGGTAGAGATCGTCCTTTCCGTCACCGTTGAAGTCACCGACGATGAACCTGTCATGCTTGGCGAACCCGCCCCAGCCCGGAAGGTCGTCCTCCCACAACCGGATACAGCTGAACGCTCCGCGTCGCATGCGGAACAGGCCGAGGTACTCGCTGCTCCAATCCCGCGAGTTCCAGATCAGTAGGTCGTCGTGGTCGGTACCGCCGAAATCGCCGACGAAGATCTGGTCGTGGCGGGCCAACCCGCCCCATCCGGGGATGTCGCCGTCATAGCGGCGGCTCTGGGTGAATCCGGAACCGGTCGACATCAACGTCGCGACATAGGGCATCGACCAGTCGTCGAAGTTGTAGATCAGCAGGTCGGTCTTGCCGTCGCCGTTGAAGTCACCGGCCATCAGCCGATCGTTGCGCGCAAACCCGCCCCACCCGGGGATGTCCCCGTCATACCGTGCCTGCACCCGCATCGTGCCGTCGGTGTTCACCTTGATCAGCGCGAGGTACGGGAAAACCCAGTCGGTGGAGTTGAATACGACGAGTTCGTCGCGGCCGTCGCCGTCGAAGTCCGCCGCGAGGTAGGTGTCACCGGGACGGATGGCCCAGATGCCGGGGACGGCTGCGGCCGTGGTCTTCTTGTGCTCCCACAGGTTGCCGTCGGCGCGGTAGACGGTCAGTGCGCGGTTCTCGGGGACGACGACCTCCGAACCGTAAGTCGACGTGAACCGCCCGGGTACCGCCTTGCGGAAATCGTGCCCGGCGGGAAGGTGGTAGCGCGTCTTGAGTTCCGTGTAGCAGACCGGGCAGAAGTCCGGGGTGTCGCTGTTCATCCGGCAATTGATCACCGGCCGGTAGATCCCGGTCTCGAAAGTGTGGCCGCCCTCGAACAACCCGGCGTCGGAGGCGTCGTCCCACCCGACGGGCTTGGTGCCGACGGTCCACCCAGCGGCCGTCCCCACGCCGGTGGGCACCGGCGTCGAGGGATTGACGTAGTTGCTCCATTTCAGTTTGGAGCGTTTCGTTTCGAGGGTGAGGTTCACCTTACCGGGGTCGGAACCGGTGAAGGCTCCTTTGCCGTTGGCACTGTACTCGTCGGCCAAATCGCCGAAGCCGTGGCCGAATTCGTGGGCGATGGTTGCCCAGCCCTCGTTGAGGGTGACCTTGAGGGTGGTGCCGGTGCGCAGTCCGCCCGGCTTTGTCGAGTTGACGATGATCAGGGTGAAATCCGCCCCCTTGGCCCACGTATTGATCGCGTTGCTGATCCGGGTGCCGGTATCGGTCCCGTCCTCGAACCAGTTGTGCCACCACGCGCCGTTGGCGATGATGTTCAGCGCGGTGTCGTGGATGCTGTCGGTGGATGTGTCGTCGGAGATGTCGGTCGGCGTTCCGGCGTCGTTCCATGTCCGCTCGCTCGCGCCGGAGTCCTTCGATTCGAGGTTCACCCGCCGGATGTTCCACGCGGCGGCGTCCTCGTTGTAATAGCTGGCCGCCCCGAAGACCTGCTTCATCACGACGTCGCGGACGTAGTTGTTATAGGTCGTCTGGTCTGCACCCGCCGCGAATCCGTCGCCGAGAATCGCCAGCGTCTTCTTGAAACTGAACAACCCGGTCCCCACGTCCTGCAGGACGGTCACACTGTCAGTCATCTCAGCCCCCACTCGTGCGGTGAGATTCTGACGATCCTCCTTCAGACCCTGGACCGAACGCGTAGTGCGCTACCTGTTCTGGCCGAACTCGGCCCGCAGGGTCACCGGTCCCACTAGCGTGCGACGAGTCAGGGTCGGCGCACAGGGGGAGCGGGATATGACTCGAGTCGCAGGATGGGTGGGTGCCGGAGTGTTCACGGCCGGATTGTCGGCGGCCGTGCTGGCCGGGGCGGGCACCGCCCACGCCGAGGAGGGGGACTCGGGGAAGCAGGATGCCAAGCCGGCGGCCACACACAACGATTCAGAACGACAGTCCCCGCCACGGAGCACACGCTCGGTAAAAGTGCGGGCGAGATCGGAGGGCTCAGAAGCCGCGGCAACCGACACGAAAGCCGTACGACGCGCGGCGACAGAATCCGACCGGTCCGCGAGCCCATTCGCTGCTTCGGTACGAAAAGCCCGCGCCGATTTTCGGGATTCCACCCGCGGCGTCCGGAAAGCGTTGCGTGACATCGGCGACACCACCCGCGACGTGATGGACAACGCCACCGACGCCACCGAGGAGGTTGCGGCACAGCAACCGCGCGTCGCCGAAGTGCGGGTCCGGCCACCGATCCGCATCCGGACGGCACCGATCGCACCGCAACCGCCGGCCCGACCGGAGCGCTCCGCCGCCGCGCCCGCCGCCCACGACCCGGTCGAGACCATCCACGACGTGATCCGCAGCCTCGGCACACTGACGCTCAATCCCGAACCGCAGCACTATCCCAAGGCGTTGTCGGTGATCAGCGACGCCGTGTTCGGCACGCTGGCCACCCTGGAGCGGGTGGTCGGTGGAGACCCGGTGGTTCCGCCGGAATTGCGTGACTCCGTCCAGGTCAGCACCTCCACCCTGGTCATCTCCGAGGGCCATGAAGTCGAATCCAATTGGTATTTCCCTACCTCCGAGAACGGTGAGCCGCCCGCCCGGATGATCTACCTGCAGCACGGCTTTCTGGCGAACGGCCCGCTCTACAGCTACACGGCCTCGTATCTGGCCCATTCGACCAACAGCGTCGTCGTCACCACCACGTTCTCGTCGAATCCGTTCGAGGCCGACGGTATGTGGCTCGGCGGCGACAACCTGCACGAGTCGGTCGCCCAGTTGTTCCTCGACCCGGACCGCACCGCGCTCAACGCCAGCATGGATACCGCGGAGCTCAAAGCCGGGCGCACCGAGAACCTGGACGTGCCAACGCAGTTCGTCCTCGTCGGGCACTCGCTGGGCGGCGGGTTCGCGCCCGGCGTCGCGGGGTACTACGCCGAGGGCTTGTCACGCCGACGCGACCAGGGTCTTGAGGCACCCAACGACCTCGCCGGTGTGGTGATCTACGACGCGGTGCCGATGGGCTCGATCATCCCCGACGCCATGGACCGGCTGGACGCGCTGGAAACGAATGGGACCGCGGACCCCAGCGATGACGACCCGAACGACTACATCCCGATCTACGAGATCGGCGCCCCACTGAACTTTCTCAACGTGTTCAGCGATGTCAACGGCCAGCTGACCGAAGCCAGGCCGGGACAGTTCACCGGTGTGGTCCTCGAAGACGGCGTGCACATGGACCCGATGCAGGGCGGCAACCCGTTGATCCAGGCCACCGCGTACCTGATCGCCGGGTTCCCGCAGCCGCAGAATCCGCTGGCCGTCCGTGAGCTGTCCGCCGGGTGGATCAACGACATGTTCGACGAGAACATCGATCCGGCCACCGGGGCATGCAAGACCGGCATCGACTGCGCAGGCCAGTACGGCGACGGCGACGACTCGTTCACCATCACCACGGCACGGGGTGATGCCGTGGCGGTGCTGATCGGCTCGCAACGGGCCACCGATATCACGTCACTGCGCGCCATCAGCGCCATCGACTTCGTCTCCGCCATACCGGCAGGAGTGCTCAACGGACTGCAGACCACGTGGGATCTCTTCACCGGAGGCGCCGGCGCGGTGTAGTCCGACGATCAAGACCTCAACACGCCGCCGCACACCCAATCCGCCGGAATCTCAGCGGTGCTGAGCAGATCGGTCAGTTCATCGAGATCCCCTGGTGACAACACCTCATCGGCCTGCGGGTAGAGAATCATCTCCTCTTTCGTATTGTGAGAGTTCAACTGCTGCAACAGGTCCCGGCACAGCTGTGTTGCAGTGCCGAAATCTCCGTCGGAAACCAGCCGCTGCAGCTGGTCCAGCAGCGGCCACATCAGGCCGTGCTCCCGCACCATCACCATCACCGGCCCGACCATCCCGGCGGCCCGCAGCGGCGGAAACAGGTATTGCTCTTCGATGTAGATGTGGCGGCGCAGAACCGCGATGGAGTCAAGGAGAGCGCTCCGCTGCTCGGGGGCGACCGCAGACGGATCGGCGCCGGCGAAGTCCATGATGCCGTCATCGATCGTGCGGTGTTCGCGTTCCAGGGTCGCCCCCACGGTGGCCGTCACTCGAGTTCGGCTTTCACACTGATCTCGGCCCCGGCGAACAACCGAGACACCGGGCAGAGGGCGGCGGCGTCGTCGACGATCCGTTGGAATTTGGCCGCATCCACCCCGCTGACCCGGGCTTTGATGACCAGCGCAGAGGAGACGATCGTGGGTAGGCCGCCGACCTCGTCGAGGGTGACGGTGGACCGTACATCGAGGCGTTCGGGGGTCAGTTGCTGCTCGCCGAGTTTCAGCGCCAATGCCATCGAAAAGCACGAAGAGTGCGCGGCCGCCGCCAGCTCCTCGGGGCTGGTCTTGCCACCGGGCGCCTCGGTGCGCGCGGCCCAGGTCACATCGAGTCCGGTCAATACCCCACTGCCGGAATCCAATCGACCCGTCCCTGACGCGAGGGGACCTTCCCAACTGGTGCCTGCGCTGCGTTCGGCGATGCTCATAACCACCCTCCATAGTTTCTACAAAAGCGACTTGTAGAAACGCTACGCCCCGCGGCCCGATAAGGCCAGGGTCGGGACGGCTTACAGCGGCATCTGCATGGGGGCATCGGCGCGGCCGTCGTGGAACCGCTCGTGCAGCGTGGCGAGGACGGCCGCGCACGCGGCGCGTTCGGCCGGGTCGATCTGATCGAGTACCCGGCTCAGCTCCCGATGGCGGCGAGCGGCAACCGCACTGACCAGCCCGCGTCCCTGTGGCGTCAACTCCAACGCGACGATCCTGCGGTTCGACGGGTCGGCGACCCGCACCAGATGGCCCGAGGCATGCAACCGGTCGGCCAACCGGGTCACCGACGAACCGGCCACGCCGAGCGCCTTGGCGCACTGCGTAGAACTGGACCGGCCGCGCTCCTGCAGTACCGCCAGCAACCGGTATTGCGGCAGTGAGATCTCGACGTGCTGCAGGCTGCGCAGCGCCACGCCGACCAGGTCGCGGGATGCCATTTCGAACGCGCGCAATTCCCCGGCGGCGGTCTTCGTCACCGTTCGGCGAGCCGGCGCTTCAGGTCACGGGTCTCCTCGAAGCGGGCGGTGACATCGCGGAGAGTGGCGGCGACCCCGATGAGTTGGCCCGAGGTGTCGGAGACCGGGTGGATGACGAACTCCACCGAGATGGTCGAACCGTCGGCGCGTATGGCGGGAACGGCCAGCAGGTCGCCATCGCCGTAGCGGCTCTGGCCGGTCTGCATGACCCGGTGCCATCCGTCCCAATGTCGGGCGCGGAGCTTCTTGGGGATGATCAGATCCAGCGACTCGCCGACCGCCTGATCGGCGGGAAACCCGAACAGTCGCTCGGCGCCGCCGTTCCAGAACGTAATCAATCCGTTTCGGTCCGCGGCCATGATCGCGTCGGGTCCCGACAACAGTGCAGTGGCGATCATTCCTTCGTCCATGCCTAGCAGTATTGCACTAGGCAACACTTGTGGTATGCAAGTGTGAGGCGATCGGGAAGGCGGTACGCCAGGGGCCGATACTTACCAGACGCGGACGTAGTCCACCAGCATGTCGGCCGGGTAGGTGCCCCCGCTGGGGTCTTCTCCGCCCGATCCTGCGACCGCGAGGTTCAAGACGACGAACATCGTGTAGCCGGGCTGGTTGAACGGCCAGTCCGGCAGCTGGCTCGCCGACACCTCGAAGTAGGGCTGCGCGCCTTCGGTGTAGTCCCGCCAGAACCGCGCGCCGTTGGCGTCCCACTGGGTGCGCCACGTATGCCAGCCGGAGTCGACGGCGATGTTGTGGGTCTCCCATTCGCCGCCGTTGGACTTGGCGTGCACAGTGGTGGCCGACGGCCATTTGCCATTGCCGTACCACTCGACGATGTCGAGTTCGCCCTCGCCCAGGGTGCCCAGCCAGAACGCCGGCCAGGCGCCCGGGGTCAGGCAGTTGAACTTGATCCGGGCTTCCCAGGTGTGTCCGGCGCCGCCCTCCCACACGCTGGCCAGCTTGGCGCCGTAGTAGGCGTCGCCTTCCTTCGTGGCCCGGATGACGAGATTCCCCTTGCCGTCGAGGAACGCGTTCTTACGATCATTGCGGTACTGCCCGATGCGGCCGGGCTGTTCCCAGTAGGTGGGCTCCTTGAAGGTCTCGCGGGCCTTGGCGATGGTCCACTTCGACGCGTTCGGTGCCGAGCCGGCAGGGCCGTCGAATTCATCGGCGAACACGTAGTTGACCGCGGACTGCGGAGCGGAGGGGGCGGGAACGGGCGGTGTCTGGGGCCTGGCCGGGAGGGCATTGGCTAGCGGGGCGGGAATCGCCGCCGCCATCGCGCCCAGACCCGACAACATCATCATTTTTCGGCGGTCCAAGTTGGCCATGGTGGACCACCCTAACCCGGTTGCGTGTGTACGTACGGAGCGAAAGGGATTGCCGGCAGGCAGTTCGGTTGACAAGATTTCCATAGGAAACGCTTCATCCCTGCTCAGCAAGCGTGGGGACAGTGGATTTCATGACGCTGATCGAAACTTTCGCCACCGGCGGGGAGTGGGCCACCGGGTTGGCCTCGCTGGCGGGCTTCGCCACGGCCATCACGATGATCGCGGCCGTGGTGATCAACTGGGAACACGTCGTCGTCAGCGCCCGCAGCGCCGGGTTGGTCGAATCCGAAGGCGAATCCCGCTGACCGCCCTCCGGTTTGCCAGCTAAGTCACACTCCCGAAGGCCGCGCCAACTCGGGCCATCGCACCGTCAATCCCGCTGTGCCCAAAGCATGTTCGTGTGAGATGCTCTGCCCGTCAATTTTGTGGGTTCGGGGCGGGGCCAATTTTCAGGGAGTGCGATCGTGAGACGTGTCATGGGCATTATTCCGGCTGTGGTTCTGGCCGGAGCCGCTGTGGGCCTGGCGAGCCCGGCAGCCGCCGACGAACTCAACGGCACCTATCGCTACGACCACGACGGCCCGTCGACCTGGAGCACGTGGACCGTGACGTCATGTGGGCCGGGATGCGCCGAGGTGGCCGCCACCGGCGGCGCGACATGGGCGCCCTATGGCGGGCAGGCCCACCTGGACGGCACCCGTTGGACGATGGTGAGCCCATGGCCCGATGCGGGGACCTGCGAAGGCACCCCGCTCACCGCCTCACGCACGCTCGCCTGGGATGACGCGACGCTGGCCGGCACCGGTTTTGCCACCTGGGAGGCGAGTGACTGTGGTCCGGCCGAGCGCAGTGATCAGTTCTCGTTCACCTTGACGAAGCTCTCCTAGCACCCGTTTTCCTCGCGCCGCCGGGGGAGATTTCAACGCGCCAGCCCGAGGTATGAGCCCGGTGGCTGCGAACGAACTCTGGAGCTGCTCACGTAATCCTGGCCCGTGACGGGAAAATCGTTGCGCTGTATGTCTTTCTGAATCCGGTGCTGTCCTAGCCCGTCGAAACATCTGACGCTCCGCGTCCGCACGTGTCGTGCGGAAAGCCGCCCGTTGACGCCGCTGACCTAAAATGCTCGGGTGGTAGCAGGGTCCGGGCCGGCGCACATTCCGGTGGCGACCGTCGGCCGACCGGTCGCCGGTCTTGCCGGAGTTCCCCGTCCGGGAGTGACCCGCTTACTGCAGGATCACACCGGCCTGGTGGTGGTGGCTGCACCCGCGGGATACGGCAAGACCACCGCGGTGGCGCAGTGGGATGACGCCGACGGACGCCCGTTCGCGTGGGCGCGCCTCGACAACCTCGACAACGACCCCGCGCACCTGCTGCTGCACCTGACCACCGCGCTGGACCAGGTCAAGCCCATCGACCCGGCGGTGCTGCACTACCTGCAGGGCGCGGGCCGCGATGAATCCCAGCTGGTGCCGGTATTCGTCCAGGCACTCGAAAGCTGTGGGCCCATCGTGCTGGTGCTGGACGACGTTCACGAGTTGTCGTCGAGCGCAGCCGCTGACACGTTGCGCGCCGTGGTGGACCTGGCGCCGAGTTCGACGACCCTGGTGCTGGTCGGCCGGCAGAAACCTGCGCTCGAACTGGGGCGACGCCGATTGCAGGGCCATGTCGTCGAGATCGGCATTCCGGAACTGAAGCTGTCGGGATCAGAAGGCGCGGCCGCATTCGCGGCCCTGGATGCCGGCATCGACCAGGCCACGATCACGCGGGTACTCGACAAATGTGAAGGCTGGGCCGCCGGGGTCGCCATGGCGGCGTTGGCGCTGCGCGATGGCGCACCCGCTGACGCGGTGACGGGTCGGCACCGGCTGGTGGCCGACTACCTGGTCGAGGAGGTGCTCAGTCAGCTCGAACCAGGCACCACAACGTTTCTCATGGAATCAGCGGTGCTGGACCGCTTCAGCGCCGATGAGCTCGATGCGTTGCTGGGACGTACCGATTCGGCCGCGATGCTGGACGCAATCACCCGCTCCGGCAATATGTTTCTGGTTTCCCTTGACGCCCAGGGAATCTGGTACCGGTATCACCAACTTTTCGGAGATCTGTTGCGCGCGCGGTTGCACGGCCGGGATCCGGACCGGTTCCGGGAGCTGGCGACGAGGGCGGCAGATCGGCTGGCCCGCGCCGGTGACGTCGACGGCGCGCTGACCCAGGCGCTGGCTGCCGACGACCGTGCCCACGCGGCGGCGCTGGTGGGTATCGATGCCGTGCGACTGGGTTTCGACGGCCGCGTCGGCGTCCTGGCCCGGCGTCTCAGCCTCATCGATGAGCAGACCTTCACCGACTACCCCGACGCGGCGATTGCGCGGGCGTGGCTGGGGGTGGCGACCGGTGACGCCGAGTTGATCCAGCGGTCGTTGTTGACGGCGAGCGCGGCCGATACCGGCAAGCCACTCGCGGACGGCACGCCCTCGGTCGATGTGGCTGCGGCCCTGGTCGGTTCTCTGGTCGGTGTCGGCGGGGTGGGGGAGGTCATCCGTCATGCCGAAACAGTCTGTGCCGCCGGCGATCATCTGGTCAACCCATGGTGGGGTGCGGCCACGATGATGAAAGGCGCCGCGCTGGCCATGCTCGACGAACCCGAGCAGGCGCGGACCACCCTGGAATCGGCACTCCCAGTGATCGAAGACCTCCCCGGGTTCCAGGCCGCGGCGCTGGCGCATCTCGCCGCTCTGGACCTCGGTGACGACGATCTGCCGGCTGCCGTCGAACATGCCGCGGCCGCGCGCTCGATCGTCGACTCACGGGACCTGTCCGACATGGTCCCGATGGTGGTGGTCTACGCGGTCGACGCGTTGGTGCGGTCCCGGCGCGGCGACGTGGCGGGGCGCGCTCGGCCGTCCGCGCCACCGAACGGCTGGTCGACCGGCTGGGTGACCTGTCTGCCCGTACCGCGCTGTTGGCCCATGTGCTGGTCGCCGGCACCGCTGTGGAGATCGACGACACCGAACTGTGTGACCGGCACCTGGATGCCGCGCAGCGTGCCCACCGACGAGAACCGGAGGCCGTGGGCATCGGGCAGGGGCTGGAACGTATTCGTGCCCTCTCAGCAGCCCGTGCGGCCCGCGGGGCTCGGCCGTCATTGACGACGGCCGAGCTCAGGCTGCTGCCTTTGCTGGCCACCCATCTGTCCCTGCAGCGCATTGCCGGTGAGTTGACGCTGGGCCGGGAGACGGTGAAAAGCCAGGCCACGTCGATCTACCGCAAGCTCGGCGTTTCGTCCCGCGCTGCGGCCGTGGCCGAGGCGGCGCGGTTCGGGCTGCTCAGCGAGACCGCGCGAGCCGCCGGGCGAACGGCAACAGCATCACAAACTCGACGATCAACACCACGGTGATCATCACGACGACCTTCGGGTCGTCGAAGTTCTGGCCGGCGACCACGAACGCAGCGGCGGCGTTGCGTTGTGCGGTACCCAGCGCCAGGACGTCCCGAGACCCGGATCCGCCCAGGAGCCAACCGATCCCGGCGCAGATCACCGTGTAGATGATGGCCGCCAGGATGGCGAACGTACCGAAAACTGATGTCACGCTGTTGAAATGGGCCGCGATGGTCAGCACGATCACCAGCGCCATGCTGATGGTGGACAGCTTCGCCACGGCCGGCTGGATGCGGGCCGCCGCGCCGGCAGCGCGGGCCCGGAACACCAGACCGGCGGCCAGCGGGATGAGCATCAGCACCACCAGGGACAGCGCGATCTGGGCGGGGTTCACCGCGGTGCCTGCGACGACGATCGGCAGGACCAGTGGCACGTACCCGACGGTGACGACCATCAGCAGCACCATCAGCCCGACCGCGAAGGCCATGTCGGCCTTCGCGAACTCGGCGAGCTTGATCAGGAACGGTGCGCCTGCCGCAAGTCCGGCCAGCAGCAACCCGATCCCGAGCGGTTCGTCGAGACCGAACACCCGCCACAACCCGAACGCGGCCAGCGGCGCCAGCACGAAGTTGGCCGCCAGCGACAGCGCCACCAAGCGAACGTTCTTGAGCGGGGCCAGGATCTGGCCGACGGTCAGGCTCAGACCGACGGCCAGAGTGCTGGATACGACGAACAGGACAACCGCGATGTTCGAACCCGACAGGAGAAGATCGCTGATGCCGCCCATCAGGCCATCGTCACGAGGTTGCGCCAGAAGGACTTCAGACTGTCGCTGGCGCCGAACAGGGTTGTGAAATGGGTGGAGTCGACGAGCACGATGTCACCGGCGCGGTCACCGGACGGAGGCATGTGGATCAGTGCGTTGAACTCGGTGTTGCCGGCCAGGGTGAACGGATGCGGCCGGGTCTGGTCGATCGGCTGCCGGCCCAGCACCCGAAGGTCGGGCCCCTCGGGCGCGGTCAACTCGTAGTGCGGCAGGTGCGGGTGCAAGGCCAGAGTGCTGACGTCGCGCAGCAGGCCCGCCGAATCCAGGTCGCGGAATGCGGTGAGCGGCAAAACCTGTCGGGTGCCCTCGACGGTGGCCGGACGCAGGCCCCAGGTGTTGTGCACCGGGATGTTCAGTCCGGTCAGCAGCGACCGGGCATAGCCGCTGAAGCGCTGGACCCGAGGCGTCAGGGGATCACCGTGGTGCAGGTACTCCATCTGCTGCTGCTCTTTGTCATCGGTGAACCCGACGTCATGGTGTGGTGCCAGCATCAGGCAGGTGCCCTCGCGCTTCAACCACTGCTGGATCGCGGCGATCTCTTCCGGACTCGCCGCCTCGTCGCCGAGCAGGTGGTCCAAGCCGAAGATCATCAGGGTGTCGGTGTCGTTCAGGATGCATTCGTCGATCGGCAGCCGGTACCCGGCCTGATCGACCCGCTGAAACACCGCCACCGGATGCCCGGTCGCCTCGCCGGCGACTTCCTGGAATGCCAGCGACGAGCGGTGAAACGTCTCCAGCGTTCCGTCGATGCCCTGCAGGAAGTTCCGCGCGATGTACTCGGGTGATTCGTAGGCCGGCCACGTCGCCAGACGTACCTCGGTGAAGGTCGAGAACCGGTTGTACAACTCGGCGGGGTCGCGCTGCACCTCCCACGGGTAGCTCCACGACCAGTAGATGCTGACGCGTCGCTTGCCGTTGTGTGGCCGGGCGACGTGGGCCTGGTTGTAGGTGCGGGCGTATGAACGGGGTGTGGTCATGCTGTCTCCTTGCTTCGTGGGGTCCCGAGCTCTGTGAGGTAACGCAGCCCGTTCAGGCCGGGCAGGAAGAAGTACCCTCCGCCGCGGAGCGTGGTGAAAGCGGGTATCCCCTTGTGTACCTTGCGGATCGGCCGCTTTGGAATCTTGAAGTCCAGCGTGCCGTCCTGGGTGCCGCAGATCGGGTCGTGTTCGTTGCCGAGGTCTTTGAACGATGCGTCGTTGATCCAGACGTTCTGGGCGAACTCGAACTGACGGACCAAGCTGGCGCAGATCAGGAACATCCCGACGCCGCGTTCCACCCCGTCGTCCGGCGCACCTTCGGGTAACGCCGGCCCGTAGGTGCCGCTGCGCCGGATCAGCCTGCGCCGATTCGGATTCGGTTCGGTGTCACGCGGGTTGAGCCGACGGGCATGGGAACCGAGCGGGCAGGCGTAGCCGTGCGGATCCATCTCGCCGTAGTCGAAATCGTTGTTGCGCATCGGATCCGCGCCGAGCTCGGGATCGTCACGCTCGGGTGCCAGCACCAGAGGAGCGCCACTGCGCCACCGGCCCATGAACTTGGCGGCCAGCAACTCCTCCTCTTCGTCTCCCTCGGCGGTCTGCCTCAGGTAGTCGCGGAAGACCCCGACATGCTCCTCCAGTCGGCGGTACGCCAGGTAACTGCCGTTGCGCGAAATGGCCTCGGGAGTGGGCTGGTCGGCGACCAGGCCCTCCTCGTCGGGGTAGCCGAGCAGGAACTCGCCCGGTTCCAGCGCCCCGCCCGAACCGGGGATCAGCACCTCGCCGGACCCCTTCATCTGCGGCTGTGAAATCGGATCGCGATACCCGAAGTGGTCGTGGTCGTACTCGAACGGTGCAGTGGCGGCCAGATCCAGATGGGACAGTGACCGCACCCCGGGGCAGCGGGCCAGCAGTGCGTCGTGCTCACCGACGCAGCGCACGCGCTCCTCCTCGTCCCGGGCGAACAGGATGACGATGGCGTGCAGATCGTCGCCGGCGAGCCCACCCAGCCAGTGTTCGGGTGCGGCCGCGCCGGTATCCCCGAGGATGTCGGCCCGCGACGCCATCCCTTCCCGGAACTCGTCGGGGAAGCTCGCCAGCGATTCGTCGTCCAGACCCAGTGCGCGCAAGCCATTCCAGGTGAAGGCCAGGTTGACCCAACGCTTGAAGATATTGACCGTCTCGCGGACATCGGTGGCCGACTGCACCAGGGGGACCATCTCGGCCAGCCAGGCCTGGCCGGCTTCGGGACTATCGAACGACAGGAACTCGTACCGACCGGTCAGGTGTGGCGTCCCGGTCAGCATGATGTGCTGGATATCGTCGAATTCGAGGTCGTTCGTCGCATTTGGCACCACAGCATTTGCTGTCATTGCATTTGGTCCAGCATGTCGGAGAACGCGGCCTTGAGCCGCAGCGCCTTCTTGACCTCCTCGGACGTGACGTACGGGTATTCGCCGTACTCCAGGAAGCTCGGTACCTGGTGGTCGCGGACGAACATGATGAACGCCTCGGGGTTGGTCTTCCAGTCCTTGGGGAAGCCCTCCAGGTGGGTGAACGCGGTGGTGATGCCCGTCGAGCTGAACAGTTTCACCGCGTCCTCGGTGTATTTGTCGAAGTCGGTGTCGAAGATGCCCTGGTACTGGAAATGCAGGCCGGAGCCGACGTCGAACAGCTGCCAGCGCAGGTAGTGCAGCTTCAGTGGGGCCAGCACTTCGGGCTGCGCGGCGACGGCCGCCTCGAGCTGCTTGCCGTAGTCGCGGATGGCCTGCTCGTGGCCGTCGAGAACCTTCGCGATGATGTTGAAGCCGTAGCACGCGGGGGTGCGGGGGAAAACCGGGCCGTATCGCCCTCGGGTCAGCTCGAAGTAGCCCTCCTTCGGGAGCGCCATAGCCGCCGGCTGGGTCCAATCGTTGTTTCCGTTGTGCGCCATGGTTACGAGACTATGGACGCCAAACCCCCGTGTCGTCCCCCAATTCGGGGGAAATCGCCCTGTCAGGGCGCAGTAGATGCACGCCGGGATACCGGAGTGACCCTCCAGCTGGAATCACTGTAGACGAGCCGTGCGGTGAGGAACATGGCGCCGAGCAACGCCGCGGTGAAAAGCCATGCACTGACTGATAATTGGACCCCGCCGCTGAGGGTGTGACCGCTCGTGCAGCCACCCGCCATCCGGGCGCCGAAAAGTACGAAAAACGACCCGACGAAGCACGCCGCAGCCCGCTTGGCGCGACTGGGACCGAATCGGTTACGCCAGGAGGGCGGTACGACGGGGCGGAACGCGTTGAAACGACGGCTGACAAACAGGGCCGAGAACAGCGATCCGAGGAGTACACCGGCAACGACGAGAGGCTCCCAGCCGATCGTGGCGAAGACCTCTCGGCTGTAGTCGAACCCGGGCATGAACAGGTGCCCGACCACCCACGAGTAGGTGGTCGACATGCCGAAAGGCTGGCGAAGGAACAGCGACAGAACCACGATCACGGCGACGAACAGGGCTGCCATTGCGGTGGTCCACGCGAAGAAGTTCCCGTTGGACACCCGCTGTGAGGCCAGACGTGAGAGTCGTGAGCCGTTGCCGGCCCAGGCGGGCACCGCCACACCTTCGTCGAGGTAGGCGGCGGTGTCGTCGGTGCAGGTCTGGTCATGTGCGTCGACCGGTCTGTTCGCCCTGCGCAGATGCTGCATACAGCTGTGCTCACCGCCCTGGTACCGCGGCAGGCGATACAGCAGCGTCAGTGATACCGCGGCATACGTGATCGCAATCAGGAGCATGGGGATCGGCCGGATATTCGCGATGTCCCCGGTCGCCACGAGGTTGCCGAAGTCGGCGGTATGCACCAGCCACCGGCCGACGTCGGTCTGGTACAGCGCGGTCCACGCCGCCGCGCCGAGGAGTCCGCCGGGCAGCGCTGCCAGGACGTCTCGGCGACCTTCTCCGAGAGCAATCATCTCGGTACCCGGAAAATAGCCGCTGACTGCGACCCCGGCCCCGAACATCAGCCCACCGAGTGTGACGCCGATCAGATACGTCGGTCTCGGTGAGAAATGCATCGAGAACCCGAGCGCGTAAAGGCCGTACAGCAGGACCGCGCCGATGGCGGTGACGAACAGGAAACAGCCGATGAGGAGCCGGTCGACCAACCTGGCGGTCCGGATGATCGTTTCCGGGTTACCGATTCCCCACAACGAGGCCGGCACACTGAACGCCGCACCGATCAACAGCCCTACCCACAACGGCGCTGTGACGCTGACCATGGGCACCTCCTACGAGCACCTTCCGGGGGTGATAAGCCGGGATCGTCAGAAGTCCGGTGTGCTGACGTCTTCGAGTTCCTGCTCCGGCCCGGGCGGTGCTACCGCCGGCCTGGTGGGGCCCGACTGGACTTCTGCCGAACCGCATTCGGTGCCGCTCACCCCGGGCGGGCACAGGCTGTTACCGGCAGGCGAGTTCGGAACCAGATAGGGGACGCAGGTCCCGGCGTAGGTGTCGTTTTCCTCACCGTTCGGACAGGCCGCAAGGTTGTTCGTCGCGGCCGGCGCCGTGGCGACCGCCGCGGCCGCTGCCGTCGCCGCGAGTGCGGAACAGGCGGCGACGATGAACCGTCGAGTGGAGCGAAGCGCTGTCATCACTTACCACTTTCATTCTCGGGTCAACAGGACGCGATCATTCTCGGGTCAACAGGACGCGATCATTCTCGGGTCAACAGGACGCGATCAGCTTCTCCAGGGTATCGACCAAACCCGGCTCGAGCGCTCGCGGTACTGCGGGACGAGACGGTGCGACGCCGTTCGAACATCGTCGCCTCGACGATCCGAGCGGCTTCCCGGCGCACGTCGCGGCGCAGCGTCCACCACAATTGCCTGCGGTCGACGTTCGGATCGCGGGCCGCGGCCAGGGTGAACCGGACCACCCGGCCCGGTGAGAACAGTTGCTGTGGCGAGCAGATCCGATTGAAGCCATCGGCGATCTCGGTCATGCCGCCGGGGCGTGCGGCGAACCAGCGGTAGGCGGCGAGTTCGATCGGCGACACTTCGTCGGCGCGGCCGAGTTGATTGGCCCACTGGTACATGGCCAGGCATTGCGCGTCGCGGTCCAGTTCCCAGGAGGCCAGCGCACGGTCCAGGCGGACCGGGTCGTCGAGATACGGTGCGGCCGCCTCGCCGAGCAGGCGCCCGAACCGAAGTGCGTCGCGAATGCCCTGCGCGGTGACGGGGTCCTTGAAGTGTCCGGCGTCCCCGGCCAGTGCCCAGCCAGGCCCCTGGGAATGCCGGAAGTAGGAGGGATGGGAGTAGGAGACGAGGATCTTGCTGACTCGGGTGCAGCCATGCAGCCGCTGTGCGAAAGGCGCGACGCGCTCGACGGTCGCGTCGAAGGCGGCGATCGAATCGGCACGGAACTCGTCGGCGCGGCGGACCGGCGGCATCTGCAGGGCGACCAATTGTTCACCGTCGCAGGGGAATACCGTCACAAGATCATCACGGAACCGCCACTGCATGGCCAGGTCGCGCAGCTCGGAATGCGTGTCCTGATAGTAGGCGTAGGCCATCATGCGCTGGTTGTCGCAGCGGTGATGTTCGCGCGCGCCGACCAGCCGTGCGACGGTGGGCCTCCGTCCATCGGCTCCGATCACCAACTTCGCGTTGACGTTGCCCGTCGAACCGTCGCGGCGTTTGAAGCGGACGCCCGCCACCCGGCCCGACGGTTCGCGGATCAGGTCGGTCACCCGGACGTGTTCGCGCACGTCGGCGCCGGCTTCGCGGGCGGTCTGCACCAGTGCGAGGTCGAGGCCGGGGCGGCGGATGCAGGCACCTGCCGACAGCCCCTCGTAGGTGCTGGCCGGCCCGATGGCCTCGACCCCGGGGGTGCCCAGGCCGACGCGGGTGTGCAGCGGCGCGCCGAGGCGCAGCACCCGATCCCGTGCGCCGAGCCGCTCCAGCTCCGCCCAGTGGTGGGTGAAGAGCAGATGCGTCGAGAGTGTGTCGGACGGAAACCCGGCGCTGTCCAGTGCGACGACGGTGCGACCGCGCCTGGCCAGGCTGATTGCCGCCGCGGCCCCCGCGCAGCGGCTACCGACGATCACGACGTCCGGCCCCTCGGGCATGGGGTCAGGGTGCCACCACGATGTCGTTTTTGTAAGTATTTTCAGTTTTTGAATGCTCTTTGAAATTGCCGGTGTGACCTATCCTGGGCCGATGCCCGTCGGCGACGTACACACTGCGGCCTCGCCGGGTGCGGCCCGTGCAGGCAGGCGGCGTGCACGCACCCGTGCGGCCATCCTCGACGCCGCCGAGGTGGTGTTCAGCCGTGAGGGCTACAGCGAGGCCCGCATCGAGGAGATCGCCGAGTTGGCCGATGTGTCGGTTGGCTCCATCTACGGGCACTTCGACGGGAAGCGCGGGCTGTACCTGCAGCTGGTCAACGGGGCGCTCGCACTCTTCACCGAATACATGCAGCGCAGCGACGATCCGGCGATGACCCCGCTGCAGCGCGTGCTCGCCGGCGGTGACGCGTATCTGCGCTTCCACCTCGACCATCCGGGTGCGTTCCATTTTCTGGCGTACCGCAGTCCGGGGGCGCAACCGCTCTCCGGCGACGACGAGACGGAGGCGAGCATCCGCGATCGGGTCGGTCTGCTGCTGCGCCGATTCGCCGAGCAGATCGACGCTGCCATCGCCGCCGGTGAAGCCCGGCCCGTCGACTCGCTGCGGTTGACGCACTATCTGTGGGGCGCCTGGAACGGTGTGATCGCTCTGCGTCAGCAGCCCGACGGGCTGCGCATCTCCGACGACGAGATCGCCCAGACCCTGGAGCTGGCCAGGTGGCTGTTGCGTGAGGGGCTCGCGGCCCCCGCTCTGCGTGATGCCAATGGCGAAGTGGGAGAGCGTGTTCCGCTACCGCACATCGCCCTGGGTGATGACCGGGAGGCCGAGTAGGCGATCCCGCTCTACTCGAAGCTGTTCAATACGGCTACACGCACTCGATGCAGAGCTGCTGCTCACCCTTCTGCAGCGCCAACCGGTTGCGGTGCTGCACCAGGAAACAGCTGGAGCAGGTGAACTCGTCAGCCTGCTTCGGGATGACCCGTACGGTCAGCTCCTCGCCGGAGATGTCGGCGTCGGGCAGGTCGAACGAATCGACTACCTCGTCCTCGTCGATGACCGCAGTGTTGGCCGCGGTACGCCGCTGGGCGGCCAGCTCCTCCAGCGACTCGTCGGTAGCCTCGTCGGTCTCCTTGACGCGCGGGGCGTCGTAGTCAGTAGCCATAGATGATCCTCCTAAGTTCAAGACCAATGTTTGTGGCCAACGCCGCAGCGGGACTCCTTGTTCCCCGGGCGAACAACCTATAAACGTCGGGTGCACGTTAGCCGTTCAAACCGCCGCAGTCTGCATCGGTAGACGTGATGCTGAGTACAGTCGTCGGCGTGCATGACGATGTCAGAGGTTCGGACGCCGAGAACTTCGATGACGCTGAGCTTGATGAGTACCTCGAAGACGACGATGCGGATCTGGAGGATCTGGAGACCAACGGCCAGGTGATCTCGATCCGCCGCGCCAACGGCGAGGAACTTCTCACGATCGTGGCCCAGGATGACGAGTGGAATGTCGACCTGCAGCCCGGTGGCTCCGTGCAGAGCGCATTCCTCGGTTCGCGACGCGACACCCCGGTGTGGATCAACGCCCTCGACGGCCAGATCGAGCGTGACGACGACGGCACGTACGTCATCCGTATCGACTGACCTTCGACTGTCTTTGTGCCCGTCACGAGGGGTCCTGCCGGCCGATGCGCGGTATGACCGGGCTGACAGCCGGCATACCGGTGTGATGTTCGCCGACCGGGACGGCCGCCGGTCGGCGCCTGCCGGTCAGAGCCGGTCCATCTCCCGCGCCATCAGGCTGTTCTCCAGATAGCTGCACCGCGGCGGGTAGTAGGGCGCGTGCCGCCGGTCGGCAAGGGCGTGCCAGCGTTCGGCAACCGATGACATCGCGTGCGACATCGCCGCGATGACATGGTGGTCCCTGTGGCTGCCCGCTGCGGCGGCGGTGCCGAACAGCACCTGCTGTTCGGTGATGAGCACTGGCTCGTGCGTGTGCCGGCGCATCGTGGTCTGTCGCGGGGCTTCGCGTCTGATGGCGGAAACCTGGTGGAAAACGCTCATGTCGAAACTTCCTCTGAACCAAGCGCCGTACTGTCGAGCGCTCTCATGCAGAAAAAGTACGACTGACCCAGGTCAATGTTCACGCGTAGTGCACTACCTCAATAGGGGGCATCTGCGGCCGAACGTCCTTTTACAGGACCGGTTCTCACGGCGGCCGGATGGACGAGGACGGGCGATTTGTAAAGCCCGACACGCGGGATGCCATCGGCCGATGGCATCGCGGCCGGATGTTCCCCGCGCAACCAGCCTCGCGCACAGGACAATTCGACGACCCATGAGTTCCGGTGCGCCCGCCCGCCCCGCGACGTGATCGCGGTGCCGAACCGTGCACCGGTAAATGCCGCCCGAATCCCAGTGACGGCGATAGCGTGGGGACTCGTCGTTTCGTATCTGGATAGGAGACTGGACGATGAGAGCCGAATCCGCGTCGGGCGAGGATATCGCCGGAATCATCCGGTCCCCGCAACGGCTACTGGCCGTCGTGGTGGTATTGCTGGTCGGGATATTCGGGGCCGCGATGCTGGCGCCGGCCCGAGCCGCCGCCGATGGCGAGACCTACATCGTCGCTACCGACATCACCTTCGCGCCGTTCGAATTCCAGGACGCGGAAGGCAAATTCGTCGGGATCGACATCGACCTCCTGAACGAGATCGCGGCGAACCAGAAGTTCAACGTCACGGTCAAGCCGTTGGGCTTCGACGCCGCGCTGCAGGCCGTTCAGGCCAATCAGGCCGACGGCGTGATTGCCGGCATGTCGATCACCGATGCGCGCAAGAAGGTGTTCGACTTCTCCGACCCGTACTTCGAGTCCGGCGTGCAGATGGCTGTGCTGGAGGACAACGAGGACATCAAGTCCTACGAAGATCTGCGTGGGAAGCGCGTCGCGGTCAAGAACGGCACCCAGGGGGCCGAGTTCGCCGAGTCGATCAAGGACAAGTACGGCTTCTCCACCGTCTACTTCGCAGATTCGGCCTCGATGTTCGAGGAAGTGAAGACCGGCAATTCGCAGGCGGTCTTCGAGGACTACCCGGTGCTGAACTACAACATCCAGCAGGGCAGCGGATTCAAGACCGTGACGCCGAAGGAGAAGGGTGCCAGCTACGGCTTCGCGGTCAACAAGGGCCGCAACGCTGAACTGCTGAGCAAGTTCAACGCCGGCCTCAAGGAACTCAAGCAGTCCGGTCGCTATGACGAGATCGTCGAGAAGTACCTCGGCGAGGGCGCCGTCGAGTCCGACAACTCCTTCATCGGACTGCTCAAGAGCACCTTCCCGATCCTGATGGTCGGCCTGAAGATGACGCTCATCCTGACGGTCGTCTCGATCGCCATCGCGCTGGTGCTCGGCGTCATCTTCGGGCTGATGCGGGTATCGCGGTCGATCGTGCTGCGCGCCGTCGGGACCACCTTCGTCGATGTCTTCCGAGGCACGCCACTTCTGGTGCAGGCCTTCTTCATCTACTTCGGCATCCCGGCGGCGCTGGGCTTCCAGATGTCGGCGCTGACCGCGGGCATCATCACCCTCTCGCTCAATGCCGGTGCGTACATGACCGAGATCGTGCGCGGCGGAATCCAGGCGGTGGACAAGGGGCAGATGGAGGCAGCGCGCAGCCTCGGTATCGGGTATCTGCCGACGATGCGAAAAGTCATTCTGCCGCAGGCGATCCGAACGATGGTCCCGTCCTATATCAACCAGTTCGTCATCACCCTCAAGGACACCTCGATCCTCTCGGTGATCGGCATCGCAGAACTGACCCAGACCGGGCGGATCATCATCGCCCGGAACTTCCAGTCCTTCTACATGTGGCTGATCATCGGCATCATCTACTTCGTCGTCATCATGGCGCTCACCAAATTCTCCGATCGGCTCGAGAAGAGGATCACCAAATGACCCAGCTGGTACCGGAAGCCGCGGCCGCCGAGCCCGAGGGCACCGTCAAGATCCGCATCGAAGGGCTGAAGAAATCATTCGGCGATCTGGTGGTGCTCGACGGTATCGACACCACGGTCAGCAAGGGTGAAGTGGTCTGTGTCATCGGGCCGTCGGGGTCGGGCAAGTCCACCTTCCTGCGATGCCTCAACAAGCTCGAGGACATCACCGCGGGCAAGGTCACCGTCGACGGATTCGACCTCACCGACCGGAAAGTGGACCTGGACAAGGTCCGTCAGCACATCGGCATGGTGTTCCAGCACTTCAACCTGTTCCCGCACATGACCGTGATCGACAACGTCACGCTGGCGCCGCTGCTGACCAAGAAGATGGACAAGGCTGCGGCCGAGAAGCGGGCCATGGAACTGCTGACCCAGGTGGGCCTGGCCGAGAAGGCCGCGGTGAAACCGGCCACGCTCTCGGGTGGGCAGAAGCAGCGGGTCGCGATCGCCCGGGCATTGGCGATGAATCCGTCCATCATGTTGTTCGACGAGGCCACCAGCGCCCTGGATCCGGAGATGGTCGGCGATGTACTGCAGGTGCTGCGCGATCTGGCCGAGGGCGGCATGACGATGGTGGTCGTCACCCACGAGATGGGTTTTGCCCGCGAGGTGGCCTCCCGGGTGATCTTCATGGCCGACGGCAACATCGTCGAGGATGACACCCCCTCCGAGGTGTTCGACAGCCCCAAACATCCTCGGTTGCAGGAGTTCTTGTCGAAGGTGCTGTAGCTCAGCGCACGAAGAGCCCGATCAACCCTGCTCGACCACGTTGGACTGACCCGACTTGGACACATCGGGTTCGCCCGTGTGGAACGTGACGCGGTTGTCGAATCCGGACACCCCGATGGTGTCGACAGATTCGACGGTGACGACGTTCTCGACGCCGGAGACGGTGAGCGCGGTGCAGTGACCGGTGATCTCCAATTCGTTCTCGACGCCGCTGACGATCACGATGTTGTCCCGGCACTCGAGGGTCCGGTGCCCGTTGATGCCCGAGACGGTTACCGTCTCTCCCGTCGGAACCTGCGTCGGTGCAACGGCTCCGGGCCGGGGCATCGGGCTGACGACAGTCCGCCGCATCGTCGTGGACTGGCTGTCGGTGAACCGGTCGGTGCTTGCGGAATCGTCGCTGCTGAATATCACGAAGCTCGCGATACTGCCGACTACCGCCATCGCCGTCGCCATGCCGACCATGAAGAACACCGGCAGGTTGCCCGTTTTGCGCTGTGGTGCCGGCGGCGCCGGATACGGTTCGTAGCCCGGCCACGGCGCGGGCGGACCAGGGGGCGGCGGCGGGAATGTGTTGCCCTGGGTCCAGGGCTGGGTTGGAGGCGGGACGGCTGAATGCCCGGTGCCGAGCTCGGATGAGCGGGCCGCGTCGGCGAGTGGGCGTTCCAACTCGCGGATGCGGGCCTCAGGGTCGTCCTTCGGATCCATGCGCAGATGCTCGCACATTCAGCAGCTGATGCGGGCGGGAAGTGTCGGTGCCGATCCCCGGTGTCGTTTGCTGGAAGTGGACTTCGCGAACCCGCTGAGACGGCAAGGTCCAGGTGTGGCGACTGCGGGCAAAGTGATTGGCCCATAACCTGTCTGACGGTCGTACGGCATTCCCCGGGGTGTCGTGCCCCCCGCGTAGACTTGCCGGTACGGAACGTTAGCTGCGCATGGAAAAGGAACCTGAGTGCCTCAGACAGGACGATGGACCGGTGACCCGGTCTGGCTGGCCGACATTCTTCGTGCGGAAGGTATCGACCTCGTCGAGTACCCCGGGTGGCGGACACGGGGCCATGGCGACTTCAAGGACATCCGCGGGGTCATGGTGCATCACACCGGGTCGGACGGGGCCACTGCCGCATCGATCGCGAACGGCCGTCCGGACCTCCCCGGCCCCTTGTCGCAACTGCACATCGCGCGCGACGGCACGGTGACGATCGTGGCACTCGGGGTGGCCTGGCATGCGGGTGCGGGCATGTATCCGTGGTTGCCGACGAACATGGGCAACTGGCACCTGATCGGTATCGAGTGTGCCAACAGCGGTACCAGTCCGACGGCTCCGCACCGTAAGAACTGGCCTGACGCACAGTATTTCGCGCTGGTGCGAAGCTGCGCGGCGATCAACCGCAGATTGGCGCAGACTTCGGCACGCACCATCGGCCACAAGGAGTACGCAGGCCGGGCGCAGGGGAAATGGGATCCGGGGGCCATCGACATGGACGTCCTGCGCGCCGACATCGAGGAGCGGATCGGGCACATCGCGACGCCGGCACCGACGCCCAGGCCGACGGCTCCGGTGGGGCAGTATGCCGACGTCCTGCTGTTCCGGCCGATGGAGGGCCCAGACGTCGCGGCACTCCAGCGTCGACTCAGGAGCGACTACGCGCAGTATGCGGGGGATCTCAAGGTCGACGGCGTCTTCGGTCCGCACACCGAGGCGGCCGTCAAGGAGTTTCAGCGTCGCACCCCCGGCCTCAGGGTCGACGGCATTGTCGGCCCTGCCACCGCCGCCGCGCTGCGACTCTGAGGTTCCGCTGGGCAAATTCGGGCGCTCGGTATTGCGGGTGGAGGTGTTGCCTTAGGCTAACCAAACTTCTATGGTTAACCGTAGATTTGTCCTCCAAATTAAGGAACCGCTGATGAAGCGCCTGTTTCCGCTCGTCGCCGGCGCCGTAGCCGCAACACTCGCAGTGTCCCTGGCACCGTCGGCTGCCGCCGAGGACTTCGCCATCACCGCTCCCGTCCCCACGTTGGAGGAGCTGAATGCGCAGATCCAGCTACTCGTGGCGAGCCCGGCGCCGGATTACGTCAAGGCCGCGCAACTGGAAGGCGGACCCCGGGCGGTCATCGTGCCGAAGATGGTCTACCGGCTCGGCGTCTTCCGTGCGCCGAAAGGCTCGGCTGTGGTGACCGGGCCGGAAACCCACGACGGAACCAGTCACACTGCGGTGATCAACGGCAGCCGTCAAGGGCAACCGACGCTGCAGATACCCGCCGAGTGGCGCTACATCGACGGACAGTGGAAGCTCGCGAGCAAGTCGATGTGTAGCGGCATCTCCACCCTGGGCCTACCCATTCCGTGTAATTTCCAGTGACCGGGCGATGATCGAAGTCTGCGGACTGGGGAAGGCCTTCGGCGGTACCCCGGCCCTGTGCGATGTCACCGCATCGTTCCCGCCCGCCACCGTCACCGGCCTACTCGGTCTCAACGGCGCCGGAAAGACCACGTTGCTCCGGTTGATCGCCGGCCTCGAGCGACCCGACTGCGGCACGGTCACGGTGTGCGGCAAGGCTATTGACGGGCACACCGAACCCATGCGGGCGCTCGGGGTGCACGGCGACCCGTCCACCATGGACCCGCGGCACAGCCCACTGCGCCACCTGTCCTGGTTGGCGGCATTGGGCGGTATCCCCGAGGGGCGCATCGAGGTGGTGTTGGTCCAGGTGGGGCTGGCCGGCCATCGGCACCGTCGCATTGCCGGACTGTCGATGGGCGCTCGGCAGCGGCTGGCCATCGCGGGTGCACTGTTGGCCGGGCCGCAGGTGCTGATCTTCGACGAGCCGGTCAACGGCCTTGACGTCCCGGGGATCGTCTGGCTGCGGGAGCTGTTGCGGCAGTTGGCTACCGACGGGTGCACGGTCGTGGTGGCGAGTCACGTGCTCGGTGAGGTGGCATTGACCGCTGACCGACTGCTGGTGTTGGACCGGGGTCGCGTCGCCGCCGCGGGCCGCCTCGATGAGATCGTTCCCTCCGGCGCCGATCCTCGTCTGCATCTGGAGACCATGTTGCTCGGAATGGCCGCGGTATGACCGCGCACGTGTTGCGCAGCATGCGTGCCGAAATGACCCGCACCGGCGGTCGCGGTCCGTTGTGGAGTGTTCTGGTCCCGGCTGCGGTGATCCTGCCGGCCGTGATCACATTCCTGATTGCCTACGTGGCAGAACGATTCGCCCGAATCCCGGGCCAGAGTCATGTCCAGCAGGTATCGACGACCAACGCCGCGTACTGGGTGATCACGGTGACCGTGGTGCTGTCGGCACTGGCGGCGGCTCACGGACAGGCGCACGAATTCAGGTCCGGCGCAAACCAATACGTACGATTCGCGGTGCCGCGCACCGGGGCGACCACCGTCGGCAAATGGTTGTTCTACGGCACGTTGGGGGCCGCACTGTCGGCGGCCACGGTGGTGCTGGTGCTCGTCGCGCTACCGCAGATTTCAGAGTCGGTCTACGGGCAGGTGTCGCTGACCGACCCGCACGGCCTGCGGTTGCTGTGGACCGTGCCGCTCTACGCATTCTTCGCAGCTGGCCTCGGGCTCGGCGTGGGTGCATTGATTCGTACGCCTGCCGCCGCCGTCGGCGCAATTCTGCTGTGGGTGTATGTGATCGAGACCGCCGTCGGATACCTGCCCGGCGGATATTCGATACAGCGGTTCATGCCGTTCCTCAACGGTGTCTACGCCACCGGCCAAGACATCGTGCTGACCCCGCCGTGGGGCCCAAACGTCGCGCTGGCGTACACGTGCGCCTTGTTTTCCGTTGTCCCGCTGTGCAGTACGTGGTGCACAGCACTCAGAGGAGGAATCCCGAAATGACTCGCAAGAATGACCTGCCGCTGGCACAGCGGTCCGACGCCGACTTGCCGGGGCACTGGCTGCTGGCCCGGTTGGGCAAGCGGGTGCTGCGGCCCGGCGGGCTGGAACTGACCACCCGGATGCTGGGCTCGGCCCGGATTGCCGACTCCGACGTTGTCGAACTCGGCCCCGGGCTGGGCCGCACCGCCACCGACATCGCCGCGCAGCGACCACGGTCATACGTCGGGGTCGACGCCAGCTCGGTGGCCTCAGCGCCGCTGCAGAAGGTGGTGGCCGCCACCGGCGGTCGGCTCATCGATTCCGATGCCGCAGAAACCGGGCTGGGGGCCGCCTCCGCCGACGTCGTGGTCGGCGAGGCCATGCTGACCATGCAAGGCGAGAACGCCAAGAAGGCCATCGTCGACGAAGCCTTCCGGGTACTGCGTCCCGGCGGGCGCTACGCCATCCACGAACTCGGGCTCATGCCCGACGAGTTGGCCGACGACGTCAAAGACGACATCCGCCGAGAGATGGCGCGGGCCATCAAGGTCAACGCCCGGCCGCTGACCGTCAAAGAGTGGTCGGACCTGTTGACCAGCGCCGGATTTGAGATCAAGAGCGTCGACCTTGCCCCGATGGCGCTGCTGCAACCACGCCGCGTGATCGCCGACGAAGGCGTGTTCGGTGCACTGCGGATCGTCGGCAACGTCCTCACCCACCCGGCCGCGCGCAAACGGGTGCTCAGCATGCGGGGAACTTTCAATCGCTACCGCGAGCAGTTGACGGCGGTGGCGATCGTCGCTGTGGTGCCCGGTTCCGACTGAGCACCGAATCGAAATGGCATCTGTGCCAGGGGCAGATGGGTGGCCCGCCGGCGTGCATGATGTGGGCATGCCCAGGCATGGTGATCGCGTCGAATCGGACCGGGCGGTCGGCCTGCAGCGGCAGCGGGTAGTTGACCTGCTGCGTGCCGCGGACACCCCGGTCGATGCGCGACAGATCGCCGAGACGCTGCGGATCCATGTCACCACTGCGCGGTTTCACCTGGGCGCGCTGGAGGCGCGGGGCGTCATCCGCCGGGGCGGCGTGGCGTCCGGTGCCGGGCGCGTTGGCCGGCCACGGCTGACCTATGAGATCGCCCCGCGCCTGGACTACGCCGACATCGTCGCGTTGTTCGCGGCACATCTGGGCGGCACCGCCGAGGAACGGGAAGCGCGCGCCCTGCGGATCGGTGCCGATCTGGCGCGTCGGGTGCGGGTGGCGCGTCGGCGCGGTGAGACCTCGATCGCCGATCTGGTGGTGGCCACCCTCGGCGAACTGGGATTCGAGGTCCGTTCGGTGCTCACGTCGTTCGGCGAGGTGTCCGTGGAGATCTGCACGTGCCCGCTGGCCGAGGTCGCGGTCGATTCCCCCGAGGTGGTGCGCGGCATCCAGCAGGGCTTGATCCAGGAGGTCATCGACCTGAATGCCGAGGTCATCGGCGGTCGATACCAGGCTGCGGTACACCCTGACGCCCGTCACGGATCGTGCGAGGTGAACCTCGTGGTCCGGCCGATGACGGACCAGTTGCCCGGGTAGCGAACAACCGACCCGGCATGGCACATCTTTCACAGCAGTCACACGTGGCGGCGCTCGCTGCCGGTCGCGGAGTCTTGACGCCCACGAAAGTTTGCTGACGTGTCGTTGTGTGATTTACCGCTCACTTTTGCCGACGAAGGTAAGAATTGCTATTGACGGTCGCGCCGCCCGAGAAATGCGTCATATCCGATGGCTCCAAAGAAGTGCCTGGTAACGGGCATTTAATCAGGCGCAACCAAAAGGTAACGGCTCGATAACGAAGATTTTCCTAAGCGCATTCTGAGGGAGAATTGATGGCGGCCACTTATTCGCTGTGAAGTCGTCCGGGAGCTGTCGGTTCCGTCGCTAGACTCAAGGCAACCGCGCCATCCCGGCGCAGATCGACCTGAAATCTAGAGCCGGCGAAAGCTCCGTCGGCGGAGGTGCCGATAACGATGGCAAAGAACTTCCTGCGCGCGCTGACTGCGCTGCGCTCTGGCCGCAATGACCGAGCCATCGATGACATGTCTGCCCGAGGCGTCGTGTTCGACGGTGCGCTGGACGGCATCGACGTGGCCGGTCTGGCCGAGGTCGGCCGCGGACCCATCGGCGACATCGCCGTGGATCCCGACCGTGACACCGTGGTGGTCACCAATGCCGGAACCCAGAGCCTGACGGTTCTCAATCCCCACACCACGGGAGTGGTGGGCTCGGTTCGACTGGCCGGTGACCCGTTCGCCGTCGTCGTCGCCGATGACCACGCCCACGTGAGCGTTTCCGGCGCCGGGCATGACTCGATCGTTACGGTCGACACCATCACCGGCACTGTGCTCGCCGAATACCCGCTGGCGTTCGGCGTCACCGCCCTGGCGATCAGCCCGGGCGGCAAGCGTGTGTACGCCGGTCGCACCGGCCACGAGCGCATCGACATCGCCGTCATCGACACCACCGCCGAGCGCGTCGGCACGATCGACATCGCCACCGGTGTCGGCATGAATCTGGATGCCCTGCAGATCGACTCGACCGGTAAGCGGCTCTGTGTCGCCACCTCCGATCTCCGCGGCAGCCGGCTGGTCGTCGTCAACACCGAAACCGCACAGGCAGAGGCCACGGTGTGGATCGGCGCCCCGATCCGCGACATTGCGATCGGCGACGGCGTTGCCTACGTGCTGACCTCCGACCTTGAGCACCGCGGCGTGGTCCACACGGTGGACCTGTCGGCCGGGACTGTGGTGGACGCCGTCGAGGTCGGCTCGGCACCGACCCAGCTGGTGCTGAGCCCTGACGCCACCCGCGCGTACCTGGTCGACTACGACCGCGTCGTCGTCTGGTGCGCGCTGACCGGCGAAATTCAGGGCAGCATCGACGTGCAGGCGCAGCCTGCAGCGGTCGCCGTGCGCGACAACGGAACTCGTCTGTACATCGCCGACTACGCCGGACAGGTCAACGTCTTCGACGTCGCCGAGTCGCTGTACGCACAGCTGTCCGCGGTGGACGCGGTGGAGATGCACGCACTGCCCGCCCTGGCGCCGGTCGGCGTCTGAATTCATCGCGGTGCCGCCCCCATTTGTGAAGGCAACGACCTTTCGCAACGGTGGCCCTGATATCCGCTGGTAGCGGGTTCACGCGGACCATCCCGGGCTCCTTCGCGCCCTTCAATTCAGGGCTGCTGTCCGCGGCCTGTGAGTCGTAGAATCTGACCGTAAGCAGGGTCGAGGGTGATCCACGGGAGGCCTGCGATGAGCTGCATGATTCATCGCTTGACAACCATCAGCATGGCTGCGGTCGCGTCGCTGGCAGCGGTGAGCATGAGCTTCCCGGTGGTCAGCAACGCCACCGAGTGTGGCGTGGGCACCGTGTTCGATCCACCGTCGAACACCTGCGTGGCCGCCCCCTTGCCGCCGCCTCCACCAGCCCCGCCACCCGCGTGGAACGGTGACGTCACGCCCCACTTCTCGGTGGGTATCTGCGCACCGATTCCCTTCGTCGCGCTCTGTGCGGGGATCTGAGCGGGCGGTCGGTACCGCCGGCGGCGGATCTCGTCGTTGAACCACGGTGATCCGCCGCTCGTTCTAGGTGATGTACACCCATCAGTCAGCAAGGGAGACACCGCCATGCGAGCGTCAGTGGTCATACTGGCCGCGTCGGGGGCGGCAATCGGAACTCTTCTGGCGACCGCGATTCCGGCGTCGGCCGATTCGCCGATCGTCACGATCGGTCGGCTGGAAGCCGAGGGGTTCTATGTGAACATCGATCGAGTGGGCAGTGCCCCACTGGACCAGTGCACCGTCACGAGCATCCGCAATCCTCAGACCCAGACCAGACTCATCCGGGTCGAACGATTCGGCAAGAACGGCTCGAAGGAATTCGACCTGGTACCCGTGGTGGTGCGCCGCACCATCACGGTGTCGCTCGACTGCTCGAAGTGACGGTTCAGGGCTGGCAGTTGAGCGACACCGACACGGTCTGGCTGGTGGTCGTCGGAAGCAATATCCGATTGTTTCCGCCGAGGCCCGGCCCGACATAGGGCATCAATTGGGAGATGTGTTGGGGGTTACGCACATCGGTGACCACGCACTGGTCCAGTGGTGCGGTGCCGATCTTGTCGATGGTGACGGTGTACCCCTCAGCCTCCAGTCGGCTGATCGTCTGCTGTGCGGTTTCGTCGGCCGATGCCACCGCGGACGACGCGCCGACCACCCCGAACACCGCCACGGCGATTGTCAGTGACCACTTCATGCACGTCGACCCCATTGATCTCCGAACCCTTTCGTCGGTACGAACCCATCATCCTCCACATACATCGTTGCGGGAATTCGATCCGTTCCCGCCGGTCCTTCCCGGCGAGCGAATACCATCGCGCCCGTGGACAGCACGATGCAGAACTGGCCGTTGACGATCACCGCGATACTGCGCCACGCCTGCGCAACCAATGGCGACCGGACCGTGACCAGCGCCTGCGGCCAGGGCCGCTACCGCACCATCAGCTATCGCGAACTGGGCGAACAGGCGGCCCAGTTGGCGCATGCTCTGCGCGGGCTGGGGATAGCCGGTGACGAGCGCGTCGGCACCTTCATGTGGAACAACACCGAACATCTCGCCGCCTACCTCGCCGTGCCCGCGATGGGTGCGGTGCTGCATACCCTGAACATCCGCCTCTCACCCGAACAGATCGCCCACATCGCCAACGAGGCGGCCGACCAGATCGTCATCGTCGACGCCTCCGTCGCACCGCTGCTGGCCCCGGTGTTGCCGCTGCTGGATACCGTGCACACCGTGATCGTCGTCGGCGACGGAGATGCCGGCATGCTGACCGGAAAGACGGTGCTGCGCTGGGACGAGCTGCTGGCGGGGCAGCCACAAGAGTTCGACTGGCCGGAGATCGACGAAAACTCCGCAGCGGCAATGTGTTACACCAGCGGCACCACCGGCAATCCGAAGGGTGTGGTGTACAGCCACCGGTCGAGCTACCTCCATGCGTTGAGCACCTGCACGGCCAACGCGCTCGACGTCAGCTGCAGCGACTCGGTACTGCCGATCGTGCCGATGTTCCACGCCAATGCGTGGGGGCTGCCGTATGCGGCGCTGATGGCCGGCGCCAACCTGGTGATGCCCGACCGGTTCATGGACGGTGCCTCACTGATCGAACTGATCGAATCGCAGCGCCCCACGCTGGCCGGCGCGGTGCCGACCATCTGGAATGACGTCATGCACTGCCTGGAAACGAACCCGGGACACGATCTTTCGTCGCTGCGGCTGGTGGCCTGCGGTGGTTCGGCGGTGCCGCTCTCGCTGATGCAGACGTTCCAGGACCGCCACGGCGTGTACATCCAGCAAGCCTGGGGGATGACCGAGACCTCACCGCTGGCGACCGCGGCCAAACCGCTGCCCGGTGTGTCCGAGGAACGACACTGGGAGATGCGCGTCAGCCAGGGCCGCCCGATGTGCGGCGTGGAGGTGCGCATCGTCGACGACGAGGGCGCCCCACTGCCCAAGGACGGCACGTCAGTCGGTGAGCTCGAGGTGCGCGGGCCGTGGATCACCGGCGCCTACTACCTGGGCCTCGACGCCGAGAAGTTCGACACCGGCTGGCTGCGCACCGGGGACGTCGGCTCGATCGATCCGCAGGGCTACGTCACGCTGACCGACCGCGCCAAGGACGTCATCAAGTCCGGCGGGGAGTGGATCTCGTCGGTCGAGTTGGAGAACCACCTGATCGCGCATCCGGCGGTGCTCGAGGCGGCCGTGGTCGGGGTGCCCGACGAGCGGTGGCAGGAACGTCCGCTGGCGGTGGTGGTGTTGGAGTCGGGTGTTTCGGTCAGCCCGGGGGAGCTACGAGAGTTCCTGGCGGACAAAGTGGTTCGCTGGTGGCTGCCCGAGAGGTGGGCGTTCGTCGAGCAGGTACCACGCACCAGCGTGGGCAAGTACGACAAGAAGACCATCCGGGCCCGGCACGCCGACGGCGTCTACGAGATCGTCACGCTCTAGTGCCGTCGAGTGTCGACTATGGGCCCGCAACATCCTGGCCCTAGCAGCCGAGATGGAGAACATCTCCATGACCATGCAGGAAATGCGTAATCACTTCGGCGTTGGGAGGACGTCGACGAGATCGCCCCGGCCATCTACCGGCTGCAGTCTCGACGCTTGGGTTACCTTGGCACACAGTAGGACGCTCAATGGCACGCCGAACAGCAGCATCGCGAGCGTCGGATCGCCGGCCGAAATGTCCGGAAGGCACGAGACGATCGCCGAGGCCGCGGCGACCAGCAACAGCTGCGCCGACACTGTCAGGACGCTGCCGGCGTGTTCCTCGTCGCGGTCAACTGCCGGCAACGCCCACAACAGTGCAAACAACGCGGCGGTGACTGCGATGACGGGCGTCAACGGGACGGCGATGACGTTCGGCAGCCAGGATGCACCACTGACGATCAGCAGTGGGATGAGCACCAGCCGGTTCGTCATCTCCGACGATATGGGTGTTGGTCTACCAAGAAGGCCGAAGATCGTTGCGACACAACCGATGATGGTCAGGCAGATGGCAACCTGCGGAGCCTTCGCCCAGAAGGTGACGGGCCAGTGGTAACCCAACTGGTCGCCCAACACCCCGATGTAGACAGGGACCAGGAACAGCAGTCCCACTCTCGCGACTGCCTGTCCGACCGTACCGTCCCACCGCTCACGCAGCGCGATGGGGACCAATGCGGCGAGGCCGAGCCAGGCGATCAGGAGAACGAGGCCTTCGGGCGGTGAAATGCTGTCAGCCCGCGGACCAGTGATCGCATCCGCGACCAGGTTCACGATCAGGACGATGGCGATCAGGATGTGGACGGCGAGTGCGCTGACACCGATGGCCAAAGTCGCGGCCACGTCGCCGCGCTGCACCAACGGCGTCCGAAACGAGCGCTGGGTCACGTAGGCGATGGCGACCGCGACGAGGACGGCGTGTGGCCACGTCCAAGGGTGGCCAAGCCCCCAGTAGTCCTCGATGAAGCCCGAGGAGACTCCCGCGACGCCGGACACCTCGAGCACGATGACACCGACCGCGAGGGCGCAGATGATTGCGGTGAGCCGCCAACCGCCACGATGCGCGGAGATCTGCTGGGCGACGGCCGACCGGGAGTGCGCGGCCAGTGCAACGCCTGCGGTGGCCATGGCCCCGACGAAGGCGAGCGCGATACCGGGAACGTAGGTCCGGGTCGAGACATCGGCGATGAACATTTCGAGCAGTTCGCCGTCAGGCGGTGGCTTGGCGGCGTTCAGGGCGAGCCCGAACCGGAGATTCGCATGGATGGCGGGGATCCATGGCGCTGCGACAAGGCAGGCGAGCACGAGCCCCACCCACGGCCGGGGAGCGCGGCGCCGCACGTGCAGACAGCCGATCACCACCTCGGCGCCGGCGAGCCACGCGACGGCCGCGGGGATCGTCTGCCAGTCGCGGCCGATTGCCAGCATTAGGACGGGGATCAGCGGGACCCACACCCCGGCACACCACGCCAGCGCCGCGTGGTGTCGCGGGGCGTCCGGGCCGGTGGCCGTGACGACGTAGCCTGCGGCGGCCGCGCCCGAACCGATGGCGAGGCCGCCCAGCAGCGGCCAGAACGGCGAGTAGAGGAATACGAGTTCGCCGCCGTAGAGGCTGCCATCCTTCGACTCGAACAGGCCCGGGATGAAGCCGAACGCCAGCATGATCACGGAGCCGAGCCAGGTAAGGACGGCGAGGATGCGCAGGGGTACCGCGATGCGGCCGGGGCCGAGGCGCGCCGGCCGGTGCCTGGCTTGCTGCCACAGGGGGGCCCACAGGCGTTGCGACAAGGGCACTTGCTCAGGTGTCTGATCCACCGCGGCATCATTGCCGAGCGCACTTGGTGATTACTTGGATGGCCGGCTTGGCCTCCGGCCGAGAACCGGCCTCGTCGCAATCAGCCAATCAGCGCCGCAGGAAACCGGGTGACCGGGCTAGTGGTTACCGCTCGGCGCGCTGGTAGGCGGTCACGACGGCCGCGCCGCCGAGCCCGATGTTGTGCTGCAGCGTCGCGGTGACGTTCTCGACCTGGCGCTTGTCGGCGGTGCCGCGCAACTGCCAGGTCAACTCGGCGCACTGGGCCAGGCCCGTCGCACCCAGCGGGTGGCCCTTGGAGATCAACCCTCCGGAGGGGTTGACCACCCAGCGACCGCCGTAGGTGGTGTCGTTGTTGTCGATCAACCGCGCCGCCTCACCCTCGCCGCATAGGCCCAGGGCTTCGTACAGCAGGAGTTCGTTGGCGGAGAAGCAATCGTGCAGCTCGATCACCTGGAAGTCTTCGGGTCCGAGACCGGACTGCGCGTAAACCTGCTGGGCGGCTTGCACATTCATGTCGTAGCCGATGATGTTGGCAGCGCTGCCGTCGAAGGTCGAGGCGAAGTCGGTGGTCATCGCCTGCCCGACGATCTCCACCGCCTGTGCGGCCAGCCCGTGCTTGTCGACGAACGCCTCGCTGGCGACGATGGCTGCGCCCGACCCGTCGGAGGTGGGGGAGCACTGCAGCTTGGTCAGCGGATCGGAGATCATCTTGGCGCCCAGGATGTCCTCGAGGGTGTACTCGTCCTGGAACTGGGCGTACGGGTTGTTGACCGAATGCTTGTGGTTCTTGTAGCCGATCTTTGCGAAATGTTCAGCAGTGGTGCCGTACTTCTTCATGTGCTCGCGGCCGGCCGCACCGAACATCCACGGTGCGACGGGGAAGGCGAACTCGTCGATCTCGGCCAGCGCCTTGACGTGCCTACCCAGCGGGGACTCGCGATCCTGCGCGCCGCCGCCCAGCGAACCCGGTTGCATCTTCTCGAAGCCCAGCGCCATCGTGCAATCGGCGAGTCCGCCGCGGATCGCCTGTGCGGCAAGGTAAAGCGCGGTCGAACCGGTGGAACAGTTGTTGTTGACGTTGACGATCGGGATGCCGGTCATGCCGAGTTCGTAGAGCGCACGCTGACCCGAGGTGGAATCCCCCGAGCAGTACCCGACGTACCCCTGCTGAACCTGGTCATAGGAGATCCCGGCGTCCGCCAACGCGTTGGTGCCGGACTCGCGGGCCATGTCCGGGTAGTCCCAGCCCTCTTTCCGGCCGGGCTTCTCGAACTTCGTCATGCCGACGCCGACGACGAAAACTTTGTTTGCCATGCCGAGAAACATACAGATCACGGTTTCCGTGGTGTAGAGATAGTTGGAACACGTTCTAGTTTTTCGGGAGGAGTGCGCCGTGCTCAAGGTCGTACAGTGGGCTACCGGTGGGGTCGGCGTCGCCGCGATCAAGGGCGTGCTCGAACATCCCGACCTGGAACTGGTCGGCTGCTGGGTGCACTCCGACGCCAAGAACGGCCGTGACGTCGGCGAGATCATCGGTACCGAACCCATCGGCGTCGTCGCCACCAACAACCTCGAGGAGATCCTGGCGCTGGACGCCGACGCGGTGATCTACTCACCGTTGATTCCCAATCCCGACGAGGTCGCGGCGCTGCTGCGCTCGGGCAAGAACGTGATCACCCCCGTCGGCTGGTTGTACCCGAGCGAGAAGCAGGCCGCGCCGATGCGGGCCGCCGCGCTGGAGGGCAACGCCACGCTGCACGGCACCGGCATCGCCCCCGGCGGGATCAGCGAAAAATTTCCGCTGGTGTTCTCCGCGATGGCGACCGGAGTGAGTTTCGTTCGTGCCGAGGAGTTTTCCGACCTGCGCACCTATGACGCGCCCGACGTGGTGCGCCACGTGATGGGATTCGGCGGCACCCCCGATACCGCACTGAGCGGGCCGATGCAGAAGATGCTCGACGGCGGCTTCATCCAGGCCGTCAAGATGGTCGTCGACCACATCGGGTTCACCATCGACCCGCGGATCCGGGCCACGCAGGAGATCGCGGTGGCCACTGCCCCCATCGACTCACCGATCGGCGTCATCGAACCCGGTCAGGTCGCCGGCCGTAAGTTCCACTGGGAGGCGGTGGTCGACGGAGAGCCCGTCGTCCGGGTCACGGTGAACTGGCTGATGGGTGAGGAAAACCTGGACCCCGCATGGACTTTCGGGCCGGCCGGGCAGCGCTACGAGATGGAGGTCCGCGGCAACCCGGACTTCACGGTCATCATCAAGGGGTTCCAGTCCGAAGCGGGCGAGGAGGGCCCAGAGTCCGGTGTGGTCGCCACCGCCGCGCACTGCGTCAACTCGGTGCCCGCGGTGTGTGCCGCCGAACCCGGCGTGGTGACCTACCCGGACCTGCCGCTCATCACGGGCAAAGCCCGCCGAACCTGAACTTGTGTGCGAGATTTCGGCGGTAGTTCGCACATAGCTTCAGTTTCGGCACCCGATCCCTCAGACTGAGTCGATGTGCCGCTTGTTCGGTTTGCACGCCGGTCGCCGACTGGTGCCGGCGACCTTCTGGCTGCTGGACGCCCCGGACAACCTCGCCGCGCAGAGCCGCCGCAACCCCGATGGCACCGGCCTTGGCATCTTCGGCGCCGATGGAAAGCCAGCGCTGCACAAGGAGCCGGTGGCGGCCTGGCGGGACTGCGAATTCTCCACCGAGGCAAACGAAGTCACCGCGACGACGTTCATCGCCCACGTCCGCTACGCCTCGACCGGCGCGCTCGACGTGGCGAACACCCATCCGTTCCTCCAGGACGGCCGGATCTTCGCGCACAACGGGGTGGTCGAAGGTCTGGATGCGCTCGACGCTCGGATGGGCGAGCTCGGCGTGGCCGACCTGGTCGGGGGCCAGACCGACTCGGAACGCGTATTCGCCCTCATCACCGCGGCCGTACGCGGGCGTGACGGAGACGTCGGCGCGGGCATCGTCGATGCCGTCGGCTGGCTGGCCGACAACGTACCGATCTACGCGATCAACCTCCTGCTCAGCACCGCCACCGACATGTGGGCCCTGCGCTACCCGGACACCCACGAGTTGTACGTGCTCGACCGCAGGCACCCCGATCAGCGGCGCCTGCGTCTGCGCAGCACCCGGATCCGGGCCGAATCCGAGCACCTGACGTCGCAGCCGTCGGTGCTGTTCGCCAGCGAGCCGATGGACGGCGAGCACTGGCGGCTCATCGCCCCCGGCGAACTGGTACACGTCGACGCCGACCTGCGGATCAACACCCGGGTCGCGTTTCCGGATCGGCCGCGTCACCTCTTGCGTCGTGAGGATCTGTCCGCCCAGGCCGAGGCATCGCAACACGCTTAGCCGAGGCTTTCCGGCCCCTGGCACACTCGACATTCGTGACTTCCAAACGTGCACTGGTGCTCGCCGGCGGCGGTATCGCCGGGATCGCCTGGGAGACCGGCATCCTGCAGGGCATTGCCGACGCATCTCCCGAAACGGCTGACGCGTTGCTCGCATCCGATGTGCTGGTCGGTACGTCAGCCGGGTCGACGGTGTCAGCGCAACTCGGCAGCGGGCTGAGCCTGGCGGAGCTGTTCGAACTCCAGGTCGGCACCGCGTCCGCCGAACTCGACCCGGGTGTGGGTATCGACAACGTCACCGACCTGTTCGTCAAGGCGATGCTGACGCCCAACACCACCAAGGCACAGAAACTGCAGGGCATCGGTGCCGTGGCGCTGCGCACCGACACCATCGGCCCGGCGGTGCGGCGCAAGGTGATCGAAGCGCGGCTGCCCTCGCATGACTGGCCCGATCGGGTACTGCGGATCTCGGCCATCGACATCGACACCGGTGAGCTGGTGACGCTCAACTCTGATTCCGGGGCATCACTGGTCGACGCCGTCACCGCCAGTTGCGCGGTACCCGGGGTGTGGCCGGTCGTCACCATCGACGGCCGCCGGTTCATGGACGGCGGGATCGGTAGCGTGGTCAACATGGTCCTGGCGGCCGACTGTGACACCGCAGTGGCACTGGTCCCGCAAGGTCGCTCGACACCCTCGCCGTTCGGTGCCGGCGCGGCCGAGGAGGTCGATGGCTTCGACGGGCGGTCATTCGGGATCTTCGCCGACGACGATGCCCTGGCCGCGTTCGGCAAGAACCCGCTCGACCCGGCCTGCCGGGTGCCCTCGGCTCACGCGGGCCGGGCACAGGGCCGACGAGTGGCCGCCGAGGTCGCGGAGTTCCTGGCGGGCTGATTCAGCGGTCGAGCGCCGCCGCGGCCAACTCCTGCCCGGCGGTGATCACCTCGGCTGCCCGGTTGAACTCCAGGCTGCGGCACACCGAGCGGGGCACCTCGATGAGCAGATCCGGCGGATAGGCCGCCAGCGTGTGCCGGGCCAGCGCGCCCTGAGCGATGTCGATGGTGCGGTACATGACCTCGAAGCTGCCCAGACGCGGCAGATCGGCCGGCTGCACCTCGCCCGGGTCGGTGTCCGCCCCGGTGTCGGGGTAAGCGTCGGGCACCGAGGACCCGAACCGGCTCAGGATGGCCCGGGCCGTCGGCCGGTCCAGCACATTGCGCACCGAGGCGGTGTCGAGCACCGCCGAGGTGCTGCGCAGCATCCGGTTGAGCCATTCGGTGCTCGGCTTGGGCTCTAGATCGGCGGCGGGCACCGCGGCCGTCCCGGGATCACCGCCGGACAGGCTGACCGCGATGGTCAGATCGGCATTGACCGCGGCGATCGGCGCCATGGGCAGCGGGTCGAGAATGCCGCCGTCGCCGAGCAACCGGCCGTCGAGCACGTGCGGGGCGATCACGCCGGGGATGGCGATCGAGGCGCGGATCGCCGAATCCACCGGGCCGCGCTGCAGCCACACCGATTTGCCCGCAATGAGATCGGTGGCGACCGCGGTGTAGGGAATCGGCAGCTCCTCGATGGTGACCTCGCCGAGGATGTCACGCACCGCGTCCAGGATCTTCTCCGCACGCAGGATGCCTGCCGCGCTGATCGACGGGTCGAGTAGCCGCAGCACCGCGCGCTGGGTCAGTGTCCGGGCCCATTCGGCGAAGTCATCAAGCCTGCCCGCCGCGTGCAGGCCGCCGACCAGCGCGCCCATCGACGAGCCGGAGACGCCGACGATCTCGTGCCCGCGGGACTGCAACTCGTGGATCACCCCGATGTGCGCGTAGCCACGAGCCCCACCACTGCCGAGGGCCAGGGCAATACGCATACGTCCATTGTGAAGCACACCGCCCCACCGTTGGCGCCAGCCGACTGGGAGTTTGCCGCAGCCTGATTCGAACTAGCTGCAGAGCTCGTCGGCCGCTGCCTGCGCGGCGACGACGACCGCAGCCTGACGCCCCGGCTCGAGATCAGCCCAGGCCACGTTGTAGGTGCCCGGACCGGGCGCCGCCTCGGGTGCCTGGACGCTCGCCAGGTAAGGCTCGATCTGCTCCTTGAGGTCTCCGCCCTTGGCCTCCATCCAGATCTTGGCGGCGTGACAGGCCTGGAAGTACTCCTCTTCGGTGGACTGGGCGTCGGCACCGACCGCGGTCGTGACTCCACCGGGAGACACCGCGACCTCACCCGGCTTGGCCGTCGGGGTCGACGATTCCGACGTCGCGGTGGCTTGTGGCGACGGTGCCGCGGACTCCCCGGGTTGCTCCGTGCCGGCCTCGGTAGAGCATCCGATCAGCAGGCTCAGACCGGCGGCGGCGACGGTTCCGGCGGTCAGGCGGGTGGTCCAGGTGTAACAGCGCATGCCGCCAATCTATGCAACACTGGCGGCCGTGACGGAAGTGACCGGATTTCAGGAGTGTTGTCGGGCGCGTTAGCGGACCCGTCCACCCTTTCCGACCGTCATTCCTGGAGTTCCTCTCATGCTGTCCACACTTGCACCTGTTCCTGCGGTTTCCGCGCCCACCCGGCTGCGATTGCCCGATCTGCTGCACACCACCGACCGCGCCGCCGACGACGTGCTGTCCGGCCGCTACGACCGCCTGCTGCGCGGGCTGCCCAAGGATGACCGGTGGTACAGCCGGTTGTCCGGTGACGATGAAGTCGAGGTCTGGCTGATCAGCTGGGTGCCCGACAAGTCCACCGAACTGCACGATCACGGTGGTTCCCTGGGCGCCTTGACCGTGGCGTCCGGTGAGCTGACCGAATCCCGTTGGAACGGTGAGCTGTTGCGTCACCGGCGGCTCGAGGCGGGGGACCAGGCCGCCTTCCCGCTGGGCTGGGTCCACGACGTGGTGCAGGCGCCCGGTGCGGTGGCCGGGCCGACCCTGAGCGTGCACGCCTACTCGCCGCCGCTGACGGCGATGTCCTACTACGAGGTGACGCCGCAGAAGACGTTGCGCCGCAACCGTACCGAGCTCACCGACGCGCCGGAGTGATGGCCATGAGTCGCATCGACACCGTGCTGGAGCAGGCCCGTACCCGGCTGAACCGACTGCCGGCCTCGGACCTTCCCGAGGCGCTCGATTCCGGAGCCGTGCTGGTCGACATCCGTCCGGCTGCCCAGCGCGCCGCCGAAGGGTCGGTGCCCGGCGCGCTGGTCATCGAACGCAACGTGCTGGAGTGGCGCTGCGACCCGACCAGCGAAGCGCGGATCCCGCAGGCCGTCGACGACGACGTCTACTGGGTGATCCTGTGCTCGGAGGGCTACACCTCGAGCCTGGCTGCCGCATCGTTGGTGGATCTGGGGCTGCACCGATCCACCGACATCGTCGGCGGGTACCACGCGCTGGTCGCCGCCGGTGCCCTCAGTTGAATGTCGAATGGCCATTTATTGCACAGCTTTTCGTGTTCGGTGTGACATAACCGGCCGCTCGGCGCAGAACTCAGGCACCCTCGCCGCTGGACAGCAACGGACGTAGTTTCTCGGTCTTCTCCGGCGTCCAGCCCGGCGGCTGCAGGACGGCGGCCCAGGCATTGGCCACATCCTTGACGTAGACGTGACCGTGTCCGTCGGGAACGTCGACCGCCACCGCCATGTCTGCCGACACCTGCAGGAACGTCACGATCGGAATCCACTGCATGCGTCCGGACACGTCGTATCCACGGGGCTCCTTGAGCCAGTCCGGTTCTGTGAAAAGGAGATCCGTGTTCCACCAGGCGATCGGGTCGGAGGCGTGCTGGAGATAGACCACGCGGGGGTGACCCCACGGATCGGCGGGCCGGTCCAGGTTGCGGGCCTCGGCGGAGAACCGCACATTCTCGCCCTTGTCGTAGATCGGCAGCCACATCGGTGAGCCCGCGTCGCGGTCGCGGGTCAGGGTGTCCCAGATCGTGTTCTGGAACGTCGGTCCGGAGAAGAGTGCGCCATCGGTGCGTGCCACCAGATTGTTCAACGCGAGGAACGGCGCCTCGCCACCGAATGAGCCGAGGCTTTCGCCGAACACCACGAGCTTGGGACGCTTGCCTTCTGGACGTTCGCGCACCAGCGCGTCGACCGCCTCGAACAGAGCCTGTCCGGCCTGCCGCGCATTCTCCTTGTCCACCAGGAACGACAACCAACTGGGCAGGAACGAGTACTGCATGCTGACGATCGCGGTGTTGCCGTTGTACATGTACTCCAGGGCCGAGGCCTCGGCCTCGTTGATCCACCCCGTGCCGGTGGTGGTGGCCACCGCGACCACGGCCCGGTCCAGGCCGCCGGTGCGTTGTAACTCCCTGGCCGCCAAGGCCGCCGTGGCCCTGATGCCGTCTGCGGAGTGCAGGCCGGCGTACGCCCGGATCGGCTCGATCGCGGGCTTGCCGTTGAACCGCGAAAGGTGTTGCACCGTAGGCCCGGCCGAGACGAACACCCGGCCCTGGTGGCCCAGGGATTCCCAGCTGTCCAGTGAGCCCGGGCCGCCCGAGCGCAGCGTGGACGTCGGTGCGGCGGAATCGGGGCTGGTCTCGTCGTTGACTGCGGAGAAGGTGCGGTTGATCTTGTCCATCGCGACGCGGGCCACCACCCCGTTGAGCAGTGCGATGGTCAGTGCCAGCAGCAGGGCCACCACGACAACCGCCGAAACTCGCCGCGGCGCAACCCTATTGAGTTGGCGCACCAGGAACCGAACCAGGCGGCCGACCAGCTGACCGATCTCGACGAAGACGAACAGCACGATGATCGACAACACCGCGGTCAACGGGTGATCCCAGAACTTCAGCCGCGCCACTCCCATCAAGTCGCGGACTTCGTCCTGCCACACGTGGAAGTAGATGATCATCAGGATCTGGCCGACGATGCCGACCGCCACCAACGTCAGCCATGCCCATTTCGGGGCTTTCGGGCTCGAATCGGCCGAACGCATGTAGCGCACCAGCCAGACCCCGAAAACCCCGAGGCTGTAACCGATCGCGCCGGCGCCGCCGCTGACCAACGCCTGGAACAGGGGTCCGCGCGGCAGCAGCGACGGGGTCAGCGAGAACCAGATGAACACCAGGCCCACCGCCGTCCCGAAGAACGTGTAGTGGCGTACCCACCAGTCGGGCTTGCCCACCGGGGCGGCCGGCGGTGACGGGGTTTCTTCGGCAACGGCGGTGTCGGTCACCCGTCGACCTTAGCGATGGGTGAAGTTAGCGGCGCGCTTCTCGGAGAACGCCGCCATGCCTTCCTTCTGGTCGTCGGTGGCGAAGGCCGAGTGAAACAGCCTGCGCTCGTAGAGCAGCCCTTCGGTCAAGCTGGATTCGAAGGCGCGGTTGACCGCTTCCTTGGCCATCCGCGAGGCCGACAGCGACATCCCCGCAATGGTCGCGGCCACCGCCAGGGCCTCGTCGATCAGCGTGTCGGCAGACACCAGTCGCGACACCAGCCCGGCGCGCTCGGCCTCGACGGCGTCGATGGTGCGGCCGGTGAGGATCAGGTCCATCGCCTTGGCCTTGCCGATCGCCCGGGTCAACCGCTGGCTGCCGCCCATCCCCGGTAGCACGCCCAGTTTGATCTCGGGCTGACCGAACTTCGCCGAGTCTGCGGCGATCAGGATGTCGCACATCATCGCCAGCTCGCAGCCGCCGCCCAGCGCGTATCCGGCGACCGCGGCGATCGTCGGAGTGCGGGTGGCGGCGAACTTCGACCACAGCTCGAAGAAGTCGGCCGAGTACACGTCGGCGAACGACAGCTCAGCCATCTCCTTGATGTCGGCTCCGGCGGCGAACGCCTTCTCATTGCCGGTGACGATGATGGCGCCGACACTTGGGTCACGGTCGAGTTCAGCTGCGGCCGTGGTGACTTCGGTCATCACCTGGGTGTTGAGCGCGTTGAGCGCCTTGGGTCGGTTCAGCTTGATGGTGGCGACCCGGTCGGTGCGGGTCACCAGGATCGTCTCGAACTCACTCATTTGTTGTCCTCCTAAAAGGTCAGATCAGGGTCGGTCGGAACGAAGTACGCCTCGATGTCGGCGGGGGTGACCGCTGCGACCGAGGCCGGGGACCACTGCGGGTTGCGGTCCTTGTCGACGAGTTGAGCGCGGATGCCCTCGACGAAGTCATGCGATTTCACCGAGGCGCACGAGGTTCGGTACTCCTGGCGCAGCACGTCCTCCAGTGTCGCCAGCTCGGCGGCCCGGCGCACCGCTTCCAGCGTGACGGACAGGGCGATGGGGGAGCGGGTGGCGATCAGATCCGCGGCGGCGTGCGCGGACTGCTCGTCGTGCCCGCGCAGTGCGGCGATGATGTCGGCCACGGTGTCGCCGGCATAGCACTCGTCGATCCAGCCGCGCTGTTCGAGCAGCGGGCTGGTCGGCGGTTCGATGGCGTAGATGGCCAGGGCGTTGTCCACCCCGTCATTGACGACGGTCTCGGCGAAGTCGGCCAGCTTGTCGTGCGGCACGTAATGGTCGGCGAAGCCCATGGCGATCGCGTCGGCTCCGGAGAACGGGGCGCCGGTGAGCGCGGCGTGCAGGCCGAGCGCGCCGGGGGCGCGCGAGAGCAGATAGGTGCCGCCTACGTCGGGGATGAAGCCGATGCCGACCTCGGGCATCGCCATCTTGGTGGTGTCGGTCGCGATCCGGACGCTGCCGTGGGATGCGACGCCGACGCCGCCGCCCATCACGATGCCGTCCATCAACGCCACATACGGTTTCGGGTAACCACCGATATAGGCGTTGAGCAGGTACTCGTCCCACCAGAACCGCTGCGCCGCCCCGTCGTCGGCCTTCGCGCTGTGATAGAGCGCCACCACGTCACCACCCGCGCACAACCCACGTTCGCCGGCGCCGGTCAGCAGGACCGTGTGGATGGAGTCGTCGTCCGCCCAGGCGTGCAGCGCCTCGGAGATTCCCGCGACCATGGCGTCATTGAGCGAGTTGATCGCCTTGGGCCGGTTCAGCGTGAGGATCCCGACGCCGTTGCGGACACTTACTAGGACGTCCTCGTTTTCTGTCACGAGTTGCAATCTAGTTCGGCCCCCCTGGTGTGGTGCGCTACGGGTATGGTTTGCCTCCAGATCAAAACCTGGACGTTTCCTGAAAGCTTTCTGGAGGCTGACGGGAACCCAGCCGGAACATTGATCGTTGAGCTACTAGTTCGTACTCGAACACATCTCATCAGAGAGGACCCGACGGTGCGCGAAACCAGCAACCCGGTATTCCGCAGCCTGCCCAAGCAGCAGGGCGGATACGCACAATTTGGTACCGGAGCCGCCGGCTTCGGTGCACAGCAGGTGCATGCGCAGCCTTACGCGCAGGAGTACCTGGATCAGCCTCAGACCGGCGTTTCCCGGCCGCTGACCATCGATGACGTCGTCACCAAGACCGGCATCACCCTGGCCGTGCTGTCGGCCGTCGCGGTGGTCTCCTACTTCCTGGTGTCGGGCAACATCGGCCTGGCGACCCCGTTCGCCCTTGTGGGCGGTCTCGGCGGCCTGGCCCTCGTCCTGGTGGCCACCTTCGGCCGCAAGCAGGACAACCCGGCGATCGTGCTGAGCTACGCAGCGCTGGAGGGCCTGTTCCTCGGTGCGGTGTCGTTCATCATCGCCAACATCGCCTCGGTCGGCGGCGTGGGCATGATCGCGCAGGCGATCGTCGGCACCATGGGCGTGTTCTTCGGAATGCTGGTCGTCTACAAGACCGGGGCCATCCGCGTCACGCCGAAGTTCACCCGCATGATCGTGGCCGCCATGTTCGGTGTCCTGGCACTCATGCTGCTCAACTTCGTGTTGGCGATGTTCGGCGTTGGCGGCGGTGCCGGGATGGGCCTGCGCGACGGCGGCATGATGGCCATCATCTTCTCGCTGGTGTGCATCGGCATCGCGGCGTTCAGCTTCCTGATCGACTTCGACGCCGCCGACCAGATGGTCCGTGCCGGTGCTCCGGAGAAGGCCGCGTGGGGCATCGCCCTGGGTCTGACCGTCACTCTGGTCTGGCTGTACATCGAGATCCTGCGGTTGCTGTCGTACTTCAACAACGACTAGCAACCCTGCCCCGAGAAAGGCGTCCGCGATTGCGGGCGCCTTTTTCTTTTGGGCTGTGGCGTCGACTCTGCGGTGAGGGCACGGGCTACTCGCACTTTTGCGCCCTCACCGCAGAGTCAACGCCAAATACAAACTTAGGAAAGGCGCTCCACAACCATCGCCATACCCTGGCCGCCACCGACGCACATCGACTCGATGCCGAAGGTCTTGTCGTAGGTGGACAGGTTGTTCAGCAGCGTGGCGGTGATGCGGGCACCGGTCATGCCGAACGGGTGGCCCAGCGCGATCGCGCCGCCCGAGACATTGAGCTTGTCCTCGTCGATGCCGAGTTCCCGCGCCGAACCGAGCACCTGCACGGCGAAGGCCTCGTTGATCTCGACCAGGTCGATGTCGGAGATCTTCTTGCTGGCCTTGGCCAGCGCCTTCTTGATGGCCTCGATCGGGCCCAGGCCCATGATCTCCGGCGACAGCCCGGAGACCCCGGTGGAGACGATCCGGGCCAGCGGGGTCAGGCCCAGCTCCTTGGCCTTGGTGTCGCTCATGATGACGACGGCGGCGGCGCCGTCGTTCAGCGGACACGCGTTGCCCGCGGTGATCGTGCCGTTGGCCCGGAACACCGGCTTGAGCTGGCTGATCTTGTCGTACGAGGTGCCGGCGCGCGGGCCGTCATCGGTGGAGACGACGGTGCCGTCGGGCAGCGTCACGGGAACGATCTCGCGCTCGAAGAAGCCGCTCTTGATGGCTTCCTCGGCGCGGTTCTGCGACCGCACGCCCCAGTGATCCTGGTCTTCGCGGCTGATGCCGGTGTAGGTGGCGACGTTCTCGGCCGTCTGGCCCATGGCGATGTAGACGTCCGGGATCAGGCCGTCCGCGCGCGGGTCGTGCCACTTGATGTCGCCCTCGGCCTGCGTGAGCGTGCGCGCCTGGGCCTCATCGAACAGCGAGTTCTTGCTGTTCGGCGCACCGTCGGCGGCACCGACGCCGAACCGCGACACCGTCTCGACACCCGCGGAGATGAACACGTCACCCTCGCCGGCCTTGATGGCGTGGAAGGCCATCCGGGTGGTCTGCAGCGACGACGAGCAGTACCGGTTGACGGTGGTGCCGGGCATGAAGTCGTAGCCGAGTTCGACGGCCACCGCGCGAGCGATGTTGTAACCGGCCTCGCCGGCGGGCTGGGCGCAGCCCATCATCAGGTCGTCGACGTCGCGGGGATCCAGCGACGGCACCTTGTCCAACACGGCGCGCACCATCTGCGCGGCCAGGTCGTCGGGACGCATTGTGGCCAGCGAGCCCTTGACGGCCCGGCCGATCGGTGAGCGGGCAGTGGCAACGATGACGGCTTCAGGCATGACGGCTCCTGCTAATCGAATGGCTTAGAAAACTCAGATTGAAACTAGCCCGCGTGCACCACGATGGGTGCGGGCACCCCGGTTGAGCGGCGCCACAGCCTGCTGACCCCGCCCAGCCGGGTCAGCAGTGTCCGGGTGTCGGCGGCCCCGGATTCCAGCGCCGCGTCACCGTCCCACTCGCCGAGAACAGTGCACAGCGCGGGTAGCAACTGCTTGGCCGCCAGTGCGTAGCCTGCCGCTGACGGATGGAACATGTCCTCGGAGAACAACAGGTCAGGGGCCTTGTAGAACTCCGGTGCCAGCAGATCGGAGAACGGCACGGGAAAGCCGCCTGCGGCCCGTACCGCCCCCGCCTGGGCGCGGGCCAGACGCAGGCCGCGGGTGCGGGCGTACCAGCGCAGCGGCTGCGGGATCGCGGTGATCACGCCGAAGTCCGGGCAGGTGCCGACCACGACGACGGCTCCCGCCGAGCGCAGTCGGCGTACCGCGGCGCCCAGTCGGTGCGCCGAGGCCCCGATGCCGTTGGGTTTGGTGATGTCGTTGGCGCCGATCATGATCACCGCGGCATCCGGTGGCGGCCCCGCCACGAACATGGCGTCGATCTGGCCGGACAACCCCTTGGACGTGGCGCCGACAATCGCCTTGGTACTCAAGCGGACTCGCTTGTCGAACTGATCGGCCACACCCCGGGCGATCAACACCCCGGGCACCTCATCGGGGACGTGGCAGCCGTATCCGGTCGCCGTGGAGTCGCCGAAGATCATCAGGTGCACGTCGAAGGGGACTCCGCGTTCCCACTTCTCGACCGGGCCGCCGCCGGGGACATACACACCGTCGGCGCGGGGCGGGACGTCCCAGGCCTTGGGGATGACCTGACGAGCCTTGTCCGCCTGTCCGCTCAACAGATTGCGTGCCCCGATGTAGGCCGAAGCCGTAGATGCCACCACCGCGGCGGCGAGGCTAATGGTCGACCGACGCGCCATGCGTATGCCCACGAGATGAGTCTAGGTGGATGCGACGGGTTATCCGCGTGGCGCATCGCCCGTGCCGGTCACGGTGCTGTATCAAGTCCGGTATCAATTCAGTTTATTTGACTGTTGAACTGTTTACGGATGTCAAGCTAAGTTACCCGGGTTGTCTGAGTGACGAAGCTCACCTAGTACTACAAAGACGTAGGAGGTGGTGACCATGACTGCACCGAGCAAGGTGTCCAGGACCCATTATGCCGGCATCAGCCCAGCTAGGGCATACCGCGGGCGTAGGTTTCCGGTCAGCGACGGCGGGCCGGTCGAGGCGGTCGAGGACGGCCCGAGCCTGGCAGGCCGATTGGCTTCGCTGGCGGCAACGCTGACAATCAAGCCGGTCTTGGCAATCGGTAGCCAGGCGCCGCATCTGCCGTGGCCGTTCGGGCTGCTCGACTTCGCCGCCCGGGTGCTCCGGCAGCCGCCGGGAACCATCAAGGCCACCATCGCGCTACCCAACTGCAACGCCCACCTCGTACGTGCCGACGGTGTGCTGCCGGCAGACGGCAAGCGCAGCGTCGTCCTGTACCTGCACGGCGGGGCGTTCCTGGCCTGCGGGGGCAACACGCACTCGGGGGTCGTGACCGCACTGTCGGGTTACGCCGACAGCCCGGTGCTGGTGGTCGACTACCGCATGCTGCCCAAGCACTCGGTGGGGACCGCCATCGACGACTGCTACGAGGGCTACCAGTGGCTGCGGTCGGCCGGTTACGAGCCGCACCAGATCGTCCTGGCCGGTGACTCGGCGGGCGGCTACCTGTCGCTGGCGCTGGCCGAGCGCCTGCTCGACGAGGGAGAGGTGCCCGCCGCCCTGGTCGCCATGTCGCCGCTGTTCGAGATCGACAGCGAATCGCGGGCCAACCACCCCAACCTGCACACCGACGCGATGTTCCCGGCCAAGGCCTTCGACGCTCTCCTGGCGCTCATCGAGACGGCGGCCAAACGTGCAGGAGAAGGCGTCTACGAGCCGCTCGATCACATCGAGCCCGGTCTGCCGCGCACCCTGATCCACGCGTCCGGGTCGGAGGCATTGCTCAGCGATGCGCGCAAGGGGGCGCACATGCTGGCCGCCGCGGGTGTCCCCGTCGAGCTCCGAATCTGGCCCGGACAGATGCATGTCTTCCAGCTTGCGTCGCCTTTCGTGTCCGAGGCCAAGCGTTCTCTGCGCCAGATCGGGGAGTACATCCGAGAGGCGACCTGGTAGGCGATCGGCTGGCCTGAGACCATAGACGTATGCGTATAGCCAGGCACATCAGTGAGCTCATCGGCAATACCCCGCTGGTACAGCTGAACTCGGTTGTCCCCGAAGGCTCAGGCATGGTCTTGGCCAAGATCGAGTACCTGAACCCCGGCGGCAGCTCCAAGGACCGCATCGCCGCCAAGATGATCGATGCCGCCGAGGCCAGCGGTCAGCTCAAGCCCGGCGGCACGATCGTCGAGCCGACGTCGGGTAACACCGGGGTCGGGTTGGCGCTGGTGGCCCAGACGCGCGGCTACAAGTGCATCTTCGTCTGCCCGGACAAGGTCAGCGAGGACAAGCAGAATGTGTTGCGCGCTTACGGCGCCGAGGTCGTGGTGTGCCCGACGGCGGTGCCGCCGGATCACCCGGACAGCTACTACAGCGTCTCCAACCGCCTGGTCGAGGAGATCGACGGCGCCTGGAAGCCCGACCAGTACTCCAACCCGATGGGGCCGGCCAGCCACTACGAGACCACGGGTCCGGAGATCTGGGCCGACACCGACGGCACGGTCACACACTTCGTGGCCGGGGTCGGCACCGGCGGCACCATCACGGGCACCGGGCGCTACCTGAAGGAGGTGTCCGACGGCAAGGTCCAGGTGATCGGCGCCGACCCGGAGGGCTCGGTGTACTCCGGTGGAACCGGACGCCCGTACCTGGTGGAAGGCGTCGGCGAGGACTTCTGGCCGTCGGCCTACGACCCCGCGGTTCCCGACGGGATCATCGCCGTGTCCGACTCCGATTCGTTCGACATGACGCGGCGGCTGGCCCGCGAAGAGGCGCTGCTGGTCGGCGGATCCTGCGGCATGGCGGTGGTGGCCGCACTTGAGGTGGCACGCAAGGCCGGTCCGGACTCGGTCGTGGTGGTGCTGCTGCCCGACGGCGGACGCGGCTACCTCTCGAAGATTTTCAACGACGCCTGGATGTCGTCCTACGGATTCCTGCGCAACCGGTTGGACGGGTCGATCGAGCAGTCGACCGTCGGCGACGTGCTGCGTGGCAAGTCCGGGGCACTACCGGATCTGGTGCACACCCACCCGTCGGAAACCGTCCGCGACGCGATCGGCATCCTGCGCGAGTACGGCGTCTCGCAGATGCCGGTGGTCGGTGCCGAGCCCCCGGTGATGGCAGGCGAAGTGGCCGGCAGTGTGTCCGAGCGCGAGCTGCTGTCGGCGGTGTTCGAGGGCCGGGCGAAACTGGCCGATGCGGTGGCCGAGCACATGAGCCCGCCGCTGCCGCTGATCGGCGCGGGGGAGCTGGTCTCGACCGCCGCCAAGACGCTCAGTGAGTGCGACGCGGTGATGGTCGTCGACGACGGTAAACCCGCCGGTGTGATCACCCGTCACGATCTGCTCGGGTTCCTGTCCGAGGCCGGTGGGCGGCACTAGGCACGGCCGGGCGCATTGCGCCGCGTGAAATGCCTTGTCTCCATCAACGACCGGCCCACTGTGCCCGGCGAACACGCTCGTTTTGTCCTGCCAAAGGTGGTTGACGATGCGTAATCTGCCTGTGGAGCAGTCTGGCCATCTAGGTGCCGGCAGAACGTAGCGTCCGCCCGCGCGGAGCGCTATCGGCAGATGAGGAGAGCTTTCGACGTGACCGATCAACCGCCCCCGCCCGGGAATTACCCGCCGCCGCCGGAGGGTGGCCACCCGCCGCCGCCCCCCGGGGGCAGCTACCCGCCGCCGCCGCCCTCCGGTGGCAGCTACCCGCCACCGCCGCCCTCCGGTGGCAGGTACCCGCCACCGCCGCCCCCCGGTGGCAGCTACCCGCCACCGCCGCAGGGTGGCGGCTATCCGCCTCCTCCGCCTCCCGGTGCCGGTGGCTACCCGCCTCCCGGTGGCTACCCGCCTCCCGGTGGCTACCCGCCTCCCGGTGGATTCCCGCCGGCCGGCTACGGGGCCCCCGGCTACCCACCCGCAGGCGGACCCGGATTCGGCGGCGCTCCCTACAACGTCGGTGATGCCTTCTCGTGGGCCTGGAACAAGTTCCTCAAGCATCCGGCTGAGCTGATCGTGCCGGGACTCGTGTACGGAGCCGCTATCAGCGCCGTCTGGGTCATCTTCACGCTGATCGCGAACGCGGTGTCGCCCGACACCGCCAGCAGGTACGAGTCCTACGACGACGGCTTCAGCTTCTCGGCGTCGACCGATCTCGGGATCGCCGGCGGCGCCGTGATGCTCGTCGCGGGAATAGTGCTGTTGGTCATGAGCGGTTGGATCGCGGCGGCTTACACCGCGGGGTTGCTCGACATCGCCGACGGACAGCCCGTGACGATCGGATCGTTCTTCAAGCCGCGCAACGTCGGCAACGTGATCCTTGCGACCGTGATCGTCGGTCTGATCACCTTTGCGGTCGTCGCGGTGCTGTTCCTGCCTGCGATGCTGATGCCGGGGCTCACCTTCTTGAGCATGCCGCTGGCCTGGATCGCCGAGATTCTTCTCGGTGTCCTGTTCCTGTTCACGACGGTTGCAGCCGTGGATCGCAATCTCAAGGGCGTCGACGCGGTCAAGGCGAGCTTCGCGATGGTCAAGCCCAAATTCGGCACCGTGCTGCTCACGGTGCTCGTGATGGTGGCGATCGCACTCGTCGGGTCGATCCCGTGCGGGCTCGGCCTGATCGTGGGAATCCCGTTGATCCTGCTGATTCAGGTCTACGCCTGGCGTCGGCTCAGCGGCGGCCCGGTGGCACCGCTGACCCCGTAGAAGAACCGATCTCAGCGCCCACGGCGCGTACGGCAGAAATGCCTGCGCCGTGGGCGCTGTGTTCCGTGACATCATTTCAGCTAGCCTGCCGACGCCGAATCGATATCGGAGTTCGGCGTATTCGAGAAAGTCGGGGCCCTCATGTCAATGCCGAATCCGCCCGGGGATTTCCACGGGATGCCGCCCCAGGGGTTTCCGCCCCAAGGGATGCCCCCGCAGGGGATGCCCCCGCAGGGGATGCCCCCGCAGGGGATGCCCCCGCAGGGGATGCCCCCGCAGGGGATGCCGCCCCAGGGTTTCCCTCCGCAGGGTGCGCCGCAATACGGTGGGTACCCGCCCCAGGGCCCGCAGGCCGGGTACCCGGGCCAGCCGCAGCCCTACGGTGCCTATCCCGCAGATCCGTCGGCGCCGTTCGGTCGCGATCCCCTCACCGGGGAGCCGCTCTCTGACAAACCAGCGATGACCGCCGGCCTGCTGCAGTTCTTCCTGGGCGGTTTCGGTGTCGGACGCTTCTACATCGGCTACACCACGATCGGCGGGGTTCAGCTGGGGCTGACCATCCTCGGCCTCATCACGTCCTGGCTGATCGTCGGGCTCTTCATCTGTCTCGGCGTCGGAATCTGGGCTCTGGTGGATTCGGTGATGATGTTCACCCGATCGATGCCCGACGCGAACGGGCGCAAGCTGCGTCCGTAGCTGACCGGCCGGGCACGCTTGCACCCACCCCGATAGGCTCGTCACGTTATGAGTGAACAGCGCAGGTGGCACGGTCTGGCCACAAAAGCCATCCACGCCGGTTACCGACCCGATCCGGGCACCGGAGCCGTCAACACCCCGATCTACGCCAGCTCGACCTTCGCCCAGGACGGCGTCGGCGGGTTGCGTGGTGGATTCGAGTACGCCCGTACCGGAAATCCCACCCGGCAGGCGCTGGAATCGGCGCTGGCCGCGGTCGAGGAAGCCGCCTACGGGCGCGCCTTCAGTTCGGGCATGGCCGCCACCGACTGCGCCCTGCGCGCGGTGTTGCGGCCCGGGGACCACGTGGTGATTCCCGATGACGCCTACGGCGGTACGTTCCGCCTCATCGACAAGGTGTTCTCGCAGTGGGGGGTCACCCACACCCCGGTCCCGCTGAGCGACCTGGACGCGGTGCGCTCGGCGCTCACCCCGCGGACCCGGTTGATCTGGGTGGAGACGCCCACCAACCCGCTGCTGAGCGTGGCGGACATCCCCGGGATCGTCCAGATCGCGTCGTCTTCGGGCGTCAAGGTGTTGGTGGACAACACTTTTGCCTCACCGGCACTGCAGCAGCCACTGCTGCTGGGTGCCGATATCGTGCTGCACTCGACCACCAAGTACATCGGTGGGCACTCGGATGTGGTGGGCGGTGCGCTGCTGACCAACGACGAGGAACTCGACGCGGCATTCGCATTCCTGCAGAACGGCGCCGGTGCCGTGCCGGGACCCTTCGACGCATACCTGACCATGCGTGGGCTCAAGACGCTGGTGCTGCGGATGCGTCAGCACAGCGAGAATGCCGCGCTGGTAGCCGAATTCCTCGAGGGCCATCCCGCCGTCGAGACCGTGCTCTATCCCGGTCTGGCCAGTCACCCCAACCACGATGTGGCGGCGCGGCAGATGTCCGGTTTCGGCGGCATGGTGAGCCTGCAACTGCGTGGTGGGCCTCGCGCGGCACGTGAATTATGCTCGCGCACTGAGCTTTTCATTCTCGCAGAGTCGCTCGGCGGGGTGGAGTCGTTGATCGAGTACCCAGGCGCCATGACGCATGCGTCGACTGCGGGCTCGCAGCTGGAGGTGCCCGACAACCTGGTGCGGCTGTCGGTGGGTATCGAGCATGCTGCCGACCTGCTGGCCGACCTGGAGCAGGCCCTCAAGTCCTGACGCGCCGGGAACGCTAGGCCATCAGGGCCGGGCGCAACGCCGATGTCGTCACTGCCAGATTCATCTCGGGCAGTGCCGACGCGGCGTCGTCCACCCAGATGCCCGTGGCGATTTCGGTGGACCGGGCATGTACCCAGCGCCAGCCCCGGTCGTTGAGGCTCAGTATCGCGCCCAGCCCGTCAACCGCATGCAGCAGGCAGATGATCGCGGCGATGGCCGGCACCGGGTTGTGGCCCTCGAACAGTGCGGCCAGCAGGGCCTCCCGAGCCCGGCTGACCCGGTCTCGGTTGGTCAGCGGCCAGCAGTAGACCGGCTTGCCCGGAAAACCTTTGCCGGGTGTGCGGACCCGGCGGATCTGACCGACGCGTTCCAGATGCTGCTCGAGGTTGAGCTGGGTGTGCTTGCCGAGCTTGGTCAGCGTGGACTCGGCCGACAATGGCCGGCGTTGCAGCAGTTCGAACGCCGGGTCTCCGATCGGATCGGCGGGCCAATCGCCGGCCAGCGCGATCAAACGGCCGGCCTCGATCGGTTCACCTGCCATGGCAGGGCGGATCCGGCAGGCATACGCCAAGTCCAGTAGTACTGCGGCGCTGAGTACTTTCTCCCGACGATGGCGGTCAAGCCCGGGCTGCGCGGCTGCGTTGTCCAGCAACAGCAAGAACAGGTCTTCGGCGATCTGCGCCATTTCCCCGACTGTAGTGCTTCCCCCGTACCGGCCCGTCAGTCGTGGTAGGGCTCGGCGCTGACCAGGGTGACCTTGACGGTGTTGCCGTTCGGCACGGTGTAGGTGCGCGACTCGCCGACCTTGGCGTCGATCAGTGCACTGCCCAGCGGTGAGTTGGGGGAGTACACCTCGAGCTTGCCGACGCTGATGCCCTCCTGGCGGGTGGCGATCAGGAACGTCTCGGTGTCGTCCTTCTTGTCGTCGTAGTACACCTTGACGACCGAGCCGGGCAGTGCGACACCGGACTGCTTGGGTGCCTCACCGACCTTGGCGTTGTTGAGGAGCTCCTGCAGCTGGCGGATGCGGGCCTCCTGCTGGCCCTGCTCCTCGCGGGCGGCGTGGTACCCACCGTTCTCGCGCAGGTCGCCCTCTTCGCGGCGGTCGTTGATCTCGGCGGCGATCACCGGCCGGTTGGCGATCAGCTGATCCAGCTCCACCTTCAACCGGTCGAATGCATCCTGAGTGAGCCAGGTGACCTGTGTATCGGTCATGTTCTCGTGCTCCCGTCTGTCCTGGTCATGCGGCGCTCCCACGCCTTCCCCGCATGCGAAGTCGTCGTTTCCGGGCCGGGCGCAGGTGTATTGCCGCGGGCTTCAGCACCTAACCGAGTGCTAATGCAGCAATACACGGCCCCAAGCCAGGAACCGTGTATCGCACAATCGTACCACCGAGACGCCGACGAATCTTCACCTAATCGCTGTCGGACGTTGGTTGCCGGCGTCGAGATCAGGGCGCTACCAGGTAGGACGGCACATCCGTCCCGCACCCGTAGACGTCGCCGATCACGGGAGGTCGGCTGGATTTCACGTCCGCGGTCACCTGCACGACCATCTGATCGGACGGGCCGACCAGGATCTCGCGTCGGCCGGTCTCGCTGCCGTCGATCGAGCGTGCCCGGACGATGCACACCACCGGTATCGAGGGGTCGGGACGGGTCACGCCGATCGTCACCGACACCGTCTGGTTGTCGATCAGTTCGTAGGCCGACAACTCGCCTTTGACCTCGCCGGTACCCAAGCGCTGGAAAGCCACGATCGCGAGGATCACACCCGCCGTCGCCACCAGGCCGACCAGTGCGAACGTGATCCACCGCCGGGTCCGGCGGGGAATTTGGCGGGATCCGTAGCGGGCGGCGGGGCGTTCGATCATCAGAACTGGAACTATAGGGCGAGACAGGTTGGCCACCGACGCCCAGGGAGCGGATCGACGGGTTGAGGGCGGCTGCGGGTAGGTATCGGGCATAGGTCAGAGGGCTCCGTAGTTAGATGAAAGCGAAATGAGTGAACTGCGGTTGATGGCGGTGCATGCCCACCCGGACGACGAGTCCAGTAAGGGTGCGGCTACCACCGCGCGCTACGCGGCCGAAGGTGTGCGCGTCATGGTCGTGACGCTCACCGGCGGCGAGCGCGGCGACATACTCAATCCGGCAATGGACCTCCCCGAGGTACACGGCCGGATCCACGAGGTGCGCCGTGACGAGATGGCCAAGGCGGCCGAGATCCTGGGCGTCGAGCATCGCTGGCTGGGATTCGTCGACTCGGGCCTACCCGAGGGCGACCCACTGCCCCCGCTGCCGGACGGATGCTTCGCATGCGTACCGCTCGTCCAGCCGGTCAGCCGTCTGGTCCAAGTGATCCGGGAGTTCCAACCGCACGTACTGACCACCTACGACGAGAACGGTGGCTACCCCCACCCCGACCACATCCGCTGCCATGAGGTCTCGGTTGCGGCCTATGAGGCGGCCGCAGACCACCGGCTGTACCCCGAGGTCGGGGAGCCGTGGAACGTCTCGAAGCTGTACTACAACCACGGCTTCCTCCGTGAGCGCATGCAACTGCTGCAGGACGAGTTCGCCAAGAACGGTCGGCTGGGCCCCTTCGGTAAATGGCTGGAACACTGGGACCCGGACCACGACCCGTTCGCCAAGCGGGTCACCACCCGTGTTGAATGCTCGAAGTACTTCAGTCAGCGTGACGATGCACTGCGCGCACATGCGACGCAGATCGACCCGAAAGGCGATTTCTTTCATGCGCCGATCGAGTGGCAGCAGCGGCTCTGGCCGACTGAGGAGTTCGAATTGGCGCGGTCGCGTGTGCCGGTGACCCTGCCGGAAGACGACCTGTTCACCGGGATTGAGAAATGATCGACACTTTGACCGCAGTGGTCACACTGCTCGCCGACGAGCCGCGAAATACCGGCCCGGAGTTCGGTAAGGCGACCCCGCTCGGCCTGTTGGTCACGGTGGCGCTGCTGATCGGCACCTTTGCGCTGGTGTGGTCGATGAACCGCCACCTGCGCAAGCTGCCCGAGTCCTTCGACCGGGAACACCCCGAGCCCGACCAGGCTGCCGACGAAGGCACCGCCGACGGCTCCGGTGACGGCGCAGTGAACGGCGCCCCCGATGACCGTCAAGGTCGGCCACGTGAGCCCGGTAGCGGGTAACACGCTCGGCGGGTCCACCAGCCCGTACCTGCGCCAGCACGCCGACAACCCGGTGCACTGGCGAGAATGGACGCCCGAGGCGCTCGCTGAAGCCGCCTCCCGGGACGTCCCCATCCTGCTGTCCATCGGATATGCGGCGTGCCACTGGTGTCACGTGATGGCGCACGAATCGTTCGAAGATGCCGACGTGGCCGCAGTGCTCAACGACGGATTCGTCTGCATCAAGGTCGACCGCGAGGAGCGTCCGGATCTGGACGCCGTCTATATGAACGCCACCGTTGCGCTCACCGGGCAGGGCGGCTGGCCCATGACCTGCTTCCTCACCCCGGCCGGCCGGCCGTTCTTCTGCGGCACCTACTACCCGAAGCTCGGGTTTCTGCAACTGTTGGACGCGGTCGCCGAAACCTGGCAGGACCGGCGCGACGAGGTCGAGCGGGCCTCCGATCAGATCGCCAACGAGTTGCGCTCGATGTCAGCTGGGCTGCCCGGCGGCGGCGAACCGGTGGGGCATGAGTTGTGCGATCACGCGGTGGCCGCTGTGCTGAACGACGAAGACATGTCGTACGGCGGCTTTGGGGGCGCACCGAAATTCCCACCCTCGGCGTTGTTGGAGGCGTTGTTGCGCCACCACGAACGCACGGGTTCGGCAGCGGCGTTGGGGGCCGTCGAGCGGACGTGCGCCGCGATGGCCCGCGGAGGGATCTACGACCAGTTGGCCGGGGGCTTCGCTCGTTACAGCGTCGACCCGCACTGGGTGGTGCCGCACTTCGAGAAGATGCTCTACGACAACGCGCTGCTGTTGCGGGTGTATGCGCACCTGGCCCGGCGTACCGGGGATCCGTTGGCGCGCCGGGTGACCGCAGAGACAGCCGCGTTCATCATGTCGGATCTGGGTGCGGGTGCCATGTTCACCTCCTCGCTGGACGCCGACGCCGGCGGACACGAAGGGCTGACCTACGTGTGGACGCCGGCTGAGCTGCGCTCCGTTCTGGGGGAGGACGACGGCGCTTGGGCGGCTTCACTTTTCGGTGTCACCGCGCGCGGCACGTTCGAACACGGTGCTTCGGTGCTGCAACTGCACCGCGATCCCGACGACGATGCGCGGTTCGCGTCGGTGCGTGCGGGACTATTGGCAGCCCGCGCCCTGCGGCCCCAACCGGCCCGCGACGACAAGGTGGTGACCGCCTGGAACGGCCTGGCCATCACCGCGCTGGCCGAAGCCGCGGTGGCACTCGAGCAGCCCGAATTACTCTCTGCAGCAGTCGGATGCGCGCGCCAACTGCTGGACCTGCACTTGGTGGACGGCCGGCTGCGTCGGGCCGGCCTGGGCGGCCGGGTGGGGGAGAGCGCGGCGATTCTGGAGGATCACGCGGCGCTGGCCACCGCATTGCTGACGCTGCACCAACTCGCCGGGTTCGGGCTGGACGAGGCCGTCGGCCTGCTGGATATCGCGCTCGAACACTTTGCCGATCCCGATCAGCCGGGCCGCTGGTTCGACACCGCCGACGACGCCGAGCCGTTGATGGTGCGTCCCGCCGACCCGATCGACGGTGCGACGCCGTCGGGCGCCGCGCTGATCGCCGAGGCCCTGCAGGCGGCGGGATATCTGACCGGCTCCCAGCGTTATGTGGATGCGGCACAGGCGACTCTGTCCTCGGCCACACCGATCCTGGCCCGCGCGGCCCGCTCGGGCGGGCACTGGCTCGCAGTGGCCGAGGCGCAGGTGAGTGGGCCGATCCAGATCGCGGTGGCCGGTGATCCGGCCTCGCCGCTGCTGTCCGCGGCGCGCCGGCTGGCCCCCGGCGGGGCTCTGGTGATCGGCGGCGCCCCAGGTGGCGCAGACTCCTCGCCGTTGCTCAAAGGGCGCGACCGGGTGGACGGCGCCGACGCGGCCTATGTGTGCCGTGGGACGGTGTGTGATCTGCCGGTCACGACGGTCGGGGATCTCGCGGTCTCGCTGGGTGGCCAACCGCCGGACGGTAGAAGTGGCGGCGTGTAGCCTCGCGGCCATGAGCCACGATGCTGCAACGCTGGAGTCCTTCGTCAAGCGCTATCTCGACACCGTCGCCGGCGGCTCCGCGGCCGACGTCGCCGCGCTCTACGCCGACGACGCGACGCTGGAGGACCCGGTGGGTAGCGGCGAGGTGCACATCGGACGCCAGGCGATCGAAGGCTTCTACAAGAACATGGAGGCAGCCGGCAGCATCGGCACCGAGCTGCTGCAGTTCCGCCCGGGTGGACACGAGGCGGCGTTCCTGTTCGCCATCACCATCGCCGGCGCGATGCGCATCGAACCGATGGAAGTCATGACGTTCGACGCCGAGGGCAACATCACGTCGATGAAGGCGTACTGGTCGGCGGCCGACATCACCCAGCTGTAGCTCAGAAGACGGCGAACCACATGGCGATGTAGTGGCAGATCGCCGCTACCGCCGTGCAGGCGTGGAAGAACTCGTGATGGCCGAACGTGGTCGGCCACGGGTTGGGCCACTTGAGCGCGTACAAGACGCCGCCGATGCTGTAGAGCGCGCCGCCGACGATCAGCAGCACCACCGCGGCCACACCGGCCCCGTGCATGATCGGCCCGATGAACCAGGCCGCGACCCAGCCCAACAGGATGTAGAGCGGGACGCCCAGCCAGCGTGGTGCTGACGGCCAGAACATCTTGAGCAGCACACCCGCGATCGCGCCACCCCAGACGATCCAGAACAGCACCATCCCTTTGGATTCGGGCAGCGCCAGCAGTGCGAACGGGGTATAGCTCCCGGCGATGAAGATGAAGATCATCGAGTGATCGAGGCGCTTCATCCACTTGCGGGCGTTCGCCGATCTCCAGGTCACCCGGTGATAGGTGCCGCTGACGGTGAACATCGCCACGATCGTGAAGGTGTAGAGCAGGGTCGCCAGGCCCGCGCGGGTGGACTCCACCGACCACGACACCGACACCAGGGCTGCCCCGGCGATGAACGCGACGATGGCCGAGTACACGTGGATCCAGCCCCGCGCGCGGGGCCTGCCCAGGAACTGGGCGACACCTTCGGCGACCGCCTCCGGCAGATCTTCCGCGGGCTTGCTCGTCGCGGCCGCTGAGCGGTAGGGCTTGGTGCTACCTGTCGGCGCAGTCATGTCACCTCCATTGAGAACCGTGGTGTACCCCGACGCTCACAGTAGTCTGGACTCTCGTGGACATCATTCCCCCGCGGCTCAAGGAACCGGCCTATCGGCTCTACGAGATGCGGTTGCGTCACGAACTGGCGCAGTCCAGATCCGAACTGCCTCGCCATATCGCAGTGCTGTGCGACGGGAACCGTCGCTGGGCGCGTGACGCAGGTTACGACGATGTCAGCATCGGTTACCGGATGGGCGCGGCCAAGATCGCCGAGATGCTGCGCTGGTGTCAGGCCGCGGGGATCGAGATGACGACGGTCTACCTGCTCTCGACCGAGAACCTGCAGCGCGACCCAGAAGAATTATCCGCCCTGATCGAGATCATCACCGATGTGGTCGAGGAGATCTGCGCCCCGTCGAACACGTGGAGCGTGCGCACCGTCGGTGACCTGGGGTTGTTGGGGGAGGAAACGGCCCGGCGGTTGCGTGACGCGGTGGAGAGTACGACGCCGGCAAGTGCTGCCACTTTTCATGTGAACGTCGCCGTCGCGTACGGCGGACGTCAGGAGATCGTCGACGCGGTGCGGGCACTGCTGTCCAAGCAACTGGCCGACGGGGCGACCGCCGAACAACTCGTGGAAGCGGTCACGGTCGAGGGGATCTCGGAGAACCTCTACACCTCCGGCCAACCCGACCCAGATCTCGTCATTCGCACCTCGGGTGAGCAACGGCTGTCCGGATTCCTGTTGTGGCAGAGCGCATATTCGGAGATGTGGTTCACCGAGGCGCACTGGCCCGCGTTCCGTCGCGTCGACTTCCTGCGCGCCCTGCGCGATTACACCGCCAGGCATCGTCGCTTCGGAAAGTGAGACACTGGGGCCATGGCTGCGCTGTCGGCAGTGGTCTTCGCGCTCAGCTGGTGGCTGGGCCTCTACCTGCTCGCCCGCGACCCGGGTAAACCGGTCCTGGTTCTCGCGTCGCTGGGGCTGACCAGTTTCGCGGGCGTCGTCGCGCTCGATGCGGTCCGGTTGGTCACCGGCTCGGAAGTGCTCAGCCGCATCGAGATCTATCTGGTGGCGCTGCCGGGCATCGCCTGGTTCGCGGTGATGGTCGAGCTTGCCCGCCCGGCGGATTCCTTCCGGTCGCGGGTGGGTGAGATCGCCGCGATCTTTGCCGTCGCGGTCCTGGCCTTCGCCGGGGCAGGGCTCGCGGGCAGCGTCGACGGCCCGCTGCGGACCGGGCACTGGGTGATGTTCGCGGTCATCTCGCTGTCCGCGCTGGGCGCCATGGTCAAGGCCGTGGTCGGCGGCGCCAAACCCGGGTCGGTGGTGGGCTTCATCATCGTGGCGACGCTGTTTTTCGCGCTGGGTAACGCGATCCTGGTGATCCCACTCGGGTTGGTTCCTAGCTGGCTGGCCTTGGCCTCCACCGGATTCGACGTCGCGCTGCTCGGGGTGGCGGTCGCGATCTGGGATGCCTTCGACGAAGGTCAGGCGCTCCGGGCGGACATGCGTCGTTCGATCATCGGCACGCTGGTGATTGCCGTGCCGTTCGCCGCTCAAGCCCTGATCGGGATGATCGTGCTCGACGCCGGTACCGGCCGTACCGTCATGACGATCCTGCTGTTCACCAGCCTGGCCGTCGCGGTCGCGGTGGAGGTACTGGCCGATCCGCTGGCCGGCCTGTTCGACCGGCTGGCCTTTTCCCGGTCTCCGGACCTGCGTGCCGACCGTGAAGTGTTGCGCCAGACCGAGGCTGCACTGCCGCTGCGATCGGATCACCCGCTGGGCGGTATCGACGACGACGCCTTCACCCGGCTCACCCGGCGCGCGTTGGGCCACTACGGCGATCTGTCCAAGCTGGTCGCCAGCCCGTTGACCTCGCTGCCCGTCATCGACGCCCGGCTCGCCCGGCGCGGGGCACCCGATCAGCCACTGGAACGCGCGAACGAACTCAAGGCGCTGCTGGCCGACCGCATCTCCGCGCTCAAGCCCCGCGACGGCGGCGACTTCGGCACCACCGAGCAATGGCGCCACTACAACTCGCTGTACTTCCCGTACGTCGTCGGGGTCCGCGCCTACGCGCAGAACGCCACCGCCGCGGGGCTCGACCCGGTGGCGCGGCAGGCCTGGCAGTGGTTCGTCACCGAGGTGCCGCAGCGGTCGCTGCACAACTGGCAGAACGCCGCGGCGCGCGTGATCGCCGCCGACCTGCGTGGCGCCTTGGTGACCGCCAACGACTGACGCCCCCACCGCCTCAACCGGGCTGACCTGGGCTTGGCAGTGCTTGGCAGTGTTTGGCGTCGATCTGGCAGCGGCTGGTGAGCAGTGTCGGAGGTGTTCCACCAATCGACACGCTCATCGCCGAGGAGTCTGAGATGACCGCGACCCTGCACCGAACATTCACCGACCCGACAACCGCGACGGCGTCGGGAGATTCCCTGCTGCGCTTCGCCCTGCGGGCTGATGCCACCGTGTGCGCCGGCGTCGGCCTGCTCGTGGCCATGGCCGCCGATCGACTGGCGCGCATCGCAGGCCTGTCGGCCACCGCCGGGTGGGTCGTCGGAGCCGGCCTGGTCGGCTACGGTGCGCTGCTGTACGTCCTGGCCGCGGCCCCGCGCATCCGGACGGTGGGCATCGCAGTCCTCGCCGGCAACGTGGCATTCGCGGTCGTGACGGTCATCGCGATCGGGGTCGGCTGGTTGGCCTTGACCGGGACCGGCGATGAATTGGTACTCGGATTCGTCAGCGCCACCGCCGTCTTGGCCTGGCTGCAGTACCGCGGAGTGCGCCGTCTGGCGTGACTCCTTGCCGAGCCGGTGCGGGGTGCCGCCGCAAGAGGTTACGGCGCGTATCCCCGCACCGTGCTCCACCGCACGACGTCAATGCACGACAAAGAAATCACACCGGAGAGAAGGAGAATCATGACCGCCATCACCGCCACCGGATCCACCGCCACCAGGAAGGGAACCGATTCGCTACTGCGCCTGGCCATGCGGGTCGACGCAGTATTCGTGGGCATCGTCGGGATCGTGCTGCTGGCCGCAGCCGGGTACTTCTCCGACCTCACCGGGCTACCGAAATCGGTCGAATACGGCGTCGGCATCTTCTCGGTTGTCTACGGCATCGTGGTGTTCGCGCTCGCGGGCATCGAGCGGGTGCGTCCCGCCGGCATCGGCACCGTGATCGCCAACGCGGCCTGCACTGTGATCGCCCTGATCGCCGTCTTCACGATGGCACTCACCACCGCGGGCGTGGTGGTCGTCATCGCCACCGGCATCTACACGCTGGCGATGGCCGAGTGGCAGTACGTCGGGGTCAAACGGATCCCGGCCTGACCGACCTGCGATCGCCCAGAGCCGGTGCGGCTCTGGGCGATCTGCGTGCCTGGCAGATAAGCGGCGACCGGAACTGCGCTGGTCACAACTTCCGCAGTCGCAGCCGGTTGATCGCGTGATCGGCGTCCTTGCGCAGCACCAGGGTGGCGCGCGGCCGGGTCGGCAGGATGTTCTCGATCAGGTTGGGCCGGTTGATGGAATGCCAGATATCGCGGGCGGCGAACACGGCCTGCTCATCGGTCAGGGTCGAGTAGTGATGGAAGTGCGACGCCGGATCGGCGAACGCTGTCGAGCGCATCGTCAGGAACCGCGAGATGTACCACTTTTCGATGTCCTCGATACGTGCGTCGACATACACCGAGAAGTCGAACAGGTCCGAGACCATGAGCGCCGGCCCGGTCTGCAGAACGTTGAGGCCTTCCAGGATCAGGATGTCCGGATGCCGCACCACCTGCTTCTCGCCCAGCACGATGTCGTACAGCAGGTGTGAGTACACCGGCGCACAGACTTCGTCGGCGCCGGATTTCACCGCGGTGACGAACCGCATCAACCCGCGCCGGTCGTAACTCTCCGGGAAACCCTTGCGGTGCATGAGGTTCCGGCGGTTGAGCTCCTTGTTGGGGTAGAGAAACCCGTCGGTGGTCACGAGGTCGACGCGGGGGTGGTGGCCCCAGCGGGCCAGCAGGGCCTGCAGCACACGGGCAGTGGTCGACTTCCCGACTGCCACGCTGCCCGCCACGCCGATGACGAACGGCACCGGCCGGTCCGGATTCTGCTGCGGCTCGCCGAGGAACTCCGACGTCGCGGCGAACAAGCGCTGCCGGGCGGCCACCTGAAGGTGGATCAAACGGGCCAGGGGCAGATAGACCTCTTCGACCTCGAGGATGTCGAGTTTCTCGCCCATACCGCGCAGGCGCAGCAGTTCGTCCTCGGTGAGTTTCAGCGGTGTCGACATGCGCAGTGCACGCCATTGACTTCGGTCGAACTCCACATAGGGGCTCGGCTCGCTGGGCCGCGGCATCCGATCAGTCTTACATCTACGGTTGGGGGCATGGCTAACGGGATCGAGAAAAAGACGGGCTCCGGAACCGGCATGGTGACGGACTCGGCCACTCTCATTCGCGAATATCTGCTCCTCGGCCTGCGCTTCGACCGGGTTGAGGAGGGGTATGTCGACTCCTTCACCGGGGACCCGCAGCTGCGCCGTGCGGTCGAGAACGAGCCCGCGCCCGACCCGGCCGATCTTGCTCGGCAAGCGGATCGGCTACTGACCCAGATCCCAGACGACCTCGATGGGGACCGCGCCGAATACATTGCCGCGCATCTGAGAGCGCTCAACTGCGCGGGCCGACAGTTCGCCGGTGAGCAGGTCGGATTCGTCGACGAGGTGCAGGCCTATTTCGACGTGCGGATCAGCAAGGGCGACCCGGAGAAGTACCGGCAGGCCCACGCAAAACTCGACGACGCGCTCGGGGGTACCGGCCCACTGGCCGCGCGTATTCAGGCACACCGCACCGGAGACGAGATCCCGCCGGCCCGGCTGGAGGAGTGCATCCATGCGTTCTCCTCGGCCCTGCGCGACAAGGTGCGCGCCGCCTACCCGCTGCCGGAAACGGAGACCGTCACCTATGAGGTGGTCACCGACAAACCGTGGTCCGGATTCAACTACTACCTGGGTGACTACAAGTCCACCGTCGCGGTCAACGCCGACCTCAAACAGCAGATGGCCAACCTGCCCCGGCTGGTGGCTCACGAGTCCTACCCAGGCCATCACACCGAGCACTGCCGCAAGGAAGCCGGCCTGGTGGCCGGTCAAAATCAACTGGAGCAGACGATCTTTCTCGTCAACACCCCGCAGTGCCTGATGGCCGAGGGCCTGGCCGACCTCGCGTTGCATGCCATCGTCGGGCCGGGTTGGGGCGCGTGGGCGGCCGATATCTACGCCGATCTGGGGCTTCGGTTCGACGGGGAGCGCGCCGAGGCGATCTCGGAGGCGGTGGCCGGGCTGGCCGACGTGCGCCAGGACGCCGCGTTGATGCTGCACGACGAGCATCGCGACGTCGACGAGGTGGTGGAGTTCCTCGGGCGCTGGCTTCTGGTCGGCGGTGACCGGGCCAGGCAGACGCTGCGGTTCTTGTCCTCGCCGCTGTGGCGGGCCTACACCAGCACCTACGTCGAGGGGTACCGGCTGCTGCGGGGGTGGCTCGACGACCGACCCGATGGCGTCACGATGACCCAACGCTTCGGGCGGCTGCTCGACGAGCCGCTGATCCCGTCCACCCTCCGGAGCGCGTCATAGCAAACTCCTGGACATGATTTCCCGCGTCGCCGAAGCGGTAGCACAGCGGTTTGCCAGTTTAGTGGCCGACGTCGCTGTTTCTGCTCCAGGTGAGCTCTGCCTCAATCGCTTGATCGGCTTTGTTACTGATCGGTAACATGGTTGCCGAGGGGCCCGGCGAAGCAGCCGGGTCACGGCAAGGGAATGAACATGTCAGCAACACCCGGGAAACGGAACAGCATCACGCGCATCGCCGGCATCGTCGTGGCGGCCGGTGCGATGGGGTTCGCCGCCATCGTCGGCCCCGCGGCAGTCGCCGATGCCAGTCCCGTCACGAAGGTCGGCAGCGATCCGGTGGCACCGGCCAAGCCCGGCGGCAAAAAAGCTCCGGCCACAAAGGTCGGTAGCGATCCGGTGACGTCCATCGTCACCGGCATCGCCGGCGGAGCCGGCGTCCCAGGTGTCCCCGGCATCCCCGGCGTCGAGATCCCGCCGCTGGTCAGCCCGTGGCCCGGAGGCGCGTGGGCCGGTCACGACTGGAGCAAGGGGTGGCCCGGCGGCGGTTACGCCAACGGCACCGCCGGTGGTGGTTTCGCGCACGGCAAGGGCGGTGGCGCGCTGATCCACGGCAAGGCCGGCGGCGGGTGGCTCCACCGCGGCTGATCGCAGCCCGCCAAACCGGCGGACCAACGGGTCGGCCCCCGGTTTTTTGCGAGATGCCAGTCGTCGGCGCAGGTGTCCTGGCTTTGCTGAGAGCGATCTCTGGTGTTCTGTAACCTGATCCGCCGACTTTGTTGCGCCTGCGGTGGGCTGGTTCCTGAAAATCCCAGTTGAAAAGGCAAGTACTGACCTTGATTCGCTGTTCGTCGGACTCTCGATTCCTGGCGTACCGGTACCTTGATCGGGCTCGCTAGCCGGGCGTAAAATATTTGCTGAGCATCGTGCGACGTACCGAGCGGCAGCAAGGGGTCGACATGACTACAACGAGCACGAAATCGAACCGGGTCAAGCGCATGGCCGGTGCGGTCGTGGCGGTGGGCTCGATGGGCCTGGCCGGGTTGCTGGCCGGACCTGCGATGGTGACCAATGCCGATCCAGTCGTGGTTTTGAACGGCGAGACGGTGGCCCCGCCAAAGCCTCCTCCTCTCGTGAGCCCGTGGCCAGGCGGCGCGTGGGCCGGCTGGGATTGGAGCAAGGGGTGGCCCGGTGGTGCCTGGGCCGGTCACGACTGGAGCAAAGGGTGGCCCGGTGGCGCCTGGGCCGGTCACGACTGGAGCAAGGGGTGGCCTGGCGGCGGTTATGCCAACGGCAAGGCCGGTGGCGCGTGGAACCACAAAAAGTGATCTGACCGCCGGCGGCCGTCGGGTCAACCCGGCCCGGGACCGTCGAGCTGACCCGCCCCGACTAGGCTAAACGGCATGGCAGCAGATTCGTCATCCACCTTGCCCGCGGCTTCCGGCGCGGATTACGCCGAGACCTCAAGTGCCGCCTACCAGGCAGCGTTGCAGGTCATCGAATCCGTCGAGCCCCGGGTCGCGGCAGCTACCCGCAAAGAGCTTGCCGATCAACGCGATTCACTCAAGCTGATCGCCAGTGAGAACTACGCTTCCCCGGCCGTGCTGCTCACCATGGGCACCTGGTTCTCCGACAAGTACGCCGAGGGCACGGTCGGGCACCGCTTCTACGCGGGCTGCCAGAACGTCGACACCGTCGAGGCGCTGGCCGCCGAGCACGCGCGTGAACTGTTTGGCGCCCCCTACGCCTACGTCCAGCCGCACTCCGGCATCGATGCCAATCTGGTTGCCTACTGGGCCATCCTGGCCACCAAGGTGGAGGCACCGGGCCTGGCCGAACTGGGCGCCAAGCACGTCAACGACCTGTCCGAGGCGGACTGGGAGAAGCTGCGGGCCAAGCTCGGCAACCAGCGTCTGCTGGGTATGTCCCTGGACGCCGGCGGGCACCTGACGCACGGTTTCCGGCCCAACATCTCCGGCAAGATGTTCCATCAGCACAGCTACGAGACCAACCCCGAGACGGGTTTCCTGGACTACGACGCGGTGGCCGCCGCGGCCCGTGAGTTCAAGCCGTTGGTTCTGGTCGCCGGTTATTCGGCGTACCCGCGCCGGGTGAACTTCGCCAAGATGCGCGAGATCGCCGACGAGGTGGGCGCCACCCTGATGGTCGACATGGCGCACTTCGCCGGCCTGGTCGCGGGCAAGGTGTTCACCGGTGACGAGAACCCGGTGCCGCACGCCCACGTCACCACGACCACCACGCACAAGTCGCTGCGCGGCCCGCGCGGCGGCATGGTGCTGGCCACCGAGGAATTCGCCCCGGCCGTCGACAAGGGCTGCCCGATGGTGCTCGGCGGGCCGCTGAGCCATGTCATGGCGGCCAAGGCCGTTGCGCTGGCCGAGGCGCGTCAGCCGGCGTTCCAGACCTACGCCCAGGCGGTCGCCGACAACGCCCAGGCGCTGGCCGACGGCTTCGTCAAGCGGGACGCGAGCCTGGTCACCGGTGGCACCGACAACCACCTGGTGCTGCTCGACGTGCGTTCGTTCGGCCTGACCGGCCGCCAGGCCGAGTCCGCGCTGCTGGACGCGGGTGTGGTCACCAACCGCAACGCGATCCCGGCCGATCCGAACGGCGCCTGGTACACCAGCGGTGTGCGGTTGGGTACGCCCGCGCTCACCAGCCGCGGATTCGGCGCCGACGACTTCGACCGGGTCGCCGAGCTGATCGTCGAGGTGCTGTCCAACACGCAGCCCGAGGGGACGTCGAAGGCCAAGTACAAGCTCGCCGACGGCACTGCTGATCGGGTACACGCCGCCTCTGCGGAGCTGCTCGACGCGAACCCGCTGTACCCGGGCCTCACCCTCTGAGTCGGGGCGCTCGACATCACAGCGAGCCGACTTTTAGAAATGTGTGTACACGGGTTACAGTTACCGCATGGCACAGAAACCTGTCGCTAATGCGCTGACCCTGGAACTCGAGCCCGTCGTCGAGGCCGAGCTGCGTCGACACCTGGATACCGAGGATCTCTGGTACGCACACGATTACGTGCCGTTCGACCAGGGCGAGAACTTTGCGTTCCTCGGTGGCCAGGATTGGGATCCGTCGTCGGTGACGTTACCCAAGCACGTCACCGATGCCTTGGAGATCCTGCTGATCACCAAGGACAACCTGTCCGGTTATCACCGCGAGCTCGTCGAGCACTTCATCCTCGAGGAGAAGTGGGGCCGATTCCTGGGCCGCTGGACCGCCGAGGAGCACCTGCACGCCGTCGCGCTGCGCAACTACCTCGTCGTCACCCGCGAGATCGACCCGACGGCCAACGAGGACGTGCGCGTCGAGCACGTGATGAAGGGTTACCGCGCCGATCGCTACAGCCAGTTCGAGACGCTGGTGTTCATGGCGTTCTTCGAGCGTGCGCACGCGGTGTTCACCCGCAGCCTGCGGGGGCAGATCGCCGAGCCGGTGCTGGGCGCCATGATCGACCGCATCGTCCTCGACGAGGAGCGTCACGAGCTGTTCTTCGCCAACCTGGTCTCGCACCTGCTGGGGACCCATCGCGACGAGACCGTCGCGGCCATCGCCGCCCGCGCCCGCGAGCTCGATGTGATCGGCGCGGACATCGACGCATACCAGGACAAGGTCGCGCTGGTGGCCGAGACCGGCATCTTCGACAAGGCCGCGCTGGCGAAGGTCATCTCCGACCGGATCACCGCCTGGGGCCTGGCCGATGAAGCCGCGCTCCAGGAGTTCATCAACACGTAACGCGCCGGGCGTCATACCCCCGGCGCGCCAGCCAGCAACCCCGTCACCGCGGGAGTAGCGTCGAATCCGATGGCTAGCGACATGCTCTGCTGTCCGGACGGTACCGATCGGTTAGATCACGAGAGGACCGGCTCCGGTCCTGGTGCCGCAGTGTCCACCGAGCAACTCGTGTGGGGCCGCGCGGGTTCTAGGAGCGCCACGTGACTGATTCACCTGTCCGTACCTACGTGCTCGACACTTCCGTGTTGCTGTCCGATCCATGGGCATGCACCCGGTTCGCCGAGCATGAAGTGGTGGTCCCGCTGGTCGTGATCAGCGAGCTCGAGGCCAAACGGCATCACCACGAGCTGGGTTGGTTCGCCCGGCAGGCGCTGCGGATGTTCGATGATCTGCGGCTTGAGCATGGACGGCTGGATCAGCCGATTCCCGTTGGGGCAGAAGGCGGTACGCTGCAGGTCGAGCTGAATCACATCGACCCGTCGGTACTGCCTTCAGGTTTCCGCACCGACACCAACGACACCCGCATCCTGGCGTGCGCGGCCAATCTCGCCGCAGAGGGCAAGCACGTCACGTTGGTGAGCAAGGACATCCCGCTGCGCGTCAAGGCCGGTGCCGTGGGTCTGGCCGCCGACGAGTATCACGCGCAGGATGTCGTGGTGTCCGGCTGGACCGGTATGACCGAGTTGGACGTGGCTGCCGAGGAAATCGACACCTTGTTCGCCGACGGGGAGATCGACCTGGCCGAGGCCCGGGACCTGCCCTGCCACACCGGGATTCGGTTACTCGGCGGCAGCTCGTCAGCACTGGGTCGGGTCAATGCCGAGAAGCGGGTGCAGGTGGTCCGCGGTGATCGCGAAGTGTTCGGCCTCCGGGGAAGGTCAGCCGAACAGCGCGTCGCCCTCGATCTGCTGCTCGACGAATCCGTCGGCATCGTGTCGCTGGGCGGTAAGGCCGGCACCGGCAAATCCGCGCTCGCTCTGTGCGCGGGCCTGGAGGCCGTGCTGGAACGCCGAACTCAGCGCAAGGTCGTGGTGTTCCGTCCGCTGTATGCGGTCGGCGGACAGGATCTCGGCTACCTTCCCGGCAGCGAGAGCGAGAAGATGGGGCCGTGGGCCCAAGCCGTCTTCGACACCCTCGAAGGGCTGGCCAGCCCGGCGGTCCTCGACGAGGTGCTGTCCCGCGGGATGCTGGAAGTGCTTCCGTTGACCCACATTCGGGGCCGTTCGCTGCACGACTCGTTCGTCATCGTCGACGAGGCGCAGTCACTGGAGCGCAATGTGCTGCTGACCGTGCTGTCGCGGCTGGGCGCGGGATCGCGGGTGGTGCTGACCCACGACGTGGCACAGCGGGACAACCTGCGGGTCGGCCGCCACGACGGTGTCGCGGCAGTGATCGAGAGGCTCAAGGGCCATCCGCTGTTCGCCCACGTCACGTTGCAGCGCAGCGAACGCTCGCCGATCGCCGCGCTGGTCACCGAGATGCTGGAGGAGTTCAGCCCCGGCGCCCTGCCCTGAGTCCCGATCCGGAGTGATTTGGGTGCGTTCGGTACCCCCAGGCGTTACCGAACGCACCCAAATCGCAGGCCGGTAGGCTGCCGGAGTGGTGAGGCTTCCCAACAGCCAGGCGTGGCGGTGGACTGTGGTCGGCGTGCTCGCCGCCGTCGCGGTCCTGGTGGTGGGAGTGCTCACCGGCCACATCCGTCGCGACGATCCCGACCACGTGGACTGTGCGACCGAGAAGTGCATCGCACTGACCTTCGACGACGGGCCCGGCCCGTACACCGACCGGCTGCTGCAGATCCTCAAGGACAACGACGCCAAGGCCACGTTCTTCCTGATCGGGAACAAGGTGGCCGCCAACCCCGAGGGTGCGCGGCGCATCGCCGACGCGGGCATGGAGGTCGGCAGCCACACCTGGGAGCACCCCGACATGACGGGCATTCCGCCGGAGGAGATCCCGACGCAGTTCAGCAGGGCCAGTGACGCCATCGAGGCCGCGACGGGCCAACGGCCGAAGCTGGTGCGCACGGCAGGCGGGTTGATCAACGACCAGGTGCTCGCCGAGGCCGGCAAGCAGGGGTTGGCCGACATCAACTGGGACGTCATCCCGTTCGACTGGGCCAACGACGCCGACCTCGCCGCCTCCCGCTACATGCTGATGACGCAGATCAAACCGGGTGCTGTCGTACTTTTTCATGACACCTACTCGTCCACCGTGGATCTGGTGTACCAGTTCATCCCGGTGCTCAAGGCGAACGGCTACCACCTGGTGACCGTCAGCCACCTGCTCGGTGAACGTGAGCCCGGCACCAGTTACGGCAGCCGGGAGAATGGTCCGCCCGTGCCGCCGGCCGAGGCGCTCAAAGACATCCCGGCCGAGGAGATCCCGTCGTTGCCCGCGACACCGTCGCCGGCACCGATGCCGAATTTCCCGATCACCGACATCCCCGGCGCGAATTCGGGTGGCCCCAACAACGGGGCCTGACCAGTGAGACGCACATCGCGTCGGGTTGAGGACCAAAGACCCTAACCGACAGACCCGGGCACGACGAGGCTTGAAGCATGCCCGAGACGATGTTCGATTCTGCGACCCTCACCAATGCGGTGCAGTTGGCATCACGAGCACCTTCGCTGCACAACACCCAACCGTGGCGGCTCGTGGTCGAGGGCAACGACGTGCACCTGCACTTGGACCCCGGTCGCGTGGTGGCCGCGACCGATCGATCGTCGCGTGAGGCGATCATCAGCTGCGGGGTGCTGCTGGACCATCTGCGGGTCGCTATGGCCGCAGCCGGGTGGACCACCGGCGTCGACCGCTTCCCGAATCCGAATGATCCCGATCATCTGGCGACGTTGCAGTTCTCGCCGATGGACTTGGTCACCGATGCCCATCGCCGGCGCGCCGATGCGATTCTGGCCCGGCGTACCGACCGCCTGCCGATGGCGGGGTACGCGGGCTTCGATTCCTTCGAGGCTTTGTTGCGGGTGCGGTTGGCCGACGGCCCGGTGCATCTGGATGTGCTGGCCGAGGAGATGCGCGCCGACGTGGCCGAGGCAGCCGCGCTGACCGAGACGCTGCGTCTGTACGATTCCGCCTACCATTCCGAACTTGCTTGGTGGACAACACCCTTCGCGACCGAGGATGGCATTCCGCAGAGTGCCCTGATCTCGGCTGCGGAAAGTGAGCGGGTCGCGGTGGCACGAACCTTCCCGGTCACCTCACACTCCGATCGACGGCCCGCCGTCCGCGACGATTCAGCGACGCTGGTGGTGCTGTCCACCGACGGGTACAGCAGGGCAGATGCCCTCGATGCGGGCGAGGCGCTCTCGGCCGTGCTGCTCGAATGCACGCTGTCGGGTCTGAGTACCTGCCCGGTGAGCCACGTGACCGAGTTGCACGCCAGCCGCGACATCATCGGCACCCTGATCGGTCGTGATGCCTGCCCGCAGTTGCTGGTCCGGATCGGAATCGCTCCGACGCTCATCGAGACACCACCGCCGACACCGCGCCGCGGCGTCGATACCTTCCTGACCTTCGAATAGGAGACGACCATGACCGACACCCTGACCGCCCCCGCCCCCGCCCCCGCTGCTGCCGCCGTTCTGGTCGAAGCCGACGGTCGCGCCGCCAGCAACGACGCGCTGCACGCCGCGATCGAGGAGGCCGTGGGACGCGGCGCACCGCTGCGGGTGCTGACCACCTGGGGAGCCCGGCATCGCGAGATGTACGACGCGACCGCCGTCGCCGAGCGTGACCGGTTGTCGGCAGCGCAGCTGGAGCGGCGGTTGGCCCGCGCGCTGAAACGATCCCCTGCTCTCGACGTGCAGACCGTCGACGGCTACAGCAGCGCTGCGGATTATCTGACGGCACACCCGGAGTCGGCCCAGATGCTCGTGGTCGGCGCCGGCCACCCGGATACGCCCGGGTTGCAGGCCGCATTGGCTTCCTCGGGTTGCGCGGTGTTCACTTGCGATCGGCGCGACCGGCCTGTGACACTCGGGGGATGATCAGACTCTTTCTGGTCGACGACCATGAGGTGGTTCGCCGTGGGCTGATCGACCTGCTCAGCGCCGACCCGGAGCTGGACGTGATCGGCGAGGCCGATTCGGTGGCTCAGGCGCTGGCCCGGGTGCCGGCCCTCAACCCGGACGTCGCGGTGCTCGACGTCCGGCTGCCCGACGGCAACGGCATCGAGCTGTGTCGGGAACTGTTGTCGCGCATGCCCGATCTGCGCTGTCTGATGCTGACGTCGTTCACCTCGGACGAGGCGATGCTCGACGCGATCCTGGCCGGCGCCAGTGGTTACGTGGTCAAGGACATCAAAGGGATGGAGCTGGCCCAGGCGATCAAGGACGTCGGGGCCGGGAAGTCGCTGCTGGACAATCGTGCCGCCACGGCGCTGATGGCGAAACTGCGCAGTGATGCCGAGCGGGCCGACCCGTTGGCCGGGCTGACGCAGCAGGAGCGGGTGCTGCTGGATCTGCTGGGGGAAGGGCTGACCAACCGGCAGATCGCGGCCCGGATGTTCCTCGCCGAGAAGACCGTCAAGAACTACGTGTCGCGGTTGTTGGCCAAGCTGGGCATGGAACGTCGCACGCAGGCCGCGGTGTTCGCCTCGACCCTGGACCGTCCGCGTCAGTAGAGGCCAGGGTCTTTGGTCCCTGAGGGATAGGGCTTTCGGCCGTGGTGCCGCGATGTGCGCGGCGATAGCGTCGTCGCTATGGAAACCGGAATGTCTACGCGCAGTGCGCCGGTCGATGTTCTCTCCGAGCGGGAGAGTTGGGACCTGCTGGGCGGGGTGTCGCTGGGCCGCCTCGTCACCGCGGTCGATGACGAGGCGCACATCTTCCCGGTCAATTTCGCAGTGCAGAACCGCACCATCCTGTTCCGGACCGCGGCGGGGACCAAGCTGATCAGCGCGGCCATCAACAACCACGTGTTGTTCGAGGCCGACGATCACGACGCGGCCGAAGGCTGGAGTGTGATCGTGCGAGGCGTGGCCCGCACGCTGCGCACCGACGAGGAACTGGACGAAGCGGAGCGGGCGCAGTTACTGCCGTGGACTGCCACGGCCAAGACCCACTATGTACGGGTGTCACCGGTGCGGGTCACCGGCCGTCGGTTCCGGTTCGGACCCGAACCGGATGCGGAGTGAGGACCTGGGCGAGCTTGGTGCGCCGCGGCCGGTAGTGCCAGCATGGTGGACGTGACTGGTCACGGTGTGCAGCCCGACGATGAACAGCGAACTCCACCGTTGCGGAACACTCTCGCGCAGTTGCGCCTGCGCGAACTGCTCACCGAGGTCCAGGACCGGGTCGAGGAGATCATCACCGGCCGCGACCGGATCGACGGCCTGGTCGAGGCCATGCTCGCGGTGACCTCGGGTCTGGACCTCGAAGTCACGCTGAGCACCATCGTGCGGACCGCGATCGAACTGGTCGATGCCCGCTACGGCGCGCTGGGTGTCCGCGGCGACGACCATGAGCTGACGGAGTTCGTCTATCAGGGCATCGATGACGCCACCCGGGCCGTGATCGGGCACCTGCCCGAGGGGCGTGGTGTGCTCGGTGTGCTGATCGACGACCCGCAACCGATCCGCCTCGACGACATCCGCGAACATCCCGCGTCGGTCGGGTTCCCGCCCAACCATCCGCCGATGCGGACCTTTCTCGGTGTGCCCGTGCGGATCCGCGACGAGGTGTTCGGCAACCTCTACCTCACCGAGAAGACCAACGGGCAGCCGTTCAGCGAGGACGACGAGGTGCTGGTGGAGGCACTGGCTGCGGCCGCGGGCGTCGCGGTGGAGAACGCCCGGCTCTACCAGCTCTCCCGTGACCGGCAGGCCTGGATCGCGGCCACCCGCGACATCGGCACCGAACTGCTCGGCGGCACCGACCCGGCCAGGGTGTTCCGCATGGTGGCCGATGAGACCCTCAAACTGACCGGGGCCGACCGCATCGTGGTCGCGGTGCCCGGCAGCGAGGTACCCGCCGGTGAGGCCGACACCCTCGTTGTGGCCGCCACCGCGGGCCGCCCGACCTCGATCGACACGCTTCCGGTGGGCCCGCATTCAGCGGAGGGGGCGGTGAGCGCGGCGTTCCACGACGGCACACCGCACCGGCTCGACCGCCTCGAGCTGGACGACGCAGGCGGCCCGGCGCTGGTGCTGCCGCTGCGGGCGACCGACACCGTCGCCGGGGTACTGGTGGCCGTGCGCGCCGACGGCGCCCAGAGCTTCACCGCCGAGCAACTCGACATGGCCGCGGCGTTCGCCGACCAGGCCGCGGTGGCCTGGCAACTGGCCAGCTCGCAGCGCAGCGTGCGCGAGTTGGAGATCCTGGCCGATCGGGATCGCATCGCCCGGGACCTGCACGACCACGTGATCCAACGCCTGTTCGCGGTCGGACTGTCACTGCAGGGCACGATCCCGCGGGCGCATTCCCCCGAGGTGCAGCAGCGGCTCACCGCCACCGTGGACGATCTCCAGGCGGTGATCCAGGAGATCCGGACCGCGATCTTCGACCTGCACGGCGCCCAGGCCGGCGCGACGCGGTTACGGCAACGCCTCGACGAGGTGATCGCCCAGTTCGCCGACGCGCAGATACACACCGGCACCCGGTTCGTCGGCCCGCTGTCGGTGGTCGATTCGACGCTGGCAGACCATGCCGAGGCGGTGCTGCGTGAAGCGATCAGCAATGCCGTACGTCATTCGGGGGCAACCGAACTCGCCGTGTTCGTGGAGGTGGCCGACGACCTGTCCATCGAGGTGTCCGACAACGGCTGCGGGATTGCCGCCGAGGTCACCGAGAGCGGGCTGGGGAATCTGCGGGCCCGGGCGCTGAGTGCGGGCGGCCGGTTCACGATCACCGATCGGCCCGGCGGTGGGACCGTGTTGCGTTGGGCCGCACCGCTTCCCGAGTAGCGCAGATACAAAAGCGCCCCGAAACCTGGTGGTTTCGGGGCGCCTCTGCAATCACCGGGCGAAACTACTCGCCGCGCTTGACCTTCGCCATGGCCAGCACGTCGAGACGCTTGTCCAACTCGGCCTCCGACAGCTTGTCGCCGATCAGGCCGCGGTCGATCACGGTCTGGCGGATGGTCTTTTTCTCCTTGAGGGCCTGCTTGGCGACCTTGGCGGCCTCCTCGTAGCCGATCGCCGAGTTCAGCGGCGTCACGATCGACGGGGAGGACTCGGCCAGAGTGCGCAGATGATCCTCGTTGGCAACCAGGCCGTCGATGCACTTCTCGGCGAACAACCGAGACACGTTGGCCAGCAAGGTGAACGACTCGAGCACGTTGCGCGCCATCATCGGGATGTAGACGTTCAGCTCAAAGGCACCCGACAGGCCACCGACGGTGACTGCGGCGTCGTTGCCGATGACCTGCGCGGCCACCTGGGTAACCGCCTCGGGCAGAACGGGATTGACCTTGCCCGGCATGATCGAGCTGCCCGGCTGCAGGTCCGGCAGTGCGATCTCGCCGAGGCCGGTCAGCGGGCCCGAACCCATCCAGCGCACGTCGTTGGCGATCTTGGTCAGCGAGGCGGCGATGGTCTTGAGCGCGCCCGATGCCTCGACCAACCCGTCGCGGGCCGCCTGGGCCTCGAACGCGTCTGCGGCGGTGCGCAATTCGGCCAGACCGGTCTGGTTGACCAGCACGTCGACCACCTTGGGTCCGAAACCGTCGGGGGCGTTGAGCCCGGTGCCCACGGCGGTACCGCCGATGGCGAGCTCGCCCAGGCGGGGCAGCGTGGCCTTCACTCTTTCGATGCCGGCCTCGATCTGACGGGCGTAGCCACCGAACTCCTGGCCCAGCGTCACCGGGACGGCGTCCATCAGGTGGGTGCGTCCCGACTTGACCACGGTCTTCCACTGCTTGGCCTTGGCGGCCAGCGACTCGTGGAGCACCTCGAGTGCCGGAATCAGGTGGCGCACAGCGGCTTCGGTGGCCGCGATGTGAGTGGCGGTCGGGAACGTGTCATTGGAGCTCTGCGACATGTTCACGTCGTCGTTGGGGTGGACCGTCACGCCGTTGCGGGCGGCGATCGAGGCGATCACCTCGTTGGCGTTCATGTTCGAGCTGGTGCCCGAGCCGGTCTGGAACACATCGATCGGGAACTGGTCGTCGTGCAGGCCGTCGGCGATCTCGCCGGCCGCGGCGATGATGGCGTCGGCCTTCTCGGCGGCCAGCAGGCCCAGGTCCTTGTTGACCTGCGCGCAGGCCGCCTTCAGCAGGCCCAGCGCGCGGATCTGGGTGCGCTCCAGCCCGCGGAAGGAGATCGGGAAGTTCTCCACGGCGCGCTGGGTCTGCGCCCGCCACAGGGCGTTGACCGGCACCCGGACCTCGCCCATGGTGTCGTGCTCGATGCGGTATTCGACGTCGGTGTCGGAGCTCATGCTGACCTTTCTGACCAGTTACGGGAGCGGGTAGGCGGCGGTCTTGTCGCCGGTGAAATCGATGGCGGAGTACTCGTTGAGTTTGGTCAGCCGGTGGTAGGCCTCGATCATCCGGACGGTGCCGGACTTGGATCGCATCACGATGGACTGGGTGGTGCACCCGCCGGGGTAGTACTGCACGCCCTTGAGCAGGTCACCGTCGGTGACGCCGGTGGCGCAGAAGAAGACGTTGTCACCCGAGACCAGGTCGTCGGTCGACAGCACCTGGTCCAGGTCGTAGCCGGCGTCGATGGCCTTCTGGCGTTCGGCGTCGTCGGTGGGGGCCAGCTGGGCCTGGATCGCACCACCCATGCAGCGGATCGCGGCCGCGGCGATGATGCCCTCGGGGGTGCCGCCGATACCGGCCAGGATGTCGGTGCCCGAGTTGGGCCGACAGGCCGAGATCGCGCCTGCGACGTCGCCGTCGGTGATCAGCCTGATGCGGGCGCCGGCGGCGCGGGCATCGTCGATCAGCTGGGTGTGGCGCGGCCGGTCCAGGATGCACACGGTCAGATCGCTCACCGAGGCGCCACGCGCCTTGGCCACCCGGCGGATGTTCTCGCCGATCGGGGCGGTGATGTCGATGGCGTCGGCGCATTCGGGGCCGACGGCGATCTTGTTCATGTAGAACACCGCCGACGGGTCGAACATCGCGCCGCGCTCGGCGACGGCCAGCACCGAGATGGCATTGGGCATGCCCTTGCTCATCAGTGTGGTGCCGTCGACCGGGTCGACGGCGAAGTCGCATTCGGGGCCGTCGCCGTTACCGACCTCTTCGCCGTTGAAGAGCATCGGGGCTTCGTCTTTCTCGCCCTCGCCGATCACCACGACACCGCGCATCGACACCGAGTTGACCAGCTCACGCATGGCGTCGACGGCAGCCCCGTCACCGCCCTCCTTGTCGCCGCGACCCACCCAGCGGCCCGCGGCCATGGCGCCGGCCTCGGTTACCCGGACGAGCTCAAGGGCAAGGTTGCGATCCGGGGCTTCCCCCCGCGTGGGACTCATGGCCCAGATTGTCCCAGAACGGGCCGCGGGTTTGGGAGCTGGGATACTGGCAGCCATGTCCGATCAGCCCACCGCCCAGCCGACGCCTGCCCCCAAACCGGCAAAGGCACGGTTACTGCAGGACGGCCGGGACATGTTCTGGTCGATGGTGCCGCTGGTGGTGGCCTGCGTCGTGTTGGCCGGGATGCTCGGAATGTGCTCATTTCAGGCGGCCGGACCCGGGGCGGGCCCGGCGCCGGAATTCGATGCGCCGGCTGCCCTGCAGGCCGACGCCGACGCGCTGAAGATCCCCATCCGGATGCCCCAGCTGCCCGAAGGCTGGCGGCCGAACTCCGGCAGCCGCCACGGCATCGACGGCGGTGTGACGTTGCCCGACGGGCAGCACGGCCGCGCGGTGTCCTCGCGTATCGGCTACCTGGCACCCAACGGGAAGTATCTGAGCCTGACCCAGAGCAATGCCGACGAGGCCGCGCTGGTGGCCTCGATCAAGCCGGATTCGTACCCGTCGGGTACTCAGAATGTCGACGGGGTGACCTGGGTGGTCTACGAGAGCAGCGACCCGGAACCGGTGTGGACGACGCGGCTGCGCGGGCCGGCGCAGGTCGCCATCACAGGTGCCGGTGGTACTGATGAGTACCGTACGCTGGCGAGTGCGACGCAGAAGCAGTCGCCGCTGCCGATGAAGCGGCCGTGACGCACTAACGGATGGAGCCCGTGTTGTCGTCGCCAGTTGCAGATCTCACCGGGTGGACGGTCACCCCCTTCACCGCCGCCGACCAGACCTACGACGTGTACCGCAAGGGCCAAGGCCCCGGTGTCGTCCTGATTCCCGAGATCCCCGGCCTGCATCCCGGCGTCCTCGCGCTGGGCAACCACCTGGTGGACAACGGCTTCACGGTGGCCGCGCCGTCACTGTTCGGCACCCCGGGTGCGGCGGCGGTGCGTCCGGGTGCCATCGGTGTCCTGGTGAAAGCGTGCGTGACACGGGAGTTTTCGGCATTCGCCACCAATGCCGACCGGCCCGTCGCGCACTACCTACGGGCACTGGCCCGCGACCTCAATGCCAATACCCCTGGTAAAGGTGTGGGCGTCATCGGGCAGTGCTTCACCGGTGGGTTCGCCCTCGCTGCCGCAGTGGACGACAGCGTGCTGGCCCCGGTGCTGAGCCAGCCGTCGGTGCCGATACCCCTCACGGCGGCGCAGAAGCGCGATCCGGGAATGTCGGAGGCCGAGCTCAAGATCATCGAACAGCGTGCCGCTGACGACGGCCTGTGCGCGCTGGCCCTGCGGTTCAGTCAGGACCGGATGGTGCCGGGGGAGCGGTTCGCCACCCTCAAGGCGCGGCTGGGCGATGCGTTCGAGGTCATCGAGATCGACTCGACAAAGGGCAATGCCGCCGGCATCCCGGCGTCAGCACATTCGGTGCTGACCGCCGAGGTGCGTGAGGTCGACGGGCATCCTGCGTATGAGGCGCGTAAGCGGGTGGTGGCGTTTCTCACCGCGCGACTGAGCGCGAATTAGCTGGAGGTGCGGCTGCCGGTTTCGGCCTCGGCCGTTTCGGATTCGGGCTCGGCCCGGGGTACGTCGGGCTTGCCGCCGAGCCGTTTCTGGAACCAGGCCCACAACCGCCGCCACGGGCTCTGTCCCGGCACGTCGGGTTCGTCGGTTTCGAGCTCGACGCCCTTGTAGACGGCCAGGTACACCATGACCGTGGTGGCGATGATAATCATCAGCACCGGCCCGATCACGATCCCGAAGAAGCCGAACATCGAGATGCCGGCGAACACCGCCAGCAGCATCAGGGCGGGGTCGAGCCGGGCCGCCTTGGGCACCAGCCACGGGCGCAGCAGATTGTCGATGTTGGTGACCACCAGCAGGTGGAACACCACGACGAAGATACCGCCGATGACGTTGCCGAAGAACATCATTCCGATGCCGAACGGAATGGTCACGATACCGCCGCCGAGCGGGATCACCGACAGCGCGGTCAACAGGATCGCGAAGACGAAGAATCCCTCGTGGAAGCCGGCGATGTAGATGGATATCGCGCCGGCCACGCCCTGGCAGAACGCGATCACGAACTGGCCCTTGACCGTTCCCTTCACCATGGCGCCGGTCTTGGCCAGGTACAGGTCGGTGATCTCCTCGCCGAGCGGGTTCAGCCGGCGGATCAGGGTGGCGATCTCATTCCTGTTGACCAGCATCGAGATGAACACGTACAGGAAGATGATCGACGAGGTGATCGCGCCGACCATGCCACCGACCGCGCCCTGCAGGATGCCGAGCAACCATTCGCCGAGGTGCTGAGCCAGCTTGACCACGGTGTCGCGCAACGAATCCGCGGTGAGGTGGATGTCGAGGAAGGGCACCCGTTGCAGCAGTGAGTTGACGAATTGCAGCGTCCGGTCGCCGAGCGTGCTGAGGTCGGTGTTGCCGATCCAGTTGCTGACCGTGTTGACCAATTGGGTGATCTGCACGATGGCCATGAACACCACGAGCGATATCGGGATGATCACCATGAGGATGGCGACCAACAGGGTCAGCGTGGCCGATAAGCCGGTGCCCAGACGGCGCTGAAACCGTTGGTACAGCGGGGTGAACAAGTAGGCGCCCACCGCGGCCATCACGATCAGGACGAAGAAGCCGCGCAGGAAGTAGGCCCCGAGCAACAGGGCCAGCACGGTGAAGACCGCCAACGCACGCTTCTGGGTGAGGGTGAACTCGTCTTTCATGGGTCCCTTCCCGCCGTTGGGCTGACCCTATCCTCATGCCGGGTGGCGCGCGGCCTGGCCGGCGCGTTGTGAGGCGACGAACTTGACGGACAGCCGCTGCATGAGGCCGGGCGCCAACCGGGCGAGCAGCCAGGAGGCATGAGCGCGACGGGGTTTGACCAGGATGGCCTTGTTGGCGGCGATGGCGCGCAGGGTGTCGGCGGCCAGTCGGTCGGCGTCGTAGGCGGTCTTGACCCCCTGGCCCTGCAGGAAGTAATCACGCCCGACGAATCCGCCGACCGCGCCTTTGTCCAGGATCGGCGTCTCGACCGCGGCCGGGCACACCGCCAGCACGCCCACACCGTGGGCCGCCGCCTCCGAGCGCAGGGCCAGGGACAACCCGACGACGGCATGCTTGGTCATCACATAGCTGGTGAGCTGGCCCGCGGCGGCCAAGCCGGCCATCGACGCGGTGTTGACGATGTGGCCGTGGCCCTGCCGGATCATCTGCGGATACGCGGCGGCGACACCGTGGACGACGCCGCGCACGTTGATGTCGATGATGGCGTTCCACTGGTCCAGCGTGAGCAGTTCGGTGTCGCCGCCCCAGACGATGCCCGCGTTGTTGAACATCAGATCGAGCTTTCCGGCCCGCTCCACGACGCCGTCGACCGCGGCCTGCACCGCGGCCGCATCGGTGACGTCGAGACGTGCCGACCGGGCGCCGAGAGGCGCAGCGGTCTGCGCGGCGGCACCTTCGTCGATGTCGGTGCAGAGCACCTCGGCGCCGGCGGCGACCAAGGCGCGGCACAGCGCTGCACCGATACCGGACCCGGCGCCGGTGACGATCGCCTGTTTACCGGCGAGCCTGCTCACCCCTGGGCCAGCTTCATGACATGGCCGAGGATGTCCGGATAGCGCTTGAGGTGCGCGCCGCCGTTGAGATCGAGCACCTCGCCGGTCAGCCACGATGCTTGCGGCGAACACAGGAACACCACCGCGGCAGCGATGTCCTCGGGGGTTCCGCTGCGGCCCAGCGCAGTGTTCTCGACGTACTCCTCGACGACTCCGGGGATCATCGCCGCGGGATCGGTCAGCGGGGTTTTCACGAATCCCGGCGCGATCGCGTTGACCCGGATACCGCGCGGGCCCATTTCCAGTGCGGCCACCTGCGTCAGCATCGACAGCCCGGCCTTGGCCGCGCAGTAGGCGCTCATGCCGGCCGCGGGCTGGCGTCCGTTCAGCGACGAAATCGACACCAGGACACCACCTTCGGGCAGGTTGCGGCCGGCGTGCTTGGCGACGATGAACCCGCCGTTGAGGCAGACGTCGACTACGGAGCGGAAGTCCTCGACCGCCAGGTCGGTGATCAGGCCGATATTGCTGAACCCCGCGCAGTTGAGCACGACATGAATAGAGCCGGCGCGGGTAACTTCAGCGAACAACTTCTGCACCGCGTCCTCGTCGGTGACGTCGACGTAGGCGCTGGTGTGCGGTGCACCGAGCTGGGCGGCCCGGGCCGCCGCGCCGTCGGCGTCACGGTCGGCGACAACGATGCGGCAGCCGTCGGCGGCCAGGGCCTGCGCGCTGGCCCAGCCGATCCCCGAGGCCCCGCCGATGACGATCGCTACGCGTTCGGTGGTCATGCCTGGTTCCCGTCCGGTCGGTGGTCGCCCCACTTCTTGTCGATGGCGTTCCACGGGTCGGCCAACTGTCCCGGATAGTCCTTGTAGGCGGACTTCGACCGCAGGAACGCGCGGATCAGGGGTGCCGCCAGTCCGATCGGGAAACGCTTCAACCCGGCGTTGGCCCTGGTGTCTGCCAAGAGCTGCGGCCACGAGTGGTGCTGGAATCCGAGCACTTCCTGCGCGCGGCTGGTGTCCATCCAGTCGGTCGCGAACCAGGCCGCGTCGTCATCGGGGTTGCCGGGCCGGCCGATCGGCAGGCCGCCCTTGATACCCATCGCAGCGGCCGCTTGCGAACCGACGGCGGACTGGATGTGACGGTGTGTTTCAGGGTCGCCGCCGATCAGCAGAACCTCGTGATTGGCGGTCTCGGTCGGGACCGTGGTGGCGGCGACGAACGCCGCCGCAACATCACGAACGTCGACGGTCTGCAGCCGCCCGTCGGCGGGCAGGACACTCTCGAACGAGATGAGGTCGACGTCGATGCCGAGGCTGAACTGCGAGCTCATCACGCCACCGAGACGAAGGATCAGCCAGTCCAGTTTCGAGGCCCGTACCAGGGCTTCGGCCTCGACCTTGTGCGCGCCGTAGATGTCGGAGGCGTTGGTCGGGGTGTCGGGGGTCAGTACGTCATCGATGTGGTGCGGGTTGCGGGCACCGTAAACCGCGATACTCGACGCCTGGACGAACCGGGGCGGGGTGGGTTGGGCCTCGGCAGCGCGGAGCAGTGCTGCGGTGGCCTCGACGTTGACCTTGCGGGCCAGCCCGCGGCGCATGTAGCAGAACGGCGGGATGATCGCGGCGAGGTGGATGATCGCCGCCGGGGCAACCGCGGTCACCAGTGCGTCGACGGCGGCAGAATCGGTCAGGTCGGCCCAGCGCACCTGTACGGCTGCCGGGAGTGCAGCGGCGGCCTTGCGGTTCGCCGGCACGTCGAGATCGGTCGCGACGACCGTGCGTCCGCCGGCGGCCAGGGTCTTCACGACGGCGGAGCCCACCAAACCGAACGCACCGGTAACCAAAACAGCCTCGGACATAGGCCTCCTTGCTAGAACGTGTTGCAACCCTAGCGAACATGGGTGTGGTGTGTGTCACCGCGATCCCGACGTCGGAGTGGGTTCATCGGAGGCCGTTCGCCCGCGGGTGTTCAGCAACCGGTACCTAGGCGTCGTACTGGGGCGGCATCCGGAAAGGCGAATGTTGCTGCGGTTGCCTCAAAAGCATTGATCAATGGCGCGGTCGCGGAGTACATGTGACCGGGGGCACATGCCACACCCCGGTGTGACGCATTTGCCGGAACGGTATTCGTTACCGGATTTGGAAATTTGCCCGAGACCTATGCAGGGTGTGGCTGTAGGTATCGACGAAAGTGAACCGATCGCAGGTGTTTGTGATGTACTCGGTTGCACGCGTCAGTAATTGGGGAGGTGCGTGATGTCCGAAGATGTCGTGACAGGGGTTAACGACAACGACTCCGGCGAAATTGCCGAAGACGTTGCTGTGGGATCCTCGGTGGTTGTTTATCCGGGGACTGATGACGAATTGCACGGCGTGGTCGTCGAAGATTTTGCCGACTTGGCCGGTACCGCGGTCGACGTCGCCGGTGAGCGAATCGCGCAACCGGCGCGGCGGTGGGCGGTCAACCTCGACGACGGCGGGCTGGTGTTCGTCGACGACGACAGCATTGCCCTTGCCGTGCAAGCGGCCTGACTCCAGGTAGCTTCACCGCACGCTCAGCGGAAGCTGACGTAACCGGCGCACCAACAGGCTGGGTTGCCATTCGGCGTCCCCGGCCGGCCGGAGGGTGTTGCCGGGGGACAGTAGGGCCGAGATCACGAGGCGGGCTTCGAGCCGGGCCAGTGCGGCCCCGAGGCAGAAGTGCCCGCCCTTGCCGAATGCCAAGTGATTCTTGACGTTCGGCCGATCCAGCCGGAACTCGTTCGGATCCTCGAATACCGCCGGATCCCGGTTGGCCGCACCCCACAGCAGCAGTAGGTGGCTACCCGCGGGCAGTGCGATACCTGCCAGTTCGGTATCGGCCAGGACGTGCCGATAGTGGCCCCGGAATGGGGACTCGAACCGCAATACCTCCTCCATGAACGGCGTGACCATCGCGGGATCCCGGCGCAGCCGTTCGGCGAGGTCGGGGCGTCGGCTCAGAATCCATGCCGCGCTGCCGATCAACGACGCGGTCGATTCGCCTCCCGCGCCCACCAGCTGGATCAACATGAACACCGCCGAGTCGCGGGACACGCGTTCGGCCGCGCAGTAGGCCACGAGGTCTCCGAGCAGGTTGTCTCCCGGGTTTGCCGACGCTGCACCGAACCGTTCGGTCAGATACCCGCCGAGCTCCACGGCCGCGATCCCCGACGCGGTCAGCTGTTCGGCGTCGACCAGCCCGTCCAGCAGCTGCGTGCTGGCATAGGCCCAGGTCACCAGTCGATCCACATCCGCTGCAGGCAGTCCGAGTAGATGCGCGACCACCAGCATGGGCAGTCGGTCCGCCAAGGTAGACATCCACTCGAATTCTCCGTTTGCCCCGGCCAGCAGGTCGGCGGTGATGGCAGCGATGAACGGTTCCAATTCGGCTATCCGCTTGGCGGCCATCCGGGGCAGCACCATCTTGCGGTGGGCGGCATGGGCCGGATCGTCGGCAGTGGCCAGCACGTGGATCGGGCCGCCCGGCTCGCCCATGCCGAACGGGGCGACCGTGCCATCGGGCTGAGACCACATGGTTGCGGTGAGATTCGACGAGAAGTCCTGGGTCCGTGCGGTGGCCTCGATCACGGCGTCGAACGATGTCACCACGAAGAACGGGGAGTCGCCGACCTGCGCCACCGGTCCCTGGACCCGCAACCGGTCGTAGAGCGGATACGGATCCTGCAGGCAGGCGGGCTCGAACAGTTCGTGTGCCAGGAGCATTGGGCCAGGTTGGCCGGTGAATCCGGGCCCGTCAATGAGGCCCGGACAGGTTGATACTCGCCTCCTGGGCTCCCTGGCGCCAGCTGTCTCAGGGCGGGGTGGTGACCTGCACGCCGGGTGAGATTTATCCGTGATTCCGTCTCACAGTGCGATAGAGTTTCAGCTATGTCTCCCGGGCGTGCGGACTGGCTGGTCGGGGGTGACCGGCGCATCGAGGCCGCCGAGCGCATCTATGCCGCGGCGGCCGAACTGGCCGCCCGCGACGGGTTCGACGCACTGGACATCGACGCGCTGGCGGCTCGGGTGCACTGCTCGCGTGCGACGGTCTATCGGCATGCCGGCGGCAAGGCGCAGATCCGCGACGCCGTGCTGGCTCGGTTGGCCGCTTCGATCGTGGGGGAGGTGCGACGAGCGGTCGACGGACTGACCGGCGCGCAACGGGTGCTGACGGCCATCACCGTGGCATTGCAACGCATTCGAGCCGATCCGATGTTCGGTCTGCTACTCGGCTCACTGCGCAGTGGGGGTGGGATGGCGGACCTGACGCAATCGCCGGTGCCTGCCGCGTTTGCCGCCGAACTCACCGGACTGGACGAGGATGACCCGGCGGCTGCGGCATGGATCGTGCGCCTGGTGCTGTCGTTGTTGGTCTGGCCCGGGCCCGACGAGGCTGCCGAGCAGCAGATACTGAGGCGCTTTGTCGCGCCGGCGTTCGGCTAGGGCCGTCTGATGCATCGAAAGCCGATGTGGCTCATGCCGGTATCCACCATCTGGGGCCGCCGGGCGGCCGGGCGGTACCGCAGGCAGTAGCTGTCGGCGCACAGGAACGAGCCACCTTTGATCACTCTGCGGCCGATCTGGAACTGCGGCTGGTTCGGGTCGTAGGTGTCAGCGGCACAGCAGGGCGTGGTGGCCCGGTCCTCGCCGTACCAGTCGGTGGTCCACTCCCAGACGTTGCCGGCCATGTCGAACAGGCCGTAACCGTTGGGCTCGAAGCTGCCCACCGGTTTCGTTGTGCCATAACCGGTATCGGGCAGGTAGGGGAACTCGCCATGCCAGTAGTTGGCCAGGCGTTGTGCCGGCGGCTCGGGCTCGTCGCCCCAGGTGTATACGGCCCCCGAGATCGCACCACGGGCCGCGGTCTCCCACTCCGCTTCGGTGGGCAGTTCCAGACCCGCCCAGTCCGCATACGCCTCGGCATCGTCAAAGGCGATGTGCACCACGGGATGTTGTTCGCGTCCCTTCAGTGACGAGCGGGGCCCGCGTGGGTGATTCCAGCACGCTCCCGGCGTCCACGCCCACCACTGGCTGATGTGCCGCAGGTCCACCGGACCCGCGGTGCGCTGGAACACCATCGAGCCGGGCGCCAGGTTCTCCGCCTGCGCGCCCGGGAAGTCGTCCGGGTTCACCGGCTGTTCGGCGACGGTGAGATATCCGGTGGAGTCCACGAATTGGGCGTAGTCGGCGTTGGTCACCTGATGGCGCTGGATCCAGAATCCCGCGGTCGAGATCTCACGCGCCGGTGCCTCCTCGGGGTAGTGCGCGTCCGACCCGAGGATCGTTGTCTGGGCCGGAATCCAGACCAGGTCGGTGGATGTCATGTGTCGACTCTGCGGCGAGGGCGAGGCGTACTCGCACTTTGGCGCCCTGGGCGCAGAGTCGATGACCTCGGTGCGGCCTCAGTCAAAGACCGTCGTCCAATCGTCACGCATACTCGCCACCGTCCAACCGCGGTCGGAGGCCAGCCTCAGCGCGTGGTCCGCGCCTGCGGTGTAATCGAATTCGCGGTCGGCGTCGTCGTGACGCACCAGCAGGCCCAGCGACGGGCCCGCCCCGCCGGTGGCGTACTCCAGCATCTGGATATCGCCGTTGGAGTTGCCTGCCGCGAAGATCGGCCGGCGTCCGACCCGGCCCCAGATACGGACGGCCTTGACCGGGCCGTCGTTCAGGAATTCTGGTGTGGCGGTGGTCTTGAGCTGGCCGTCGACGAAATCCAGCCCCACCGAACTGCCGATCACCCGCTCCGGCGGTACGCCGTACATCGACTCCGTCACGGGGCGCATGAAATCACGGCCGCCACCGGAGACGATGTAATTGGTGAACCCGTTGGCCTCCAGATAGCGCAGCAACTCGACCATCGGGAGATAGCCGCACGCGGTGTACGCGCGGCCCAGAGTCGGGTGCCGGGCCGCCGCGAAGAACGCCTTGATCTGGTCGGCGTGGTCCTCCACAGACAGTCCGGAATACGCCGAAAGTATGCCGCCGGCAAGGATTTTCAGTGCGGAATCGTCACCGTTGTAATGCCTGGTGACGGCATCGCCGAACCAGGCGAGATCACCGGCCGCTGCGGCCCGATACGGCTGCTCGGCTGCCAAGGTCGGGTCGGCGGCGGCCTGCGCAGCGAGTCTGCGCACCAGGAAATCCAGCTGGATGTAGGCCGGCTTCTCGCACCACAGGGTTCCGTCGTTGTCGAACACGGCGACACGCTCTTCGGGTGCCACCTGCTCGGTGGCCCGCCCCACGAAGTCGACGATCGCCGACTTCGTGGAGCCGTCGGTCCAGGAATCCAACATCTAGTCTTTGGCCAGGAACTGGTGCAGCTTCTCGACCGCCTGGTCCACGCTGAAGCTGGCCGGGGGGTGCCGGGGCGGGAATTCCTTGAATGTCTCGAGGAACTTCGTCGCCATCGCCGTCGCGTAGAAGATGAAGAAGTCGTTCCGCATCAGCCATTCGTAGTACGTGTTCGACGTGATATCGGCGTACTCGTAGGGGTCGGTCCGGAGATTGAACAGCTTCGGCAGACGCAGTGGCGTGAAGGGTTCGGCCCAAACCCGCAACGTGCCCTGGCACCGCTGCTCGGCAAAGACGATCTTCCAGTTCTCGAACCGCAGCGCCACCAGGTCGCCGTCGTCGGAGAAATAGAAGAACCCACGGCGTGGGCTGGTCTCCACCTCGCCGGTCAGGTACGGCAACAGGTTGTACCCGTCGATGTGCACCTTGTACTCGGTCTTGCCGTCGGCACCGGCCGTGTGGCCGGTCTTGAGCTTCTCGGCGATGTCGGGGTCACCCGCGGCGGCCAACAGGGTCGGCAGCCAGTCGTGGTGCTGGATGATCTCGTTGGACACCGAACCGGCCTTGATCTTTCCGGGCCAGCGGATCAACTCAGGGACCCGGAAGGCGCCCTCCCAGTTGGTGTTCTTCTCGCTTCGGAACGGCGTGGTGCCACCGTCGGGCCAGCTGTTGCGGTGCGGTCCGTTGTCGGTGGAGTAAATGACGATGGTGTCCTCGGCGATGCCGAGTTCGTCGAGCACGTTCAGCACCGTGCCCACGTTGCGGTCGTGGTCGATCATCGTGTCGTGGTAGGGCGACTGCCACAGGCCGGCCTGCCCGCGGCTCTCGGGCTTGGTGTGGGTGTAGAGGTGCATGTGGGTGAAGTTGCACCACACGAAGAACGGATTGCCCTCGCCGTGCTGACGCTTGATGTAGTCGACCGTGGCGTCGGCGATGTCTTCGTCGATGGTTTCCATCCGTTTGCCGGTCAGCGGCCCGGTTTCCTCGATGGTCTGCTTTCCGACCGGCCCGAACTTCGGATCGTCGGGCTCGGTGGACACCTCGGCGGTGGCCTTGCACTTGAGTACCCCGCGCGGCCTGGCGAAGCTGTACAGCCGCGGGTAGCGGTCTTCGTGGGGGTAGTTGAAGTTCTCCGGTTCCTCTTCGGCGTTGAGGTGATACAGGTTGCCGAAGAACTCGTCGAACCCGTGCACGGTCGGCAGGTACTTGTTCAGGTCGCCGAAATGGTTCTTACCGAACTGGCCGGTGGCGTAGCCCATGGGTTTGAGCAACTCGGCGATCGTCGGATCCTCTGCGGCCCAACCGATATCCACGCCCGGCGCACCGACTTTGCTCATTCCGGTGCGGTACACGCTCTGCCCACTGATGAAGGCCGCCCGGCCCGCGGTGCAGCTTTGCTCCCCGTAGGAGTCGGTGAACCGCATGCCCTCGTCGGCGAGGCGGTCGATGTTCGGTGTGCGGTAGCCCATCAACCCGTCGCTGTAGCAACTCAGGTTGCTGATGCCGATGTCGTCGCCCCAGATCACCAGAATATTCGGCTTGTCTTCAGGCATGGTCGGCTCCTCGCCTCGACAGATTCACCTCTGTTCCGACAGTAGGCCTTGGCCGGAGCCTCCGACGCGGGTTCTCCCACCTGTCGCCGGAAATTTCCACTTTTGCCGGACAGCGCGGTGGTATGACCAGACCCATGAGTGAGCCGAAGGTACTCGAGGCAGTGCGCACCCTGCATCCCGGTTACTTCGCACTCGTGATGGCCACGGGAATCATGTCCATTGCCGCGACTTACCACCGTGCGCATGCAGTTTCGGTGGTGCTGTTGTGGGTCGCGGCGGTCGCCTATCTGGTGTTGGTGGCCCTGACCGTTGCGCGCACCGCCCGCTACCGCCGTGAGTTCATGGACGATCTGACCGATCCCCGACGGGGTTTCGCCATGTTCACGTTCGTGGCCGCGACATGTGTGGTGGGCACCAGGCTGGCCACCGACGGCCATTTCGGGCTGGCGTTCGGGCTCCTGGTGATCGGTTGGGTGGCCTGGATGGTGCTGGGCTACGTGGTGCCGTGGACGGCGGTTCTCGGGCAGGCCGCCCGACCGGTACTGCAGAGCGCCAATGGCACCTGGTTCATCTGGGTGGTCGCCAGTCAGTCCGTCGCGGTGCTGGCCGCGGCATTGCAGCCCGAAATATCGGCGGGGCGTTCGGAACTGGCGCTGCTGGCGGTGTTCTCGTGGTCGGTAGGGATATTTCTCTACGGTGCAGCGGGCATCTTCGTCGCAGTTCGTATGCTGCTGTATCCCTTGCTGCCTGCCGATCTCACGCCGCCGTACTGGGTGGCGATGGGAGCCACCGCCATCACCGTGGTGGCCGGGGCCCGGATCGTGGAGATGGCGGACGCGCCCATGGTCGCGGCCACCCGCGGCCTGATCGCGGGAGCGTCGGTGTTCTTCTGGGCCTTCGGCACCTGGCTGATCCCACCGTTGATCGCGGCCGGGATCTGGCGCCACTGGGTTCATCGCATTCCATTGCGCTATGACGCCACCCTGTGGAGTGTGGTCTTCCCGCTCGGTATGTACGGGGTCGGCGGCCACTACCTGGGTCAGGCCGACCAATTGCCGATCGTGGAGCGCATCGGATACGTCGAGGGCTGGATCGCACTGGCGGTGTGGGCGCTGGTATTCGTGGCGATGCTGCGCCACCTCGTCCTTACGCTCTGGCGCGATCGCGACACCACCTCTGGCGTGAACGGCGTATCCGGCGCACCCTTGGAGGTGGAGGGTGATCGACATGTATGACAAGGACCTGACCAACAAATGGCTCGTCGAGATCGAGTTCTCCGAGGACGAGATCCACACCCACGCCACGGCCCGGGCGGAGGTGCGCGATGACACGATGTCCACCACCGGAGATTCCTACCGCAACCCGAGAGACCCGGGTGCACCGATGATCGGTGAGGAGATCGCCGCGGCCCGCGCGCTTATCGCTTTGGGCAGCGATCTACTGCATGCCGCATCGGCGCGCATCGAACAGTCGACGCACCATCCGGTGCATCTGTACCGCTGATTGCCTTCTAGGCAGTCTGCTTGGCGTCGGACGCCATCTCACGGAACAGGTCGACGTAGTAGGGCATGCACTCGGCCATGGCCTGCTCGGTGGTGAACAACGGCTCGTAGCCCAGGTCGCGTTTGGCCTTGGCGATCGAGAAGTAGTTGTTGAGGTAAAGCCGTTCCACCGCAAGGGGTTCGATCAGCGGCTCGGGCAGAGCGAACTTGAAGTGCAGCCACTGCCAGGCCATCATCACCTTGTGCACGAGCTTGCCTGACACGTAGAACGTCGGCAGTGGACGTCCGCACGCGGCGAGCACCGGGCGGGCGAACTCGAACATGTTGATCGGCTCGCCGTCGTTGATGAAGTAGGCCTGGCCGGGTGCGGTGCCGCCGGGGACCAGATGCTGGCCGGCCAGGATGAACCCGTGGATCAGGTTGTGCACGTAGGAGTTGTCGAGCTTGATGTTCTTGTTGCCGACGAGCACCTTGACGTGTCCGGAGAGCACGTTCTCGAACACCTTGCGGAACATGGTCTGGTCGCCACGACCCCAGATGCCGCTGGGCCGGATGGCGCACGTCAGCATGTCGTGCTTGCCGTTCTCGCTGAGCACGAACTTCTCGGCAACCACCTTGGTCTCGGTGTAGAGGTCGTTGAACCGGGTGGTGTACGGCATGGTCTCGTCACCGTTGACGATGTCCTGCCCACCCATCACCACGCTGTTGGACGCGGTGTAGACGAAGCGCTTGACGCCCGCTTGCTGTGCCGCGTGCACGAGGTTCTTGGTGCCCTCGACGTTGACGTCGAAGCTGCGCTTCCGGTATTCGTCGGTGACCGAGGCGCCGCCCATCAGGTCGATGATGGCGGCGGTGTGGATGATCGTGTCGATGTCCTTGACGGCAGCGGCCACGGTCGGCTTGTCGCAGATGTCGCCTTCGATGACCTCAAGGCCGGCGTGATCGCCCAGTGGCGACGGCGCGCGGTCGAAGGAGCGCACCGGGTACCCGCGGTCGAGCAGCTCGGTCACCAGATTGGCACCGACGAAGCCGGAGCCGCCGGTAACCAGGACGCGGCCGAGTTCAGTGGTCAGAGATGCGTCACCCATGGCGGGCAGCTTAACTGAAACAGGTTCCAGTTTCGAGACCGAATAGTGAAAATGGTTGCTGGGTCAATCGTCGTCGGACTCGCGCGCAGCCAGTGCCTGTTCGACGCGCTGTCGTGCTCCGGCTAAATGTTCTTCGCAGCGTTGTGCCAGCTTCTCGCCTCGTTCCCAGAGGTTGAGCGAAGCATCGAGGTCGAGCCCACCCTGCTCCAACTGCTGCACGACGGCGATCAGCTCATCACGGGCCTCTTCATAGCCCAATTCACTAATAGGCTTAATGCTCACGATCCTCACACCCTTACTCGGTACCGTCGCTGACCGCTGAGATGACGCCGTCGGGCACCCGAACCCGCAGGCGGGTGCCGCTTGGTGCGTCGGACACCGAACGGAGAACCGATGGCTCCCCGGACGCCGCGACCGACTGGACCACGGCGTACCCGCGGGCCAGGGTGGCGGCCGGGCCCAGCGCGGTCAGCCGCGCAGACAGGTGGCCGATGGTATCGGTCTCCGCGGCGATCAGTCGCGTGATGTCACGTTGGGCGTTGGTTCTGGCACGCGCGATCTCGTCGGCGCGTGCGGTGAGCGCCGCCAGGGGCTGCGCGAGGACCGGGCGGCTGCGCAACTGCTGCAGGTGGTGCTGCTCGCGGTGCACCCAGTTGCGTAGCGCGCGGGCGCTGCGGCGGTGCAGATCGGTGATCAACGCCTGCTCGGCGGCCGCGTCGGGAACGATCCGCTTGGCCGCGTCCGTCGGGGTGGCCGCGCGTAGGTCGGCGACGAGGTCGGACAGGGGAGTGTCAGGCTCGTGGCCGATCGCGCTGACCACCGGGGTGCGGCAGGCGACGATGGCCCGGCACAGGGTCTCGTCGGAGAACGGCAGCAGGTCCTCGACGCTGCCGCCGCCGCGGGCCAGCACGATGACGTCGACGGTATCGTCGGCGTCCAGCGCTGCGAGTGCCTCCACAATCTGGGGAACGGCATTGGGTCCCTGGACGATCGTGTTGCGGATCGTGAAGCGCACCGCGGGCCAACGGGTGGTGGCGACCGTCGTCACGTCCCGCTCGGCGGCCGAGGCGCGTCCGGTGATCAGGCCGATGGTGTTGGGCAGGAACGGGATCGGCCGTTTGAGGCGTGGGTCGAACAGTCCCTCGGCCTCCAGCAGCCGGCGCAGCCGCTCGATCCGGGCCAACAGCTCACCGATGCCGACGGCGCGAATCTCGCTGACCCGCAACGAGAATGTGCCGCGGCCGGTATAGAAATTGGGCTTGCCGCAGATGATCACCTGGGTGCCCTCGGACAGCTTGACCGGGGCATTGCGTACCAGATCGCGCGGGCAGGTCAGGGTCAGCGACATGTCGGCCGCCGGATCCCGCAGCACCATGAAGACGGTTTTGGAATCCGGACGGATCTTGAGCTCGGTCAGCTGGCCCTCGACCCACACGGTGCCGAGCCGGTCGATCCACTTGGCGACGCGGGTCGCCACGGCGCGGACCGGCCAGGGGTTCTCCGGCGACTGGCCCGGTTCGGTCACTTCGCGGTCGCGCGGGTGATCCTGTTGGCGAGCAACGTGACGAACGGTGCGCGGGCCCGGCCGGCCTCCTCGAAGGCCAACAACGCCTCAAGGTCGGCCACGCGCAGCGAGCCCAACCGGGCGCGAAGCTGCGCCAGCGTCAGCGACTCGTATCCGAGCTCGCCCGCGATGTCCGGCGCCACTCCCGATCCGGAGGCACGCGCGGCCTTACCGTTCGTCGCAGCAGCGGCCCCGGGCTCTCCGGTGCTGTACAGCGCGAACCGTCCCTCGGTACGCCGCTCGTCGTCGGTGGACCGGTCGTCGGCGGTGTCGTCCTCGAGGTCGGAGTCGAGATCCTCGTCGAAGGTGGCCCACTCGGGCTGCTCGTCCTTGGGCGGAAAAATCTGCTCGAGCGTTTCGTCGCCCTTGACGACCAGTTCGGCGAGGTTCTGCTGGACATGCATGAAGATGTTGGCCGCCTGGCTGGCCACCGTCATGGGGTACATCAGGATGGTTTGGGGCAGCTTGCGCGTTTCCTCGATCGCGGTCGCGGCCGCGCCCACCAGCAGCCGGACCCCGTACGGTGCAGTTCCCATGAACAACAGACTAGCCACCGCCATGGCTGGCTCCGTTGCGCCGTGGCCCCGTACCCTTGGAGACATGCCGCCGACAATCAACATGGGTATCCCGGGTGCCACGAGCTCGGTGCGGTCAGGCGGTTCGCAAGCCACCGGCAAGCGAGTCCTGCTGGCCGAACCGCGCGGATATTGCGCCGGGGTCGATCGCGCCGTCGAGACCGTCGAGCGCGCCCTGGAGAAACACGGCGCCCCGGTCTACGTACGGCACGAGATCGTGCACAACGTGCACGTCGTCGAAACGCTGGCCAAGGCCGGCGCCGTCTTCGTCGAAGAGACCAGCGAGGTTCCCGAGGGTGCCATCGTCGTGTTCTCGGCGCACGGCGTCGCGCCGACCGTCCACGTGGAGGCCGCCGCGCGCAATCTGAGGACGATCGACGCCACCTGCCCGCTGGTCACCAAGGTCCACAACGAGGCCAAGCGGTTCGCCCGCGACGACTACGACATCCTGCTCGTCGGCCACACCGGACATGAGGAGGTGGTCGGCACCGCCGGTGAGGCACCCGACCATGTCCAGGTGGTCGACAACCCGGATGCCGTCGACAACGTCACGGTGCGTGACCCGAACAAGGTGATCTGGTTGTCGCAGACCACGCTGAGTGTCGACGAGACCATGGAGACGGTGCGCCGGCTCCGCGAGAAGTTCCCGACGCTGCAGGATCCACCGAGTGACGACATCTGCTACGCCACCCAGAACCGCCAGGTTGCGGTCAAGGCAATGGCGCCCGAGTGCGAACTGGTGATCGTGGTCGGCTCGAAGAACTCATCCAACTCGGTCCGGCTGGTCGAGGTGGCCCTCGGCGCCGGATCGCAAGCTGCTCATCTGGTGGATTACGCCGAGGACATCGACCCGGTCTGGCTGGAGGGCGTCACCACGGTGGGCGTCACCTCCGGGGCATCGGTGCCCGAGGTGCTGGTGCGTGGTGTCCTTGAGCGGCTTGCCGAATACGGCTACGGCACCGTGCAGCCCGTGACCACCGCCAACGAGACGTTGGTGTTCGCGCTGCCGCGTGAGATCCGTCCGCCGCGGGCCTGACCCCGCGTCAATCGGGACCGGGTTGACCGGCCTTTAGTCGTCGTAGTCCAGGGAGTGACGTCCCCGGGCCGCCGCACCCTTTGGTGAGCGCGGTCGCGTCCGGTGCTCCACCCGGTGATCCTCGTCGTCAGAACCGCGGTACCGCACCCGTGACACCGGATGGTGCGTCGAACGGCCGGATCCGGCCGGCGGATCGAACGAGTCCTCGAATGGCTGATAGTCGTCGAATCGGCGACGCTGCCGCTGTGGGCGCTCACGTGGGGCATCGAACGCGCCGGCGTCCCGTCGCTCGGGCGGTGGTTGCCTGCGCGGCTCACGTGGCTGGGTGCGCACCCGCCTACGCGGCTCACCGTCCCCGGGCTCGGGCGAACGCGGGGGCCTGGGCCGCCGTGGTCGCTCGGGAATCCCACCGTCGAGTTCACTGCCGAGATCGCCGGCGGCTGCCCGGCTGGGGCGGGGTCGGGGCGGTGCGGTGCGTTTGGTCGGTCTGCGCTCGCCTCGGGCCCGTCCGGTGTCTGCTCCGGCCGCCGCCGCGGCGCCCGTGCCCGGCTCCCCGGCCGGACGTCGCCGTGGCGGTCGTTCGGAGGGACGGCGGCGCGGCGGGCCATCCGCGGCAGGGTCCTGCGCGGCGGTCCGGTCCCGGCGCGTCGATGCCGTGGCGGGTTTGCGGAGCACCAGCCCGGAAAGTCTTGTTGTGACGGATGACACAATTCCCGCGAACGGCGTTGCCGTGGCCGTTTTGGCGCCCTTGGCCGTCCCGGATACGTCGTCCACTTCGGAGTCGTTGCGCGACGTCAGGCCGACGTACCACCGGCCCAGCCCGATCAGCAGCACCGTGGCCGAGAGGAACAGCATCAGCGGGAAACGTTCGATCAGCGGATATCCGCAGTTGATGGCCAGGTCTTTGACGCCCTGCAGCTCGCCGCCGTGGAACAGGAAATACGACCCGGGTACCGCGACGAACAAGATCAGTGGGGGCTGGATCACCGCGGTGAACAACCCGGCCTGCTGAACGGCCAGCACCGCCCCGATGCAACCGAGGGAATAGCAGATCGCGAACACCGAACTGAGCTCACGATCGCCCGAACCGGCGTCGAAGGCAAAGCCGATCGCGGTAGCCGTGACCGCCAAAATGACAGCTCCCCACCACGGCACACCGGCGAATCGCGGGTGTGCAGAGCGATGGTCAGCCGGCACTGCCGGCTGCGCGCGCTGTCCTGACACACGTAGACCGTACCGGCTGTGTCTGGCCGTGTGCTGCCAGCTGACGCTGGCGTGCCGGTCACACGGGCCTAGACTCTCCTCTCTGTGAGCCTGAACCTGGGAATCGTCGGTTTGCCGAACGTCGGAAAGTCGACTCTGTTCAACGCCCTGACACGGAACGACGTGTTGGCGGCCAACTACCCGTTTGCGACCATCGAGCCCAACGAGGGCGTGGTGCCGTTGCCCGATCCCCGGCTCGACAAGCTCGCCGAGATTTTCGGCTCGGAGAAGACGGTGCCGGCCCCGGTGACGTTCGTCGACATCGCCGGGATCGTCAAAGGCGCGTCCGAAGGCGCCGGCCTCGGCAACAAGTTCCTCGCCAACATCCGTGAATGCGATGCCATCTGTCAGGTGGTGCGGGTGTTCTCCGATGACGACGTGATCCATGTCGACGGACGGGTGGATCCGCGTTCGGACATCGAGGTGATCGAGACCGAGCTGATCCTGGCGGACATGCAGACGCTCGAGAAGGCGGTGCCGCGTCTGGAGAAGGAAGCCCGCACCAACAAGGAGCGCAAGCCGGTCCTGGATGCGGCGGTCGCGGCGCAGGCGATTTTTGATGAAGGCAAGACGCTGTTCTCCACCGGCAAGGACTGGTCGGTGCTGCGTGAGCTGAACCTGATGACCACCAAGCCGTTCCTGTACGTCTTCAACGCCGACGAATCGGTGCTGACCGATCAGGCCAAGCAGGCCGAGCTGCGGGCCCTGGTGGCCCCGGCGGACGCGGTGTTCCTGGACGCCAAGATCGAATCGGAACTGATCGAGCTCGACGACGAGTCCGCCAACGAGCTGCTGGAATCCATCGGGCAGAGCGAGCGTGGTCTGGATGCGTTGGCGCGGGCGGGTTTCCACACCCTGCGGCTGCAGACCTACCTGACGGCGGGGCCGAAGGAATCACGGGCTTGGACCATCCACCAGGGTGACACCGCACCCAAAGCGGCCGGCGTGATCCACACCGACTTCGAGAAGGGCTTCATCAAGGCCGAGGTGGTGTCGTTCGAGGATCTCGTCGAGGCCGGGTCGATGGCTGCTGCCAAAGCCGCGGGCAAGGTCCGGATCGAAGGCAAGGACTACGTGATGGTCGACGGGGACGTGGTGGAGTTCCGCTTCAACGTATAGCCGGGTATGCGTCGACGGTGTGGTGTGCGCATTCCGCACGGTTTTGGTGCGCAAGCCACACGTGCGGTCCCGGTGCCGTTTGCCGGTCGCTACTATCGCCTCCTTGTGGAGACATCGACCAATCACCTCGCCGGGATAATCGCCGCTACCGCCGATGCGGTCACGGCAAACGAAGCCAACGCGAAGGTGGTGTTCCGGGCCGCCGCGCAGGCGCATGGCGCAGTAGCCAGCTCGGTCACGCTGGGGCAGTACAGCGTTGAGGTCGACGAACCGCCAGCGCTGGGTGGGGAGAACAAGGCCCCGAATCCGGTCGAGTTCTACCTGGCCTCACTGCTGTCCTGCCATATCGTGACGTGGCGGTTCTGGTCGGAGAAACTCGACATCGCCGTGGACGACATTTCCGCGCGCGCCGAAGGCGACCTCGACGTCCGCGGCTTCTTCGGACTGGACGACGCTGTGCGGGCGGGTTTCGGCGAGGTCCGGGTGATGGTGACGGTGACCGGGCCGGAAACCGAGGAGCGCTATCGCGAGCTGCATGAGGCCGTCGAGGCGCACTGCCCGGTGCTGGATCTGACCCGGAATACGACGCCGGTGCGCGCGACGTTGAAAGTCGGGTAGTCGTGAGCTTTCTCGGGCGACGGCATGCGGCGGAGCTCCGCTTCAACGCGGCGTCCTAGTTGATGATTTCTCCTCGTTCGGCGTGGATTTCGGCAAGCCGGGCTCGCCATGTCTGAAGAGCGTCGGGTGTCAGCCGCGTCCAGTCGGTGACCTCGCCGACGATCCGGAGTGGCTCGGTGCTGCGATAGGACCGGGTGGGATTGCCCGGGAACTTCTTGTCGGTGACGTTGGGATCGTTCTCGAACCTCCCGGTCGGTTCCACGGCATAGACCCGCGGGGCACCGTCGCCCGCGGCGAGTTCGGCTGCGAGGCCTGCGCCGTCGCGCAACGCGGTGAAGTAGATGTGGTTCATCACGATTTCGGGCCGGTAGTTGGAGCGGAAGCCGGCGGTGAGGAGATCACCCACCCGCAGTTCGGCCTTTGTGCCGTGAAAGAACGGCCCGTCATCCAATACCCCGCCCATCTCGACAGGTTACCGACGGTCGTGACGTTCATCGGTGCCGGAAAAGTGGTGAAGCTCCACTTCAACGGGTAGCTCCTGAAGGAGCCGCCGACATACCATTTGCTGGTGGGTTTTCTCGTCCCGCCGGATGCCTACGCGCGCTTCATGGGCAGGTACGCCGAGCCTCTTGCGGAGGTCTTCGCGGCATTTTCCGGGGTGCGCGCCGGCGACCACGTACTCGACGTGGGGTGTGGGCCGGGTGCGCTGACGGCGCATCTGCTTGCGGTCCGAGCCCGGGTCTCAGCGATCGATCCGTCCGCACCGTTCATCGACGCGATCCGCGCGCGATTCCCGGATATCGACGTGCGTCAGGGCGTGGCAGAGGAATTACCTTATGATGCAGCCGATTTCGATGCTGCCCTGGCGCAGTTGGTGGTGCACTTCATGACGGATCCTGTGGTCGGCATAGGGCAGATGGCCCGTGTGACGCGACGTGGGGGTGTCGTCGCCGCATGTGTGTGGGACGGGCCAACCGGTGCCCTGGCGCCATTCTGGGAGGCGGTCCACCTGATCGATCCCGACGCTGAGGATGAAGCGCTACTCTCCGGTGCGCACCAAGGACATCTGACAGAGGTATTGGAAACGGCCGGGCTGCGTGATGTGCAGGAGCATCCGATTGCCGTCGACGTTGTGCATCCCACGTTCGAGGAGTGGTGGGAGCCATATACCTTCGGTGTCGGTCCCGCCGGTGACTATGTCCAGAGCCTCGACGACGCCGGTCGCGCGCATCTCGAATCGGTGGCTCGAGATCATCTGGGCGGTGGCCCCTTCACCATTACCGCTACTGCGTGGGCGGCGCGCGGAACGGTCTGAGCGCCTTCGTATATAGGGCTCGTGGAAAGGAGCTCAATACCTAGGATTACTGCTCAATACTGGCAGTAGTCCTAGGCGTTGAGCACGCCGAGCACATCGCAGCCGAAAGTGGCTCAGTCGATGAGCACGGAGATCTCGTCACCCAACGCGTATCCGGCGGCCAGTGGCAACGCGTCCCCACTCCAGAACGAGCCGGGGTCGAACCAGTTGTAGTGCTTCTCGGTGGTCAGCAGGTCCATCTCCTCGTACGTGATGGCCACGGTCTCCGCGCAGTAGGCGGTCTCCAGTCCGACCTGCCGGGTGCTTGCCTTCTTGCGTTCGGCGGACTCGCGAACCTTCTTGTGCACAAAGGGAATTCCCCGGGTGAAATCGCTGACGATCGGTACCCGTCCGCGCAGCCAGCGTCCGGTCAACCGGGCCGTGGTGGGGAAGGCCGTCCCGTTCATCCGGGCGATCACCTTGAGGAGCTGGTCCTCCTGCTCGCGCGATGCGAACGGGGTGAGCTGACGCAACCAACAACGCTGCCCGTAGCTGTGCGCCCAGCGTTCGACCACCTGGCGGGCGTCGTTGAGTTGCACGCCGCGGTGATTGGTACCGGTCCACATGTCGAGCAGCTTGTCGCCGAGTTCGGCATGCCAGATCAGTGGTGGCAGGTCGTCGATCGCCACCGTCATCCCGACGTGGTTGACGGGGCTGTTGGTCAGGGTCTGGATGGCCCGGTCGGGCCCGGAGCCGCCGCGGAACAGCCAGATGTCGCCGGTGCGGGTGTCCTCCAGCGCCTTGGTCAAAGACACCGTGTTCGCATTCACCTGCGCAGCTTATGCACACTGTGGTCATGCGCAGCATCTGGAAGTGGGTTGGACTGGCCGGTGTCGCCGGAGTCGTCGCGGGTGGCGTCATGGTGGCGCGGGATCAGCGTCGCCGCAACGCCTATACGCCGCAGGACATCCGCGAGCGGCTCCACCAGCGGTTGGCCGAGGCAGAGCAGACAGAACCGACGCCGTAGCCGACGGTGCCGCGGTCGGGGCTCACCGCCCGACGAACTCCACGACGACCTCGGTGAACGCATCGTTGTCGTCGCCGGCCGCGGTGTGCCCCGCATCGGACAACTCGACGAACTCGACGGCGGGCACCTTCTCCAGGAAGTCCTGCACGCCCTCGGGACTGACCACGTCGGAGAGCTTGCCGCGGATCAGCAGGATCGGGATGGTCAGGTTCATCGCGGCCTGCTCGAGCTTGTCCACCCGGGCGAACGGATCGTCCTCGGGCTTGGTGAGGAAGGCTGGGTCCCAGTGCCAGTACCAGCGGCCGTCACGCAGCCGCAGGTTCTTCTTCAGTCCCTCCGGGCTACGCGGCTTGGTTCGGTGGGGCAGGTAGGCCGAGACTGCCTCGGCGGCCTGTTCCAGGGTGTCGAAACCGTCGACGTTGGTGAACATGAAGTCGCGGATACGTGCGCTGCCGCTCTTCTCGAACCGGGGCACCACGTCGACCAGCACCAGCTTGGTGACCAGCTCCGGGCCGGCCTCGTGAGAGGCCAGGATGCTGGTCAGCCCGCCCATGCTGGCCCCGATCAGCACCACCGGGCGGTCGACTTGATAGAGCACGTGCTGCACGTCGGAGCTCAGCGCCTCCACTGAATAGTTCGCGCTGGGGGAGCGGTCGCTGTCGCCGTGGCCACGCGCGTCGAGTGCGATCACGTGCAAGCCGTCGTCGGCCAGGATCTGCCCGGTGTTCTTCCAGGAGTACCGGTTCTGGCCGCCGCCGTGCAGCAGGAGAACTGTTGGTCGATCCGCAGCGGACGCGGCTTCCCGGTTCCATTCGTCGCCGACCAGGTTCAGGTCATCGACGCCCCGGAACGTGACGACGCGTGATTCGCTGTGCTCGGTGTTCCCGGTGCTCACGAACATTCCTCTCGGCAGGCCCCGGGAGATCACGTTACCCAGGGATATTTTCGCCGCATCTGCGACCCGTACCAGCGTGCCGTTCCTAGAATTGTCAGTCGTGTGGATTGAGCAAGGTATCGAGCTGGATGACGGCGCGGGTGACGTCGGCGAGCGCCGCGCGATCATCAGGGCCGCGTTCAAGTGCCTGGCCGAGCCCCACACCGGTGCGGTGCCGATTGCTGCGGTGCTGGCGCGGGCCGGGGTGTCCAGCCGGGCGTTCTATCGGCACTTCGAATCCAAGGACGCATTGTTCCTGGCCATGCAGGAGTGCTCGGGCCGGGTGTTGGGCCTTGGGCTCGACCAGATCGCGGACGACACCGACGGTGCGCCGGCAGATCTGCTGGCGCAGTGGATCCGGGTGTCGTTCGACGCGATACAGGATGCGCGGATTCGCGGGCGGGCGATAGTTCTGGATCTGGAGGAGGTTCGCGCGGCCAGGGGCTACCAGTCCGGGCAAGAGCAGTGGCGTCGCGACCGAGAGCGGTCCTTGGCGGGCCTCCTGCGCCGCGGCCGTGCCGACGGGTCGTTTCCGTTGACCAGGCCGGAGCGGGATGCCGCGGCTATTCGCGCGGTGGTCAGCGATGAGTTGGCCCGTCTGGGGACCGGCGGAGATGACAGAGATTGGGAGTGTGCGCGTGCCGCGTCGGTGGACTTTGCTCTGCGCGCGGTGGGGGCGCGCCGCACATGTGGGGAGCCCGACAACACGTAGGGGCGGGCCCTATCCGGGACTGCCGGTACCGCTGATGACGGTGTGACCGCTGCCACGTACGTTGGACCGCACGCGTACCTTCGCACGCGAAACTGCAGCGCCACCGAGGAGCAGATGTATGGCAGACGACAGCGCCGACGCCGAGCCGACCGAGGCCGAGGAGTCGAGCCCGTCCGCCCCAGAAGCCGAGGCTGTCGAACAACCCGAAGAGGCTGACGAGGTCGCTGACGGCGAGGCCGCCGAGGACGCGTCGGACGTTACCGAGCACACGGCACCCGAGCGGCGCCGGTTCCTGCCCTCGTCGCCTGCGGCGGTGGTCGGTGGGGTGCTCGTCGTCGCGCTCATGGCGCTGACCGGTTGGCTGGGCTACGACTACTACCAGGTCCACCAGGAACAGCAGCGGCGGGACATGTTCATGGAAACCGCGCGCCAAGGTGCCACGAACCTGACAAGCATCGACTGGGAGCACGCCGAAGACGACATCCAGCGGGTACTCGACTCATCGACCGGACGGTTCTATGACGACTTCGAGAAACGTTCGAAGTCGTTTCTCGACGTGGTCAAGCAGATCAAGTCGAAGTCGGTTGGCACGGTTACCGCATCGGGTCTGGAGTCCTACTCCGAGGACACGGCGGACGTGCTCATGTCCGTGACGGTTCGGTCCACGAATGCGGGCGTCCCGGAGCAGGCTCCCCAGGTGTGGCGAATGGTGTTGACGGTGCAGGATATTGATGGCAAAGCGAAGGTTTCCAACGTGGAGTTCATCCAGTGAGCGGCCGGCACACGATGCCGCCGGCGGGGCGTCGTAAGGCCGCAGCCGAGTCTGCGGAGAGCGCCGAGCCGGTAGCCACTGAGCAGATCAGCCTTGAGAAGACAAGCCCGGAGCCGGAAACGGTCGAGACCGAAGCGGTCGAGACCGAAGCGGTCGAGACCGAAGCGGTCGAGACCGAAGACGCCGAAGTCGCGGACGCGCCCGCCGAGGAAGCTGAACCGTCCCGCGAGCGCTCTCGGGTCAGCCTGCCTGTCGTGCTGGCAGTCATCGCGTTGGTGTTGGCGGCGGCCTCCGGCGTGCTGCGATGGCTGACCGTGGTGCAGGACGACAGCGACACGGCCCGCGCCGAATCGATACAGGCGGCCACCGAAATCACGGTCCAGATGCTGTCGTATGAGACTGAAACGGTCGACCAGCAGCTCACTGCGGCCCGCGAGCGGATGACCGGGGAATTCCTCGGTACATACACCGCGATGATGAACGAGGTGGTCCCGGCCGCGCACGCTCAGCGGATCGCAGCAGTCGCCGACGTGCTGAAGGTCGGAACGGTCAACGCGACACCGGACAGCGTCGAGATGGTGCTGTTCGTCAACCAGAGCGTCCAGGTCGGCGACCACATGCCTGAAAAGACCCCGTCGGTGGCAAAGGTCACGATGGTCAAAGAGGGCGACCGCTGGCTGATGGCCAAATACGAGCCGGTCCGGCTGTGACCGAACCGCGCTGGATCGACGTCACCACCCCCGCGGTACAACTGCGGGCGCTGGTGTGGGGGCCCGACGACGGCCCGGTTGCATTGTGTCTACACGGGTTTCCCGACACCGCTTACGGCTGGCGCAAGGTGGCCCCGGTTCTTGCGGAGGCCGGCTGGAAAGTCGTGGCGCCGTTCATGCGCGGCTACGTGCCCTCGTCGAATCCCGCCGACGGCAGCTATCACGTCGGTGCACTGATGGACGATGCGCTGCGCCTGCTGCAGGCGGTCGGGCCGACCGGGCGCGATGTGGTCATCGGCCACGATTGGGGTGCCATGGCGGCCTCGGGTGTGGCCGCGCTGCCCGACGGCCCGTTCAAAAAGGCCGTGATCATGTCGGTACCGCCGTTGGCCTCGTTTCGGCCGCTGGGTCGGGTGCCTGATGCCGGCAAGCTGCTGGCCCAGTTGCCGCGTCAGGCGCTGCGCAGTTGGTACATGATGTACTTTCAATTGCCTTGGCTGCCTGAGCGTTCCGCATCGTGGGTGGTTCCGCGGCTGTGGAAGACGTGGTCGCCGGGATACGACGCGGCCGAGGACCTGCGCCACGTCGACGCCTCGATCGGGGCACCGGACCGGTGGCGCGCCGCGCTGGGCTATTACCGGGCCACGATCCGGATGAGCAAGCCCCCGCCGCAATACGCCGAGCTGCACCAGCACTGGCTGCTACCACCGGTGTTGCCGTCGCTGTATCTGCACGGCACCGACGATGGCTGTGCCGCACCGGATTACATCCGGTGGGTACGCGAGGTACTGCCTGCGGGCAGCGAGGCCCATGTCGTCGAATCCGGCGGTCACTTCCTGCAACTCGATCAGCCGGACGTCACGGCCGCCCGCATCCTGGACTTCGTCGGACGTGCCGGTTAACCGACTCACTGCGGTCGACGCGCAGATGTTCTGGATGTCGTCCAGGATGCCCAACGACACCTTTCTGCTCTACGGATTCGACGGCGTGCCCGCCGACCTGCCGGCGGCACTGGGTGAGTTGGCCGCCCAGGCCCGGACCGCCCCGGACCTGTCGCAACGCATCGACGACACCGCGCGGCTGCACTACCCGGCCTGGGTGCCGTTCCGGGTCGACGAATCCTGTTTCGTGGTACACGATCTCGACGACTCGACGTGGCTGGGTTGTCTGGCCGCCGTGAGCGGGCTGGTGGACGCTCAACTCGATGCGCGGGTATTGCCGTGGCGGCTCCATGTCTTTCCCGGCGTCGAGGGAATCCCCGGTGTCGCCGGGGCAGGCACGGTGGCGGTCCTGCAGATCACCCATGCCCTCGGCGGCGGTGGGCGCACCTGCGGCCCGGCCGCGGTGATGTTCGGTCGACAGGGAGCGGTCGCACCGGTGGTGCCGGTGTACGGCCATCCCGCGATGCTGCCGTGGCGCAGTGTCGAAGCGGCCAGGGCCCACCGGCAGTTGGTGGCCGACACCGAGGCGGGGCGGGTGCCACCGGCCGCGACGCCGCGTCCGCCGCTCCGGACCAACGACCGTCCCTCGGGCGTACGCAGCATGCGGACGGTCGTCCGGGATCGGGCGCAACTGGCGGGTGCCACCGTGACGGTGGGTGCCCTGGCCGGGATATCCGAGGCGCTAGCCGGCCAGCTCCGTGAGCTGGGGACGGATCCTTCCTCCTTGGGTGCGGAGGTGACCATGGCGAAATCTGGTCCGCGCCAGGCTTACAACCATTTCGGCACGGTCGGCGTGGGCCTGCATCCGTCGCTGCCGGTGGCGCAGCGCCGCGACGCGATCGCCGCTGAGCTGGCAGCGCGGCGCGAACGCGCCGCCCATCCGGCGATGCGGGCCTCGGAGCGAGCGTTCGCCGCGACCCCGGCGCCGCTCCTGCGGTGGGGCATCGGTCAGTTCAATCCCGATGCGCGGTCGGCGACCGTCACCGGCAACACCGTGGTGTCCAGTGTGAACTGCGGCGCCGCGGATTTCGGATTCGGCGGCAAGCCGGTGCGGCTGGCGGCGGCGTTCCCCGGACTGTCGCCGATGGTGGGGCTCACCCACTGCGTGACGGGCGTGGGGGACACCATCTCGATCAGCGTGTTCGCCGCGGAGTCGGCGATCGGGGATATCGACGCCTACCTCGACCGGCTGAATGCTGCGCTGGGGTAGAGGCCAGCATCGCGGCGGCTTAACAGATGTCCTACATTCTGTTACATGGCTTCCTCTGCTTACGACACTGCGATCCTGCTCCTGCGGGTGGTGCTCGGCCTGACCATGGCCGCACACGGCTACAACAAGTTCTTCGGTGGGGGGCGGATCCCCGGGACCGCCGGATGGTTCGACAGCATCGGCATGAAGCCGGGCATGTTCCATGCCCGGGTCGCGGCCGGCACCGAGATCGCCGCCGGCCTCGGCCTGGCCCTCGGGCTGCTGACCCCGGTGCCCGCCGCCGGCTTTGTGGCGCTGATGCTGGTGGCGGCCTGGACCGTGCACCGGCACAACGGCTTCTTCATCGTCAAGGAGGGCTGGGAGTACAACCTGATCCTGGCGGTGGCCGCGGTGGCGATCGCCGGTACCGGGGCCGGTCGCTACAGCCTGGATCATCTGCTGTTCTCCAACTGCAGCTTCTATCACCTGCTGCACGGCTGGTGCGGGCTGGCGATCGCGGTCGTTCTCGGCCTGGTCGGTGGCATCGGCCAGCTGGTGATCTTCTTCCGCCCGCCCGTGAAGAAGGCCTAGTGTGCCCGGCGGGCAGATGACCGCTGACTGGGCCGAATGGCTACCCCGGGACTAGAACACGTTCTAGTCTGAGCAGTATGGGTTTTCTCAAACAGGAATCTCCCGAGATCGACTTTGAGCAGTGGAGCAAGGGCACTCGCGCGCAGAAGATCCAGCCGATGGCGCGGCACTGGGCCGAGGTCGGTTTCGGGACCCCGGTGGCACTGCACCTGTTCTACGTCGTCAAGATCCTGGCCTACATCCTCGGTGCCTGGTTGATCGCGCTGACCACCACCGGGTTGGGAGGGCTGAGCGGGTTCTCCGAAGTTTCCTCCTGGTACGCCGAGCCGATCGTCTACCAGAAGGTCGTGTTCTACACGATGCTGTTCGAGGTCATCGGTCTCGGCTGCGGCTTCGGGCCGCTGAACAACCGGTTCTTCCCGCCCATGGGTTCGGTCCTGTACTGGTTGCGACCCAAGACGATTCGGCTACCACCGTGGCCCAACCGGGTGCCGTTGACCAAGGGTGACGACCGCACCGTCGTCGACGTCGCTTTGTACGCGGCGCTACTGGTGGTACTCGTCATCGCCCTGTTCTCGCAGGGCACCGGTCCCATCCCGGCGCTCGGCAGCGAGATCGGCGTGCTGCCGGTGTGGCAGACCGCCACGATCGTCGGTCTGCTGGCCGTGGCCGGTCTGCGCGACAAGGTGATCTTCCTGGCCGCCCGCGGCGAGGTCTACGGCTCGCTGGCGGTCTGCTTCCTCTTCAGCGGCGCCGACATCATCATCGCGGCCAAGCTCATCTGCCTGACCATCTGGATCGGCGCGGCGGCATCCAAGCTCACCAAACACTTCCCGTTCGTCATCTCGACGATGATGAGCAACAACCCGGTGTTCCGGCCACGGTTCATCAAACGCAAGTTCTTCGAGCATTTCCCGGACGACCTTCGACCCGGCCGACCGTCACGCTTCGTGGCACATTTCTCCACCGCCGTCGAAGGTCTGGTTCCGTTGGTGCTGTTCTTCTCCCACGGGGGTTGGGCGACGACGATCGCGGCATTCGTCATGCTGGTGTTCCACTTCGGAATCCTGAGCTCCATCCCGATGGGGGTGCCACTGGAGTGGAACGTCTTCATGATGTTCTCCGTGCTGGCGCTGTTCGTCGGGCATGCCGGGATCGGCCTCGGTGATCTCACCAGCCCGTGGCCGATCGTGTTGTTCGCCGTTGTCGCGGGCATCGTGGTGCTGGGAAACCTGTTCCCTCGCAAGATCTCGTTCCTGCCCGGCATGCGCTACTACGCCGGCAACTGGGACACCTCGTTGTGGTGCATCAAGCCGTCGGCCGCGGAGAAGATCGAGAAGAATATCGTCGCGATCGCCAGCATGCCCGCCTCTCAGATGGAGCGGTACTACGGCAGCCCGGAGGTTGCCCAGATGTACCTGTACATGGGATATGCGTTCCGCGGCTTCAATTCCCACGGCCGGGCCCTGTTTACGTTGGCGCACCGGGCGATGGTCGGCCACAACGAGGACGACTACGTGTTGACCGATGGTGAGCGGATCGTCTCCACGGCCATCGGCTGGAACTTCGGTGACGGGCACATGAGCAACGAGCAACTCGTGGCCGCGCTGCAGAAGCGATGTCATTTCGAGCCGGGGGAGGTGCGCATCGTCATGCTCGACGCGCAGCCGATCCAGCATCAGACCCAGCAGTACCGGCTCGTCGACGCCGCCACCGGCGAATTCGAGCGGGGATACGTCAAGGTTGCCGACATGGTGACGCGCCAGCCCTGGGACGACGAACTGCCGGTCTACGACGTGGAATCGGTTTCCGCCCCGCGATCCTGATCGGCAAGGTCCTCAGCGCATGACGTCGCGGACCTTGACGCTCTCGATGTCCTGCAGCATCAGGATGCGCGCAGTGTCGAGATGCTTGCGCCAATGTGCCTCGGCGGCGTCGCCGTCCCCGGAGCGGATGATCTGGATCAGCTTGCGGTAGGACCGCATGAGCTTGTCGTAGTCGGTCTTCGAGACCGGCCTGCGTTCCTTGAACAGGAAGGCATGGTGGCGCACGGTGATCTCGTGCAGCATGCCGGCAATGATGCCGAGTGTGGCATTGCCCGACAGTTCCACGACACGGCGGTGAAAGTCGCCGGTGGTCGCGGCCAACTGGTCCGACTGATGGTCGCGTGGGATGTGCTCGTCGAGCATCCGTTCCAGTTCCGCGAACGCCGCCTCATCGCCCTTCTCGGCGAGCAGGCGCGCGGCCATCGGCTCGATTGCCGCGCGTCCCACCAGGAGATCGGCGATGTCGGCGCCGGAGAGCTCGAGCAGCAGGCCCGCCGGCCGGGCGACGATCTCGGGGCCGGGCACCCGAACCCGGGCTCCGGTGCGGGAGCCGCGTCGGACCTCGACCAGGCGCTCGGATTCCAACACGCGCACCGCCTCGCGCAGCGTCGGTCTGCTCACCCCGAAATGCTCCATGAGCTCGGCTTCGTTGGGCAGGAAGTCGCCCTCTTTGAGCTGGCCGTCGACGACCATGCGCCGAAGTGTGCCCGCGACGAGTTCGGCGGTCTTCGGGGAACGGACCGGTGCCTGCGGTGCGATCGCGTCGGGGCCGATCATCGGCGCCAGCGGTGTGGTTCGAGCCACCAGACACTCCCAGGTAAGACAACGTCGTGCTGGCCGGATGGTCAGCTATACAACTCAGTAAACCATCTGACTACCGCTGGATCGTCGTGATCGACGCCTACCAACTAGTAGGTTGACCTAGTAAACCTACTGAGTTATTTTCACCTCGAGTGCCCCATCGGGTCCAATCGGGGTAGCGCCCCACCCTTCAAAGGAGAAGTCATGGCTGAAGCCGTCATCGTCGAGGCCGTCCGGTCGCCAGTCGGGAAGCGCAACGGCGCCCTGTCCGGTGTCCACCCGGCGGAGCTGTCCGCCCAGGTCCTCAACGGCCTCGTGCAGCGCGCCGGCATCGACCCCGCCCTCGTCGACGACGTCATCTGGGGCTGCGTCATGCAGGCCGGTGAGCAGGCCCTCGACATCGCCCGCACCGCTCTGCTGACCGCCGGTTGGCCGGAGACCGTTCCCGGTGTCACTGTCGACCGCCAGTGCGGTTCCAGTCAGCAGTCCCTGCACTTCGCCGTCGCCGGTGTGATCGCCGGGCATTACGACGTCGCGGTCGCCGGTGGCGTCGAGTCGATGTCGCGCACTCCGATGGGCTCCTCGCTGGCCAACGGCGGGCACCCCTACCCGGAGGCCTTTCGGGCGCGCTACAACGGCCAGACCCCGAACCAGGGTGTCGGCGCCGAGATGATCGCCGAGCAGTGGGGCCTGTCGCGCACCCAGCTCGACGAGTTCTCGCTGCGTTCGCACGAGAAGGCCGCTGCCGCACAGGATGCCGGTGCGTTCAAGGACCAGATCGTCGGGATCAAGGTAACGGATGCGGACGGTAACAAGAGCACAGTTCTGGAAGACGGCGGCATCCGTCGCGGCGGCACCGTCGAGTCCATGGCCGCGATCAAGCCGGCCTTCAAGGAGGACGGCGTGATCCACGCTGGTAACTCCAGCCAGATCTCCGACGGTTCGGCCGCGCTGCTGATCATGTCGGCCGAGAAGGCAAAAGCACTGGGGCTCAAGCCACTTGCCAAGGTGCATACCGCCGTGCTCGCCGGCGCCGACCCGGTCATCATGCTGACCGCACCGATCCCTGCCACCCAGAAGGCTCTGGCCAAGTCCGGCCTGAGCGTCGACCAGATCGGTGCATTCGAGGTCAACGAGGCGTTCGCCCCGGTTCCGATGGCCTGGCTCAAGGACATCGGCGCCGACGAGAGCCGCGTCAACCCCAACGGTGGCGCGATCGCTCTGGGCCACCCGCTCGGTGGTTCGGGTGCCCGCATCCTGACGACCCTGCTGTACCACATGCGCGACAACAACATTCAGTACGGCCTGCAGACCATGTGCGAGGGCGGCGGCCAGGCCAACGCGACCATTCTGGAGCTCCTGTGACCGACACCCAGCCCGGCGCGCTCGTAGAGAAGCGCGGCAACGTATTGCTCATTACGATCAACCGGCCCGAGGCGCGCAACGCGATCAACGGCTCGGTCAGCATCGCCGTCGGCGACGCGTTGGAGCAGGCGCAGAACGATCCCGAGATCCGCGCCGTGGTGATCACGGGTTCGGGCGACAAGTCGTTCTGTGCCGGCGCCGACCTGAAGGCGATCTCGCGGGGCGAGAACCTCTTTCACCCCGAGCATCCGGAATACGGATTCGCCGGCTACGTCAGCCATTTCATCGACAAGCCGACGATCGCCGCGGTCAACGGCACCGCACTGGGTGGGGGCACCGAACTGGCCCTGGCCAGTGACCTGATCGTCGCCGAGGAAAGCGCGAAGTTCGGTCTGCCCGAGGTGAAGCGGGGCCTGATCGCCGGTGCCGGTGGCGTGTTCCGGATCGCCGAGCAACTGCCTCGCAAGGTGGCCAACGAGCTCCTGTTCACCGGTGAACCGATGACCTCGGCCGACGCGCTGCGCTGGGGCCTGATCAACCAGGTCGTGCCCGACGGCACCGTCGTCGATGCCGCACTCAAGCTCGCCGAGCGGATCACGGGCAATGCCCCGCTGGCCGTGCAGGCCTCCAAGCGGGTTGCCTACGGCGTCGACGAGGGCGTCATCACCGGCGACCAGGACGGCTGGAAGCGCACCAACCACGAATTCAGGACCCTGCTGCAGACCGAGGATGCCAAGGAGGGCCCACTGGCCTTCGCTCAGAAGCGCGAACCTGTTTGGAAGGCAAAGTAAGCCATGAAGCGACAGATCTACACCGCCGAACACGAAGCGTTCCGCGCGACGGTCAAGGAGTACATCGAGCGTGAGCTCGTGCCCCACGCGGAGAAGTGGGAGACCGAGCGCATCGTCGACCGGTCGGCCTACACCGCCGCGGGCAAGTACGGCCTCATCGGATTCAACATGCCCGAGGAGTTCGGCGGCGGCGGCTCGGATGACTTCCGGTTCAACGCCATCATCGACGAGGAGCTCGCCAAGGCGGGTGTGCACGGCCCGGCGCTGAGCCTGCACAACGACGTCGTCGGCCCGTACTTCAAGGAGCTGGCCAACGACGAGCAGAAGCAGCGCTGGATGCCCGGCATCGCCAGCGGTGAGCTGATCATCGCGATCGCGATGACCGAGCCGGGCGCTGGCAGCGACCTGGCCGGCATCCGGACGTCTGCGGTGCGTGACGGTGACGACTGGATCATCAACGGCTCCAAGACCTTCATCTCCTCGGGCATCAACTGCGACCTGTGTGTCGTGGTCGCGCGCACCGACCCCGAGGCCGGCCACAAGGGCTTCACCCTGTTCGTGGTGGAGCGGGGCATGGAGGGCTTCACCCGCGGGCGCAAGCTCGACAAGATGGGCCTGCACAGCCAGGACACCTCCGAGCTGCACTTCGAGAACGTGCGCGTGCCGAACGCCAACCTGCTCGGCAAGGAAGGTCGCGGTTTCTACCACCTGATGACCAACCTGCCCTCGGAGCGACTTCCCGGGATCGCTTCTACGAGAAGGCCAAACTCGCCCGTTGCGAGATGAAGAGGGGCACGTTATACGTCTGATCGGCGAGAGTCCGCAAGGGGTCGATCAGCCGATCGGCGTCGGCGATCGCTTCCGGCGCCGTGGTGGTGGGCGCGGTGGTGGGCGTGGTGCTGGTGCCGCTGATCGTCGGCACCAGGGCCTCCGGCGGGGTGTTGGGGTCCAGCACGGTGTCGATCAGGTAGATGCGGGCGTTCTGGGACTGGATGGGACCGCACACCAGCTTGGCGGTGTCGTTGACCTTGATGTCGCCGCCCTTGCCGGTCACCTTGACCTCGGCACCCTGCTGGGTGGGGCGCTGGCCCTTGACGTCGTCGGGGCCGAGCAGACCCAGGAAGGCGTGGTAGTAGTCCAGGCTGGTCAACGCGGCCGGATCGGCCTTCAGCGCGTCGAGCTTGCCCGGTTCCATGGCAGCGAACGCGTCGTTGGTCGGCGCGAAGATCACGTACGGGCCGTTGTCGAGCACCGGAACGATGTTGACGTCCGGGTTCAAGCCGCCGGACAGTGCCGCGTTGAACGTGCTGATGTCCGGGATGCTCGCCAGAACCTTGCCCGTCGGCAGATCCGCGAGGCTCTTCCAATCCGGCATTGCCTTCTTGAAGTTGTCGCAGCCCGGGCCCTGGGGGTCCGGGATCTCCACCACCGGAGCGGTGGTCGTCGTCGGCGCCGGGTCAGCGTAGGCGGTGACTGCCAGCGGCAGCGACGCCGTCACAGCGGCGACCGCCGCCGCAACGCCCAGGGTCTTGGTGCGATTCTTCATCGGTGGGTTTTCCTCCCGCTCATGCCTAGCCTGTAATCGTCGGCCGGCGGTGGCGCGTTACACGGTGCTCGGCGTGACGATGGCGAGCACCGCGAGCAAAACAGCCTCAGCGATCCCGCGGCGCCGCATCGGATGGTAAGGGTTACTACATGGTTACGGCAAAGCCGAATTGCCGACTCCGACGACCCGGGTGCCTGTGACCTGGTCTTTTCGGGTGCTCGGCCACGGTGCCGGGGCGAGGCGCGTGAGCCGGCCGGTCGGCTGTCTACCATGACCGGCATGCCAGAGCCGCTGATCGTCTCCGTCGCCGGTCATACCCCGCAGATCGACCCGGACGCCTGGGTTGCCCCCAATGCCAGTGTGATCGGCCAGGTTTCGCTGGCCGCCGGTGCCAGCGTCTGGTACGGCGCCACGCTGCGCGCCGAGGTCGAGCCCATCGAGGTCGGTGCGGGCAGCAACATCCAGGACGGCGTGACCGTCCACGTCGACCCGGGTTTTCCGTGTCGGATCGCCACCGGGGTGACGGTGGGTCACAACGTGGTGCTTCACGGCTGCACCGTCGAGCAGGACAGCCTGGTCGGGATGGGTGCGGTGGTGCTCAACGGCGCGGTGATCGGTGCCGGCTCGCTGGTGGCCGCCGGTGCGGTCGTGCCCCAGGGCATGGTGGTACCGCCGCGCTCGCTGGTGGCCGGTGTGCCCGCCAAGGTGCGCCGAGAGCTCAGCGATGACGAGGTCGGCCACAACCAACTCAACGCGGCGGCCTACACACACCTGACCGGATTGCACCGCGACGCGGAGTAATCCGGCGAGCAGGCGTGAGTCAGCGCAGCGGGTGCGCCACCTCGTCGCGCGGCATCCGGGCCGCGGTCACGGCGACCGTAGCCAGGACGGCGGGTAACAGCCCGGCCACCAGGAAGATCGACTCCATCGAGACGACCTTCGACAACGGGCCGACGATCGCGAACGACAGCGGCATGAACGCGAGCGAGACGAAGAAGTCCAGGCTCGACACCCGGCCCAGCATCTCCGTCGGCACCCGGCGCTGCAGCAGCGTTCCCCAGATCACCATCGCGGCACCGTCGGTGACGCCGATGCTGAACGTGGCCGCCGCCATCAACGGGAACGACGACGTGACGCCGACGACCACCAGCGGAACCGAACCCAGCCCCCACATCAGCATCATCGTGGTCAGGTAGCGCCGCGGCATCCGGCGCGAGGACACCGTCAATGCACCCAGGGCGCTGCCGAATCCGAAGAACGCCAGGATGAATCCGTAGGCCCGGGCGCCGTCGGCGAACCGGTCCTGGGCGATGAACGGCAGCAGCACCTCGATCGGCCCGAGGATGACGAGCACGAACATGCTGGCGAACAACAGCGTCCACAGCAGCCACGGGGTGCGCACCATGAACGCGAAACCTTCACGCAGATCGCGCAATACGGGTGGCCGCACGCTGTCATCCTGTGCCGCAACCGGATCCGCGGTTCCCCGGGTGGCCACCAGCAGAGCCAGGCCGAGCCCGAACAGTACCGCCACCACCGCTGCCCCCAGCGCGGGGAAGGTCGCGGCGATCACCATGCCCGCGATTGCGGGACCGATCGATCGCTGGAACACCGGGCGCACCACACCCTCGACGCCGTTGGCCGCCAACAGTTGTTCCGGCGGAAGGATGCGCGGCAGGAGCGCGCTGTAGGCCGGGAAGAAGAACGCCGCGGCGATGCCGAGAATGCCCGCCGCGACGGCCAGGTGCCAGATCTTGAGCACATCGAGCAGGCCCAGTGCCGCGACCGTCGTGACCGTCACCAGATTGACGGTCTCCACCGCGATGATGATCGTGCGCTGGTTGATCCGGTCGGCGGCGATCCCGCCGACGAGGACGAACCCCACCAAGCCGACTCCGAGGCACGTGGCCACCAGCGACAGCGAGGCCGGATCGTTGTCGATCGCGATGACCTGTAACGCCATCACCACCGACCACATACCTTCGGCGAAGATCGACAACGTGACCGCGGCGATCAACAGCCGGTATTCGCGGATGCGGAAGGGTGCGAGCACGCCCCAGCCGCCGGTCTGGCCGACCGGCACCTCCGTGTCGTGGTGCATGCTCACAACATTTGATGGTGCCCACCCGGAGGGGTTCGGGTCCAACGATTTTCGCCGCTGGGCGCCCGGCGGGCAGCTACCGCTGGGTGAACTCCGGGCGCCGGTTCTGCTGGAAGGCCTTGGTGCCCTCGCGGAAGTCGTCGGACGCCAGCAGCTGCAGCTGGCCCTCGCGTTCGCGGGCGAAGGCGCCCTCGAGCTCGGTGAGGGTGGCCGCGTTGACGGCATGCTTGGTCTCGCGCAGGGCCAGCGCCGGACCGGACCGCAGCTTGGCGATGACCTTGTCCACCGCGGCGTCGAGCTCGTCGGCCGGGTACACCGCGCTGATCAGACCCCAGTCGTAAGCGTCGGTGGCGGTGAGGCGGTCGGCCAGCAGCGCCAGGCGCATGGCCCGGATCCGGCCGATGTTGGCGGCAACGAGAGCCGAGGCACCGCCGTCGGGCATCAACCCGATCTTGGTGAACGCCAGCAGGAAGAAGGCATGCTCCGAGGCCAGCACGACGTCGGACGCCAGGGCCAGTGACACCCCGACGCCGGCGGCCGGTCCCTGCACGACGGCCACGACCGGCTTGGGCAGCGCGACGATGGAGGCGACGGCACGGTTGGCGGCGTCGAGCACGCCCGCGGCGTCGTGACTCTTGGCCTTCTGGTCTTCCTCACTGATGCCGGCGCCGGAGCTGAACCCGCGGCCCGCGCCGCCGAGGCGAACCACCCGCACATCCGGGTCGGTGGCGGCCAGATCAACGGCATCGGCGATTGCCACGAGCATGTTCTGGGTCAGCGAATTGAGGCTGTCCGGCCGGTTCAGCGTCACCGACAGCACGGCGCCCTCGAGCGATACGGTCACGTCTTCTACGTCGGGGTATTCGCGGGTCACGGTCATCTATGCACCTTAGGTCTGGCGGGGATGGCTATGGCCATGCCGGTCGAGAAGGTTATACAAGTAAGCTATGTCACCGGTCAACCGAGGCCAACACGCAAAGGGGCGAAAGAGCATGGCAGGACCACTGCAAGGTTTGCGCGTCGTGGAGTTGGCCGGTATCGGCCCGGGCCCGCACGCGGCGATGATTCTCGGCGATCTTGGGGCCGATGTGGTGCGGATCGAGCGGCCGGGCAAGGACACCGGTACGCCCAGTGCCGACACCATGTTGCGTAACCGCCGGTCGGTGGCCGCGGACATGAAGAGCGACGAGGGCCGCGCGCTGGTGCTCACACTCATCGAGAAGGCCGACGTGCTGATCGAGGGTTTCCGTCCCGGCGTCACCGAGCGGTTGGGTCTGGGGCCTGAGGACTGCGCGAAGGTCAACGAACGACTGATCTACGCCCGCATGACGGGTTGGGGACAGGAAGGCCCACGGGCCCTGCAGGCCGGCCACGACATCAACTACATCTCCCTCAACGGCCTGCTGCACGCCGTGGGTCGCGCGGGGGAACGTCCCGTCCCACCGCTGAACCTCGCCGGTGATTTCGGTGGTGGGTCGATGTTCCTGCTCGTCGGCATCCTCTCGGCACTGTTCGAGCGGCAGAGCTCGGGCAAGGGGCAGGTGATCGACGCGGCGATGATCGACGGGTCCAGTGTGCTGATGCAGATGATGTGGAGCTTCCGCAGCCAGGGCCTGTGGTCCGACGAGCGCGGCACCAACATGCTCGACACCGGCGCTCCGTACTACGACACCTACGAGACCTCCGATGGCCGCTACATGTCGATCGGGGCGATCGAACCGCAGTTTTACGCCGAGCTGCTCAAGGGACTGGGCCTGGAGGATGCCGATCTGCCGGGCCAGAACGACATGGCCCGCTGGCCCGAGCTGCGCGAGGCCTTCACCAAGGCATTCGCCGCGCACGACCGGGACCACTGGGCCGAGGTGTTCGCCGGCACTGACGCGTGTGCGGCACCGGTGCTGTCTTTCGCCGAGGTCCTCACCGAGCCGCACATTGCCGAGCGCAACACGTTCTTCGACGAAGGCGGCAACCTGCAACCGATGCCGGCACCACGGTTCTCCCGCAGCACCCCGGCGGTGCCGACACCGCCGGGCCCGCGCGGAGCGGACACCGAAGCCGTTCTGCGGGACTGGGTTTAGTTCAACCACATCAGGAGGTCGGCGCCATGCCGGCCGGAAAGGAATGCGGTAAGTGGAGATCAAAGACGCGGTAGCCGTCGTCACCGGCGGTGCCTCCGGCCTGGGCCTGGCCACCACCAAGCGGCTGCTCGATGCCGGCGCCCAGGTGGTCGTGATCGACCTCAAGGGTGAAGAGGTCGTGGCCGAACTGGGTGATCGGGCCAAGTTCGTCGCCACCGACGTCACCGACGAGGCGGGCGTGACCGAGGCACTCGATGTCGCGGAATCGCTTGGCCCGGTGCGGATCAACGTCAACTGCGCGGGCATCGGCAACGCGATCAAGACCCTGAGCAAGAACGGTGCGTTCCCACTGGATGGGTTCCGCAAGGTGGTCGAGGTCAACCTGATCGGCACATTCAACGTGATCCGGCTCAGCGCCGAGCGCATCGCCAGGACTACGCCGCTCGACGGCAGGAACTCAGCAGAGCGCGGCGTCATCATCAACACCGCCTCCGTCGCGGCGTTCGACGGTCAGATCGGGCAGGCCGCCTACTCGGCGTCCAAGGGCGGTGTGGTGGGCATGACCCTGCCGATCGCGCGGGATCTGTCGCGTGAGCTGATCCGGGTGTGCACCATCGCGCCGGGTCTGTTCAAGACGCCGCTGCTGGGCTCGCTGCCCGAGGAGGCTCAGCGCTCGCTGGGCCAGCAGGTGCCGCACCCAGCCCGGTTGGGCGATCCCGATGAGTATGGCGCCCTGGCTGTGCACATCATCGAGAACCCGATGCTCAACGGCGAGGTCATCCGCCTCGACGGCGCTATCCGCATGGCTCCGCGGTAACTAGGAAGGCGAATTTATGGCATTGATGACGAAGTTCACCGAGACATTCGGGATCGAGCACCCCATCGTGCAGGGTGGCATGCAGTGGGTCGGCCGCGCCGAACTCGTTGCGGCCGTGGCCAATGCGGGTGCGTTGGGGTTCATCACCGCGCTCACACAGCCCACTCCGGCCGATCTGGCCAAGGAGATCGAGCGGTGTCGTGAGCTCACCGACAAGCCGTTCGGGGTGAACCTGACGATCCTGCCCACGATCAACCCGCCGCCATACGACGAGTACCGCCAGGTGATCGTCGACTCGGGCATCAAGATCGTCGAGACCGCGGGCTCCAACCCGGCGCCGCATCTGCCGATGTTCCACGCCAACGGTATCAAGGTGCTGCACAAGTGCACCTCGGTGCGCCACGCTGTGAAGGCGCAGAGCCTGGGCGTGGACGGCATCAGCATCGACGGGTTCGAGTGCGCCGGTCATCCGGGCGAGGACGACATTCCAGGCCTGGTCCTGATCCCGGCGGCGTCGGAGAAGATCGACATCCCGATGATCGCCTCGGGTGGTTTCGCCGATGCGCGTGGTCTGGTGGCCGCGCTGGCGCTGGGCGCCGATGGCATCAACATGGGCTCGCGGTTCATGTGCACCGCCGAGTCGTCGATTCATCACAAGGTCAAGGAAGCGATAGTGGCGGGCACGGAGCTCGACACCGAGCTGATCTTCCGCAGCCTGGGTAACACCGCGCGGGTCGCAAGCAACGCGGTCTCACGTGAGGTGGTGCAGATCCTCAAAGACGGCGGCCAGTTCGAGGACGTCAAGGATCTGGTGGCCGGCAAACGCGGCGTGAAGGTCTATGAGGTCGGTGATCTCGACGCAGGCATCTGGTCGGTCGGAACCTCGATGGGTCTGATCAACGACATTCCCACCTGCGGCGAACTCGTCTCGCGAATGGTGGCGGACGCCGAGCTGCTGATCAGTGGGCGCCTGGCGAACATGGTCGGTGCGGGCGAAGCCGAGTCTGAGAAGGAAGCAGTCCTCGCCTGAGCGAGGACTGCGGCCCTGGGAAGGGCAAATTACGGCAAACTGAAGATGGGAAACGCGCGCCGCGAGGCGCGCGTTTTCTCATACTGCGGTGGGCAGCTCCTGGTAGTCGTCAAACTGCTCCGAGGTGTCGCCCTCGACGAGGAAATCGCCGTGGTAGAGGGCCTCGAAGTCGACCTTGATGACATCTGCACTGGTGTCGTCGATCCACATGACACTGAGCGTATGGGTCACTATTAAGGAATCTTTGAGTTACGGTTCGGAAAATGGTGGCAATCCTACTTTTCGGTAGGTTTCTAGCCAGTAGGGCTTGTGACGTGGATGGGGTTCGTCCCGTTCAGGGCGATCCAGGTCACCACGGCGGCTGCGACGCCGATCACCAATAGCCCGACCGCCGCCTTGGCCGACACCTTGGACCGGCCGAATACCCGGTGATCGACCGAGAACGCGCCGGCGCCGGTGAACAGCAGAGCGGCGGCGGCGAATGCGGCCAGGAACGGAACGTTGAACGGCTGGGACCAGAAGGCGTCCGCCGAGACGTTCACAGCCCAGGCGTCGACCATCGCACCGATCACCGCACAGGCGGCCAGCGGGGTAAGGGCACCCAGCAGCAGGCCGATGCCGCCCAGGGTTTCGGCCGCGGTCACCATGAACGCGCCGAACGCGGGGAACCGCCAACCGCTGGATTCCATGAATCCCACGGCGGTGCCGAAGTCGAATGCCTTGATCAGGCCGGCTTGCAGCATGGTTGCGCCGGTGGCGATGCGCAGGATGAGCAACCCGGTATCGGTCATGCGTGTGGTCGCGGTTTCGGCGTCGGTGGTGATTGTCATGACTTATTAGACGCAGGGAGGCGTCCGAATTCATCGCGCACTCGGAGTTGAACCCTTCGGCGTCGGGGTCCGTGTGTAGAGCGAGGCCCACGTTGACGCTGGAAACTTACCGTTGTTAACTTAACGGCGATACCCATTGGGGAAGGACACTACGTGCTGCACCGAATCGCGCATCTGGCCCTCGCCGCACCGCGGCGGGTCCTCATCGTCGCCGCACTGGCGATGGTCGCCGCGGGCATCTTCGGCATTCCCGTCGCCAAGAGCCTGTCGGCGGGCGGATTCCAGGATCCGACTTCGGAATCTGCGCAGGCCACCCAGCTACTCTCGGACAAGTTCGCCCGCGGAGACATGCAGTTGGTCATCAGCGTCACCGACGACTCGGCCACCGGCGCCCAGAGCCCGGCCGCGCGTGCGGCGGGCACCGACATCGCCGCTCAGCTCAAAAGATCTCCGTACGTGACCCAGGTCAGCTCGGCCTGGACCGTACCCGCACCCGCGGCAGCCACGCTGATCAGCAAGGACGGCAAGACCGGGCTGGTCCTGGCGGGCATCACCGGCGGGGAGAGCGGCGCGCAGAAGCACGCCAAGGCACTCACCGATCAACTCGTGCACGACCGTGACGGCGTGACCGTGCGGGCCGGGGGTGAGGCGATGATCTACGTCCAGATCAACGGGCAGAGCGAAAAAGACCTGCTGATGATGGAATCCATCGCGATCCCGTTGAGCTTCCTCGTTTTGGTGTGGGTTTTCGGCGGACTGCTGGCCGCCGCGCTGCCGCTTGCCGTCGGAGGTTTCGCGATCCTCGGATCGCTGGCGGTGCTGCGCGGGTTCACCATGGTCACAGACGTCTCGATCTTCGCCCTCAACCTCACCGTCGCGATGGGGCTGGCGCTGGCGATCGACTACACCCTGCTGATCATCAGCCGTTATCGCGACGAACTGGCCGACGGAGTCGAACCGGATCGGGCTCTGGTACGCACCATGGCGACTGCCGGGCGCACAGTGCTGTTCTCGGCGATGACGGTGGCGCTGTCGATGGTGGCGATGGTGCTGTTCCCGATGTACTTCCTCAAGTCCTTCGCCTACGCGGGTATCGCGGTGGTGGCGCTGGCGGCGTTCGCGGCCATCGTCGTGGCGCCGGCCGCCATTGCGCTGCTCGGTGACCGTCTCGACGCCTACGACGTGCGCCGGTTCCTCCGGCGGATCCTCGGTCGGCCTGAACCCTTGCACAAACCCGTCGAGCAGACGTTCTGGTACCGGACGACCAAGCGGGTCATGCGTAGATCGGTTCCGGTCGGGATCGGGGTCATCGCGTTGCTGCTGATGCTGGGTGCTCCCTTCCTCGGTATCAAGTGGGGCTTCCCCGATGACCGGGTGTTGCCGCCCTCGGCGTCGTCCCGCCAGCTCGGCGACGAACTGCGCAACGATTTCGCGGTCGATTCCTCGACTGCGGTCACCGTGGTGCTGCCCGACGTGACCGCGTTGCCGCCGGCCGAACTCGACCGCTACGCACGCGACCTGTCGCAGGCAGCCGACGGTGCCTCGGTGTCCGCGCCGGGGGGCACCTTTGTCGACGGCCGTCGGGTCGGCCCGCCGGCCTCGGGAACCGGAATCGCCGACGGCAGTGCATTTCTCACCGTGGGTAGTCACGTGCCGTTGTTCAGCGACGCCTCCGAGGCTCAGCTCGACGCTCTGCACGCGGTGCCGGCACCGACCGAGGTGCAGTTCACCGGCATGGCGCAGGTGAACCGCGACAGCTCGTATGCGATCACGTCCCGGTTGCCGATGGTGCTCGGCATCATCGCGGCCATCACCTTCGTGCTGCTGTTCCTGCTCACGGGCAGTGTGGTGCTCCCACTGAAAGCGTTGGTGCTCAACGTGTTGTCCCTGTCGGCGGCATTCGGTGCGCTGGTGTGGATCTTCCAGGACGGCCACCTCGGTGCGCTCGGCACCACATCGACAGGCACCTTGGTGGCCAACCTGCCGGTGTTGTTGTTCTGCATCGCATTCGGATTGTCGATGGACTATGAGGTGTTCCTGGTCTCGCGGATCCGCGAGTACTGGCTGTCACCCGGCCTGGTCCGTCCCGACGGCACCGAAATGTCCGCACGCGAACGGAACGACGAGAGCGTCGCGCTCGGCCTGGCCCGCACCGGTCGCGTGGTGACAGCTGCGGCGCTGTTGATGTCGATCTCGTTCGCCGCACTGATCGCCGCGCAGGTGGCCTTCATGCGGATGTTCGGTCTCGGCCTGACCATCGCGGTTCTCGTCGATGCCACCTTGGTACGCATGCTGTTGGTGCCGGCATTCATGCATTTGATGGGCCAGTGGAACTGGTGGGCACCGGCACCGTTGGCCCGGCTGCACAAGCGGATCGGGATCAGCGAGTCGGGTCCGGACGATCTGGACCCTGGTGCGCCCGGTGACGCTCCCGGGGATGGCGGCAAACGCGAACGCGCCGGGGCCGGTGTGACGGACGCCGGCTAGCGTGACGACCCAACCGCGTAAACGACACCGCGCCCCACGTGGTTCCGGCGAGCTTCTGCGTGATCAGATCCTCGATGTCACAACCGAATTGCTGTTGGATACCGGCAATGCCAAGGCAGTGTCGATCCGCTCGGTGGCCCAGCGCATCGGAGTGACTTCACCGTCGATCTACCTGCATTTCGCCGACAAGGACACGCTGCTGGACGCGGTCTGCTCGCGGTACTTCGAGAAACTCGACGAGGAGATGCAGCGGGCTTCCAGGCCGGCCGGGGTCGATCACCCACCCACCATCGAGGTGCTGCGCGCGCAGGGCCACGCCTATGTGAACTTCGCCAGGCGAACACCCGAGCTGTATCGGCTGGCCACCATGGGTGAGGGCAGACCCGGCAGCGACGTCGACACCGCGCTGAACAGTTCGGCATTCCAGCACATGCGGGCGACCATAGCCGCACTCATCACCGAGGGGATCTACCCGCCCGGGGACGCCACCGCGATGGCGCTCGAACTGTGGACCGCAGCGCACGGGGTGGCCGCCCTGCTGATCTCCAAACCGTATCTGCCGTGGGGCGATGTCGAGGAGTTCACCGATCGAGTTCTGCGCGCGGTGTGCACCGGTCAGATCGTCTCTGGGATCATCGGAACCGATCTGGAACCCATGGAGACCATCGCCCGGTTGAAGGGACTGGCCGATGAACACAGTGCTGATGACATCGAAGAAGGGCACCTGCCGTGACTGACAAGACCTCAGACAATCCGTTCTTCGCCCGGGTGTGGAAGACGCTGTCGAGTTCGGAGCCGAAGGCGCTGCGTCGACTGCGCCGTGACAACCTCGCCGGACTCAGCGGGCGGGTCCTGGAGATCGGCGCGGGCACCGGGACGAACTTCGCCTACTACCCGTCCACGGTCACCGAGGTGGTCGCCATCGAGCCAGAACGTCACCTCGCCGAAGTTGCCCGCAGAGCGGCGGTCCAAGCCCCGGTGTCGGTAACCGTCACCAGCGACACCGCCGAGAGATTCAGCAGCACAGAACCATTCGACGCAGTGGTCTGCTCGCTGGTGCTGTGCTCGATCGATCGGCCGGATACTGTTCTACGGCAGCTATTTTCGATGGTCCGGCCGGGCGGGGAGCTGCGGTACCTGGAGCATGTCGCCGGTAGTGGCTGGCGGGCCGGGATGCAGCGGGTGGCCGATGCCACCGTCTGGCCGCGGTTGTTCGGCAACTGCCACACTCATCGGCACACCGAGCGGACCATCGCAGACAGCGGATTTCAGGTTGAGGTTGCGCATCGTGAGATCGCGATGCCGGACTGGGTGCCACTGCCGGTGACGGAGTTCGCGATCGGGCGTGCGGTTCGGCCTGCCTAGCCGACGTCGCGACTACCGAGGAGCGTAGGCAACCGCTGCAGCAGGTTCGGCAGGGAACCGGCCGCGGTCTCACGTAGGGAAACCGTCGCGCTGTCGGACAACGGTGTGCGCTCCGGATTGACCTCGATCACCACGGTGCCCGCGGCCAGGGCGGCCTCGGGCAGGCCTGCCGCCGGATAGACGACTGAGCTGGTGCCCACCACGATCACCACATCGGCGTTACTGACCGCCAGTACCGAGTGCTGCCAGGCGTCGTCGGGCAGCGGCTCGCCGAACCACACCACGCTCGGCCGGATCAGGCCGCCGCACGGGCACACCGGAGGGGCGATCGTCTCGACCGGCTCCGGCATAGCGGGCAGATCGCCTTCGAACCTCGAACCGCATGCATCGCAACGGAACTCGAACAGATTTCCGTGCAGATGGTAGACATTGGTACTGCCGGCGCGCTCGTGCAGGTTGTCTACGTTCTGGGTGACGACGTGTACGTCGGCGAAATCCTGCCAGGCAGCCACGGCCAGATGCCCGTCATTGGGCTGCACCTGGGACATCATGTAGTGGCGCCACAGATACCAGGCCCAGACTTTCTCCGGATGCCGCTGCCAGCCTTCGATGCTGGATATCTCGTACGGGTCCACCTGTGCCCACAGGCCCGTCTCGACATCGCGGAATGTGGGTACACCGCTCTCTGCCGAGATCCCGGCACCACTGAGGACAGTCACTTGCACATGACCAACGTAGTCGGTTTGGGTGATACTGAGCATGTGGTCGAGTTGGGGGATTGGGTCCTGGTTGATTCGAGCGGGGAAAAGCCGTTGTTCGATCAACTCAGGGTCCAGATTATCGAGGGTATTCGGCAGGGACGCCTGACACCGGGTGCCCGATTGCCTACGGTGCGTGAACTGGCGGGGAAGGTCGGGCTCGCGGTGAATACCGTGGCGAGGGCCTATCGCGAGTTGGAGTCGGCGGGGGTATTGGAGACCCGGGGGCGGTACGGCACGTTCGTCGCACGGGCCGATCCGGCCGATGCGGCGATGGCCACCGCCGCGCATTCGTTCGCCGAGGCCGCTCGTGCGCTGGGGATCGGCAAGGCCGATGCCCTGCGCTATCTGGACAACGCATTCGACTGATCGGGTTCAACCGGTCGCGTCGCCGCGCCAGCGGAGTACATCCAGCGCGACGGCGACTGCGACGCTGTTCTCGGCCAGTGGGCGGGGCAGAAGTTCGTCGGCGCGGGCCAGTCGGCGCAGCAGCGTATTGCGATGCAGGTACAGCCTCGTCGCGGCGCGCGAAGCGTTGCACTGTTCGTGGACGAACACCCTGACCGTTGCCTGCATTTCGGTGTCGGCCGTCTCGAACGCGCCGAGATTGTGGCTGACGAATTCGGCAGCGCGATCGGGTTCGGCGGTGATGAGTGCGATCAATTCGACGTCGGTGAACCGTGCGATCTGTTGCGTGGAGTGCAGCCGGGCCATCATCTGCTGAGTGGTGATCGCATCGAAGTGGCTGCGTCGGAAGCCATCCAGACCTTGGGCGGCTGGTCCGACGGCGATGCGGACACCGTCCAGGTCTCCAGCGACACGGGTGAGCGCCTCGAAGCCGTGCTGGAGGTCGGCGTTACCGGCCGCCCACACCCAGCGGGTCGCGGTGCTCGCCAGCACGCTCAACGGTCGTGGATCGCCGCAGTCCTGGCCGAATGCCTCGGCGGCCCGGTCCAACCCGGACATGTCGCCGCCGGGATCCTCGCTCCAGATCACCGAAGCCGTGTGGACTCCGGTCAGCGCGTGGCCCAGGCGCGCTTCCGCGCGCTGCCGGGGGATCGGAGCACCTTCGAGCAGCAGCGCGACGGTCTCGCGCCGCTCGGCGTGGGTGCCGCGGGTCAGGTCGTCGCGTTCCAGGTCGATCTGGGCAGCGATCCCGGCCAGTGTGGTGTCGACGAACGTACTGATGGACTGCGAGCAGACATCCAGCATCTCGTGGAGTTCGGCAGGGTCCGACGTGAGCTCGAAGGCGATCTCCATGAGACGACGCCACGCCACACCCTCGCCGACCCGGTAGGCATCGAGGGGAAACTCGGTGACGCCGCGGCGCACCAGTTCCCGGGCGATGCTCAGCGGCTCCGGTCCGGTGTTCGGCGGCACCGGAGCGCCCGGATCGCGGACGTTCGCCGTGCCCCAGAAGAACAGGTTGGCGTGGTTGCTGCGGATGACGGCGCCGGCCAGTTCGGGGTCGGACGCGATTGTGGGGCTGGCCGCCAGGACTGCGGCATCGAACGCGTCGAGCCATTCCTGCCGGGGATTGATGACAATCTGTGCACACTGCCGGATCAGGTCCTGCACCCGCTGCGACGGTGGCTGCCACACCATCTCCCCAGCGTAGAGCGGTGGTGCAAAGTGCACCACCGATTGGGTGAAGTTCGGCATTTCTGACCTTGGGCGGTGTTCTTCCGGTCGGGACCATTGAGACATGAACCACACCGAACACGTCGACGTACTCATCATCGGCGCCGGCATCTCCGGTATCGGTGCCGCCTACTATCTGCAGCGCGAGCACCCCGGCCGCAGCTACGCCATTCTGGAGGCCCGTGGCGCCACCGGCGGCACGTGGGACCTGTTCCGGTACCCCGGTATTCGATCGGACTCCGACCTGCACACCTTCGGCTACGAGTTCAAGCCGTGGCGCGACGAGCACGCCATCGCCACTGCCGACAAGATCCTGGCCTACCTGCGTGAGACGGTGTCAGAGAACGGCATCGACGAGAAGATCCGGTTCCACCACAAGGTGCTCGGCGCGGCGTGGGATTCCGCAACGGCCACCTGGACCGTGGACGTCGAGCGGACCGGCAGCGACGGCGCGGATCCGGAACTCGTGCAGATCTCGGCGAACTGGCTCTTCTGCGGCGGCGGTTACTACCGCTACGACGAGGGCTACACCCCGCACTTCGAAGGGCAGGAGCGATTCACCGGCCAGATCGTGCATCCCCAGCACTGGCCCGAGGACCTCGACTACACCGGCAAGAAGGTCGTCGTGATCGGTAGCGGTGCCACTGCGGTGACCCTGGTGCCGTCGATGGCACCGACCGCAGGGCACGTGACCATGCTGCAGCGATCGCCCACCTACGTGCTTCCCGTCCCGGCCAAGGACGCCTTCGCCAACACCGCCAGGCGGTTGCTGGGCGATCACCTGGGCTATGCGGCGGCCCGGCGCAAGAACGTCATCAAGCAGCGCACCGTCTACACGCTGTGCCAGAAGTTCCCGACTGCGGCCCGCTGGCTGATCCGGAAGGTCAACGCCGCCAAGTTGCCCAAGGGATACCCCGTCGACGAGCACTTCGCGCCCCACTACAACCCGTGGGACCAGCGGTTGTGTGCGGTGCCCGACGGAGACCTCTTCAAGGCCATCGGTAACGGCAGTGCCTCGGTGGTCACCGACCGCATCGCGACGTTCACCGAGAAGGGCATCCTGCTGGAGTCCGGCCGCGAACTGGACGCCGACATCATCGTCACCGCAACGGGACTCAACATCCAGCTGTTCGGCGGGATGTCGCTCACCGTAGACGGTGAGCCGGTGAACCTCGCCGAGTCCGTGGCCTACAAGGGCATCATGCTCTCGGGCGTGCCGAACTTCGCCTTCGCGTTCGGCTACACCAACTCGTCGTGGACGCTGAAGGTCGGACTGCTCTGCGAGCACTTCTGCCGACTGCTGAAGCACATGGACGACAACGGATTCGACACCGTGCAACCCGAGTTCGCCGGGGGTCAGACCCGCCCGCTTCTGGACTTCGGAGCCGGGTACGTGCAGCGCTCGATCGAGGAGATGCCCCGCCAGGGCGTCGACGGACCGTGGCAGATGACGATGAACTACACGATCGACGCACAGACGCTGCGTAACGGCCCCGTCGAAGACTCGGCTCTGCGGTTCGGATCGCGGCAGAGTGCCGACGATCCCGACCGGGCGCCTCAGCTCGCTCGCTGAGACTGATTTTCAGGGACAGCTCATCGCGCGTGGCTAAGCTCGCGCTCATGGAGAGGTTCTCACCGGCTCTGCCACCGGACATCGACGATGTCCCCTCGGCGGTGGGTCTGGACCTACCGCCGGGGCCGGTGGCCGGCCGGCCCTACGCGCTCCCCGCCGACGTGCTCGCCGAACAGTACGGGCCCCTGTTCTACGCCGACTTCACCGGCAGCCGGCGGCTCTATGCGTGCTCCCTGTCGCTGGTCGACGAACTGTGCGACGAGACACGCTTCACCAAGGGCATCACGGTCCGGCTGGACCGCTTCCGGACGCTGGTCGGCAATGGCCTGTTCACGTCGTATCCCGGCGAAAACGGTTGGCAGCAGGCCCATGACGTCCTGATGCCAGGGTTCAGCTTCAGCGGGTTACGCAGCTATCACCCGGCCATGCTCGACATCAACCGCCAGCTCATCGCGCTGTGGGACGAAACCGCCGCAGCGGTCGGGCCGCGGTTGGTTGACGTCGCGGGGGATCTGGCGAAGCTGGCCATGGACACCGTGGGTCTGGCCGGGTTCGGTGCGCGATTCGACTCCTATCGCCAGGACGGGCTGGCCGACATCCCGGCCAGCTTCGCAGCTGCGCTGGCACAGATCCTCTCCCCGGGCGGTGGCGACCGGGCGGTCTTCGCCGCCGAGCGTGACAAGCTGTTCGCCTTCATCGACGAATTGATCGCCGGGCACCGCGCGGGTGCGGTCGATCTGGACGACCTGCTCGCGTTGATGCTCGAACCGGGTGCCGACGGCACGCCTCCTCTCGGGCACGACAGCATCCGCAACCAGATCCTGACCTTCCTGATCGCCGGCCAGGACACCACCTCGACTCTGATGCCGACCGCGCTGTACAGCATCGTCAAGAACCCTGCGGTGCTGCACCGGGCGTGTCTGGAGGTCGACACGGTGTTCGGTCCGGACGATGACCACGTGCCCGCATTCGACGAGATCGGCAAGCTCACCTACGTCCGCCAGATCGTCGACGAGACGCTGCGTCTGTCCCCGCCGGTCCGCGAGTTCGACCGGATGGCATTGGCGGACACCGTCATCGGAGGCCGGTACCCGGTGCGCAAGGGCGAGGTCGTCACGGTGATGACGTCGGCCCTGCACCGGCAGCCAGAGTGGGGTGACAACGTCGACATCTTCGACCCGGACCGGTTCGGGGCCGAGCAGTCCGCCGGACGTCCGGTCAACCTGTTCAAGCCGTTCGGCACCGGGGCGCGGTCCTGCATCGGCCGTCAGTTCGCCCTGCACGAGGCGACCATGGCGCTGGCCACCCTGGTGCACCGGTACCGCTTCCTGGACGCCGAGCACTACCAGCTCCGCACGCACAGCGATCTGTTGCGCAAACCGGTCGGGTTCCATCTCGACCTGGTGCGCCGGACACCCTCGGACCGCAGGCACACCGCGGCGGCGACGCCGGAGGCGGCGCCGGCGACCCGGCCGCGCGCGGTGGCGACACCGGGTTCGAAAGTGACTGTGCTGCACGGCTCGAACCTGGGCAATTGTCGCGCGCTGGCACAGCAGCTGGCCGACGAGGCCACCGACCTGGGTTATCAGACCACCGTGGCTGCGCTCGACACGGCAGCGGGCGCGCTGCCCACCGAGGGGGCGCTGGTGGTGATCGCGGCGTCCTACAACGGGCAACCCACCGACGATGCGCGTCGCTTCGTCGAATGGCTGGACGATCCGGGCACACAGGCCCAACCGACCATCCCGTACGCCATACTCGGTGTCGGCGATCGGAACTGGGCCGAGACCTACCAGAGTATTCCCAAACGCATCGAGCAGCGACTCTCGGAACTGGTTGGCCCACCGGTGATTCCGCGTAGCGAAGCCGATACGTCAGGGGACTTCGCCGGGACTGTGGAAGACTTCTCCGCAGCCCTGTGGGACGCGCTCGCCCCGGCGGCCGGTGCCCAGCTGCCCGCCGACACCACCGACGAACTCCTGTACGAACTGCGCGCTATCGACGGCCCGGTGACGTCGGCGATCGATGCGCGTTTCGAGGTCCAACCCGCGACAGTTCTGGACAACGTGGCGCTGGTCGACCACAGGGACATGGGAAATGCCAAGCGGCTCATTCGGATAGCGCTTCCCGATGGCCTCGGATACCAGACCGGTGATCACCTCACGGTACTGCCCGACAACAGCCCTGAGGTCGTGGACGAGGTCGCGGAGCTGTTGGAGTTGCGGCTCGACCGTCGGATCTCGGTCAATCCGCGGCGCAGCACACGCCGGGCCATCGCCGTCGACCGCGAAGTCAGCGTTCGTGAACTGCTCACCCATTTCATCGAGCTCCGCAAGCCGGCCAGTCGAAGTCAGCTGCTGCGCCTGGCGACAGCCAATCCGTGCCCGCCGGAACGGTCGGCCCTGACCGAACTGGCCGAGCACCCCGAGACCCGTGCCATGTGTATCACCGAATGTATGGCGGAGTTTCCGGCGACCGAGCTGTCGCGTGCCGAACTGCTGGAGTTGTTCGAGCCGATGGCGCCCCGGCACTACTCCATCGCATCGTCGGCCCGTCGGGTGCCGCGTGAGGTCGAACTGGTGGTCAGCGTGCTCGAGGGCCCGGCCCGGTCCGGATACGGCGTCTTCCGCGGGGTGTCATCGAGCTATCTCGCCGATGCGGCACCGGGACAACGGATTCGGATGCGAGTCGACACCGCCCGCCGGGCGTTCCGCGCCGGTGCCGAGCCGGCGAAGAACGTCATCCTGGTCGGTGCCGGGACCGGGGTCGCCCCGTTCCGGGGATTCATCGGGGACCGGCTGGCGGCGCAGGCCGCGGGCGAGCCTTTCACATCGGCATTGTGTTTCTTCGGGGTGCGCCACCCGGATGTCGACTACCTGTTCCGCGACGAATTCGAGGCGGCCGAACGTGCGGGCGTGGTGCGGATGCGCCCGGCCTTCTCGCGGCGGCCCGAAGACGAGATCCGGTACGTCCAGGATCGGATCACCGCCGATGCCGACGAGGTCTGGGCGATGCTGGGCGACCCGGACATGGATGCCCACGTGTACATCTGTGGTGACGGAGCCCGGATGGCTCCCGCGGTGCGCGGAGCCTTCCGCGATATCTACCGTCACCACACCGGGGCCGACGATGCCGCCGCCTCACAGTGGCTCACCGACCTGGTGGGTTCAGATCGCTATGTCGAGGATGTGTGGGCGCAGTAGGGATCAGCCGCCGGTCTAACCGAACTCCAGCAGCCCCATCACCGGGCGTACCCGGTCGAAGATCGGCAGATGCTGCGCCTGCAGTAAGGCGTTGAGGATCCTGCCGCGGCCCGGCGGCATCGGCAGGTCGCGCACCGTCCGGACCCCGGGCACGGTGTTGACGAGGTCGGCGAGTTCGTCCGGGGACAAGGTGAACGGCATGGGAGGCACCCGATAGCGCATCGACGTCGGCATCCCCTTGCGGGTCAGGAAGGCGAAGAACGCCGGCGGCAGGTCAAACATCATCTGTCCGCCCGGAAAGCGTTGCGCGCAGGCACGGATCAGCGACATGGACTCCTCGGGCCGCAGATACATCAGCAGGCCCTCGGCGGTGATGAACACTCCGTGGCTGGTGTCGACACGGTCCATCCAGCTGAAGTCCAGTGCCGACTGGGCGCACTGCGTGACGCGGTCCGGCTTCGGCAGCAGCTTGCTGCGAAGCTCGATCATCGGCTCCAGATCGACTGACAGCCAACGGAACTCATGACCCAGGCCGGCGGCGTCCAGGCGGTAAAAGCTGGTCTGCAGACCCTCGGCCAGTGCCACCACGGTGGCCTTCGGGTGGTCCCGCAGGTAGTTGCCAGTCGTCTGGTCGAACAGCAACGACCGCAGAGGCATGTCCTGGCGGCGGCTGGGGCCGAACTTGGCGAAATCGAAATCGATCGAGTCGACCAATTGCACCGCCATCGGATCATCGATCAGACCGTCGGGGCGGCGCGCCTCATGTGCGCGCACCTGCAGGGTCAGCAGTGCGGTCTCGGAAACTCCGGTGAGCGCACTGCCGCTCACCTTGCCTGAGGTACCCGTCATGGGCGCGAATGTACCCGTGTTCTGCCAGGGGCGGGCTGACACCGTCGACCGCACGCGCAAAGATGTCGTCAACCGCTGACCGGCTCAGCTGGAAGGAGTCTGCCGTGCCTCGCTTTGCCGCCAATCTCTCCATGATGTACGCCGAGCACGACTTTCTCGATCGCTTTGCCGCGGCGGCGGCCGACGGATTCACCGCGGTGGAGTACCTCTTTCCGTATGCCCACCCGGCCGAGCAACTGCGCGCGCGACTCGACGCCCACGGCCTGCGTCAGGTTCTGTTCAACGCGCCACCGGGGGACTTCGACGCCGGGGAACGCGGTACCGCCTCGCTGCCCGGCCGCGAGGCCGAGTTCCGGGACGGGTTCGCCCGCGCCCTGGGCTACGCCGAGGTGCTCAACTGCCCACGCGTGCACGTGATGGCCGGCCTCGTCCCAGCCGGTGCCGTCCGCGAAGAGCGGCTGGCGGTGTGCCGCGACAACCTCACCTGGGCCGCCGATCAGGCCGCGGGCCGCGGCGTCGACGTGCTGATCGAACCGATCAACCAGCGCGACATGCCCGGCTACCTGCTGAGCCGGCAGGACGAGGCCCACCAGATCGTCGGCGGGATCGGGGCACCGAACCTCAAAGTCCAACTCGACCTGTACCACTGTCAGATCACCGAGGGCGACCTGACGATCCGGTTGCGCTCGGACCTTCCGACCGGTCGCGTCGGGCACGTGCAGATTGCCGGAGTCCCCGATCGGCATGAACCGGACAGTGGCGAACTGGCGATCGACCACCTGCTCGCTGTCATCGATGAGACCGGTTACGGGGGCTGGGTGGGCTGTGAGTACCGCCCCGCTGCCGGCACCAGCGCAGGATTGGGGTGGATGCGACGAGCACGCGGGTGACGTCTCAGCGCAGCACCCTGTCCAGGGTGCGCAGGTTTCTGGTGGTCGAGCAGGATTTGTAGCGCGTCTTGCCCATGGTCTTGCCGATCGCACTGGCGAGTGTCGCCGTTCGGGGCACCTGCCAATAGAGCACCCCGTCGCCGCGCTGCACCTTTTCGTCGTCTCCAGGGGGCAGGGCCGCGAGCTCGTCGAGCATTTCGGCGTCGCTGACGAACGTGACGTAGGAGTGGTGGTCAGGGACCTCCCGCTCGAATGGATAACCGGTGGAGATCTTCTGCAGGGTGGGCACGTCGTACACCAGCACCCAGGCTTCGTAGCCGAAGGTGTCTCGGAGGGTGCGCTCGGCCGTGCTGCGGACCTTCGCGGCATCGGAAGTGCTGTCCAGCAAGATATTTCCGCTTGCCAGAATCGTACGAACGTCGCTGAACCCGGCCGCCGTCATGGCCTTCGCGACGTCGGCCATCTTGAGATTGACGCCACCGACGTTGACGCCGCGCAGAAACGCGATGTAGCGGGTCACGGCCTCAGCCTAGTCAGTCACTTCACCGGCAGCTGGTCCAGTTCGGCCTTCGCGGTGGCGGTGATCAGGTTCAGCACCCGCCGGAAGCTGGGGGAGCGCGTCGACACAATCGACGTGTGGTTCTCACCCGGGAGCAACTCGACGGCGGCCCGCCCGCCGCGCTTCTTGAGCGCTGCGACATAGCGTTGCGAGTTTGCCGGTGCGACAACGGTGTCGAGGGATCCATGGATCGCGATCACCGGCACGTTCGGGTCGAGGTTCTGGATCGGATCGACCGAGGCGTACCGCTTCGGCACGTCCGCCGGACGGCCCCCGAGCACCGCGACGATGCGGTTGTCGCCGTGGTTGGCGGCGTAGACCATGTCGAGTGGGCCGGCCAGCGAGATGACCCTGGTCGGCCGGAAGCGAGGCTGGAAGCCGACCTCGTCACCGCGCAGGTCCTGCCGGGTGCTGGCCCACACCGCCAACTGGGCTCCCGCACTGTGGCCGACGACGAGCGCATCCTCAATCGCCAGCTGCGGATACCGCAGGGCCACTTCGGCGACGTAGTCCATGGCGCGCGCCACGTCGTCGAATGTGGTCGGCCATCCGCCGCCCGACCCCAACCTCCGGTACTCGATGTTGTAGACGGCCATGCCACGGCTGCTGAGCTCGCGGGCCAGTCCGGCGAAGACCCCGGCGCCCATGGTGCTCTGCCACCCGCCGCCGTGGATGAGCACCACCAGCGGGACCGAATTGAACGCATGCGTTCCGGCGGGCAGGTACAGGTCGGCCCAGTTCTGGTCGAGGTCACGGCCGGTGGGGTGCGCGTCCGACAGGTAGTGGAGGCGGGTGACAGTCGCGTCGTGCAGGGTGAGCGCCTCGGGAACCACCGTGAGCTCAGCGGACCTCCTCTCGGTCGTCGCCGCTGTCGTCGTGCACGACGGGATGGCCCCGGCGATCAGCAGGGTGGTGAGCACCGTCAGCAGGCGGCGTTTCTGCAGTGGCATCTGGTTGCAGCCGGACCGGTCAGAAGTCCAACACCGTGATGGACGGCCTGATGCGGTGGATCGTGTCGATCCGGTCCGGCCACGATCCGGCGGCCAGCTTGAACAGGCCGCGCCCGGCCTGCATGGGCACGTCCCGGGCAGATTTCACTCCGGGGATGGCTCCCGGCCCGTTCCCTGCCATGGCCAGGCCCTCGTCGGCGGTCAGCGCGAACGGCATCGGCGGCGCGATGTAGCGGTCGGACAGGCGCAGGCCTTTGAGGGTGCGCCGGCTCACCCAGTGCGGAATCGAGTCGAATACCATCCGCCCACCGGGAAAGCGTGCCGCGCAGTCGGCGATCAGGGCGCGCACATCCTCGGGCTCCAGGTACATCAGCAGGCCCTCGGCGGTGATGAACACACCGTCGGCAGCGTCGACATGGTCCATCCAACTGCGGTCGAGCGCCGACTGGGCCAGGGCGACGATGCGGTCGTCATGGGGCAGGAGTTCGTCCCGGATCGCGATGACGGCCGGTAGATCAACTGAATACCAGGTCAATTCGTCGGCCACGCCGGCCTGGTCGAGTCGCCAGAAACTGGTCTGCAGGCCCTCGGCCAATGCCACCACTGCGGACTTCGGGTGCGTCGAGAGGTAGTCGCGGGTCTCGACGTCGAACGTGCGGGCCCGCAGGGCGTGGGTCTGTGTCGGCCTGCCGAACTTGCGGTAGTCGTAGTCGATCGAGTCGCGCAGGGCCACCGCCCACGGGTCGCGGATCACGCCGTCGGACCGTCTGGCCTCCAGACCGCGGTTGCTCAGGGTCCACAGCGACGTCGCCGAGACGCCCTCGAGGATGTTGCCGTCAATCACACTCATCGAACCGATGGTAAAGACGTACGCTCGTCACATGGGGCGCCAGGTTTTCGACGACAAGCTTTTGGCCTTGATCGGCGGTAACTCGATGGGAGTTCTCGCGACGATCAAACAGGACGGTCGTCCGCAGCTGTCGAATGTCTCCTATTACTTCGACCCGCGGGCATTGCAGATCCAGATCTCCGTCGCCGAGCCCCGGGCCAAGACCCGCAACCTGCGACGTGATCCCCGGGCCTCGATTCATGTCAGCTCCGACGACGGCTGGTCCTACGCGGTCGCCGAAGGCAACTCGATTCTCACCCCACCCGCCGCGGCGCCAGAGGACGATACGGTCGAGGGGCTGATTGCCTTGTACCGCAACATCGCCGGCGAGCATCCGGACTGGGATGATTACCGGCGCGCGATGGTCGACGATCGCCGCGTGCTGCTGACCCTGCCGATCACACACGTGTACGGGATGCCGCCGGGCAAGCGTTAGGGCCTGCCTGCGCTCACTGCCCGTCCGGTCGGACTAGGCTGCCCCTATGGCGAGCGACGAAGTGCCGGAAGACGACAACAAGCGCAAGTTCCGCGAGGCTCTCGAGCGTAAGAACGCCAAGGCGGCATCGGGGTCTGCCCACACCGACGGGGGATCCAAACACTCCAAGGCCCACGGCCCCGTCGAGGGTCGGCGGGAGTTCCGTCGCAAGAGCGGCTAGCCCCTAACCCGTTCCGTAGTGCGCAGCGTCGATGGTCAGTCGCGGGCCAGCGCGCGAGCCGCTACGAGGGCGGCCAGCATGACTGCCACGCAGTAGACACCCTGATCCTTCAGGCCCCAGGCGACCGAGGTCAGCGTCGCCGCACCGGCCAGGCACAGCAGCAGGCCCACCGCCGAGCTGCGGATCCCGGGGCCGGCCACCTTGCCGCCGTCCCACAGCGGCAGCGGCGAATTCTCCAGCGGGCGCAGTGCGACGAACGCCATCGCCACCAGTCCGGCCATCAATGCCAACTGCAGCACCGACAGGGCCAGGAATCCGGGGGCCGACGGGTCGTAGCGGTCCAGGCCCAGGTAGTCGAAGACCAGGTGCAGGCCCAGCAGCAGCGGCATGTGCCACAGATACAGCGTCATCGCGCCGGAGTTTCCGATCGCGGTCAGCCACCATACCCGCGGCCGCCGCGCCCACCGGTTGATGGCGGGGGCGGCGGCAATCGCGAACGCGCACATCATGATTGCGTGGCCGGCCAGCAGCAGTGAGGGCGGTGTCATGTTCTTGAGCTGCTGGGTCTCGATGCCGACCAGGCTCAGCTCGTACGGGCCGAAGTACAGCAGCGCCAGGTTCACCCCGAGCATGCCGATCCCGATCTTGCACGCGGCGCCGCTGGACAGCAGGTTCCGTCGGTAGGCGACACCGAACACGCCGGGAATCAGCCACACCACGGTGTTGAGGTAGCCCAGCGAGGCGTAGCCCTCAGTGCTGTCGGCGGTGATCCGGACTGCGTCGATCGTGGCGATGAACGCATAGGTGCCGATCACCGCACCGGCGACCTGGGCGGTGGTGGTGATGCGGGCCAGCAGGGGCACCGCGGCCAGCACCAGGACGTAGGCGCCCAGGAACCACAGCAGCTGGACGGAGATGCCGGCGATGGGTTCGTAGACATGTTCGGGCAGGACGAACCGCAGCACCGCCAGGGTGACAGTCCAGAAGGCCAGGTAGTAGAACACCGGGCGGTAGAGCCGGGTGCAGCGCTTCAGCAGCCAGCCGCCCCAGGAGGAGCCGGGCTTCCAGGACTGCACCGAAGCCGCCACACCGGCGAAGAAGAACAGCGGCATGATCTGGAACACCCAGGTCAGCGCCTGGAACACGGTGGATGCCGTGAGCAGGTTGCTCCAGATGAACACGTCGTCGCGGATCGTGCTGGTCGCCATGACGGTGTGGCCGAACACCACACCGATCAGCGAGACGATCCGGATGACGTCGATGGCCCGGTCCCGGTCAGCGGGGGTCTGGGCCTCCACCTCGGCGGGGGACGGGAACAGCCCGGCCTTTTCGGGGGCTTCTTCGCACGCAACGGTCATGACAGAAACGCTATGGCCCCGAGGTCGCGTAGTCCCTAGGTAGAAATACGGGATTCGCTTCGCCGGAGTAGCAGGGTGATTTGGTTGAGGTAGACGAAGCGTTCGTGGGCGGCCATGGGCCGTTTCGTAGTGGCGGTCATTGTGGCGGCAGTGATAGATCGAACCGTTGGTGTGTTCGACCACCGAGCGTCGAGGTTGGACGATGAAGCCGTGGCCGGGTTTGGGCCCGGAGACCATGTCGACGGCGCCGCTGGCCTTAGCCGCGGCGGTGGTGAGGCCTGCCTGTGTGGCCCTGGTCCACCCACACGTGGCTGATGGTCGGCGTAATCGGCTTCGCCTTGGGCAGCAGCGTGGGAATGCGGCACGGTCCGCCACGTCGGCCGCGGCGACCAGAACACAGGTGGTGCCGACGAGTGCATGGCGTTTGACTCCGTCGACTTTCTTAGCCTCGTCGAACTCGCGCGGTCCGGCCACTGGGGACGCCTTGATGCCGGGAAAAACCATCACCGCTGCGGTCGGCCTGCGCCGGCGATCGGGTGCGGATATCTCCGCGGCAAAGGATTGGCGCCCAGATGCCGTCGGTGCCGCTGACCGGGTCTGTGGTCACGTGACTATCGATATTGATCATCCGTACCATGGGCGTTCGCGCTGGCCAGGGCACTTGTCGGTGGTGTGTGAGACGTTGATCAGTGATGGCGCGTCACACCACATTCCGGTTCTGTCTCGATCCCACGGTCGAGCAGTACGAGGTGCTGGCACGTCATGGCGGGGCAGCGGCGCACGCTGAATGGTAGCGACGCCGCTCGACCCGTTAACCCTTCTAGTGCGCAACCGCCTTCTCAGCGCCCACACCCGTCAGCGACCGCACTTCCATCTCGGCGTTGAGCTCGGGGTCCCCGGTGTCGGGAGAGGTGAGCGTGCCGATGATGCCGAGCGCGAAGGCCAGCGGGATCGACACGATGCCCGGATTGGCCAGCGGGAAGAAGTCGAAGTCCGCGCCCGGGATCATCGCGGTCTTGCTGCCCGACACGGCCGGGGAGAACACGATCAGCACAATGGTCGAGATCAGCCCGCCGTACATGCTCCACAGCGCGCCGCGGGTGTTGAACCGCTTCCAGTACAGCGAGTACACGATGGTCGGCAGGTTGGCCGCGGCCGCCACGGCGAACGCCAGCGCCACCAGGAAGGCGATGTTCTGGCCGTTGGCCAGGATACCGAGGCCGATGCCCAGCAGGCCGAGCACCACCGCGGTGATGCGCGACACCCGAACCTGCTCACTCTCGGTCACCTTGTGCGACTTCATGACTGATGCGTACACGTCGTGGGCGAACGAGGCCGACGCCGTGATGGTCAGGCCCGCGACCACCGCCAGGATGGTGGCGAAGGCCACCGCGGAGATGACGCCGAGCAGGATGACGCCGCCGAGTTCGAAGGCCAACAGTGGTGCGGCGGCATTCTGTCCACCCGCGGCGGCCAGGATGCGGTCTGGCCCGACAATCGCTGCCGCGCCGTAGCCCAGCACCAACGTGAACAGGTAGAAGGCGCCGATCAGGGCGATCGCCCAGACCACCGAGCGCCGGGCTTCCTTGGCGGTGGGCACCGTGTAGAACCGCATCAGCACATGCGGCAGGCCCGCGGTGCCCAGCACCAATGCCAGGGCCAGCGAGATGAAGTTGATCTGCGAGGTGAGCGAACCGCCGTACTGGGCGCCCGGGGCCAACACGTCGCGACCCGAGACGGCGGTACTGGTCGAACCCGAGATGGCGGATTGCGCCGAGCCGAGGATGTCGGAGAAGTTGAGTCCGAACTTGGCCAGCACCATCACGGTCATGAATGCGGCGCCCGCGATCAGCAGCACGGCCTTGATGATCTGCACCCAGGTGGTGCCCTTCATGCCGCCGACCAGAACGTAGACGATCATCAGCACACCGACCACGGCGATGACGACGGACTGTCCGGTCCGGCTGTTGATGTTGAGCAGCAGCGCCACCAATCCGCCGGCACCGGCCATCTGGGCCAGCAGATAGAACAGCGACACCGTCATGGTGGAGGTGGCGGCGGCCAACCGCACGGGTTTCTGCTTGAGCCGGAAGCTCAGCACGTCCGCCATGGTGAATTTGCCGGTATTGCGCAGCAATTCGGCCACCAACAGCAGGGCCACCAGCCAGGCGACCAGGAAACCGATAGAGTAGAGGAAGCCGTCGTAGCCGTAGACGGCGATCGCGCCGGCAATGCCGAGGAAGCTGGCCGCCGACAGGTAGTCGCCGGCGATGGCGATGCCGTTCTGCGGTCCGGAGAAGGCTCGCCCCCCGGTGAAGAATTCGTCGGCGGTGGCGTTGCGCTTGCTGGCCCGGATCACCACGAACAGGGTGACCAGGACGAATACCCCGAAGATGGCGATGTTGGCGACGGGGTTGCCGACGGTCTCGGCGGCGAGGTACGTGGTCGACATCAGGCCGTACCCTCCAGCTCTTCGCGGATGGCGGTGGCCCGCGGGTCGAGTTCCCGATTGGCGAAGCGCACGTAGAGCCCGGTGATGAGGAACGTGGTCAGGAACTGGCCCAGCCCGACCAGCAGACCGACGTTGATGTTGCCGAACACCCGGACGGCCATGAAGTCGTGGGCGAATGCGCCGAGGGCGACGTAGAGGGCATACCAGATCAGGAAGAATGCGGTCATCGGAAAGACGAAGCGGCGCAGGCGGGTACGCAATTCCTGGAACTCAGGGCTTGCCTGCGTGGCGAGGAACCGTTCCCCGGTGGGGATAGTCCTCTCGGGAAGGTCGGTTTCGGTCACCCGAGGACTCCTGACAATTGACTGTGGGATAGCGGAGAACCTAATTGAGAGCTGGGTCACATGCGATGGGTATCGCGGTCGATACGCCGAGTTCGGTCATCGCTGCGCTGAGCGGTCGGTCGGGGAGGCTGAGCGGCGGGAAGCTCAGCCTGCGGGTACGCGCTCGACGCCCAGGCCGAGGCGCTCCGGAACGTGCATGCGGGCGAAGATCTGCGCGACGCCGGGGGTGGGTCGGGTGAACAGGCTGACGGCGATCATCGTGAGGAAGGCGATCGGCACGCTGACCGCCGCGGGGTAGCCCACCATGACCGCGGGCCATCCGCCGAGTACATCGTCGTCGACTCCGCCGCTGATCGCCACGAGCACCGCGCCGCCGCACACACACCCGCCCACCACGAGCCCGCAGGCCGCGCCGATCGCCGTCAGGCCCCGCCACCAGATCCCGAGCACCAGCAGCGGGCACAACGTCGACGCCGCGACGGCGAAGGCCAGTCCGACGCTGCGGGACAACTCGAGTCCGGAAACCATCAGGGACAACGGAATCGGGATCAGCCCGCCTACCACCGCGGCGATCCGGAAGTCGCGGACCCGGCCGCGCAGCACATCGGTGGCCAGGGCGCCGGCGATGCTGATCAGCAGCCCCGAGGAGGTGGCCAGGAAGGCCGCGATGGCGCCTGCGGCCACCAGGGCGGCCAACAGTTGGCCGCCGATTCCTCCGACGGCGGCGCCCGGCGCCAAAAGTACTGCAGCGTCGGCAGTTCCGGTGATGAGTAGCTGCGGGACGTACAACCGGGAGAAGACCCCCAGCAGGATCGGGAAGAAGTAGAACACTGACAGCAGTGCCACCACCGCCAGCGCGGTGCGCCGGGCGGCCCGCCCGTCGGGGTTGGTGTAGAAGCGGACCAGCACGTGCGGCAGACCCATGGTGCCCAGGAACGTCGCGACGATGATGGACAGCACCTGATAGAGCGGATGTCCGCCGCCGAGGCCCCCGCCCGAGGAGACCCACTCACTGCCGGTGCCCGGCGTGCCGGCCACCACGGGCGTGGCCGCGCCGGCCGCCAAGGTCAGCGTGGTGCCTGCGCCGAGGGCGTGCTGCCCGGGCGCGGTGATCGTGGCGGACTCGACGTGGCGGCCGTCCAGATCGCCGGACACGGTGATGCCGGCCGGTTCGATCACCTGGACCACCACTGCGGCCTCGATCTGCACCGTGGTCTGCTGCTGCACGGTGGGCGGCAGCGGGCCGCCCAATTCGCCGCCGTCATTGATGAACAACCCGAGCAGTGCCAGGGCCGGGACCGCGATGGCGGTGAGCTTGAGCCAGTACTGGAAGGCCTGCACGAACGTGATCGACCGCATACCGCCGGCCACCACATTGGTGATGACGATCGCGGCGACCAGTAGCGGACCGGTCCAGACCGGAACGCCCAGAAGCGTTTTCAGGGCGAGCCCGGCCCCCTGGTACTGCGGGGCCAGATAGAACAGGCAGATCACCACGACGACGAGCATGGCCACCTTGCGCAGGCGCGCCGAGCCGAGCCGGAATTCGGCGAAATCAGGGACGGTGTACGCCCCCGACCGCCGTAGCGGTGCGGCCACGAACAACAGCACACCCAGATAGCCCGCGGTGAAACCGACCGGGTACCACAGCGCGTCGGCACCGTATTTCGCGATCAGCCCGGCCACCCCGAGAAATGAGGCAGCGGAGAGGTATTCGCCGGAGATGGCGGCGGCATTCCACTGCGGGCCGACGCTGCGCGAAGCCACCAGGAAGTCGGAGGTGGTGCGCGACAACCGGAGTCCGTAGGCGCCGATGGCGATGGTGGCCACCGCGGAGGCGAGCAGCGCGGCGGCGGTCAGCGGTGCGCCGGTCATGGCTCGCTGTCGACGACCCGGACGAAGTCCCGCTCGCCCTGCTCGGCCAGCCGCACATACAGCCGCCCCACGCCGTACAACAGCGGGTACAGCAGCCCGCCCAGGATCAGCCAGTTGAGCCGGATGCCGAACACCGTGAGCGCGGCCAGATCCGGTACGGCGGCATTGACCAGCACGAGTGCGACCACGACCGTGATCACCACCGCGGCCAGTCGCACAGCGAGTCCCAACTGGGTGCGCACCAGGCCGCGTACCAGTGCGTCGCCCACCTGGGTCTGCTCGGCCACCTCGATGCGGGTGCGCACCATGCGGGTACCGCGCCGGTGCGCCAGCACGATCCGTTCCCGTTGCGGGGTGGACCCGTCACTCATCGCTGCCCGCCGGCTTGAGGGAGCGCATCGGATCGCGGACCAACCGGTCGCGGAGTTCGCGAGCCTGGCGCCGGCTCACCGGAAGTTCCACGGCGGGGGAGGTTCCGTTGGCGCGTAACCGCACCAGCACCGCGCCGTCGGCCGTGCGCAGCCCGGTGACCTGCCGCAGTGACACCAGGTACGACCGGTGGATGCGTTGGAATCCGTGATCACGCCAGCGGATTTCCAAGGTGCTCAACGGGATTCGCACCAGATGGGCGCCGGTTGTCGAGTGCAGACGCGCATAGTCACCCTCGGCTTCGACCCACCCGATACTGTCGCGGGGCACCAGGTGGGTGATGCCGCCCAGTTCGGCGGGGACCACATTCCAGTCCTGGTCGTCGGGCTGGGGCGTGGCCGGTGTCTTCGGCGCTGTCGAGACAACGCGGCGTACCGCCTCGTCCAGTCGGTCCTGCCGGATCGGCTTGAGCAGATAGTCGACCGCGCCGACGTCGAAGGCCGCCACCGCCTTGTCCTCGTGGGCGGTCACGAACACCACGGCGGGCCGGTGCGCGTAATTGGCCAGCACCCCGGCCAATTCGATGCCGGACAGACCGGGCATGTTGATGTCGAGGAACACCGCGTCGATGGTGTGCTGGTTGAGTTCGCGCAGCGCCGAGGTGGCGTCGGAGGCAGAGTGAACCTCGCCGACGTCGGGGTGCCGGCCCAGCAGATAGGCCAGTTCGTCGAGTGCGGGTGCCTCGTCATCGACGGCCAGCACGGTCAGGTTGGAGCTCACCCCACCGCACCTCCACCGGCTCGGACCCCTGAGCGGAACTTCGGTACGCGCATCACCACTTTGGTGCCCGCCCCGACCGCTGTCTCGACCACAAGACCGTAATCGTTGCCGAATGCCGCGCGCAGCCGATGGTCCACATTCGTCAACCCGACGTGGGCGGATTCACCGGTGCGATCGGCCAGTGCGTCGCCGGGGCCGGCGCGCAGCGTGTCGGGATCCATGCCGGTGCCGTCGTCCTCGACCGTGATCACGCATTCGGTGCCCGCGTCGCGGGCCACGATCTCCACCGATCCGCCGCCGTTGCCGGCCAGCCCGTGCCGCACTGCGTTTTCCACCAGGGGTTGCAGCGCCAGGAACGGCACCACGACATTGAGCACCTCGGGAGCCACCTGAAGTCGCACCCGCAGATTGGTGCCGAACCGAGCCCGCTCCAAGGTCAGGTAGCGGTCGATGTTGCGAAGCTCGTCGGCCAGCGTCGTGTACGGGCCGGCCGCGCGGAACGAGTATCGGGTGAAATCGGCGAATTCCAGGATGAGTTCGCGGGCCCGGTCCGGGTCGGTGCGGACGAACGAGGCAATCGTGTTGAGCGCGTTGTAGATGAAGTGTGGACTGATCTGAGCGCGCAACGCCAGCACCTCGGCCCGATCCAGGCGGGCGCGCGAAGCGTCGAGTTCGGCGAGTTCGATCTGGCTGGCGGCGTAGCGGGCCACCTCACCGACCGCGCCGAGCATGCCCGGGCCCGGGCTGGCCGGGGCCAGCACCACCAGTGCGCCGAGCACCTCGCCGCCCTCGGTCAGCAGCGGCTGTGCCACGACAGCCGTCGACCGTGCGGTGTGCAGTACCCGGCGACCCGCATTGATCGACTCGCGGGCGGTGTCGGCGCAGACCTCGACGGTCCCCGACTGCCAGATGGCCTCGTCGTCGTGATCGCGGGCCAGCAGGGCGGCGTCGTCGTCGAACAGCGCGAGCCCCGCGGTGCCGGTCAGCTCGCGCAGGTACGGCGCGGCAGTCTGCGCGGATTCGGTGTCCAAACCTTGGCGCAGCGCCCGGGCGGCCTGCGCGGCGGTGTGCAGTGCGGTGTGCACGGCGCGTTCCGTGGGGGTGGCCACCACCCGTCGGGTGCGCACCACGACGACGGTGGCGACTGCCGCCAGGATCAGCGCCAGGGCCAGCGCGACTGCAACCTCGCCGGACATCGTGGGCCAACCTTAAACCGGCTACTGAACGGGGCAGGCGTACTTTCTGGCCACGTCGTACACCCGCTGCTCCGAACCGGGGCCGAAAACGCCCTGTGCAGCCAGTTCCCAACTGATGTAGCCCGGTATACCGCCCTGGCAAGCCTGGTGGGCGACGCGCCATGCGGTATCGGGATTCAGGTGGAATCCGTTGCGCTCCAGGCCCTGCATGTATTCGTCGAACGCCGGGGTGCCCTGGTCGGGGATGGCGTTGGCCGTGGCGGCCAAGGCGATCGCGGTAATCACCGCTGCAAATAGAGGTGCAACGACGCGTCTCATGTCCATCTCCTACAGGCATACCCACCGGTTGTCGCATCTACGTTCGCACACTGGGCTGACAGAGGCGTCGAAAACCTCTGTAGTCCTAGACTGGCGACGTGGGAAAACTGCAGCTGGTCCAAGATCCCGAAGCCGACGCTCTACTGGAGTCCAACCCGTTCGCGCTGCTGGTCGGGATGCTGTTGGACCAGCAGATTCCGATGGAGACGGCGTTCGCCGGGCCGAAGAAGATCGCCGACCGTCTCGGTGACGTCGACGCCCGCGAGATCGCCGACTACAACCCGGACGAGTTCATCGCGTTGGTTTCGCAGACCCCTGCCATCCACCGGTTTCCGGGGTCGATGGGCAAGCGGGTGCAGGACCTCGCCCGGGTCATCGTCGACGAGTACGACGGCGACGTGACGGCCCTGTGGACCGACGGCGACCCCGACGGCAAAGAGGTGTTGCGCCGGCTCAAGCGGCTGCCCGGATTCGGCGACCAGAAGGCGCGAATCTTCTTGGCGCTGTTGGGCAAGCAGTACGGGGTGACACCTGCGGGTTGGCGTGAGGCCGCGGGGGATTACGGCACGGCCGGCAGCTTCAGGTCGGTGGCCGACGTCGTGGACCCCGGGTCGTTGCAGAAAGTGCGTAGCTACAAGAAACAGATGAAGGCCGCGGCCAAGGAAGCCAAGGGTTAGCCGAACCGGCGTTGATCTAGAAGGCAGGCCCGTCGAATCGTTCGCGACTGGCGATCTCTGCCACCGGATTGCGCTTGAGCTTGGTGACCTGGCGTACCGGCTTGCCCAGCGGCAGCACCGCGGCGATCGCGAACGGGTCGGGTATCCCGAGCAAGGCCTTGACTCCGGGTTCCTCCGCCACGGCCATGGTGGTCAGCACGCCGCCGTACCCTTCGTTGCGCGCCGCCAGCAGGATGTTCCACACGAACGGATACACCGAGGCCCCGGACACCACGCCGATGCGGTCGAGATCCTGGTCGATCGCCGCGACCACGCCGAGGTCGACGCAGACCACCAGCACCACGGCGGCGTCAAGGAGCAGGGTGGCCCGCGGAACCTGCACGGCGGCCACCTCGTCGGCTGATACGCCGATGGGATGCACCGGATTCCACGGGCTCTCACCATTGCGCTGTTGGGCGAGGTAGCGGCGCGCTCCGGTGACGCTCAGATCGACAAGGGACTCGCGGGTGTCCCGATCGCGAATCACCACGACACGCGTGCCCTGTCGATTGCCGCCGCTAGGCGCGAACCGGGCGTTGTCGAGGATCCGTTCCAGCACATCGTCGGGCAGGGGTTCGGCGGTGAACTCGCGGGTGGCCCCGGTCGTGCGCATGACGTCGTACACGTCCATGACGAGATCCTTTTGTCGGGAGACGAGCTATGCAATGGTGAACATATGGCGAAGACACATCTGAACTGCCCGTGCGGAGAAGCGATCAGCGGGACCGACGAGGACGACCTGGTCGAGAAGGCCCAGGTGCATCTGGCTCAGCAGCACCCCGGGCGGGAGTACGACCGTGAAATGATCCTGTTCATGGCCTACTGAGCCGCAATTTCCCTCTCCTGACAAAATTCCCGGTCGCCAGCCATGAGGCAAGCGACCGGGAATTTCGTTTCCCCATTATTCATATGGTGTGGTCAGGGCACCACCGTGGATCCGATGGTGGGCATGAACTGGCACTGCATCTCGGTCGTCGTGACCTGTCCGAAGATCGTGGTCATGATGCTGCCGGAACCGGTATCGGCGATCGCGGTCAGCGTGGTCGGACCCTCGGGGTTGATGTCCGAGCGCGGCTGCAGTGTCACGCTGCCGGACTTGCCCGTCGTCAGGTTCACCCACGTGGCGTTGAGCGGAAGCTTCTGCTCGGCGGCGGGGGCGGGGGTGCCGATCGCGGTGAACACGTACGCGGTCTGGCCTGGTTGGGGGCCGGGCAGCGGGATCGAGGCCGGGCCCGCCACTGAAATCGCCGTGGCCAGAACGTTTCCGCCGTCCTTGAGGCATCCATTGCCGATCGACGGATACATGAAGTCCTGCTTCGTCGGCGTGTTGGGCCCGAATCCCGGGGCGGGAGCCGGGGCACCCGCCGCGGCAGCCTCAGGCGCGGGTGCCGGTGCCGGTGCGGGGATGGTGACCGCGGCCGGGACCGCCCCCGGAGCGGGTGCGGGGGCGGGCGACGCTTCCGGGGCCGGGGCCGGGGCCGTTACGGCTTCGGGTGCCGGAGCCGGAGCCGGAGCCGGCAGCGCCTCGGGGGCCGGCCCGGCCGCATGGGCCGGGTCGACACCCATCGGCAGGTGCGCGTCGCTGCCGGCGCCCAGAGCAGGAACATGCTCTGGTGTGGCGACGGGCTGCGCCGCGAAATGGTTGACCGCCGTCGCGACATTGCGGGATTCAGCCGATTCCGATTTGTTGGCAGCGAACGCTTGCGCGGCCGCCATCAACAGCTGCACGGCGCCCCCGGGATCGGCTGCGGCCTGCTGAATGATCGGGCTCAGACTCTCCATCGCCGGCAGACCGGGTGCCTGCACCGCGTCGATCGGCAGCGGCGCCGGATCGGCGTTCGCTACGGCGCTGCTGAACAGCAACAGGGCGGTGGACCCGATTGCAGCGGCGGTGCCGAACATCGTTTTCAGGGGCATACGCGGTGTCATGGCTTTCCAAATCGTTTCGGGCGGTCAGACCAGTTCGGGGATCAGGGCAGGCCGGCAGTCAGCAGCGGTGCCAGTGCCGCGATCTCGGGGTTGAACGCGGCCGGAGCGGCGGCGGCAGGAGCCGCAATCGCCGGCGCTGCTGCCGCGGCGGGGGCCAACGGGGCCGCCGCAGCGGGCAGGGCGGCCTGAGCTGCGACCGGAGCCAGCGAGGCCAGATCACCCGGGATGTTCACCTTCTGCGGCAGCGAGAAGGGCATCCCGGGCACCTGTGGGATGGTGACCTCGGCCGACGGAATCAGCGATGCCGGGCCGGTGACGGGCGCCGTCGGGACCGTTGCGGCCGGGGCGGCAACGGGTGCGGTCGGCAAGCCCGGCACGAACGATCCCAGGGGTGCGTTGGCCGCTGCCGGTGAGACGGCGGTCGGTGCCTGCGGCAGCGTCACCGACGCGGTGGCCGACGGAACCGGCGCCGGTGCGGCGGCAGGGGTGCCGGTCAGTGCCGAGCTCACGCCTTGCAGCAGTTGCGGCGCGGCGGCCGGCACGCCGGCGAGTTGGTTGACGATCGGCAGGTTCGGCGCCGGGACCGGGGCGGGGGCCACCGGTTCGGCGTTCGCTGTGGCGCTGAGGGCCAACGCGACCGGGACTGCGCCGGCGGCCGCGATCATGCTGGTGGAAAGTGCTTTCCAGGTGAAGATCATGGTTCTCCCAATCGGTTGCTAACACGTCTGAAGGTGAAACTATCGAGTTACCGGTGGGACTCAAGTGACACGTGTGGCATTTATTCAACCGTTACTGCGCTGGTCGAATTCGTTACCGGGCAGTGCCCCGGGCGTGATGTGGCGCCCCGAATGTCACGCTGGAGTGACGGTCGGCGGCGAGAGCCACGCTGGCGTGACAAAGCGGACTCACCGGGTCGCTAGAGTCGTCTCCGTTAACACCGAACCGGCCACCCACGTCTCAGCAACCGCGCGGCTCTACCGTCTGGCGCCGATGTTGCTGGTTCTCAGCATCGCGGCACGCCTGGCCTGGACGTATCTCGTCCCCAACGGTGCCAACTTCGTCGATCTGCACGTCTACGTCGGTGGCGCCGCCATGCTGGACGGCCCCGGCGCGCTCTACGACTACGTCTACGCGGACCAGACACCGGATTTCCCACTGCCTTTCACGTATCCGCCGTTCGCTGCGGTGGTGTTCTACCCGTTGCATCTGTTGCCGTTCGGGCTGGTCGCGTTCTGCTGGCAGATCGGGATCATCGCAGCGTTGTACGGCGTGGTGCGGATCAGTCAACGGCTCCTGGGGCCGGATGCCGACCCGCGTGTCGCGATGGTGTGGACCGCCGTGGGTATCTGGACCGAACCGCTGCGCAGCACGTTCGACTACGGGCAGGTGAATGTCGTCCTGGTGCTGGCAGTCCTCTACGCCGTGTACAGCAATCGTTGGTGGCTGTCGGGGTTGTTGGTCGGGTTGGCCGCGGGGATCAAGCTCACGCCTGCGGTGTCGGGGCTCTACTTCCTCGGCGCGCGGCGGTGGGGCGTCGCGGTGTTCTCGGCCGTGGTGTTCTGCGGGACCGTCGCGGTTTCTGCTTGGGTGATCGGCGACCAGGCGCGCCGATACTTCACCGAGTTGCTCGGGGACGCCGACCGGATCGGCCCGATCGGAACGTCGTTCAACCAATCCTGGCGCGGCGGGATCTCCCGGATACTGGGGCATGACGCCGGGTACGGTCCGGTTGTGCTGATCGGCATCGCCGTCACCGCGGTCCTTGCCGTACTGGCATGGCGGGCCGTCGGCGGCAGCACCGACCGGCTCGGCGCCATCGTGATCGTGAGTCTGTTCGGGTTGTTGTTCTCGCCGATTTCTTGGACGCACCACTGGGTCTGGCTGATCCCGCTGATGATCTGGCTGTTGTACGGGCCGCTGTCCGGCCGGCTGGGCGCGAGAATCCTCGGGTGGGTCTGGTTGGCGCTGACGCTGATCGGGGTGCCGTGGCTGCTCAGCTTCGCCCAGCCGACCATCTGGGAGATCAGCCGCCCCTGGTACCTGGCCTGGGCCGGGCTGATCTACATCGTCGCCAGCCTGGCGACGCTGGCCTGGATCGCGACGACTAGTCGGACGAGCCGGTCAGAATCCGGTTGATCTCCTTGGCCATCTGGACGTCTTTCTCGGTGATACCGCCGGCCGAATGCGTCACCAGCGCGAAAGTGACTGTGCGCCAGCGGATGTCGATGTCGGGATGGTGGTCCTTTTCCTCGGCGAATTCAGCCACGCGGCGCACCGCGTCGATACCGTCGAGGAACGTCGGGAATTTGGTAGATCTGCGCAGTGCGCCCGCCGCACGTTCCCAGCCCGGCAGATCGGGCAGTGCGGCGTCGACTTGATCGTTCGATAACACGGCCATATGCCCGACGGTATACCGTCGGGCGCGATGAATGAGCAGATCGTTGTCGCAGGTGCACTGCTCTGTGCGGGCCGGCTGCTGGTCGCTCAGCGTCAGCGGCCGCCGGAGCTGGCCGGGCTGTGGGAGCTGCCCGGTGGAAAGGTGGCGAGGGGGGAGAGTGACGCGGACGCCTTGGTGCGGGAGCTCAGGGAGGAACTGGGTGTCGGGGTGATCGTGGGTGCCCGCCTCGGTGCCGACGTCGCACTGCCGACGGGTATGACGCTGCGCGCATACCGGGCGACGTTGAGCGCGGGCACCCCGCAGCCGCACGATCACCAGGCGCTGCGGTGGGTGACCGCCGACGAACTCCACGATCTGCCATGGGTGCCCGCCGACCGGGCCTGGTTACCGGATCTGCTGGACGCGCTTTCTCCGCCGAGCAGACGTGAAAGTACCTGACACGACGGTATTTCGGGTACCTGCGCGTCCGCTCGCGCGATAAATCACTTGCCACCGGCAATGGAATCAATTTAGGCATGCAAATGTTGCGGATTACATTTCCATGAAACCGCCCGCAACGTTTCCGGGAAAGTGACGCAACCGCAGAGACATGATGTTTTGCTGGTGAGGTGAGCACGGCTAGCGCGCCACTCCAGGGCCAGAGTATGAATCTCGTGCTGGCCACTTGGGTCTCGGCGATCAATTTTTGGGCTTGGAACATGATCGGCCCGCTTTCCACCACCTACGCCGGCGACATGAGGCTCAGCAGTACGCAGGCTTCGATGCTGGTCGCCACACCGATACTCGTCGGATCGGTCGGGCGGATCGCCGTCGGCTCGCTGACCGACAGATTCGGCGGCCGCACAATGTTCCTCGCGGTGACGCTGGCTTCGATCCTGCCGGTGCTGGCGGTCGGTGCCGCGGGCGAGGCGAGGTCGTATCCGCTCCTTCTGGTCTGCGGGTTCTTCCTGGGCATCGCGGGCACCATATTCGCCGTCGGCATCCCCTTCGCCAACAACTGGTATGCGCCGGCGCGCCGGGGTTATGCCACCGGCGTGTTCGGCATGGGCATGGTCGGCACGGCGTTGTCGGCATTCTTCACACCGCGACTCGTGCACGCATTCGGATTGTTCACCACCCACGTCATCATCGCGGTGGCCCTGGCTCTCACGGCGCTGTTGTGCTTCGTGGCGATGCGGAACTCGCCGGTTTTCCAACCCAACACCGACCCGGTGCTGCCGAAACTCAAATCGGCACTGAAACTGCCGGTCACGTGGGAGATGTCGTTCCTGTACGCGGTGGTCTTCGGTGGCTTCGTCGCGTTCAGCAACTACCTGCCCACCTACATCAAGACCATCTATGACTTCTCCGCGGTCGAAGCAGGCACCCGCACAGCGGGATTCGCGTTGGCTGCGGTACTTGCCCGGCCCATCGGCGGCGCGATCTCGGATCGGATACCGCCGAAGTACGTGGTACTCACCTCGTTCGCCGGGACGGCCGTGCTGGCCTTCGTCGCGATGTTCCAGCCGCCGCCTGACGTGTGGTCAGCGGCCACCTTCGTCAGTCTGGCGATCTTCCTGGGTATCGGTACCGGCGGAGTGTTCGCCTGGGTGGCCCGCCGGGCACCCGCGAAAGAAGTGGGTTCGGTCACCGGGATCGTCGCTGCCGCAGGCGGTTTGGGTGGTTACTTCCCGCCGTTGGTGATGGGTGCGACATACGATGCGGTCGACAACGACTACACGGTCGGACTGATGCTGTTGGTGGCGACGGCGCTGGTCGCGTTGGGCTACACCGCACTCCGATTGCATGCCCACGAGCCCGAACCGGCCAAGGAGGCCCAACGATGAGCAAGCCCCGCGTCGGCGGATCGATCGAGGAACTGCTCGAGCGCAGTGGCCGCTTCTTCACCCCCGGTGAGATCTCCGGCGACCTGCGTACGGTCACCCGCAAGGGAGGCCGCGAGGGTGATGTGTTCTACCGCGACCGGTGGAGTCACGACAAGGTGGTGCGCTCCACACACGGGGTGAACTGCACCGGATCGTGTTCCTGGAAGATCTATGTCAAGGACGGGATCATCACCTGGGAGACCCAGGAGACCGATTACCCGTCGGTCGGTCCGGACCGGCCCGAGTATGAGCCGCGCGGCTGTCCTCGTGGTGCGGCGTTCTCCTGGTACACCTACTCGCCGACGCGGGTGCGCTATCCGTATGCGCGCGGCGTGCTGGTCGAGATGTACCGGGAAGCCAAGGCCCGCCTGAAGGATCCGGTGCTGGCGTGGGCCGATATCCAGGGAGACCCGGTGCGGCGCAGGCGTTATCACCAGGCCCGTGGCAAGGGCGGCCTGATGCGGGTGACCTGGACCGAGGCCACCGAGATGATCGCGGCCGCGCACGTGCACACGATCAAGACCTACGGGCCGGACCGGGTGGCGGGCTTCTCGCCCATCCCGGCGATGTCGATGGTGTCGTTCGCGGCGGGGTCCCGGTTCATCGAGCTCATCGGCGGGGTGATGACGTCGTTCTACGACTGGTATGCCGATCTGCCGGTGGCCTCCCCGCAGGTGTTCGGCGATCAGACCGACGTACCGGAGTCCGGTGACTGGTGGGATGCGTCATATCTGATGATGTGGGGTTCCAACGTCCCGGTCACCCGTACACCCGACGCACACTGGATGGCCGAGGTCCGCTACCGCGGCACGAAGGTTGTCAGCGTCAGCCCGGATTACGCCGACAACACCAAGTTCGCCGACGAGTGGATGCCGTGTGCTGCGGGCACCGACGGTGCGCTGGCGATGGCGATGGGTCACGTCATCCTCGACGAATGCTTTGTGCAGAAACGGGTTCCGTTCTTCGTCGACTACGTGCGTCAGTTCACCGATCTGCCGTTCCTGGTCAAGCTCGAGGAGCGCAACGGTGTGCTCGTCCCCGGGAAGAACCTCACCGCGGCCGATCTCGGCTATGACATGGAGAATGCGGCGTTCAAGCCGGTGCTGCTCGACGGTGCCAGCAACAGCGTCGCGGTACCCCAGGGTTCGCTCGGGTTTCGGTTCGGCAACGACGGTGTCGGCAAGTGGAACCTCGACCTGGAGGGCCTGACTCCCGCCCTGACCGTGCTGGGGGACACCTTCGAGACCGCCGAGATCACGCTGCCGCGGTTTGACACCGTGGACGGCAGTGGCGCGACCCTGCAGCGCGGTGTCCCGGTGCGGCGGGTCGGGGAGCACCTGGTGTGCACGGTGTTCGATCTGATGCTGGCCCAGTACGGTGTGCACCGGCCGGGCCTGCCCGGCGAGTGGCCCACCGGGTACGACGACGCGAGCCAAGGCTGCACGCCGGCCTGGCAGGAGCAGATCACCGGTGTTTCTGCCGCCCAGGCGATCCGGGTGGCACGCGAATTCGCCCGCAACGCCGAGGAATCCGGCGGTCGGTCGATGATCATCATGGGTGCAGGCATCTGCCAGTGGTTCCACGGCGACGCGACCTACCGCGCGGTGCTGGCGCTGCTGTTGCTCACCGGTTCGATGGGCCGCAACGGTGGCGGGTGGGCGCATTACGTCGGCCAGGAGAAGTGCCGACCGGTCACCGGCTGGTCTGCGATGGCGATGGGCACCGACTGGTCACGCCCGCCGCGGCAGATGGCCGGGACGTCGTACTGGTATGTCCACACCGACCAGTGGCGCTATGACGGTTACCGCGCCGATGCGCTGTCCAGTCCGGTCGGCCGGGGCCGATTCCGCGACAAACACACCATGGACGTGTTGACTTCGGCCGCGGCCATGGGGTGGACACCGTTCTTCCCGCAATTCGACCGCTCCAGTCTGGATGTGGCCGACGAGGCCAATGCCGCCGGCCAGGAGGTGCCGGACTATGTGGCCGACCAATTGGCCAGTGGCGAACTGAAATTGGCCGTCACCGACCCGGACAATCCGCTCAACTGGCCCCGGGTGCTCAGTATCTGGCGGGCCAATCTGCTGGGCTCGTCCAGCAAGGGCAACGAGTACTTCCTGCGCCACCTGCTCGGCACCACGTCGAACGTGCAAGCCGAGCCTACCGGGGAAGACCTGCGGCCCAATGACGTCGCCTGGACCGACGACATCCCCGAGGGCAAGCTCGACATGCTGATGTCGATCGACTTCCGCATGACCTCGACGACACTGCTCTCGGATGTGGTGCTTCCCGCGGCGACCTGGTACGAGAAGGCCGACCTGTCCAGCACGGATATGCACCCGTATGTGCATGCGTTCACTCCGGCCGTCGACCCGCCCTGGGAAACCCGTTCGGACTTCGAGGCTTTCGGGGCGATCGCGCGGACGTTCAGTGCTCTGGCGGCCCGGCATCTGGGTACCCGCACCGATGTGGTGATGGGTACGTTGCAGCACGACACCCCGGGTGCGATGGCCTACCCGGGTGGTACCGAACATGATTGGCGGACGACCGGCGAGACACCGGTGCCGGGCAAGACGATGGGCCCGCTGGTGGTCGTGGAGCGTGACTACACGGCGATCGCCGAGAAGTGGTCGGCACTCGGGCCGCTGGTCGACAGCTTGGGCCTGACCACCAAGGGCGTCACCACCCATCCCGATCAGGAGGTTCGTGAACTCGGCCTGAAGTTCGGGGTGATGGATTCGGGTGCGGCACAGGGCCGGCCCGCGATCACCACGGCCGAACGGATGGCCGACGTGATCCTGGCCTTGTCGGGCACCTCCAATGGCCGGCTGGCCGTGGAGGGCTTCAAGGAGCTGGAGAAGCGCACGGGACGCAGACTGGTGCACCTGGCCGAAGGCAGTGAGGAACGTCGGATCACCTACGCCGACACCCAGGCCAGGCCCGTGCCGGTGATCACCAGCCCGGAGTGGTCCGGCAGTGAGACGGGTGGCCGCCGCTACGCGCCGTTCACGGTGAACATCGAGGAGCTCAAGCCGTTCCACACGCTCACCGGGCGAATGCATTTCTATGTCGATCACGACTGGTTGGAGGAACTCGGCGAGCAGCTGCCGATCTACCGGCCGCCCTTGGACATGGCGAGGCTGTTCGGCGAGTCCCAGGTCGGGCAGCGGGACGGCATCGGCTTGACGGTGCGCTACCTGACCCCGCATTCCAAGTGGTCGATCCACTCGGAGTACCAGGACAACCTGTTCATGCTCTCGCTGTCCCGTGGTGGTCCCACCATGTGGATGAGCCCGTTGGATGCGGCGAAGATCGAAGTGAAAGACAACGACTGGATCGAGGCGGTCAACCGCAACGGCGTGTTGGTGTGTCGTGCCGTCGTCAGCCACCGGATGCCAGAAGGGGTGGTGTACGTCTACCACGCACAGGAACGGACCATCGACGTGCCGCTGAGCGAAACCACCGGAACCCGTGGCGGCATCCACAATTCGCTGACCCGGCTGTTGGTCAAGCCCAGCCATCTCGCCGGTGGCTACGCGCAGCACTCGTTTGCGTTCAACTACCTCGGCCCCACCGGAAATCAGCGTGACGAAGTGACGGTGGTCCGCCGCCGCTCGCAGGAGGTGAAGTACCAGTGAAGGTCATGGCACAGATGGCGATGGTGATGAACCTCGACAAGTGCATCGGATGTCATACCTGTTCGGTGACCTGCAAACAGGCCTGGACCAACCGGGCCGGTACCGAATACGTCTGGTTCAACAACGTCGAAACCCGTCCGGGGCAAGGCTATCCACGCACCTATCAGGATCAGGAGAAGTGGCGCGGGGGCTGGAAGCTGGACCGCCGTGGCCGGCTGCGGTTGCGGGACGGCGGCCGGCTGGCCAAGTTGGCCAGGATCTTCGCGAACCCGAAGTTGCCGTCGATCGACGACTACTACGAGCCGTGGACCTACGACTACGAGAACCTGACCTCGGCACCGCTGGGCGAGCACATCCCGACCGCCCCGCCGCGCAGCCTGATCACCGGGAAACCGATGAAGGTGTCATGGTCGGCGAACTGGGACGACGATCTGGCCGGTTCGCCCGAGATCGTGCCGGGGGACCCGGTCCTCAAACAGGTCAGCGAGCAGATCAAGCTCGAACTCGAGCAGACCTTCATGTTCTATCTGCCCCGGATCTGCGAGCACTGCCTGAACCCGGCGTGTGTGGCGTCGTGCCCTTCGGGCGCGATGTACAAGCGCTCCGAGGACGGCATCGTGCTGGTCGATCAGGACCGCTGCCGTGGCTGGCGCATGTGCGTGTCCGGATGCCCGTACAAGAAGGTCTATTTCAATCACAAGACCGGCAAGGCGGAGAAATGCACGCTGTGCTACCCGCGCATCGAGGTCGGGTTGCCCACGGTGTGCTCGGAAACCTGCGTGGGCCGGTTGCGCTACCTCGGTCTGGTGCTCTACGACGTCGACCGGGTGCTGGAGGCGGCATCGGTACCCGACGACAAGGATCTCTATGAGGCCCAGCGCCAGATCCTGCTTGATCCGACCGACCCCGAGGTGATTGCCGGTGCCCGCGCCGAGGGCATCTCCGACGAGTGGATCGAGGCCGCGCAACGCTCACCGGTGTACAAGCTCATTCACACGTATGGCGTTGCGCTGCCGTTGCATCCGGAATACCGGACAGTGCCGATGGTGTGGTACATCCCTCCGCTGTCACCCGTGGTCGACGCGGTAAGCCGGGACGGGCACGACGGTGAGGACGTCGGGAATCTCTTCGGGGCGCTGGAGGCGTTGCGTATCCCGATCGAGTACCTGGCCGGGTTGTTCACTGCGGGGGACACCGCCGTCGTCGAAGGAGTGCTGCGCCGTCTGGCGGCGATGCGGTCCTACATGCGCGACATCAACCTCGGACGTCAGACACAGCCGCACATCCCGGCCGCGGTCGGCATGACCGAGGAACAGATGTACGAGATGTACCGGCTGCTGGCGATCGCGAAATACGAGGAGCGCTATGTCATTCCGACTGCGTACAGCTCCGAGGCGATACCCGGCGCCGAGGAGCCCGGCTGCTCGCTGTCCTTCGAAGGCGGGCCCGGGATGTATGAGTCGGGTCCGTTCGGCGAGGCCAGCGGCGGGCCGGTGCCGGTAGCGGTGGAGACCTTCCATGCGCTCCAGCACCGCCAGACCGGCAGCGGCATGGCCGCCAACGCCGAACGGCCGTCGCGGGTCAATCTGCTCAACTGGGACGGCCGGGGAACACCGACGGGCATGTTCCCGCAGGATTAGTCAGGAGAACGAGTGAGGAAGCGTAGGAGCCGCTCCGGCAGCCCGCTGCAGGACCGCCTGGTGTGGCAGGCGGCGTCGCTGCTGCTCGCCTACCCGGACGACGGCCATGCCGATCGACTGCAGACCGCGGCCCGCCTGTTGGACCACGTCACCGGTGAGCCCAGGGCGTTGCTGGGCGAAACGGTTGTCGGGCTGAGCCTTCGGCCCACCATGGAGCTGGCGCAGGAGTACGTCGAAACCTTCGATCTGCAGAAGCGCTGCACCATGCTGCTGACCTACTGGACGTCCGGGGATACCCGCAACCGTGGCGCGGAGATGGTCGAATTCACCCAGACCTACCGTGCCGCGGGGGTTGAGATGCCGAAAGCCGAGGCACCCGATCATCTTCCGGTGGTGCTGGAGTTCGCCGCCACCGTCGACCCCGATGCAGGCCGGCGACTGCTCGCCAAGTACCGGGTCCCGATCGGCGTGGTTGCGCGCGCGTTGGCCGACGGGGGCTCGCCGTACTCGCCGGTGGTCGCCGCGGTGGCCGCAACTCTGCCGTCCCTGGCCTCCGTCGACGACGTGGCACACCTGATGATGGCCGGTCCGCCCGCTGAATCCGTTGGACTGCAACCGTTTCAACTGACCGTACCGCCACGTAGGGCGTAAGGAGACTGCTGAGATGAACTGGGAGATCTTCTGGGACGTCGTGCCGTACGTGACGCTGGCGACGGTGGCCGTCGGCACCTGGTGGCGGTATCGCTACGACAAGTTCGGCTGGACCACGCGTTCATCGCAACTCTATGAGTCGCGCTTGCTGCGGATCGCCAGTCCGATGTTTCACTTCGGCATCCTGGTGGTGTTCATCGGGCACGTCATCGGCCTGCTGATCCCCGAGTCGTGGATGGACCTGGTGATGAATGCTCACGTCTACCATCTCCAGGCGGTGATCCTGGGCGGCATCGCCGGCATCGCCGCGCTGGTCGGGATCGCCCTGCTGATCTACCGCCGCCGCGTCACCGGCCCGGTCTTCATGGCCACCACGGCCAACGACAAGACGATGTACCTCGTGCTGGTGGCGGCGATGGTGGCGGGCTTCGCCTGCACCGCGATGGGTGTGACGCCGGGGGGTGCCGAGCACGACTACCGCGAAACCGTGTCGCCGTGGTTCCGCTCGATCTGGATCTTCCAGCCCCGCGGTGACCTGATGGCCCAGGCGCCGGTGTACTTCCACATCCACGTGATGATCGCGCTCGCGCTGTTCTGCCTGTGGCCGTTCACCCGACTGGTGCACGTGTTCAGCGCCCCGATCGGTTACCTGTTCCGTCCTTACGTCGTGTACCGCAGCCGTGATGTCGCCGAGCGCAGTGAGTTGGTCGGCTCACGGCCGCACCGTCGGGGCTGGTGAGGAAGTACGCCGGCGTCTCAAGTAGGGACCTTTGGCCCTGCCCGGTCAGGGCCAAAAGGTGGACGATCGTTCTATGGAGCAGTTGACCGTACTTGACGCAGGGTTCCTGGAAGCGGAGGACTCCGACCGGCACGCGAGCCTGGCGATCGGGGCGATCGCGGTGTTGGACGGCCCGATGCCCCGGCCCGAGAAGGTCATGGCGTCGCTGGCCGAGCGCGCCCTGACCGTACCCCGATTGCATCAACTGCTGCACACCCAGCCGCTTGACCTCGGCGCGCCTCACTGGGCCGACGACACCAACTTCGATGCCGCACACCATATTCGGTACACGGCGCTGCCTGCACCCGGTGACGATGCGGCGATGTACCGGTGGGCCGCCGACATCATGGAACGTCGTCTCGACCGGGACCGGCCGTTGTGGGAGTGCTGGATCGTCGACGGCCTGGCCAGTGGAAGATGGGCGATCCTGCTGAAGGTCCACCACTGCATCGCCGACGGGATCGCGGCCACGCGTCTGTTGAGCCGGCTGTGTGACGACGGTGGCCTGGCCGGACCCGGTGCGAAACTCCAAGCCGCCGGGGGGCCGGCTGCTTTCGGCCCTGTCGAGTGGATCGGTAAGGCGTGGCGCATTTCGAGCGGGCTGCCCGCGGCCGCGATGCAGGCGGTACACGGCGCTCTCGACATCGTCACCGGCCTGCTGCGTCCGGCGGCGGCAACCTCGTTGACCGGCCCGGTGAGCAGTATGCGGCGCTATGCCACCGGCGAGGTGTCGATGGACGATGTCGACACGGTGTGCCGGGAATTCGGTGTGACCGTCAATGATGTTGCACTGGCGGCGATCACCGACACATTCCGGAACACACTGATCCGCCGCGGTGAAAAGCCGACGCGCGACGCGCTGCGCACTCTGGTGCCCGTTTCGGTGCGCACCGCGGATGCGGACGGTCGGACCGACAACCGCGTGTCGGTGATGTTGCCGTACCTCCCGGTCGACAAGGCCGATCCGGTACAGCAGTTGCGCGCCGTGCATTCCAGGCTGTCCAGGGCCAAGGCCAGTGGGCAGCGCGAAGCGGGGAACATTCTGGCGTCCGCGGCGAACGCGATTCCGTTCCCGCTCACGGCGTGGACGGTGCGGGCACTGACCCGGTTGCCGCAGCGCGGCGTCGTCACCGTGGCCACCAATGTCCCGGGTCCGCGGAATCGGTTGCGTGTCATGGGTTGTGAGATCGTCCGGTTGCTTCCGATTCCGCCGCTGGCGATGCAACTGCGGACCGGCATCGCGATCATGAGCTACGCCGACCGCCTGGCCTTCGGAGTGATCGGCGATTACGACTCGGCGCCGGATGTGTCCGAACTGGCCCGCGGCATCGAACGTGCGGTTGCCCGTCTGGTCGATATCAGTATTGGCCACTGGCGCAGCACCCCGATGGGTACCCTGCAACTGGTAGAAGGAGGTTGATCGTCATGAAGGGATCTGAACTCGGCGTCCTCACCCGCAGGCAGTGTCTGGATCTGCTGGAGGGGGTACGCGTCGGCAGGCTGGTGTTCACCGAGGACGCATTACCGGCCGTGCAGCCCGTCAACTTCCGGTTGTGGCATGACGATGTGGTGATCCGGGTGGCCGGCGGGCCCAAGCTGGTCGCCGCGACCGACCACCAGGTGGTGGCGTTCCAGGCCGACGAGCTCGATGCCGATCTACGCAGCGGCTGGAGCGTCACGATCGTCGGGCATGCCGAGCACATCACCGGCGTGGACGAGCAGGTGCAAATCGCCGGGACGTTCGTGCAACCGTGGGCCGAGGGACGGCGCGATCATTTCGTGCGGATCCGCTCGGAGAAGGTCACCGGACGTCAGCTCCGGGACCATGCGATGCCGCACTACGGTGCGGCGGGCACCGGCTAGTACCGGAGCCGGTCGCCGACCACCCGTACGGCGTGACCCGGGTGCTGCGTCGCGTACAGGGGGTGCAGCAGCACCGGGTGACGGCAGTGCGCGCAGGAAGCCTGCGGCCGGTTGGCCGACGCGAAGGTCAGATGGTGGCATTCGCTGCACCGGACCATGTAACAGGCGCCGATCCAGTTGGCCATGCCGACGTAGATCGCGACGGTGGTCCCCGCAGCGAGCACCATGATCAACGCGACCGTGAGCGCTTCATAAACCGTCATGACCGGCACCTCCAAGCTCGCCTATCGCAGTGTGACGGATACCTCAAACGGTACTCGCGAAACCTAGGACTTCCTGGCTCGTTTGAAGACCTTGTCCAGTTCTTTACCGCGTAATCCGTTGTGCTCAGCCTTGCGCACCTTGTGTAGAACCAGCGGACAGCGTTTGCAGCGGGGCTTGCTCTTGCAGCACTTTTTCTTGGGCTTCAGGCCGGCGATCTTTGCGGGCTTCAACGTGACGGGGCTCTCTCGTTTTCGTGATCGACCGGCCAGCCTGCGAGAATGTCGAGGTGGATTCACGCCCGAGCTTTCGCAATGTCGCCATCGTCGCCCACGTCGACCACGGCAAGACGACCCTAGTCGACGCGATGCTGCGGCAGTCGGGTGCCTTGACGCACCGCGGCGACGACGCGGTCGAACGCCTGATGGACTCCGGTGACCTGGAGAAGGAAAAGGGCATCACCATCCTGGCCAAGAACACCGCGGTGCACCGGCACCACGCGGACGGCACGATGACGGTGATCAACGTCATCGACACCCCTGGTCACGCCGATTTCGGCGGCGAGGTGGAGCGCGGCCTGTCCATGGTGGACGGCGTGGTTCTGCTGGTGGACGCCTCGGAGGGGCCGTTGCCGCAGACCCGGTTCGTGCTGCGCAAGGCCCTCGGCGCGCACCTGCCGGTGATCCTGGTGGTCAACAAGACCGACCGGCCCGACGCCCGCATCGCCGAGGTGGTCGAGGAAAGCCACGACCTGCTGCTCGATGTTGCCTCCGACCTGGACGACGAGGCTCAGGCCGCCGCCGAGAAGGCGCTGGATCTGCCCACTCTGTACGCCTCGGGCCGGGCCGGTATCGCGTCGACGACGCAGCCCGCCAACGGTGAGAACCCCGAGGGCGAGAACCTGGACCCGCTGTTCGACGTGCTGATGGAGCACATCCCGGCACCCTCGGGTGATCCGGAGGCGCCGCTGCAGGCCCTGGTCACCAACCTTGACGCGTCGGCCTTCCTGGGCCGCCTCGCGCTGATCCGCATCTACAACGGCCGGCTCAAGAAGGGGCAGCAGGTCGCCTGGATGCGTGAGGTGGACGGGTCCCCGGTGATCACCACCGCCAAGATCACTGAACTGCTGGCCACCGAGGGCGTCGACCGCACTCCGACCGAAGATGCCGTCGCCGGCGACATTGTCGCCGTCGCGGGTATCCCGGAGATCATGATCGGCGACACCCTGGCCGATCCCGACAACTCGCACGCTCTGCCGCGCATCACGGTCGACGAACCGGCCATCTCGGTCACGATCGGCACGAATACCTCGCCGCTGGCTGGTCGGGTGTCGGGCCACAAGCTGACCGCCCGCATGGTCAAGAACCGCCTCGACAGCGAACTGGTCGGCAACGTGTCGATCCGGGTCGTCGACATCGGCCGTCCCGACGCCTGGGAGGTGCAGGGCCGCGGTGAGCTGGCGCTGGCCATCCTCGTCGAGCAGATGCGGCGCGAGGGCTTCGAGCTGACCGTCGGCAAGCCGCAGGTGGTCACCAAGAACGTCGACGGCAAGCTGCACGAGCCGTTCGAAGAGCTGACCATCGACTGCCCGGAGGAGTTCGTCGGCTCCATCACCCAGCTGATGGCCAACCGCAAGGGCCGGATGGAACAGATGACCAACCACGCCGCCGGCTGGGTGCGGATGGACTTCGTGGTGCCCAGCCGCGGGCTGATCGGCTTCCGCACCGACTTCCTGACCGAGACGCGTGGCACCGGCATCGCCAACGCCGTGTTCGAGGGCTATCGACCGTGGGCCGGGGAGATCCGGGCCCGCCATACCGGCTCGCTGGTGAGCGACCGGTCCGGCTCGATCACCCCGTTCGCGATGATCCAGCTGGGCGACCGCGGACAGTTCTTCGTCGAGCCGGGTGAGGACACCTATGAGGGTCAGGTGGTGGGTATCAACCCGCGCGCCGAGGATCTCGACATCAACATCACCCGCGAGAAGAAGCTGACGAACATGCGGTCGTCGACCGCCGACGTCATGGAGACGCTGGCGCGGCCACTGGACCTGAGTCTGGAACAGGCCATGGAATTCTGCGCCGAGGACGAGTGCGTCGAGGTGACCCCCGAGGTCGTCCGCGTGCGCAAGGTTGAGCTGACGGCTTCGCTGCGGGCGCGGGCGAAGGCCCGGGCGAAGGCCCGCGGATAACTTCCGAGCTGTGATGTGCCAGTAGCGATATCCCCCGCGATATCGCTACTGGCACAACAGTTCTCAGGCCGCGTCGCTCTTGGGGCCGGACTTCTTGCCGGCGCCGTCGTTCGTAGTGGCGGCACCGGTGGAGTTGCCGGCGGTGGTGGTGGCTTTGCCCGGGGTCGGGCTGTCGTTGCCGGCCTTGAAGCCGAACTTCTCCTTGAGCTGATTGACGCTGGTTTGGAGATCGGTGGTGTCGGGCTTGGTCGGTGTCGACGCGTCCGAGTCCCCGGACACCTTGGCTCCGGTCTGGTGCGTGCTGAAGTTGAGGCTCTCGCGAAGCTGACTCCGTGTCCTCACCAGCGGTGTCGCCCTCTCGACCGTGGGTTTCTTGATCTCCACCTTCTCCGTCGGCACCGTCTCCCCCGTGACCGTCTCGGGCGCCGGCGGCGCCGTTTCGACGTCGAGGGTGACCAACGTCTTCGGAGCGGGAGGCTCGTTCACATTGCTGGTGACCAATGTGTTTTGCGGATTGTTCGGATTGGCGCTCGGGTCCACGCCAAGCGCGTCGCGGACGACTTCACGGACGGAGTTCGTCGCTTTCCACAACACGTCGTTCCGGAAGTCCTGAATACCGTCGGCTCGGTTGGGCAACAGCGCCTTCAGCCCGATGGGGATGGCCTGCTGGGTCGGGCCGGTACCCATGAAGGAGTCGGCCACCCAAAGTGGAGCGCTGATGTAATCGTTGAGCATGTTGTAGACGGCGACGTTGGGCTCCATGCCGCCGGCGATGTCAATGATCGCTTTGAGCGGTCCGAACGGGGCCAGTGCGAGGCCTTCCACCAGTCGATACCCGGAGTCGAGGGCGCCCGCAGCGAAACCGGCGAGCGGGGTGAGCACGTCGAGGGGAGTGCTGGTGTCGGCGACCCCGAGGAGGTCGGCGATCGATGATCGGAAATTATTGGTCGCTGCCCACAGCACGTCGTTGCGGAAGGCCTGAATATCGCCGGCCTGGTCGGGGAACAGCGCCGCCAGGCCCTTGCCGGTGAGTGACGTTTGGTTGATTCCCAGGGCGGGGTCGATGGCCCACAGCGGGGCATCGATGACTTGACGGAGCGAGTTGTAGAAGGCCTGGCGGTCGCCGTCGGCGATGGCGAGGGCAGCGGCGATGGCGGCCACCGGTAGCTGTGCGATGCCTTGGACGAAACGCAACCCGGATTCGCTGAAACCCTGGAGTGCCGCAATCGGATCCGGGTTCGCCATGAGGTTGATATCCGCAACATGCGCGGCTCGCAGCGCTTCCGGGGTCTGTGCGCTGACCGGTCCGATTGCCGGGCCGATGGTGATCGCGCCTGCCGCGAGTAGCGCTGTTGCTGTTGTCATCGATTGCTTCACACCAACGTGCATCGTGCTTCCCCCTGTTGATTTGGTTGCTCTGGTCCGAAACTGACGTCCTCGACGATAGAGTCAACTTAAGAATTTCTCAGGTGAATTCGAGATTTTGCATACACAAAGACCATCCGATCGGCCAAGTTTCCTGGCAAGTTGTGTCATGCAACCGAAAGTCACGGATCCCTGTGTCGTTGATTTAGCTGAGGAGTAGGGGAAGGCTGTGCATCGGCATCGCCGCCAAGCAAAGTGGCGCGATCGTCCGTTGTGCCATGTTTGCGGCGTCGCGCCGGGCGCTGGCTCGTGCCGGCGTGCAATGTTGAGCAGCAATCAGATTTGATCTGGGGGTAGGTGTCCCAATCGGTCAGTTTTGGCGCCCAATATGAATCGATTGCGATTTTTTCGCGCGAATTGTCGCGGCGGGTTCACGCTCGCGATGCCTGCCGGCCACCATTTGCGGATCGAGGGGTTGGGACGCCCTGTCGGTGCGTGGCTCAGTGCGCTTCCGGTCAGTCGATACGCTGAGGGACGTGCCGTCACCCCTTCGCCGCGCCCACGGGACGATCGGCATACTCATTTCCGTGCCGACGTTGCTGTTCAGCGGCTGTACGGTCAGCCCCCCGCCGGCACCGCAGAGCACCGAGACGACTGAGACAGCACCGCCGCCCCCGATGAAGGCGACGCAGATCATCATGGCGATCGATTCGATCGGTCCCGGATTCAATCCGCACCTGCTGTCGGATCAGTCGCCGGTGAATGCGGCCGTCGCGGCGATGGTCCTGCCGAGTTCGTTCCGGCCGGTCCCCGACCCGAAGTCCCCGACGGGCTCGCGTTGGGAGCTCGACACCACGCTGCTCGATTCGGCCGAGGTGACCAGTGAGAACCCGTTCACGGTCACCTACAAGATCCGTCCCGAGGCGCAGTGGACCGACAATGCGCCCATCGCCGCCGACGACTACTGGTATCTGTGGCGCCAGATGGTCGGCCAGCCGGGCGTTGTCGATCCGTCCGGCTACGACCTGATCACCGGAGTGCAATCGGTGGAGGGCGGCAAGCAGGCGGTGGTGACCTTCTCCCAGCCGTATCCGGCGTGGCGGGAACTGTTCAACGACATCCTCCCGGCCCACATCATCAAGGACGTTCCCGGCGGTTTCGGCGCAGGTCTGGCCCGCGCGATGCCCGTCACCGGCGGGCAGTTCCGGGTGGACAGCATCGACCCGCAACGGGATGAGATCCTGCTGGCCCGCAACGACCGGTACTGGAGTGTGCCGGCCAAGCCCGACCTGGTGTTGTTCCGCCGGGGCGGGGCACCGGCAGCGCTTGCCGACTCGATCCGCAACGGCGACACCCAGGTAGCCCAGGTGCACGGTGGCGCAGCAACTTTCGCGCAGCTGAGCGCCATCCCGGATGTCCGTACCGCCAGGATCGTCACCCCGCGGGTGATGCAGCTGACCCTGCGCGGCGGGCAGCCCGACCTGGCGCAAGCCCAGGTGCGCAGGGCGATCCTGGGCCTGATCGACGTCGACCTGCTGGCGTCGGTGGGTGCGGGTGATGACAACACGGTGACGCTGGCACAGGCCCAGGTGCGCTCGCCGTCGGACCCCGGTTACGTCCCCACCGCACCGCCGGCCATGTCGCGGGAGGCCGCGCTGGATCTGTTGCGCGGAGCCGGCTATCAGATCGAGCCCGCAGCCGAGCCGCCTGCAGACGGAGCATCGTCGGAACCTGACAACGGCAGGCAGCGCATCACCAAGGACGGCGCGGTACTGTCCTTGGTTCTCGGTGTGGCGTCCAACGATCCGACATCGATCGCCGTCGCCAACACCGCGGCCGATCAACTCCGCAACGTCGGTATCGACGCCTCGGTGCTGGCCCTGGATCCTGTTGCGCTCTACAGCGATGCGTTGACAAACAACCGCGTCGACGCCGTCGTCGGCTGGCGTCAGGCCGGGGGAGACCTGGCCACCAGCCTCGCCTCGCGCTACGGCTGCCGGGCGTTGGAGGCGACAGCCGTCTCTACCACGGTCCCGGGCATCGCGCCGTCGCCGTCGCCGAAGTCCACCACGAGCACCGCGCCCGTCCCGCCGGCCAGCACACCGACACCCACTCAGCCGCTTCCGGCCCCGGAATCGGACGAGCTGGTGCAGGCGCCCAGCAATATCACCGGCATCTGCGACCACAGCATCCAGTCGAAAATCGATGGGGCGCTCGATGGTTCGCAGAACATCGCCGAGGTGATCCAGGCTGTCGAACCTCGACTGTGGAGTATGGCGACGGTTCTTCCGATCCTGCAGGACACCACGATCGTCGCGGCCGGACCGAGTGTGCAGAACGTGAGCCTGTCCGGCGCCGTGCCCGTCGGCATCGTTGGCGATGCGGGCAGTTGGGCAAAGGCGCGGTAGGAAGCAACAGCCAGAAACGAACAGTGGGCCCCCTCCACACCGTGTGAAGGGGGCCCGCCTGGTCGCGCTGTGGGGCTACTTGTCGGCGCCCTTGGCCGAGTCGCTGGAGGACCCGGCCTTCTTCTCCGCGCTCTTCTTGGGGCCGGTCTTGTCCTTCTTGAGGCCGTTGGTCAACTTCTTCGCCGCTGACTTCACCTGGTCGCGGACCGCCTTGGCGGAATTGCTGACCTTGGCCTGCCCCTTGGCAGCCTTGACCGAAGCCTTAGGCGATGCCTTGGTGACGGTCTTCGTGGCGTCGTCGCCCTCGGTGGCAGCTGCATCGGTGTCGGCAGCGGCATCCGTGGCATCGGCCGTCGGAGCCTCGACTGCACTCTCAGCTTCAGTGCTGGAAACGGCGCTGGCGATTGGAGCCGACTCTGTCTTCTCAACCTGCGGTGTCGAGGTCTCCACGGCCGCCGGGGCAGCTACCAGCGCCTTGGCCGGTGTGACATCCAGCGTCACGGTCTTGGTGGTGGAGGCGAGTGTGGAATCCAATACCGCACTCGTCTCGGACGCACCCCCGAGGCCGGGCAGGTTGCCGAGCAGATCGCCGCGATCGGCGCCCGGCGTCTTGATCGAGTTCGCGATGCCGGCAATTGCGGTCAGCACCGTCGAGATGCCTCCGCCGATGCCCCACTGGTCCGGCGGATTCAGCAGACCGCCGGTGGGGGTGCCGAAGACGTCGTATCCGTTGAGCAGGGCGCCGGTGATGGTGGCCGGAGCATTCACCAAGGCGGTCGCGAACTCGGCCGGGTCGCCGCTGCTCGCCGCGCTGACCAGGCTGTCGATGACATGTCCGGTTGCGGCGGCGGTTACCGTCAAGGGGCTCAGCAGTCCGCTCACCAGGATCGCCGGGACCATGTCGTTGACGTGGAGGGCGAACTGTCCCAGATTTACGAACGGCTGCGCAAGCGCGGGCCACGCCATGCCCACACCGATCTGTAGCGGCAGTGCGAGCAGGATGAAGCTCGATACCGCGCTGGCGAGGCCGTTCTCCAGATCCCCGGCCGCGATCAGATCGAGAGCGCCCTGCATTGACGCTGGAAAGCTCGACCAACCGTCGGGGGACAGCGCGGCTTTGAGTCCGTCGGCCGTCGTCTGCGCCGCGGCGCCCAAGACATTTGCGGTGTGCAGCTGGTTGGCGATGATCTGGGTCAGGATCGGGGCCGGGTCCGCCATCCACTGTTCGCCCAGGCCGCCGATGTTCCCGACGGCGGCTCCGATCACCTCGGCCCACAGTTCGAGGGGATTGGCGGCTGCGGTGAGATTCACCGCAGCAGACGAGGAGTCAATTGCGGGGAAGTGAGCGTCCGGAGCGGGCGGGGCCAGGGGGCTGATTGCGATGGCGCTGGCGCCTACGAGCGCGACGCCGGCGGCCAGGTACGACCGAGAAACGAGTTGCATGGGATCTCCTTACGGGGACGTAACTAGGGTCGGCGCAGAAGTTACCCCAAAGTAAGTTCAGTTGTCTGCAAATTCTCTCAGCAGATTTTCAGCCCCCCGGAACCATCGTGCTGTCCGGCAAATGAACTCCGGGTATCTGAAATATTGCTGGTAATGCGAGTTTGTCGCGGTCAAATCGCATTGTTTCGCTACCAGATGTAGCGATATTATCCATAAGTTCGAAGCGTCATAGCAAACATTTGGCGCGCTATGCCACTCGGTTGCCAGCGGGGGTGCTGGCGATAAGTTCGGTTAGGTTACCCAGCGGTAACGTCATCCGGGCGTGGGCCGGGAAGTTAGCGCGCACACATTGGACATATGAGTGTGATCTGTAAAACAGGGGCTGCTCGGATGAGATGCCGGACACTGGTCGGGCCTGCGGTCCCGGTATCCACTCCGTTGCTTGCGTTGGCAACGAAGTGGCAGTCTCAGTCAGTTTCAAAAATTGCGGATTTCGTTGTCGGGGGTTTGCCCGGTCTGTTTAGTCGACCATTACGTTGTTGCGCCGCTAGGCGAGCGATTTCAGGCCGATCATCGGTCTGACGGTCGGCGGTGAGTGTCTTTCTGCGCGGCCCGCAGGGCACGGCTATCGTCGATCACGATGCCCAGCGAAACGCCCCGCCTGCTGTTCGTTCACGCCCATCCGGACGACGAAACCCTCACCACCGGTGCCACGATCGCGCACTACGCGGCGCTCGGCGCCGACGTGCATGTGGTGACCTGCACCCTCGGCGAAGAGGGGGAGGTCATCGGCGATCGCTATGCGAACCTGGCCGTCGACCACGCCGATCAACTCGGCGGATACCGGATCAGCGAGCTGACCAAGGCACTGAGCGCACTCGGCATCGGCGCACCGCAATTCCTCGGCGGCCCCGGTCGATGGCGGGACTCGGGTATGGACGGTTCCTCGGCGCGCAAGCAACAGCGGTTCATCGACGCCGATTTTGATGAAGCGGTAGACGAACTCGTGCGCGTCATCGAGGATCTGCAACCGCACGTCGTCGTCACCTACGACCCCGACGGCGGGTACGGGCACCCCGACCACAAACAGGCCCACCGCGTCACCACCGCGGCCGTCGCGGCCGCCGGCTGGACCGTCCCCAAGTTCTATTGGACGGTCATGGCCAGCACCGCGATGCGGGCCGGCCTCCAAGGCATGAAGGACGTGCCGGAGGACTGGATCCGCATCGACGTCGGGGACGTTCCGTTCGGGTACGCCGACGACCAGATCGATGCCGTCGTCGAGGCCGGCGCCCAACTGCCGGCCAAGGTCGCCGCGATGCGCGCGCACGCCACCCAGGTCACCGTCGCACCCGACGGGAGTGGATTCGCCCTGTCCAACAACCTCGCCCTGCCGATCCTCGGTGAGGAGCATTACCTGCTCGTATCGGGCGACGCGGGCGAGCGCGATACCCGCGGGTGGGAAACCGACCTGCTGGCCGGGCTGAATCTGCAATAGCCGAAACCGCACGCGGTAAGCTCCGGTCAATCAGTGGCGTCGAAGGGACATTCATGGACCCCGATATGGATCCGAACCTGCAGCACTGGCAGGACCGTTTTGACAACTACCAGTGGGTGGTCGGTTCGATGGTCGGTCTGCTCGACAGCATTCCCACCTGAACCCGCCCTCGGACCTTGTGCTGGGCCGCGTCGTCCTGGCACTGCTCGCGGTTGACGGCGTCCTCTCAGCCGTCGTAGGCGCATTACTGCTGCCTTCACACATCGGATCGATCCCGTTTCCGATCAGCGCACTGGCTGCGGGGGCCGTCAATACCGCGCTCGTCTGGGCGGCCATGTACTGGACCGATTCCATGCGGTTGGCGGCGTTGCCGCTGTGGACATGGCTGGCCACCGTGGTGGCGATGACGTTCGGGGGACCGGGCGGAGACATCATCTTCGCCGGGCCGGGCGTAATGGCCTTCGGATCGTTGATACTGATCGCCGCCGGCGCGTTACCTCCGCTGGTACTGCTGCGACGGCGTTACCTCCGCTGACTCACTTCTTGTCGTCTTTGTCTGTGCCTGTGTTCGACGGGGCGTTGGCGCTGGAGTCCTTGGCAGCCAAGGACTTTTCCTTCTTTACCCTGGGCTTCGGCGTGACGTTCTTGACGGCGGTCTTGACCGCCTCGCGTGCGTCGTCGCGGGCCTTCTGCGCGGCGTCGACCGCGCCCTGGACCCGGGCCTGAACCCGCGACGGCAGATCCGTCGCCTTGTCGGTCGTCTCGGTCTTGATATTGCGGTTGGTGACCGGACTGGTCGGCTTCGGTGCCGTGTCCTTCACCTGATCGACCGGGTCCTGCAACGACGCGCGCACCGACGTCGGCACGTTCGTCACCTCGTCGGTGTTGGTCTCGGTCGCCGCGAATCCGGGGGTGAAGTAGTTGACCTGATCGCCGACGTAGTTCCCGACGGCGTCGACCGCGTTGTTGCCATGCGAGACGATGCTGTTGCCGACGAAGCGGGCTTCGGTTCCGGCGGCCTCCAGGAGCCCCTGGCCGTCCTTCAACACGTCGTTCAGGTAGCGGTCCGGGACCTGGATCAGGTCGGTGGTCAGGCCGACACCCTGACTCGACAGCGCGCTGACGAGGTCGTGGTTGATGTCGAGCTGCCGGCTGAGGAAGTTCAGGCGCAACGAATCGAGAACGTTGTCGGCCCCGTCGACCGCGAAGCTGGTCGCATTGTGCACGAGCCCGTAGGCGCCGCTGATGGTGTTCACCGCTGCGTCGGTCACGAAATCCGAGGGCGGCAGGACAACGTCGCCGACGAGTTCGCGCAGGCCGGGGAAGAGGGCACCGGGGGTGGCGAGTCCGGCCGACAGGCTCTGGGTGGCCAGGGTGTTGAACGGCCAGCCCGGCGGCGGTCCGGGCAGCGGCGGCAGAATCCAGCCGAAGAAGAAATTGAACTCTTGGACGCCGAAGTTGACACCGGCGTTGATCGCGGCCCCCACGGTGCTGACGAAGCCGTTCCACCACACGGCGAGGTTCAGCGGATCGTTGACGACCGGAACCAGCCAGTTGTCGAAGTAGCCATCGGCGATCGGCTTGATCAGGGCGTTGTAGAAGATGCCGATCTGATCGCCGATCGCCCAGGCGAACGGAACTCCCCAGCCTCCCAGCCAGTAGGCGATCTCCTGTGCGTAGGCCACACCCCAGTCGACCCAGCTCTGGATGCCGTCGTAGGCCCAGGTCAGCCAGTCGCTGGCGGCGTTCTGGACACCGACTTGGCCCGTCGTTGCCGCCGCCGGGGCCACTCCCAGGCTGGGGGCGCCGGGTTGGGCGGCCACCTTGGGGGCTACCGCGGCGGTCATCCTGCTGGCAGCCGCCAGCAGATCGATCATCGCCTGCGTCAGTTGAGGCTGGGTCGCTGTCGGGTGCGCCGGGATGGCGATGTCAGCCGGGGCTGCCTGCACCGGGGTGAGTGCGATGGCTGTGGCGGTGGCTGCTGCGGCGCCGGCCACGAGATAGGAACGAACACTTGTAGACATCACGACCCCTCCGGTATCCCCTCCCCGACTCGATTAACTTACGTGGTGGCCCACTGGTTTGTGGCTCCTTTACCGTCCGTGTCCAGTAAGCGCCCCGCACCACGTTGACGTGCTGGGGCTACTGTGGCCGGTATGCCGGGCGCATTGGTTCCAGAATGTGAGACGCGTGGATGATCGTGCACAACGACGGGGTTACACGGAAGTGGCTCTGAACCCCCAGCACGGCGCCGATCTGCCCATCCCGGCCGTCCCGCCGAAGTCCGCTGCGCCCACCGCGCCGACCACTTCGGGGGCTCTGCGGCGGGTGTTGCGCCGGGCTCGTGACGGCGTGACCCTCAACGTCGACGAGGCCGCGATCGCGATGACGGCCCGTGGCGAGGATCTGGCGGATCTGTGTGCCAGCGCCGCCCGGGTACGCGATGCGGGCCTGCAATCGGCGGGCCGGTACGGGGTTAACGGCCGGCTTCCGGTCAGCTATTCGCGCAAGGTCTTCATCCCCATCACGCATCTGTGCCGCGACACCTGCCACTACTGCACCTTCGTGACCGTGCCCGGCAAGCTGCGCGCACAGGGCATGGGCATGTACATGGAGCCCGACGAGATTCTCGACGTGGCTCGCCGCGGCGCGGAGTTGGGCTGCAAGGAGGCGTTGTTCACCTTGGGTGACCGCCCCGAGGAACGCTGGGACGAGGCCCGCCAGTGGCTCGATGAGCGCGGCTACGACTCCACGCTCGACTATGTGCGAGCCATGGCCATTCGCGTGCTCGAGGAGACCGGGCTGCTGCCGCACCTGAATCCGGGCGTGATGAGCTGGTCGGAGCTGTCTCGGCTGAAGCCCGTCGCGCCGTCGATGGGCATGATGCTGGAGACCACCTCCCGGCGCCTGTTCGAGGTCAAGGGCGAGGCGCACTACGGCAGCCCGGACAAGGACCCGGCGGTGCGGCTGCGCACCCTGGACGACGCCGGCAGGCTTTCAGTTCCGTTCACCACCGGCCTGCTGGTCGGCATCGGCGAGACGCTGACCGAGCGTGCCGAGACCATGCACGCGATCCGCAAGTCCCACAAGGAGTTCGGGCACGTCCAGGAAGTGATCGTGCAGAACTTCCGGGCCAAGGACCACACCGCCATGGCGGCTACGCCCGATGCGGGGATCGACGACTTCCTGGCGACGATCGCGGTGACGCGGCTGGTACTGGGGCCCAAGATGCGGATCCAGGCTCCGCCGAACCTGGTGTCGCGTGACGAATGCCTGGCGCTCATCGGTGCTGGTGTGGACGACTGGGGTGGGGTCTCACCGCTGACCCCCGATCACGTCAACCCCGAACGGCCCTGGCCGGCGCTGGACGAACTGGCCGATGTCACCGCCGAAGCCGGCTACGACCTGGTGCAGCGGCTCACCGCGCAACCGCAGTACGTGCAGGCCGGGGCGGCCTGGATCGATCCGCGGGTGCGCGAGCACGTCGACGCACTGGCCGATCCCGACACCGGGTTCGCCATTGACGTCAACCCGGTCGGGCGGCCGTGGCAGGAACCCGACGAAGCATCGGAATCGTTGGGCCGCATCGATCTGCACTCCGCGATCGACTCCGAGGGCAGGCTCACCGAGACCCGCAGTGACCTCGACAGTGCGTTCGGCGACTGGGAGTCGATCCGCGCCAAGGTGCACGAACTGGCTGCCCGCGCCCCCGAACGCGTCGACACGGATGTGCTGGCCGCGTTGCGCTCCGCCGAACGCGATCCGGGCGGCTGCAGTGACGGCGAGTACCTCGCATTGGCCACGGCGGATGGTCCGGCGTTGGAAGCCGTTACCGCACTGGCGGATTCGCTGCGTCGCGATGTCGTCGGCGATGACGTCACCTACGTCGTGAACCGCAACATCAACTTCACCAACATCTGCTACACCGGGTGCCGGTTCTGCGCCTTCGCCCAGCGCAAGGGCGACGCCGACGCCTACTCGCTGTCCACCGACGAGGTGGCCGACCGGGCCTGGGAGGCCCACGTCGCCGGCGCCACCGAAGTCTGCATGCAGGGCGGCATCGACCCGGAGCTTCCGGTCACCGGCTATGCCGATCTGGTGCGGGCCGTCAAGGCTCGCGTGCCGTCCATGCACGTACACGCCTTCTCGCCCATGGAGATCGCCAACGGCGTCACCCGCAGCGGCCTGTCCGTGCGGGAGTGGCTTACCTCGCTGCGCGAGGCCGGGCTGGGGTCGATCCCCGGCACGGCCGCCGAGATCCTCGACGACGAGGTGCGTTGGGTGCTGACCAAGGGCAAGCTGCCGACCTCGGAGTGGATCAATGTCGTGACGACCGCGCACGAGGTGGGCCTGCGCTCGTCGTCGACGATGATGTACGGCCACGTCGACACGCCCAAGCACTGGGTGGGCCACCTCAATGTGCTCCGTGGCATCCAGGATCAGACCGGCGGCTTCACCGAATTCGTGCCGCTGCCGTTCGTGCACCAGTCCTCGCCGCTGTATCTGGCCGGCGGATCCCGTCCCGGGCCGACGCACCGTGACAACCGTGCTGTGCATGCCTTGGCTCGGATCATGTTGCACGGCAGGATCTCGTCGATTCAGACGTCGTGGGTGAAGCTCGGCGTCGAGCGCACCCAGGTGATGCTGCGCGGTGGTGCCAACGATCTGGGTGGCACGTTGATGGAGGAGACGATCTCCCGGATGGCCGGTTCGGAGAACGGGTCGGCCAAGACGGTGGCCGAACTCGTCGCGATCGCCGAGGGCATCGGCCGTCCCGCCCGGCAGCGCACCACGGACTACTCGCCGCTCGCTGCCTAGGTTTTCACCGCTCGGCAAGAAAAAGGTGGAAGAAAATCTCCGCAATCGGGAATTGAATCGGACTGCGGTCCGGTTGTGTCTGATGAAGGCGCCGGACCGGCCGGCACTAGACCCGAGGAGACACCATGACCGCCGCCGTAGCCACCGACCTGACCGCAGGTACCTGGGCCATCGATCCTGTGCACTCGTCCGTCAACTTCTCAGTCCGCCATCTCATGGTCAGCAAGGTGCGGGGTAGTTTCCAGACGTTCAGCGGCGCGGTTGTCGTCGCCGAGGACGGCACCCCGTCGGTCAACGCCACCATCGACGTCACCTCGATCGACACCCGCAACGAGCAGCGCGACGCGCACGTGCGGTCCGCAGACTTCTTCGATGCCGAGAACTACCCGACCGCGACCTTTGTTTCCACCGGTGTGCGACCCGACGGGGACGACTACGTCGTCGAGGGCGATTTCACCCTCAAGGGCGTGACCAAGCCGGTGTCGCTCAAGCTTGAGTACAACGGCGTGAACGCCGGCATGGGTCAGGGTGCGGTGGCCGGATTCGAAGCCTCGGTGGTGTTGAACCGCAAGGACTTCGGCATCGACATCGACATGCCTCTGGAGACCGGGGGCACCGTCGTCGGCGACAAGGTGACCATCACCCTCGAAATCGAGGCGCTCAAGCAGGCCTGATCTGCTGATTGACCCAACCCTTTGTCACGCTGGAGTGGCTCTCGCGTCCGAGAGCCACTCCAGCGTGACATTGGTGGGTGGGGCGTCGCGGGTCAATGGCGGCCGATGTGCGACTCGGCCCGCATCCGCTCGACCATGTGCGGGTAGTGCAACTCGAAAGCCGGCCGTTCCGAACGGATCCGGGGCAGCTCGGTGAAGTTGTGCCGCGGCGGCGGGCAACTGGTGGCCCATTCCAACGAGTTTCCGTAGCCCCACGGGTCGTCGACGACAACCGGCTCGCCGTAGCGCCAACTCTTGAAGACGTTCCACACGAACGGCAGCATCGAGACACCCAGGATGAAGGCGCCGATGCTGGAGACCACGTTGAGCGTCGTGAAACCGTCCGACGGCAGGTAGTCGGCGTAGCGACGCGGCATGCCCTCGTTACCCAGCCAGTGCTGCACCAGGAACGTGGTGTGAAAACCGATGAACGTCAGCCAGAAATGGATCTTGCCCAGGCGCTCGTCGAGCAGTCGGCCGGTCATCTTCGGGAACCAGAAGTACACGCCGCCGAACGAGGCGAACACGATGGTGCCGAACAGCACGTAGTGGAAGTGTGCGATCAGGAAGTACGTATCGGTGACGTGGAAGTCGATCGGCGGGCTGGCCAGCATGACACCGGAGAGTCCACCGAGCAGGAACGTGACCATGAAGCCCACCGAGAACAGCATCGGTGTTTCAAATGTCAACTGCCCCTTCCACATCGTGCCGATCCAGTTGAAGAACTTGATACCGGTCGGTACCGCGATCATGTACGACATGAGCGAGAAGAAAGGAAGCAGAACGGCGCCCGTTGCGAACATGTGGTGTGCCCAGACCGCCATCGAGAGGGCGCCGATGCTTATCGTCGCGTAGATCAGGGTGGTGTAGCCGAACAGCGGTTTGCGGGAGAACACCGGGATGATCTCGGTGACGATGCCGAAGAACGGCAACGCCACCACGTAGACCTCGGGATGGCCGAAGAACCAGAACAGGTGCTGCCACAGGATGACTCCGCCGTTGGCGGGGTCGTAGATGTGAGCGCCGAGGTGACGGTCGGCGGCCAGGCCGAACAGTGCGGCGGTCAACAGCGGGAACACCATCAGCACCAGAACGCTGGTGACGAGGATGTTCCAGGTGAAGATCGGCATCCGGAACATCACCATGCCGGGCGCGCGCATGCACACCACGGTGGTGATCATGTTGACGGCTCCGAGGATGGTGCCGAGACCGGCCACGGCCAGACCCAGGATCCACAGGTCACCGCCGGCGCCGGGGGAATGGATGGCATTGCTCAGCGGGGCGTAGGCGGTCCAGCCGAAGTCTGCAGCGCCACCGGGAGTGATGAACCCGGCGAGGGCGATGAGGGCACCGAACACGAACAGCCAGAAAGACAGGGCGTTCAGCCTCGGGAACGCGACGTCGGGTGCGCCGATCTGCAGAGGTAGGACGAGGTTGGCGAATCCGAACACGATCGGGGTGGCGTAGAACAACAGCATCACGGTGCCGTGCATGGTGAACAACTGGTTGTACTGCTCGGTGGACAGAAACTGCAGCCCCGGTGCGGTGAGTTCGGTGCGGATGAACAGCGCCATCAAGCCGCCGGTGAAGAAGAACACGTAGCACGCGACCATGTACATCATCCCGATCATCTTGTGATCGGTGGTCGTGATGAGCTTGTAGACCAGATTTCCACGTGGCCCTAGACGCGGCGGGAATGGCCGCGTGCTGGTGAGGTCGGTGCTGATTGACGAGGTTGTGTGTGCCGTCATCGCATTGCTCCAGTTTTTTTACAAACAAGCCTTGTATAAACTATGGGCCATGACATACGTGATCGGCAAGCCATGTGTTGATGTGAAGGATCGCGCGTGCGTCGAGGAATGCCCGGTCGACTGCATCTACGAGGGTGCGCGTGCGCTCTACATCCATCCCGACGAGTGTGTGGACTGCGGCGCCTGCGAACCCGTCTGCCCGGTCGAGGCCATCTACTACGAGGATGACCTGCCCGACGAGCTCGAGGCCTACAAGGATGACAACGACGCGTTCTTCTCCGACACGCTGCCCGGACGGGACGAGCCGTTGGGCTCGCCCGGCGGGGCGGCCAAGCTGGGGCCGGTGGCTGCGGACGCGCCGCTGGTGGCGAGCCTGCCGCCACAACCGTCATGAACGCGCCCCGTGGGCGACGCCGTGACGTCCTGGCGGTGTTGCGCGACGCGGATACGCCGATGAGCATCGCGGCCATCGCCGAACAACTCGACGTGCACGCCAACACCGTGCGCTTCCACCTCGATGCCCTCCTCGCGCAGGAACAGGTCCGCCGGGTCGCGGGCGCGCGGGACAAGCCGGGGCGCCCGCCCCAGCTGTTCGCCGCGGTTGGCGGCATGGACCCCTCAGGTCCGCGCCACTATCGGCTGCTCGCCGAGGCACTGGTCGAATCGGTCGGCGCTGAGGCGGCACCCGGTGCGGCTGCCATTGCAGCGGGGCGCAAGATGGGTGCGCGGTTGGCGGCCGACCGATCCGATGCGGCCGACCGAACGCCGGTGGAGAAGTTGGTCGACCTGCTCGACGACCTCGGCTTCGCCCCCGAACCAGACCAGGCCGGCACCGAAATCGCGTTGCGGCACTGTCCTTTTCTGGAATTTGCGCGGGAACATCCGGACGTCATCTGCCCGGTGCACCTGGGTCTGATGCAGGGGGCGATGACGGCCTGGGGCGCACCGGTCACGGTTGACAGCCTGCACCCGTTCGTCGAATCCGACCGGTGCGTCGCACAACTGAGCGGCTCAACAGCGACTTAGTCCCGGTGTTTGGCCAACCCATTGGCCACGGCCTCACCCAGGATGGCGGGGTTCTTCAAGAACGGTGTGATGATGTCGACCGGCAGCGGGAACACCACCGTCGAATTCTGGTCGGCCCCGAGCTCAAGGAGTGTCTGCAGGTATCTGAGCTGAAGCGAGGCGGGATTTCTCGACAGGGTTTCGGCGGCCTGGCGCAACTCCTCGGAGGCCTGCAGCTCACCGCGGGCATTGATCACCTTGGCGCGGCGTTCGCGTTCGGCCTCGGCCTCGCGGGCCATCGCCCGCTGCATGGACTCGGGGATCTCCACATCTTTGATCTCGACCACGCGCACCTCGACACCCCACAGGGCGCTCTGGATTTCGATGATTCTTCGCAGATCCACGTTGAGGTCCTCGCGGTGCGCCAGCAGCGTGTCAAGGTCGGCCCGGCCGAGCAGCGACCGCAGTGTGGTCTGGGCGATCTGTGAGGTGGCCACCGCGTAGTTCTCCACCGCCATGATCGCTTTCAGCGGATCGGTCACCTGGAACATCACCACGGCGTTCACCCGCGCGGGCACATTGTCGCGGGTGATCACTTCCTGCGGCGGGATGGTCAGCGTCACTACGCGCTGATCGACACGCACCATCCGGTCGGCCAATGGCAGCAGCGCCACCAGGCCCGGCCCGTACAACGGCCGGGCGCGTCCCATCCGGAACACCACGCCGCGCTCATATTCGCGCAGCACCTTCAACGAGAAGTAGGCCAGCGCGATCAACACGATCACCCCCGCCGCGGCGAGGAACAACCACAATCCGCTCACTGATTCTCCTTCCGGTCCGACCAGTCCCCGCCCCACCGAGTGGTGAACCGGTCGACCGTCGCGGCGCTGAGCTCCTGCTCGCCCGTGCGGTGCGGTAGGTGGTCGGGTGCGTTGGCCGGGCTCGACCACAGGTGACGGGCCAACGGCACCGTTGCGGCGGCGACGACCGCCGCGGTGGTCAGCAGCACGATCACGTCACCGGCGCCGTGCTGGTCGATCAGGGTCGCCGCGAGCAGTATCAACGCCAAACCGGCTATCACGCAGGCGATTCCGCGGTGGAACTGGCCGGCCTCGGAGTGCGGCCACGGATCGACCTCGCGGCTGATCTCGCGTCCGTGTGAGGACGTCGTGCAGGTGGACTTGACCGGGCAGCTGTTGCAGACGGCGGGCTTGGCGCGATACCGCATCACCCGGTTGGCCGGGTCGAACGATGTCGGCCACAACCACTGGTCCTCCGGGCACTTCCAGGCGTCGTGGTCGGCGTGATAGGTGAATTGTCCGGTGCGCCAACGTAACGCGCGTGCCGATGTCCGCCGGGCCATCGAGTCGAACCCCCATGCGACCGCGACCAGCAGTATCGCGTAGCCGGCGACCAGCCACGCGGTGACCGACGGGGGACTCAAGGGGCCTCTTTCACCGGGGTGGCCGGGATCTCGGTGTAGAGCGGGTTCTCGGGCAGCTCGTCGGCGGTCTCGCCGTAGCGGAAGTGGCGCAGCGCCTGCCAGGAAATCCAGATGAACGGCAGGATGCCGCCGACGATGAAGATGACGTCACCGGGCAGGCGCAGCCATTCCAGCAGGGCGTTGCCGGGCTGGGTGAGGAAGCCCAGCGAGCGGGCCTCGAAATACCCCTGGTTGACCGAGTGGTACAGCTGGATGACCCCGAGTGGCAGCAGGCTGGCGAACACCATCCAGGCCAGCCCGATATTGAGGCACCAGAACGATATTCGTGCCCACCTCTCCGGCCACTTCTGCGACGGGATCACGTAGCGGAAGGCGAACATGGCCAGCCCGACCGCCAGCATGCCGTACACGCCCATCATCGCCGCGTGTCCGTGGTTGGCGGTCAGCGCGGTGCCGATCTGGTAGTACGACACGATCGGCAGGTTGATCAGGAACCCGAAGATGCCTGCGCCCACGAAGTTCCAGAAACCCACGGCCACCAGGAACATCACCGCCCAGCGATGCGGGAATGGTTTGGTGTCGCCGGCCCTCTGTCTGGACCCCAGTTGCAGGAAGGCCCAGGCCTCGATGGTGAGGAAGGTCAGCGGTATCACCTCGGCGGCCGAGAAGAATGCTCCGAGTGCCATGTGCTCCACCGGTGTTCCGGAGAAGTACAGATGGTGCATGGTGCCGATGACTCCGCCCGCGGAGTACAGGATCACGTCGAGGAAGATGACGCCGAGTGCGATCCGCTGACTCACCACGCCGAGCATCACGAAGATGTAGGCGACCATCACGGTGGTGAACAGTTCGAGGAAGTCCTCGACCCACAGATGCACCACCCAGAACCGCCAGAAATCGGCGACGGTCAGGTGGGTGTCGCTGCCGGCCAGCAGTCCGACTGCATAGAAGGCCGGGATTGCCAGGCCGGCGAACAGGAACACCCACGGCATGTTGGTTTTGGCTTCGCCCCTGAGCCGATCGCGCATGCCGCGCCAGATGATGATGATCCACAGGAACATGCCGACGGTCAGCAGCACCTGCCACAACCGGGGCAGGTCAAGGTACTCCCACTGTTGGGAGAACAGCGATCCGGACGGGACCAGGCCGTAGATCGACAGGGCTTCGGTGATCAGCGAGCCGACCACCACCACGACGAGGGCGCCGAGCAGACCGTAGGCCAGCCAGTGCTGGCGTTTGGGTTCGCGTCGGGCGATGAACGGGGTCAGGAAGATTCCACCGGCCAGGAACGCCGCGGCGGGCCACAGCAGGGCCAGCTGCAGGTGCCAGGTGCGGGCCAGGTTGTAGGGCAGCAGCGCGGCGAGGTCGAGGCCGAAGAAATTGGACAGCTCGGCCCGGTAATGCTGGACCGCGGCGCCGAGCAGGGCCTGGGCCAGGAAGAGGACCGAGACGATCGCGAAGAACCAGATCGTCGCGCGCTGGGAGCGGGTCAGCGCCACCTCACCGGGCTGGCGGAAGGACAGGATGGGAGCTTCGCTGCTCTGCCAGCCGATCTTCTGGCTCCACCGGCCGTAGACCGCGAACATGATCCCGGTGCCGCCCAGCAGCATCACCAGAGACAGTGCCGACCAGACCACCAGTTGGGCGGTGGGTCCGTTGTCCACCCGCGGTTCGGCCGGCCAGTTGTTGGTGTAGCTGTAGCTGTGGCCGGGGCGCTCGGCGGCCGCCGCCCACGCGGTCCAGGCGAAAAATGCTGTCAGGTCATGGATTTCGGTGGGGTCGGTGATCAGTTTCGGGAGCAGACCGTACTTGGTGGAGTCCTCGCCGAAGAACGCGGCATAGTGCGCGGTGATGTTGTCGAATGCGGTGGCCTGCCGGTCGGTGAACATCAGGGTGCCGGTGTCCGGGTTGTAGCGGTTGGTACGGAACTCCTCGACCACGGCGTTGTGGGTATCGGTCATGCCACCGGCCCGCAACTGTGCTGCGACGTCATCGGTGGCCCGGCGCAGGTAGTCGGCGGTGTAATCGGGCCCCAGGTACGCACCGTGACCGACGATCGACCCGTATTCCTGTAGTCCGCGGGCCTGGAAGATCTCCTGGCCGCGGGTGACATCCTCGCCGGTGAAGACCACCCGGCCGGATTCGGTCGCCACCTTGTCCGGCATCGGCATCGATGCGGTGTAGGTGCGATAGGCCAGGATGCCCATCACGAAGAATCCGAAGATCATCACCAGAGCGACGCCCTGGACCCAGCCTTTGCCGATCAGCCGTTCGGCCGACGTGACATCGGCGCGCGACGATGAGGGTGGTTCGACGGGCTTGATCGCCATGCTCTGACTCCCCAACAGAACAGTGCGGAACCACGATTGACCCCGCACGATGGACGTTGTCGACGCGTCTGAAGCTACCTTTCCCGAACGTCAAATATTCGGGAATTGGGGAATGCCGAGCACATCGCTTCCGGGATGGGCCTAGAGCCGGGCGGCCAACTCCGTGCCCTGACGGATCGCGCGCTTGGCGTCGAGTTCGGCGGCGACGGCCGCTCCGCCGATGAGATGTGGTGTGATGCCGCGGGCACACAGCGCGTCTTCGAGATCGCGCACCGACTCTTGCCCGGCGCAAATCACCACGTTGTCGACGGGGAGCACACGCCGGTCTCGGCGTTCGGAACCGAAACTGATGTGCAGACCGTCATCGTCGATGAGCTCGTAGTTCACTCCGGAAAGCTGATGCACCCCTTTGGCTTTCAATGAGGCGCGATGCACCCAGCCGCTGGTCTTGCCGAGGTTGCGGCCCTGTGGGCCCTTTGTGCGCTGCAGCAGGTACACCTCACGGACGGCCGGGGCGGGCACCGCAGTGGTGAGCGCTCCGCGAGCTTCCTGCGGGTCGGCCGCGCCCCATTCGGCCTTCCATTCCTTGAGGTTCAGCGTGGGCGAGTTGTCGGTCGTCAGGAATTCGCTGACATCGAAGCCGATCCCGCCGGCGCCGATCACCGCCACCGACTTACCCACGGGTGCACCGGTGATGGCCTGGACATAGGTGAGCACCTTCGGATGGTCGATCCCGGGGATGGCGGGAAGCCGCGGCGTCACCCCACTGGCGAGCACCACGTCGTCGAAGCCGGTCAGGTCGTCGACTCCGGCCCGAACCCCCAGCTGCACGTCGACTTCGAACTTGTCGAGCATCGTCGTGTAGTACCTGATGGTCTCGTTGAACTCTTCCTTGCCGGGAATCCTTCTCGCCAGGTCGAATTGGCCTCCGATGGCCGACCCCGCCTCGAACAGTGTCACCCGGTGGCCGCGCTGGGCGGCACTGACTGCGGTGGCCAGTCCGGCCGGGCCGGCCCCCACGACGGCCACGGATCGGGCTCGACGTGTCGGGCTGAGCACCAGTGTCGTTTCCCGCCCGGCCCTGGGGTTGAGTAGACACGAAACCTTTTGGTGCACAAAGGCATGGTCGAGGCAGGCCTGATTGCATGCGATGCAGGTGTTGATCTCGTCGGCACGCGCCTCGGCGGCCTTGAGTACCCAGTCCGGATCGCTGAGCAAGGGCCGCGCCATGGAGATCAACTGGACGTGGGTGTCGGTCAGGATCTGTTCGGCGTTCTGCGGCATGTTGATCCGGTTGGATGCCACCACGGGGATGGAGACGTGTTCGGCCACCGCACTGCTGATGTCGACGAACGCGCTGTTGGGTACCGAGGTGACGATCGTGGGTATCCGGGCCTCGTGCCAGCCGAAGCCCGAGTTGAGGATCGTCGCTCCGGCGGCCTCGACTTCCGTTGCGAGGGCAACGGTTTCCTCCCAGCTCTGACCGTCCTCGACGTAGTCGGCCATCGACAGGCGGTAGCAGATGATGAAGTCGGGGCCCACCGCCTCACGCACCCGTCGCACGATCTCGACCGGGAAGCGGCGGCGTTTCTCGGGCGTCCCGCCCCATGCGTCGGTGCGCTTGTTGGTACGCGGGGCCAGGAACTGGTTGAGCAGATAGCCCTCGCTGCCCATGATCTCGACGCCGTCATAACCGGCCTCGCGGGCCAGCAGTGCGCAGCTGACGAAATCGTCGACAGTGCCCTCGACGTCCCGCAAGGCGCGCGGCTTGAACGGGTTGATCGGGGCCTTGATCGATGATGCGCTCACCGAAAGTGGGTGATACGCATAGCGTCCCGCGTGCAGGATCTGCAGCAGGATCTTGCCGTCGGCCTCGTGCACGGCGCCGGTGATCCGGCGGTGGCGCCGCGCTTCGGTGGAGGACACCAGTTGTGAGGCGAACGGCAGCAGCCAGCCGGTCCGGTTCGGGGCGTAGCCGCCGGTGATGATCAGCCCGACGCCGCCGCGGGCTCGCTCGGCGAAGTATTCGGCCAGCTTGGCAGTGTCACCGGCGCGGTCTTCGAGACCCGTGTGCATCGAGCCCATCACCACGCGGTTGCGCAGCGTGGTGAACCCGAGGTCCAACGGCGACAAAAGGTGCGGATAGCTCAACGCCATGTCCGCAGGGTAAGTGGGACCGACGGTCCTATGCAACTAATTGATTGATTTAGGGCGGGTTGGCGGAATCGGTCGGGCGGCTAGGCGTGGTGTATGTGCGACGTTTAGTATCAGTTACTGCGCGCCTCTCCCAGAGTGGGGTGACGCGCATAAGTTAGGGCACACTGAGACGAGCGTCCGAGTATGGGCAACGCATACTTTGACGTCGAACTCATCAGAGTCCCCGAACACCGAGCCCAGCAGCCCACTGGACAGGAGAGACATCAGTGACGTACGTCATTGCCGAACCCTGCGTCGACGTCAAAGACAAGGCATGTATCGAGGAGTGCCCTGTCGATTGCATCTACGAGGGTGCCCGCATGCTGTACATCCACCCCGACGAGTGTGTGGATTGCGGCGCGTGCGAACCGGTCTGCCCGGTCGAGGCCATCTACTACGAAGATGACGTGCCGGACCAGTGGGGTAGCTACACGCAGGTCAACGCCGACTTCTTCAACGAGTTGGGTTCGCCCGGCGGCGCCTCCAAGGTCGGCCAGACCGACAACGATCCGCAGGTGATCAAGGATCTGCCGGCCAAGGCCGAGGACTGAGCACAGTCGGATCCGGTTTCGAGACTGACGTGGTGCGACAGCGTCGTTCGGCGGCACTGCCAGAGTTCCCCTGGGACACCCTGGCCGACGTCACCGCTCTGGCCCGTTCGCACCGCGACGGAATCGTCGACCTTTCGGTAGGCACGCCCGTCGATGAGGTAGCTCCGGTCGTCCAGCGGGCGCTGGCTGCCGCCAGTTCCGCTCCCGGTTATCCGACGACGGCCGGTACCCCCGCCCTGCGTGCCTCCGCCGAAGCGGCACTGCGACGCCGGTACGGCATCACCGACCTGGCGCCGGAGGCGGTGCTGCCGGTGATCGGTACCAAGGAGCTGATTGCCTGGCTGCCGACGCTGCTGGCGATCGGCCCCGGCGATGCCGTCGTTGTCCCTGAGCTGGCTTACCCGACCTACGAGGTCGGTGCCCTGCTGGCCGGGGCGCAGGTGCTGCGTGCCGATTCACTGACTCAGCTGGGCCCGCAGCGTCCCGCCCTGATCTTTCTCAACTCGCCCAGTAACCCCACCGGCAAGGTGCTCCCGCTGGATCACCTCCGCAAGGTGGTGTCCTGGGCCCGCGACCGCGGCGTGCTGGTCGCCTCCGACGAGTGCTATCTGGGGCTGAGCTGGGAAGCCGAACCGCTCAGCGTCCTGCACCCGTCGGTCTGCGACGGTGACCACACCGGGTTGTTGGCCATCCACTCCCTGTCCAAGACGTCGTCGTTGGCCGGCTACCGGGCCGGGTTCGTCGCCGGCGACCCCGCTGTGGTCGCCGAGTTGCTCGCGGTGCGCAAGCACGCCGGGATGATGGTCCCTGGACCGGTGCAGGCCGCGATGGTGGCCGCACTCGACGACGACGAGCACGAGATCGCCCAGCGCGAGCGGTACGCGAGGCGCCGCGCGGTCCTGCTGCCAGCCCTGCAGGCGGCCGGGTTCACCGTCGAGCACTCCGAGGCCGGCCTGTATCTGTGGGCCACCCGCGGGGAGCCGTGCCGCGACACCGTCCGGTGGTTGGCCGAGCGCGGGATCCTGGCGGCGCCGGGCGAGTTCTATGGTCCCGCCGGGGCCCAGTTCGTCCGGGTTGCGCTGACCGCGACCGATGAGCGCATCGCCACTGCCGTGCAGCGGTTGTCAGCCCAATAACCCCAGCGACATCGCGGTGGTGACCGCCGCCGTGCGATCGGACACCCCGAGTTTGTGGAACGCGCGCAGCAGATGCGTCTTCACCGTGGCCTCGCTGATGTGCAGGGCGCGGCCGATATCGGCGTTGGTGGCACCGGTGGACACCAACGCCAGCACCTCGGCCTCCCGCACCGACAATGTCACCGCGGGCGCGCGGACCGCGTTCACCAGTCGGTCGGCAACCCCGGGGGCCAGTACGGTCTTGCCGCGCGCGGCGTCGCGCACGGCACGGGCCAGCTCGGCGCGGGACGCATCCTTGAGCAGGTAGCCCGTCGCCCCGGCCTCGACGGCGCGCAGGATGTCGGTATCGCTTTCGTAGGTCGTGACCACGACGATGTGGGTTGACGGATTGTCGGCCAGAATCTGCGCAGTCGCGGTGACCCCGTCGATCCCGGGCATCCGCAGATCCATCAGGATGACGTCGGGTCGCAGTGTGTGGGCCAGCGCGATCGCCTCGGACCCGGAGCCGGCCTCCCCGATCACGGTCAGGTCGTCCTCGACATCGATCATGCCGCGGAGCCCCTCGCGGACCACCGGATGGTCATCGACCAGCAGAACGGTGGTCATGCCGGGACCGCCACGATCACCTGTAGGCCGCCACCATCTGGTGTGGACAGTGTCAGCGTGCCGCCGACCTGATCCAGCCGGGCCTGCATGCCACGCAGGCCGAATCCGTCGACGTGATGGGGCCGTAGGCCGACGCCGTTGTCGGACAGGGAAAGTCGTACCCCGTCCGGCGCGGGTTCCAGCCGGACCCGGAGTTCATCGGCCTGGGAATGCCGGCGTACGTTCGCCATCGCCTCCTGTGCGCTGCGCAGCAACACCACGTCGGTGGCCATCCCGAGCTGCGGTAGGTCGTCGTCGATATGGACGTCGACCACGATGCCGGTCTCGGCAGCCAGGCGTTCGCACTGGCGGCGCAGGGCGGCGGGCAGGGAGCCCTTCTCCAACGCGGCCGGCGTCAACCGGGTCACCATCGTGCGTGCCTCGGCCAGGTTGTCCCGTGCGGTGCTGCGGATCAGCTCGACGTGCCGGGCGGCGGCGGCCGGATCGCTCTCGCGCTCGGCCTGCACGGCCTGGGCGAGCGCCACGATGCTGGTGAACCCCTGTGCCAGGGTGTCGTGGATCTCCCGGGCCAGTCGCTCCCGCTCGGCGGCCACCCCGGCCTCGCGGGACAGTTGAGCGGCCCGGGCCCGACTGGCCGCCAGCTCGGCGACCGTCTCGGTCAACTGTTGCCGCTGGCGCATGGTCGTCATGATCGTCGTACCGATGATCGGTGCCGCCACCGCGCCCACCAGGGTCACCGCCGCCACGGCAGGCAAACTCGGCCATCCCGGCCCGTGGCTTGCCGCAGCGAGGCCCAACGGAGCGACGGTGACCAGGAAGGTCAGCGTCAGCGCCGCCGTCAGTGGCAGCGTCGCAAAGATCAGCGGGTAGAGCGCCGGAACCGCCGCGACGGCCGGGGGTGCCGCCAGCAGTGCGACGAGCCACAGTCCGATCATCACCGCCACGAACGCTGCCGTCCGCGCCCGCACTGGACCGGCGATCGGGTCTGCTTCGCGAATGATGTTGCGTCCGAATGCCAGCACGATCACCACCATCGCGATGAGCGCTCCGCAGGCCACCGGCAGGTTGCCGCCGAAGGTGTGTCGCAGAAGCACGACGGCGAGGATCGCCGCGACGCACAGCCCGCAGACGTAGGTCTCCCACATCCAGTGCCAGTCCGACGGTTCGCGCAGCGCGGCCCGCGACGCCGGGGTTTCGGTCATCTGCCGATGCTAACGGTCCGACGCCACCCAGTTGCCGTGGAAGCCGTGCGGAACCCGAACCGGAATATGCACGGTGGCAACGGGTGCCAGGCTCTGCCCGTCGAGCAGTACGAGATCGCTGCGGTTCTCGGCACGGTCGTAGACGAAGCCCATCACCACACCGTCGTTCTCGTCGGCATCAGGTCCGGACGGGACGAAGACGAACTCGCCGGGTTCGCGCCCGGGCCCGAAGTCGACTCGGTCGGTGGTGCCGTCGCGCAGGTCGTGGCGCAGGATGGCAGCCGGCGCGGCGTCCGGTTCTGACGGGAGGCTGACGGTGTAGCCGTACCGGTGCTGCCGCCCGGTGAGCCGGTCGTCGATGCGGGGGAACTCCTGCGTCTCGTCATGGAGTCGCTGCTCGTGAACCCGGCCGCTGTGAAGGCCGATGATCCAGCGGTCCAATGTGATCGAGTCGGTGAACAGCCGGTCCCCGGTGGTGAACACCGCCGGGTGCCGGACGACGTCGAGCACGATCTGCTCGCCGTCGGGCCCGGTCTGGTCAAAACCGTTGAGGGCGTGGAATACGTAGCACGGCGGCACGTCGAACCAGCGGATGTCGGCGGCCGTACCCTCGCGCGGCAGCACCCCGAGGCGGGCACCGTGTTCCGGCGCCCATCGGTAGGGCATCGAGGTGGTCGGCAGTGCGGCCCGTTCGGAACCGCGCATCGCCGCGCGCAACACGAAGTCCGGTGCCGCGTGGCGGGCGGCGAATCCGGTCAGCAGCCGCGCCGCGGCTCGTGCCGGAGCGCTCTTGACCATGGTGCTCAGGTCCAGCTGCACCGGCAGGTCGTAGATCACCACGTACTTCTCGGTCAGGGTGAAGTCGTGCATCATCGTGTGCGCGGGCAAGGCGATGTCGACGGTGTGCCGGACCCGGCCGTCCACCCCGGTGACGGAGTAGCTCACCAGGTTTCCCCGCAGCGGGTTGTACGAGACGGCGTGTAGCTCACCGGTTTTCGGATCGTGCTTGGGATGCGCGGTGAATCCGCCGAACAGCGTGCCGCAGAAGTCGGACGGGCCCACCGTGTCGAGTTCCTCGGTGAGCTCATAGGGCCGCGCCCCGGCCTCGGTGATCACCAGGGTCTTGCCGGCATGACCGATGATGTTGGTGTTGGCCGGGAAATCGAATCCGCCCGCGTGCGCGCCGCCGGCCCACTTCTCGCCGAGCTCACGGGCCACCGAACTCGACCGGATCCAGCGGTTGCGGTACCAGGTCGCGGCGCCGTCGCGCAGCCGGATCCCGTGCGCCATACCGTCACCCAGGAACCAGTGGTGGTGCTTCGGATCGGGAGCCCGCAGCGGGTTGGGCCCGGTGCGCAGGTAGCGCCCGTCGAGATAGTCCGGAATGGTCCCGGTGACGGTGAGGTCGGTGACGGTGACCTCGTCATGTACCGGGGCGAAGTTCCCACTCAGAAACGGATGTTCGGATTCCTGCTGAACCGCTTCGGTAGTCATACCCCTACGGTGCCGCTTCGGCGGCTTCGGCGCGACGACTTCACGGCTGATTCCTCTGTCAACCGAACGATGGACACGGCCCGGCTCACGCCGTCGCGCGCAGACTCAACGCGAGTAGCAACCGGACATCGGCATCGTTGAGCGAGGCTCCCAACAATTGCTCGACCCGGCGGATCCGGTAGCGCACGGTGTTGGGATGCACGTGCAGGTGCTGGGCGGCCGTGGCGACATCACCGAAGCAGTCCAGGTACACGCCCAGGGTTTCGGCCAGTACCGGCTCGTCGGCCCGCAGGGTCTGCACCCGTGGGTCGATCAACCGCTCGTCGGCGGCGATCGCGGTGACGATCTCGTCGAGTAGCACCGTGGTGCGCGCCTCGGCCAGTGAGGTGACTGCGGCCAGTGTCCCGGGGTGGCGTTCGGCGGTGTCGAGCACCCGGTCCACATCGACGCGGGCGCCGGCCGCACCGGACAACCCGGCCACCGGACTGGCGACCACCGCACGCAACTCCAGCCCCAGCTCGGCGCGCAGCGCCGCCACCGTGCCCCGCACCCACGACGTCACCGCCTTACCGGTGCTGGGGAACAACACGTAGACCCGGGACCCCGCCGACGCCAGCTGCGCGTCGTGACGAAAAGCGCTGGCGCTCAATGCCAGAACGTCGGCCAATCGGGTACCTGCGGCGTGGCTGTCGAACCCGATCACCGCGGCTCGACCGTCCACGGCGACCCCGAGTTCCCGGGCGATCAGCTCGGTATCGGACGCCTCATCTGACTCTCGCAAGCCCAGCAGTTCCTGCACCCGCACGGCATGCGTCGACGGCGCCGCCGCCAGCCGGGCCATGATGCGTGCGGCCAGCACCGCGGCCCCGCGCAGCACGTCCTCGGAATCCTCGGCGAGCGGGCGGCCGCCCTGCTGCACCCAGATCGTGCCGACGAAGGCGGGGGCCCGGCGCTCGTCGGGCGCGGGCGCGAAAATGCCGATCGCCAGCCGGGGGCGCAACCCCAGTTCGGGGCGCTCGGCCACCCGCACCGCCTCCGGCCGGGAGCGCAGCGCATCGAAGATGCCCCACTGCGCGATCCAGGCCAGATGCTCCGGTGGCCCGGCCCGCCCGAGGATCGACAACCGCCGCAACTCGTCGGCCTCGTCGCTGGAGGCCGAGTACGCCAGCACGTGTGACTGGGCGTCCTCGATGCTGACCATGCCGTGCGTGCGTTCGGCCACGGACTGGGCCAGGCCGAACAGGTCGGTGCCCGAATCGTGCAGGGCGCCGTCACCGTGGTGTTCGAAGACGTGGTTGACCAACCGGTACAGCCGCTCCCAGCGGGCCCTCGGGTCGACGGCCACCACCGCGGTGCCCGCGGCCACCGCGCGGCTGACCACTGCCGCCGACGGTTCCTTCATGAAGATCGCCGTGGGTGCGCGGCGCACACTCTGCTGCTCGACCCAGCGCAGCGCGTCGTTCTCGGAGACGCCGAGCAGGAAGAACACGTCGGCGGCCCCCGCGGACGGCGCCAGGCCCAGTCGCACATCGTCGGAATCGATCAGCGCGGCCGAGGCCACCGGCAGGTCCAGGCCGCGTGGTGCCTGCACCAGCCGGACCAGCGTGGCGTCCAGCGCCAACAGCAGTTGGCCCAGGCTGACACCCGTCGTCCGCATGTTGTCCGATTCTACTGATATCTGCGGTCGAGCTTGTCTGATCGGACAAGTGTTGTGTGGGTCACGTCGGGGATTCTTGAACTCATGGATGCCATCACCGACGTGCCCGCGCCGGCCAACGAGCCGGTCCACGACTACGCACCGGGCTCGGGCGAACGCGCCCGGCTCATCACCGCGCTCGGCGAACTGACCGGCGCCCCGATCGACCTGCCGCACGTCATCGGCGGCAAACACATGATGGGCAACGGCGCACGGATTGACGTCGTGCAGCCGCATTGCCACAGCGCGCGGCTGGGCACGCTGACCAACGCCGAACGCTCCGACGCCGGCGCGGCCATCGACGCCGCCCTGGCCGCCAAACACGAGTGGGCGGCGATGCCGTTCGACGAACGCGCCGCGGTGTTCCTGCGCGCGGCCGACCTGTTGTCCGGACCGTGGCGGGAGAAGATCGCCGCGGCCACGATGCTCGGCCAGTCCAAGACCGCCTACCAGGCCGAGATCGACGCCCCCTGCGAGCTGATCGACTTCTGGCGGTTCAACGTCGAGTTCGCCCGCCAGATCCTGGCTCAGCAGCCGATCAGCAGCCCCGGGGTGTGGAACCGCACCGACCACCGGCCGCTCGAGGGTTTCGTCTACGCCATCACGCCGTTCAACTTCACCGCGATCGCCGGTAACCTGCCCACCGCGCCCGCACTGATGGGCAACACCGTGGTGTGGAAACCTTCACCCACCCAGACTTTCGCGGCCTACCTGACCATGCAGCTGCTGGAGGCCGCCGGGCTGCCGCCCGGGGTGATCAACCTGGTGACCGGTGACGGGATCGCGGTTTCCGATGTGGCGCTGGCCGATCCGCACCTGGCCGGTATCCACTTCACCGGGTCGACCGCCACGTTCCAGCACCTGTGGCGCGAGGTCGGCGCGAATATCGAGCGCTACCACACGTATCCACGGTTGGTCGGCGAGACCGGCGGCAAGGACTTCGTCGTCGCGCACGCTTCGGCCCGCCCGGATGTGCTGCGCACCGCCCTGATCCGCGGCGCCTTCGACTATCAGGGACAGAAGTGCTCAGCGGCCTCGCGGGCCTTCATTCCGCGGTCGGTGTGGCACGAGATGGGCGACGACTTCCTCTCGGCCACATCGGACCTCAAGTACGGCGATGTCACCGACCTGACCAACTACGGCGGGGCCGTGATTGACGAACGCGCCTTCGCCAAGAACGTCGCGGCAATCGAACGGGCCAAAGGCACCGCGGGCGTCACCATCGCGGCCGGCGGCGAATACGACGACAGCGAGGGCTATTTCGTGCGGCCCACCGTCCTGCTGTCCGACGACCCGACGGACGAAGCCTTCTCCACGGAGTACTTCGGCCCGATCCTCGCCGTGCACGTCTACCCGGACGGGGAGTACGAACGCATCCTCGACGTCGTGGATACCGGGGCTCGTTACGCTCTGACCGGCGCGGTGATCGCCGACGATCGCGCCGCCGTGCTCACCGCGCAGGATCGGCTGCGGAACGCGGCAGGCAATTTCTACGTCAACGACAAACCGACCGGCGCGGTCGTCGGTCAGCAGCCGTTCGGCGGATCCCGCGCCTCGGGCACCAACGACAAGGCCGGCTCGGCGCTGAACCTGTTGCGCTGGACCTCGGCCCGCTCCATCAAGGAGACGTTCGTGCCGCCCACCAACCACACCTACCCGCACATGGAGGCCTGAGATGGGCGTGTTCCAGCGGGTTGCGCGCCCCACGATCCTGGCCGCGTCGCACTCGCCGCGGCTACGTCACACGGCCGAACGTCTCCCGATCACCCGCAAGGTGGTCGACCGCTTCGTTGCAGGGGAGACCGTGCCCGACGCGCTCGACACCGTCGGCGCGCTGCGGGATTCGGGCCGCTTCGTCACCGTCGACTACCTCGGTGAGGACACCACGAGCAATGAGGACGCCGAACGCACCGTGCAGGCCTACCTGACCCTGCTCGACGGGTTGGCGCACCGCGGTGACGTTGATGCAGCGGTGAGTCCGCTGGAAGTGTCACTCAAGCTCTCGGCGCTCGGGCAGGCACTGCCGCGCGATGGTGAGAAGATCGCCTACGAGAACGCGCACACGATCTGCGCCAAGGCCCGTGACGTGGGGGCCTGGGTGACGGTGGACGCCGAGGACCACACCACCACGGACTCGACGCTGTCGATCGTGTGTGACCTGCGTACCGAATTCGACTGGCTGGGCACCGTTCTGCAGGCCTACCTGCACCGTACCGAGGCTGACTGTCGCGAGTCCGCATCTGGAGCCCGGATCAGGCTGTGTAAGGGCGCCTACGACGAACCCGCCTCGGTGGCCTACCGTGACGCCGAGGAGGTCACCGACTCCTACCTGCGCTGCCTGCGGGTGCTGATGGCCGGGTCGGGTTATCCGATGGTGGCCTCGCACGACCCGGAGATCATCGACGCGGTGCCGGCACTGGCCGCTGAATTCGGCCGAGGTGTAAACGGTTTCGAGTACCAGATGCTCTACAACATCCGCGACGCCGAACAACGCCGGCTCGCCGAGGCCGGTAACCATGTGCGCGTGTACGTCCCGTTCGGCAACGAGTGGTACGGCTACTTCGTGCGGCGATTGGCCGAGCGCCCGGCCAACCTGATGTTCTTCCTGCGTGCTCTGGCCGAACGACGCTGAGCCCGCCGCTATTTCAGCGGGGTGATCCGGGCTGAGAGCAGGAGTGAAATTTCAGGCATAACCCTGGCGTAGCGCCAGCAGGGTCAGAGCAGCCAGGCTCTGGGCATCGGTGATCTCGCCGTCCCGGATCATCCGGTCCAACTCCCCGCGGGAGAACCACCCGCTGTGCATGTCCTGTTCCTCGGGCTCGCGTTCGTGCTCACCCTCGGTGAGTCCGGTCGCCAGGAAAACCCACCCCCGTTGGCTGCTCATCCCGGCCGCCACATCGAGTTGGCCGAGGCGTTCCATGCGCTCGGCGTGCAGCCCGGTCTCCTCGCGAAGCTCGCGGTGCGCCAAGGCAATCGGGTCGAGGTCGATCTGTTCGGGGGCGGTGCCCTGTGGGAACTCCCAGCGGCGCAGCCCCAGCGGGTACCGGAACTGCTCGACCAGGTGAAACCGATTCTGATCGGGGTCGTACGGAATCACCAGGGCGTACGTCGTTTTGTCCACCACCGCATAGACACCGGGGCTGCCGTCGGGCCGGACGATCTCGTCCTCGCGCAGCGTCAACCAACTGTTCCGGTATACCTCGCGCGTCGCGGTCTGCCGCACGCTGGCCCTCAGGTGGATGCGTAACCGCGCCGGCGCGATGTCTGCGGCTTCGTCGATATCGTCGGCGAGGGTGGCGGCGACGTCGGCCAGACGCACCACGTCGACGCCGTACGGCGCCGGTCGGCCGACCAGGGCAAGCCGTCCCGACGCACGTCTCAGCAGGGCCGCCGCACCAGTCCGGTTGCCGCGCTGCACATGGGTGATACCCACGGCCAGTTGTGCCAATCCCTGCCAGAGCGCCCGCTCGTGCTCGGGACCGTTCTTCCATGCCGCTTCGAGCACTTCGTGCGCGCTGAACGCCTGACCTCGGTCGAGTAGATCCTGGGCGTAGACCAGGGTTTCATCCGCAGAGAGCTCCAGATCGTCGGGAATCCGTGCCACACCTTCACTGCCGTACGGCAACGGCCGGCCAAGCGCGTCACGCGGGCGGGTGCTGCGGGGCCGGCCGGAGTCGTCGCGGTCGCGTGCAGCTGTGCCCATGGGCACCAGCCTCGCGCCAACTTCGCATCCTGTCGAGTACGTGGGATCGCCGGATGGCACGCCGGTAGCCTGACAAGCGTGTTGCTGGCCTCCCTGAACCCCGCGGCCGTCGCCGCCGGCGCCGAACTCGACGACGCTGTTTCCATCGACGGTGCGGTACTGAGCCGCAGTGATCTCGTCGGCGCCGCCACCTCGGTGGCCGAACGGGTGGCCGTCGCGCAACGCGTCGCCGTCCTGGCGACCCCGACCCCGACGACGGTCCTCGCGATCATCGGGTGCCTGATCGCCGGCGTGCCGGTGGTCCCGGTACCGGCCGACGTCGGCACGGCAGAGCGTCGTCATCTCCTCGCCGACTCGGGCGCCCAGGCCTGGCTGGGGGAGCGGCCCGTGGAGACCGAGGGGCTGCCGCACATCCCGGTGCGGCTGCACGCCCGGTCCTGGCACCGATACCCCGAGCCGCCACCGAATTCGACCGCCATCATCATGTACACCTCCGGCACCACCGGAGCGCCCAAGGGCGTGCCGATCAGCCGTCAGGCCATCGCCGACGACATCGATGCGCTGGCCGCGGCCTGGCAGTGGACCGCCGCCGACACTCTGGTGCACGGGTTGCCCTTGTTCCACGTGCACGGCCTGGTGCTGGGCCTGCTCGGCTCGCTGCGGATCGGAAACCGCTTCGTGCACACCGGAAAGCCGACACCTGCCGCGTATGCGCAGGCACAGGGCACGCTGTATTTCGGGGTGCCCACCGTGTGGTCGCGCGTGGTGAAGGATCTGGACTCGGCGCTGGCGCTGTCCACCGCGCGGTTGCTGGTCTCCGGCAGCGCACCGCTACCGGTGCCGGTGTTCGACGAGCTGGTGCGGCTGACCGGGCACGCCCCGGTGGAGCGCTACGGCAGCACCGAATCGCTGATCACCCTTTCCACCCGGGTCGACGGTGAGCGCAGGCCCGGATGGGTTGGGCTGCCGCTGGCCGGGGTGCAGACGAGGCTCGTCGACGACGACGGCGCACCGGTGCCGCACGACGGCGAAACCATCGGGCGGCTACAGATCAAGGGCCCCATGGTGTTCGACGGCTACCTCGACCGGCCCGAGGCCACCGCCGACGCGTTCGATCCCGACGGCTGGTACCGCACCGGCGACGTCGCGGTGATCGACGCCGACGGGATGCACCGCATCGTCGGACGCGAGTCGGTGGACCTGATCAAGTCCGGCGGATACCGCATCGGAGCCGGTGAGATCGAGACCGCGCTGCTGGGTCATGACGGCGTCGACGAGGTGGCCGTGGTCGGGGTGGCCGACGAAGATCTCGGGCAGCGCATCGTCGCATTCGTCGTCGGTAATGCCGCCCCCGACAGTCTCATCGAGTTCGTCGCCCAACAACTTTCGGCACACAAACGGCCCCGCGAAGTCCGGTTGGTCGACAGCCTGCCTCGCAACGCGATGGGCAAGGTGATGAAGAAGGAACTGGCCCAACGGGGCTGAGGTTCTCCGAGCTCTGCATCGACGCTGCAGCGTACTGTGGGACACACACAGGTCGTGAGTTGGTTTGCCGATCGGTAACGGCAGGTCGGCTTCCTGAGCACGTCGACGCCTCGGAAGTCGAGGCCGTGCGGACGAACAGGAGGAGACTCCGGATGAATCTGAAGAAAATCACGGGGACGGCAGTCATCGCCGCTGCACTCGGAGCGGGATCCCTGGGGCTGGGAGCAGCATCAGCGCAGGCTGATCCTGGTCACGGCCCCGATATTCCGTGGATTCCGGGCCCAGGATGGGTCGATTGGAATCCGGGACCCAATTGGGGAGCTCCCGGTCAGGTCAAGAAGTGGTGCCCCTGGCAGTCCCCGCCAGGCCACTGGATCGGTGGCCCACACGGGGTGCCCTGCACCTGAGTTCGGTGGTTACTCAGAACCGCACTTGCAGTCAGAACCGCACTGGCAGTTCTCGCACGTACAGTTCGGATTGCCACAGCTCGTGGATTGAGCGTTCGTATCGTTACCCATGCATGTGAGGCTAGCCCCGGGTAGGTCCGGGCCGCGCCTGGTTGTCGAATGTTGGCTTGTGTGTGATCCGTTCGCGACCGAACCTAGTTGGCGTGCAGTGCCTCGTTGAGCGTGATGCCGGTGCCGTCGCGCTTGACTACCTCGACTGCGCCCGAGAGCGAGTTGCGGCGGAACAGCAGGTTGTTGGCGCCGGACAGCTCGACGGCCTTGATGGTGGTGGCAGTCTGGCCGCCGTCAGTGATCGTGATCTTGGTGCCGCCGGTGACATAGAGCCCGGCCTCGATCACGCAGTCGTCTCCCAGCGAGATGCCCAGACCGGCGTTGGCGCCCAGCAGGCAGCGCTTGCCCACCGAGATCACCTCTTTGCCGCCACCGGACAGCGTGCCCATGATCGACGCGCCGCCACCGATGTCGGAGCCGTCGTCGACCACCACACCCGCCGAGATGCGGCCTTCCACCATCGAGGTGCCCAGGGTGCCGGCATTGAAGTTCACGAAGCCCTCGTGCATGACCGTCGTACCCGCGGCCAAGTGTGCACCGAGGCGGACCCGGTCGGCGTCGGCGATACGGACACCCGACGGCAGCACGTAGTCGACCATGCGGGGGAACTTGTCCACGCCGTAGACCGCGACCGCGCCGCGACGACGCAACCGCGCTCGCACCGTCTCGAAGCCCTCGACCGCGCACGGACCGAAGCTCGTCCACACCACATTGGTCAGCAGCCCGAAGATGCCGTCCATATTGGCGCCGTGCGGGGCCACCAGTCGGTGCGAGAGCAGGTGCAGCCGCAGGTAGGCGTCATGCGCGTCGGCAGGCTTGTCCTCGAGCGAGGCGATCGTGGTGCGAACTGCGACCACCTCGACACCGCGGTCGGCATCGGGGCCGGTCAGACCCGCGAACTCGGCGGGGATGTCATCGCCGATGAGCTTCACCGTGCCGGCCTCGCCGGAGGCGCTCAGTTCGGGGGCGGGAAACCAGGTGTCCAGGACGGTCCCGTCGGCGGTGATGGTGGCCAGGCCTACGCCAGATGCTGCAGTCACGTTGGCCAAGGTTACTGGACTAGCCTCGGAGACCATGGGGCTAGACCTGCGAGCCGATCCGATCGCGCTGACCGCTGCCTTGGTGGACATCCCCAGCGAGTCACGTCACGAGCAACGCATCGCCGACGAGATCGAAGCTGCGCTGCGCGCACAGGCGCCGTGGTTCGAGGTGATCCGCAACGGCGATGCGGTGCTGGCCCGCACCCACCTGGGCCGCCCGTCGCGGGTGATGCTGGCCGGGCACATCGACACCGTGCCCGCCGCCGACAACCTGCCCAGTCACATCAAGAACGGCGAGATGTGGGGTTGTGGGACCTCGGATATGAAGTCGGGTGACGCGGTGTTCCTGCACCTGGCCGCCACGATCGCCGAGCCCAGCCACGACATCACCTTGGTGATGTACGACTGCGAGGAAATCGAGTCCAGCGCCAACGGGCTCGGCCGCATCGAACGCGAGCTGCCGGACTGGCTACAGGCCGACGTCGCGATCCTCGGCGAACCTTCCGGTGGCTTCATCGAGGCGGGCTGCCAGGGCACCATCCGTGTCGTCGTCGGCGCCACCGGCACGCGTGCGCATTCAGCCCGATCGTGGCTGGGCGACAACGCTGTTCACAAGCTCGGTGCTGTGCTGGACCGGCTCACCAAGTATCAGCCCCGCAACGTCGACATCGACGGCTGCGTATATCGGGAAGGGCTGTCGGCGGTCCGTATCGACGGTGGCATCGCCGGCAACGTCATCCCCGATTCCGCATCGGTGACCGTCAACTTCCGCTTCGCGCCCGACCGCAGCGTCGAACAGGCCGTCGCCCACGTGCACGAGGTGTTCGACGGGCTCGACATCACCATTGACCTGACCGACGCCGCCGCAGGTGCCCTGCCGGGACTGGCCAAACCCGCCGCGGCCGCGTTGGTGGCCGCCGCCGGAGGACAGGTTCGCGCCAAGTACGGGTGGACTGACGTGGCGCGGTTCGCTGCGCTGGGAATCCCCGCCGTCAACTACGGGCCGGGTGACCCCAACCTCGCGCACAAGGTCGACGAACGGGTCGACGTCGCCGCGATCACCGCCACCACCGACATGCTGCGGCGCTACCTGACGTGAGCACCGTCCGCGTCGACAGCTGGATCTGGGCCGTGCGTATCACCAAGACCCGGTCTGCGGCGGCGGCCGCCTGCCGCGGCGGGCACGTCCGGGTCAACAACGTGCCGGCCAAACCGGCCCAACACGTGAGTCCCGGCGACGAGGTGCGGGTTCGGCTGGACGGACGGGAACGGATCGTGGAGGTCATCCGCCCGATCGCCAAGAGAGTCGGTGCCGCCATCGCATCGGAGTGCATGATCGACCGCAGCCCGCCACCGCCGCCCAGGGAAATGGTGGCCGCGGTACCCGTTCGTGACAGAGGGGCCGGTCGGCCGACGAAACGTGAACGGCGACAACTGGATCAATTGCGCGGCTTCTGAACCGGAAAATCGGTTGCACGCACGCGTACTGTGGAAATCGCATCTGCTGTCAACCGAGGTGGGCTGAAAACATGCTGGGAGACGACATCTCCGGGTAAATCCCGAGAGACCATTCGTTCCTGTCCCGCAATGCGGTGCCTGCTGCCCGCATCACCTTGGAGTACTGAGCATGTCTATTGTCTGTTCCCATTTGTCGTTCTCCTGGCCCGATGACGTCGCGCTGTTCTCGGATCTGTCGTTCTCCATAGGACCCGGCCGCACCGGCCTGGTGGCCCCCAACGGCGCCGGAAAGAGCACGCTGCTCAAACTGATCGCCAGCGAGTATCGACCCTCATCGGGCTCGGTGACGGTCGACGGTGGCATCGGCTATCTGCCCCAAAGCCTGCCGTTCACAGCCGATCTCACTGTCGCGGCGGTGTTAGGAATCGCTCCGGTGCTCGATGCATTGGCAGCCCTGGCCGATGGTGACGCCGGCGAGGAGGTGTTCACCACCATCGGCGACGACTGGGACATCGAGGAACGCTCGCGCGCCCAGTTGGACCGGCTCGGTCTCGATGGCCTGGTCCTGAACCGCCGGTTGGGCACCTTGTCCGGCGGGGAAGTGGTGTCCCTGGGCTTGGCGGCCCAACTGCTCAAGCGGCCCGGTGTGCTGCTCCTCGACGAGCCCACCAACAATCTGGACAGCGAGGCCCGGCAGCGCCTGTACGACGCGCTCGACGCCTATTCCGGGTGCCTGCTGGTGGTCAGCCATGACCGGGTGCTGCTGGACCGGATGGATCAGATCGCCGAACTGTACCGCGGCGAAATCGTCTTCTATGGAGGAAATTTCACTGCCTATCGGGAGACCGTGGAGGCTGCGCAGGCAGTGGCCGAGGGCAATATCCGCAACGCCGAACAACAGCTCAAGCGGGAGAAACGCCAGATGCAGGAGGCCCGCGAGCGGGCCGCCCGCCGCTCATCGACGGCGGCGCGCAACCTCAAGGACGCGGGGCTGCCGAAGATCGTGGCGGGCAAGCTGAAACGCGATGCCCAGGAATCGGCCGCCCGCGCCGACGACGTACACGCCCGGCGGGTCGACGATGCCCGGACCCGGCTCGACGAAGCCGAACGAGCCTTGCGCGATGCCTTGGTGATTGCGCTGGATCTGCCCGACACCGTGCTGCCCGCCGGGCGCACGGTGTTCGCCGGAGACGGCTTGCAGATCAGCCGCGGCGGCCGGAAACTGTTCGCCGACGACGGGATCGACCTCGCCATCCGCGGGCCGGAACGTATCGCCCTGACCGGTCCCAACGGAGCCGGCAAGTCGACACTCTTACGCATTATCGACGGCACGCTGGAACCAGACTCGGGGACGGTGGAACGGGCCGACGGTCGCATCGCCTCACTGTCGCAGCGGCTCGACCTGCTGGCTGAGGACCGCACCGTGGCCGAGAGCCTGGCGGCCGCCGCCCCGAGCCTGTCGCACACCCGGCGTATGCATCTGTTGGCACAGTTCCTGTTTCGCGGCGACCGCATCCACCTGCCGGTCGCGGCGTTGTCGGGCGGGGAGCGGCTGCGGGCGACGCTGGCCTGTGTGCTCTACGCCGAACCCGCACCCCACCTACTGCTGTTGGACGAGCCGACCAACAACCTCGATCTGGTCAGCGTCGGGCAACTGGAGTCTGCGCTGAACGCCTACCAGGGTGCGTTTGTGGTGGTGAGCCACGACGAACGCTTCCTGGCGGCCATCGGTATCGACCGGTGGCTACGGCTGGACGGCGGAGAGCTGGTAGTTACAGGCGCCGCGGATTGACGTTGTGGATCTGGGTGGGTACCTGGCCGGCTCCGTGGCCGCTTTCGGGCGTCGTGCCGGCCGAGGCTGACTGAATCCCGGCCTCCGCCTCGGCGTCGTCCTTGTCCCCGTCCCCATCCTTGTCGCCGTCAGGGCCGTCTTCGCCGCCCTCCACATCGGCGGCCAGGATGGCCTCCTCGGCCCCCGCGCCACCGGTGTCAGCCATCATGGCGGCCGCGTCGGCGCCGCCTCCGGCCGCCTGGGTGGCGGCTTCGACGATGCCCTGCACACCCTGCATGACCTGCTGCGGCACCTGAGTCATGGCCTGGGTGAGACCCTGCAACGGCTGGGTGATCGACTGCGCCATCTGCCCGGCCATCTGGCCGAGCTGGCCCATCATCTGGCCGGCACCACCGGCACCGCCCGCCGACGACGCCGAGGAGCTGGTTCCACCGAGCGCGTCGGCCTGGGCCTTGAGCTGCTCGCCACCAGCCGTGTCCCCGCGCGCATACGCCTGGGAGGCCTTGCCGAGCAATTCGGCCATCCTGCCTGCGGCAACCTGGGTGGCGCCCAGAGCGCCCTCACGGGCGGACGACGCACCGGTGAACGCGTTCTGCATCGGGAATCCGATCACGCCGTGGCTGGAGCTGAGGTCGGATGGGCCGGCGAACGAACTCTTGAAGCTGTTGATGTCACCGCTGACTCCGTCGACGATGCCTTGCAGGCCGGTGATCGCGCCGGTGTCGGCGACGAGCTGATTCATCGGGCCCCCTGGAAATCGTGCGGTCTGACTGCGCAGTCTACCGGCGGTGCGGGTGGGTGCCAGGCGGTTATTCACCCGCCTGGCGTGCGGCATCGCCGGCCGCCGCGAGCATCCCGACGTCGCGGTACCGAGCCGACACGTCCCGCAACGCCGCACGGTCCCCGGCCGTCAAGGCACGGGCATGGTCGGCCGTCAGCTGCCCGAACATGCAGTCCAGATTCACCCTGGCGAGCGCATCGACGGCGCGGGTATCACCCAACCGGACGCCGTCGTGCACGGCGCGAAGCATCACTGCCGATTGTTCGCCGCGCTCGGCGGCTTTGGCGGCCTCGCGGGCCGCGGTCACCGCGCCTACCGAGTCCTTACGGGCAAAGCACGTCCAGGCCCGGGCCAGGGCCAGCTCCGGCGCGAACAGCATCGACTTGAGACCGTGCCGGGATTCCGCACGCGACAATGCTTTTCCGGCCTCGACCGGCATGCCCCGCTGCCCGAGTGCCTGGGCCAACAACATCCAGGCCAGCGGGCCCCAGGAGTACCCGGTCGGTGCCAATGCCGCAGTTGCCTTGCGTAACAGGGTAATCGCCTCATCGAACTGACCGCGCACCAGTGCGACGTCAGCTATCAACACCTCGCCGACGGCGCGGCCGGGCTGCAGCAGTTGGGTGAAATCGGTTATTCGCTGGGCCACCTCCTCGGCCCGGTCCAGTCGGCCCGTCATCAGTAGCGCCGTGGTCTGGCCGAACCCGCTGGTGAACCGCAACAGGCCGGGATGTCCCGCCGCGACCGCCCGCTGCGCCATCGCGTCCACCCGATCGAAGGCGCCGAGGCGCGCACAGCTCAGCGCCGCCGTCGACCCCGCCCATCCGACCGCGGTGTCATCGGCCGCGGGGGAGGCCAGCACCTCCAGTGCCAGTCCCAAAGCTCGTTGTGGCGCACCGGCATTCATCGCAAAGGTGGCTGCCAGCGCATCGAGTGTGGTCTGTGCCCTCGGCGTCGATACCCGTTGGCGGGTGGCCTTCAGGAACGCCGTGGCGCGTTCGGGTTCTGACAGCATCCAGAACTGATTGGCCGCCTGCGGTAGCGCCCACGCCATCAGTTGGTCCTCCGGCAGGCCGGATGGGTCGATCTGTCCCAACACGGCATCGGCCTCACGGCCGCGGCCCTGCCAGGCCAACGCGTACGCCAACGTCAGCAGGCCGGTGAAGCCGGCGCTGGATGCTGTCGCGGCCCGTGCGAGCCGTTCGCTCAATTCCAGGTCACCCAACCGCAGTGCCTCGCCGGCCGCGCCGACGAGTTCGTCAACCGGCAGCGACACGTCGCTGTCGAGGGCCAGCACCGCCACCTGCAACCGGTCCACCACACCGGGTCTCGGCGCCGTCGACAACCGCTCGACCACGGTGTTGCGCAACCGGCGCAGGCCGGGCCCGCCGATGGTGGCCCGCATGGCGCTCAGGAACAGTGGATGCACACCGTGCACCAGTTCGCCGTCGATACGAACCACACCGCTGTGTTGTGCCGCCTGAACGGCATCGGTGCCGGTCAGTGCGATCAGATCGGCCAGTGGCAGCGGATCGTGTACGGCCAGCTGTCGCAAGACCACGGCCACGTCGTCGGGCAGGTCGGCGAGAAACGTGTCGACCTGATCGGCCAACCGGGCGTCGTCGTGGCCCGGCGGTGACATCTCGACACGGTTCACCAGCCGGTCACCCCACAACGACGCGATGTCATCGGGCGCCCCCGCGGATGCGGTCACGATGAGTTTGGCCGCGCCGCTCACGGCGAGTTGGTATACGAGCGCCGCCGATAACCGGTCCAGCAGGTGAGCGTCGTCGACGATCACCAACAACCCGGATCCGAGCTCGTCACGTGCCGCGCGCATCACATCGGCGGTCTTACCTGTCGACGGGACGTCGATCAGGTGCGCGACCGCGGCAAAGGGGACTGCCGCAGCCGACTCGGTGCCGGTGATCCACAGAACGCGACGGAAATCCGGTGCAAGGTGTTCGGCCGCGGTCCGGGCCAGTGAGGTCTTGCCGACCCCGGCGGGGCCCAGTAGTGCGGCGCCGCAACGCTCGTGCAGGCCGACCTCCAGGCCGTCGAGCACGCGGTCACGCGGTGCGATCACCCAGTCGACAGCCATCCACCGAATCCTATGGTGGGCAGTGGCAATTCAATGCCGAATCGACGTCTGGATGGGCCGACACCGTGTCGTCCATGCCGCATTCGGTGATGATTCGCCGGATGCTCGGCTGACGAATGACCAGACGCACCGTGACACCGTGCTGGCGACTGTCGACGCTCTGTTTGGCCAGCGCGACCAGTGCGCCACAGCTCATGAATTCCAGGGATCCGGCGTCGACGATGAGCATCGAGGATTCACCAACGGCGGCGGCCGACTCGCTGAGCATGCGCTGCCAGACGGATTCGTTGTGCGCGTCGACCTGTCCGGAGACCTGAACGATGAGGCCTTCGGGTGCGGTGCGAGCCGTCCAGTGCAGCTCGTGATCCTGCTGGGTCGATTCCACGATGAAATCGAGCATAACCGCCGAAGTTTACGTTGTAAACGCGACTGATCATGAATGTGGTCAGGGGCTGTCCAGCCAGGTTTCGATGCGGTCGAGCAGGGCCTCCAACGCTTCCTCGAACTCGTCCGTGCTGTGGTCCTCGGCCAGCATCGGTTGGAGTCGTCGCAGGTTCGGGTAATCGGCCAGCGAGGTATCGGGTCGGGGCTCGCTGTCGAGAACGGCCTCGTCAGGGCTGAGCGCGACACCGCGCGCGGACACCTCCAGCAGCAGCTGGCCCACCAGGAACGTGGTGTACGTGCGGTAGGCGGCCACGGCGGCGTCATCGCTGAACCCATAGGAGATCAGCGTCTCCAGGAAGGTCTCCATCCAGCGCAGGCTGCGCAGCGGCGGCCGCACCCAGGGGGCCTCCGGCGCCTCGGTCGCCACCAGCGGGAACACCTCGGGATGATCAAGGGCGATCTGCCGTACACCATGACCCAGTCGCAGCAGGAAGTCCTGCCAGCCGTCCTCCTGCCGGCGCGCGGCGAGCTGATCGGTGTAGAGGCGGTCCACGACGTGGTTGACCACGCCGGTCAACAGGTCACCCCGGCTGTGCACATAGCGGTACAGCGCCATGGCTTCGACACCGCAGGCCGTGCCGAGCCGGCGCATGGTCAGCTTGGTCAGACCCTCGCGGTCGATCAGCTCGATCGCGGTGTCCAGGATGAGCTCGCGGCTCAACCGCGTCGGTTGATCGTCGTTGTCAGTCATCGCCTCTTCAGTCATCAGGATCTCGTCCAGTCTCCCCGCGGGGATGGGCTGAGTCCATGACCCTTTAGGTTGTGTGCGTGTCCGGTGAAACTGACCGCGAGTTTGCGGTGTGTGTCTATTGCGCGTCGGGTCCCACCCACCCCGAGTTGCTGGCGTTGGCCAGTGAGGTGGGAGTGGCGATCGCCAAGCGTGGATGGACATTGGTCTCCGGCGGCGGCAATGTCTCGGCCATGGGTGCGCTCGCCCGGGCGGCGCGCTCCAGCAACGGTCGCACGGTCGGCGTGATCCCCAAGGCTCTGGTGCACCGCGAACTCGCCGACGTGGACGCCGCCGAACTGGTGGTCACCGACACCATGCGGGAACGCAAGAAGGAGATGGAGGACCGCTCCGACGCGTTCATCGCGCTGCCCGGCGGCATCGGCACGCTGGAGGAGTTCTTCGAGGCCTGGACGGCGGGCTACCTCGGGATGCACGAGAAGCCGGTGGTGCTGCTCGACCCGTTCGGTCATTTCGACGGCCTGCTGGCCTGGCTGCGCGGGCTCGTCGCCTCCGGTTACGTCAGCGAGGCGGCCCTGGATCGGTTGGTCGTCGTCGACGAGGTCGCCGCCGCGCTCGAGGCGTGCGAACCGGTGACCTAGAACCGGCGGTAACGGCAGTTACCAGCGCGGCTAGGGTGTTGGCCACACGAGAGCCATCTCGAGACTCGCAACAACGCGCAGGGGGACACCGCATGACCGACCAGAAATCGGGCACCAGGAGCAGCGTCGGCCTACTCGACCTGGCCAGCCAGGTACCCGGTCTGCTGCTGGATGCGCCGGTCATCGCACGGGGTGTGCTCACCGGAATGATGGCTCGTCCGACCGCCAAGACCTCGATCGGCAAGGTGTTCCAGGAGCGGGCCGCCCAGTATGCCGACCGGGTATTCCTCAAGTTCGGCGACGAACGCATCACCTACCGCGAGGCCAACGAGACCGTCAACCGGTATGCGGCCGTCTTGGCCGCGAAGGGCGTCGGGCACGGCGACGTGGTCGGCGTGATGCTGCGTAACTCGACCGACGCGGTGTTGTTGATGCTCGCGATCGTCAAGTGCGGCGCCGTGGCCGGCATGCTCAACTACCACCAGCGCGGCAAGGTGCTGGCGCACAGTTTCGGATTGCTCGGCGCCACTGCCGTGGTGGCCGAGTCCGACCTGATCGAGCCCGTCATCGAGTGCGGAGCCGAGGTCAACGGGCTGATCACGGTCGAGGAACTGCGACGGTTGGCGGCCACCGCGCCCATTTCGAACCCCGCCAGTGCGTCGGCCGTCCTGGCCAAGGACAAGGCGTTCTACATCTTCACCTCGGGCACCACCGGTATGCCCAAGGCCAGTGTGATGACGCACTACCGCTGGTTGCGGGCCCTGGCCGGGTTCGGGGGCCTCGGGCTGCGGTTGCGCAGCGACGACACCCTGTACTGCTGCCTGCCGCTTTACCACAACAACGCCCTGACCGTCTCGGTCGGTTCGGCGCTGAACTCGGGCGCGGCGCTGGCCCTTGGCAAGTCGTTCTCGGCGTCGCGGTTCTGGGACGAGGTCATCGCCTACGACGCGACCGCGTTCGCCTACATCGGCGAGATCTGCGGCTACCTGCTCAACCAGCCGCCCAAGCCGACCGACCGCGCCCACAAGGTCCGCGTCATCGTCGGCAACGGGCTGCGACCGGCCATCTGGGACGAGTTCACCCAGCGATTCGGCATCCAGCGGGTGTGCGAGTTCTACGCCGCCAGCGAGGGCAACACCGCCTTCGTCAACGTTTTCAACGTCTCGAAATCCACCGGCATCTGCCCGAGCCCGGTCGCCTTCGTCGAGTTCGACGCCGACAGTGGCGAGCCGACTCGTGGAGCCGACGGCCGGCTGCGCAAGGTCAAGCGCGGCGAGCCCGGCCTGATGCTGTCCAAGATCAACGCACTGCAGCCGTTCGACGGTTACACCGACAAGGCCGCCAGCGAGAAGAAGCTGGTCCGCGACGCCTTCAAGGAAGGTGACGTCTGGTTCAACACCGGCGACCTGATGCGCTCGCAGGGGCTGGGCCACGCCGCGTTCGCGGACCGGCTCGGTGACACCTTCCGGTGGAAAGGCGAGAACGTGGCCACCACCGAGGTCGAGGCCGCGCTCGCCGGGCACCCGGCCGTCGACGAGTGCACCGTGTTCGGGGTGGAGGTGCCCGGTGCGGGCGGCCGCGCCGGCATGGCGGCCCTGCAGCTCAAGGCCGGCCACGAGTTCGACGGCAACGAGGTCGCCGACGCGTTCCACGCGCACCTGCCGCCCTATGCCGTGCCGCTGTTCGTCCGCGTCGTCTCCGAACTGGCGCACACCTCGACGTTCAAGAGCCAGAAGGTCGACCTGCGCAAACAGGGCTACGGATCGGATATCAAGGATCCGCTGTACGTGTTGGCCGGCCGTGAGGAGGGCTACGTGCCCTTCTACCCCGAATACCCCGACGAAGTGACGGCCGGTAAGCGGCCCAAGTAAGCAGGAGCGCCCAGCTCCGCGCCGATATCTACGCCTGGGTTGTCGATCGTGTCGGGCGACGACCAAAAGGTAGAAAAAGGCGCGGAAGCTGGCGCGGATACTGCCGCGCACGCGGCACCAGGCACTATGGAGGGCGTGTTGTCGACGTTCTGCGGGCGCCCGGTTGCGGGTGACCGTGCGCTGATCATGGCGATCGTCAACCGGACGCCGGACTCGTTCTACGACCGTGGGGCCACCTTCACCGACGAGGCCGCCAAGGCTGCCGTCGCCCGGGTGGTCGCCGAGGGAGCCGACGTCATCGACGTGGGCGGGGTCAAAGCCGGCCCGGGCAGCACGGTCGACGCCGACGAGGAGATCGCCCGCGTCGTGCCGTTCATCGAATGGCTGCGCAGCGCCTATCCCGACCAGTTGATCAGCGTCGACACCTGGCGCGCCACGGTCGCCAAACAAGCCTGCGCGGCCGGGGCCGACCTGATCAACGACACCTGGGCGGGTGCGGATCCGGGGCTACCCGAGGTGGCCGCCGAGTTCGGTGCCGGCCTGGTGTGCTCGCACACCGGCGGTGCGGCGCCGCGCACCCGGCCGTTCCGGGTCAACTACGGGATCACCGAACGCGGCGTCGTCGACGACGTCATCGCCGAGGTGACCGCCGCGGCCGAGCGGGCGGTAGCAACCGGCGTATCGCGCGACCGGATCCTGATCGACCCGACCCATGATTTTGGTAAAAACACTCATCACGGTCTTAGTTTGTTGCGTCACGTAAAAGATCTTGTTAAGACCGGATGGCCAGTCCTGATGGCGCTGAGCAACAAGGATTTTGTCGGGGAGACTCTGGGTGTGGATCTGACCGAACGCCTGGAGGGCACCCTGGCCGCGACGGCACTGGCCGCCGCGGACGGCGCCGCGATGTTCCGGGTACACGAGGTCGGACCCACGCGGCGCGTGCTGGAGATGGTCGCGTCGATCCAGGGAGTGCGGGCACCCGCACGAACAGTGAGGGGACTGGCATGACCGACCTGCTGCCTGAACTGACCGACGGAGTGGTCGGCCACCGCTGGCTGACCGATCACAGCTGGAACCGGCCGAGCTGGACCATCGCCGAGCTCGAGGCCGCCAAGGCCGGCCGCACCGTCTCCGTGGTGCTGCCCGCCCTCAACGAGGAAGAAACCGTCGCCTCCGTCGTCGAGACCATCACCCCGCTGCTCGGCGGACTGGTCGACGAGCTGATCGTGCTCGATTCGGGCTCCACCGACGACACCGAGATCCGCGCGGTCGCCGCCGGCGCCCGCGTCGTCAGCCGGGAAGTGGCGCTGCCCGAGATCGCGCCGCAACCCGGCAAGGGTGAGGTGCTGTGGCGGTCGCTGGCTGCCACCACCGGTGACCTGATCGCGTTCGTCGACTCCGACCTGATCGACCCCGACCCGATGTTCGTGCCCAAGCTCCTGGGCCCGCTGCTCACCGCCGACGGGGTGCACCTGGTCAAGGGGTTCTACCGGCGGCCGCTCAAGGTCAGCGGCGCCGAGGACGCCAACGGCGGCGGCCGGGTCACCGAGCTGGTGGCACGCCCGCTGCTGGCCTCGCTGCGCCCCGAGCTGAACTGCGTGCTGCAACCGCTGGGCGGCGAGTACGCGGGCACCCGCGAATTGCTGACCTCGGTGCCGTTCGCCCCCGGGTACGGCGTCGAGATCGGGCTGCTGGTCGACACCTACGACCGTCTCGGCCTGGACGCCATCGCCCAGGTGAACCTGGGAGTGCGGGCACACCGCAACCGGCCGCTGACCGAGTTGGCCTCGATGAGCCGGCAGGTCATCGCGACCCTGCTGTCCCGCTGCGGGATCGCCGATTCGGGGATGGGGCTGACGCAGTTCTACGCCGACGGCAACGACTTCACCCCGCGGGTGTCATCGGTCTCCCTGGCCGACCGCCCGCCCATGATGACCCTGCGCCCGCGCTAGTTGAGTGCCGCCTTGCACGCCGACGGTGCACTCAGATCGCGAAAACCGCTGCAAACGCGATCTGTGTGCACATTCGGTGAGTGCCGGGCCCTGCGCCCGCGCTGGTTGTCGCCTGCGTGAGGCAGTATCGAAGCGTGACACTGATACTGCTGTACCTGGTGGTGCTGGTTCTGGTGGCCACGGTGCTGTTCGGTCTGGGTAGCGTCATCTTCGGCCGAGGCGAGACACTGCCGCCGCTTCCCAAGGGCACCACCGCCACGGTGCTGCCCGCGTCGGGCGTCACCGGTGCGGATGTCGACGCGCTCAAGTTCGCCCAGGTGGTACGGGGCTACAAGACCAGCGAGGTGGACTGGGTGCTGGACCGGCTGGGTCGCGAACTCGACTCGGTCCGCGGGGAGCTGGCCGCAGTGCGCGCGGCCTACGGTGTGCCGGACGACGTCGAGGTCGAGGACGAGGTGTCGGCCACCGCAGGGGAAGTCCGCACGCCGGAGGAGCCATGACCGACGACGGCCGCATCCGGTGTGGCTGGGCGGTCGCCTCCAGTAGCGCAGCCGCGGCTGACACGCTGTACCGCGACTATCACGACACCGAGTGGGGCCGGCCGCTGCGGGATTCCGCTGCGTTGTTCGAGCGGATCAGCCTGGAGGCCTTCCAGAGCGGGTTGAGCTGGCTGACGATTCTGCGCAAGCGGGAGAACTTCCGGGCCGCGTTCGACGGTTTCGACGCGAACGCCGTCGCGAAGTACACCGACGACGACGTCGAGCGGTTGATGGCCGACGCGGGCATCGTGCGGAACCGGGCCAAGATCGTCGCGACCATCGCCAATGCGAGGGCGGTCACCGAACTCGACGTCGATCTGAGCGAGCTGCTGTGGTCATTCGCTCCGCCGGCCCGGGCGCGGCCCGCTGACCTGGAGCAAGTGCCTGCCGTGACCCCGGAATCCACCGCGATGGCCAAGGAACTCAAGCGCCGGGGCTTCAAATTCGTCGGCCCGACCACGGCATATGCGTTGATGCAGGCCACCGGGATGGTGGACGACCACATCGTGTCGTGCTGGGTTCCGGTGGTCGATCGAAAGTGACATCGGCCGGTATCCGATGGGTCTTTGCACACCCACCGCAGCGGATAAGGAACAATAGGGGAAGTTCAGTAGCAGTTCAATGCCGGGTGCCGTCTACGAGTGGGCGGCTTCGGCTCAATCTGGCCCGCTGACGCGGGTCGGCACTGTTGGAGGGAGCACTCGATGGCGGCGATGAAGCCCCGGACCGGTGACGGTCCACTGGAAGCAACCAAAGAGGGGCGAGGAATCGTTATGCGAGTACCGCTGGAAGGCGGTGGCCGGCTCGTTGTCGAACTGACTCCTGACGAGGCCGCTGCGCTGGGCGACGAACTCAAGGCCGTCACCAGCTGATCGACTCGCAAGGTGTCCGCTCAGGCGGACACCTTGCGGTATATCTCCAGGGTCTGTTCAGCGATGTGCGCCCAGGAGAACTCCGCGATGCACCGCTGGCGTCCGGCCTCGCCGTACTTTCGGGCGGTTTCCGGCTCGGCCACCAGTGAGTTGACCGCGTCGGCCAGGCGCATCTCGAAGAAGCGCGGGTCCGTGGCGTCGTAGTGCACAAGCAGCCCGGTCTGTCGGTCGACGATGACCTCAGGGATGCCGCCGACGTCAGAGGCGACCACCGCCGTCGAACATGCCATCGCTTCCAGGTTCACGATGCCCAACGGCTCGTATACCGATGGGCACACGAAAACTGTTGCCGCAGAGAGTATTTCCCGAATCTTGTTGATCGGCAGCATTTCGCGTATCCAGAACACCCCGGTGCGGGCCCGCGCCAGCTCGGCCACCGCCGCGGACACCTCGGCCGCGATCTCGGGGGTGTCGGGGGCGCCCGCGCACAACACCAGCTGCACCTCGGGACTGAACCGGTGGGCCGCGGCCACCAGGTGAGCCACCCCCTTCTGACGGGTGATGCGCCCGACGAACGCCACGATCGGGCGGCTCAGGTCGACCCCGAGTTCGGTGAGCACCGAGTCGACGTCGGCCGGCGGAGTCGGATACCAGACGTCGGTGTCGATGCCGTTACGCACCACGTGGACCCGGCTCGGGTCGAGAGCCGGATACGTACGCAACACGTCGTGGCGCATACCGGAACTCACCGCGATCACCGCGTCGGCGGCTTCGACTGCGGTGCGTTCCACCCACGAGGACACCCGGTAGCCTCCGCCGAGTTGCTCGGCCTTCCATGGCCGCAGCGGCTCCAGGGAATGTGCGGTCAGCACGTGCGGTATGCCGTAGAGCAGCCCGGTCAGGTGCCCGGCCATCCCGGCATACCAGGTGTGCGAATGCACCACTGTGGCCGCCTCCGCCGAGTTGACCATGCTGAGGTCCGCGGACAGCGTCGACAGAGCCGGGTTGGCGCCGCGCAGTGCAGGATCGGCCTGCGCCACGAATGCCCCGTCACGCGGGGCACCCATGCAATGCACGTCGACGTCGCAAAGCCGACGCAACTGTGCGACGAGTTCGGTCACATGCACACCGGCACCGCCGTACACCTCGGGTGGATATTCCCGAGTCATCATGGCCACCCGCATATCCGAGACGGTAGTAGGTCTCGGCGGGTCTAGCTATGCGCCGCAGACTTCTGTTGCCATTGGCTGGCCGCGGTGCTGGTTGGCGGATAGGTTTGGACCCATGAGGGAGTTGCCACATGTGCTGGGCATTGTTCTGGCCGGGGGAGAGGGCAAGCGGCTGTACCCGTTGACCGCCGATCGCGCCAAGCCGGCAGTTCCCTTCGGCGGTGCCTACCGGCTGATCGACTTCGTGCTGTCCAACCTCGTCAACGCCCGCTACCTACGGATCTGCGTTCTGACGCAATACAAGTCGCATTCACTGGACCGTCACATCAGCCAGAACTGGCGCCTGTCGGGTCTGGCCGGTGAGTACATCACCCCGGTGCCGGCCCAGCAGCGGCTCGGGCCGCGTTGGTACACCGGATCGGCAGACGCGATCTACCAGTCGCTCAACCTGATCTACGACGAAGATCCCGACTACATCATCATCTTCGGCGCCGACCACGTGTACCGCATGGATCCCGAGCAGATGCTGCGGTTCCACATCGACAGCGGGGCCGGGGCAACGGTGGCCGGCATCCGGGTGCCCCGCGCTGAGGCCAGTGCGTTCGGGTGCATCGACGCCGACGACTCCGGGCGCATCAAGGAATTCGTCGAGAAGCCCGCGGACCCGCCGGGCACGCCCGACGATCCCGAGCAGACCTTCGTGTCGATGGGCAACTACATCTTCACCACCAAGGTGCTCATCGACGCGATCCGCGCCGATGCCGACGACGACCACTCCGACCACGACATGGGCGGCGACATCATCCCGCGACTCGTGTCCGACGGAATGGCGGCGGTCTATGACTTCGACAACAACGAGGTACCCGGGGCCACCGAACGCGACCACGGCTACTGGCGCGATGTCGGCACCCTGGACGCCTTCTACGACGCACACATGGACCTGGTGTCGGTGCACCCGGTGTTCAACCTGTACAACAAGCGCTGGCCGATCCGCGGCGAATCCGAGAACCTTGCCCCCGCCAAGTTCGTCAACGGCGGCTCGGCACAGGAGTCGGTCGTCGGCGCCGGCAGTATCATTTCCGCGGCGTCCGTACGTAATTCGGTGTTGTCCTCCAATGTGGTGATCGACGACGGTGCCATCGTGGAGGGAAGTGTGCTGATGCCGGGGGTGCGGATCGGCCGCGGCGCGGTGGTGCGCCACGCGATCCTGGACAAGAACGTGGTGGTGGGTCCGGGCGAGATGGTGGGCGTGGACCTCGACAAAGACCGTGAGCGGTTCGCGATCAGCGCGGGCGGCGTGGTTGCCGTCGGCAAAGGTGTGTGGATCTAGCGCGTCTGGTCGTCAGTCCGGGGATCACTCCCAGGGATCGACCGCGGCGCGGCGCGGCGCGGTGCTGCTGCGGGCGTTCACGCCGACCTTGGCCTCGTTCTTCCGCCTGCGCCACCGCCACAGGCGGAAGGCGCCCCAGATCAGCGCCAGCAGCGCGACGAGCACCAGTGCCGGTAGCAGGATCGCCACGAAGACCAGACCGATACTGGTGACGTCCTCGACGGTGGACAGCACCGGTGCGGCGACACCGGCGGTGGCGACGTTGGCGGCCGGTCGGACCGTCGATTTGGTCAGCGATACCACGAGCGCGGTGACCGCGCCGATCGCCACCGGAATCCACTGGCCGGATTGGGCGAATGCGCCCGGGTCGGCGACGGCCGCGGTCGCCGACGCGGTGCCCGACCCGAAGACGATGCCGCCCGCGGTCGGGCGGACGAAGGTCTGGATGGTGTCGTTGATCGAGTCGAGTGCGGGGATCTTGTCGGCGACCACCTCGACGATCAGCAGGACCGCGACGATTGCCATCACCCAGCCGTTCTCCAGCCAGGACCAGCCCGCCGGCAACGACACCAGCTCGGTGAATCGCGACAACAGGCCCAGGGCCAGCAACGGGATGTAGGCGTTGAGCCCCGCCGCGGTGGCCAGGCCAAAGCCGGTCAACAGTTCCATTACTGCAGTATGCGGCGAACTCGGCCCGGGCTCGGTCGGTTCGCCGTTATCCGCGCGTCGTGGCTCACCACACGTAGGGCACCAGTCGGTAGCGCACCTTCTGGGTGTACGCGTCGTAGCCGTCGAGTTCGGCGCGCAGCATCTTCTCCTCGTCGGCGATCCGCACGCCGAAAATCGGTATCGACACGATGGACACGAGGAGGGCCCAGTAGGAACCCAGCGCCAATGGGGTGCCGAACATCATCAACACCGCGCCGAAATACATCGGGTGCCGGACCAGACCGTAGAGCCCCGTCGAGACGAGCGGTTGTTCGTCCTCCACCTGGATGCTGGCGCCGGCGAAGCTGTTCTGGAACACCACTGCCTCGGCGAACAGGATTCCCACCGCCACCAGAACGTTGCCGAGGATGACCACCGCTGTCGGCACACTCGACCACCCGAACCGGTGGTCGAACGCGCTGAGGACGAACGCCGCGAAGGCCGAGCCCGTGACCGCCCAGATGACAATCTTCTGCACGATCCGCGTTTCCGCGGTCGGCCCACCGTGCAGGCGTCGCTGCAGGGCCGCTGGGTCCCTGATCGCGAGACCGATGCTCGGGATCATGGTGGTTGCCAGGAATACGGCGATGAAAACCCAGGCCTGCCAGTAGTGGAACGTGCCGGCCGGCCAGAACAACGTCACCCCCAACAACAGCAAGGAGAAGAGCCCGGACAGCACGGTCTGAAGTGCAAGTTTCATGATCTGCCCCCTGCCCATTTCACACCGCGTCGCGATTGCGGTAGATGACCCCGGCCAGCAGCGCCAAACCTGTTGCGGCGATGAGCATTACCACCAGGGCCACTGCCGGGAACTCGCTCGGCACAGTGGTCCGTCCCACCGGCGACAGTTCGATCAGCCAGCGCGGCAACCGCAGCAGCGCCCCGAGGTACAGTGCGGCAATCACGAATGTGACTGCCAACCAGGCCATCCAGGGTGAGCGAAGTGCCACTGCCAGGGCCGCGATCGAGGCCACCACCGCCAGCGCGGGGAGATACGCCAGTGCGGCCAGGGTGAGACCGATGATGGTGCCCGGTTCACCCAGCGTCAGGCCGGCGCCGAGGCCGTTGCCCAGGCCGGCGCAGAACATCAGCACCGCCGCGCCCGCCAGCGCGCAGCCGACCGCGCCCAACAGCCAGCGCCACCGCGAGACCGCCCCGGCCAGAACCGGCTCGCCCAATCCGTTCTGCTCGTCGGTGTACACCCGCAGCACCACCGAGGTGACATACGCCGTGGCCGCTGCGGCCAGGAACTGCGTCATGGTGGTGTAGATGCCGTCGATGCCTGTCGTGGACAGCAATCGGGCGATCAGCTCGTTGGTCCTGGCCGCATCCATCAGTGCTTTCGTCATCGAGCCGAACACCAGCCCGGCCACGAACAATGCCACCGCCCAGCCGATCGTCTGACCGCGTTGCAGCGTCAGGTGCAGCCGGAGCGGGCCGGTGATGGCGGGGGCGTCGGGGCGCTCACCCGTCGACGCGATGGTGCCCGCGTCGTACTGGCGGCGGCTCTCCAGCACGGCAGCCACGGCCGTCAATCCGACCGCCAGAATGACCAGCAACCCGAACGGCCACCAGCGCAGATCGACGAACGGACGCATCTGCTGTGCCCAGGCGACGGGGGACAACCAGCTCAGAGTGCTGCCGGAGTTGTCGATGACGTCACCGACCCCGCGTATCAGCGCAGCCACCGCCAACGTCGCCATCGCAGCCCCCGACGCGGTGCGGGACTGGCGCCAGAGTTGGGCGGTCACCGCGGCGACCGCACCGAACACCATCGCGACCCCGGTGATGCCCAGGCTCATGGCCGCGGTGTCGACGATCGCGAAGCCGGTGGAGGCCATCGCCAGCGTCATCGTGAGAGCCAGCACCGCGTTGACGCCGCCGACGACGGCCAGGGCCGCGGCAGTTCGCGCGTAGCGCCCCACCACCGACGAGAGCACCAGCTCGGCGCTACCGTTCTCCTCTTCGGCCCGGGTATGACGAATCACGGTGAGAATGGCAAGGATCGAGGTGGCGATGGTCAGGGTGAGTGTCAGTTCATTGGCCATCATCACGCCGAGGTCGGTCTCGTTCACCCCGAACATCGGGCCACCGAGCATCATGCCTGCGGGTGTCTTGAGCAGGTTCACCCGGGCCAGGCGTTGTTCCTCCCCGGGGTAGGCCAGGCGAATTGCGTTGGGGGCGTACACCATCATCAAGGTGAGCGCGCCGACCCACACGCTCAGCCGCACCCGGTCGCGTCGCAGTGCCAGCCGCAGCAGCGTTTCGATGCCGGTCAACGGTGACGTGGCCGTGCGGGCCGGACCGGTGGGCCGGGCCGGGGCGGTCGCGGTGTTCACCGGGTCGCCCCCTGGTATTCGCGCAGGAACATGTCCTCCAGCGATGCCGGTGCGACGGTGAGATCGTCGATGCCGAGATCGGTCAGGTGTTCCAAGGCGAACTCCAGGTCGGCCCGGTCCACCGAGAAGCTCACGGTGCCCTCGTTGCTCACGAAGTCGTGCACGTACGGGGTGTTCTGTATCGCCCGACCGTCCGAGCGAGTGCGGGCGGTGACTTTGGTGCGCATCAGGTGCCGCAGTTCGGCGAGGGTGCCGGAGCGTACCGTGCGCCCGGACCGGATGATCGTCACGTTGTCGCAGAGTTTTTCGACCTCGGCCAGGATGTGGCTGGACAGCAGGACTGCGGCGCCCTGGCTCGCCACCTCGGCCACACATTGCTGAAATGCTCTCTCCATCAACGGGTCCAGACCCGAAGTGGGCTCGTCGAGAATGTAGAGGTCGGAATGACAGCTGAACGCCGCGACGATGGCGACCTTCTGCCGGTTGCCCTTGGAGTAGGTGCGGGCTTTCTTGTGGGGGTCGAGTTCGAACCGCTCGATCAACTCGTCGCGGCGCCGAGTGTCGACGCCGTTGCCGCGCAATCTACACAGGAAGTCGATGGCCTGCATACCGGTCAGATTCGGCCACAGCGTGACATCGCCTGGGACGTAGGCGATTCGGCGGTGCAGGGCGACCGCGTCGCGCCACGGGTCGCCGCCCAGGAGGCGGACGGTGCCCCCGTCGGCGCGCAGCAGGCCCAACAAGACCCGGATGGTGGTGGACTTACCGGCGCCGTTGGGCCCGAGGAAGCCGGCGACGTCGCCGGGGGAGACGGTGAGATTCAAGCCATCGAGCGCCTTGGTGTGCCCGAAAGATTTTGACAGTCCGCGGATTTCGACGGAGTGGTTCACGCTGGCTCCTTGGTGTCGGTCGTGGATTCTGAACGGGACGGGATGTCTTGCTCGCGTTGGTGCAGGAAGGCGTCGTACATGGTCGAGTCGGCCATCAGGCCCTCGGTGTAGAGCTCGAGAGCCGGCAGCATCATGTCCTCGCCGTAATCACGCAGCACCCGGCGCAGGTCTGTCGGGTCGTCGTGCATCTGCAGGTACAGCAGAAACCCGCCGCCACTGCAGATCGCCATGAACCGTGCCCGGGCCTTCGGATCGCGGCTGGGTTTTAGCACCCCGGCCCGCACGCCCTCCTCGAGGTACTGCTCGGCGTTGTCGACCATGGTGCGCCAGAACGTCTTCGCCAGATCGCTGCCGGACTGCATGCTGCGGACCAGGTAGGCCATCAGGGGCGCATACGACTCGATCTCGGACATCTGCGCGATCCAGGTCGCAGGGTCACCGCTCTGCAGTGACTCGGTCTTGGCCTCGCGCACCACCTCGGCGACGTAGGCGTCGCACGCCTTGCGTAGCCCTTCCTTGGAAGTGAAGTGGTGGATCACCAAGGCGGCGCTGACGCCCGCGGACTCGGCGATGGTGCGCAACCCCACGCTGAATCCGTGTTGCCCGTACTGCTCGATCGCGGCGTCTCGGATCCGGGCCGTCGCTGTTCGGTCATCTGCTGAACGCATGTTCAAAACGCTAAACGTGTGTTCAGTACGTGGTCAAGGGGATGACCCGTCAGGAATCCGTAAAGAAAGCGTCCGGGAGAGGAGAAAGGTCAGTCGCGGGCGGCGGCCAGCAGGCCGTCGCCCAGCGGGATGAGTACCGGGGTGAGCCGCTCGTCCTCGGCGATCAGCCGGGCCGCCTCACGCACTGCGCTGACCTCGGCATCGTTGGCCGAGGCGTCACCGGCCCGGCCGCCCAGCGCGGCCCGGTGCAGCACGATCGCACCGCCGGAACGCAGGAGACGCACCCCCTCGGCCACGAACTGGGGCTGGTCCATGGGTTCGGCGTCGATGAACACCAGGTCGTAGGACTCGTCGGCCAGGCGGGTGAGCACCTCCTGGGCGCGACCGCTGATCAGCCGCGTCCGTCCCGGGCCGACCCCGGCCTCGGTAAACCCCTGCTTGGCGATGCGCTGATGCTCGGGTTCGACGTCGATGGTGGTCAGCACGCCGTCGTCGCTCATGCCCGACAACAGCCACAACCCGCTGACGCCGGCACCCGTGCCGACTTCGACGACCGCCTTGCCCCCGGTGAGCCGGGCCAGCACGCTCAGCAACGCTCCTACGGCAGGGGTCACCGCACCCGCGCCGAGTTCTTCGGCCCGTTCACGCGCGGCCGCGACGATCTCGTCTTCGGAGATCGATCGTTCGGCATGCGTGACGATCGCCTCGGCGCGACCGGGGTTGGAGCTGACCATGCCCGCAGCGTAGGCCAGAGGCCGGGGGCGTCGTTGCGACACGCCCGCGGATGGTAGGTATCGGCCACGGAAATTCGCTGGTTCGTGCAGGTAACCGAACGTATCGTAGGCTTTCTCAGCAAAAGTTCAGATTGCTCATATGCCTGCCACACCGGGATCAGGAACGGTATCCGCATGGAACACGGCGCCCGCTGGCGCACCGCCCAGCACAACATGAGCAGCAACCGGAATAGCGACGTCATCGGTTGTGTTGAGCGAAGTGAGAACTGTGATCAGGAGGATCCGACGAGCGCGAACGCTGTTACCTCGAACCCCGCCACCCAGGCCGCCCCGGTGACGATGGCACATCTGGAGCAATTCACCGCAGGCGAATGGGTGGAGCCCTCCGATGAGTTGACCGGTACCGCCGTTTTCGACGCCACCGGCGATCAGGCGGCCATGCCGTCATGGGACGAGCTGGTGCGTCAACACGCAGACCGGGTGTACCGGCTGGCCTACCGCCTTTCGGGCAACCAGCATGACGCCGAGGACCTGACCCAGGAGACCTTCATCCGGGTGTTCCGCTCCGTGCAGAACTACCAGCCGGGAACCTTCGAGGGCTGGTTGCACCGCATCACCACCAACCTGTTCCTCGACATGGTCCGTCGCCGCGGCCGCATCCGCATGGAAGCGCTGCCCGACGATTACGACCGGGTGCCCGCCGACGACCCGAACCCGGAGCAGATCTACCACGACTCGCGGTTGGGGGCCGACCTTCAGGCTGCCCTGGACTCGCTGGCACCGGAGTTCCGCGCCGCGGTGGTCCTGTGTGACATCGAGGGTCTGTCCTACGAAGAAATCGGCGCCACGCTGGGCGTGAAGCTCGGCACCGTGCGCAGCCGGATTCACCGTGGTCGGCAGGCCTTGCGTGAGCACCTGGCGAAGCACTCGCCGGAAACCGCCAAATCTGCCTAGTGGTGGTCGGTGTTCAGCGCGTCAGGTCGCGCTACATTCGGGTCAGGACATTTGGTCGTGGCGAGAGGAGCTGGGCGATGGTCGACCCGGGACACGTGTTCCGTCGGGCATTCTCCTGGTTGCCGGCGCAGTTCGCCTCGCAGAGCGATGCGCCGGTAGGCGCACCTCGGCAGTTCCGTTCCACCGAGCACCTGTCCACCGAGGCCATCGCGGCCTTCGTCGACGGTGAGCTGCGGATGAGCGCTCATCTGCGGGCCGCGCACCACCTGTCCCTATGTCCGGACTGCGCGGCCGAGGTCGATGCCCAGGGCCAAGCCCGGACCGCATTGCGGGATTCCTGTCCGGTCGTCATTCCGAATTCCCTCTTGGGACTGTTGTCGCAGATACCGCACCACAGTCCGCAGCCCTCCGCTGACGTGGGTGAACAGCCTCAGGTTGCTGATGACCCGACGCGGAGTCGGCGCAAGCGCCGGTAGGCTGGACCCCAAGGCGATCAGTGACCGGCGTCGGCCTATCTGGCTGGGGCGGGCGCTCCGATAGAGAGTGATACACCGGTGACCAATCAGGACCAGTCCGACGAGAGCGGCCGTCTGGAACCGCGCCCTGTCGAGCGGCCACCCGTAGACCAGTTGTCGCAGCGCACATTCGGCCGGCCCGCCGGCGTCGACGGCTCGTTCCTCGGTGCGGAGAAGTACGAGGACCAGGGCGAGTACGCCCCCAAGGACCTACCGCCGGATCCCGTGCTGGCCGAGGCGTTCAGCCGTCCCTCCAGCAGTGGTGACTCACTGCAGCGTCATCCCACCGATGCCGGCGCACTCGAGGCCGAGCGGACCGCCGGTGACGACGTCGTCGACGATCCCTGGCGCAACCCGGGTGCCGTCCCGGCACTGGGTACCCCCGCGCAGGCGCCCGTCGCGCCGGTGGTCGTACCAGCCCCGATCGGCAAGCTGGGTGCCCGCGAGGTGCTGTTCGGTGGCCGGGTGTCGTGGATGGCACTGGTCGTGTTGCTCCTGATCACGCTCGTGGTCGGCGCGATCGGCGGCTGGGTCGGACAGAAGACTGCCGGTACCGTGCAGGCCTTCACCACCTCGAAGGTGACGCTGGAGACCGGTGACCTCCCGTCCCCGGACGCCGGCCGGTTCGCCACGGTGGCCGCCGCGGTCGAGGATTCGGTGGTGACGATCGAGGCGAAGAGCAAGACCGAGGGCTCGCAGGGCTCCGGTGTCGTGGTCGACGGCAAGGGCTACGTCGTCACCAACAACCACGTGATCTCCGACGCTGCGGGAAAGCCCGCCGACTACAAGATCACCGTGGTGTTCAACGACGGCAAGGAAGTACCCGCCAACCTGGTCGGCCGCGACCCCAAGACCGATCTGGCCGTGTTGAAGGTCGACAACGTCGACAACCTCGTCGTGGCGCGGATGGGTGATTCCGAGAAGGTGCGCGTCGGCGAGGAAGTCATCGCGGCCGGCGCCCCGCTCGGCCTGCGCAGCACGGTCACCCACGGCATCATCAGCGCGCTGCACCGGCCGGTGCCGCTCTCGGGTGAAGGTTCGGACACCGACACCGTGATCGACGGGCTCCAGACCGATGCCTCGATCAACCACGGCAACTCCGGTGGCCCGCTGATCAACATGTCCGCCGAGGTGATCGGGATCAACACGGCCGGAAAGTCCTTGTCGGACAGCGCTAGTGGCCTCGGCTTCGCGATCCCGGTCAACGAGGTCAAGCAGGTCGTCGAGAACCTGATCAAGGACGGCAAGGTCGCGCATCCGACGCTGTTGCTCAGTGCCGTCACGGTGAGCAACAGCGTGGCCTCGGGCGCGCAGGTCCGCAACGTCAACGCAGGTGGCCCGGCCGAGAAGGCCGGCATCCTGGAGAACGACGTCGTGGTCAAGGTCGGTGACCGCAAGGTCGCCGACGCCGATGAGATGGTGGTCGCGGTGCGTCAGCTCAAGATCGGGCAGGAAGCTCCGATCGAGGTGCTCCGCGACGGTCGGCCCATGACGTTCATGGTCACGCCGATCGGCGACGATCAAAAAGCGCAGTAGCGATGTTCGCGAACATCGGGTGGGGGGAGATGCTGGTTCTGGTGATCGCCGGTCTGGTGATCCTGGGGCCCGAGCGCCTGCCCGGTGCCATCCGGTGGACTTCCGGTGCCCTGAAGCAGGTCCGGGATTACGTCAGCGGAGCGACCAGCCAGTTGCGTGAGGACCTCGGCCCGGAGTTCGACGATCTTCGCGAACCCCTCGCCGAACTGCAGAAGCTGCGCGGCATGACCCCGCGGGCCGCGATCACCAAGCATCTGCTCGACGGTGATGACTCGTTCCTGACTGGCGCCTTCGATGACGGTAAGAATCAGCAGCCCTCAGTGCCCGGCGATAAACCTGCCGGTGAGATCGGGGCAACGCCGACAGACAAGTCGGTCGGCTCCGCATTCGACCCGGACGCCACCTAGTCCCACAGCCGAAGGGACTTAGCGTCGCGCGGTGTCCAGACCCAGCGACATCCCGGCCAGGCCGCGTTTACGGGCCGACAACCCCTCGGCGATCTTGCGTAGCTCGGCGCCAGCCGCTGATTCGGGCGCCGACAGCACCAGTGGCACACCGGAGTCACCGGCGGTCACCAACGCCGGGTCCAGTGGGACCTGGCCCAGCAGCGGCACCTCGGCGCCCACCGAACGGGTCAGCGACTCGGCCACCTGACGGCCGCCGCCCTCACCGAACAACTGCATGACGGTGCCGTCGGGCATCTGCAGGCCCGACATGTTCTCCACCACGCCGGCGATGCGCTGGCGGGTCTGCAACGCGATCGCGCCGGCACGCTCGGCCACTTCAGCGGCAGCCATCTGCGGAGTGGTCACCACCAGGATCTCGGCACCCGGGATCAACTGGGCCACCGAGATGGCGATATCACCCGTGCCGGGCGGCAGATCGAGCAGCAGCACGTCCAGGTCGCCCCAGTACACGTCCGCAAGGAACTGCTGCAGGGCCCGGTGCAGCATCGGCCCGCGCCACACCACGGGCGTGTTGCCCTGGGTGAACATCGCGATCGAGATGACCTTCACATCGTGGGCGATGGGCGGCAGGATCATCGAGTCGACCTGGGTGGGCCGGTCACTGGTACCCATCATGCGCGGCACCGAATGGCCGTAGATATCGGCGTCCAGCAGGCCGACGGACAGCCCGCGGGCGGCCATCGCGGCAGCCAGGTTGACCGTCACACTGGATTTGCCCACGCCACCTTTACCGGAGGCCACGGCGTACACCCGGGTGAGGGAGTTGGGCTGGGCGAACGGGATCACCGGTTCGCGGGAATCGCCACGCAGCAGCGTGCGCAGTTCGGCGCGCTGCTCGTCGTTCATCACGTCCAGGGTCACCTTGACGGCGCCCGTGCCGGGCACATCGGTGACGGCGGCCGTCACCAGGTCGGCGATCTCTGTCTTCTTCGGGCAGGCCGCAGTGGTCAGGTAGATCTCGACGTGTACACCGTGGTCAGCCTCGATCGAGATGTTCTTGACCATGCCGAGTTCGGTGATCGGCTTCCGCAATTCGGGGTCGATCACCTTGGCCAGCGCAGCGCGAACCGCAGATTGCAGCTCAGTGACAGATTCGGACATCACCGCCGAGTCTACGGCGACGGTGTTGGGTGCTGGATTCAGGCCGGTCCCGGGGCGGGGCCGGGTACCGGACCGAGCGCCGGAGCCGCGGGCGCGGCCTCGATCGGCGGGCCGATCGGGGCCGCCGGAACTGCCGGCGGCGGAGCTTGCTGCGGTGCCGGTCCAGGGCCAACCGCAGGAGCAGGAGCCGGGGGCGGCCCGAGCAGCGGAGCGGGCGCCGGCGGGGGAGCCTGTTCGCTCATGCAGAACACCACGCATGCAGGCTGACGCGGTTGCTCCCACGGCGGGACCCATGGCGGTGGGGCGGCCGGCGTCTCCGAAGGTATGGCCTGCGCCGGACCCGGCAGCGGGCCGAGCACCTGGCCCGGGGCGAATCCGGGGACGTTCTGCGTGCCGGTCTCGTTGCGGTTGAGCAGCGGGATCAGGGCCAGCGGATCACCCGAGGGAAGTCCCGTGGCGTCGGCAGGCAAGTTCGGGCCGAGGCCTTCGGCATGGTCCAGATGAGAATCACCGATCGGGGGAATGGACCCGGTGATCTCCGGCAGGTCCACCGGCACCACACCCGTGGCGTACGCGGCGGCCCAGCCCAGTACGTTTCGGGCGTAGGCCACCGAGTTGTTGTATCGCAGGATGGCCGTCATGACCTGGGACTGGTCCCGCAGGTTGAGGTTGCCGCTGCACAGGTAGCGTGCCGCGGCGAGCGCCGAGTCGAACACGTTCTGCACTTCAGCCTTGCCGTCGCCGTCGCCGTCGGAGGCATACCGGGCCCAGGTTCCGGGCAGGAACTGCATCGGCCCCATCGCCCGGACATAGGTGATCCGTCCGGACTGGGCGCTCTGGACGATGATCTCGTTGCCCGGCAGGGTGCCGTCGAGGGCGGGACCGTAGATCGGGCGCACCGCGGTGCCGCGGGCATCGGTGGCGCCGCCGTTGGCGTGCCCCGACTCGATCCGTCCGATACCGGCCAGCAGATTCCAGCTGATCCCGCAGTTGGGGTAGGCCGCGGCCATCATCCGTTCGGCGTTGCGGTACGCCTTCAGCGACGTTCCCGGAATGCCAAGGGCCCCAGGGGTATTGACGACGAATGCCGGCGGCGGAGCCGAGATCGTGGTCATCGACTTGATGCGGAAGTTGGTCGGGGGCCTGGCCGCGGCCACCACTGCCGGACCCGAGCGGTCGACCTGGGGTGCTACGGCGGCCATGGGCGTGACCGCGGCGTTGGACACGCCGATCTCCGAGGCGGAAGACCCGGCACCGGCGACCAGCACGACGGGCGCCAGGACGGCCACGCCGAGTGCGGGTGAGCGCATGAGCCGGCTCATACCGCGCCGAGCGGTTGCGATCACCGCTCCTCCCCCTACGCGCACTTACCCGTCCTTCGGTCGGCTTTGGCCAAATACCATGTTGTGAACCAAGTCACCATACATAGTCCCGGTTTGCGTTGTTGCCACAATGGGGGACAGCGAGATCAACCACCGCGTTTGGGCCGGCGCTCAGCCCCATCGACTTTGCCCGCGTTGGGCCGGTCGGTATCGGCAGGCACGGTGAGTTCGGTGAGGAGGTCACGCAGTTCTTCCAACTCTCGGCGCAGGTAATCGCGGGTGACGACTTCGCCCACCGCCAGCCGCAGCGAGGCCAGCTCGCGGGCCAGGTACTCGGTGTCGGCCTTGGTTTGCTCAGCCCGGCGGCGGTCCTCTTCGAGCGAGACCCGGTCCCGGTTCTCCTGCCGGTTCTGGGCCAGCAGGATCAGCGGGGCGGCATAGGCGGCCTGGGTCGAGAAGGCCAGGTTGAGCAGGATGAACGGGTAGGGATCCCACTGGAAGGTAAAGACGCCGATGTTGAGGGCGATCCAGACGATCACCAAGATCGTCTGAATGGCCAGGTAGCGCCCGGTGCCGAGGAATCGGGCGATCGACTCGCTGAACGCGCCCACTGCCTCGATGTCGACGTGCAGCCCGAAGCCGCGGGTCCCGCGTGGGGTGTCCAGCCGCTGGCGCGCCGTCAATTCGCTCATGAGCTCGCCGCCGGGAGCTCGGGCTCGTCGCGTTCGCGCCAGTCGTCGGGCAACATGTGGTCGAGCACGTCGTCGACCGACACCGCACCCAACAGGTGGTTCTCCTCATCGACCACCGGGCCGCACACCAGGTTGTACGCCGCGAAGTAGCGGGTCACCGCGGCCAGCGAATCGGCCGGACTCAGGTTGGGCAGATCGGTGTCTACGATCCCGCTGACCAGTGCGGCAGGTGGCTCGCGCAGCAACCGTTGCAGGTGCACACACCCCAGGTAGTGACCGGTCGGGGTGGCGCTCGGGGGCCGGGCGACGAACGCCATCGACGCCAGCGCCGGCGTCAGGTCGGGGTCGCGCATCCGGGCCAGTGCCTCGGCGACGGTGGTGTCGGGCATCAGGACCACCGGCTCGCTGGTCATCAGGCCGCCCGCGGTGTCGGGCGAGTGGGCCAGCAGCCGTCGCACATCCTCGGAGTCCTCGGGGTCCATCTGCCGCAGCAGTGCCTCGGCGTCCGCCGGGGTCATCGAGCCGAGGACGTCGGCGGCGTCGTCGGGGTCCATCGCCTCGAGCACGTCGGCGGCACGCTCGGTGTTCAGCTGGCGCAGCGCCGCGGTCTGCTCGTCCTCGGGCAGCTCCTGCAGCACATCGGCCAGGCGCTCGTCGTCGAAGGCCCGGTACAGCTCGTAGCGCCGTTTGATCGGCAGCTCGCGCAGGGCCTCGGCCACCTCGATCGGACGTTGTCCCTCGAACTGCTCGAGCAGCGAGGCCACACCCTGATCGGGCATCGCCAGGCCGGACGGGGTCAGCCCGTGCACGTTCTGCCATTCGACGACGTGAATGTTGGAGCGCCGGCCCAGGCGCCGCTGGGGACGGACCGCCACCCGGGTCACCATCCAGTCGCGGGTTCGGGTCTGCTCGATACCCAAATCGACCACCACGACGTCGATTCCGGCCAGTTGTTCCAGATCGGGGTCGTCGACCCGCACCCGGGTCTCCAGGACCTGGCCCAACACCAGCACCTCGCCGGGTCGCTGGGCGAACCGGCGCAGCGACACACTGCCGGTGGCCAGCGTCACCGAGCCTGGTTCGATCGCGGTGACCCGCAGGATCGGGACGAAAATCCTTCGTCGGGTGAGCAATTCGACCACCAGGCCGAGAACCCGCGGTTGCTGGCGGACGATGCTGATGCTGATCACCACATCGCGGACACGGCCGATGGACTCCCCGTCGGGGCCCAGCACCACCATCCCCGCTAGCCGGGCCGCGTAGACCCTGTTCACCGCCGCCATGAGTCAAAGGGTAGAGACTGTGGTCGTGGAGAACACGTATCGACCCCGCCGAACGTGCCTCTCGGTTCCGGGTAGCAGCCTGAAGATGATCGAGAAGGCCAAAGGTCTGCCTGCTGACGAGGTGTTCCTCGACCTCGAGGACGCCGTTGCCCCCGAGGCCAAGGCGTTGGCCCGCACCCAGGTGGCGGCGGCGCTGGCCGACGACGGCTGGGCCGGGCAGCTGCGTGGGGTGAGGGTCAACGACTGGACCACGCCGTGGACCTATGCCGATGTGATCGAGGTGGTGTCCACTGTGGCTTCCGCCGGGGGGACCATCGATCTCATCGTGTTGCCCAAGGTGACCGAGGTGGCGCATGTTCAGGCACTCGATCTGCTGCTGTCGCAGCTGGAGAGCACCCACGGCCTGGAACCCGGCCGGATCGGCATCGAGCCCCAGATCGAGAACGCGTTGGGGCTGACCAATATCGACGCGATCGCCGCCGGCCCGCGGGTGCAGGCGCTGGTGCTCGGGCCCGGGGACATGGCGGCCAGCCTCAACATGCGCACCCTGGAGGTCGGCGGGCAACCCGACGGGTATGACATCGGCGATGCCCATCACCACGTGCTGATGCGCATCCTGATCGCCGCGCGCAGCCGCGGTATCAACGCGATCGACGGCCCGTATGTCAAGGTGCGCGATGTGGACGGGTTCCGCCGGGTGGCCGGACGTTCGGCCGCCCTGGGCTATGACGGCAAGTGGGTGCTGCATCCGGACCAGATCGAGGCGGGCAACGAGATCTTCAGCCCACGCCAAGCCGATTACGATCACGCCGAGTTGATCCTGGATGCCTACGAGTGGCACACCTCGCAGGCCGGTGGGTCCAGGGGAGCGGTGATGCTGGGCGACGAGATGATCGACGAGGCCAGCCGCAAGATGGCACTGGTGATGGCGGGCAAGGGCCGTGCGGCCGGGATGAGCCGGCTGGCCGAGCCGTTCACCCCGCCGAGCTGACCCGGGTCGTGTAGAGCCGCACCGCAATTCGGTGCGGCTCGCTACGCGGAGAGCACCCCGGTCACAAAGAACACCAGCCAGCCTCCGTTGATCAGGGTGCCGAATACACCGAGCGCGATGCCGGCGATCGCCAGGCCGCGGCCCGGTTGTTCGACCTGCGGACCATAGCCTGACTGCCCGGTCCGCTGGATCTGGCTGAGTGCGACGATCCCGAGACCGATACCGACCAGGGCGGCGAGCAGTCCGATCGCGCACGCGAAGAACAGGAACAGCGACAGCACCGAGGCGACGAGCGATCCGATCGCCATGCTGTTGGTGGGGTTGGCCGGCGGCATCCCGTAACCACCGGTATATCCGGGGTACCCGGACATGCCGTAACCCGGCGGGGGATAGCCGGGCGGTGGCGGGAACGGCGGTGGCAGACCCGGCGGCGGCGGGTAGCCGTACGGAATGTCGGCGGGGTAGTCGATCGCGGGCGGATAGGGCGCGGCGATTTCGGAGTTCGGCGGCGCGAAGTCGTACGGCGGTTGCGCCGCGCCGGTATCCGGCCGATCCTGGGAGTGTTCGATGGGCGGTGCTTCGTAGCCGCTGGACAACGGTTCAGACGGCCGAGAACCCGGGTCGGATGGCGCAGATCCGCCCGCGTTGCCGTCCGCGTTTGTCATGCTGATCAACCTAGCGCACGGACGATGACGCCAAGAGGGCGTGACTCCGGTACCGCGGAGGAGAGGAAAAGTTCGATGACGAGCCCATTTCAGTCGGGTCAGACGCCCGGCGCCGCGCCCGCTGCACGCGGTGCGTTGCCGACGCCGCCCAAAGGCTGGCCGATCGGCTCCTACCCGACGTACGCGGAGGCCCAGCGTGCCGTCGACTACCTGTCCGATCAACAGTTCCCGGTGCAGCAGGTGACGATCGTCGGGGTGGATCTCATGCAGGTCGAGCGGGTCACCGGTCGGCTGAGCTGGCCCAAGGTGCTCGGCGGTGGTGTGCTGTCCGGCGCCTGGCTGGGCTTGTTCATCGGTCTGATTCTCGGTTTCTTCAGTCCCAACCCGTGGAGTGCGCTGCTCACCGGCCTGATCGCCGGTGTCTTCTTCGGCTTGATCACCTCGGCGATCCCGTACGCGATGGCTCGCGGCACAAGAGATTTCAGTTCGACGATGCAGCTGGTCGCCGGCCGCTACGACGTTCTGTGTGATCCCCAAGGTGCCGAGCAGGGCCGGGATCTGCTGGCACGCTTGACCATCTGAGCCATCACCCGAACCGGAATCGGGTGCGGTGGCAAAGCACCGCAGGTCACGATTGTGACGCGTGGCGTGGGAACGGTTGCGTATCACGCGGGTGTAGCTCTACGGTTTGCGCGCGGGAGGTTCCCGCGTGAACGGGAGGCAGGGCGGTGCGCGCTCGGCGGCTATGTGCTGCGGCAGTGGCCGCGTTGGCGACGGCCTCGGTGGTGTCGGCTTGTGGTAAGAGCGACGACGGGATCGTCATCAACTACTACACCCCGGCCAACGAGATTGCGACGTTCACCGCCGTGGCCAAACGCTGCAACGCCGAACTCGGCGACCGTTTCACCATCAAGCAGGTGAGTTTGCCGAAAGGCGCTGACGACCAACGGTTGCAGCTGGCCCGGAGGCTGACCGGCAACGACAAGACGCTCGACATCATGGCGCTCGACGTGGTGTGGACCGCAGAGTTCGCCGAGGCCGGTTGGGCCGTGCCGCTGTCCGAGGATCCGGCAGGCGAAGCCGAGTCCGACGCTCAGGCGAACACCCTGCCCGGGCCGCTGGAGACGGCCCGCTGGCAAGGCCAGCTGTACGCCTCGCCGATCACCACCAACACCCAATTGTTGTGGTATCGGGCCGATTTGATGGATGAGCCGCCAACCACCTGGGACGGGATGGTCTCCGAGGCGACCCGCCTGCACGCGGCGGGCAAGCCCAGTTGGATTGCGGTGCAGGCCAAGCAGTACGAGGGCCTGGTGGTGTGGTTCAACACCCTGCTGGCCAGCGCGGGCGGCCAGGTGCTCTCCGAGGACGGCAAGACCGTCACGCTGACGGATACGCCCGAGCATCGCGCGGCGACGGTCAAGGCGCTGGAGATCATCAAATCGGTTGCCACCGCGCCCGGAGCTGATCCGTCGGTGACCCAGACCGATGAGGGCACCGCCCGGCTTGCGCTCGAGCAGGGCAACGCCGCGCTCGAGGTCAACTGGCCGTTCGTGCTGCCCTCGCTGTTGGAGAACGCCGTCAAGGGCGGCGTCAAATTCCTGCCGTTGGACGAACGGGCCGATCTCGTCGATGCCATCAACGATCTGGGCACGTTCTCGCCGACCGACGAACAGTTCGAATCGGCATATGACGCCAGCAAAGAAGTGTTCGGCTTCGCGAACTATCCGGGGGTAGCCGAGGGTGAACCGGCGAAGGTGACCATCGGCGGTCTGAACCTCGCGGTGGCCGAGACCAGCCGGCACAAGGCCGAGGCCTTCGAGGCCATCCGCTGCCTGCGCAACGTCGAGAACCAGCGCTACACCTCGGTGGAGGGCGGGTTGCCCGCGGTGCGTGAGTCGCTGTACGACGACCCGGAGTTCCAGGCCAAGTACCCGCAGTACGCGATCATCCGCGAGCAGTTGACCAATGCCGCGGTCCGCCCGGCGACCCCGGTCTATCAGGCTGTGTCCACCCGCATTTCGGCCACCCTGGCCCCGATCACCGACATCGATCCGGAGCACACTGCCGATGAGCTGACCGAACAGGTGCAGAAGGCCATCGACGGCAAAGGGCTGATCCCGTGAGTAGGACTCAGAACAGCACATCCGAACGGAAGCTTGCGTTCGCGCTGATCGCCCCTGCGGTGATCCTGATGATCGCGGTGACGGCATACCCGATCGGCTACGCGGTGTGGCTGAGCCTGCAGCGCTACAACCTGGCCGCCCCCGACGACACCGCCTTCGTCGGATTCGCCAACTACCAGACCATCCTCACCGACCGGTACTGGTGGACGGCGTTCGCGGTGACGTTGGCGATCACCGTCGTCTCGGTGGCGATCGAGTTCGTCCTCGGTATGGCACTGGCACTGGTCATGCACCGCACCATCTTCGGCAAGGGCGTGGTCCGGACCGCGGTGCTGATCCCGTACGGCATCGTGACGGTAGCAGCCTCCTACAGCTGGTACTACGCCTGGACACCGGGCACCGGATACCTGGCCAACCTGCTACCCGACGGCAGCGCCCCGTTGACCGAACAGCTGCCCTCGCTGGCCATCATCGTGCTGGCCGAGGTGTGGAAGACCACGCCGTTCATGGCGCTGCTGCTGCTGGCGGGGCTGGCACTGGTGCCGCAGGATCTGCTCAATGCCGCCCAGGTCGACCGGGCCGGGGCGTGGTCGCGGTTGGTGAAAGTGATTCTGCCGCTGATCAAACCGGCCATCCTGGTGGCGCTGTTGTTCCGCACCCTGGACGCGTTCCGGATCTTCGACAACATCTACGTGTTGACCGGGGGAGCCAACAGCACCGGGTCGGTGTCGATCCTGGGGTACGACAACCTGTTCAAGGCGTTCAACCTCGGATTGGGTTCGGCCATCAGTGTGCTGATCTTCCTGTCGGTGGCGGTCATCGCATTCATCTTCATCACGTTGTTCGGTGCGTCGGCGCCCGGTGCAGAGGGGGAAGGACACCGATGAGCGAGCAGGTGGGTGCGCGGCGCGCGACCGGGTGGACCGTCGTGAACATCCTGGTGGTGCTCTACGCGCTGATCCCGGTGTTGTGGATCCTGTCGCTGTCGTTGAAGCCGACGTCGAGTGTCAAGGACGGCAAGCTGATTCCGTCGCAGATCACGTTCGACAACTACAAGGGCATCTTCACCGGGGACATCTTCACCTCGGCGTTGATCAACTCGATCGGCATCGGCCTGATCACCACGGTGATCGCCGTGGTGATCGGCGGCATGGCCGCCTATGCGGTGGCGCGGTTGGATTTCCCCGGCAAGAAGTTGCTGGTGGGGGTGGCGCTGCTGATCGCGATGTTCCCGCAGATCTCGTTGGTGACACCACTTTTCAATCTGTGGCGCAGTATCGGCCTGTTCGACACCTGGCCCGGCCTGATCATCCCCTACATCACCTTCGCGCTGCCGCTGGCGATTTACACGCTCTCGGCATTCTTCCGGGAGATCCCGTGGGATCTGGAGAAGGCCGCCAAGATGGACGGCGCCACTCCGGCCCAGGCCTTCCGCAAGGTGATCGCTCCGCTGGCCGCCCCGGGCATCGTCACCGCAGCCATTCTGGTGTTCATCTTCGCCTGGAACGACCTGCTGCTGGCGCTGTCGCTGACCGCGACCGAACGCGCGATCACCGCGCCGGTGGCGATCGCGAACTTCACCGGTAGTTCCCAATTCGAGGAGCCGACCGGGTCGATCGCGGCCGGCGCGATGGTCATCACCATCCCGATCATCATTTTTGTTCTCATCTTCCAGCGGCGCATCGTCGCTGGCCTGACATCCGGTGCGGTAAAGGGGTAATTGGATGGCCGAAATTGTGTTGGACCGGGTCACCAAGAGTTACCCCGACGGCGCGGGCGGCACCAGGGACGCCGTCAAAGAGTTCTCGATGACGATCGCCGACGGCGAATTCATCATCTTGGTCGGGCCGTCGGGCTGCGGTAAGTCGACCACCCTGAACATGATCGCCGGGCTTGAGGACATCTCGTCGGGCGAGCTGCGTATCGGCGGTGAGCTGGTCAACGAGAAGGCGCCCAAGGACCGCGACATCGCCATGGTGTTCCAGTCCTACGCGCTCTACCCGCATATGACCGTGCGCCAGAACATCGCTTTCCCGCTGACCCTGGCCAAGCTCAAGAAGGACGAGATCGAGGCCAAGGTCGTAGAGACCGCCAAGATCCTCGACCTGACCGAACTGCTCGACCGCAAACCGGCCCAGTTGTCGGGCGGGCAGCGTCAGCGGGTCGCGATGGGTCGGGCAATCGTGCGCCGCCCGAAGGCATTCCTGATGGATGAGCCGCTGAGCAACCTGGATGCCAAGTTGCGTGTGCAGATGCGCGCGGAGATCTCGCGGCTGCAGAGTCGGCTGGGCACTACCACGGTGTACGTCACCCACGATCAGACCGAGGCGATGACCCTGGGCGATCGGGTTGTGGTGTTGTTGGCCGGGGAGATCCAGCAGATCGGCACGCCCGACGAGCTCTACAACAACCCGGCCAACCTGTTCGTCGCCGGCTTCATCGGATCACCGGCGATGAATTTCTTCCCGGCCACGTTCACCGACGTCGGGGTGCGACTGCCGTTCGGCGACGTCACCCTGACCCAGCAGGTGCATGACCTGGTGGCGCGTCATCCCAAGCCCGACAACATCATCGTCGGAATCCGTCCGGAGCATCTCGAAGACGCGGCACTGCTCGACGGGTACGCGCGGATCCGGGCACTGACCTTCCCGGTGCGCGCCGACATCGTCGAATCGCTCGGTGCCGACAAGTACGTTCACTTCACCGTCGAGGGTGGCGGCGCCGAGGCGGCCCAGCTTGCCGAGTTGGCTGCCGATTCGGGCCCCGGTGCCAATGAGTTCGTGGCCCGGGTGTCTGCCGAGTCCACGGCGGCGGGCGGTCAGCAGATCCAATTGGCTTTCGACACCTCGAAGTTGGCGATCTTCGACGCCGAGACCGGGGTGAACCTGACCCGTACCGAGCCGGCCGAGTCGGCCGAGTCGGCCGAGTCGGCTGAGCCGGCCGAGTCGGCCGGAGAACCGGCAGCAGAGTGATCGACGTCCTGGCTGCCGTCCGTGCCCACGTGGGCGAATACTTCGGCGCCTCGGGCATTACCGCAGAACCAGTCAGCGCCAGCGTCACCTTCCTGGGTACCGAGCGCATCGACGTCCTGCGATTCGGCCCGGATCTTCGCGCGGGCGGCAGCGATCAGGATCTGTATCACTATGTGACGCTGGGTTGCTCGCGTCACCCGATGTTCGACCCGACCGAGTTGGTCTCCGATCCGATCCACGGCCCCCGGGCCGAGGTGGTGTTGTCGCTGCGGGGGCCGACGCCGGGCGGGCTGGCTCGATCGCTGGCGGTCCTGGCCGCTGCACCCGCGGTGGAGGGGCTGGTCCTGGAACCCGACGCGCTCATCGACCTGGAGACACCGCTGTTCGAGTCCGGGCCGTTCAGCGCATTTCTGTTGGGCACCAGCGATATCGGCGAGGTCGCCCTGCCAGATCCGTTGTCTGCGGTGAGCGTGCTCACGGCCACCCCGATCACCGCCACCGAGGCGGCCTGGGTGCGTCTGAAGGGTGCAGATGCGATGCGCGAGGCGTGGCAGACCGACGGGGTGGACGTGCTCGATGCAGCCCGAAGGGCCGCCAACCCCAGCTAAAGCCAATCGTTGCGGCGGAACGTGCGGTACAGCACGAAGCAGATGGTGGCCATCGCCAGGAGGACGGCGGGATAGCCCCAGGCCCACTGTAATTCGGGCATGTGCTCGAAGTTCATCCCGTAGATGCCTGCCATCGCGGTCGGCACCGCGGCGATCGCCACCCACGCCGAGATCTTGCGCATGTCTACGTTCTGCTGCATGGCGACTTTGCCGAGTGCTGCCTGCACCAACGAGCTGAGCATCTCGTCGTAGCTCGTGACGCGGTCGGAGGCCTGCACATTGTGGTCGTGCACGTCGCGCATGTACCTGCGTACCTCGACCGAGATCAAGTCGTTGTGGTCGGTGAGCAACCGGGCCAGGGCGAGTGTCAGCGGCGCCACCGCGCGGCGCATTTCGACGACCTCCCGCTTGAGCAGGTAGATGCATTCGATGTTGGTGTGGGTACCGGGGGAGAAGATGTCCTCCTCCATGGTGTCGATGTCGGTCTCCATCAGATCCGTCACGTCGAGGTAGCTGTCCACCACGTGGTCGGCAATCGCGTGCATGACCGCGAACGGTCCGAGTTTGAGGACGGCAGGCGAGGATTCGAGCCGTTTCCGTACACCGGCCAGTCCGCCGTGCTCGCCGTGGCGGACGGTGACGACGAAGTCGGGCCCGACGAAGATCATGATCTCGCCGGTCTCGACGATTTCGCGGGCCAGCGTCACCGACTCGTGCTCGACATAGTTGATGGTCTTGAGCACCAGGAACAGGGTTTTGTCGTAGCGCTCGAGCTTGGGGCGCTGGTGGGCGTGCACCGCGTCCTCCACGGCCAGCTCGTGCAATCCGAAAACGTCTGCCACCGACTGCATCTGGAACTCGTCGGGTTCGTGAAGGCCGATCCAGACGAACGCCTTCTGGCCGGCTTCCTGCAACTCGCGGACCTTGGTCAAGGCTGCGGCGTGGGTGTATTTGCCGGGTAACCGGTCACCGCCGCAGTAGACACCGCAATCGACCATCGCCCGGGCGACCGGAACGTGGATCGCCTTGGCGTCGGGGTCGGCGGGACGGGGCTTTGCCGTCGCGCGCAGGGCCGGCGGCAAGGCGCGGAATGAGGGCATGATCTGCGACCTTCCTGCGCGGTGTGCAGCAACCTGACCAGCACAACGATGCTACGCGCAGTTACTGTTAAGTAACGCTCACCAGCGGGGAACCCGCCCATGTGAGATTTGGCGTTGAAGTACCCTTGCGCCGTGTCCGAAAGTACAGTCGCCTCCTCGTCCGAGCGCCCGTCAGTGGAGCGCACCCCGCAAGTTGTCATCGACGATGCCGAGATCTTCGATGCCCACGAAGGCGGAAAGCTCTCGGTCGAGTTGAAGGAGCCGCTGGACACCCAGCGGGCGCTGTCGATCGCCTATACCCCTGGCGTTGCCCAGGTGAGCCGGGCGATCGCCACGGATCAGACGCTCGCCGCCAAGTACACCTGGGCCAACCGTCTGGTCGCCGTGGTCAGCGACGGTACCGCGGTGCTGGGTCTCGGCGATATCGGTCCCGCGGCATCGCTGCCGGTGATGGAGGGTAAGAGCGCGCTGTTCAAGTCCTTCGGCGGGCTGAACTCGATCCCGATCGTGCTCGACACCAAGGACCCCGACGAGATCGTCGAGACGCTGATCCGGCTGCGGCCGACGTTCGGTGCGGTGAACCTGGAGGACATCTCGGCGCCGCGGTGCTTCGAGATCGAGCGCCGGGTCATCGAGGCACTGGACTGCCCGGTCATGCACGACGACCAGCACGGCACGGCGATCGTGGTGCTGGCCGCGCTGCTGGGCGCCACCAAGGCGCTCAAGCGTGACATCCATGCACTGCGGGTCGTCATCTCGGGCGCCGGCGCTGCCGGCGTGGCCTGCGCCAACATCCTGCTGAACAAGGGCATCGACGATGTCGTCGTGCTCGACTCGCAGGGCATCGTGCACTCCGGCCGCGACAACCTCAACTCCTTCAAGGCCGAGCTGGCCGGGCGCACCAATCCGCGCAAGCTCACCGGTGGTGTGGCCGAGGCGCTCGAGGGAGCCGACGTGTTTCTCGGAGTGTCGGCCGGCATCGTGCCCGAGGAGTTCATCGCGACGATGGCTCCCGACTGCATCGTCTTCGCGTTGTCCAATCCGGATCCCGAGATCCACCCGGACGCCGCCCGCAAGTACGCGGCGGTCGTGGCGACCGGGCGCAGCGATTTCCCGAACCAGATCAACAATGTGCTGGCCTTCCCCGGTGTGTTCCGCGGTGCGCTCGATGCCGGCGCGCGTCGCATCACCGAGAAGATGAAGGTCGCAGCTGCCGAGGCGATCTTCTCGGTCGTGGGTGACGATCTCGCGGTCGATCACATCGTGCCCAGCGCACTCGATCCGCGGGTCGGCCCTGCGGTCGCGGCCGCGGTCGCGGCGGCGGTTGATCACACAGAGTCCTGAGTTCACGAATGCGCCGCGGTCTGGCGTCGGCACTGCTGGTGCTGCTCGGTCTGGTGGCGGCCGGCTGTGGTGGTCACCCGGCCCCGGCCCCACTTGCGGTCGGGGCCGGGCCGGCGCCCGAGTCGGAGTTGCTCGGCCATCTGTATGCCGCTGCGCTGCGCTATTACGGCACGCCGGCCGCGGTCACCGAGACCGACGGTGTCCCAGGCGTGCTGGATTCGGGATCGGTGACCGTGCAGCCGGGGTTCACCGGTCGGTTCCTGACCGACCTTGATCCGACTGCCACGGCCCGTGCCGACGAACAGGTCTACCGGGATCTGGTGTCGGCGCTGCCCGAAGGTGTCGCGGCCGGTGACTACACCATGTCGGCGCAGGACAAGCCCGCGCTCGTGGTCACCGAGGGCACCGCCACGGCGTGGGGCGGGACCGATCTGAGTGCACTGCGCCGCAACTGCGCACAGGCGCGCCCGGGTGCGGTGTCCGACGCCAAGGTGCCCAAAGTGGTGGGCTCGTGCACGCTGCCCAGGCCACTCGCGTTCCCCGATGACAAGAGTCTGTTCGCGGCGCTGCGAGCAGGCAAGATCAACGCGGCCTGGTCGACGACGGCCGATCCGGCCATCCCGTCGGACCTGACCGTGCTGGCCGACAAGACCTCGCTGATCCGTGGCGAAAATGTGGTGCCGCTGTATCGCCGCAACACGCTCGACGAACGCCAGATCCTGGCACTCAACGAGATCGCCGGTGTCCTCGACACCGGGTCACTGGCCGACATGCGCAGGCAGGTCGCCGAGGGAGCGGATCCCGGTGCGGTGGCCGATGCATTCCTCCAGGCCAACCCGCTGGGCCACTAACCCTCGGCACACCCGTGATCAGCGGGGGATCATGCGACCCATCGCGGAGGCGAACAGCTTCTGGTAACCGGAACCGGTGATCCGCACGATGACGTCGAGGATCTTGGCGTCGGCCCCGACCAGCACGCGCGCCTTGTCCTTGCGCACGGCCTCCAGGATGATCGTGGCCGCGCGCTGCGGGGTGGTCTTGGCCAGCTTCTCGTCGAAGGCCTCGGCGAGCGCCTTCTGGTCCAGTCCCTCGGCGGCGGTGCCGTTGCGGGCGATGGCGGTCTTGATCCCGCCGGGATGCACGCAGGTCACCTTGACCGGATGCTTGGCCAGGATCATCTCCTGGCGCAATGCCTCGGTGAAGCCTCGGACCGCGAACTTGGCCGAGTTGTAGGCCGCCTGCCCGGGTACGGAGAAGATGCCGAACAGGCTGGACACGTTGACGATGTGGCCGTCGCCGGAGGCGATCAGGTGCGGCAGGAACGCCTTCGTGCCGTTGACGACGCCCCAGTAGTCGACGTCCATCACCCGCTCGATGTCCTTGAACGGGCTGACCTCGACGTCGCCGGTGAACGCGATGCCGGCGTTGTTGTAGATCTGGTTGACCTTGCCGAAGTGCTCCTTGACCGCGTCGGCGTAGAGCAGGAAGGCCTCGCGCTCGGTGACGTCGATCCGGTCGGTCTTCACCTCGGCACCAATCGCCTTGAGTCGTTCCTCGGTGACCGCCAGACCCTCGGTGTCGACGTCGCTGATCGCCAGCTTGGCCCCCGAACGGCCGAGTTCGATCGCCAACGCCTGTCCGATGCCTGATCCGGCGCCGGTGACGACGGCGACCTTTCCGGCGAAGCCCTCCATAGAACACTCCCTTGTGTCGATTGACTTGCGTCGAGATTACCCGGTACCCGCGGTCCTGACTGTGTCGGCCGCCTTGATCCGGATCCGGCGAGGATCAGGCAAACACCTATCCGAAGGCCAGGTCGATGATCTCCTGCTGTTCGACGGCGTGCACCTTCGACGACCCCGAGGACGGAGCCGACATCGCGCGCCGAGAGATGCGCTTCATCGGGGTGAAGTAGTCCGGCAACACCTCGGGCAGGGTCAGGCCGAGTGACGGCCAGGCGCCCTGGTTGGCCGGCTCCTCCTGCACCCAGAACTTCTCGGTGGCATTGGGGTAGCGGTCCAGCGTCTCGGCCAGCCGGCGCCGCGGCAGCGGGGCGAGCTGCTCGAGCCGCACGATCGCCACGTCGTCGCGGTTGTCCTTGGCCTTGCGTGCGGCCAGGTCGTAGTAGATCTTGCCGCTGCACAGCAGGACCCGGGTGACCTTGCTGCGGTCGCCCTCACCGTCGGTGTAGGTGGGCTCCTCGAGCACCGAGCGGAACTTCTGCTCGGTGAAGTCGCGGATGTCGCTGACCGCAGCTTTGTTGCGCAGCATCGACTTCGGGGTGAAGACGATCAGCGGACGCTGGATGCCGTCGAGGCCATGGCGGCGCAACAGGTGGAAGTAGTTCGCCGGGGTCGACGGTACCGCGATGGTCATCGAACCCTCGGCCCAGAGCTGCAGGAAGCGTTCGATGCGGCCCGAGGTGTGGTCGGGACCCTGTCCTTCGTGGCCGTGCGGCAGCAGCAGGACGACGTCGGAGAGCTGGCCCCACTTGGCCTCACCGGAGGAGATGAACTCGTCGATGATCGACTGGGCGCCGTTGACGAAGTCGCCGAACTGCGCCTCCCACAACACCATTGCGTCGGGATTGCCCACCGAGTAGCCGTACTCGAAGCCCACTGCGGCGTATTCCGACAGCGCCGAGTTGTAGACCAGGAACTTGCCGCCGGTCGGGGTGCCGTCGTTGTTGGTGGCCAGCAGTTGCAGCGGGGTGAACTCCTCGCCGGTCTTGCGGTCGACGATCACCGAGTGGCGCTGGGTGAAGGTGCCGCGCTGGGTGTCCTGGCCCGACAGCCGGATCAGCTTGCCGTCCGCGATGAGCGAACCGAGCGCGAGCAACTCGGCGAATGCCCAGTCGACCTTGCCCTCGTAGGCCATCTCGCGGCGTTTCTCCAGTACCGGCTTGACCCGCGGGTGCACGGTGAAGCCGTCCGGCAGGGCCAGATGCGCGTCGCCGATGCGGGCGAGTAGCGACTTGTCCACCGCGGTTGCCAGGCGCTGCGGTATCTGCTGGTCGGATTCGACCGATTCGCTGGGCTCGGCCGCGTGCTTCTCCAACTCTCGGACCTCGTTGAACACCCGCTCCAGCTGACCCTGGTAGTCGCGCAGGGCGTCCTCGGCCTCTTTCATCGAGATGTCGCCGCGGCCGATCAGCGATTCGGTGTAGGCCTTGCGGGAGCCGCGCTTGGTGTCGATGACGTCGTACATGTAGGGCTGCGTCATCGACGGATCGTCGCCCTCGTTGTGTCCGCGGCGGCGGTAGCACAGCATGTCGATGACGACGTCCTTCTTGAACGCCTGGCGGAAGTCGACTGCCAACCGCGCCACCCAGGCGCAGGCTTCCGGGTCGTCGCCGTTGACATGGAAGATCGGTGCGCCGATCATCTTGGCGACGTCGGTGCAGTACTCGCTGGAGCGCGAATCCGTTGGCGCCGTGGTGAACCCGATCTGGTTGTTGACCACGATGTGGACGGTGCCGCCGGTGGTGTAACCGTCCAGCAGCGCCAGGTTCAGGGTCTCGGCGACCACACCCTGGCCGGCGAACGCCGCGTCACCGTGCAGCATCAGCGGGACGACGGGGTACTCGCCGGAAACGTCGGCGTCCTTGCCGGGATCCAGCAGATCCTGCTTGGCCCGCACCAGGCCTTCGAGCACCGGGTCGACGGCCTCGAGGTGGCTCGGGTTGGCGGTCAGCGACACCTCGATGTCGTTGTCGCCGAACATCTGAATGTAGGTGCCTGTGGCGCCGAGGTGGTACTTCACGTCGCCGGAGCCGTGTGCCTGGCTGGGGTTGAGGTTGCCCTCGAACTCGGTGAAGATCTGGCTGTAGGGCTTGCCGACGATGTTGGCCAGCACGTTGAGTCGGCCGCGGTGCGGCATGCCGATGACCACCTCGTCGAGCGCGTGCTCGGCGCACTGGTCGATCGCGGCGTCCATCATCGGGATGACGGTCTCTGCGCCTTCCAGTGAGAACCGCTTCTGGCCAACGTATTTGGTCTGCAGGAAGGTCTCGAACGCTTCGGCCGCGTTGAGCTTGCTCAGGATGTACTTCTGCTCGGCGACGGTCGGCTTGTCGTGCTTGATCTCGACGCGCTCCTGGAGCCAGCGCTGCTGCTCCGGCTCGAGGATGTGGGTGTACTCGACACCGATGTGACGGCAGTAGGCGTCGCGCAGCACCGAGAGCACGTCGCGCAGTTTCATGTACTGCTTGCCGGAGAACCCGTCGACCTTGAACTCGCGGTCGAGGTCCCACAGCGTCAGCCCGTGGGTGTTGACGTCGAGGTCGGGGTGGCTGCGGAACCGGGTTTTGTCCAGGCGCAGCGGGTCGATGTCGGCCATCAGGTGGCCGCGGTTGCGGTAGGCCGCGATCAATTCGATGACGCGGGCGTTCTTGTCGGCGATGGAGTCCGGGTTGTCCGTGCGCCAGCGCACCGGCTCATACGGGATGCCGAGTTCGCGGAAGATCTCGTCGAAGAATTCATCGTCGAGCAGGAACTGGTGGATGGTGCGCAGGAAGTCGCCCGACTCCGCACCCTGGATGATGCGGTGGTCGTAGGTCGAGGTCAGAGTGATCAGCTTGCCGATGCCCAGGTCGGCGATGCGTTCATCGCTGGCCCCCTGGAACTCGGCGGGGTACTCCATGGCCCCGGCGCCGATGATGGCGCCCTGGCCCTGCATCAGCCGCGGCACCGAGTGCACGGTGCCGATGGTGCCGGGGTTGGTCAGGGAGATGGTCACGCCCGAGAAGTCCTCGGCGGTCAGCTTGCCGTCGCGGGCGCGGCGCACGATATCCTCGTAGGCCGCGATAAACTGGCCGAAATGCATTGTCTCGCAACGCTTGATGGCGGCGACGACGAGCGATCGGCTGCCATCCTTGCCGGGCAGGTCGATGGCCAGGCCAAGGTTTGTATGGGCCGGGGTGACCGCGGCGGGTTTGCCGTTGGCCTCGGCGAAGTAGCGGTTCATGTTCGGGAACTTCTTGACCGCCTGCACGATCGCGTAGCCGAGCAGGTGGGTGAAGCTGACCTTGCCACCGCGGGTGCGCTTGAGGTGGTTGTTGATGACGATGCGGTTGTCGATCATCGCCTTGGCCGGGATGGCCCGGACGCTGGTCGCGGTGGGCACCTCCAGCGAGGCGTTCATGTTCTTGACGACGGCGGCCGCGGCGCCGCGCAGCACCTGCGCCTCGTCGCCCTCGGCGGGCGCGGGGCCCGGCTTTGCCGGCTTGGCCGGTGCCGCCTTGGCGGGCGCAGCCGGCTTGGCAGGCGCGGCGGATGCAGCGGACGCAGCAGGAGTTGCTGCCGGCGCGGCGGCGGGCGCTGCCGGTGGGGTCGACTGACCGTTGGCGGCGGTGTTGTCGGTGGTGGGCTCAGGGGAGTAGTCGACCAGAAATTCGTGCCAACTCGGATCCACCGAAGAGGGATCCTCGCGGAACTTGCGATACATCTCCTCGACCAACCACTCGTTCTGTCCGAATGGTGAAGGTGAACTGCTCACGGCAGACACTCGCCTCGATTCTTGTGTCCGGCTCGCCGTCACAAGGAGGCTTGCCGCTTGTGTTGTTCTGTGGACGGTCGACCCCGCTCGAACCGCCGCATAAAGGCTATCGCCTTTCAGCGCCGCCTGAGGTCACCATCGGCCTCAGGAGTCAGCGGACGGCAGCACATGCAACGTTGCGGGCCACCGCGGCGGGGGCGCGCCGAACGCCTGGCGGGCGTTGGCAACGATCTTCTTACCCATCAGCCGGTTGCCGACACCGCCGATGACAGCGCCGATGCCTACCGGCAGCATCTTGCCGAAAGCTATCGCGCCGCGCTTGAGGGTATACCGCTTGACGAAGTACTTGACCAGCCGGGAGTTGAGCTGCGAGACCGCGGGCAATGGCAACGTTGCTGCGCCCTCGGACAGCCAGGCACCGCTGGTGCGTCCGGTGCCCAGCAGGTCGGCGATGGCCTGCTTGCTGTCCTCGCCGACGAGGACCGAAAGCACCAGCGCGCGGCGCCGTTCGCGATGGTCGGCGGGGATGCCGTACACCTCGGCGACCGCGAGCACGAACACCGACGTGGCCTCCAGGAACACCACCGTCTCGCCGGCCACGGCCGACAGTGCAGCCAGGGTTCCGATGCCGGGGAACGCGGCGGCCGAACCGACGGCGGCGCCGCTGGCCATCACCGCGGCCAGGTAGTGCTTCTCCAGGCGGGTGACGATCTCGGCCGGGGTGGCATCGGATTGATGGCTGCGCAACCGGTCCACATACGCCTTGACGGCGGGGGCCTGGACGCGGGCGCTGCGCTCGATGATGGACGAGAGCACTTTCGCAGCAGTGCTGGGATCTTCGGTCTCTTCGACCTTCGCCGGCAGTTGGGCTTTGGACCGCGCACGCACTTCGGGGCCTCCCAGGTGTGAACCCATCGTTGACTGCCAGGCTAACGCCTGACCTGATGCCGGGAGAACGAACGGCCACCCGTTGCTGGTGCCCGAGGGTGACAGCCGTCACTGGGAACAAAAAACTCGAATGCGGGGCTGTTCAGCTTCATGGCATCATCGCGCGACGTGGACCAGACGACATCGCCAGGCGCGCCGAGCCGGATCCGGATGATTCTCGTCCTGGGCGCCCTGGTGGCGCTGGGTCCGCTCACCATCGACATGTACCTGCCGGCGCTGCCGCGGATCGCCGATGAGCTCTCGATCTCGTCCTCGGTGTCGCAGCTGACACTCACCGGAACCCTGGCCGGACTGGCCCTGGGGCAGCTGATCGTCGGCCCGTTGTCGGACTCGCTGGGCCGCAGGCGCCCGTTGATGGCCGGCATCGTGCTGCACATGGTGGCCTCGGTGCTGTGTGTGCTGGCACCCGACATCGTGACCCTCGGGGTGGCGCGCGGTCTGCAGGGCATGGGTGCGGCGGCGGCCTCGGTGGTGGCCATCGCCGTGGTCGGTGACCTGTTCAGCGGCACGGTGGCGGCCACAGTGATGTCCCGGTTGATGCTGGTGCTCGGGGTGGCCCCGGTGCTGGCCCCGTCGTTGGGAGCGGCGGTGCTGTTGCACGGGTCCTGGCACTGGGTCTTCGTCGCGCTGGTGGTGGTGGCCGGGGGCCTGTTGGCGATGGCCGCGCTCGCCCTTCCCGAAACCCTGCCCGTCGCCCACCGGCGCCCGCTCGCGGTGAGCGGCATCATCGGCACCTACATCGAGCTGCTGCGCGACTCGCGATTCGTGATCCTGGTGTTGGTGGCCGCGCTGGGCATGTCCGGGCTGTTCGCCTACATCTCGGCGGCGCCGTTCGTCCTGCAGGGCCACTACGGTCTCGACCAGCAGGCGTTCGCGCTGGTGTTCGCCGCGGGTGCGATCGCACTGATCGGCGCCACACAGTTCAACGTCGTACTGCTGCGCCGGTTCTCTCCGCAGGCCATCACGGTGGCGGCGCTGAGTTGGTCGGCACTGGCCGGAGCGGTGTTCGTCACCTTGACCGTCGCGGGGGTGGGCGGACTGTCCGCGTTCGTGGCGCCGGTGCTGGCGATCCTGGCCGGTATGGGCCTGGTGCTCCCCAACGCCCCGGCGGTCGCACTGTCGCGTCATCCCGAAGCCGCCGGAACGGCAGCTGCACTGCTGGGGGCGGCGCAGTTCGGGCTCGGTGCCGCGGTCGCCCCGGCGATCGGGGCTCTGGGCAACGGCGCACTGGCGCTGTCGTGGGTGATGACGGCCGGCATGGCGATCGCCCTGGCGGCGTTGCTGTTGGTCGGTCGGCGTAACGGCGACGACGACCCCGACGAATACCCAGGCGACTCATTCGATGCCGCTCCGGAAGTGGTTGCCGAGCCGGCCTGAGCCGGTCCCGGGTAGCCTCGGCTGGGCCGTCAACCACTGAGAAGACATGCCCCAAGTGCTGAACGCCCGCACCCCGAGCCCGCAGGGCAGTGTGCCCGCGCGTCCGGAGAATCCGTGGAACGCGCTGTGGGCCATGATGGTCGGCTTCTTCATGATCCTGGTCGACGCGACGATCGTCGCGGTCGCCAACCCGACGATCATGGAGCAACTCGGCGCCGACTACGACGGCGTCATCTGGGTGACCAGTGCCTACCTCCTGGCTTACGCGGTGCCACTGCTCGTCGCGGGTCGGCTGGGCGATGTGTACGGGCCCAAGAACCTCTACCTGGCCGGCCTGGCCGTGTTCACCGCTGCCTCACTGTGGTGCGGGCTGGCCGGCAGCATCGAGATGCTGATCGCGGCCCGCGTGGTGCAGGGCATCGGGGCGGCCCTGCTCACCCCGCAGACGTTGTCCACGATCACCCGCATCTTCCCGCCCGAGCGGCGCGGTGTGGCCATGAGCGTGTGGGGTGCGACGGCGGGGGTGGCCACCCTGGTCGGTCCACTGGCCGGCGGCGTGCTGGTCGGGGGCCTGGGCTGGCAGTGGATCTTCTTCGTCAACGTGCCGATCGGGATCGTCGGCCTGGGCCTGGCGGTCTGGCTGGTGCCCGTGCTGCCCACCCGACCGCACCGGTTCGACCTGCTGGGCGTGGTGTTGTCCGGTATCGGCATGTTCCTGATCGTGTTCGCGTTGCAGGAGGGCCAGTCGCGGGACTGGGCGCCGTGGGTCTGGGCCACCGGAGCGGTCGGCATCGCGGTGATGGTGGCGTTCGTGTGCTGGCAGGCGGTCAACACCGATGAGCCGCTGATCCCCCTGCGGATCTTCAAAGATCGCGACTTCGGTCTGGCCAATATCGGCGTCGCGACGATCGGGTTCGCGGTGACCGCGATGATCCTGCCGCTGATGTTCTACGCGCAGATCGTGTGCGGGTTGTCGCCGATTCGTTCGGCCCTGTTGACCGCGCCCACGGCGATCGCCAGCGGGGTGCTGGCGCCGGCCGTGGGCCGTATCGTCGACCGCGCGCATCCGACGCCGGTGATCGGCTTCGGGTTTTCGGCCATGGCGATCGGGCTGACCTGGCTGGCCCTGGAGATGACCCCGACCACGCCGATCTGGCGACTGCTCCTGCCGCAGTTGGTGATGGGTATCGGTATGGCGTTCATCTGGTCCCCGTTGGCGGCCACCGCGATGCGCAACCTGCCACCGGATCTGGCCGGGGCCGGATCCGGTGTGTACAACGCCACCCGCCAGGTCGGGTCGGTGCTCGGCAGTGCCGGGATCGCGGCGTACATGACGTCGCGCATCGGCGCCGAGATGCCGGGGGCGGCAGGCGCGGCGCCCCGCGGCGGGGGTGCCGTGTCCGAGATGCCGGAGTTCCTGCACACGCCGTTCGCTGCGGCGATGTCGCAGTCCATGTTCCTGCCGGCGTTCATCGCGCTGTTCGGTGTGGTGGCGGCGTTGTTCCTGCTCGGTTTCGGTGCCGAACCCACGTCGGCGTCGAACCCGGAGCCCTACCTCGACCCCCGCGACGACGATGACGACGACTACGTCGAGTTCATCGTGAGCCATGACCGCGCCGAGCGTGACGCCGACGATGCGGTCACCGATTCCTTCCGGTCGCCCCCGTTGGCCGAGCACCCCGAAAAGTGGGAGAACATCTACGCCGAGTTCATGGTCGAGCGCGATGGAACAACACAGCGGGATTGAGATAGCCGCCCGGATCGAACGCGGCCTTGACCGTGCGCATCGCCTCGATGTCGGCCTCGGAGCGCGACATCGCCACATAGTCGCGCTTGCGTGAACCCACGCCGTGTTCGGAACTGACGTTGCCGCCGCAACCGGCGATCAGCGTCATCATCGCGGCGTACAGCTCCGGTTCGGCTCCGGTGGAGCAGCGCAGCACGTTCAGGTGCAGGTTGCCCTCACCGATGTGGCCGAACAGGACCGGGATGGCCTCGGGGGCGTGCTCGGCGATCAATTCGGCGGCTGCGCCGGCGAAGCCCCGGATCGCCGAAAGTGGCAGTGAAACATCGAATTTCAGTGGTGGGCCGAACAATCCGAGCACCTCGGCCACCGACTCGCGCACCTGCCACAACCGTTGCTGGGCCCCGGCGTCGATGCCGACGGCCGGCTCGCCGCAGATGTCGGCATCCTCCAGTGCGTCGGCCAGGCGTTCGGTCTGCTCGCTGTCGCCGGCCAATTCGATCAGCAGCTGCCAGGCGCCCTCGACCGGGGCGGGGACGCCGAGGTGCTCGGCGGTCAGTGCGCTGGCGCGGGCGTCGATCAGTTCCAGGGCGGCGATGCCCTCGAGGTCGCGGAAGATCCGGCCGGCGTCGACCAGCGCGTCCAGGTCGGCGAATCCGCAGATCGCGGCGACCCGGTGGGTGGGCGTGGGATGCAGACGCAGGTCCAATGCGGTGATCACGCCGAGGGTGCCTTCGGCGCCGACGAACAGTGCGGCCAGGTCGTAGCCGGTGTTGTCGCGGCGGACCTGGCTGTGCCGGTGAATCACCGACCCGTCGGGCAGCGCGATGTCCAGGCCCAGTACCTGCTCGCCCATGTTGCCGTAGCGGACGGTGCGCAGACCGCCGGCATTGGTGGAGGCCATGCCCCCGACCGTGGCCGAATCACGTGCGGCCAGGTCCACGCCGAACACGAGTCCGGCCGCCGCTGCGGCTCGTTGCACGGCGGCCAGTGGTGTGCCGGAGCCGACAGTGATGCGTCGCTCGGCGGTGTCGACCGGGCCGATCTCGTTGAGTCGCTCGGTGGACAGCAGGATGTCGTCGTTCTCCGGCACCGTCCCGGCCACCAGCGAGGTTCGGCCGCCCTGCACCGTGACACACGCTCCCGCGTCGCGGCAGGCGCGCAGCACCGCGGCCACTTCGTCGGCCGTGCCGGGCCGGACCAGGGCCGCTGCCTGTCCGCGGTAACGCCCGGTGTGGTCGACGCAGCGGCTGTCGAGCACGTCGGGGTCGGTGGTGACGTAGGCGGAACCGACGATTCCGGCAAGGGTTCCGGTAAGCGTTTCAGTCACCGGTCGGGTCTACCACAGGATCGGTCAGGGCCAGGAATGCGCCGAGCGCGATCAGGCTGTCCGGCTGAGCTGGCAGGTAGTCGGTCAGCTGGGGTGAGCGCACGATGTACGCGACGTACTTGGCCCGGCTGACCGCCACGTTGAGGCGGTTGCGGTTCAACAGGAATCCGATTCCCCGGGGCACGTCGGCGGCCGAGGACGCCGTCATCGACACGAACACCACGGGTGCCTGCCTGCCCTGGAACTTGTCCACCGTGCCGGCCTGCACTTCGGTCAGACCCGCTGCGTCGAGCGCCCGACGCACGGTCGTCACCTGGGCGTTGTAGGGAGTGACCACCAGGACGTCGTCCTGCCCCAGCGGCTTACTGCCGCGCTCGTCGGTCCAGGTGGTGCCCAGCAGGCCGGTGATGGCCGTGACGATGGCGTCGGCCTCTTCCGGACTGTCGGTCGAGTTGCCCAGGTGTGCGACCTCGAGTACCCGAACCCCGGGTTCGGTACCGTCGAGTTTACGTGCGGCACTGACCTTTTCGTGTGAGAGCAGCCGGCCGTCATAGGACAGGCGCGACACCGGCCCGCACACCGCCGGATGCATCCGGAACGAGCGATCCAGAAAGTAACCGCGTTCGGCCGGCAGCGTGTGCGCTCCCTCGACCAACCACCCCAGCGCAGAATCGTCGACCGGTGCCGGGTGGGTGCCCTGGCAGACCTGGGGGAGTTGCTGCGGGTCACCGAGGAGCAGCAGATTGCGCGCGGCCGGGGCTACAGCGATGGTGTTGGCGAGGTTGAACTGGCCGGCCTCCTCGAGGACCAGCAGGTCGAGGCACTGCCGCGGCACCCGCGTCTGGTTGGCGAAATCCCATGCGGTACCGCCGATCACGCAGCCGGGATGGTCGGCGATGAACGCTGCGTACTGGTTCTCGCCGATCTCGGTCCACCGTGGGTCGGCGCCTTTGCGTTTCTTGGCCACCTGCGCCGCGTCCACCCCGGCGTCGAGCACCTGCTCCAGCAGATGCTCGATCACCGCATGGGACTGCGCGACGATCCCGATACGCCAACGGTGTTGGTTGACCAGCCGGGCGATGATCTGTGCCGACGTGTGGGTCTTGCCGGTGCCGGGCGGCCCGTGCACCGCGAGGTAGGAGCGGTCCAGATCCAACAGGGCCGTGGTGATGTCGGCAGCGGTGTCACCGCCGCGGGGCAGCGCCCGGCCGCTGACGGTGCGCGGCGGACGGCGCAGCAGGATATCGGTCGTCGCGTCGGCGGGCAGGTTCGGCAGACCGGCGGCGACGGCGGTGGCGGTGCTGTCGATGGAGGCCTGCAGGGGCCTGGTGTTGACCGGCGGCCCGGGGGTCAGCGCGAACGGCACCTGGGCGAAGGTGTCGCCGCCGGTGGGTTGGCGTTCGGTGATCAGCACCTCGGTGGGTGCCTCCGGGTTGTCGCACCCGACGACGGTCGCGCTGCCGAAGCCGCGTCGGTCCGGGTCGTCGGACAGACCGGCCGGTGCCGGCGCGGTGTACAGCGCGTACACATCGCTACTCAGCTCCCCGGCGTCGATGGTGCCGGTCAGGCGGACCTGCCGTTGCGGTTTGCGGGCGCGCGGCGGGGTGTGCCAGTCGGTGACTACCTCTGCTTGTTCGGCGACGAAAACACCTGTGCTGTCCGCCCATTCGTCGACCGGATTGTTGAGCCGGTCGAAATGGCCCCACCAGAACGGCTTGTCCTCGCGCTTGTGGAAACCGCGGGCCGCGGCGATCAGCGCCACCGCCTGCTGTTCGGCTGTACGTGGTTGGACTCCGTCGCCGGCGAACTTGAGCAGCTTGCGGTCGGTGGCGTCGGCCTTCTCGATCGGTGCCCCGTCACGCACGGGCTGCGGACCGCGCGGTGGGACCCCGGCTTCGAAGGCCCGGTTGATCAGCCAGTCCCGTAACCGGTGCGTGGAACGGCAGTCGTAGCGGTTGTAGTCCTCGATCTCTTTGAGCACGGTGGCGGCTTCGTCGTGCCGGCCGGCGTCGCGCAATGTGCAGTAGCGCGCGTATTCGGTGATCGAATCGGTGGCCTTGGTGACCTCGCCTTCGCGCAGTTCGGTCCCCATGTACAACGGCTCCAGCGACTTGATGCTGTAGTTCTCGGTGCCGACACGAATGCTCTTGCGCACCAACGGAAGGAGGTCGACGAGGACACCGTTGCGCAGCAGATCGTCGACATCGTTCTCGCCGACGCCGTAACGGCCGGCGAGCCGCAGCAGGGTGCTGCGCTCATAGGGTGCGTAGTGGTAGATGTGCATCTTGGGAAAACGCTTGCGGCGCTTGCGGACCAGGTCCAGGAAATCGATGAGCACCTGACGTTCACTGGCCCGGTCATGTGCCCAGAACGGCTGGAAACTGCCCTCCGCACCGAGGACGCCCCACAGATATTCCAGGCCCCAGTCGTGCCCGTTGACCGTCCACAACGGGTCACCTTCGTAGTCGAAGAACAAGTCACCCCGGTCCGGATCCGGCAGCAGCATCAGCGGTTGCGCATCGACGAGTTCATACGGCGGCTTGGCGTCCACCCGCGGCGCCACCTGTAGCCGGGCCTGACCGGTCAGCGCCGTCACCATGCGCTGGGCCAGCCCCGGTACCGCGCCGGTGTGGTCCGCCAGCCCACGGGTGGTGGTGATGCCGGCGTCGATGAGGCGGGCGCGCTGGTTCCCCCGCATTCCGGCGACCAGGAAGAGGTCATCGGTGGTGCGGATCTGCTGCTGGCATTCCGGGCAGCCGAAACACGCCCGCACACTGTCGTCGGACCAGGAGACCGCGCTACCGGCGGAGAGATGACCGTCGAGCAGTGCCTGCAGCGCGTTGCGCCGGGGTCGGTATACCGCCAGGAGCTCGTCGACGCGGTAGCTGGCCACGGCGCCGTTTCCCAGCACCAGATCGACCTCGTCGGCCACCGGGATTCCGGAGTGGGCCAGCACGTCGGCGTAGGCCGCGAGCTGCAACAGTGCCTCGACTTTGACCGACCGCGACAGTTTGGTATCCCGCAGGCGGTACCGGGCGCCGTCCCAGATCAGGAAGTCGGCGAATCCGGCGAAGCGCCCGTCGAACATCGCCGCCTGATAGATCACCGGGTCGCGGCGTTGTGCTGCGGCCAGGGTGGCCGCGGCCGCCGAGCTCAGCCCGGCCACCGTGTAGGCGGGCCGGTCGATCACCGTCACCGTCATCGGTGCCGCGTCGGTTCGTAGCTGCTCGAGGTGCCGCTGTTCGTGCTCATCGCCGAGTTTGGCTGTGCGGGCGAGCAATTCGTCATCAGAGGACACTGCCGGACCGCGGCCGAGCCGCGCGTCGAACGAGCGCAGCAGGGCATATTCACAGCGGGCGGCGGCGGCCAGGTCCGATGCGCTGTAGATGGCCGTCGGGCCCGACGCGCCTTCGTCGGTGACGAACACGCTGCCACTGTATGGGAGGGCACCGACATGGAGCGGCAGGCCGGGAAGGCTAGGTGTTGCCCATCAACTCCACGCCGCCGCCGTTCCAGCGGAACTTCACCGTGCTGGCCAGCCCGTGGAAACCACCGGAGTACTGCAGCGCCACGGTGTCACCGGTACTGGCCGTCTTGTCGATGCCGTTGAAGCCGTAGGTGTCGGGCACGCCGGTGGGGATGAACTTGCCGAGGTGGAACAACACGGCCCGGGTGTTGGGGTTTTCGGAGTTGGTGTTGGCCCGCACGATCACCGCCGACAATTGCGCGCACTCGTTGTAGTTGCCCGCGAGCGGTTCGGGGCTCCAGGCCTGATTGCTGCGCGGGTCACGGGGCAACTCGGAGACGGCCTTGGCGATCTCGGGGGCGGCCAGGTTCACCGCACATGGGTCTGCCTCCGGGGCGGCCGGCGTCGGGGCGGCCTTCGCGGCAGGTTTCGACGCCGGTGCCGATGCTGGATTGGCGCTGGGTTCGGGAGTTTTTGAGACCGTCGAATCACCCGACCCGCAGCCTGCGAGCGTGAGCGCGGCCGTCAAGATGACCCCCGGGGCCATCGCGAACACTGCGACCCGTTTCACAGTTGGGCAACCTACCGTGCCTCCACAGCGGGGTTGTGCAGGCGCGCGGCCGGGATTCCGGTCGATTGGCACTAGACTTCTGAACCGATGAGCTCGCCAGACCCGGATTCGGGGGATACCGCCCCAACGTTTGCCGACCTGCAGATTGACCCTGCGGTGTTGAAGGCAGTCACTGATGTCGGCTACGAGTCGCCGTCGGCGATTCAGGCCGCGACCATTCCGGCCATGCTCGCCGGCTCCGACGTCGTCGGGCTGGCTCAGACCGGCACCGGCAAGACGGCCGCTTTTGCCATCCCGATCCTGTCCAAGATCGACACGTCGAGCAGGGCCACCCAGGCGCTGGTGCTGGCGCCCACCCGCGAGCTGGCCTTGCAGGTCGCGGAGGCATTCGGCCGGTACGGCGCGCACCTGCCCGCGGTCAATGTGCTGCCCATCTACGGCGGAGCGTCCTACACCGTGCAGCTGTCGGGGCTGCGGCGCGGCGCGCAGGTGGTGGTCGGGACGCCGGGCCGCGTGATCGACCACCTCGAGCGCGGCACGCTGGATCTGTCGAACCTGGACTACCTGGTGCTCGACGAGGCCGACGAGATGCTCACCATGGGTTTCGCCGAAGAGGTCGAGCGGATTCTCGCCGACACCCCGGAGTACAAGCAGGTGGCGCTGTTCTCGGCCACCATGCCGCCGGCCATCCGCAAGATCACCACCAAGTACCTGCACGATCCGGTCGAGGTCACGGTCAAGGCCAAGACCGCCACCGCCGACAACATCACCCAGCGGTTCATCCAGGTCGCGGGCGCGCGCAAGTTGGATGCGCTGACACGGGTGCTCGAGGTCGAGGAGGGCGACGCGATGATCGTGTTCGTCCGCACCAAGCAGGCCACCGAAGAGGTCGCCGATCGGCTCAAGGCCCGCGGTTTCGCGGCCGCGGCCATCAACGGTGACATCAACCAGTCTCAGCGTGAGCGCACGATCAGCGCACTCAAGGACGGCACGATCGACATCCTGGTCGCCACCGATGTCGCCGCCCGCGGGCTGGATGTCGAACGCATCTCGCACGTCGTCAACTACGACATCCCGCACGACACCGAGTCGTACGTGCACCGCATCGGCCGCACCGGCCGGGCCGGACGCTCTGGGCATGCATTGCTGTTCGTCACCCCGCGCGAACGGCACCTGCTCAAGTCGATCGAGAAGCACACCCGGTCGAAGGTCATCGAGGCCGAACTGCCCAGCGTCGACGACGTCAACGCGCAGCGCGTGGCCAAGTTCCGTGATTCGATCACCGACTCGCTCAACGGTCCGGGCCTGGAGTTGTTCCGCCGGATCATCGAGGACTACGAGCGTGAGCACGACGTACCGATGGTCGACATCGCTGCGGCGCTCGCGTTGCAATCACGCAACGGCGAAGAGTTCCTGATGACCGAGCCGCCACCGGAGAAGCGCAAAGAGCGGGACCGTGATCGCGAACGCGGGGAAAGCCGGTCCGAGCGCGGGCAGCGTCCGCCGCGTGAAGGCCTCGCGACCTACCGGATCTCGGTTGGCAAGCGGCACAAGGTGGGGCCCGGTCACATCGTCGGTGCCATCGCCAACGAGGGCGGCCTGCACCGCAACGAGTTCGGTCACATCACCATCCGCGGGGACTACTCGCTGGTGGAGTTGCCGGAGAAGCTGCCGAGCAAGACGCTCAAGGCGCTGGAGAACACCCGGATCTCGGGGATGCTGATCAATCTGGAGCCCGCGCCTGGCGAGCATGCCGACCGCGGTGATCGTGGGCCGCGGCGTGAATACAAGGGCAAGTCGGACTACAAGGGCAAGTCGGACTACAAGGGCAAGTCGGACCACAAAGACCGTTCGGATTACCGCGACCGCTCGGGGAAGCCGCACCGGAAGACCAAGTGACGGTCCCCCGGAGCGTGAAGGGGCCGTCGGACCAGGGTGGCCTCGAGTCGGTAGACGCAGTGCCCCGAGGGACTTCCGGATCCGCGCGGGTCGCGTCACTGACCGGGATCCGCGCGGTGGCCGCCCTTCTGGTGGTGCTGACGCACGCGGCGTACACGACCGGCAAGTACGGGCAGGGCTATCTCGGGCTGGTCTATTCACGGGCCGAGATCGGTGTGCCGATTTTCTTCGTGCTCAGCGGTTTCCTGTTGTTCCGGCCCTGGGTGAAGGCCGCCGCGACGGAGGGACGTGCGCCGTCTGTCCGCCGCTACGGCTGGCACCGGATCCGACGGATCATGCCGGCCTATGTGGTGACGGTGCTGATCGCCTACCTGCTGTACCACTTCCGTACCGCGGGCCCCAACCCTGGCCACACCTGGATGGGCCTGTTCCGCAATCTGACGCTGTCCCAGATCTATACGGACAACTACCTGTTCGCCTATCTGCATCAGGGGCTGACCCAGATGTGGAGCCTGGCGGTGGAAGCGGCGTTCTACGTCGCGTTGCCGCTGATGGCCTATCTGCTGCTGGTGGTGTTGTGTCGGCGGCGCTGGCGGCCGGGGCTGTTGTTCTTCGGTCTGGCGGTGCTGGCCGCGGTGTCGCCGGTGTGGCTGACGATCGTGCACGTTTCCACCGGCCTGCCGGACGGGGCCCGGTTGTGGCTGCCCACGTATATGGCGTGGTTCGTGGCGGGTATGGCCCTGACCGTGCTGGGCCAGCTCAAGGTGCGCGGCTACGGGATGGTGTGCGTACCGTTGGCGGTGGCGTGTTACTTCATCGCGTCGACGCCGCTCGCGGGGGAACCGACCACGTCTCCGGCCAAGTTGAGCGAAGCATTGGTCAAGACCTTCTTCTACGCGGTGATCGCGGCTTTGTTGGTGGCGCCGCCGGCGCTCGGTGATCGCGGTTGGTACACCCGGTTCCTGGCTTCCCGGCCGATGGTCTTCCTCGGTGAGATCTCCTACGAGATCTTCCTGATCCACCTGATGATCATGGAACTGGTGATGGTCGAGGTGATGCGCGATCCGGTCTACACGGGCTCGATGTTCAACCTGTTCATGCTCACCATGGTGTTCACCATCCCGGCGGCCTGGCTGCTGCACCGGTTCACGCGCGTCCGCTCCTGAACTCGCCCCGCCGTCACTGCGCGCGCAGTCGAGGTCCGATGACGAGCGGAGCGACGAACTCGGCCAACATGGCCCGCTCTTCGGCCTCGTCGGTGCCGGGGAAGACCAGCAGTGACACCATGACCCGCACCAGCCACCGGGCCTGCCGGCCCACCTGGTCGTCGGCGTGTGCCGCGTCACCGGCCAACGACCGCACGAACCCCTCGACCAGCGCCCGGATCACCTCGGACTGGTCGGCCACCTCGCCGCCGATCGGCCGCTGTGCGGTGGCGAACCAGGACGACAACGCCGGACTCTCCCGGACCGCGTGCAGTGCGGTGATCACCCCTTCGATCAACCGTTGCACGGGATCGGTGACCGTGGCGATCTGCTCGCTGAGGTCCTCGTACAGCCGCCGTGCCTCACGGTGGACATAGGCCGTATTGAGCGCGTCGCGGTTCTCGAAATAGCGGTACACCGTGGCGCGGGAACAGCCTGCGGCGGCAGCGATCTCGTGCATACCGACGGTCGCCGCGTCCTGTTGGGTAAACAGGGCGTCGGCGGCGTCGAGGATGTGGTCGGCGGCCACCTCGGACCGTCGGGCCGACAACCAGTCGCGGGGCATCAGGTCCCGGCCCGGAACGGCACCGACAGCGGACGTCGCACGTAGCTTCCCCCGGCCCAGGTCACCGAGTCCAGATCGACCTCGAAATCCGGGTAGCGCGAGAGCAATTCGGTCAGGGCCACCCGGGACTGCATCCGGGCGGCGGCCGCGCCGAGGCAGAAGTGTGCGCCGTGGCTGAAGGTCAGGATATTGCGCGGGGATCGCCGGACGTCGAGTTCGGCTGCGTTGTCGCCGAATTCGCGCTCGTCGCGGTTACCCGAGCCGTACAGCAGCAGGGCCTTACGCCCGGCCGGGATGGTGGTGTCGCCGATGGTGACGTCGCGGGTGGTGGTACGGGCAAGCCCCTGCACCGGAGAGGTCAACCGCAGGAACTCGTCGATCGAATCCGGGATCAGCTCGGGATCGTCGATCAGAAGCCGGCGTTGATCGGGCCGCTGCTGCAGGAGTTGCACTGCGCCGCCCAACATTCCGGTGGTGGTGTCGTTGCCTCCGGTGACCATGGTGAAGGTGAAGGCCAGGATCGACAGCACGCCGGCGATGTCGCCGTCTGCACCGACGCCCGCGGCCACCAGATGCGAGATGGTGTCGTCGCCGGGCTCGCGACGACGGAACTCGATGAGCTCGGAGAAGTAGGCCATCATGGAGGCCACGGCAGCGCCGGCGGTGCCCATCGCCGCGGTGATGCCGCCGGCCGAGCTGTTGGCGGCGACGATGGCGTCGGTCCAACCGTCGAACTGGTCCCGGTCGGCCTCGGGCACCCCGAGGTAATGCGCGACGACCATCGAGGGCAGTGGCTTGAACAGCTCGGCGGCGATGTCCCCGCCGCCGTTGCAGCGCAACGCCTCGAGGCGCTCGATGACGAACTCCCGCACCTTCGGTTCCACCGCTTCCACCTGGCGTGGGGTGAACCCGCGCGAGACCAGCTTGCGGAACTCGGTGTGCACCGGCGGGTCCTGCATGACGAACGGCGGATTGTCGGCCAACCCGATCATCTCGAGCTCGCCGTAGGTGATCGTCAGGCCCTGCGCGGAGGAGAAGGTGCCGTGGTCGCGGGCGGCCGCCCAGATGTCGGCGTGCCGGGACAGCACGTAGTAGTCGTGCTCCGGAGATCCTTCGGGCACCACGTGATGCACCGGGTCGTGGTCGCGCAGGGCGGCATACATCGGCCACGGGTTGGGCCAGGTATCGGCGTCGGCGGGAACGAACCGGGCGGGGCTGTGAGACAAAGTCGCTGCCATGTCTTATTGGTACGACATCGCGCGGATCGGTGTCAATAGGCGGTTTGCCATTAGGCTCGGGCGTGATGAGCACCCCTGACGCGCCGCAGCTACCTGCCCAGACGCCGACGTGTTACCGGCATCCGGACCGTCCCACCTATGTGCGCTGCACTCGCTGCCAGCGCCCTGTCTGCCCGGAGTGCATGCGCTCGGCTGCCGTGGGCCACCAGTGCCTGGACTGCGTCAACGAGGGAGTCAAGTCGGTCCAGGCGACGCGCACCCAGTTCGGCGGGGTGGCCCGCACCGGCGCGCCGATCCTGACCTATGCCCTGATCGCGGTCAACGTCGTGATGTTCGTCCTGCAGATGGTCTCGGGAAATCTGGAGAAGGAACTGACCCTGTGGCCCCCGGGCGTCGCCGCTCACGACCAGTACTACCGCCTGGTGACCTCGATGTTCCTGCACTACGGCGCCATGCACCTGCTGTTCAACATGTGGGCGCTCTACGTGGTGGGTCCGCCCCTGGAGCAGTGGTTGGGCCGGTTGCGGTTCGGGGCGCTCTACGCGCTCAGCGGGCTGGGTGGCTCGGTGCTGGTCTACCTGCTGTCCCCGCTGAACACCGCGACGGCCGGCGCCTCCGGCGCGATCTTCGGACTGTTCGGCGCGATCTTCGTCGTCGCCCGCAAACTCAACCTCGACGTCCGCATGATCGCCGCGGTGGTGGTCATCAACCTGGTGTTCACGTTCGCCGGGCCTGCGCTGGGGACCGGGGCGATCAGCTGGCAGGGCCACGTCGGCGGTCTGATCACGGGTGCGGGCATCGCCGCGGCCTACGTGTATGCCCCGCGTGCGCGTCGCAATGCCGTCCAGGCCGGGGTCTCGGTGGCGGTGCTGCTGGCCTTCCTTGCGTTGATCGCCTGGCGTTCGAACCATCTGCTGACGATGTTCGGAATGGCCTGAGCCGCACCTAGATCGCCGCACCTAGATCGCGGCACCGGGATTGAGGATGTTCTGCGGGTCCAGCGCGAGTTTGATCCGGTGATTGAGTTCCACGGCGTCCGGGCCGATCTGGCCGGCCAGCCACGGTTGCTTGAGCCGGCCCACGCCGTGCTCGCCGGTGATGGTGCCACCCAGGCCGACGGCGAGGTCCATGATCTCGCCGAAGGCCAGCTGGGCCCGCGCGGCCATGTCGGCATCGGCCGGATCGAACACGATCAGCGGGTGGGTGTTGCCGTCGCCGGCGTGGGCGATCACCGAGATCAGTAGATCCCGATGCGCCGCGATCTCGGCCACCCCGCTGACCAGTTCGGCCAGTGCGGGCAGTGGCACGCCGACATCTTCGAGCAGCAGTGAGCCCTTGGCCTCCACCGCCGGGATGGCGAACCGGCGGGCTGCCACGAACGCTTCGCCCTCGTCCGGATCGGAAGTGGAAAACACCTCGGTGGCACCGCATTCGGTGAACACCTGCGCCATGAATTCAGCGTCGTCGGCGCCGGCGGCACCGCGGTCGTCGGAGGCGGCCACCATCATCGCCGCGGCGTTGCGATCCAGGCCCATCTTGAGCTTGTCCTCGACGGCGTTGATCGCCACCGAATCCATGAACTCCAGCATGGACGGCCGGATCTTTCCGGTGATCTTCACGACCGAGTTCGAGGCGGCCTCGACCGAGTCGAACGTCGCCACCACGGTGCAAGGGGAGTGCTGCGGAGGTAGCAGCCTCAGCGTCGCTTCGGTGACCACGCCCAAGGTGCCCTCGCTGCCGACGAACAGCTTGGTCAGACTCAGGCCCGCAACGTCTTTCAGCCTCGGACCGCCCAAGCGCACCGCGGTGCCGTCGGCCAGCACCACCTGCAGGCCGAGCACATAATCGGTCGTCACGCCGTACTTGACGCAACACAACCCGCCGGCGTTGGTGGCGACATTGCCGCCGATGCTGCATATCTCAAACGACGACGGATCGGGCGGGTACCACAGCCCGTGTGCGGCAACGGCTTTTTTCACCTCGGCATTGAGCAGGCCGGGTTGCACCACGGCGGTGCGGGTGACGGGATCGACGGTGATGTCCCGCATCTTCTCGGTGGACAGCACGATGCCGCCGTCGAGCGCTGTCGCGCCGCCGGACAACCCGGTCCCGGCACCGCGGGGCACGACCGCCACCCGGTGAGTGCTGGCCCAGCGCAGTACCGCCTGCACCTCCTCGGTGCGGGTGGGCCGGACCACGGCCAGCGGCGTGCCTGCGGCCGGATCGGCGGCCCGGTCCTGGCGGTAGGAGGCCAGGATGTCGGGGTCGGTGACAACGACACCTTCGGGCAGTTCGGCGATCAGCTCTGACAGCACACCGCGATCCTACGAGCGGGCGTCAGCCGACGGCGAATACCCGGTAGTGGACCTCGCACAGCGATATCTGGTTGATGGCGACGGTGTGGACGGCGTTCAGCCACCGGTAGCGTTCGTCGTCGGTCTCGAACAGCGGACTGGACCGTGCGGTCATCTCGTCGTGACGGATCAGCTCTCCGGCGGCGAACCGATCGGCGGCCGCCTTGTCCATCTGGACCCGGCCGGTGTTGGTCAGGTGGATGACGGCGCCGTCGTCGGTGCGCAGGGTGGCCCGCACATCCAGGCGTGCCACCCCGTCGGTGCCGAGCAGGACCCAATCTCCGCCGCCGGGCAGAACGTCGGCCGCGATCCGCGGTCCGACGCACCGGCCCTCCTTGATGACGTAGGTCATCCGCGTGCCCACGGGTGTGGCGAAAACCTGTGCCGACTCGAAGGTGATGCGCATGTCGAGTAGGTGGTCGAAGGCCGGGGTGGCCTCGATGTCGACGAGAGCTGTTGTCAGTGTGGTCATTTCGGCCTTCTCCTAGAGTGGGCGGATCGCGGCACCGATCAGGTCGTCGGCCTCGCCGCGGCGCAGCATGAGCCGCGCGATCGCGTCATCGGAGCCGTCGATGCGGTGCTCCTCGGCCCCCGGGCCCTGCGCCCAGTTCTTCCCGGTCCAGGTGATCGCCATCGACTTCGACGACGCGTTCAGGCGCAGGGTGACGGGCCCGCTCTCCAGAGGCTGGGCCTGGCGCAGCAGGAACAGCTCGCCGAATCCGAGGATCGCCTCGATGGTGGCGGGGGAGAACGTCGAGTGCCGTTCGCCGGTGGCCACTTTCAGATCGTCGAGGTGTACCCCGAATTCCAGGATCAGCGAGTTCAGTGCAGCGGCCACCGGGAAGTCGCCGAACGGGGTCGGTATCACCGGCCACTGACTGGGTGCCTGGTCGAACGCGGCCTGCAGGTGTGCGATCGCCAGCCGGATGGCGGCCGACAGGTCGGGGTTGGCCAGGGTGAGTTCTCCTGGCGGCGTGGTGATCTGGGCCCGGGCGCGGTGGTAGGACTCCGCGTCGCGGAAGCTGACGACGGCCACGTGGTCGGCCAGGTCGTCGATGGTCCACCCCGCGCACGGAGTGGGGGAGCGGCGCTGGGCCGGGTCGAGGCTTTCGAGCAGGTCGGCGAAGGCGAGGGCTTCGTGGCTGGCGGCGGTGAGCAGATCGTCGAGGGTCATGTCGTCACGCTAGAACCGTTGCTTGGAAAAAACAAGTAGTAAGTTGGAAATTCCAATTACAGTTATCCTGTCCCTATGGCGTCACGGTCGTACGGACAGCACTGCGCACTGGCAAAGAGCCTCGATCTGGTCGGGGATCGCTGGACCCTGCTGGTCGTCCGCGACCTCCTCGAGGGTCCCAAGCGCTATGGGGATCTCTTGGGCTCGTTGGCTCCAATCGCCACCGACATGCTGGCTGGGCGGCTGCGCGACCTGGAGGCGCACGGTTTGGTGCGCAAGCGCACGCTGCCCAAACCCGCGTCGACGACGGTGTACGAGCTCACCGAGGACGGCCAGGCCCTCGAGGACGTGATCAACGCGTACACCCGGTGGGGTCGGCACCTGATCGAAACCCGTGTGCCCGGGGACGCGGTACGGCCCGAGTGGCTGATCCGCGCGGTGCGTGCCTTCGTCCGTGCCGACCGGGACGGGCCGCCGGTCACCGTGCGCCTGATGACCCCGGAGGGGCAGGCGACCGTCGAGATCAGCCCGGACCGCGTCGACGCGTGCGAGGACGGAACGGCTGCCGACGTGACGCTCACGGGCGAGGCCGATGTGTTGGGTGCGGCGATGGACCCCGCGCAGGTGCCTGCCCTGGTAGCCGACGGCAGGTTGGTGATCGACGGCGATCCCGCCGCGGTCAGGCGGTTGGCGAAGGTTTTTGCCCCACCGCGGGTCAGGAGTTAGGCCGGTCCAGCTCGCGCAGCGCGGTCAGGAACACCGCGGCCAGGCCGAGCGCCAGCATCGGCAGGGACAGCGCCAGGAACGTCGCGTGCAACCCGGCGGCATCGGCCAGCGGCCCGGCCAGGATCAGCCCGAGCGGGCCCGCGGCGTAGGCCAGCGAACCCATTACCCCGACCACCCGGCCGCGCAGGTGGTGCGGGGCGGTGGTCTGCATGACGTAGTTGTAGATCGGCGCGATCGGTCCGTAGACGAACCCGACGATCGCACACAGCACCAGGATCAGTGGAAGCGGCGGCAGGAACGCGATCACCGTCATCGCCAACCCGAGCGTGATCACCGCGGTCAGCATGGTGGCCCGTCGGCTCAGGGTGTTCGACAGCGCCGCCCAACTCAGCGCACCCAGCAGCCCGCCGATGCTCAGCGCCATCAGCACCCAGCCCAGTTCGGTGGGTTCGTTGCGGTCGGTGAAGTACTTCGGGAACAGGACGGATTCCATCGGCATGTACAGGCCGGTCGCCACCAGATCGACGATCGCCAGCGTGCGCAATACCGGTGTGTGCCAGACGAATCGAAGCCCTTCAGCAATGCCCGCGAACACACCCTCGGTCAGCATCGAACGGTCCGGCGTGCCCGCGCCCTCCAGTCGCAGCATCGAGATGGCCAGGATCGAACAGCAGAACGCCCCGGCCGTCACCCACATGGTGTTGATCCCGCCCAGGGTGGCGATCAGCAGGCCGCCGATCCCGGGACCGACGATGTAGGCCAGGTTGAACACCGCCTCGTACACGCTGTTGGCGCGGTCCAGCGTCCAACCGGCCCGGCCGGCGGCCTCGGGCAACATCGTCTCGCGTGCCGTCATCCCGGCCGGGTCGAAGAACGCACCGAGTGCGGCCAGGGCCGCCAGCACTGCCACATTGACCGCGTCCACCCCGAAGATCAGGGCCAGCGTCGGCACTGCCGCGACCGACAGGGCCGAGAGCAGATCGGAGATCATCGAGACCCGTCGCCGGCCCAGATAGTCGACGGCGGCCCCGGCGATCAGGGTGGCGACCAACAGCGGCAGGGTTCCGGCCATCGCGACGATGGACGCGTCGACCGCGGATCCGTTGCGCTGCAATACCAGCCACGGGAACGCGACAATCGTGATGCCGTTGCCCGCACCGGCCGTCAACGCGGCGAACAGGATCAACAGCAGTGGGCCGCGCTTGGTGTTCGTCATGGGGTATCGCGGCGAATCTACAGCGCGCCCGCACCCGCCGCGACGGAATTTCCGGCACAGTGGACGAGTGCCGATCCCTCAGCTCCCACATCCAAGGACGGCAGAACTGTTCACTTCGCCGGTGCCACCCGGTGCGGGTTGGCCCGGTGATCCGGCGGATGCGACGACGCCGGTGGCGAAAACGGCCGCGCAGGTACGGAAACTGGCCGCTCGGGCCGCCACGGTGGGTGAACTGGATGCGGCTATCTCGGTGTGCCGGGCCTGCCCTCGGCTGGTCGCCTGGCGCGAGGAGGTGGCCGTCGTCAAGCGGAAATCTTTTGCCGACCAACCATATTGGGGACGACCGGCGACGGGTCTCGGCGCAGAGAGCGCTGGCATCTTCATCGTCGGGCTGGCCCCCGCCGCCCACGGAGCCAACCGCACGGGGCGGGTGTTCACCGGGGACAGGTCCGGGGATTTTCTGTTCGCCGCGCTGCACCGGGCCGGGCTGGCCAACCAGGAGGTGTGCGTCGATGCCGCCGACGGCATGCAGCTGATCGGCACCCGCATGGCCGCGGCCGTGCGCTGTGCACCGCCGGGCAACGCGCCCACCCCGGCCGAGCGGGCCACCTGCGCGCCGTGGCTGCAGGCCGAGTGGCGACTGGTCGGGCCGTCGGTTCGGGTGGTCATCGCGTTGGGCGGGTTCGCGTGGCGGGCGGCGCTGGAGCTGGTCGGGGATCGTCCCAAACCCGCGCCCAAGTTCGGTCACGGTGCGACGGCGCAGCTGACTTCGTCGTTCGGCCCGGTCACCCTGCTCGGCTGCTTTCACCCCAGCCAGCAGAACACCTTCACCGGCCGGCTCACCCCGGCCATGCTCGACGACATCTTCACCACCGCCAAGCACCTGGTGGCGCAGGCCGACGGGAACGAACCGGACCGCTCGTGACGTTGACGCTGGCATGCGGCTTTCTGTCCTCGACCTCGTCCCGGTACGCACCGACCAGTCCACCGCCGATGCCCTGACGGCCACGACTCACCTGGCGCAGACCGCTGACCGGCTCGGATACACCCGCTACTGGCTCGCCGAGCACCACAACATGCCCGCGGTGGCGGCCACCAGCCCGCCGGTGCTGATCGCCCATCTGGCCGCGCACACCACGCAGCTGCGGCTGGGGTCGGGTGGGGTGATGCTGCCCAACCATGCGCCGCTGGCGGTGGCCGAGCAGTTCGCGCTGCTCGAGGCCGCCCACCCCGGCCGTATCGACCTCGGTATCGGCCGGGCACCTGGCTCGGATCCCGTAACCTCGCTGGCGCTGCGCGGTGCCGCCGGCCGAGATGATCGCGACATCGAGGCATTCCCGCAGTACCTCGACGATGTGGTGGCGCTGATGAGTGCGCGCGGGGTGCGGGTGACTCTGCCACGGGATCTGATGCGGGAGAACTACGTGCTCAAGGCGACGCCGGCGGCGGTCACCGAGCCGCGGATGTGGCTGCTCGGCTCGTCGATGTACTCGGCGCACCTGGCCGCGGCCAAGGGGCTGCCCTACGTGTTCGCCCACCATTTCTCGGGGCACGGCACTGCCGAGGCGCTGGCCGTCTACCGCGACGAGTTCCAGCCCAGCGATCTGGCGGCCGAGCCCGTGACCTTCCTTACCGTGAATGCCTCGGTGGCCGAGACTCGGGAAGAAGCGCAGGCACTTCTGCTACCGCAACTGCAGATGATGGGCCGACTGCGCACCGGGCAGCCACTCGGTGCCCTGGACCTGGTCGAGGATGCCCAGGCCAGCACCCTCACTCCGCAGGCCCAGGCGGTCGTGGCCTCCGGGCTTCAGCGTGCTGTGGTCGGCTCGCCCACCGAGGCCGCCGACCAGGTCCGGGCCCTGGCCGAAGAATTCGACGTCGACGAGGTCATGGTCAACCCGGTGGGCTCGGCTCGCCGCGGGGCCGATCCGGCGACCGCGACGGCCCGTGACACCACCCTGGAACTGCTCGCCAAGGAGCTGTTCTGAGGCGTCAGTTCTATGGCGTCAGCACGACCACCGGAATGGGGCGTGTGGTCCGCTTCTGATAGCCGATGTAGCGGTTCTTGTTGCCCCTCATGTTGTTCACGAGCTCCCACAACCGTGGGTAGTCGGGGTCTCCGGGTAACACCGGCCTGGCCGTCACGCCGAGTCGTTTGGGACCGACGTTGATCTCGACCTGCGGTTTGGCCTTGAGGTTGTGGTACCAGCCCGGTGACGTGGGCTCGCCGCCCTTGGATGCCACCACCAGGTAATCGGCGCCGTCCTTTGCATAGGTCAGTGAATTAGCTCGCTGCTTGCCGGTTTTGGCGCCGACGGTATGCAGGATCAGCGCCGGCGGGCCACCCGGGATCGTATGTCCGATCCGGCCGTCGGTGGCTTTGTAGATCTTGTCGTGCAACAACAGCATCGGGAGGCCGATGTAACGCTCCCACCAGGGCATGCTCATGGGCTCAATCCTGCGCGGATTCGTCGAGTTGCGCCAGCGCTGCACGGAGCAGCCGTCCCGATTCCTCTCGGTTCGGATCGCGGCGCACCACCATGCCCTTGACGAAGGACAGTTTGTCGCCGGACTGTCGCGGCACCACGTGCAGGTGGATGTGGAACACGCTCTGGAACGCGGCCCTGCCGTCGTTGATCGCGATGTTGTTACCGTCGGCGTGCAGCCCGGATTGCCGCGCTGCACGGGCGATGCGCTGGCCGATGTTGGCCATCGCGGCCACCGTCTCCGCCGGCGTATCCGTCAGGTCGACGGTGTGCCGCTTCGGGATCACCAGGGTGTGTCCCCGGGTGAACGGCCTGATATCGAGAATGCCCAGATAGTCGTCGTCCTCGTAGATACGGATGGCGGGGGCCTCCCCGGCGACGATGGCGCAGAACACACAAGGCATGCCGCAACGTTAGTCGCCGGCGGCGGCTGCCCACTCGGCGACGCGACGTTCGCGCTCGGCCGGTGTGACGTCCTCGACGCGCGTCATGACGGTCCAACGCAGACCGAACGGGTCGAGGATGGAGGCGAACCGGTCACCGGTGACGAAGGTCTGTGCGGGCTCACGGATCGTCGCACCGACCTTCTCTGCGCGGGTCACCACATCGTCGACGTCGGGGCAGTACAACCCCATCGAATACGTTGCCGGGGCTCCTGGCGTGGGGGCGGCGATCTGATACGCCTCCTGTGGGTCGCCGAGTTGGAGCCGCCCGCTGCCGAAGTCCAGTTCGGCATGCGCGACGGTGCCGTCGGGCCCGTCCATCCGCTCGATGACCGTGGCACCGAACACGTTCTGGTAGAACGTGATGGCCGCGGCAGCGCCGTCGACGCAGATGAACGGGGTCAGGCTGGTGTAGCCCTCGGGAATCGGTGTGACACTCATGTCGACCAGTTTCGTAGGCTAGGGCCGATGCCGACTTGGAAAAATGCGTCACAGCAATACGCGCCAATGCACGGCGTGGTCGGCCGTGCGGGCAGTGCCTCGGCGTTCGAACTCCTTCGGTGGGCGCCGTCCGAGGAGTCCGCGCGCTTCGTCGATCACTTCTGGTCGGTGGCCTGGGACCGGCATGAGGCAGGTCCTTTCAAGAGCACGGTGATCACCTTCCCTGCCATGCATCTCACCCGCGAGTGGGGCGATGACGTTGTGCGTCATGGCCATCGGCTACCCAGCACGCTGTTGCACGGCGTGGTGCCCGAGGTTTTTGAGGTCACCATCACCGGGCGTGGTTCTGTGGTCGGGGCACGATTCAAGCCCGGCGGATTCACCGCGAGGTTCGGGGGTGACGCCGCCGCGATGACCGGACGGGTGGTCTCGGTGGGGGACGAGTTACTGTGTGCATCAGTCAATTTCGGTGAAGACGTGACGGAGATCCGGCACGGAATGGATTCGGCTATCGGTGCGATGACCGGCGAGGTGGACCCGACGTACCGGGCCTTGATGACGTTGGTCGATCGGATGCGTGACGACGCATCATTGCACCGGGTCGAGCAGGTCATGGCGCTCTCGCCGTGGAGTACGCGGACCACGCAGCGGGTGTTCCGGCGCTATGTCGGGGTGACGGTCAAGTGGGTTCTGTGCCGATATCGGTTGCAGCAGGCGGCATTCGAGATCGAGACCGTTCCCGGAGTCGATTTCGCCGATCTCGCAGTGCGACTCGGCTGGTACGACCAAGCCCATTTCATCAACGACTTCCGGTCCATGCTGGGTAGGACACCGGGGGAGTACGCGGCTGCGCATGGTGACCCTTCGGGTCGCGGCGCTTGCCGGGACCAGGTGTGAGCTGAAGCCGCTGGTCAGATAGCCCAGGCGCCTATCCCCTCCGAGGCGATCAGAGGGGCACCGCCGCCCGACCGTGCAATCAGAAGGGTGGGGGTGGTCCGTATTGTTCGGCGAGCCAGGCTTGGTAGTCGCGTTCGTATGCGAGGTCGTTGTTGAGTTCGGCGCGTAGGCGTCGTTCTTCGGCGATGCGGTCTTGGCGGTCTTGTTCGCGGGTTTTGCGGCGCCTGGGCATCTTCGCGGCCCGGTCCGGGTGCGGGGCCTGCGGTTCGGGAAGTGTGAGGCCCCCGGTGGGTTGGGCCAGGGTGGGAAACATGGCAGCACCGTGCGGTTCGGTGATGTAGTTGTGTCCGGTCGGGGACTGGAATTCGATAGTGCCGTCGGGGAATTGACGGTCGGTCCAGCCGGGGCAGAACGTTTTCACCAAATGGTGGGCCCGGCAGAAGAGTTTGGTGTTCGACGGATGCGTCGGGCCCGCGGGCCAGGGTGCGGTGTGGTCGATGTCGCAGCGCTCGACGGGGGCATCACAACCGGGGAACCGGCAGGTCAGGTCCCGCCACCGGATGAACTCCGAGAGCGCCACCGACGGGCGGTACCCCGGCTCGGTGGCATCGGAGTCGGTGGTTGGGGCGGGCACGACCACTGGTTTGAGTGTGGCGTTGGCGGCCAGGTTCCGCACCGATTCGGCGGGCAGGATGCCATGGCCGGGCAGATACCCCGGCGCATCAGAGCTGCCGTCAAGGGTGGCCTGCTCGGCCAACACATGAACCACCGCAGCATCGGCCGCGGCCCGCTTCTGGGTGGCTGGGCAGTCCTCACGACCACACCGGCACGGCAACTGGGATTCCAGCCGGGCCAACGGCCCGATGGCATCGGCACGGCGCTGCTCACGGGTACGCGGATCGTGGTCACACACCGTGTCGGCCACCGCGTCCAACCGTTGATGCAGCGCGGCGCCGTCTTCGGCGTGCAGGTTGCCCCACAGCGAGGCCATACCCGGGCTGCTCGGCTCGATCTGCACGAACCGCTCGGCATTCACATCCGGAGGCACCCGCACCCCGTTGGGGTCGAGTTTGGCGATCCACTGATCCACCCGATCCCGTAACTGGCGTTCCGAAAGCCGCATCCATCGAGGTGCCCGCCCGGCCAACTGCGCATCCAACCGGCCCCACATCGCGCTATCCACGGTTTCGGTGCGGGTGATGATGACACACACCATCCGATAATCGATATCCCCGACCGCGAAGCGGGCGGCCACCTGGGGCAGTTTGTCGCGCAGTACGCGGGCGCGGTGGATCTGGGCGCCGGCCCGACCCCGGCTGATCCGCATCGCCGCCGAAATCTCGGCGGCCACCGCTTCGAACGGGTCGGTGGTCCAGAAGATCGACTCGGCCAATTCGCGTTCCCGCAGCGCATCCAGCGCCCCGATCGCGGCAAGTCGCCCCGCGATCGCCATCGACTCGGCCCGCGCCCCAGCACCGACCGCGTCGATCAGCGCCACATCGGACCCCGACTCGATGTCGAACATACGTTCGAGTATGCCACGTGTGGGTGACACGTAGGACGGATCCGCGAAATCAGGGCAACGCCGCGGCCTGTGCCATGTGCCCCTCGAAGCCGAGCCGGGTTGCCATGTCCCGGTACCGGTCACGGGATTCGCGGTAGCTCGCGTCGTCACCCTTCGCGCGTGCGATGAGCGTCCGCACCCGCAGCAGCATGATGTCGCGAATGACCAGGCCGTCCTCGGCCGGGGCCGCCGCCAGTCTGGCGATTGCCGCCTCGGCTTCGGCCACATCGCCCTCTGCGCCCCGGTCCAGCAAGGCTTCGGCGAGGATTCCGGTTGCCAAGATGTTGTACGGAAGCTGCCCGCTGTGGAAGAGATCGTCGACCGCTTCGCGCAGCATCCGGATGGCTCCGGCCCGGTCACCGCGCTTGGCCCGTTCGCGCGCGGTGTAGACGTCGATACCGACCAGCTCGGACATATAGAAGGTTCCGTTCACACACATCTGCCGCACCTGGCCGAGGATGGCCAGCCCACGCTCGCGGTCCGCCGGCGAATCTCGGTTCAGCAAGGCGTATCCCATGGTCAACCGGGCCAGGCCGAGCGCGATGTCGTCGCCGGCCCCTTCGGTGGTCTGCAGTGCCCCGTCGATGTTGTGTAGCGCTTCGTCGTTGGCGAGGAGTACGCCGCAGGACACCGTGGTGAAGTACGTCCAAGTGATCACCAGAGCATGGGTGAACCTGTCGGTGTTGCGCGCCATGGCGAGCGCATGCTCGAGGTCCGCCCGCCAACCGTCAAGGCCCAGGGCCCATTTGGCGATACTGCGGGCTGCGAAGGCCACTGCCAATGGTGAGCCGACGATGAAGTTGCCCTTGGTGAAGTCGCCGTCGGCCAGGTCGATCGCCATCTGCGACCAGCGCAGCACCTCGCCCAATTCGCCGCTCTCGATCTTGAGCGAGATGGGAGTGACCGACAAGCCGACGGTGAGTGCGGGATCGCCGATGGACTCGATCAGGTTCATGTGCTCGGAGACCTGCAGTGACGCTTCGCGGATCCGTCCCTGCATCATCAGTTCGCCGGTCAGCCCGGCTATGCCGATGGCCAGTGAGGCTTTGTCCCCGGCGGCCTCGCACAGTTCCCTCAGTTCCTCGAAGCGGGCCCCCGAGACACTCGTGTTGCTCCGGAAACCATTGCCGCACACCAGAGTGCGCGGAGCTATCCGCATCGCGGCCCGGTCAGGATCATCGGCGGGCAGCAGGTCGGCGATCTGGCGGGCGCGCTCCCAACACATCTGGGCTGCGGCGGCATCGCGGTTGTTTGCCCACGCGCCGGCGCGCATATGCCAGCTGTACGCCGCATGCAGGTCGCCCGCGGCTTCCAGGTGTTCGGCGATCAATGCCGCGTTCTCGTCGGCCGGCCCGGGTTCGCGCGCAGCTATGGTGTCCGCGAGCCGCCGATGTAGTTCAGCGCGATCGGACTTCAACTGTGATTCGTAGGCGACGGTCCGCACCATCGGGTGGTGGAAGGCGTATTCCGCATGCGGCGTGTACTGCACTTGGTCGATCAACTCGGCTTCGACCAGATCCTCGAAGACCGGTTCGGTGTCCAGGCAGGCCAGCAATCCTGCACTGAACCGGGACCCGATCACCGCGGCAGCGCTCAGCGTCCGTTTGGCCGCCGGATCCAGTCGGTCGATGCGGGCAGCGATGGTGGCTTGCAGCGTGGCGGGCACGCTGATCCGGCCGTGGCCCCCGTTCAGTACATAGGCGCCACGTTCGCCGCGCAGCAGACCGCGTTCGGCCAGATCCCGGACGATCTCAAGGGCGAAGAACGGGTTTCCGGCGGCCCGCCCGGTGATGGTTTCGGTCAGGTCGGCGGCGCCGTCACCGGCCCCCAGTAGTTCGTTGATCAAGGCCGATGTCTCAGAATTGTCCAGTGGCGCAAGCACGATCGTCTGCGCACCGTGGACGTGACTCAATGCGCCATGATATTCGGGGCGGTAGGTGATCACCACCAGGGATGGGGTCTGCGGCGTCACCAACAGGAAGTCTGACAACATCGATTCGCTGACGCTGTCGACCCAGTGGGCATCCTCGACGACGTAGACCGCCGGACTGCTTCGCGCCAGCGACGCCGCGTTGACGAGGGTGGTGAGCCGGCGCCGTCGAGCATCGGGGTCGATTACCGGCAGAACGACGTCGGGGTCGCCGATGCCGAGCAGGTCGTCGAGCAGCTCGAGGTTCTCTGTGGTGTCGTCGGGAACTTGGGCGCGAAGCTTGGCCCGGGCCGACTCTCTGTCCAGGTCTGCCACACCAAATCCCGCCCGCAGCAGGCCGGTGATGGCATGAAATGGGATCTCGCTGGTGTGGGACTCGCAGAATGTGGAATGCACCGGCACACCGCGTGCGGCAGCCTTCGCCGCGAGTTCGCTGACCAGCCGGCTCTTGCCGATACCGGGCCCGCCCACCAGCAGAACGATGCTGCCGTGGCCCTGGATCGAGCGTTCCAGGATGCCCTCGACGGCGGACAGTTCCCAGCCTCGGCCGACCAGGGTGGATTCGCCGATTGTGAGCAGGTTGTGTGTGGAATTGAGCTCGAGCAACCGGCGGGCCCGGATCGGGCGATCGGCGCCTTTGACCTGCACCATCTCGGCCTCGCCCAGCATCACGGTGTCTTCGACCAGGCGTGCTGTGGACTCGGTGAGCATCACCCCACCGGGCGGCGCGACCGATTCCATCCGTTGTGCCATACCCACGTGCTCACCGATCGCGGTGTAGCTCATCGTGTCGGTGCCGACTTCGCCGGTGATGACCTGACCTGAGCTGAGTCCGATGCGCAGTTGCAGGTCGAGGCCGTCGCGGGCCGTTACCTGTGCGGCCAGCAGGGTGGTCTGCTGCTGGATCTCGAGTGCGGCCAGGCAAGAGCGAAAAGCGTGGTCTTCCAACGCAACCGGTGCGCCGAAAATGGCCATGATGCCGTCACCGGTGAATTTGTCGACGGTGCCGCCGTATCGGCGGACCACGGCGGCGGAATGGTTGAACAGGTCGCTCATGATCTCGCGGAGCCGCTCGGCGCCCAAGGTCGCCGCGATGTCCATGGACCGCACGACATCGGCGAACAAAACGGTCACTTGCTTGTATTCGGCGCCCGGAGTCGATGCAACGGGTGCGCCGCACGCGTCGCAGTACCGGGCGCCTGCCCGGGGCTCGGTGCCACACGTGCGGCACGTCGCAGTTTCCGTCATTCGAAAGCCCCCGCCATCGGAGAACCTGCTGCAACGAGAATAGAACGCAGCAACGTCGAAGGGGAGGGGAAGCTGCACTGTCGAGATGGGCCTTTTCCGGAGCAACGACTAATCGAGCAACGACCAATCGAGCAACGACGTGCGCCTAGCCCTCCAGCGCCATCCGCCAGGCAGTCAGCTTGTCCTCGTAGCTCATCGTCTGTGCGGGGCTGGTCGAGGGGGCCCGCAGGCTGGGCATCAGGGGTGGGCCGACCAGGCGCCGGTAGTTGCTCTCGGCGGCGGCTCCGTTGAAGACCAAGCGTTCGAGCGTGCGGTGCGCGGCGAAGAAGGCCGCAAAGTCGTTGGCCACCATGCTGTCGCGTTCGACGGCAGAGTCCAGACTGCCCACTCGACGGCAGGATCGGAGCACATCCCACACCGCGACCCGGTGCGCGCACAGTGCAGCTACCCGCTGCGCATAGGGCTCTTCGGCGCCGAATCCGAAGAGTGAACCGGTGATCCGCCAGAACGCGTTGCGCGGATTGCCGTAGTACTGACCGGAGGTCAGCGACATCACGCTCGGCATGTTGCCCAGGACCAGTACCCGGGGCTCCGCACCGGCGATGGGGTCCAGTCCGTGCAACAGCTCGGTCACCCCCGCATGTATACGCCGCGCGCACGCGGGCGCCCCGAACGGTGTGGGGGGAGTCACGTTCGGGGCGCCATGTCGTGGGTCGTCAGCTCAGGGGGTGGGCCTCCTGTCCTCCGTGCACCGGCGACAGGGTCGTCAGATTCGCGGTGGCGGCCGGTGTCATGTTGCCCAGCTCACACGGCGGTCAAGGTTGCGACAAGGGTTGCACGGGGTTGCAGACCCCGAGGCTTTTGCCTGCGAAAGGAGCTGCAAGGACCCGACAAGGTCCGCTTCCCGTCCGCGTGGCACAGAAGTGTGATGTAGAGCACAATCAGCGCTGATGGCTGGTTTGTCGATACCCGAGCCCGCGGTCTCATGCGGTGAGGACCCGCGACGTTACGCGATGCTGTTGTCTGCCGTGTACGACGCGACCATGTCGGGTGACCGGGCGCCGGCGCGCCCGCGTTCGGTGATCGAAGCTTCCTGGAACAGATTGCGGACCAGGGGGATCAACCCCGACCGTCACGTTCCGCCCCGCATCGAAACCGCCGGACTGGACTTGCTCAGGCAACAGTCGGGGCTGATGACGGTGCTCGACGAGGTCACCCGCGGGCTCGAATCGGTGATCGAAGGGGGCGACAGCATCCTGGTCATCGCCGACGCCCGCGGCCGGGTGCTCTGGCGGTCCGGCTCGCCGCGGGTGCTGGGGCTCGCAGATCGTCTCGGTTTCATCGAGGGTGCGATGTGGAGTGAGAACGCGGTGGGTACCAACGGCATCGGCACCGCGCTGGCCTCGCATCGTGCAGTGCAGGTCTTCTCGGCCGAGCATTTCCTGCGCAGCCACCACCCGTGGACGTGCGCCGGGGCGCCGATTCGGGATCCCCGGACCGGCCAGGTCATCGGCATCGTGGACGTATCCGGCCCGGCGCCGACGGTGCATCCGACGATGCTGGCCCTGGTGGATCTGGTGGCGCGATTGGCCGAATCCCAGCTCCGGGAAGCACATGACCGAACGTTGAACCAGCTGCGCACCGTGGCGGCGCCGATGCTGGCCAGGGTCGGTGGCCCGGCACTGGCGGTCGATGCGGAGGGCTGGGTGGCGGCCGTGGCCTCATTGCCGCTGTACAATCGGATCCTGTTGCCCGAGAACGGTTTACCCGGACGCATCTGGGTCCCGCCGTTGGGTATGTGCGATACGGAGTCATTGCCGGGCGGGTGGTTGGTCCGGGTGGTAGAGGACGTGGAAGCCACCGCGGTGCCCTCGAAGGTAATCCTCGATCTGCGCGACGGGGAACCGTCGCTGGAGATGGTCGGGCAGATCGGCAATTGGCGGCGCAGCATCTCCAGCCGTCATGCCGAGATCCTGTTGGTGTTGGCGACCAACGGGCAGGGCCGCTCGGCGCCGGAACTTGCCGAGGACCTCTACGGCGACCGGTCGCGAGTGGTGACCGTGCGCGCCGAAATGTCGCGCCTGCGTAAACAGTTCGTCGGCCTGGTGGCGGGCAGGCCGTATCGCTTCGGGGATTCGGTGATCGTGGATGTCCGTTACCCGCAGGATATGTCGATGTTGCTGACTTCGTCGACGGCTCCGGCGGTTCACGCGGTGCGCGGGTATACCTTGGCCTGATGACGGCCGACCCCACACTCCTGGACGGACTCGACGGCGAAGCCGGCGCACAGCGCGCCGAGTTGGTCGAATGGCTGCTGGCCCGCGGTATCAGCGCAGACCAGATCCGCCGGGCCGACACCCCGATGCTGCTGGCGTCGCGCCGGGTGGCCGGAGACGACGGCACCTACGTGTCGACCCGCGAGATCAGCGAACAGTCGGGGCTGGACGTCGAGCTGGTGCAGCGGTTGCAACGGGCGATGGGATTGGCGACCGTCGAGGACCCCGATGCCGCGGTGCTGTTGCGGGCCGATGCCGAGGCGGTCGGCTTTGCCGAGCGGTTCGTGGAGCTGGGGATCGCCCCGGACCAGATCGTGTTGATCACCCGGGTGCTGTCCGAGGGACTCGGCCGAGCAGCCGAGGTGATGCGCTACGCGGCGTTGGCTGCGGTGCTGACGCCGGGGGCAACCGAACTGGAAACCGCCAAGGCGAGTGAGGCGCTGGTGGCCGAGGCGGCTCCGTTGATCGGGCCGATGATCTCGGACATGCTGTTCGTGCAACTGCGGCATGCGCTGGAGACCGAGGCGGTCAGCGCTTCCGAGCGGGCCGACGGGGTCGGGCTGCCCGGTGCCCGGGTGGTCACCATCGCGTTCGCCGACATCGTCGGATTCACCCGGCTGGGTGAGGTGGTGCAGCCCGAAGACCTTGAGCGGCTGGCGAATCGGTTGGCCGACGCGGCCCGCGAGGTGGCGGTCGGCCCGGTGCGGTTGATCAAGACGATCGGCGATGCGGTGATGCTCGTCAGTGCCGACGCGGCAGCGCTTCTGGATGCGGTCCTGAAGTTGGTGGCGGTCACCGAAACCGACGAGGAGTTCCCGCGGCTGCGGGTCGGGCTGGCGACCGGGCCCGCGGTGAGCCGAGCCGGGGACTGGTTCGGAGGTTCGGTCAATCTGGCCAGCCGCGTCACCGGGGCGGCCCGGCCCGGGACCGTGTTGGCGGCCGAGTCCACCCGCGCGGCGATCGGCGAGGCGGACCGGTTCGATTGGTCGTTCGCCGGGGCGCGCCGCCTCAAGGGCGTCAAGAGTGACGTCAAGCTGTTCCGGGCCCGGATCGCGCAGAACTTTATCGAATCTTCATCGAACGTCTAGACCGACCATATCGAGCCTGGGGAGGCTGGAGAGCATGACGAAACTGATGATGCTGAGTGCCGGCGCGGTGGTGGCGGCGGCCCTGGTGGCCGGCTGTAGCAACCAGTCCACGGATGGGGCTACCGACGCGACGACCGCCATATCGGCGACGACCTCGCAGGCGCCGGTCCAGGCGGACAACGCGGTTCACAACGACGCCGATGTGATGTTCGCCCAGCACATGATTCCGCACCATGAGCAGGCTGTCGAGATGAGCGACGGGCTGCTGGCCAAGCCGGGCATCGACCCGCGGGTGATGGACCTGGCTACTCAGATCAAGGGTGCCCAGGCTCCGGAGATCGCGCAGATGCAGGGCTGGCTGAAGCAGTGGGGCAACCCGCCCATGCCCCCCATGCCGCAGCAGGGCCACGGCGACATGGGCCACGGCGACATGGGCCACGGCGACATGCCCGCCATGCAGGGCATGGTGTCGGAGGCCGACATGAACGCGTTGCGCAATGCCCAGGGCGTCGAGGCGGCCAAGCTGTACCTGACACACATGATCGCTCACCATGAGGGTGCGATCACCATGGCTGAGGATGAGATCAAGGACGGTCAGTATCCGGCTGCGGTCGAGCTGGCCCACACCATCGTGAAGACGCAGCAGCAGGAGATCGACACCATGCGCCAGGTCCTGGGTTCGCTCTAGCCGGTCGGCAGGGTGATCGTGAAGGTGGTCCCGGCGCCCGAACCGGTTGCCGGGCTGGTCACCTCGATCCGCCCGCGGTGGCCTTCGACCAGGGCCTTCACGATCGCCAGCCCGATGCCCGATCCGCCGTGGTCGCGGTCACGCGCGGTGTCGGCCCGGTAGAAGCGGGCGAAGACGTGGGGCAGGTGCTCGGCGGGGATACCCTCGCCGGTATCGGTCACCGTCAAAGTGACGGTGGGGCTCTCAGGTCCGGCGGCGGCGCTGATGGTCACCTGCCCGCCCGCCGGGGTGTGCCGCAGTGCGTTGTCGAGCAGGTTGCCCAGGATCTGGGCCAGCCGGTGGGGATCGGCCCAGAGCGCCGGCAGGTCCTCGGCTGCCTGTCGGTGCAACGTCACGCCCTTGTCGTCGAATCGGTCCTGCGCTGCGGCGACGGCGGCGGCCACCACGGTGTGCGTCGGCACCGGTAGCGGAGTGATCGTGGCCGGGCTCTCCTCGGCCTTGGCCAGGGCGGCGGCGTCGCCGGCGAACCGGACCAGCCGGTGGGTCTGCTGCCGCAGCATCGAGACGGTCTCGGGGTCAAGCGTTCTCACGCCGTCCTCGATGGCCTCGAAGTAGGCCTCCAATACCGAAACCGGAGTTCGGATCTCATGAGCAAGATCGCTGAACAGCCTGCGGCGGCCGGCATCGACAGACTCCAGGCGTCCAGCCATATCGTTGAAAGAACTTGCCAGGGAGTCGAATTCATCGCCGAGGTGGGCGGGCGGCACCCGAGAGTCGTAATGTCCGTCGGCGATGGCGGTGGTGGCCCGGGCCACCTCGGTCAGCGACCGCTGCAGGCGCCTGCCGATATACCAGGTGACGATCAGGGCCGCCAGGATCGCGACGCAGGACGCGACCGCGATCGATATCACCGTGGCATAGACGTAGGCCTCTTCGGCGTGCATCTGTTCGGCCGAGTCACCGGAAACCCCTGCGCGGTGCAGATGTTCGCGGAACAATGGCGGTCCGACGATGGCGGCCACCAGTCCGGTGGTGCCGGCACCGGCGGCCAGTACCAGGGCCTGGGCCGAGAGCAGTCGGGTGCGCAGGCCGACGGTCATCGCCGGCCGTCCTGCCCGGTACCCATGCGGTATCCCACGCCGCGCACCGTGATCACGTACAGCGGATCGGCCGGGTCGTCGCCGAGTTTGCGGCGGAGATGACCGATGTGAACGTCGACGAGGTGTTCATTGGCCACATAGGTGGTTTCCCATACGGATTCGAGGAGCTGACGACGGTTCAGTGCCACGCCGGGTCGAGCCGAGAGCGTGGAAAGTACATCGAATTCGGTACGCGTCAGCATGATCGGTTCGTCGTCGAGGAAAACCTGGCGTCCGTCGACGTCGATGCGCAGCGCCCCGAACACCCGGCCGTCGGCGGCACCCGGAGAGGTGACGCGGGGTCGGCGCAGCATGGCCCGGATCCTGGCCACCAGTTCCCTCGGGCTGAACGGTTTGGTCATGTAGTCGTCGGCGCCCACCGACAGGCCGACGATGGTGTCCGTCTCGGTGTCACGGGCGGTCAGCATCACCACATAGGCATCGGAGAACGTGCGCAATTGCCGACAGACCTCCACGCCGTCGATGCCGGGCAGTCCGAGGTCGAGGATGACCACGTCGGGGTCGACCTCGCGGGCCAGGTGCAGTGCTTCGGCCCCTTCGTGGGCGACGGTGACCTCGAACCGATCGCGGGTCAGATAGCTTGCGATGACCTCGGCCAGTGGGGCTTCGTCGTCGACCACCAGGGCCCGGTAGCCGCCCGGAATCTGCTGCATGTGCCCATAGTGCAGCAGCCGGGCTGGGGGTATAGGTATTTAATACCCTAGGGGGGTATAGTATGGACGGACAACGAAGCTGGTTCAGGAGGCAATTGCATGAGTACCCAGACCGTCACCGTCACCGGCATGACCTGCGGGCATTGCGCCACGTCGGTGCGTGACGAGGTCGGCGGGCTCCCCGGCGTGCGTGCGGTCGAGGTGGACCTGTCATCCGGGCTGGTGACCATCGACAGTGACAACCAGCTGGATCCATCGGCCATCAGCGACGCGGTCGCCGAGGCCGGCTACGCCGTCGCGGGCTGAATCGGTCACCGGTAGTGAGTGCGCCGCAGAGACTCATCGGGTTCGTCGTCGGACTCGTCGTGGTGTTCGCCGTGGCCTTCGGTATCGGCTCGGCGGTCACGCCGGGCAGCGCCCCGGCCACGGTCCACGACGCCGGCCACACGGTGGCATACACGCTTCGACTCGATGAGCCTGCATTGCCGTCCGGCGCCGCGGTACCGCTACGGTTCCGGATCGTCGACAGCACTGGCGCCCCGGTGACCGAGTACGTCGAGAGCCACGAAAAGCTGCTGCATCTGATCGTGGTGCGCCGCGACCTCGCCGACTATCAGCACGTTCATCCGGTGCTCGACAAATCCGGCTCGTGGAGTGTTCCACTCGAGCTGGCCGAGGCCGGTGACTACCGGGTGTTCGCCGACTTCGTTCCGGCCGACGGCCGTGCGGTCACGGTCGGTGCCGACCTGGCCGTTGCGGGTGATTACCAACCGCAACCACTGCCCGCGGCGGCCGACACCACCACGGTCGACGGGTACACCGTCACGCTTGCCGGCGTGGCCACGGCCGGTCAACCCTCGGAGCTGACACTGTCGGTCAGCCGGGACGGCAAGCCGGTCACCGACCTACAGCCCTACCTGGGCGCCTACGGGCATCTGGTCGCGGTGCGCGCATCGGACCTGGCCTACCTGCACGTCCATCCGATGGGCGATGCGGCCGACCCGGCCACCGCGCCCGGGCCGCAGATCGCGTTCCACACCACACTTCCCAGCGCCGGTGCGTACCGGCTGTTCCTGGATTTCAAGCACCGCGACGTGGTGCACACCGCCGAATTCACCGTCGAGGGGACACCGTGAATATCGCCACCGGGCACGTCGATCTGGCGATCGGCGGAATGACGTGCGCCTCGTGTGCGGGGCGGATCGAGCGCAAGCTCAACAAGCTTGACGGCGTCACCGCGACCGTCAACTACGCCACCGAGAAAGCCAGTGTCGACGTCGCCGGCGATGTCACACCCGAGCAGCTGATCGCGGCCGTGGAAACCGCGGGCTACACCGCACAACTGTCGGCCACCGAACCGGATGAGGGCCACGTCGAGGACGACCCAACGGCAGCGCTGCGTACCCGGCTGATTGTCTCGGCCGTACTGACCTTCCCGGTCGTGGCCATGGCGATGGTTCCCGCGCTGCAGTTCACCAACTGGCAGTGGCTCTCGCTGACCCTGGCTGCGCCCGTCGTGGTGTGGGGCGCATTGCCTTTCCACCGCGCCGCCTGGACGAATCTGCGGCACGGCGCCGCCACCATGGACACGCTCATCTCGATGGGCACGATCGCGGCGTTCGGCTGGTCGCTGTACGCACTGTTCTGGGGTACCGCCGGGATACCGGGCATGACACATCCGTTCTCACTGGCCATTTCGCAGTCCGACGGCACGGGCAACATCTACCTTGAAGTCGCCGCGGGCGTCACCACCTTCATCCTGGCCGGGCGATACTTCGAGGCACGCTCCAAGCGGCGCGCCGGGGCGGCGCTGCGCGCACTGCTCGAGCTCGGCGCCAAGGATGTTGCGGTTCTGCGAAACGGTGTGGAACAACGCATCCCGGTCGAGTCGCTGGCGGTGGGTGACGAGTTCGTGGTCCGGCCCGGTGAGAAGATCGCCACCGACGGTGAGGTGATCGACGGTTCGTCGGCGGTGGACGCCTCGATGCTCACCGGTGAGTCGGTCCCGGTCGAAGTCGGCTCCGGCGATCAGGTGGTCGGCGCCACGGTCAATGTGGGCGGTCGGCTCGTGGTGCGGGCCAAGCGAATCGGATCCGACACCCAGTTGGCCCAGATGGCCCGGTTGGTCGAGGACGCGCAATCCGGCAAGGCGCAGGCACAGCGCCTGGCCGACAAGGTGTCCGCGGTCTTCGTGCCGATTGTCATCGCGCTGGCGGTGGGCACGCTCGGTTTCTGGTTGGGAACCGGCGGATCGGTGGCTGCGGCCTTCACCGCCGCGGTGGCCGTGCTGATCATCGCCTGCCCGTGCGCGCTGGGCCTGGCCACCCCGACCGCGCTGCTGGTCGGCACCGGCCGTGGCGCCCAACTCGGCATCCTGATCAAGGGGCCCGAGGTGCTCGAATCCACCCGCCGCGTGGACACCGTGGTGCTGGACAAGACCGGGACGGTGACCACCGGCGCGATGACGCTGCTGGACGTGATCACCGCGCCCGGTGAGGATCCGGCCGAGGTGCTGCGGTTGGCCGGGGCGGTCGAGGACGGCTCCGAGCATCCGATCGCCCGGGCGATCGCCAAGGGTGCCCGCGACAAGCTCGGCGACCTGCCCGTGGCCGAGGATTTCGCCAACGTGGCGGGCCTCGGGGTACAGGGCGTCGTCGACGGTCATGCGCTGGTGGTGGGCCGTCGCCAGTTACTGGCCGACTGGGGGCAAAGGCTGCCACCGGACCTGGATAGCGCGATGCGCGACGCTCAGGCCCAGGGCCGCACCGCGATCGCCGCGGGGTGGGATGGGCAGGCGCGCGCGGTGCTGGTGGTCGCCGATGCGGTCAAGCCCACCTCGAAGGAGGCGATCGAGCAGCTGCGCGCTCTCGGCCTGGATCCGATCCTGCTGACCGGCGACAACGAGGCGGCAGCGCACACGATCGCCGAACAGGTTGGTGTCCAAGAGGTTTACGCAGAGGTACTGCCGCAGGGCAAGGTCGATGTGGTCAAACGCCTGCAGGACGAGGGCCGGGTGGTGGCCATGGTCGGCGACGGTGTCAACGACGCCGCCGCGCTGGCCCAGGCCGACCTCGGCCTGGCCATGGGCACCGGCACCGATGTGGCGATCGAGGCCAGCGACCTGACGTTGGTGCGCGGTGATCTGCGGGCCGCCGCCGATGCCATCCGGTTGTCCCGACGCACGCTGGCCACCATCAAGGGCAACCTGTTCTGGGCGTTCGCCTATAACGTCGCCGCGCTGCCGCTGGCGGCGGCCGGACTGCTCAACCCGATGCTGGCCGGTGCGGCGATGGCGTTCTCCTCGGTATTCGTGGTCAGTAACAGCCTGCGGCTGAGACGATTCCGATGAAACGGCTCGCGGCCGCGATGGTGATCGCATTGTGGGCGACGGTACTTGCCGGGCAATGGCAGGCGACGAGCCACGATCAGTCTGTGCATCTGCCGCATGCGGTTTCCGCCGCGATCGGCGACAGCAGCACCGCGCTGATGCTCGACCATCCGCATGTCAGTGACGGTTCGACTCCGCACACGCTGGATAATTTCAGCGCTGCGGTGCTGCCGCGGACTGCGGCCGCTGCGGCTGCTGCGGCTGCGCTGTCGGTGGTGGCGCTCGTCCTCGGATGCATCGTCTTGTGCGGGTGTGCTGCGGTGCGGGTTCAGCGGGGTCCACCCGACCGCCACGGTGCCCTTCTCGCCGGACAAGAACTCCTGCTCCGGATCTGTATCGCGCGTCGCTGATCTCACGGCGCTCCGACGCTGTCAGATCAGTTGCCGCACAGTCGCGGCCGGATACAGAAACGGCACATTCATGAACCATGCTCTGTCCACCCGTTCCTTCCACGTCCTGCGCCGAAACCGCGGTCCCAACACCATGGTCGGTCACACTCCCACCCTGTGGGTGTCCACTCCGTTCGCCGACGCCGGGCGCGGATTCTGGGCAAAACTCGAAGGTTTCAACCCCGGCGGTATGAAGGACCGGCCCGCCATACACATGGTCGAGCAGGCCCGGGCTCGCGGCGACCTGAAACCCGGTGGCCGCATCATCGAATCGACCAGCGGCACATTGGGTCTGGGACTTGCATTCGCCGGCACGATCTACCACCACCCGGTGACGCTGGTGACCGATCCGGGCCTGGAACCCATCATCGCGCGCATGTTGAGCGCCTACGGGGCCCAGGTATCGACGGTGACCGAACCGCATCCCACCGGGGGCTGGCAGCAGGCCCGGCGGGACCGGGTGGCCGAACTGCTCGCGGTGGACGAGAACGCCTGGTATCCCGACCAGTACAACAACCCCGACAACGTCGAGGCCTACCGGCCGCTGGCGCTCGAACTGAACGCTCAGATCGGCCACGTCGATGTGCTGGTGTGTTCGGTCGGCACCGGCGGGCATTCGGCCGGGGTGGCGCGGGTGCTGCGCGAGTTCAATCCGAACCTGCGACTTATCGGGGTGGACACCATCGGTTCGACGATCTTCGGGCAACCCGCTGCGACCCGCGTCATGCGGGGCCTCGGTTCGAGCATCTACCCCCGCAACGTGGATTACGCCGCGTTCGACGAGGTGCACTGGGTGGCGCCGGCCGACGCGGTGTGGGCGGCCCGGACGCTGGCGTCGACGTACTACGCGAGCGGGGGATGGAGCGTCGGTGCGGTCGGTCTGGTCGCAGGCTGGGCCGCGCGAAACCATCCGGCCGGCACCACGATTGCCGCGGTGTTCCCTGATGGTCCGCAACGCTATTTCGACACGGTGTACAACGACGAATTCTGCCGTGAGCTCGGTCTGCTCGATCACCAACCCGCCAACGAACCCGAGACGATCGCGGACCCCGGCGATCGCGTGGTGCAGTCCTGGACCCGCTGCGAGACGGTCACCGACCCGACGGCGGTGGCCGGATGAGCGGAGTCATCGCGCAGTTCCGCAGTTTCGACCTGCCGAGTCGGCTGTTGATGGTCAACCAGTTCGGCATCAATCTGGGCTTCTACATGCTCATGCCGTACCTGGCCGGCTATCTGGCCGGCCCACTCGGCCTGGCCGCGTGGGCGGTGGGGTTGGTGTTGGGCGTGCGGAACTTCTCTCAGCAGGGCATGTTCATCGTCGGCGGTACCCTGGCAGACCGACTCGGGTACAAACCGCTGATCGTCGCCGGGTGTTTGTTGCGTACCGCCGGGTTCGGCCTGCTCGTCATCGCGGATTCCCTGCCGGCGATGCTGATCGCCTCGGCGGCAACAGGTTTCGCCGGAGCATTGTTCAATCCCGCGGTTCGGGCCTATCTGGCCGCCGACGCCGGTGACCGGCGGGTCGAGGCCTTCGCCACCTTCAACGTGTTCTACCAGGCCGGCATCCTGCTGGGTCCGCTGGCAGGGATGGCGTTGCTGGCCTTTGACTTCCGGGTGACCGCCGCCGCGGCTGCGGGCGTGTTCGCCGTGCTGACCGTGGCCCAGCTACTGGCCCTGCCTCGGCACCGCGCCGAACCGGTCGCCGAGCGGAGTTCGGTACTCGAAGACTGGCGCAGTATCGTCGCCAACCGCGGGTTCCTGTTGTTCGCGGTGGCGATGATCGGCTCCTACGTGCTGTCCTTCCAGGTCTACCTGGCGTTGCCGCTGCAGGCCGCAGCGCTGCAACCGGGGAACGAAACCGCACTGGTGGCAGCGGTGTTCGTGGTGTCCGGGCTGATCGCCGTGGGCGGTCAGTTGCGCATCACGCGGTGGTTCGGCGACCGCTGGGGCCCGCGCCGCAGCCTGGTGGTCGGCTTGCTGGTGCTGGCGGCGGCCTTCGTTCCGATGGCCGTGGTGCCAGACGCAGACCGGTTCGGCACCACGGCCGCGGTGGCCGCACTGCTCGGCTCGTCCGCGTTGCTGGCCCTGGGCTCGGCCGCGGTGTTCCCGTTCGAGATGGACACCGTCGTGGCGCTGTCGGGCGATCGGCTGGTGGCCACCCACTACGGGTTCTACAACACCGTCGTCGGCATCGGAATCCTGCTGGGCAACCTGGCCACCGGCTCGCTGATCGACGCCGCCCGCGCCGCGGGCCTGGCCGAACTTGTATGGCTGGGCCTCACGGGGATCGGGTTGGTGTCCGCGGCGGCGCTCTACGCACTGATGCGCGACGGCGGGAAGCTGGCGCCCTCGCCGCTCACTGCATCGGAACCGTGACACCCTCCGACGGCTGGACGATCACAAAACCGTTGCCGTGGAACGCAACCTGGATCGCCTCGCCAGAGCCGCGGCCGATCAGGGCGCCTGCCTTGAAGCTGGTCTTGAGTTGGGTCTGCAGGTGCGCCGACCAGGCCACCACGGCGTTAGTGTCGGCGAAGGTCGGGGCCTCGGAGGCGTTGAGCACCACGGGCGGGCCGTCGGTGGTCAGCGCCACCCATCCGGTGCCACGCAGCGTGGTGTTGAACAGGCCGCCGGTGGCGATGCTGCCGCCGCGGACCCGTTCGATGTTCCAGTCCAGACTCGACGAGAAGGCCAGGACGTTCTTGCCGCTGATCGACAGACCCGAGTTGGACAGTTGCAGCAGGTGGACATCGAAACCCTGATCGGCCAGGAACACATCGCCTTGGCCCTGGCAGCGCATCAGCGGGAGCCCTTCACCGGTGAGGGCCTTCTTGATGAACTTCGAGGCACCGCCGCCCTCGAAGGCAAAGTCGACGTTGCCCTGGTAGGCGACCATCGAGCCCTGTCGGGCCATGAACGGTTCGCCCAGGCGGACCCGCAGCATCTTGCGGTTCTGGTTGGCGATCGGCGTCGCCTCCTTCTCGCTGAACCGTCCGTCGACCAGATCCCCGCTGATGCCGTCGAACCCGTCACCCTGGGGTTGGGGTTGGGGCTGAGCCGGTGCCTGCGGCTGCTGCGGGGGCTGTGGGGAGGCGCCCATCGGCGCCCGGCCGGGCTGGCCCTGATGGGACACCTGGTCGGTCCAGGATTGTCCGTCCCACCAGCGGTATTCGTAGCGGCCCTCAGGATCGGGCAGCCAGCCGGGTTGCCAGTTTCCGTTCACAGTCATTCCTCGGATCGTTGGATGGAGGCGAATTCGATACCACGTTACAAGTCATTGCGGTAACTTCGTCCAGATATCCGGTGAGAGGTTCGGTCGTTGATGAAAGCCGTTGTTGCGCAGCGTGGTTCGATAAGTGTCGAGGATGTGCCGGAGCCCACCCCGGGACCGGGTCAGGTGCTCGTCGCGCCGCTGGCCTGCGGGATCTGTGGGTCCGACCTGCATCTGGTCTCCTCGCAGGCCGCGATGCCGGACCTGGTGCCGGCCATCGTGCTGGGGCACGAGTTCGTCGGTGAGGTGCTCGACTACGGCCCCGGTACCGAACGCACCGTCCCGGTCGGTACGGCGGTGACGTCGGTCCCGTACCTGGACACCGGTGACGGACCGCAGCTGGTGGGGCTGTCCCCGGCGGTGCCCGGTGGGCTGGCCGAGCGCCTGGTGCTGCAGGAGAAGCGCCTGGTTCCGGTGACGGGCGACGTCCCCGTGCACTACGCGGCGTTTGCGGAGCCGCTGGCGGTGGGGGTGCACGCCGTTGCCGCGGCCGACGTGCAGCCGGGCGACGTCGTCCTCGTCGTCGGTTGTGGTCCGGTGGGGTTGTCGGTCATCGCCTGCCTCAAGGCGGCCGGGGTGGGGCCCGTCGTCGCGGCGGATTTCTCGCCCCGCCGCCGTGTCCTGGCCGAGCATATCGGTGCCGATGTCGTCATCGATCCGGCGGTGAGCAGCCCGTACCAGAGTTGGGCTGAGCTGGCCGGCGCCCCGGTGCCCATGTCGCCGCTGATGGACACACCGCAGCGGGCCAATACGGTGGTGTTCGAATGTGTCGGTGTGCCAGGCATTCTCGCGACGGTGATGGACTCGGTGCCCCCGCAGACCAGGATCGTGGTGGTCGGGGTGTGCATGCAACCGGACACCATCACGCCGGTGGTCGGTACCACCAAGGAACTCTCGATCCGTTTCGTGTTCGCCTATCGTCCCGACGAGTTCGCCAGGGCACTGGACTGGATCGTGCGCGGCACGGTGGACGTGGCGCCGTTCGTCACGGCGACGCTGCCGCTGGATTCGGCGACCGAGGCCTTCGAGGAACTCCGGCAGCCCGACAAACACTGCAAGATTCTGCTGCTGCCCACCTGACCGGCCGGTCAGCTGGCATCCTTAGCGTCATGGCAAAGGAAATCGACCCGCTGCGTGCCCAAGGTGCGCTCGCGGTCCTCAAGCAGCACCCCGGCATGGTGCTGTTCGCGGCTTCGCCGGCGATCATCGTGCTGGGCGCGGTGTGGTGGCTGGCCGGCCCGGGTTGGGCGGGGCTGCTACTGGTGGCCCTGGTGTTGGCCGGTGGGGCCGCGCTGCTGCTCAAGCGCAACTAGGACCGTCAGCAGAAATCCACGTTCGCCAGCGGTGAACGACGTCCCATCTGCGATGTAACGGTGTAATTATGTAATCATGAACAAACATCAACACCATCGCCGGTCCGCGGACGAGGCCGCCGAGTGGTTCGCGGGCCGATTGCCCGAGGCCTGGTTCACCAGCGATCCGACCGTGATCGTCGACCGTGAAGAGATCACCGTGATCGGCCGGCTTCCCGATCCGGAAGAAGCCGACACGAAAGCCCGTGCCTCGGGTCGGGCCTCACGGTTCCGCGAAGAGACCCGCAGCGAGCGCATGCGCATCGCCGACGAGGCGCAGGGCCGGTTCGACCGCAAGGTGTCCTGGGGCGTGGAGGTCAACCCAGCGGGCGGTTCCGAACCGGAGCGAATCCTGTTCACCCACATCGCAGTACCGGTGATGACCCGGCTCAAGCAGCCCGAACGGCAGGTACTCGACACCCTGGTCGACGCCGGCGTGGCCCGGTCGCGCTCGGACGCGCTGGCCTGGTCGGTGCGCCTGGTCGGCGAGCACACCGAGGAGTGGCTGGACAAGCTGCGTGACGCGATGAAGGCGGTCGACGATCTGCGGGCCGAGGGGCCCGGCGCTTAGATTCGCTCGATCCCGACGTACACCGAGCCGAGCGCCGAGGTCTGGGAGAGCGGATCGATCGCTGTCCGGTCGGCCAGCAGGTTGCGGTTGACCCCGTAGGAGTCCGGTGCGCTGCCGTGGCGTGGGTCGAATACCCGTGAGCCCCAGCCATGATCAAGTACGACGACTCCGCGGCGGGGCCGGTCGGACAGCGCCGCCGTCACCTCCACCTGCCCCACCGGCGAGTACACCCGCACCCGGTCGCCTGCCGCAATGCCCAGCGCTGCAGCGTCTTCGGGGTGGATCACTACCTCGTTGCCCTTGCCGCCCGGGTGCAGGCCGGGCAATTCGTTCAGCCAGGAGTTCATCGAATGCCGCCGGCGCCCATTGCCGAGCAGGAACGGGAAACCCTTGGGGGAACCGGGATCCGGTGTGGCGATCAGTTCACGGGTCCGCGCCACGAACTCGGCGGGGGCCGCATGGACCTTGTGGTCCGGGGTGCGCAACGCTTCGCGGAACCGGCCGAACTCCCGCGGTCCGAGCACCAGGCCGTGCGGGTGCGCCGTCAGCTCGCGCCAGGTGAGCTTGTGCCCGTCGACTTTCCGCGAGGTCAGGATGATCAGCCGGTCCATCCAGTGCGGCCCGAACGCCAACCCGGGCCGCCGGGTCCGCGTCGCCAGCCACCGGGTCGCGCGGATGAACCCGTTGACGCCCTTGGCGCCGAACAACGGGCGGCGCATGGCCAGTGCCAGATCGGTGAACACCCGCCATTCCTCGCGGGCGCCGTCCGGTGGTTCGACGGCCTTCACGCCGTACTGCACGTAGGGCTCGTCGTGCATGCCGCTGGTGAAGGCCAACAGATCGTCGCGTTCCAGCCAGTGCACCGCGGGCAACAGCCAGTGTGCATGCCGGTGGCTCTCGCGCTGCACCAGATCGATGGCCACCAGCAGGTCCAGCCGGCCCAGGGCCTCGTCGAGCCTGGCCCCGTCGGGTCCGGAGATCACCGGGTTACCGGAATTGATCAGCAGCGCACGGATCTGGCCGTGCCCCGGGGTGGTGATCTCGTCGGGCAGTTCGGCCAGCGCGTGCGCCCCGGCCACCAGACCACGTCCGGCCAGCCGGCTGGTGTGGGGGCGGGTGGCCGCCATCCCGGCCAGTCGCAGCGTATCGACATAGCCGGGCTCGAAGCGACGCCCACCCGGGCGGTCCATCCGCCCGGTGATCAGGTTGAGTACATGACCCAGCCATTCGGCGACCGTGCCCGCGGCATGCAGCGACACCCCGGTGCGCGTGATGACCATCGCCCCTGGCGCCGAGGCGAATTCGCGCGCCACCCGCTCGATCATGTCGCGGGCGATATCGCACCGCGATGCCAGATCGTCCAGGTCGGCGTCGGCGGTCAGCGCACGGAGGTCGGCCATCCCGGTCGCCAGCTCGGCGCAGTCGGCGCGGTGCTCGCGGTCCTCGTCGAGAATCACCTTGACCATCGCCAGCAGCAACGCCCAGTCAGTACCCGGACGCACCGATAGATGCAGATCGGCGGCCTGAGCGCTCTCGGTCCGGATCGGGTCCACCACGACGATCCGTGCGCCCTGCTTCTGGCGGGCCAGTGCGCGACGCCAGCCGCCCGGCACCGACTCCACCCAATTCCAGGCGCTGACAGCGGGATTGGCCCCGATGATCAGGAAGTAGTCGCAGTGGTCGACATCGGACACCGGCACCATCAGTGGTGATCCGTACATGGCTTCGGCCACCACGTGCAGCGCGTTCTGGTCCACCGATCCGACCGCGTACCGGTTGTAGGTGCCGATGGCGTCCAGCCAGGCGTTCATGAACACCAGGTTCGACGACGAGTAGCCGGCCGGGTTGCCGTAGTAGGCCGCCACCGCATCGGGGCCGCCGGCCTCGATGATCTGGTTCATGCGCTGCGCGATGTCGCTGATCGCCTCGTCCCAGCTCGCCTCGACATAGCCGTCACCGACCCGGCGCATGGGGCGAAGGATGCGTCGAGGATGGTCTACCACCTGACCGGCGGTGCGGCCTTTCGCGCAGAAATCGCCCCAGGTGTGCGGGTTGAGCTTGTCGGCCGAGATCTTCACCACGCGGTTGTCCTCGACCGTCACCTCCAGGCCGCAGGACGCCAGACAGTACCGGCAGAACGTGTGCACGGTACACGGCGTCATTACACCGACACTACGGTTTGTAATGGCGGTAGGGGCGCTAAACCTGCGTCATCTCCCAGTACCGTCCATGCCGGGACATGAGTTCGGCGTGGGTGCCGCGTTCGATGATCCGGCCGCCGTCCATCACCAGGATCAGGTCGGCATCCCGGATGGTCGAGAGCCGGTGGGCGATGATGAAACTCGTCCGGTCCTGGCGCAACTCGGCCATCGCCTGCTGGATCAGCAGTTCGGTGCGGGTATCCACCGCGCTGGTGGCCTCGTCGAGCACCAGCACCTTCGGCCGGGCCAGCACCGCGCGGGCGATCGTGATCAACTGCTTCTCGCCGGCGCTGATGGCGCCGCTGTCGTCGTCGACCCGGGTGGCGTACCCATCCGGCAAGGTGTGCACGAACCGGTCGACGTATGCCGCCCGGGCCGCCTCGATCACCTCGTCCTCGGACGCGTCGGGCCGGCCGTAGGCGATGTTGTCGTAGATGGTGCCGCCGAACAGCCAGGTGTCCTGCAGCACCATGCCGACCGAGGACCGCAGCGACTGCCGGCTCACCGTCGAGATGTCGATACCGTCGATCAGGATTCGGCCGGAATCGACGTCGTAGAACCGCATCAGCAGGTTCACACACGTGGTCTTGCCCGCGCCGGTGGGACCGACGATCGCCACCGTGCTGCCCGGCTCGGCCACCAGGGAGAGGTCCTCGATCACCGGGGTGTCCGGCAGATAGCCGAAGTTCACCCGATCGAATTCGACCCGGCCGGTGCGGATTTCCAGTGCCGCGGCCGGCTCGGGGGACTGCTCTTCGGCGTCGAGCAGTTCGAAGACCCTTTCGGCGCTGGCGATTCCGGACTGCAGCGTGTTGTACATCCCGGCCACCTGGCCCAGCGGTTGGTTGAACTGCCGCACGTACTGGATGAACGCCTGGATGCTGCCGAGGGTGATCTGTCCGCCTGCGACCTGCAGGCCGCCCACCACGGCGACGGCCACATAGCTCAGGTTGCCGATGAACATCGTCGCCGGGCCGACCAGGCCCGAGAAGAACTGTGCGCCGATGCTGGACCGGTAGACCTCGTCGTTGAGCTCGTCGAACCGCCGCTGCGCGGCCTCCCGATGCCCGAAGGTCTTGACGATGGTGAAGCCGCTGTAGGTCTCCTCGATGTGGGCCGCGAGGCGTCCGGTGTTGCGCCACTGCGCCACGAACAGCGGTTGGGAGCGACGGGTGATCCAGCGGATCACCCACAGTGCCAGCGGCACGGTGACGACGGTCAGCAGCGCCAGGAGTGGCGAGATGGTCAGCATCATCACCAGCACCGCCAACACCGTCAGCAACGAGGTGAGCAGTTGGCTGATGGTCATCGACACCGAGGTCGCGATGTTGTCGATATCGTTGGTGACCCGGCTCAGCACCTCGCCGCGTTGACGGGAATCGAAGTAGGACAGCGGAAGTCGGTGCAGTTTGTCCTCGACCTCGGCCCGTAGCGCCACCATGGTCCGTTGCACCGTGACGTTGAGCAAGCGGGCCTGCAGCCACACCAGCACCGCGGCGAGCAGATACAGGCCCAGCGCCAGGGCCAGGGTGCGGGCCACCGCGGCGAAGTCCACCCCGTGGCCGGGAACCACGTTCATCCCGGAGAGCAGATCGGCGAAGGTGGTGTCGCCGCGCGCCCGCGCCGCCGCGACTGCCTGCTCCTTGGTCAGTCCCGCGGGCAGTTCGCGTCCGATCACACCGTTGAACAGCAGATCGGTGGCGTGCCCGAGAATCCGGGGGCCGATCACGCCGATCGCGATCCCGCCGACCCCGAGCAAAACCACCGAGATCGCCAGGGCGCGCTGCGGCACCAGGCGTTTGAGCAGGCGCAGGGCCGACCCGCGGAAGTCGCGGGTGCGCTCGACCGGCGCGGCCGGGGTTCCGCTGCGGCGCAGCACCGCCCCGGTCACCGCGGACCTCCGGCGGTGACCGCCTGCGATGCGGCGAACTCGGCGTAGGTGGGGCAGTCGGCGAGCAACGTCTCGTGGGTGCCGATGCCGACGATGCGACCGTCGGAGACCACGACGACCTGGTCGGCCTCGATCACCGTCGAGATCCGTTGCGACACGATCACCACGGTGGCGTCGGCCGATACGTCACGCAAGGCGGAGCGCACCCGGGCATCGGTGTGTACGTCGAGCGCCGACAGCGCATCGTCGAACAGGTAGATCGCGGGCCGGCGGATCACCGCTCGCGCGATCGCGAGCCGTTGTCGCTGTCCGCCGGAGAAATTGATGCCACCCTGGGCCACCGGGCGGTCCAGCCCGTCGGGGTGGGCAGCGACGAAGTCGTCGGCGGCCGCAATCCGCAGTGCGTCCCACATCTGTTCGGTGGTGAGTTCCTGTCCGGGCGCGGCCCCGTAGCGCAGGTTTTCGGCAATCGTCCCGGAGAACAGGTAGCCCCGCTGGGGGACCAGCCCGATCGAGGACCACAGCTGCTCGAGGTCGAGATCTCGCACGTCGACGCCGTCGATGCGTACCGCACCCGCGGTGACGTCGTAGAAGCGGCAGATCATCGCCAGCAGGGTGGATTTGCCGGATCCGGTGGACCCGACCACCGCGGTGGTGGTCCCGCGCCGGACGCGCAGCGAGACCTGCTGTAGCACCGGGCGATCGGCGCCCGGGTAGCTGAACGATGCGTCGTCGAACACGATCTCACCGGTAACGGACACCGGTCGGACCGGGTCGGGAGGGCTGGTGACCCGGGGTCGCGTGCCCAGCACGCCGCTGACCCGCTCGGCGCAGACCGACGCGCGCGGGAGCATCACCGCCAGGACCGTCGCCATCAGCACGGCCATCAGGATCTGCATGAAGTAGGCGAGGAACGCGATCAGCGATCCCACCTGCATGTGGCCTGCGTCGATCCGCAGCCCGCCGAACCAGATCAGCGCGACGCTGGAGATGTTGATCACCAGGGTGGTGGCCGGAAGCATCAGCGCCTGCCACTGCCCGGCCTCCACCGCCGTGGCCGACAGGGACTCGTTGGCGTCGGCGAACCGCCGCCCCTCGACGGATTCGCGGGCGAACGCCCGGATCACCCGGATACCGGACAGCTGATCACGCAACACCCGGTTGATCCCGTCGATCAGCCGCTGCATGCGACGGAAGATCGGCATCAGGTGGGTGATGATCCAGTAATTCGCCAGTCCCAGTACCGGAACACTGACCAGCAGCAGCCACGACAGCCCGGCGTCCTGGTGCACCGCCATCAGGATTCCGCCGATCGACATGATCGGGGCGGTGATCAGAATCGTGGCGGTCATCTGCAGCAACTGCTGGATCTGGCCGACGTCGTTGGTGGTGCGGGTCAGCAGCGTCGGGGCGCCGAAGCGGGCGGTCTCCGCGGCCGAGAATGTGGTGACGTGGCCGAAGATCGCCGAGCGCAGGTCGCGGCCGAAACTCATCGCCGCGCGCGACCCGAAGAACACCGCTCCGATGGCGCAGGCCACCTGCAGACCGGTGACACCGAGCATCACCCAGCCGAGTTCGACGATGAGTCGGGTGTCTCCCTTGGCCACTCCGTCGTCGATGATCGCGGCGTTGACCGTCGGCAGGTAGAGCGACGCCAGGGTGCTGATCACCTGCAGTGCCGCGACGATGGCGAGCAGCCGCCGGTACGGCCGCACGTACTGTCGCAGCAGCGCCCAGAGCATCTGGTTACTCTTGCACACCGCCCGCTGACGGTCGTGTCCAGCCGCCGCCGGGTCCGGATCGATGAAAGTCCAGGTCAGTCGGTATGTCGGTATGGGGCATGGGTGTTGCAGCTACAGTGCATGGCGTGACGGTCCGCACGGCCACCAAGCCACTACTTCGCAATGCCAGAATCGTGGCGGTATTGGCTACGGCAATGGTCCCGGTGTTCGCCGGGTGCTCGACTGACGAGCCCGCGTCCCCCCAGGTTCCGCAGAGCGAGGCGCCCAGTGCCGGTGGCACGGGCACCCACGGTCCGCATTTTCCGCATTGCGGCGGCGTGAGCGATCAGACGGTGACCGAGTTGACCCAGGTTCAGGGGCTCGTCAACACCGCGACCAATTCCTCGGGCTGCCAGTGGCTACAGGGTGGCAGCATCCTGGGGCCCCACTTCTCCTTCACCTGGTTCCGCGGCAGCCCGATCGGCCGGGAACGGAAGACCGAGGAACTGTCGCGAACCAGCGTGGAGGACATCAACATCGAGGGTCACAGCGGTTTCATCGCGGTCGGGGAGAACCCGCTCAAGGCCGGCGACGTCAACCTGTGCGAGATCGGCATCCAGTTCGACGACGATTTCATCGAGTGGTCCGTGAGCTTCGACCAGAAGCCCTACCCCGAACCGTGCGAGGTGGCCAAGGAGCTGACCCGCCAGTCGATTGTGAATTCCAAATGAGCATTCAGCGTGGGGTCGCCGGGGTCATGGCCGCGCTGGCGGTGTTCGTCGGGCTCACCGGTTGCACCCGCACCGTGGGCGGCAACGCCGCCAAGGAGGGGTCCATCAGCGGCCCCAGCAACAACAAGTCCGAGAAGACCTACCCCAACCTGCTCAAGGAATGCGATGTCCTGACGACGGACATCCTGGCCAAGACCGTGGGGGCCGACCCGCTGGACATCCAGAGCACGTTCGTCGGTGCGGTCTGCCGATGGCAGGCGGCCAATCCGGCCGGCCTGGTCGACATCACCCGGTTCTGGTACGAGCAGGGCAGCCTGGACAACGAGCGTAAGACGGCCGAGAAGCTGCAGTACGCGATCGAGCAACGCCGGATCGCCGGTGTCGATTCGATCATCATGAAGCCCCAGGGGCTCAACGGGGCGTGCGGTGTGGCCAGCGACGCGGCCGGGGTGGTCGGCTGGTGGGTCAATCCGCAGGGGCCGGGGATCGATGCCTGCCCCATGGCCGTCAAGCTCATGGAACTGACGCTGGCCACCAACTCTTAACGGGGCACGTGGAAGCGCACCAACGTCGCGCCGCCCAGCGCGAGTTGGTCCCACGGGCCGGTGGTGCGCAGCACCGCGATCGCCGAGGTCGGGAACTTCAGTGAAATGCTCTCCGCCGCAATCCGGTTGGAGCCGTCCGCCAGTCCGAGTGCGACCGCGGACATGGCGGGTTCGTGGCCGATCACCAGAACTGTCGAGGGGTCGGCGCCGAAACGTGACGGCACACCGTTGATCTCGTCGATGACGGTGCCCGGTCTCGCGTCGTAGATGCGCTCGGCGTACTGCACGGGTGCCTCGAGGCCGGTGCGCTCCAAGGTCTGACGGGTCCGTGTCGCCGTCGAGCACAGCACCGCGTCCACGTCGGTGATGTTGGCCCGGATCCAGTCCCCGGCCAGGCCGGCCTCCCGGATGCCCCGCGCGGCCAGTGGTCGGTCGTGGTCGGCGACGCCGTCGGGATAGTCCGACTTGGCGTGGCGCATCAGCAGCAGGGTTCTGATCGGACGGATCGGATCGGCCATTTCAACAGGGTAGGCACCCACGCGGGGCCATGCCGGTCCAGGTCCCGGGACTTGTCGGTGGCCAGTCCTACACTCGCTTTGCTCGGAAGTTGAACCCGCGAGGGGTGAACACAGGAGGGACGGGGCCGATGCGTTTTCTGCACACCGCCGACTGGCAACTCGGCATGACCCGTCGCTTCCTCAAGGCCGGTGACGGCGAGGCCCAGCCTCGATACTCGGCGGCGCGCCGGGAGGCGGTCTCGGCCCTCGGCCCGGTGGCGGCGGCCTCGGGTGCGGAGTTCGTCGTGGTGTCCGGAGATGTGTTCGAGCACAACCAGTTGGCTCCCCGCGAGGTCAGCCTGTCGTTGGAGGCCATGCGGGCCATCGGGGTGCCGGTGTATCTGCTGCCGGGCAACCACGATCCGCTGGATGCCGCCTCGGTCTACACCAGCGCGCTGTTCACCGCGGAATGCCCGGACAACGTCGTGGTCCTCGATCGCGCGGGTGTGCACGAGGTGCGGCCCGGCCTGCAGATTGTTGCCGCTCCGTGGCGGTCCAAGGCGCCTACTTCGGATCTGGTCGGGGACGTGCTTGCCGATCTGCCCGCCGACGGGACCACGCGCGTGGTGGTCGGGCACGGCGGGGTCGACATCCTCGATCCGGACAAGGACAAACCGTCACTGATCCGGTTGGCCGCCGTCGAGGACGCGCTGGCGCGCGGTGCGGTGCACTATGTGGCATTGGGAGACAAGCACTCCCGCACCGAGGTCGGGTCGACCGGCCGGGTCTGGTACTCGGGTTCGCCCGAGGTGACCAACTACGACGACATCGAATCCGATCCGGGGCATGTCCTGGTGGTCGAGATCGACGAGGCCGACCCGCACCGGCCGGTGCGGGTGGATTCGCAGCGGGTGGGCCGCTGGCGATTCATCACGCTGCGCCGCGAGGTGGACACCGACCGCGACGTGGCCGATCTGGATCTCAATCTGGACCTGTTGGCGGATAAGGAACGCACCGTGGTCCGCCTGGCGTTGACGGGTTCGCTGACCGTGACGGACAAGGCCGCGTTGGATGCCTGCCTCGACAGGTACGCCCGCTTGTTCGCAGCTCTCACCGAGTGGGAGCGGCACACCGAGATCGTGGTCCTGCCCGCCGACGGGGAGTTCGACGACCTGGGTATCGGCGGGTTCGCGGCAGCCGCGGTGGACGAGTTGGTGGCCACCGCCCGTACCGAGGGATCCGGAGCCGACGATGCACGGGCAGCGTTGGGGCTGTTGCTGCGTCTGGTGGACCGGGGTGCGGCATGAAACTGCACCGTCTGGTCCTGACCAACTACCGCGGCGTCACCCACCGTGAGATCGAATTCCCCGATCACGGCGTAGTGGTGGTCAGCGGCGCCAATGAGATCGGCAAGTCCTCGATGATCGAGGCGCTGGATCTGCTGCTCGAGGCCAAGGACCGCTCGGGGAAGAAGGAAGTCAAGCAGGTCAAACCGACTCACGCTGACGTCGGCGCCGAGGTGGCGGCCGAAATATCCACCGGTCCTTACCGTTTCATGTATCGCAAGCGCTTTCACAAGCGCGCCGAAACCCAGCTGACCGTGCTGGCGCCGGTGCGCGAGCAGCTCAGCGGGGACGAGGCGCACGAGCGGGTATTGACCATGCTCGCCGAGACCATGGACACCAGTCTGTGGCAGGCCCAGCGGGTGCTGCAGTCCAGCTCGACTGCCCCGGTCGACCTGTCCGGCTCGGATGCGCTGGCCCGGGCGCTGGACGTGGCTGCCGGCGAGGCGGTGGCGCTCTCGGGGGATGAGCCGCTGCTGATCGAGCGCATCGACGCGGAGTATCTGCGCTATTTCACCGCCACCGGTCGGCCCACCGGCGAGTGGGCGGCGGTGACCAAGCGACTGGCGGCCGCCGACGGCGAGGTCGCGCGATGCGCCGCGGAAGTGGCCGAGGTCGATGACGCGGTGCGTCGACATGTCGAACTCAGCGTGGAGGTCACCGGATTGGCCGATGAACACGAAGCGGCCCAGGCCGGTCTGGACGCCGCCCGCAAGGCTGCCGAAGCGGTTGCCGCATTGGTGCAACGGCTCAAAGAGGCCGATGTGGTGGCCGAGGCCGCCCGGATGACGCAGGCCGCGGCCGCCGCCGCGCTCACCGAACGTCGACGGCTGCGCGCCGACCTCGACGAGCGGGCCGCCACCATCACCGAACTGCAGGCCGCGCTGAGTACGGCCGACGATGAAACCACCACGGCGCGTGGGGTGTACGAGGCTGCCGAAGCCGCCGCCGAACAGGCTCAGGCGGCAGCGCAGGAGCACGAAGCCCGGGTGGAGACCGCCCGTACCACCCTGACGCGGATGACCGACCGCGACGAGGCCGACCGCCTGGCTGGCCGGCTGAGCAAGATCGACGCCGGCATGCGTGACCTCGACCAGGTCAACCGCGAGCTCGCCGAGGTCACCCTCGACGATGCCGGGATGCGGACCATCGAGTCGGCGGCGGTCGCGGTGGAACGTGCCGCGGGACAGGCTGAACTCGCTTCGGCACGAATCGAACTCGTGGCAGTCGCCGACCGCGATGTCCGGGTGGACGGGGCGCAGGTGTCTTTGGCGGCGGGCCAACCGTGGTCGGTCAACACCACCGCACGAACCGAGATTGACGTGCCCGGGGTGCTCACCGTCCGCGTGGTGCCGGGAACGCCCGCCGCGCAGACTCAGGCCCGGCTCGACGAGGCGCAGAATGTGCTGACTGCTGCGTTGACCGCTGCCGGAGTCGACGGCGTCGATGCCGCGCGAGCACTCGATGGCCGGCGCCGGGAACTGCTCGGCAGCCGGGATCGCTTGCGCGCCACCGTCGAGGCATTCACCGGAGATGACCAGCTGGCGGATCTGCGATCCCGGCTGGCGCATCTGCGGGCCGGGCTGCCCGATGAGACCGGGTTGTTCGAGCTCGCCGGACCCGCCGATATCGCCACCGCCCGAAGCGCACTCGATACTGCGGTGGCGGTGTACCGCCAGGCGGTGTCCGACAGTGAGACCAGCCGCAAGGTGGTCACCGCGGCGGCCGAGAAGCTACAGGAAAGGTCGACCCGCCTGAGCGTGCTGCGTGAGAAGCTCACCACGGCACAGGCCGAGCTGACGGTTGCCGGCGGCCGGTTGGAGGTCCAGCGTGCACAGGCCGGTGACGACGAGTTGGCGGTCAAGGCGCAGACCACCGACGAGGAAGCCGTTGCTGCCGCGGGCCACGCGGCCGGTCTACGCGCCGAATTATCTTCCACCCCACCGGATTCAGTGAAGGCCGCACTCGAGGAGGCAGTCCGGCGCGCCGGGGTGATCGATGCGCGCCACCGGGAGGCCGCCGACGAGCTGCGAGAGCTGGCGGCACAACTCAAGGTGTACGGCACTCAGGGACGCAAGGGGCACCTCGACACCGCCGAGACCGAACGGGAGCACGCCCACTCCGAGTACCTTCGGGTGCACCGCCGGGCCCGCGCCGCCGAGACCCTGCGGTCGGTGATGGCCCGCCACCGCGACGCCACCCGTCAGCGCTACGCCGATCCGTTCCGCCTCGAGGTGCAGCGGCTGGGCCGGCTCGTGTTCGGGGAGGATTTCGAGGTCGAAGTCGACAGCGATCTGAACATCCGGACCCGCACGGTGTCCGGCCGCACGGTGCCGTACGAATCGCTGTCGGGCGGTGCCAAGGAGCAATTGGCGATCGTCGCCCGGCTGGCCGGTGCCACGATGGTGGCCAAGGAGGACAGCGTGCCCGTCATCATCGACGATGCGCTGGGCTTCACCGATCCGGAGCGGTTGACCAAGATGGGTGCGGTGTTCGACGCCGTAGGCGGGGACGGGCAGGTCATCGTGTTGACCTGCAGCCCGGAGCGGTACGCCGGCGTCGGCGGTGCGCACCACATCGAGCTGACGGCCTGACGATCAGAAGTAGGCGTTGGACGGAACGGGCGTGCCGTGCAACAAGTTCTGGCCGATCACCCGTGCTTTGTAGGCCACCGGGTTGTGCAGGGTGATGGTGCGGATGTTGCGCCAGTGCCGGTCCAGATTGCGCTGCCGGGAGGCTGCACTGGCCCCGCCGAGTTCCAGCAGCCGGGTAGCGGCCTCGAGGGCGACGTCGTCCAGGTGCACCTTGACCTTGGCTACCTTGAGTTGGGCTTCCGCCGCGAGCCGCGCATCGGGCACCCCGTCGACGGCAGAGTCCGTGGCGGCACCGATCGCCGTCGCCGCATCGAGAACCGCGGCCCGGGCCACATAGGCCGTGCTGGCCAGGACCCCGAGTTGGCGTTGGAGCAGCGGATCATTGGTGGGCCGCTCGGTGACGGCATGGCTGAAGTTGCGTTCGCGGGAGCGCAGCAGCGCCACTCCGTCGTCGACCACATTGGCCAGGATGCCCGCGACCACCGCGTGGATGAACAACTGCAGCGAGGCGTACTGCACGGTCGGCACCGGTTCGGCGTCGTACGGGGTGTCGGACAGGATCTCGTCGGCGGCGACCGCGACGTTCGTGAACGTCGTGGTACCGGTCCCGGTGCGGCGCTGGCCGAATCCGTCCCAGTCATCGACGAGCCGCACTCCATCACGGTCGGTGGGGACCAGGACGTTGGCCACCGAGTCATGATCGGTGGTGGCGGTGACCGTCAGATAGTCCGAGAACAGGGTGCCGGTGCTGTAGTACTTCTCGCCGGCGAGGAGGAACCCCGACCCGGCTGGATCGGCCCGCAGCCGGGTGTTGAACACCAGGCTGCCCACGGCCAATGAGCCCTTCTCGCTGAACGCGTTACCGAAGATCTTTCCCGCTGCGATCTTGCCCAGCCAGTGCCTGGACACCGGATGATCGGCAATGCGCAGCCGCTCCTCGGTGAACCAGAAGTGGGTCCGGAAGATGTGGGCCACAATGGGATCGGCTTTGGCCACGTCGATCACCGCGGAGAACAGCTGCGGCACAGTGAATCCGGAGCCGCCCAGGGTCTCGGGCAGGCGCAGGGAGCCGAACCCGGTGCGCTTGAGCGCCGCGACCTGATCGAAAGGGTTCTCGTCGTTCAGGTCACGGTCCTTGGCGCCTGAGGCGATCGAGGCCAGCAGGTCATCCCAGTCCGGGGTCCCGGGCTGGATGTGGGTCACGTTCTCGACGGAGGTCATGGCACCGTTGTATCCGGACCGGCTATCGGAGGGCACGTGTTCGGATCAGCCCGAACCCAAACCCTTCACCCGCATACCGTAGAGATAGGTGGTCAGGTATTCGTTGATCACCTGGACCCGCACGTCAGGGGTGTCGGGAATGGTGATCAACAGTGCGTAGAGCCCGGCGAAAAACGATGCGCCATTGTGCAGCACGTCTACCTCATCTGGGATCTCGCCGGCGTCCCTGGCGCGCTGGAGTTCCTCGACCAATGCCACCAGCACAGGATGGTGTGCCCATTCCTCCGTGGGCGGGCGGGTCGTGGAGAAATGAAGCGCCAGAAAATCTTTGAACAATGGGCGGCCCAGACGCCGCTCCAACTTTTCCAGCATGCGTACGGATTCGGTGAGGGTGGCACGGACATCGTGCGGTGTGGCGAAGAATCGGATGAGCCCGGCGGCCATCCGCGCCTCCTCGCGCTGTTCCAGCTCCACCAGGACGTGTTCCTTGGTGGGGAAGTGGAAGAAGAAGGTGCCGTGGGCGACACCCGCGGCCGACGCGATCGCGGCCGTATCGGCTGCGGCCATGCCGTCGCGTTTGAACTCGGAGATCGCTGCGCCCAGCAAGCGCTCCCGTGTCTGCAAGCCCTTGCGGCTGCGGGGGGTGGCCTTGAGCACGGCTCGATGCTACGTCACTTATTACTGACTGTACTCAGTTTAGGTCTTTCATTATTGAGCCGCTGCCACTACGGTTTCGGGGGTAAGAAGTTCTGACTGAAGTCAGTTTTGGAGGTAGGGATGCAGATCCTGGAGCAGGTTCAAGACCTGCCGAAAGCCGGCAATATCAAGGCCCAGTGGGTGAGCCTGTGGACTGGTCCGGTCGTCGGGGTCGTGCTGCTGGTGGCGCTGCTGGCGTTTCCCGGCTTCTGGCCGCCTATGTCACCGACCTGGAACGCGCAACAGGTCGCCGAGTTCTACGCCGACCACACCGCATGGATCCGATTCAGTCAGGTGACCTTCAATCTCTGCGGAATCATGATCCTGCCGTTCTTCATGGTGATCGTCGTCCAGATGAAACGCATGAAGGGCCAGACCGACGTCTTCGCCTACTGCTACCTCACCGCTGCGGTCAGCGGTGCCACGATCTTCGCGTTGTCCAACGTATTCTTCCTGGTGGCCGCGTTTCGTCCGGACCGTAACCCGGAACTGATCATGCTGCTCAACGATCTGGCCTGGATCGTGTTCATCGCGCCGGTCGGCATGGTGGTGTCGCAATTCGCCGTGCTGGCGGTCGCGGTCTATTTCGACAACGGGCCCGCCCCGGTGTTCCCACGCTGGGTGGGCCACTACTCGCTGGCCACCGCGTTGGCGATGATTCCGGCCGCGGGCGCGGCGGCGTTTCACACCGGACCGCTGGCCTGGGACGGCGTGCTGGCCTTCTGGTTGCGCAACGGGGCCTTCGCAATCTTCGTCATCGTGATGTTCTTCGTGCTGCGCCGCGCGGTGATCAGCCAGGCCGTGTCCGAAGGCGTCGTAGCGGGACAGGTGCAGGCGTGACCGTCCTGGCCGAGGCGCCGCCGGGCCGGCCCGACGTGCGGTTGATGACCTGGTTCTTCCCGCTCTGGTACGGGGCCTTCGGCGTCATCATCTGCATCCTGACCAGGGTGACGCCGCCACCGCGCCCCGATGTCACCGCGGCCGACAAGGTGGCGTTCTTCGCCGAACACGGCCTGACCATCAAGATCGGCTTCTGCCTACTGCTGATCCTGCTCGGTGGTGCGGCGATGACCAACGGGCTGGTCGCCTACCAGATCAAGCGCATGTCAGTCGGTTCGGTGTTCGCCTACGGCTACATCGGTGGCATGGGCGTCGGTGCACTGCCGGGATTCATGTTGGTTTCGGTGTGCTTTCTCACCGCGGCCTTCCGGCCCGACCGCGACCCGGAATTGATCAGCCTGCTCTATGACCTCGGAATGCTCTCCTACAACGGCTCGTTGGGCTGTTTCACGGCGGCCTACCTGGTATTTGCGATCGCCATCCTCTACGACAAGAACAAGATCTTCCCGATGTGGTTCGCCTATGTGACCATCTGGCAGATCATCACCGAAGTGATCGCCACGCAGATGTTCGTGTTCGAGTCGGGGCCGTTCGCGTGGAACGGATCGATCGCGTTCTGGTGGGCGGTAGTGGTCTTCTCCGTCTGGCTGTCGGCCCTGATCGTGCTGCTACGGCAGGCCCTCAATCGTGAGGAAACATCCAGTGACACAAACTGATTCACGACCACAGCCGTCGTCGGAGCATCTGCCCGGCGACGGGCACATGTGGGTGATGGTGCTCGGTGACCTGGTCATCTTCGGTGGCTACTTCATCGTCTTCATGATCTACCGGACCATGCATCCCGAAGAATTCCTGCGTGCTCAACAGCATCTCGACATCGACATCGGTGTCGTCAATACGGTGATCCTGCTGACCAGTTCCTGGCTGGTGGCCCGGGCGGTGCTGGCCGCCAGGGCCGGCCGTCACGAAGCGGCGATCCGGCTGACCTACGCCGGCGCTGTCGGCGGTCTGATGTTCATGGCCTGCAAGGGTTATGAATGGATCGTCAAGATCCAGAACGGGCACACCAATTCCGAGATGTTCTACTCGTTCTACTACGTGTTGACCGGTGTGCACCTGATTCACGTGCTGATCGGGCTCATCGCGTTGGGCGTGATCGTGCGGGAGCTGCAGAATCCATCCAGACGCCGCGCGTCGGTCGTGGAGGCGAGCGCGGTGTACTGGCATATGGTCGACCTGCTCTGGGTGATCATCTTCGGCCTGCTGTACGTGGTGAGGTGACGATGACCGACAAGGCTGTGACTCAGACGTGGCTGCTGCTGGTCGTCATCACCGTCGGATCGTGGTGGTTGGCGCCTGCGCAGTATTCAGAGACGTTGCGGGCCAGCGTGCCGATCACCGCGCTGGTGCTCGTGCTGACGCTGATCAAGTCCCGGTTGATCATCCGGCAGTTCATGGAGGTCCGGACCGCGCCACGGTGGCTCAAGCTCGCCACGGACGGCTGGCTGGTGGTGCTGTTCGGGGCGATTTTCGCCATCTATCTGAGCTGAGCCTTGCGCGGCACAATGGAGCGCAATGACGATGAACGCCAAGCGCAGGCGGGTGCACGACAAGCTGGCTGCGTTACCGGGGGTGCGGGCGGTTCGCCGCCCGGTCAGTCCGGGTTCTGACGAGCAGTTCGACCTGTTCTACGTGCGGGCCGGGCGCAAATCGGCGCACCCGGTGGTGATCATCCCGGGCGGCCCCGGCATGGCATCGATCCAGCCGTACCGCTCGCTGCGCAGGCGTGCAACCGCGGCCGGATGCGACGTGATCATGATCGAGCACCGTGGCGTCGGGATGTCGCGGCACACCGATGTGGGTGCAGATCTGCCTCCGGAGGCCATCACCGTCGAGCAGGTGGTCGACGACATCGCGGCGGTCCTGGATGACGCCGGCGCGCACGACGCGGTGCTGTACGGCACCTCGTACGGAAGCTACATCGCCGCTGGTTTCGGGGTGCGCCATCCGGGCCGGGTCTGCGCGATGGTGCTGGATTCGCCACTGCTGTCTACCGCCGATATCGAAGACATGCGCCGCGCAGTTCGCGGGCTGCTGTGGGAGGGGACGGACCCGGAGACCGTGACCCTGGCGCCCAAGGTCCGGCGTCTGGTGGCCGACGGGGCATTGGCCACCAGGGGCGGAGAACTGGCCGGCCTGTTGTACGGGTTCGGCGGCGCTGCCCTGCTGGACCGCCAACTCGAGTTGTTGCTGCGAGGGCGGACGGTGGTCTGGTCCGCACTCAACCGGCTCAGCCGGATGTCGACACGAAAAGCGCCGTACCGCAACGAGGTAGATCTCGTCGGGCGGATCGCCTTCCGCGAGTTGAACTACGCCGGGGTACCCGACGGTCTGCCGCTGGATCCAGCGCTGGAGATGGCCGACATGATCGGCAGTGCGAAGTTCTTCGAACCCTTCGAGGCCGAACCTTTCGACCTGCCGGCCGAGTTACCGAACTTTCGCTGGCCCACCGTGGTGCTGTCCGGTGGCCGCGACCTGACCACGCCGCCGGTCGTTGCCGAGCGGATCGCGGCACTGGTGCCCGAGGCTGTGCTGGTCCGGATGCCGACGGTGGTGCACAGTGTGGTCGATACCAGGGAGCGGGCTGCCTTGGCGGTGATCCGTGCGGTGCGTGACGGTGTGGCCGAGCAACTTTCGGCCACGGCCGCCGAACTGGACGCCCTGCCCGCACGTCCGGTGATCCGGGTGGCGGTGTCGGCCGTCGCGGCGGCCACCATCGTGGAGGCAGCGATGCCCGCCGGCAGAACGCGAGGACGGCCTACTTGAGGAAACCGACCTTGGTGTAGTCGGTATCGGCCAGCCCGGGGGCCCCGAAATTGGCCAGGCTGCTGCGCACCGCGACGTTTCCAGGCGACTGGAACAAGGGGAGGCTGAACACCTCGGCGAACAGCATCTGGTCCAGCTCGTTGGCCAGAGCCAGCGCCTTGGACGGGTCCAGCTCCTCCAGCGTCTGCTCGATCTTGGCGTCGATCTCCGGGCTGCCGATCTTGCCGAAGTTACTGGCGCCGTTCTGCGCGTAGATCTGGGTCAACGAGCTCAGGGGGAAAGCGTCGCCGAGGAACGCGAACTGGGCAATGTCGAAGTCACCCTTGATGATGTAGTTGGTGAAGAAACCGGTGCCCGGCTTGGTGTCGAGCTTCAGGTTCACCCCGATCTGGCCGAGCATGTTCTGCGCGATCTGGGCTACCTGCCGGGTGCTGCCCGCGTCGTAGAACACGTTGCGGATGACGAGTTCCTTGCCGTCTTTCTCCCGGAACTGCCGTCCCGCAGGCACTTTCCAACCCAGCGCGTCGAGTTCGGCCCTGGCCTTGTCGGGGTCGAAGGCCACCGAGGCGGCGTTGTCCTGGTAACCCTGCTGACCCGCCACGAAGATGTGATTGTTCAGCGGCACCGGATTGTCGGTGAGACCCCGCTGGGTGATATTGGCGATGGCCTGCCGGTCGATGCCCTTGGCGACGGCACCACGCAGCGCCGGGTCGGCCAGGATCGACCCGGGCGCGCCGTTGAACGTCAGGTGGTACCAGCTGGCCGACGGTGCCCGCCGGATGCTGATACCCGCGGTCTTACGCGCAATGGTCAGTTCGTCCAGCGACGCGGTGCCGGTGGCGTCGATCGTATTGTTCTGCAGTGCCGGTATGCGTGCGGAGTCGTCGAGCACCAGAAAGGTGATCGTGTCCAACAGTGGCGGGGCACCCCACCATTTCGGGTTGCGGCTCAACGTGATCCGCTGCGCGCCCCGGTCGATGTCGGATACCAGGAACGGTCCTGCCGACGGTCCGGGCTGGCTGAGTTGGGCCTTGTTGAACGCCTCGGGAGTGGCGGTCATGCTCTTGGGCAACAGTCGCCCGTTGCCGGCGAACATGCCCTTCCAGTCCGCGTACGGTTTGGCGAAGGTCATCACGGCCTGTCGGTCGTCCACACCGCGGGTCACCGAGGCCACCCGCTCGCTGCCGCTGGGGGCGGCGATGACGAACGCGGGGTTCTTCCCACTGTTGGCCTCGGTCTGGGACTTGATGTCCTCCCAGGTGATCGGAGTGCCGTCGGACCAGACTGCCTTGGGGTTGATCGTGTAGGTGACCACCTGGGGGTTGGTGCCGGTCAGTTCGACGTTGGTGAAGTAGTCGGTGTTCACCGTCGCCGATCCGTCGGCGGCGATCAGGAAGGCGCGGGGCATCGTGGGTCTGGTGAGCGAGCCGACATCGCCGGTGTTGCCGTCGAGGTGCAGTGGGTTGAAATTCGACGGGAACTCGGTCAACGCCAGGCGCAGGTTGCCGCCCTGACGCAGGTTTGCCACGTCCTGGGGGTTGATGTCGTTGGTGGTGCCGACCTCGGCGTTACCGCCCGCCGAGGGGGTTTCCCGGTCGCCACCCGAACACCCGGCCAGGGCCAATGTGGTGACTGCTGCGACGATGGCGAAACGCTGGAGCTTGAACCCCTTGAACCCGTTCACCCCGTCGATGCTAGATGCCTGTGACGGGTTGCGGCACCGCCGCCAGCAACTTGCGGGTGTACGGGTGCTGCGGGGCGTCGAACACGGCATCGCCGGAACCCTGTTCGACGACCGCGCCCCGATACATCACCGCGACGTCATGGGCCAGGTGCTTGACCACCGACAAGTCGTGTGACACGAACAGATAGGCCAGCCCGAATCGGTCCTGCAGGTCGAGCAGGAGGTTGATGATCCCGGCCTGGATGGAGACGTCGAGCGCGGAGACCGGTTCGTCGAGCGCGATGATCTTGGGCTGCAGGGCCAGGGCGCGGGCGATCCCGATGCGCTGCTTCTGACCGCCGGAGAATTCGGCTGGGTAGCGGCTCGCGTCCGCGCGCCGCAGGCCCACCAATTCGAGTAGCTCGGCCACCCGCTCGTCGATCCGTGGCTTGTCGAAACCGTTGGCGGTCAACGGTTCGGCCAACACATCCGACACCGGCAGCCGGGGGTCCAGCGAGGCAACCGGGTCCTGGAACACCACCTGGAGGTCGGTGCGCAGTGCCCGGCGCGCTCTGCGGCTCAGGTTGGCCACGTCGGAGCCGAGAACTTCGATCGAACCCGATTGCGGTGCAGCCAGATTCAGGATCTGGTGCAGGGTGGTGGACTTGCCGGATCCGGACTCGCCGACGATGCCGAGGGTGCGGCCACTGTGCAGGTCGAAGCTGACGTTGTCGACCGCGCGGACCTCGCCGACCTGCCTGCGCAACACCACGCCCTTGGTCAAGGTGTAGGTCTTGGACAGCTCGCGCACCCGCAGCACCACCGAAGTGTCGGCGGACGGGGTGTCAGCAGTGGCGGTGGCCGAGTCGGTCACCTGGTAGATCTCGGCGGCGCTGCGCCCGGCGACCTGCTCGGTGCGGATGCAGGCGGCGTGGTGGTCCGGCGCCAACTCGACGAGTTCTGGCTCGGCGGCCTTACATTCGTCGATCACCAGCGGGCAGCGCGGGGCGAATGGGCAGCCCTGCGGCGTGGTGGTGAGCGAGGGCGGGGCACCGGGGATCGGCACCAGCCGGGTGCCCTGTGGGGCGTCCAGCCGTGGCACCGAGCCGAGCAGTCCGACGGTGTAGGGCATCCGGGCCTGCTCGTAGAGCCGGGCCACCGGTGCGTCCTCGACGGCTCGTCCGGCGTACATCACCAGGGCCCGGTCGGCGAACTCGGCCACCACGCCGAGGTCGTGGGTGATGATGAGCACCCCGGCGCCGGTGACGTCACGCGCGGTCTTGAGCACATCGAGGATCTGGGCCTGCACCGTGACGTCCAGGGCCGTGGTGGGTTCGTCGCAGATCAGCAGATCGGGGTCATTGGCGATGGCGATGGCGATCACCACACGTTGGCGTTCGCCGCCGGACAGTTCGTGTGGGAAGGCGCGGGCCCGCTGTTCCGGCTGGGCGATACCCACCAGCTCAAGCAGTTCCACGGCGCGGGTCCGGGCCGCGCGCCGGCCCAGGTTGCGGTTGTGCACCGTGAGGGCCTCGGCGATCTGGTCGCCGACGGTGTAGACGGGCGTCAGTGCGGACATCGGGTCCTGGAACACCGTGCCGATGGCGTTGCCCCGGACTTGCGAGAGCTCCGGGTCCGACAGCCCGATCAGTTCCTTGCCGCGCAACTGCACCGATCCGGAAACCTCGGCGAACTCGGGCAGCAGGCCGACCACGGCCATCGCGCTGGCCGATTTCCCGGCGCCGGATTCGCCGACGAGCGCGACCACCTCGCCGGCATCCACGTGAAAGTTGAGTCCCCGCACCGCGTGTACCGCGTCGGTGTCGGTGGGGAAGTCGACGGTGAGGTCAGATACTTCGAGCAGTCGACTCATCGGCGCGCCTTCCCGCGACGCCGCCGCAGCCCGCCGCTACCCGGGTCGAGAGCGTCACGCAGACCGTCGCCGACCAGGTTCGCGCACAGGATGATCAGCACCAGCACCCCGGCCGGGAACAGAAACACCCAGGGAAACGTCGTGGCGGACTTGGTGCCGTCGGCGATCAGTGTGCCCAGCGAGACGTCGGGTGCCTGGATGCCGAATCCCAGGTAGCTCAAACCGGTTTCGGCCAGGATCGCCACACCGACGTTGAGGGCGGTGTCGATGATCAGGATGGACGCGACGTTGGGGAGGATGTGGCGCACGATGATGCGTCCGCTGCTGACCCCCATATATCTTGCGGCCAAAACGAATTCGCGTTCCCGCAGGCTCAGGGTCATTCCGCGCACAATGCGTGAGCTGATCATCCAGCTGAACGCCGAGAGCAGCACGATCAGCCAGAACACCCGGTCCGACTGACTCAACCGCGGGGTGACGATGGCGATCAGGATGAAGCTCGGTACCACCAGCAGCACGTCGACGATCCACATCAGCGTGCGGTCGCGCCAGCCGCCGAAGTAGCCGGCGACCGAGCCGACAGTGGCGGCGATGACGGTCGAGATGAACGCCACGCACACGCCGATCAACATGGATTTCTGCATGCCGCGCAGGGTCTGGGCGAAAATGTCCTGTCCCAGTGCGTTGGTGCCGAACCAGTGGTCGATCGACGGCGGCTCCTGCAGCGCGTAATAGTCCAGGTCCGAGTAGTTGTAGGGCAGTACCGACGGCAATGCGTAACAGGCCACGAACATGACCACCAGAAGTGCCAGCGACACCACGGCGGGCCAGTTGCGCAGGAACCGGCGGAACACCAGGGTGCGCCGAGTGGCGAATTCCTCGGTGTGCAGACCCGAACGGGCTGCGGTGGCCTCTGAGGCAGTGGCGTCCGACGTCATGTCACCCTCACCCTGGGATCCAGTACCGCATAGATGACATCGGAGAGCAGACCGGCCACCAGGATCACGGTGCCGGTGAACACCGTGATGGCGGCGATGATGTTGGTGTCCTGGGTGGCGATGCCCTGCACGACCCATTCGCCCATGCCGTGCCAGCCGAAGATCTTCTCGACGAACACCGAACCGGTGACCAAACCGGCCACACCGTAGGCGAACAGGGTGGCCATGGGGATGAGCGCGGTCCGCAGGCCGTGTTTGAACAGGGCTTGGCGCCGGGTCAGACCCTTGGCCCGTGCCGTGCGGATGAAGTCCTGCCCGAGCACATCGAGCATCGCGTTGCGTTGATACCGGCTGTAACCGGCGATGGCCATCAGCGCCAGCGTGAAGGTAGGCAATACGAGGTGCTGCAACCGGTCGACGAACTGATCCCAGGCGCCGCCGACGGGCACCGGCGCGGTTTCCCCGGTGTACTCGAACAGTTGCACGCCCAGTATCGAGTTCACGTTGAGCGCGGCCAGGATCAGCATGTTGGCGATCACGAACGAAGGCGTGCTGATCACCAGGAGCGACAGCACCGTGATGACCCGGTCGGACAGCCGGTACTGACGGATCGCACCCCAGGCTCCGACCACCACACCGATCACTGCGCCGGAGATCGCCCCGATGACCAGCAGGCGCAGCGTCACCCCGATGCGTCGCCACAATTCGTCGGAGACCGGCTGCCCGGTCACCGTCGTCCCGAAATCACCCCGGACCGCCCCGGCGGCCCAGTCCACGTAGCGCAGGGGAATCGGCTTGTCGAGGCCAAGTTCAGCGGCTTTGGCGTCGATCGCAGACTGGGGTGGCCGCGGATTGCGCTGTTCCAGGCTGTCGAGGGGTTTGAAGTTCAACGACGTCAGCGTGAACGTCAGGAACGACGCCAGGGCCAGCAACACGATGTAGTTGAGCAGCCGGCGCGCCAGAAAGCGCGTCATCCGGCTGTCCCTGCCCACGGCTGCATGGGACACAGGGTAAATCAGCGGGGAACCGGAATCCCTCACCGCGACGATGTGGACTTTCGGCGTGCCCGCGCCCGGTGGTGAACTGGCAGGCGACGCACAGCTCCGGCCGAGAAATCGGGCGTTCACTGAAATACATGAAGGTCAGCGGACTGGCGAATATGAGAGTGATCGCTGCGGTCGCCGGTGGTGCGGCAGTGGTGGGGCTGGGCGTCTTCGGAGCGGTCTCGGACGCACACCTGGTGACCCATGCGGTGGCTTCCGGATCTCACATGAACATCGGTCAGACGAGCACGGAGACGACGCCGCCGACTGCTCCGGCGGTCTCGATGGCAGTACCCGCGATGCGCGGATACACGCCGCCGTCCGGGTTCGCCACCACGCACTGAGCACCCGGCGCGGCGGGATATCGGTTTTACCTCCGGTCGCAGCGGCTATACGACGCTGCGGAGGTGAGCGCATGAGTGGCGCGAAGGGAAACAATCAGCGAATTCTCAAATTGATCTCGGCCGGGCTCGGTGCGATCGGTGGGTTAGCCACGGCGGTGTTGGGGGTAGGCGTGGGCGGTGTCCTGACCGGGGCCCCGCAGCGGGTGGAACCCCCGGCCATCACCACTGGACAGACCGTCACCCCGACGACTCCTCCGACGGCTCCAGAGACGTCGCAGGCCACGCCGACAGTCTCGGCGACGACGCCGTCCGGGTTTGCCACACCGCACTGACCACGGCTGATTTCGTCAACCGGACACCAGCTGTCCGGTTTTACCCGGCTGGGTCCGACCGGTAGGCAGGTCGGTGTGACAGGAGACGAACGCAACAGGTGGACCAAGTACGCGATGGCCGGGGTGGGAGCGCTCGCACTGGCAACGATGGGCGCGTTCGGCGCGATGGTGGCCGAGGCGCCGAACAACGGAGCAGTGCCGGCGGCCAATGTTGGTGAAACCGTCACGAAGACAACAGCTCCCAGTGAGCTCGAAACATCTTTCGCCAAGCCGACGGTGAAGGTGGACCTGCCCGACGGGTACGGCAACGGCTGATCTTCACAGCTGGCACATAGAAAGCGCTCAGGTCGGGCCTAACGAGCGGGCGAATAATGAGCGGGTGAGTCCGACGACCAACGGCACCGATTCCGAGTCCGGGCGCGCAGTCATGCGGCGTGCCGACGGCAACCCGATCCAGGTCCTGGTAGTCGACGATGAGCCGGTACTGGCCGAACTGGTGTCGATGGCGCTGCGCTACGAGGGTTGGGACATCGCGACGGCCGGGGACGGTGCGAGTGCGATCGCCGCGGCTCGGGAGAATCCGCCCGATGTGGTCGTCCTCGACGTGATGCTTCCCGACATGAGTGGTCTGGACGTGCTGCGCAAGCTGCGCGAGCAGATCCCGGGCCTGCCCTTGCTGCTACTGACCGCCAAGGATTCGGTGGAGGACCGCATCGCGGGCCTCACCGCAGGCGGTGACGACTACGTCACCAAACCGTTCAGCCTGGAGGAAGTGGTGCTGCGGTTGCGGGCGCTGCTCCGCCGCACGGGTGTGACCAGTGCAGACGGCGGAGCCAAGATCGTCGTCGGTGACCTCGTGCTCGACGAGGACAGTCACGAGGTGACGCGCGCGGGTGACCTGATCACACTGACGGCGACCGAGTTCGAACTTCTCCGGTTCATGATGCGCAACGCCAAACGGGTATTGAGCAAGGCCCAGATCCTGGATCGGGTGTGGAGTTACGACTTCGGCGGCCGGTCCAACATCGTCGAACTGTACGTCTCGTATCTGCGCAAGAAGATCGACAGCGGACGGGAACCGATGATCCACACGCTGCGCGGTGCGGGTTATGTCCTCCGGCCCGTGCGCTGAGGTGACGCCCGGGTCCGGGAGCGCCACCCGGTGGTGGTTGCCGCGGACCTGGTCGCTACGGGCCCGGCTGGTCATCACCCAGGTAGCCCTGCTCGCGGTGGTGTGCGCAAGCATCGGCGTAGCGACAGAGTTTGCGCTGCAACGGTTTCTGATGAACCAGCTCGACGATCAACTGATAGAGGCCGGCTGGCGCTCAGCCGCCATCTTCGAATTACCCTCTCCGCCACCGGGAACCCCGCCGCCGCCGGGGATGCGCCGTCATCACCGCGTGCCGTTCGACCCCGAGGACGGTCCCGGCCCCGGATTCCTCAACGCCCCCGGACAGGCCGCGCGCATGGTCGGGGCCGTCGTGTCGCCGAACCGTCCCGCGGACGCCGGGGTGATCACGTCGGAAGGAGAGCGGGTCGAGGTGAGTGCAGCCGCGGCTGCACAGCTTTCGCAGATTCCGGCAACCCGGGTACCTGAAACCGTCGACCTCGACGGCTTGGGCCGCTACCGCTTGATCGGTCTGCACCCGCGTCACGGCGGACCGCAGACCATCGTGACCGGGCTGCCCACAGCCGTCGTCGACGACACGCTGCTATGGGTGCTCGGAATGTTCTGTGTGGTGGCGCTCATCGCATTGATCGCCGCGACCGTCGCCGGAATCCTGATCATCCGGCACCAACTCGCGCCGCTGTCACGGGTTTCGGCCGCAGCGCGCAAGGTGGCCGATCTCGAGCTCGACCGCGGCGAGGTGCAATTGCCCACGCCCATCGTCCCCGTCGATCCCGCCGGCGCCCACACCGAAGTCGGTCAGCTCGGCACCTCGCTGAACCGGATGCTCGACCGCATCGCCAGCGCGCTGTCGGCACGCCAGGCGAGTGAGACCCGGGTCCGCCAGTTCGTCGCCGATGCCAGCCATGAACTGAGGACACCGCTGGCAGCCATCAGGGGCTATGCCGAACTCGCCCAGCGCAAACGGGATGACCTGCCCGCCGATGTGGCCCACGCCATGAACCGCGTGGAGTCGGAGACGACGCGGATGACGCAACTTGTCGAGGACATGCTGTTGCTGGCCCGCCTCGACGCCGGCCGGCCATTGGAGCGCGAGAGCGTGGACCTGTCCCGGCTCGTGGTCGACTCGGTCAGCGACGCTCACATCGCCGGCCCCGGCCACCGGTGGTCACTCGACCTGCCCGAGGACCCGGTGGTGGTCGAGGGCGACGGGGCCCGCCTGCATCAGGTTCTGGCCAATCTGCTGGCCAATGCCCGTACCCATGCCCCGGCGGGAACCTCGGTCACGGTGTCGTTGCAGTCCGAGACCGACGCGGTGGTGATCACCGTCGCCGACGACGGCCCCGGCATACCGTCGGGACTGCTGCCCGACGTGTTCGAACGGTTCGCCCGCGGAGATTCGTCGCGCTCACGACGCGAGGGCAGTACCGGGCTGGGCCTGTCGATCGTCGCCGCGGTGGTCAAGGCCCACGGCGGCTCCATCGAGGTGAACAGCGCACCCGGTTCCACCGAGTTCGTGGTTCGGCTCCCCGAAACGAGCTCACAGGGCACGCACAGGACGGACCAATCGGGCACCTAGCGGTCCCGGCAAAACCCGGTCACCGTCGACGGCACCGCCATCTACGACCTGACTCGACGTGCGACGAACACATAGCAGGCGCATAGCTTCACCCAACCGAGATCACAAGCCGCCGGAGAACGATGAAATCATGACAACCTTGGTCCAAGACCCCGGGCAGCGATTTCAATTCGCGTCACGGCCCAATGCCGCACTGACCGCCCGGGAGGCCGGGGTTCCAGTGCTCGACGTCGTGGTGCCGGTCTATAACGAGCAGGCCGCGCTCGCTGATTCGGTACGACGGTTGCACCGCTATCTCGCCGAGAACTTCGCGGTGCCCGTCCGCATCACCATCGCCGACAACGCCAGCACCGACGACACTCCGCTCATCGCCGCCGAATTGGCCGACGAACTCGACGGTGTGCGGATGGTGCGGTTGGAGGAGAAGGGACGTGGACGTGCGCTGCGCGCCGTGTGGTTGGCCTCGGACGCGCCGGTACTGGCCTACATGGACGTCGACCTGTCCACCGATCTGGCTGCCCTCGCGCCATTGGTGGCACCGCTGATCTCCGGTCATTCCGACCTGGCCATCGGCACCCGGCTGGGCCGCGGCTCGCGCGTGGTCCGCGGTGCGAAGCGCGAGTTCATCTCGCGCTGCTACAACCTGATCCTGAAATCAACTCTGTCAGCACGGTTCTCGGATGCCCAGTGCGGATTCAAGGCGATCCGCGCCGACGTCGCCCACCGGCTGCTGCCTCATGTCGCCGATACCGGATGGTTCTTCGACACCGAACTGCTGGTGCTCGCCGAGCGCAGTGGCCTGCGCATCCACGAGGTGCCGGTCGACTGGGTGGACGATCCGGACAGCCGGGTCGACATCATCGCCACCGCCACCGCCGACGTCAAGGGCATCGGCCGGTTGCTACGGGGATTCGCCAACGGCTCGATCCCGGTGAACACCATCGCCGCGCAACTCGGATCATCACGGAAATCGGCTGCCCCGCAATCCCTGTTGCGGCAGGCGGTACGCTTCGGGGCCGTCGGTGTGGTCTCCACGCTGGCCTATCTGCTGCTGTTCACGGCGCTGCGCGCTGGTGTCGGTGCCCAGGCCGCCAACCTGGTGGCCCTGTTGGTGACCGCGATCGGAAACACTGCCGCCAATCGGCGGTTCACCTTCGGTATCGCCGGGGTGGGCAACATCACCCGCCATCACCTCGAAGGGCTGACGGTGTTCGCGATCGCACTGGCCATCACCAGCGGATCGTTGGGACTCCTGCACGTCGTGGCCCCCGTGCCGCACCGCGGCGTCGAACTTGCGGTATTGGTGGCAGCCAACCTGCTGGCCACCGTGGTGCGCTTCGTGCTGTTGCGCGGATGGGTGTTCCATCCCTCGCGGACGTGGCGTGCCGCCGGGGCGAATCGAGAGACGGGACTATGACGACCATCGTTGACACGGCTCCCGCTTCGCAGGAGGCCGGCCAAGCTGCGAAGCCGGCGACCCCACGCTGGATCCGTCCCTGCTATTGGGCCATGCTGGCCGGCACCGCGGTGCTGTACTTGTGGGCGCTGGGTTCTTCGGGCTGGGCCAACAGCTATTACGCCGCAGCGGCGCAGGCCGGTACCCAGTCCTGGAAAGCCTGGCTGTTCGGATCCTTGGACGCCGGTAACGCCATCACGGTGGACAAGCCGCCGGCCGCGATGTGGGCGATGGGGTTGTCGGGCAGGCTGTTCGGCTTCAACGAGTTCACCATGCTGCTGCCGCAGGCGCTGATGGGCGTCGGCGCGGTGGCACTGCTGTATGCCACCGTGCGGCGGACCAGTGGCCCCGGATCCGGGCTGATCGCCGGAGTGGCACTGGCCTTGACGCCGGTCGCGGCCTCGATGTTCCGCTTCAACAATCCCGATGCACTCCTGGTGCTGCTCCTCGTGCTGGCGGCGTACTTCATGGTGCGTGCGGTCGGACCGGTGTCGGCGAAGGCGAGTGCCGGGTGGGTGGCACTGGCGGGATGTGCGCTGGGCTTCGCCTTCCTGACCAAGATGCTGCAGGCGTTCCTCGTCATTCCGGCCCTGGCCCTGATGTTCCTGGTCGCCGCGCCCGCCGTTGGCATGTGGAAGCGGTTGGGCACCTTGCTGATCGGGGCCGCGACGATGGTCGTCTCGTCGGGTTGGTACATCGCGCTGGTGGCATTGTGGCCGGCAGATTCCCGGCCGTACATCGCCGGCTCGACCGACAACAGCCTGCTGCAACTGGCATTCGGCTACAACGGCCTGCAACGCATCATGGGGCAGGATGGTCCCGGCCCGGGCGGTCCTGGACCGGGCGGAGCCGGTCACGGACCCGGCGGGGGCGCCAACTTGATGTTCGGCGGCGATCCCGGCATCGGCCGGATGTTCGGAATGTCCATGGGAACCGAGGTTTCGTGGTTGTTGCCGGCCGCGCTGATCGGCCTGGCGGCCGCACTGTGGCTGACGCGGCGCACCGCGCGGACTGCCGAGTTGCGGGCCGGCCTGCTGATGTGGGGTGGCTGGCTGCTGGTCACCGCGGTGGTGTTCAGCTTCATGGACGGGATCATCCACCCCTACTACACCGTGGCGCTGGCGCCCGCCGTGGCCGCCGTCGTGGGTATTTCGGTAGCCGAATTGTGGCGGGTGCGGGCACGGTTGGCTTCGCGGCTGGTGCTGGCGGTCATGCTGGCCGGTACCGGGGTGTGGGCGTTGGTCCTGCTCGACCGGACCCCGGACTGGTTACCGGCGCTGCGCTGGATCGTGCTGATCGGGTCGGTGTCGACTGCAGTGGTCCTGATCCTGGTCGCGCACCGTCCGGGCAAGCTGACCGCGGCAGTGGCCTTGGCCGCCATGATCTTCGGGTTGGGTGCGACCGCGGCCTACACCATCGAGACGGTGGCCGCCGGGCACAGCGGTGGACCGATCGCGATGTCAGGCCCCAAGCGGGATGTCGGATTCGGCGGTCCGGGTGGCCCGCCCCCCGGCTTCGGGCGGGCCGATGACCCGGCGCTGGTCGAGCTCATCGCCGGAGCCGACGGTCGTTGGGCCGCAGCGAGTGTGGGGTCGATGATGGTCAGCGATCTCGAGCTCAAGACGGGCGCGTCTCTGATGGCAATCGGCGGGTTCACCGGTAGCGACGATTCGCCCACGCTGGCCCAATTCCAGCAGTACGTCGCCGATGGTCAGGTCGGCTACTTCCTGGACCGGACAGAAGGCGGTCGCGGTGGGCCTCCAGGACCGCCGCGTCACGAGCACGGCAGTGCCGCACAGATCACCGACTGGGTGAAGGCGAACTTCACCGAGACCGTGGTCGGCAACACCCCGGTGTACGACCTGTCGTCGCCGCGCACCTGACATCGGCTCAGGCTGATTCTGTCGCTGGCCTGCCGGCCATCGCGGGTTTAGCGTCGGAGCATGTCTGTCACCGATCAGTACCTGGCCAACAACGAGGCCTATGCCCAGACCTTCACCGGGCCGTTGCCGCTACCGCCGAGCAAGCACGTCGCGGTGGTGGCATGCATGGACGCCCGGCTGGATGTCTATCGCATCCTCGGCCTGGGCGACGGTGAGGCACACGTCATCCGCAACGCCGGCGGCGTCATCACCGATGACGAGATCCGGTCGCTGGCCATCAGTCAGCGGCTGCTGGGGACGAAGGAGATCATCCTGATCCACCACACCGATTGCGGCATGTTGACCTTCACCGATGACGGGTTCAAGCAGCAGATCCAGGACGAGACCGGCATCAAGCCGAACTGGGCCGCCGAGTCCTTCGTCGATCTGGAAGCAGATGTGCGCCAGTCGTTACGCCGCATCGAATCCAGCCCGTTCGTCACCAAGCACGAGTCGTTGCGCGGGTTCATCTTCGACGTCGCGACCGGCAAGCTCAACGAGGTGACGCGGTAGCGGGGCCTGACGCCTGCGGCTGCAGCGCCAACGGTGACCGGGGGAGGAACTGCACCATGACTTCCGGGCCGGTCTGGGTACTCATGGCCGTCAGTGTGTGCTGCCGGCGGTCAGCGTCTCAATTACCTGCGGGGTAACCACCGTCATTGACACCCCGGGCGCTCGGCGGATACATTCCTGGTCATGCTTGCAATTCTGGCCATTCCTACCAACTTAATGGGGAAGTAATGACCACCGCGCAGAAAACCGATCAGCAATCCGGACGGGCCGGCCATTACGAGCTGAGCCACCTCCGGTCGCTGGAGGCCGAGGCCATCCACATCATCCGCGAGGTTGCCGCGGAGTTCGAGAAGCCCGTGCTGCTGTTCTCCGGGGGTAAAGACTCGATCGTCATGCTGCACCTGGCCGTCAAGGCGTTCGCGCCGGGCCGGCTGCCGTTCCCGGTGATGCACGTCGACACCGGCCACAACTTCGACGAGGTCTACCAGACCCGCGACGAACTCGTCGAGCACTACGGTGCGCGCCTGGTCGTCGCCAAGGTGCAGGACGACATCGATGCCGGTCGCGTGGTGGAGACGATCCCGTCGCGCAACCCGATCCAGACCGTCACGTTGCTGCGCGGTATCCGGGAGAACAAGTTCGACGCAGCGTTCGGCGGCGCCCGTCGCGACGAGGAGAAGGCCCGCGCGAAGGAGCGGGTGTTCTCCTTCCGCGACGAGTTCGGCCAATGGGACCCCAAGGCCCAGCGTCCCGAGTTGTGGAACCTCTACAACGGGCGGCACAACAAGGGCGAGCACATCCGTGCCTTCCCGATCTCCAATTGGACCGAGTTCGACATCTGGTCCTACATCGGCGCCGAGAAGATCACGCTGCCGTCCATCTACTACGCGCACCAGCGCAAGGTCTTCGAGCGCGACGGCATGCTGCTCGCAGTGCACAAGTTCCTGCAGCCCCGCAAGGACGAGCCGGTGATCGAGAAGACCGTACGGTTCCGCACCGTCGGCGATGTCACCTGCACCGGATGTGTGGAGTCCACGGCCGCCACGGTTTCCGAGGTCATCGCCGAAACCGCGGTGTCCCGGCTCACCGAGCGCGGCGCCACCCGCGCCGATGACCGGATCTCCGAGGCCGGAATGGAAGACCGCAAGCGGGAGGGCTACTTCTGATGAGCACGTTGTTGAGAATCGCCACCGCGGGATCCGTCGACGACGGCAAGTCCACCCTGATCGGTCGGTTGCTGTTCGACTCCAAGGCGGTCATGGAGGACCAGCTGGCCGCGGTCGAGCGCACCTCCAAGGAACGCGGCCACGACTACACCGATCTGGCACTGGTCACCGACGGCCTGCGCGCCGAGCGGGAACAGGGCATCACGATCGATGTCGCCTACCGCTACTTCGCCACAGCCAAGCGAAAATTCATCATCGCCGACACCCCGGGACACATCCAGTACACCCGCAACATGGTGACCGGAGCCTCCACCGCACAGCTGGTCATCGTGCTGGTCGACGCGCGCCACGGACTGCTCGAGCAGTCGCGACGCCATGCGTTCCTGGCGTCGCTGCTGGGCATCCAGCACATCGTGCTGGCCGTGAACAAGATGGACCTGATCGACTGGGACCAGGAGCGTTTCGAGGCGATCCGCGACGAGTTCCATGCCTTTGCCGCCCGGTTGGACGTGCACGACGTGACGACCATCCCGCTGTCGGCGCTCAACGGTGACAACGTGGTGACCAAATCCGATGTGACGCCCTGGTATGAGGGTCCGTCGCTGATGAGCCACCTCGAAGACGTCTACATCGCCGGTGACCGCAACCTCGTCGACGTGCGTTTCCCGGTGCAGTACGTCATCCGGCCGCAGACCCACGAGCATGCCGACCACCGCAGCTACGCCGGCACGGTGGCCAGCGGGGTGCTGCGCCCCGGGGACGACGTGATCGTGCTGCCGGCCGGAAAGCCCACGCGTATCACCCAGATCGACGGGCCGAGCGGCGTCGTCGAGGAGGCGTTCCCGCCGATGGCGGTGTCGATCAGCCTGTCCGACGACATCGACATCTCGCGCGGTGACATGATCGCCCGGCCCAACAACCAGCCCCGGGTCACCCAGGATTTCGACGCCACGGTGTGCTGGATGGCCGACGGATCGTCACTGGAGCCCGGCCGCGAGTACCTGATCAAGCACACCACCCGCACCACCAGAGCCAAGGTGACTGGGCTGGACTACCGGCTGGATGTCAATACCCTGCACCGGGACAAGTCCGCGACCGCGCTCAAACTCAATGAGCTGGGCCGTGTTTCGCTGCGCACCCAGGCGCCGCTGCTGCTCGACGAGTACAGCCGCAATGCCGCAACCGGATCGTTCATCCTGATCGACCCCACCACCAACGGCACCGTCGGCGCCGGAATGGTGTTGCGCGACAGCCGCAATGAATCGTCGAGCCCCAACACGGTGCGCCATGAGTCGCTGGTCAGCCCGGAGGATCGACTGTCGAAGGGCCGGACCATCTGGTTCACCGGGTTGTCCGGCTCGGGCAAGTCCTCGGTGGCGGTGCTGGTCGAGCAGAAGCTGCTCGAAATGGGTATTCCGGCCTACATTCTCGACGGCGACAACCTGCGTCACGGTCTCAATGCCGACCTCGGCTTCTCGATGGCCGACCGGGCCGAGAATCAGCGCAGGCTCGCCCACATCGCCGCGATCCTGGCCGATTCCGGACAGATCGTGCTGGTGCCGGCGATCAGCCCGTTGGAGGAGCATCGCGCGCTGGCAAGGAAGGTGACCACCGACGCCGGGCTCGACTTCTTCGAGGTCTTCTGCGATACCCCGCTGGAAGACTGCGAACGTCGTGACCCCAAGGGGCTGTACGCCAAGGCTCGCGCCGGTGAGATCACTCACTTCACCGGTATCGACAGTCCGTATCAGCGGCCGAAGAACCCGGACCTGCGGCTCACCCCGGAGCATGGCTCCGATGAACTGGCCGACATGGTGATCGGACTGCTGGAGTTGCCGTCGTGAACGATCACGAGCTGGCTGCCCGGCTGGCCACCAGAGCCGGGGATCTACTGCTCGACATCCGCGCCGAATTCGCCGACGCCTCCGCTGCCGAGCGGAAAGCCGCCGGGGACAAGCAGTCCCACGACTTTCTCATGGCCGAGCTGGCTGCACTGTGCCCCGGTGACTCGGTGCTGTCCGAGGAGGCCACGGCGGATCAGCGGGCCGATCCGGCCCGGCTGAGCGCCGAACGGGTGTGGATCGTCGATCCGCTCGACGGCACCCGGGAGTTCTCCGAACTCGGCCGCGATGACTGGGCCGTCCACGTGGCGCTGTGGAGTGCGGGCGAACTCGTGGCCGGAGCGGTCGCGTTGCCCGCACAGAACACCACGTTGTCCACCCCCGAGACGGCCGCGCCGCGTCCCTTCGACGGCCCGCCGCGGGTCGTGGTGTCGCGAACCCGTCCGCCCGCGGTGGCGTTGCAGGTCAGAGACGCACTCGGCGGAACCCTGGTCGAAATGGGTTCGGCCGGAGCCAAAGTCGCCGCCATGATCCGCGGGATCGCCGATGTGTACGTGCATGCCGGCGGTCAGTACGAGTGGGATTCGGCTGCGCCCGTCGCGGTGGCCCGCGCGGCCGGCCTGCACACCTCGCGTATCGACGGTTCGCGGTTGGTCTACAACTCGGCCGATCCGTCACTGCCCGACCTGATCGTGTGCCGGCCCGAGTTGGCTGAGAAGGTCCTGGCCGTCACCGCGGGGTAGTCGCCATACCGGCGGGGAGCTGGTCGGTACCGACATTCGGACAGGCAAGCTTCAGTTCGTGGAGTGCGTCGGTTCCGTCCTGGAAGCCGCCGACGAAATTATTGTCGGGCCATCCGTTCGGCGGCGTTCTGGGATTGCCCTGGCTGATCCGTTGCAGCGCATCGGCGAACCTCAGCGCTTTTCGCTTCAGGTCCCGATCTTCGATCGAAGCAGCTTCGTCCCGGACTGCGGTGGCCGCCTCGCCGGCATCCCGCGCCAGGTTCGGGTCGACTTCGCCGACTCCCATCCCCTGGAGGACACCCGGCACGACCTTCACCCATTGGTGCGCAATCTGGTCGGCGCGGCGGCAGTCGTCGCTGAGCTCATCACTCGACTCGTCGGCATAGCCGACCACCACCATGATCAGCATGATCGGCGCTGCGACTGCCAACATGACCAGCCTGATTTTGCCGCTCGACCAATCCGGTAGTGCCACCAATGCAGCCTAAACGCGGTGGCGGGCCGCTACGCTCACCGAGATGAGCCGCCCCACGCTGCGCGAACTGGCGAGCCTTCCCGCCGCCCCGCCCCGTCTCGCCGATTCCACTCTGGTCCTGATCGACTGTCAGAACACCTACACCCGGGGAACCATGGAGCTCGACGGGGTGCAGGCCGCACTCGAGCAGACCGCACAACTGCTCGACCGGGCCCGCAGTGCGGGCATCCCGATCATCCACATCCAGCACTCCGACGGTCCGGGTTCGCTCTACGACATCGAGGGTGAGAGCGGCGCGATCGTCGCATCGGTGGCTCCGCGCGAGGGAGAACCGGTGGTGGTCAAGCAGTTTCCCAACTCGTTCGTGCAGACCGACCTCGACGACCGGTTGAAGGGCCTGGGCGCGTCGAACCTGGTGCTCGCCGGATTCATGACGCACATGTGCGTCAACTCCACCGCGCGCGGCGCCTTCAACCTCGGGTACGCCCCAACCGTGGTGGCCGCCGCGACCGCCACCCGCACGCTGGCCGGCCCCGACAGTGCGCCGGTTCCCGCCGCGGTCATGCAGTCGGCGAGCCTGGCCGCGATGTCGGATCTGTTCGCCATCGTCGTCCCGGATGTGACCGGTATTCCGGACTAGCCGGTAGCCAAACTTCCTCTCCGTCGCCCGTCTCCGTCGCCGAGATCGACGCCATGGCTGTTGCTGCGCACTGTGAGCAGCCCTAGCGTCGAACTCGGCGAAAATATCCGAGATCAGGCCGAACTCGGCGACACCGCTCGACGCATCGATGCGGCCGAGGAGTGAGCTGGCACAATCTGAGAGCATGCGGATGTCGGCGAAGGCGGAGTATGCCGTCCGCGCCATGGTCCAGCTCGCGACGGTCGAAGACGGCGTGTTGGTCAAGACTGACGACCTGGCCAAGGCGCAAGGCATTCCGGCGCAGTTCCTCGTCGACATCCTCACCGCCCTGCGTACCGATCGCCTGGTCCGCAGTCATCGGGGCCGTGACGGCGGCTACGAACTGGCGCGGTCGGCCGGTGCGATCAGCATCGCCGACGTGCTGCGCTGTATCGACGGACCGCTGGCCAGTGTGCGCGACATCGGCCTGGGGGATCTGCCCTACGCCGGCCCGACGGCCGCGCTGACCGATGTGTGGCGTGCGCTGCGGGCCAGCATGCGCTCGGTCCTGGAGGAGACCAGCTTGGCCGACGTGGCGGCCGGCGCGCTGCCCGACCACGTCGACAGGCTGGCTGACGCCTACCGCAATCAGGAACACGAGCGGGGCCACCGCTGAAGCGGATCAGCCCCCGTACGGGCGGGTGATGATCTCCAGGTAGTGCCCGGACGGGTCCTGGAAGTACACCCCGCGGCCGCCGTCGTGGTGGTTGATCTCGCCGGGGTGCTGACCGTGTGGATCGGCCCAGTGCTGCATACCGCGGTCGCGGATCTTGCCGTAGATCGCGTCGAACTCGTCCTCGGACACCAGGAATGCGTAGTGCTGCGGTCGAATCGCTTCGTCCGGTCCCGCCTGCGCGTAATCGAGGCTGACCCCGTGATTGAGAGTCACGGCCAGAAACGGACCGAATTCCTGGGGGCCGGGCAGGCCGAACAACTCGGTGAAGAACTCGGCGGAGACCCGCCGATCTTTGGCGGCGACGATGGTGTGGTTGAAAGTGATGGCCATATCAGTCCAGTAAACCGTTGGACCGGCACCCCCGGCAACGGTGCAGGATGGGGACCATGCCCAACACCCAGATCCTGGCCGGGCCACAGGTGCGACTGCGGCCACCGGTCGTCGAGGACGCCGAGGCGCTGTACACCCGGATCGCCTCGGACCCCGAGGTCACGAAGTACCTGTCCTGGCGCCCGCATTCCGGGGTGACCGAAACGCGCCGCGTCATCACCACGCTGTTCAATGTCGGTGACGAGCAGACCTGGTTGATCGAAGTCGACGGTGAGGTGGCCGGTCTGTGTGCCCGGCGACGACCTCAGCCGTACTCGGTGGAGCTGGGCTACTGCCTGGCGCGGCAGTGGTGGGGACGCGGCCTGATGTCTGAAGCGGTTTCGTTGATGCTGGCCGACGTGCAACCGGATCCCACGGTGTACCGGGTTACGGCCCACTGCCACGTCGACAATGCCGGCTCGGCCGGGGTGTTACGACGCTGCGGACTGAGGCTGGAGGGAAGGCTCGCGCGCTACGGGATGTTTCCCAATATCAGCGACGAACCTCAGGACGTCCTGTTGTTCGGAAAGGCGGTGCGGTGATGAGCACATTCGATATTCGCGGGCTGCGGCGTCCGGTGGTCGTGGCACCGATGGCGGGTGGGCCCTCGACACCGGAACTGGCCGCGGCCGGCAGCAACGCCGGTGGGCTCGGGTTCCTCGCGGCCGGGTATCTGACCGCCGAGGGGCTCGCCGAAAAGATCACCGCGGCGCGCGGTTTGACCGCCGAACCCCTCGGGGTGAATCTCTTTGCGCCCCAGCCCAGTGTGGGCACGCCCGAACAGATCCGGGCCTATGCCGAGGAACTGGCCGGTGAGGCGCAGCGCTACGGGGTGGCGCTGGGTGAGCCGAGGTACGACGACGACGCGTGGGCCGCCAAGCTGGACGCGGTATTCGACCTACGGCCCGAGGTGGTCTCGTTCACGTTCGGTCTACCGAGCGAGCCCGAGATCGCCCGGTTGCGCAGCGCCGGGATCAGCACCGCGGCAACCGTGACGACGCTGGACGAAGCCTGGCTGGCGGTGAGCCGCGGGGTCGACGCCCTGACCGTCCAGGGACCTGCAGCGGGTGGACACCGTGGCACGTTCGATCCGGGTGCTTCGCCCGGATCGCAATCACTGGACCATCTGCTGGCAGACGTGCTGGCGTCCGTGGACCTCCCGGTCGTGGCCGCGGGCGGGTTGGTCAGCGCCGACGACATTGCCGGCGTGCTGGTCGCCGGTGCGGTGGCGGCCCAACTGGGCACGGCGTTCCTGTTGGCCGATGAATCCGGCAGCAGCCCCGTGCACCGAGCCGCCCTGAAGAGTCACGATTTCACCGAAACCGTTGTGACACGGTCATTTTCCGGTCGTTATGCTCGCGGTCTGCGCAACCGGTTCATTACCGAGCACGATGGGCAGGCTCCGCTGGGCTACCCCGAGATCCATTACCTGACCAGCCCATTGCGCAAGGCTTCGGTAGCCGCGGGCGATCCGCAGGCCACCAACGTCTGGGCCGGTACGGGGTGGCGCCAGGCCCGCACCGGTTCGGTGGCCGAGATCATGACGGGGTTGGCGTAGACGGTTGAACGTGGGTGATTGACATTGCACCCAGGGTCGTGAAAGCCGAGAAATCACGAGCCCGTGCGCAATCTCAACGTCCGCTAACGCTGTCCGAGTCCGACATCCTCGACAACCACGTCACCGTCATCGGAGCGCACAGTGACCTCGGCGACAGCTGTGTCGGGGATAGTCGTCTCGGGCACTCGCACCTGGGTCGAGGACCCGGACTGGGCATGCACCAGATACGGTCCGCGCCCGGGCAATCCGATCGTCACATCGCCGCGGCGGCTCACTGCGTCGACCCGCCGCGGCGCGGCGTCGCGGAAATCGACGGCGATGTCACCGTCAGAGGTGGAGGCGTTGAATTGTTCGGTGACCGCGATGGGGGAGCGCGAGAAGATCTCACCGTTGACGGTGTGGGCTTCGACGCGGCGGGCTGCACCCCGCAGGATGATCGGCCCGTCGGTGGTGCGCGCGATCAACTGGTCCAGGTCCGCCTGCGCGATCACCGTGCCGATCTCCTGCTCGGTGCGCACCGTCAGCCGCCGGGCCTGCTCGGGTGGTATGGCGACGGTGATCTCCCCGCCGCGGGCCCACTCCAGAATGGGGGAGGGATTGCCGGCGATGACGATCCTGGTCTCGTCGCCGTCGGTGGTGATCTGCAGTCGGTGAGCGCCGCTGCGGCTGGTGTTCACCAGACGCAGATCTGCTGTGGCATGCCGGGTTTCGCGGTCCGCGGAGATCCGTATCGCGATGGGGATGCGTGCGGTGTCGATTACCAGCGATCGCATCGTGCCCGGCAGGGCCTCGTGATCGGTGACGACCCGGACGGTGCTCACGGCCCAGGCCGCAACACCCAGCGATGCCACCGAACCAGCCACGAGCAGCGTGGCCGCGGCGATCAGGACGAGACGGAAGGCGGTGCGCCCGCCGGGGTTCAGCTGCGGCGGCGGGTCGACCGGCGGTGGAGGAGCGATGGTAGTCACGATGAAAGTCCTTCCCGGTGTAGGTGTTCGGTCTAGGTCTCGAGATAGCGCAGCACCGCCAACACGCGGCGGTTCTCGCTCTCGTCGGGAGCGAGGTCGAACTTCGTGAAGATCGAGGCGATGTGTTTCTCGGCGGAGCCGACCGAGATGTGCAGTGCGGCGGCGATCGCCGAGTTTGTCCTGCCTTCTGCCATCAACAGCAGGACGTCGCGTTCGCGTGGGGTCAGCTGATCCAGGGCGCTGTGTCGGGCCGAACGGATCAGGATCTGCGACACCACCTCGGGATCGAGCACGGTGCCGCCGCCACCCACCACCTCGACGGCGTCGAGGAATGCCGGCACGTCGGCCACCCGGTCTTTCAGCAGGTACCCGAATCCTCTTGTGTCCGAGGCGATCAGATCCGCGGCATAACGCTCCTCGACGTAGTGTGAGAGCACCAGCACGGGGGATTCGGGGTTCTGGCTGCGCAGCAGCGCCGCGGCCCGGATGCCTTCGTCGGTAAACGTCGGCGGCATTCGGACATCGAGGATCGCCAGGTCCGGGTGATGCTCGTTGACCAGGCGTAGCAGGTTGGTGGCGTCGGGCACCCCGGCGACGACCTCGTGCCCGGCGTCGGCCAGGATCCGCTCGATACCGGCCCGCAGCAGCGCCGAGTCCTCGGCGATCACGATGCGCATGGCAGCACCGCCGTGACGATCGTCGGGCCGGTGACGGGACTGGACACCGCGAAGGATCCGCCTGCGGCGCGTACCCGTTCGCCGAGTCCGCGGAGGCCGGTGGCATTCTCGCCGGTGTCGATGACGGCACCGCCCTTCCCGTCGTCGAAAACCGAGACGTGCAGCACGTTGGCGGCGTCGTCCAGACGCACGGTGACCACCGCCTGCGAGGCGTTGGCGTGCTTGGCGATGTTGGTCAACGCCTCGGCGACCACGAAGTAGGCCACCGATTCCACTTCCTCGGGCAGTCGGCGCGGCAGTTCGACATGCAATGTAGTTGGTACACCAGATGTTTCGGTGCGCTGCACCACCGAGGACAAAGCGGCGTCCAGACCTCGATCGGACAGGATCGTCGGCGCGATGCCGCGCACCACGTTGCGCAGTTCCACCAGTGCGCTCTTGGCGTCGTCGTGGGCCTCGGCGATCAGTGCCTTGGCAGCGGGCGGATCCGAATCCAGCTTGGTCTGCGCCAGTCCGATCGTCATCGCCAGGGACACCAGTCGGGGCTGCACGCTGTCGTGCAGATCCCGCTCGATGCGGTGTCGTTCGGTCTGCGCCGAGGACACCGCGCCCTGCCGGGCATCGGTCAGCGCGCTCACCTGATATTCCAGGGCCGCGGTGGGTGACGGCGACAGCAGCCATCGGTCGATAGCGGCGTCCACGGCGGGGGCGAGGATCAGGGTGGCCACCGCGGCGATGACGGCGATGATTGCCAGCAGCCACGCGATCGGCGGTGACAGGAATACCAGGCCGGCGTTCTTGTCGCTGTGCCGGATGGCGACGGCCGCCGCCGGGCCCAGGAAAGCGAACGTCAGCAAGGCGAACGCGAGGCCGGTGGCCAGCATGTCGTAGATCATCCGCAGGTAGTGATGGCCGAAGCCTTTCCAGAACCGGGTGCTGCTGATGTCCAGCCACAGTTGGTGTGCCCAACCCTGGAACCCCGTGTGAGGCGTCAGCCGCCGTGGCGGGACACCGATGTTGAGGCCGAAGACCGCCTCACTGCGCGCCCGCTCGACCCATTCGACACCGCGCATCAGGTAGATGAACACCACCCCCGCGAGCAGGAATCCGATCACCGAAGGAATCGATGAGAACCCGATGACCATGATGGACAGCGGGATCCAGAACCAGACGAGAGCGACGGCGGCACCGGTGATCATCGACGCGGTCGGCACGACGCCGATGGCGGGAGATTTCGCCACGGACCCGGGATCCGGCTCGGCGGGGGCGGGCAGGGCGGTTTCGCTCATTGCGACCATGCCTTCAACCTACGAAGTTGTGCGGCCCGGCGACACAGCGTTTTCCTCCGAATACAGGTGGGGGATATCCCCCGGATCGGAGACCTACTTCGGCGCGGTGAGCTCCAGTGCGATGTTGTCCGGGTCGCGGAATTCCAGGATGTAGGACGGGCCGATGTCTTTGACGGGCTCGTGCCCGAGACCCAAATCGTCGAGATGCAGTGCGGCGTCGTTCAACTCGGCGAGGCTCCTGAGCCGGAAAGCCAAGTGGTCCAGCCCGGTTCGGTCTTCGTCGAAGGCGTCCCGGCCGACCGGGCGCAGGCCGATCAACGTTGCCCCGGCGTCGTAGATGACCCCGCCGAACAGGAAACTCAGCCGGGCACGGGTGGCGACGTCGGCGTCCTGCGGAAGCTCGATCAGAATCGGCCAGCCGAAGACGCTCTCGTAGAACTGCCGGGACCGTTCGATGTCGGTGACCGTGAGCCGCACATGTGCGACCGACGACGTGGTGATGGCCATAGGGGTTCATGCTGCCACCTCGACGTGACAGAATCCGTGCGTGCGTGTGGGGATGACGATGCCGGTCATGGAACCTCAATTGGATGCGACGACGCTGCGGTCCTGGGCGCAGGTCATCGATGGAGGTCCGTTCTCGTCGCTGTGCTGGGGCGAGCGGATCGCCTTCGACAACCCCGACAGTCTGACCCTGCTGGGCGCGCTGGCGGCGTGGACCGACCGGGTGCGGCTGGTGACCACGGTGGTGGTGCCGCAACTGCACGATCCGGTGATGCTGGCCAAGGGCCTGGCCACCGGTGACCTGCTCAGTGGCGGGAGGTTGACCGTGGGTATCGGTGTGGGAGGCCGCCACGAGGACTATCACGCAGTCGGCGCCGATCCGGCGACCCAGACCCGCCGGGGAATGGCCGAGCGTGTCGCGGTGATGAAGCGGGTGTGGGCCGGGGATAAGGTCACCGAATCGGTGCTTCCGGTCGGACCGCCGCCGGTTCAGTCCGGTGGGCCGCCGCTGCAGATCGGCAGCATCGGGCCCAAGACCATCCGGGATGCCGCGGTGTGGGCCGATGGCGTCGCCGGCACGACACTGGATCTGGATCTGGCTCGCCAGGCAGAGTTGTTCGACGTCGCCCGGACCGCGTGGGCCGAGGCAGGCAAGCCCAAGCCGCACCTGGCCACCTCGTTCTGGTTCGCGCTCGGTAAGCCCGAGGAGGCCCGCGATCAGGTACACCGGCACCTGCGTCGGTACATGAACTGGATCCCGGCCGAGTACGTCGACGCGATGGCTCCCATGACCGGCTGGGCCGGCACCGAGGAAGAACTGATCGAGGTGCTCGGTACGTTCGAGAACATCGGCACCGACGAGGTGCACCTGATCCCGACCAGTTCCGATCTCGACCAGTTGCGCCGGGTGGCTGAGGTGGCCAAAGCCTTCGTCTGAAGTGCTCCGACCGGACCATTCCAGCAAAACGTGAGCAACATCATGCACTAGGTGTCGAAGTAGCTCGCGTCTCGTTTGGTCGAGCCAGGTGGCCGGTGCCGGGACATTCGGTGGTGTGCCCGTTTATCAGCCGAAACAACCTGCGGTTACCCAGTTGTTCACCGATCGGTTATCGGCTGTTCGGGCAGGGTTCGCGGCGCCTGGGGCCTTGTCGGGCACATCCGGGGGAACGTGACGCGGGTCCGGCTACAGCAAACGATGTCAAGGGTGCGTCAAGGATCGGCATGCACCGGATATCAGTACTAGCGTACTAATCGACGCCGCCGTCGTCAGATGGAGGCGGATACGACAGTTGGGGAACTCATGATCCAGAAGAGCTTGATCGCCACGACCCTGGCCGCGGGGATCGTCGGTGCCGCCGTAGCGCTGTCTGCGCCGGCATCGGCTGATTCCAAGGGCAACAGCACCGTCGGGTGCTCGCCGTGTGACCGCGTGACCTCGTCGCTCACCGATGCCGCCACCGACGCCGCCGAGAAGGCGCTCACCGGCGGGGTCGACCTGCCCGAGATCCCCGTGGTGGACAAATGGGTGAAGTTCCCCGGCAAGACGGCCGAGAAGTGGGCGACCTTCCCCGGGAAGACAGCCGAGAAGTGGGGCGGTTTCCCCGGCAAGGTCCTGAAGAAGTGGACCGGCCTGGGCTGATCCCCGGACCGCGCGCACCGGCCCCGAACAGATCAGTGGTGACCCGCTGTAAACGGGTCACCACTGATACGTGGGCGGTGTTGGAGGCTTACTCCCCCTGATCACCACCACCGGTCCACAGGTAATTCAGCTTGACTGTATACCCTGCGTGCTATTTGCTGAAGGCCTTTCGACGAGACCGGTTCGCGGCCGAAAGGCGCCTTTCCCCGATGCGGCTCCGCAACGATTGCAGATCGATCACCTGGATCTTTGCGTTGGCAGATTCTTCTGTCGATGTGACCTCGGGTATCCGGCCGACAAGCGACGTCAACCCCGCATCAGCGTTGCTGACCTCGGGGCTGGGTCGCCACTGGCATCCGGGCCCAATGGGCGGGTGGAGGACTACCGCGTTTCGCCGTCCTGTGCCAGATGATCGGCGAGCAGCGCACCGGCGTTACGGATGTGTCGGGCCATGGCGGCGCGGGCCTTCTCGGGGTTGTTGGCGCGCAAGTGCTCGATGATGGCCCGGTGATCCTGGGCCGAGGCCTCGGGCCAACCCTCCACGGCGGCAAAGAATTTGCGTGGTGCATACGTCAGCGTGGTCTTGATCAGCCACCGGATCTTGCGTGATCCGCTCAGCCGGTAGATCATTTCGTGGAACTGATGGTTGAGCCGTTCTTCCTCGTCGAAATCGTTTGCAGCAGCGGCACGTTCGAGCGCATTCTGGATTTGCTCGAGTTCGTCCACGATGGCCGGCGTGATCGCCGCGGCGGCGCGAGCCGTGAGCTCACCGCCCAACAGGGCTTGGGCGTCGTAGATGTCGCGGATGTCGTCGCTGGACAGTGCCGTCACCATGAAGCCGCGGCGTGGTTCGACGGAGAGAAAGCCTTCGGTCTGAAGCTGCAGCAGGCCCTCGCGGGCCGGCGTGGCGCTGATTCCGAGTTCCTCGGCGACCGCTTCGGGACGGATGAACTGCCCAGAGTGCAGCTGTCCCGAGACGATGAGCTCACGCACATGCGACGAGGCGACGTCAGACAACCTCATGAGGTGCTTCTTGGGATTTCCGTTCATGTCAGGCGGACCTCAGATGTCGAGTCCGCCGCGCTTGACCAGTTGCTTGGCGATGACGCCCCGCTGGATTTCGTTGGTGCCCTCGCCGACGATCATCAGCGGCGCGTCGCGGAAATAGCGTTCGACGTCGTATTCGGTGGAATAGCCGTAGCCGCCGTGGATTCGTACCGCATTCAGGGCGATCTCCATCGCCGTCTCCGAGGCGAAAAGCTTGGCCATACCGGCCTCCATGTCGCAGCGGCCGCCGGCGTCGATCCGCTCGGCCGCATCGAGCAGGAGGCTGCGGGCGGCGTAGAGCTTGGTGCCCATGTCGGCCAGCATGTTGCCGACCGACTGGTGCTGCCAGATCGGTATTCCGAAGCTCTCGCGGTCCTGCGCGTACTGCAGCGCGTCGTCAAACGCGGCGCGAGCCACACCCGTTGCCCTGGCGGCCACCTGGATGCGGCCGACCTCGAGTCCCTTCATCATCTGGGCGAATCCGCGTCCTTCGACACCGCCGAGCAGCGCATCCGAATCCACCTGGCAGTCAACGAAATTGATCTCACAGCTTTCGACGCCTTTGTATCCGAGTTTGGGCAGATCCTTGGAGACCTCGAAGCCGGGAACCTTCTCCACCAACAGAATCGACACCCCCTTGTGGGCGGGGGAGGCGGTGGGATCGGTCTTGCACAGCAACGCGACAAGGCCGGCCTTGCGGGCATTGCTGATCCAGGTCTTCGATCCGTTGATCACATAGCCGGACGCGTCTTTCGTCGCGACCGTGCGCATGGCCTGCAGATCGGAGCCGCCGCCGGGTTCGGTGAGGGCCATTGTGGCGCGCAGTTCACCGGTGGACATCCGGGGCAGGTACTTCTGCTTCTGCTCCTCAGTACCGAACTGCAGCAACAACTTCGATACCACGGTGTGACCGCCCATCGCGCCGGCCAGGCTCATCCACCCGCGAGCGAGTTCCTCGGTGACCTGCGCGTAGCACGGCATCGACACCGCGGCGAAGCCATACGGTTCCGGGATCGCCAGCCCGAAGATGCCCATCTCCTTCATCGCCTCGATGAGCGCCTCGGGATAGGTGTTGGCGTGCTCGAGTTCGCGGACCACGGGCCGGACCTGCTTGTCGACGAAGTCGCGGACGGTTTCGACGATGGCCTGCTCTTCGGTGGACAACGTGATCACGGGGTTCCTCCTGGAAGCTCTATGGAAAATATTCTATAGAGCTTGACATTCGAACGACCCGATGGCGGCGGTGTGCGCACCGACCCGATGCAGATTCTCGACGACATTGCCCCACATGCGGGGCAGGTTCGACCGCCACTCAGGACTGGTGGCGCGACATTCGACCGGAACGGTCGAAAGGGAATCAACAGCTGTGATCAGAGCTGTTCGTGCAGGTAAACCTGTGTTTTGAAAGGGTGCCCCCGGCAGGATTCGAACCTGCGGCCTTCTGCTCCGGAGGCAGACGCTCTATCCCCTGAGCTACGGGGGCGCGGGCTGGAGATCAGCTGCGCCGATTGGGCTTGGATAGCGTAGCGCATGGCAGAGGCAATATGGATTCGGGGCGCGGGGACCCCAGACCATAGGATGGACCCTCGTGACCCCCGCCGACCTCGCCGAGCTGCTCAAGGCTACTGCCGCCGCAGTGCTGACCGAACACGACCTGGATACCGCCGCACTGCCCGACACCGTCACGGTCGAGCGCCCGCGCAATCTCGAGCATGGCGACTACGCGACCAACCTCGCGCTGCAGCTCGGTAAGAAGGTCGGTGTCAATCCGCGTGAGCTGGCCGGCTGGCTGGCCACCGCACTGGCTGCGGCCGACGGCATCTCCGCCGCCGAGGTCGCCGGACCCGGCTTCGTCAACCTTCGCATCGAGGCCTCCGCGCAGGGTGTCATCGTCACCAACGTGCTCGACGCCGGCGCGGCGTACGGAAACTCCACCGAGCTGAAGGAAAAGGTCAACCTGGAGTTCGTCTCGGCCAACCCGACCGGGCCGATCCACATCGGCGGCACCCGTTGGGCCGCGGTGGGCGACGCGCTGGGCCGGCTGCTGTCGACTCAGGGCGCAGACGTCACCCGTGAGTACTACTTCAACGATCACGGCGCCCAGATCGACCGGTTCGCCCGTTCGTTGGTGGCTGCTGCCAAGGGGGAACCGGCCCCCGAGGACGGCTACGCCGGTGCCTACATCAATGACATCGCCGGGTCCGTGCTGGCCAAGCGGCCCGAGGTGATGAGCCTGCCCGCTGACGAGCAGCAGGAAGCATTCCGCGAAATCGGTGTGGATCTGATGTTCACCCATATCAAGGAATCGCTGCACGAGTTCGGCACCGACTTCGACGTCTACACCCACGAAGATTCGATGCACACCTCCGGCCGGGTCGATCAGGCCATCGCCAGGCTGCGCGAGACCGGCAATATCTACGAGAAGGACGGCGCAACCTGGTTGCGCACCACCGAATTCGGTGACGACAAGGACCGCGTCGTCATCAAGAGCGACGGCAACGCGGCCTACATCGCCGGCGACCTCGCCTACTACCTCGACAAGCGTGAACGCGGATTCGACCTGTGCATCTACATGCTCGGCGCCGATCACCACGGCTACATCGCCCGACTCAAGGCGGCCGCCGCGGCACTCGGTGACAACCCGGACACCGTCGAGGTGCTGATCGGCCAGATGGTGAACCTGGTCCGCGACGGCCAACCCGTGCGGATGAGTAAGCGCGCCGGCACCGTCATCACCCTCGACGATCTGGTGGAGGCCATCGGCGTCGACGCCGCTCGGTACTCACTGATCCGATCTTCGGTGGACAGCCCGATCGACATCGATCTGGCGCTGTGGTCCAGCGCGTCCAACGAAAACCCGGTCTACTACGTGCAATACGCGCACGCCCGGCTGTCTGCGCTGGCTCGCAACGCCGCCGATCTCGGCGTCACCGCCGACACCGCACACCTGGATCTGCTGTCCCATGAGAAAGAGGGCATCCTGATCCGCAACCTGGGCGAGTTCCCCCGGGTGCTCAAAGCCGCTGCCGCGCTGCGTGAACCGCACCGCGTGTGCCGGTACCTGGAGGACCTGGCCGGCGACTACCACCGGTTCTACGACGCCTGCCGCGTGCTGCCGCAGGGCGACGAAGACCCAGGGGAACTCAATTCCGCACGGCTCGCACTGTGTGAGGCCACCCGCCAGGTGATCGCCAACGGTCTGGCCATCCTCGGCGTCACCGCCCCGGAGCGGATGTGAACGCACATCCCGCCGGGCCCCGGCATGCCGAAGAGATCCACCACCCGGGCGCACCCGCCAAACCTCAGTCTCCTGACGAGATCCTGTTGCTGGCCCCGAACGTGTGGCCGCGCAACCTGGTTCGCGGTGAGGACGGCGTGGTGTCGATCGCCGGAGTACCGGTCACCGAGTTGGCAGCCGAGTACGGCACCCCGCTGTTCGTGATCGACGAGGACGACTTCCGGTCCCGCTGCCGCGACATTGCCGCGGCATTCGGCGGCGGCGACCACGTGCACTACGCGGCCAAGGCGTTCCTGTGCAGTGAGATCGCCCGCTGGGTGAACCAGGAAGGCCTGTCGCTCGACGTCGCGACCGGGGGAGAGCTGGCCGTGGCGCTGCACGCCGATTTCCCGCCGGAGCGGATCACCCTGCACGGCAACAACAAATCCGTCACCGAACTCACGGCAGCCGTCAAAGCCGGGGTCGGGCATGTGGTGGTCGATTCCCTGATCGAGATCGAGCGCTTGGACGACGTTGCCGGTGCGGCGGGGATCGTCCAGGACGTGCTGGTTCGGGTGACTCCGGGCGTGGAGGCACACACCCACGAGTTCATCTCCACCGCTCACGAGGACCAGAAGTTCGGGCTGTCGCTGGCCAGTGGTGCGGCGATGGAGGCGGTGCGCAAGGTGTTCGCCACGGACAACCTGCGTCTCGTGGGGTTGCACTGCCATGTCGGCAGCCAGATCTTCGATGTGGCCGGGTTCGAGGTGGCCGCCCACCGTGTGATCGGCCTGCTGCGCGACGTCGTGTCCGAATTCGGTGTCGAGAAGACGTCGCAGATGTCGGTCATCGACCTCGGTGGGGGACTGGGGATCTCGTATGTCCCGTCCGACGACCCGCCGCCGATGAAGGAGCTGGCCGACAAACTCAAGGCCATCGTGCGCAGCGAGTCCGAGGCCGTCGGACTGCCGACGCCGAAGCTCGTGGTCGAACCGGGCCGCGCCATCGCCGGGCCTGGGACCATCACGCTGTACGAGGTTGGCACCGTCAAAGATGTGGCCGTGGCGTCCGACCGGTATCGCCGCTACGTGAGCGTCGACGGCGGGATGAGTGACAACATCCGCCCGGCGCTGTACGACGCCGAGTACGACGCCCGCCTGGTGTCGCGAACCAGCGACGCAGCCGCGACCCTGACGCGTATCGTCGGGAAGCATTGTGAAACCGGCGACATCGTGGTCCGCGATACCTGGGTCTCCGATGACATCACGCCCGGGGACCTGCTGGCCGTTGCCGCGACCGGTGCCTACTGCTACTCGATGTCGAGCCGGTACAACATGTTGTGCCGACCTGCGGTGGTAGCGGTGAAGGACGGCAAGTCGCGGTTGGTGCTCCGGCGGGAGACCGTCGACGATCTTTTGAGCCTGGAGGTGAGTGGTCAATGAGTGAGAAGCCCATCGGCGTAGCGGTACTGGGGCTGGGCAACGTCGGCAGCGAAGTGGTGCGCATCATCAACGAGAGCGCCATCGATCTGGCCGCCCGCATCGGCGCCCCGCTCGAGGTGCGTGGCATCGGGGTTCGCGAGGTCTCCGGTGACCGCGGCGTGCCGGTGGATCTGCTCACCGATGACATCATCGAACTGGTGTCGCGCGACGACGTGGACATCGTGGTGGAGTTGATGGGCCCGGTGAAGCCGGCTCGCAAGGCCATCCTGGCCGCCCTGGAACAGGGTAAGTCAGTGGTCACCGCCAACAAGGCGCTGATGGCTCAGTCCACCGGTGAGCTGGCGCAGGCAGCCGAAAATGCGCGCGTAGACCTGTATTTCGAGGCCGCCGTGGCGGGTGCGATTCCCGTCATCCGCCCGCTGACCCAGTCGCTGGCCGGTGACACGGTGCTGCGGGTGGCCGGCATCGTCAACGGCACCACCAACTACATCCTGTCCGAGATGGACAGCACCGGAGCCGATTACAACTCGGCGCTGGCCGACGCCAGCGCGTTGGGCTACGCCGAGGCCGATCCGACCGCCGACGTCGAGGGCTACGACGCTGCGGCCAAGGCGGCAATTCTCGCCTCGATCGCGTTTCATACCCGGGTCACCGCCGACGATGTCTATCGCGAAGGCATCACCAAGGTGAGCGCGGCCGACTTCGAGTCGGCCCGCGCACTGGGCTGCACCATCAAACTGCTGGCCATCTGTGAGCGGCTCACCAGTGATCAAGGCAAGCAACGTGTTTCGGCCCGCGTCTACCCGGCACTGGTGCCGTTGACGCATCCGCTGGCCACGGTCAACGGCGCCTTCAACGCCGTGGTGGTCGAGGCCGAGGCAGCCGGCCGGCTGATGTTCTACGGCCAGGGCGCCGGGGGAGCGCCGACCGCATCGGCCGTGATGGGCGATGTCGTGATGGCCGCGCGCAACCGGGTCCAGGGCGGTCGTGGTCCGCGGGAATCCAAGTACGCGAAGTTGCCGATCGCCCCGATCGGATTCATCCCCACCCGCTACTACGTCAACATGAACGTCTCGGATCGGCCCGGCGTGTTGTCCGCTGTGGCAGCAGAATTCTCCAAGCGCGAGGTGAGCATCGCCGAGGTGCGCCAGGAGGGCATGGTCGACGACGACGGGCAACCGTGTGGTGCGCGCATTGTGGTGGTCACCCACCAGGCCACCGATGCCGCACTATCGGAAACCGTCGAGGCGTTGGCCGATCTCGATGTGGTGCAGACCATCAACAGCGTGCTGCGTATGGAAGGAACGAACGCATGAATCCCGGGAAGCAAGGAAAGACCAGCGCCGGGCCGGTGCACCGGCCGTGGCCGGGATTGATCGAGGCTTACCGGGATCGCCTGCCGGTCGGCGACAACTGGACCCCGATCACGTTGCTCGAGGGCGGCACACCGCTCATCCATGCCAAGCGCCTCAGTGAACTCACCGGCTGCACAGTGCATCTCAAGGTCGAGGGGCTCAACCCGACCGGATCGTTCAAGGACCGCGGCATGACCGTCGCGGTCACCGAGTCGCTGGCCCGTGGACAGCAGGCCGTGATGTGTGCCTCCACCGGCAACACGTCGGCGTCGGCGGCGGCCTACGCCGCCCAGGCCGGTATCACGTGTGCGGTCCTGATCCCTCAGGGCAAGATCGCGATGGGCAAGTTGGCGCAGGCGGTCATGTACGGCGCGAAGATCATCCAGGTCGACGGTAACTTCGACGACTGTCTGGAACTGGCCCGCAAGATCACCGCGGATTTCCCGACCATCGCACTGGTGAACTCGGTGAACCCGTACCGCATCGAGGGACAGAAGACCGCCGCATTCGAGATCGTCGACGCGCTGGGTATCGCCCCCGACGTGCATGCGCTGCCGGTGGGCAACGCGGGCAACATCACTGCGTACTGGAAGGGCTACACCGAATACCACCGCGACGGTCTGTCGGAACGGCTTCCGCGGATGCTCGGCACCCAGGCCGCCGGGGCGGCCCCGCTGGTGTTGGGTGAGCCGGTCAAGGAGCCCGAGACGATCGCGACCGCCATCCGCATCGGCTCGCCGGCGTCGTGGTCCGGAGCGGTCGAGGCGCAGCAGCAGTCCAAGGGTCGCTTCCTGGCCGCCACGGACGAGGAAATCCTTGCGGCGTACCACCTGATCGCCCGAAGCGAAGGCGTGTTCGTCGAGCCTGCGTCGGCGGCCAGCGTGGCAGGTCTGCTCAAGTCGATCGAGGACGGCTGGGTCAAGCGTGGCTCGACGGTGGTCTGCACGGTCACCGGCAACGGCCTCAAGGATCCCGACACCGCGCTCAAGGACATGCCCACCGTCACCCCGGTGCCCGTCGATCCCGTCGCCGTCGTCGCCAAGCTCGGACTGGTCTGAGCCTGGTGAATCAGACCCTGCCCGCCGGACTCACGGCCACCGCTGTCGTCGCAGCCTCCAGCGCCAACCTCGGACCGGGCTTCGACAGCCTGGGGTTGGCACTGAGCCTGTACGACGAAATCATCGTCGAGACAACCGAATCCGGCCTGAAGGTGGAGGTTGAGGGCGAGGGTGCGGGTCAGGTTCCGCTGGATGCGACACATCTGGTGGTGCGCGCTATCGAGGCTGGGCTGCGAGCCACGGGCCACCGTGCCCCCGGTCTGATCGTGCGCTGCCGCAATGGGATTCCACATTCACGTGGACTCGGATCGTCGGCCGCAGCCGTTGTCGGTGGCTTGGCTGCTGTCAACGGACTTGTGGCGCAATCTGGTTCGGATCCCATGACCGAAGAACAGCTGATCCAGCTGTCCAGTGAGTTCGAAGGCCACCCGGATAACGCTGCAGCGGCCGTGCTGGGCGGGGCCGTGGTGTCGTGGACCGAAACCGATGACGAAGGCGGACCGAGGTACCGCGCGGTGGCGGTGCGGGTGCACCCGGACATCCGCCTGTTCCCCGCGGTTCCGCAGCAGCGGTCGTCCACCGCTGAGACCAGGGCGGTGTTACCTGAGCAGGTCAGCCACGTCGATGCGCGCTTCAACCTCAGCCGGGCGGCTCTACTGGTGGTGGCGTTGACCGAGCGGCCCGATCTTTTGATGACCGCCACGCAGGATGTGTTGCATCAACCACAACGCGCCGCCGCGATGTCGGCCTCGGCGGAATACCTGCAGCTGCTCCGGCGTTGTGGAATTGCAGCAGTGTTGTCCGGGGCCGGACCTACGGTCCTCGGGCTGAGCTCGCAGGTAGGACTGCCTGATGAGGCCGTGGATTACGGCACTGCCAGAGGGTTCACCGTCAAGGAAATGTCGGTCGGAGCGGGCGTCCGCTGGACGTCAGGCGTGGCCGCCAAGAGCTGACGATGTGCGACACAAGAAGGGCCGTCGGCCACACGCCCGGTGTCGGTGTTGCTTGATTACTTCACCAAAGCGAGTTATTCTCGCTCTCGTCCAGCACTCGCAGGGTCTCTGCCTGCGTCGACACCAGGACGACACCCAATCTTCTTGTGTTCTACTCGTGGACTGACGGTTCGCCGTATATCGGCGGATCCTGGCGATCGTCGTCGCGCAGGCGACGGTGTGAGTCACGCGCTCAGCGGTCAGCTGAACGCGCATCGACCTTTGGGGAACCCTCGCACGACCTGATGAGCGAGGGAAAGAAAGGAAATCCGTGACAGATACGGACCTCTTCACGGCTGACAGCGCCAACGGCGCGGGGGATTCGCCGAAAGCCGTGACTACTGAAAGCACTGCGACCGCTGACACTGCGGCGCCGGCTGCTGCCTCTGCGCCCGGATCAGGCACCGCGCGGCGCGCTTCGAGCGCCCGGCCCGCGTCGCTGTCGACCATGGTGCTGCCTGAGCTGCGAGCGCTGGCCAAGGAAATCGGTGTCGAAGGCGCGTCCGGTTTGCGTAAGAGCGAGCTGATTGCAGCTATTCGCGCCCACCGTGGCGAATCCAACGGCGTCACCGCCGAGACCAAGCCGGCTGCCGCCGAAACCAAACCGGCTGCCGCCGATGTCCAGCCGGACGCCGGTGCCGAGACCGCCGAGCCGCCCGCGGCCCGGCGCCGTGAGCGCCGAGGTTCCTCGCGCCAGGCCGGCTCGCCGGCCGCCGACGCAGCCGCCGAGACCAAGGTTGAGGCGGAGGCCGATTCGGCCGCCGAGGCCGACACCAAGGGCACTGAGTCTGCCGCTGAGCCGCAGGAAAAGCCGGCCAAGCGTGACCGCCAGGACCGACGCGACAAGCGCGAGCAGTCCGATTCGGACAAGGCCGACAACAAGGCTGACAACAAGACCGAGAACAAGCAGGACGACAAGCGCGACCAGAAGCAGGACCGCGGTCAGGCTCGCGACCAGTCCGATCAGCAGGACAACCAGCAGAACCGGGGCGGAAACTCGTCCTCCAACGCCGATGACGATGGAGATGGCGACGGTCGCCAGGGCCGCCGTGGCCGCCGGTTCCGTGACCGTGACCGTCGTCGCCGTGGCGACCGCGGCACCGAGGGTGGCGGTAACGAGACCGAGCTGCGCGAGGACGACGTCGTCCAGCCGGTCGCCGGCATCCTCGACGTCCTGGACAACTACGCATTCGTTCGTACCTCGGGCTACCTGGCCGGGCCGAATGATGTCTACGTCTCGATGAACATGGTGCGCAAGAACGGTCTGCGCCGTGGTGACGCGGTCACCGGTGCGGTCCGCGTGCCCCGTGAGGGCGAGAACAGTGGCGGCGGGCAGAACCCGCGGCAGAAGTTCAACCCGCTGGTGCGTTTGGACAGCGTCAACGGCGGTCCGGTCGAGGCGGCCAAGAACCGGCCGGACTTCACCAAGCTGACCCCGTTGTACCCGAACCAGCGGCTGCGCCTGGAGACCACGCCCGAGCGGCTGACCACCCGCGTGATCGACCTGATCATGCCGATCGGTAAGGGACAGCGTGCCCTGATCGTGTCGCCGCCCAAGGCCGGTAAGACCACGATCATGCAGGACATCGCCAACGCGATCACCCAGAATAATCCGGAATGCCACCTCATGGTGGTGCTCGTCGACGAGCGCCCCGAAGAGGTCACCGATATGCAGCGTTCGGTGAAGGGCGAGGTCATCGCCTCGACGTTCGACCGTCCGCCGTCAGATCACACGCAGGCCGCCGAGCTGGCGATCGAACGGGCCAAGCGCCTGGTCGAGCAGGGCAAGGACGTCGTGGTGCTGCTGGACTCGATCACCCGTCTGGGCCGCGCGTACAACAACGCGTCCCCGGCCTCGGGTCGCATCCTGTCCGGTGGTGTGGACTCCACCGCCCTGTACCCGCCGAAGCGGTTCCTCGGCGCGGCCCGCAACATCGAATTCGGTGGCTCGCTGACGATCATCGCCACCGCGATGGTCGAGACCGGCTCCACCGGTGACACGGTGATCTTCGAGGAGTTCAAGGGCACCGGCAACGCCGAGCTCAAGCTCGATCGCAAGATCGCCGAGCGCCGGGTGTTCCCGGCGGTCGACGTCAACCCGTCGGGCACCCGCAAGGACGAGCTGCTGCTGTCCAAGGAGGAGTTCGCGATCGTGCACAAGCTGCGCCGCGTGCTCTCGGGTCTCGACAGCCACCAGGCCATCGATCTGCTGATGAGCCAGCTGCGCAAGACCAAGACCAACTACGAGTTCCTGGTGCAGGTCTCCAAGACCGCCCCGGGCTCGATGGACGCCGACTAACCTCGGCAACTCAAAAGGCCCCCGTCCGCGGGGGCCTTTTGCGTGTCGTCAGGAAGTTGTTTCCGGGCGCAACCCGGGCATCAAATAGCGCTGAACCTGGGCGAGGACCGCGTCCCCGTCGCTGGGATCCAGTGTGTTCCCCGGCACTGTTGCCAGCGAGATCAGTACTCGCGCAACCCATTCCGATGCTTCGGGAAGGTCGATGTCGGCGCGGACTTCGCCGCGGTCACGAGCGGCTGCCAGATAGGGGGACCAGAATTCGGCGAGGTCGGGGATCATGCCCTGCACGCCGGCGCCCGCACAGGCTGCGAATTCCTCGGGTTCGTCAGTTCGGAGTTTCATCAACACCGCGCCCGGATCGTCATACGCTCTGAGCCCGTTGCCGACACCCCAGGCAATCTGACGATCCAGCCCCTCGATCTGCTCAAGCTTGGCCTGGGCTTCCGACCAGAACGTGTCATTGAGGCGCACGATTACGGCGCCCAGCAGCGTCACCTTGTCCGGGAAGTGGCGGTAGAGCCACCCGCGGGACACTCCTGCGGCCTCGGCAACCTCGGAGACGGTGGTCGCGCGAATACCCTTGGTCCGCAGGCATTCTTCGGCAGCGTCGATCAGTCGATCTCGCACGCTGCGCGGTGCCGTGGTGCTGGTCACCTGTGGCGTCTCCTGAACTTCGGGGGCAGTTGCGGGGCAGTAGGTACATGATTCTGCCAAGGACGCTTCGTGCTGCGCCATATTCATGGTAGACAGTTTTCCTAATCTGTTCACTATTTACCGAGCTTGGGGATCATTCCGATGGCCGAAACGCTGCAGCAGTTGCTCCGGGAACGTGAGGGGGCCGACACGGTCGCCATCAAGTACGGCGACCGGACCTGGACGTGGCGCGAGCATATCGCTGAGGCGAAGGCCCAGGCTGCGACCCTGATCGGGATCGCCGACCCGGCGCGTCCACTCCATGTCGGCACGCTTCTGGGCAACACCCCCGACATGCTGACCGCGCTGGCGGCGGCGGCCCTCGGCGGCTATGTGCTGTGCGGCATCAACAACACCCGCCGGGGTGATGCGCTGGCCCGCGACATCGCCCGGGTCGAATGCCAGGTCGTCCTGGTCGACGAATCCCATCGCGGGCTCCTCGACGGCCTCGATCTGCCGGGCGTCACCGTCATCGACGTATCGGATACCACCTGGTCACCGCAGGAACTCACGCCACACCGCGAGGTCGGGCCCGACGACACCTTCATGATGATCTTCACCTCGGGGACCAGCGGTGAGCCCAAGGCCGTCCAGGTGGCGCACTCCATCGTGCTGTTCTCCGCCGCCGCGTTGGTGCAGCGCTACGAGCTGACCGAGGCGGACACCTGCTACCTGGCGATGCCGCTCTTTCATTCGAACGGGGTGTACGCCGGGTGGGGCGTGGCGCTCAGTTCGGGCGCGGCCATGGCGCCGGCACAGTTCTCCGCATCAGGGTTCCTATCGGACATCCGCCGCTACGGCGCGACCTACATGAACTATGTCGGCAAGCCACTGGCCTACATACTGGCCACCGCCGAGCAACCCGACGACCACGACAACATGCTGCGTGTGGCGTTCGGCAACGAGGCCGCCGACCGCGATATCGACGAATTCAGCCGCAGGTTCGGGTGCAGCGTCTGGGACGGCTTCGGCTCGACCGAGCTGGCGATCATCATCACCCGTTCCGAGGACACCCCCGCCGGCAGCGTCGGCCAGGGTTTCCCCGGCGTGGCGATCTACGACCCGGAGACCCTCGAAGAGTGCCCGGCTGCGCAGTTCGATGCCACCGGGGCACTGACCAACGCCGAGGCCGCCACCGGTGAGCTGGTCAACACCAACGGCAGCGGGATGTTCCGCGGCTACCACAACGACAAGGGCGCGACCGATGAACGGCTGCGCCACGGCATGTACTGGTCGGGCGATCTGGCCTACCGCGACGCCGATGGCTGGATCTATCTGGCCGGGCGCACCGCGGACTGGATGCGGGTGGATGGTGAGAACATCACTGCGGCACCGATCGAGCGAATCCTGTTGCGGCAGCCGGTGATCAGCCGGGTGGCGGTCTACCCGGTGCCCGACGAGTTCGTCGGCGACCAGGTGATGGCCGCCGTCGTGCTGCGTGACGGTCAGGTGTTGACGCCCGAGCAGTTCAGCGAGTTCCTGACACAGCAGCAGGATCTGTCACCGAAATCCTGGCCGAGGTACGTGTGGATCGCCGACGATCTGCCCAGCACGGCGACCAACAAGATTCTCAAGCGTGAACTCGTCGCCCTCGGTGCCGATCCGGCCGGCCGGGTGCTGTGGAAGCGTGAGGGCACGGCCTACGCGCACATTTGATCGCGCTGGCGTCGTTCTACCGGGTGCCGAGCCGGTAACCCGTAAGGAATAGCGGCCGGTCATCCCGCGTTTAGGATGCTGGCGGTTGACCTGGCATAATGAACCGCCGACCCCTCGGTCCCGGTTCACGTCCATTTGAATTGCGGGCGACCCGGGCCAACGATTGAAGAGGAACCATGAAAACAGGCATTCATCCTGAGTATGTCGAGACCACGGTGCACTGTGGTTGCGGCAACACCTTCAGCACCCGTAGCACCAAGCAGAGCGGCCAGATCGTGGTCGAGGTCTGCTCGCAGTGCCACCCGTTCTACACCGGCAAGCAGAAGATCCTCGACAGCGGCGGCCGCGTGGCCCGCTTCGAGAAGAGGTACGGCAAGCGCAAGCCTGCCGGTGATCAGGCTGCCGCAGCCGACAAGTAGCTACGTCAACGGCGCCCGATCTGTCGCATATGCGTCAGATCTGGGCGCTGTTCTCGTTTCCGGAGAAAGTTGGAGGAGGCTGACGTGACGGATACCGCTTCTGCTGGATTCCCGGCTCAGCCGGGGGGCGCAATCGAGGCGCTGCTCGCTGAGCACGCGGACCTGGAGCGTCAGCTCGCCGATCCCAACTTGCACGCCGATGCCTCGGCCGCCCGCAAGGTGGGCCGGCGGTTTGCCCAGATCTCACCCGTCGTCGGCACCTACCGCAAACTCGAAGCCGCCCGCGGCGACCTGGAAGCCGCACGCGAACTCGCGGCCGACGACGCCAGCTTCGCCGACGAGGTGGACGAGCTGACCGCCAAGGTCGCCGAACTCGACGCGCAGCTGACCGACCAACTCGCGCCCCGTGACCCGCACGATGCCGATGACATCGTGCTGGAGGTCAAATCCGGGGAAGGTGGGGAGGAGTCGGCACTGTTCGCCGCCGACCTGGCCCGCATGTACATCCGTTACGCCGAGCGCCACGGCTGGACCGTCACGGTGCTCGACGAAACCTGGTCGGATCTCGGCGGCTACAAGGACGCCACCATCACCATCGCCAGTAAGGGTGATGCCGCCGACGGGGTGTGGTCGCGGATGAAGTTCGAGGGTGGTGTCCATCGTGTCCAGCGGGTGCCCGTCACCGAATCGCAGGGTCGCGTGCACACGTCGGCAGCCGGGGTGCTGGTCTACCCCGAACCAGACGACGTCGAGCAGGTGCAGATCGACGAGTCCGACCTGCGCATCGACGTCTACCGGTCCTCGGGCAAGGGCGGCCAAGGAGTTAATACCACCGACTCCGCGGTCCGCATCACGCATCTGCCCACCAACATCGTCGTGACCTGCCAGAACGAGCGCTCGCAGCTGCAGAACAAGGCCCGGGCCATGGTGGTGCTCGCCGCCCGACTGCAGGCGCTGGCCGAGGAGCAGGCGTCGGCCGACGCATCGGCAGACCGGGCCAGCCAGATCCGCACGGTCGACCGCAGCGAACGGATCCGCACCTACAACTTCCCCGAGAACCGGATCGCGGATCACCGCATCAACTTCAAGGCGCACAACCTCGACCAGGTGCTCGACGGAGACATGGACGCGCTGCTCGACGCGCTGGGCGCCGCCGACAAACAGGCCCGGCTCCAGCAGCAGTCATGACGCCGCCCGCCGGCCGAGGTACTACACGGATGCGGCAGGCGGTCGCGGCCGCGACGGCACGCCTGGCCGCCGCCGGCGTCGCTTCCCCGCGTATCGACGCCGAGCTACTGGCCGCGCACGTGGCGGGTGTCGATCGCGGTCGGCTGATGATCCTCGACGACGCCGATGAACAGTTCGAACAGGCCTACGACGAACTCGTCGCCGCCCGGTCCCGCCGGATTCCGCTGCAACATCTGATCGGCACCGCGCCGTTCGGACCCCTGACGCTCACGGTCGGGCCCGGTGTGTTCATCCCGAGGCCGGAGACCGAGGCGCTGCTCGAATGGGCTTTGAAATCAGGTCTAGGGCAGCGTCCTTCGCATCGTCCGCTGATCGTCGACCTGTGCACGGGCTCGGGTGCGCTGGCGCTGGCGCTGGCCGCGCAGTGGCCCGATGCGCGGGTACTGGCGGTGGAGAACTCGCCGGTGGCACTCGAATACGCACGACGCAACGCCGCGGGGACGCGCGTCGAGGTACTGGCCGCCGATGTCACCGCGCCCGGCTTGCTGCCCGAACTCGACGACAGGGTGGACCTGCTGGTGTCCAACCCGCCCTACATCCCCGAGTCCGCTGTCCTGGAACGTGAAGTGGCCGAACATGATCCCGCACAGGCGCTGTTCGGCGGCCCAGACGGCATGTCGGTGATCCGGCCCATCGTCACGCTCGCGGCCCGGTGGTTGCGCGAGGGTGCGTCCTGCGCTGTCGAACACGACGACACCACCTCCGAGCTGTCCGTCGAGGCATTCATCCGCGACGGGCACTTCACCGACGTCGCCGCGCGCCGCGACCTGGCCGGACGACCCCGCTTTGTGACGGCGACCCGGATTGGGAGAAGCTGAGTTGATGCGCGCACCGACCGGGGAGCCGACATGACCATCTTCGATTGCGCCGATGCCGATCAGCGGGCGACCGGCATCGCCTCGGCGATCAGCGCGGTGAAAGGCGGCCGGCTGGTGGTGATGCCGACCGACACCGTCTACGGGATCGGTGCGGACGCCTTCGATCGCGACGCGGTCGGAAGTCTGCTCGCGGCCAAAGGCCGTAGCCGCAACATGCCGGTCGGCGTGTTCGTCGGCTCGTGGAACACCATCGACGGTCTGGTCTACTCGGTGCCCCCGGCCGCCCGCGAATTGATCCGGGCATTCTGGCCGGGTGCCCTGAGCCTGATCGTCACGCAGGCACCGTCGCTGCAGTGGGACCTGGGGGACGCCAACGGCAACGTCATGCTCCGGATGCCGATGCACCCGGTGGCCATCGAGCTGCTGCGGGAAGTCGGCCCGATGGCCCAGTCCAGTGCCAACGTCTCGGGTCAGCCGGCCGCGGTGACGGCGGCCGCGGCCCACGAGCAGCTCGGCGACAAGGTCGAGGTCTATCTCGACGGCGGGCCGGCCGAACAACAGGCCGCGTCTACCATCGTCGATCTCACCGGCGTCCAGCCACGCATCCTGCGGACCGGCCCGATCAGCGCAGGAGACATCGCCCGGGTCGTCGGCGTGGAAACATCCACGCTCACAACGAAACCTACGGAGTGATCTCAGCTTGCTGCAGTACGGTTCATCGGTGATGTCGGCCGGTGACGCAGTGATTCCCGCGGTCAGTTCCGGGCTGCTTGCCCTGTCGGACCAAGGTGCCGGTGTTCCGCTGCGTGAGCTGGCACTGGTCGGACTGACCGCCGCCATCATCACGTATTTCGCCACCGGTTGGGTGCGCGTGCTCGCCATTCGGTTCGGCGCCGTCGCCTATCCGCGCGAACGTGACGTGCATGTGCAACCCACCCCGCGCATGGGTGGGTTGGCGATGTACATCGGGGTGGTCGCCGCGGTGCTGCTGGCCTCACAACTGCCGGCACTCACGCGCGGTTTCGTCTATTCCACCGGCATGCCCGCAGTTGTGGTGGCCGGCGGGCTGATCATGGCCATCGGACTGATCGACGACCGCTGGGGTCTGGACGCCCTGACGAAGTTCGCCGGGCAGATCACTGCGGCCAGCGTGCTGGTCACGATGGGTGTGGCCTGGAGCGTGCTTTACATCCCGTTCGGGGGAGTGGGCACCATCGTGCTCGACCAGGTGTCCTCGATCCTGCTGACGCTTGCACTGACGGTGTCGATCGTCAATGCGATGAACTTCGTCGACGGACTCGACGGCTTGGCCGCAGGCCTCGGGCTCATCACGGCGCTGGCCATCTGTGTGTTCTCGGTCGGTCTGTTGCGTGATCACGGCGGTGATGTCCTGTTCTATCCGCCCGCGGTGATCTCGGTGGTGCTGGCCGGTGCCTGTCTGGGCTTTCTCCCGCACAATTTCCACCGGGCTAAGATCTTCATGGGCGACTCCGGGTCGATGCTGATCGGCCTGATGTTGGGCGCGGCCTCGACCACGGCCGCCGGGCCGATCTCGCAGAACGCCTACGGCGCCCGCGACGCCTTCGCGCTGTTGTCGCCGTTCCTCTTGGTGATCGCCGTGATGCTGGTGCCCGCGCTGGATACGTTGCTGGCGATCGTGCGGCGCACCCGGGCCGGCCGTAGCCCGCTCAGCCCGGACAAGATGCATCTGCACCATCGGTTGCTGCAGATCGGGCACTCGCACCGCCGCGCCGTGCTGCTGATCTACCTGTGGGTGGGCATCATCGCGTTCGGTGCGGCGGCGACGATCTTCTTCGATCCGCGCTACACCGGAGCGGTTGTCGTCGCAGCGATTCTGGTGGCGATCGTGGTGACACTGATACCGCTGTTGCAACGGGGGAACGAAGGCCCCGCAGACGAGGACTGAGCGAAGTACGACGAAAAGTAGTAGGCCTCGTTTAGGGGTGCCTACCATGTGTTAGTCTGCTGCCAGAACCCGAAAAACCTCGCGGGTTGCCGGCCCGGCCCAATCGGTTCGACGAACCGTCAGGTGCCGATCAACGACCGACAAAGGGAGCTACCCCGTGGGTGAATCGAGCCCGCCCGCCGCCCTCCGATATTCTCGTCGGGCACGCACCGGGTTTTGCCAGGGGACCGCAACCGTTGGCACCTCCGAGGGTGCAGCTTTTCGTGACAGCGGGATTGGGGTGAATCAGTGACGACGCCAGCGCAGGACGCGCCGTTGGTGTTCCCATCGGTGGCCTTCCGGCCGCTGCGTCTGCTGATCGTCTGCGTAGCACTGACCGCGCTGGCCGTCGTGGCCGCCGGATTCGCCGGACACATTTTCTTCGGGGTTTTCTTCGGGATCGGACTGGGCCTCGGCTTGGTCAACGCGCTGCTGGTGCGCCGCGCCGTCGAATCGATCACGGCCGAGGATCACCCGCTCAAGAAGAAGATGGCCGTGAACTCCGCGACGCGGTTGCTGGTCATCACCGCGATCGCACTTGCCATCGCATTTGTCTTCAAAACCTCGGGCGGCATCGCGGTGCTGTTCGGGCTGGCTATTTTCCAGGCTCTGCTGGTGATGAGCACCAGCATCCCCGTGCTGCGGAAGATCCGCTCGAACGGCCTGGATGTCTTGGATACGGAATCGAAGGGTTGAGCTGACCTATATGACTCAGACGACGACCGTGCTCGCCGCCGAAGAGGGTGGCGCTGCCATCCACGTCGGCCACCACACGATGGTGTTCGAGCTGTTCGGGATGACGTTCAACGGTGACACCATCCTGGCCACCGCGGTCACCGCGGTGCTCGTGATCGCCCTGGCGTTCGTCCTGCGGGCCAAGGTCACCTCGACCGGCGTGCCGGGCGGTGTGCAGCTGTTCTGGGAGGCGTTGACCATCCAGATGCGTCAGCAGATCGAGGGCTCGATCGGGATGAAGGTCGCGCCCTTCGTGCTGCCGCTGGCGGTGACGATCTTCGTCTTCATCCTGATCTCCAACTGGCTGGCGGTGCTGCCGCTGCAGTACGGGGGCGCGGACGGCGCCGCCGCCGAGTGGTACAAGCCGCCGGCCTCCGACATCAACTTCGTGCTGGCGCTGGCCCTGTTCGTGTTCCTCGCCTACCACACCGCCGGTATCTGGCGTCGCGGCATCATCGGCCACCCGGTCAAGGTGATCAAGGGTCACGTCGCGTTCCTGGCACCGATCAACATCGTCGAAGAGATCGCCAAGCCGATCTCGCTGGCCCTCCGACTTTTCGGCAACATCTTCGCCGGCGGCATCCTGGTCGCGCTGATCGCGATGTTCCCCTGGTACATCCAGTGGGCACCCAACGCGATCTGGAAGACCTTCGATTTGTTCGTCGGCCTGATCCAGGCCTTCATCTTCTCGCTGCTGACGATCCTGTACTTCAGCCAGTCGATGGAGCTGGACCACGACGATCACTGAGCATGACCGGCTAGATCCCTAACAACTGCACAACACGAACCTCTGGCGGCACAGCCACCAGTTATCAAGGAGGATAAAAGGAATGGAACTCGACCCCAACGCCCTCATCACGGCCGGCGCGCTGATCGGTGGCGGTTTGATCATGGGCGGCGGCGCCATCGGCGCTGGTATCGGTGACGGTATCGCGGGTAACGCGCTGATCTCGGGCATTGCCCGTCAGCCCGAGGCCCAGGGCCGGCTCTTCACCCCGTTCTTCATCACCGTCGGTCTGGTGGAGGCCGCGTACTTCATCAACCTGGCCTTCATGGCGCTGTTCGTCTTCGCCACCCCGGGCCTGCAGTAGTCCATCAGCATGGGTGAACTGAGCGCAACGATCCTGGCTTCAAGCCAGGCAGCGGCGGAAGGCGGTGGGGGCCAGAGCAACTTCCTGGTCCCCAACGGCACCTTCTTCGCCGTGCTGATCATTTTCCTGATCACACTCGCTGTGATCGCGAAATGGGTTGTGCCACCGGTCGGCAAGGTGCTGGCAGCGCGCGAAGCGATGCTGGCGAAGACCGCCGCCGACAATCGGAAGTCAGCCGAACAGGTGGCTGCGGCACAAGCCGACTATGACGAGGCGATGGCCGGGGCGCGTACCGAGGCGTCGGCGATCCGTGACGAGGCCCGTGCAGCGGGTCGCGAAGTGGTCGATGCCAAGCGTGCCGAGGCCAACACCGAAGTGGCCGAAACCGTGCGTGCAGCCGATGAGCAGCTTGCTGCCCAGAGTGCAGGCGTGCGGTCGGGTCTGGAGTCGTCGGTGGACGGACTCTCGCAGACCCTGGCCAACCGCATCTTGGGCATCGACGTGAAATCAGGTGGGACGCAGTAGATGTCGATATTTATCGGGCAGCTGATCGGCTTTGCTGTCATCGCATTCATCATTTTCAAGTGGGTTGTGCCGCCGGTGAAGGGCCTGATGGCCAAGCAGCAGGAGGCCATCCGGGTCGCGCTCGCCGAGAGCGCCGAGGCGGCCAAGAAGCTCGCCGACGCCGATGACATGCATGCCAAGGCACTCGCCGCCGCGAAGGCCGAATCGACCAAGGTGACCGACGAGGCCTCGCAGGACTCTGAGCGGATCTCCGCCCAGCTTGCCGAGCAGGCGGGCACGGAGGCCGAGCGGATCAAGACGCAGGGCGCCCAGCAGGTTCAGCTGATGCGCCAGCAGCTCATCCGTCAGCTGCGGACCGGTCTCGGATCGGAGTCGGTGGCCAAGGCCGACGCACTGGTCCGGGCACACGTCGCCGAGCCGGCCGCGCAGGCGGCCACCGTCGATAGGTTCTTGGCCGAACTGGACCAGATGGCCCCGTCGGCCGTGGTGATCGATACCGCCGCGACGGCCAAGCTGCGTGCGGCCAGCCGTGAGTCGCTGGCGGCAGTCGCCGGCAAGTTCGACTCGGTTGCAAGCGGTCTGGATGCCGACGGGCTGAGCACGCTCGCCGACGACCTGACCTCGGTGGCCAAGCTGCTGCTGTCGGAGTCGGCACTGGCCAGGCATCTGGCCGAGCCGACCGACGAAGCCGCTCCCAAGGTGCGTCTGCTGGACACCGTGCTGTCGGACAAGGTCGGCGCCGCCGCTCTGGACGTGTTGCGGACCGCCGTCTCCCAGCGCTGGTCGACCGAGTCGAACCTGGTCGACGCCATTGAACACACCGCACGTCTGGCGCTGCTGAAGCGTGCCGAGACCACCGATGAGGTCGACGAGGTGGAGGACCAGCTGTTCCGGTTCGGCCGCCTGCTCGACGCCGAGCCCAAGCTCTCAGCTCTGCTCAGCGACTACACCGCTCCGGCCGACGGCCGAGTTGCCCTGCTCAACAAGGTGCTCGGCAGCAACGCGAGTGGGAACGGGACGGCGGCGGCGCTGCTGACCCAGACCGTGGGCCTGCTGCGCGGTGAGCGTGCCGACGAGGCCGTCATCGACCTCGCCGAACTCGCGGTCGCCCGTCGCGGTGAAGTGGTCGCTCACGTGACTGCCGCGGCCGACCTGACCGATGCCCAGCGGACCCGGCTGTCGGAGGTGCTCACCCGCATCTACGGACACCCGGTATCCGTGCAGTTGCACGTCGACCCGGAACTGCTCGGTGGTCTGTCGATCACCGTCGGTGACGAAGTGATCGACGGCTCGATCTCGTCCCGACTGGCCGCAGCGGCGACCCAGTTGCCGGACTGACAAGACCCCACGAACCACCCCAAGAACAAGGTAGGAAGACGAAAACCATGGCAGAGTTGACAATCTCGGCTGCTGATATCGAAGGTGCCATCGAGGACTACGTATCCTCGTTTTCCGCCGACACCGAGCGCGAAGAGATCGGCACCGTCGTCGACGCCGGTGACGGTATCGCTCACGTCGAGGGCCTGCCCTCGGTCATGACCCAGGAGCTCCTCGAGTTCCCGGGCGGTGTGTTGGGTGTGGCGCTCAACCTCGACGAGCACAACGTCGGCGCCGTCATCCTGGGTGAGTTCGAGAAGATCGAAGAGGGCCAGCAGGTCAAGCGGACCGGCGAGGTGCTCTCGGTGCCGGTCGGCGACGCGTTCCTCGGTCGTGTCGTCAACCCGCTCGGTCAGCCGATCGACGGCCAGGGCGACATCGAGTCCGAGACCCGGCGCGCACTCGAACTGCAGGCCCCTTCGGTGGTGCAGCGCCAGGGCGTGTCCGAGCCGCTGCAGACCGGTATCAAGGCCATCGACGCCATGACCCCCATCGGCCGTGGCCAGCGTCAGCTGATCATCGGTGACCGCAAGACCGGCAAGACCGCGGTCTGCGTCGACACCATCCTCAACCAGCGTGAGGCCTGGGAGACCGGCGACCCCAAGCAGCAGGTGCGCTGCGTGTACGTCGCCATCGGTCAGAAGGGCACCACCATCGCCAGCGTGAAGCGGGCGCTGGAGGAGGGCGGCGCGATGGAGTACACCACCATCGTCGCGGCCCCCGCCTCCGACCCGGCCGGCTTCAAGTGGCTGGCGCCGTACACCGGTTCGGCCATCGGCCAGCACTGGATGTACGACGGCAAGCACGTGCTGATCGTGTTCGACGACCTCTCCAAGCAGGCCGACGCCTACCGCGCCATCTCGCTGCTGCTGCGCCGTCCGCCGGGCCGCGAGGCATTCCCGGGTGACGTCTTCTACCTGCACTCCCGTCTGCTGGAGCGTTGCGCCAAGCTGTCCGATGAACTCGGCGGTGGTTCGATGACGGGTCTGCCGATCATCGAGACCAAGGCCAACGACATCTCGGCGTTCATCCCGACCAACGTCATCTCGATCACCGACGGCCAGTGCTTCCTGGAGTCCGACCTGTTCAACCAGGGTGTGCGACCGGCCGTCAACGTCGGTGTGTCGGTGTCCCGCGTCGGTGGCGCCGCGCAGATCAAGGCGATGAAGGAAGTCGCAGGAAGTCTCCGTCTGGATCTGTCGCAGTACCGCGAGCTGGAGGCCTTCGCGGCCTTCGCCTCGGATCTGGACGCGGCCTCCAAGGCGCAGCTGGATCGTGGTGTCCGCCTGGTCGAGCTGCTCAAGCAGGCGCAGTACAGCCCGCTGGCAGTCGAGGATCAGGTCGTCTCGATCTTCCTCGGTACCCAGGGCCACCTGGATTCGGTTCCGGCCGAAGACGTGACCCGCTTCGTCGACGAGCTGCTGGAGCATGTCAAGGCCAGCCACGCCGACATCCTCAAGGGCATCAAGGAGACCAAGAAGCTCTCCGAGGAGACCGAGGAGAAGCTGGTCTCGGTCATCAACGAGTTCAAGAAGGGCTTCGCCGCCACCGACGGCAGCTCCGTGGTCGTGAAGGAGGCCGATGCTGAGGCACTCGACCCCGCGGACCTGGAGAAGGAATCGGTCAAGGTCCGCAAGCCGGCTCCGAAGAAGGCCTAGGTAACCAATGGCAGCCACACTTCGCGAGCTACGCGGGCGTATCCGCTCCGCCTCGTCGATCAAGAAGATCACGAAGGCGCAGGAGCTGATCGCCACGTCGCGGATCGCCAAGGCGCAGGCCCGGGTCGATGCGGCCCGGCCCTACGCAGTCGAGATCACCAACATGCTCACCGAGCTTGCCGGTGCCAGCGCGCTGGATCACCCGCTGTTGGTGCAGCGGGAGAACCCCAAGCGGGCCGGTGTGCTGGTGGTGTCCTCGGACCGCGGTCTCTGCGGCGGCTACAACGCCAACGTGCTGCGCCGGGCCGAAGAACTGTTCTCGCTGCTGCGGGAACAGGGCAAGAACCCGGTGCTCTACGTCGTCGGCCGGAAAGCCTTGGGCTACTACAGCTTCCGCCAGCGCACGGTGACCCAGTCGTGGACCGGCTTCTCCGAGCGGCCCACCTACGAGAACGCCAAGGAGATCGCCGACACCCTGGTGGAGACGTTCATGTCTGGCGCTGACGACGACGGCGATGATGCGGGAGCCGACGGCATTCTGGGTGTCGACGAACTCCACATCGTCTCCACCGAATTCCGGTCGATGCTCTCGCAGACCGCGGTCGCCCATCAGATCGCACCGTTGGTCGTCGAGTACGTCGGTGAGCCGGATACCGGTCCGCACACGCTGTATTCGTTCGAGCCGAATGCCGAGGATCTGTTCGACGCGCTGCTGCCGCGCTACATCGCCACGCGCGTGTACGCAGCGCTGCTGGAGGCAGCGGCCTCGGAGTCGGCTTCGCGCCGGCGCGCGATGAAGTCGGCGACCGACAACGCCGACGATCTGATCAAGGCACTCACGCTCGCGGCCAACCGCGAACGTCAGGCGCAGATCACCCAGGAAATCAGCGAGATCGTGGGCGGCGCGAACGCGCTGGCCGACGCGCGCTAGCCGGATAAAGACGAAAGCCTCGTAGGAAAGCGAAGAGAGAATGACTGCTACTGCAGAAAAGACCGCGGGCCGCGTAGTCCGTATCACCGGCCCGGTGGTGGATATTGAGTTCCCGCGCGGTGCCGTGCCCGCGCTGTTCAACGCGCTGCACGCCGACATCACCTATGGTGCGCTCGCGAAGACCCTGACGCTTGAGGTTGCCCAGCACCTCGGCGACAGCCTGGTGCGCTGCATCTCCATGCAGCCCACCGACGGCCTGGTGCGTGGCACCGACGTTCGCGACACCGGCGCCTCGATCTCGGTGCCCGTCGGCGACGGCGTCAAGGGCCACGTGTTCAACGCCCTCGGCGACTGCCTCGACGAGCCCGGCTACGGCAAGGACTTCGATCACTGGTCGATCCACCGCAAGCCGCCGGCTTTCGCCGACCTGGAGCCCCGCACCGAGATGCTGGAGACCGGTCTGAAGGTCGTCGACCTGCTCACGCCGTACGTGCGTGGCGGCAAGATCGCCCTGTTCGGTGGCGCCGGTGTGGGTAAGACGGTTCTGATCCAGGAGATGATCAACCGTATTGCCCGCAACTTCGGTGGTACCTCGGTGTTCGCCGGCGTGGGTGAGCGCACCCGTGAGGGCAACGACCTGTGGGTGGAGCTCGCCGACGCCAACGTGCTCAAGGACACCGCGTTGGTGTTCGGCCAGATGGACGAGCCGCCAGGCACCCGTATGCGCGTCGCCCTGTCGGCCCTGACCATGGCCGAGTACTTCCGCGACGAGCAGAACCAGGACGTGCTGCTCTTCATCGACAACATCTTCCGGTTCACCCAGGCCGGTTCCGAGGTGTCGACCCTGCTGGGTCGTATGCCTTCGGCCGTGGGTTACCAGCCGACGCTGGCCGACGAGATGGGTGAGCTGCAGGAGCGCATCACCTCGACCCGTGGACGCTCGATCACCTCGATGCAGGCCGTGTACGTGCCCGCCGACGACTACACCGACCCGGCGCCGGCCACCACGTTCGCCCACCTGGATGCCACCACAGAGCTTTCGCGTGCGGTGTTCTCCAAGGGCATCTTCCCCGCCGTGGACCCGCTGGCTTCGTCCTCGACGATCCTGCACCCGAGCGTCGTCGGCGACGAGCACTACCGTGTCGCCCAGGAAGTCATCCGGATCCTGCAGCGCTACAAGGATCTTCAGGACATCATCGCCATCCTCGGTATCGACGAGCTGTCGGAAGAGGACAAGGTGCTGGTGTACCGCGCCCGTAAGATCGAGCGCTTCCTGAGCCAGAACATGATGGCGGCCGAGCAGTTCACCGGTCAGCCCGGTTCGACCGTGCCGCTCAAGGAGACCATCGAGGCCTTCGACAAGCTGGCCAAGGGCGAGTTCGATCACCTGCCCGAGCAGGCGTTCTTCCTCATCGGTGGTCTCGACGACCTGGCGAAGAAGGCCGAAAGCCTCGGCGCCAAGCTGTGATGACCAAGCCGTTCGGAAACAGAGAGGTGGTGTGGAATGGCTGATTTGAACGTCGAGATCGTTGCCGTTGAGCGTGAGCTCTGGTCCGGCACCGCTACGTTCGTCTTCACCCGGACCACCGCTGGCGAGATCGGCATCCTGCCGCGGCACATCCCGTTGGTGGCACAGCTGGTCGACGACGCCATGGTGCGGGTCGAGCGCGAAGGCGAAGACGATCTGCGGATCGCCGTTGACGGCGGTTTCCTGTCGGTGACCGAGGAGACGGTCCGGATCCTGGTGGAGAACGCGCAGTTCGAATCTGAGATCGACGCGGACTCGGCCAAGCAGGACGCGGAGTCCGACGACGAGCAGACAGCGGCCTGGGGTCGGGCGCGCTTGCGCGCTGTCGGCCAGATCGACTGACGACAGAGACGACAGATGAGCGCGCCCATGATCGGCATGGTCGCGCTCGTCTGCGTTCTGCTCCTGGCAGTCGGTGCCCTCAGTTACCGACTGTGGAAGTTGCGTCAGGTCGGCGGGACTGCTGCCATCCTTCGCGATTTTCCCGCCGACGGCGGTAGCGGCTGGCGACATGGAGTGATGCGCTATCGCGGAGGGGAAGCCGGGTTCTACCGGCTGTCCAGCATGCGGTGGTGGCCTGACCGGCGATTGAGCCGGCGGGGGCTGGAAGTGGTGTCGCGCCGCACCCCCCGGGGCGACGAGTTCGACATCATGACCGATGCAACGGTCATCCTCGAGCTACGCGACAGCAGTCCCGAACGCCGGCAGGGGTATGAGATCGCCCTGGACCGGGGCGCACTGACGGCGTTCACGTCCTGGCTTGAGTCGCGGCCATCACCGCGAGCTCGCCGTCGTAGTTACTGATCCGTTCCGGGTTTCCAGAGGACGTCGCCATCCGGGTTCGCGACCCGCGACAGGATGAACAACAGATCCGACAGCCGGTTGAGGTACTTCGCCGGCAGCACACTGACCGAATCCCCGTGCTGGTCCACCGCGGTCCACGCTGACCGTTCAGCTCGGCGAGTCACCGTCCGGGCAACATGGAGCAGTGCGGACAGGGAAGTGCCGCCGGGCAGGATGAACGAATTGAGCGCCGGAAGCGCCTCGTTGAACTCGTCGCACCACGTCTCCAGACGGTCGATGTAGGCCTGGGAGATTCGCAGCGGCGGGTGCTCGGGGTTTTCCACGACCGGAGTGGACAGGTCGGCACCGGCGTCGAACAGGTCGTTCTGGATCTGCCGCAATACCTTCAGGATTTGCTGACCGGGTTCGCCCAGGGCGACTGCGACGCCGATGGCAGCGTTGGCTTCGTCACAGTCGGCGTAGGCCGCCAACCTCGAATCATTCTTGGAAACCCTGCTGAAGTCACTCAGCCCGGTCGTGCCGTCGTCGCCGGTGCGCGTGTAGATACGCGTGAGATGAACTGCCATAGCTGAACGGTACCGGGCGTGAAGGAGAAGCCAGTCGTGCTCACCGGATCTGTCCGAGCAGGCGGAAACTCGACGCGAGGCTGTCTACACTGACCGGCGTGAGCGAGCGTTTCTTGGTGACCGGAGGCAACCGGTTGTCAGGCGAAGTTGCTGTCGGTGGGGCAAAGAACAGTGTGCTGAAACTGATGGCGGCCGCACTGCTGGCCGAGGGCACCAGCACGATCACCAACTGCCCCGACATTCTCGATGTGCCGCTGATGGCCGAGGTGCTGCGGGGATTGGGCGCAACCGTCGAGCTGGACGGTGACATCGTGCGGATCACCTCGCCCGACGAACTCAAGTACGACGCCGATTTCGCGGCGGTCCGCCAGTTCCGCGCCTCAGTGTGTGTGCTGGGACCACTCGTCGGACGCTGCAAGAAGGCCAGAGTCGCGCTTCCCGGCGGTGACGCGATCGGGTCGCGGCCGCTGGATATGCACCAGGCCGGGTTACGCCAGCTGGGGGCGACCTGCAATATCGAGCACGGTTGTGTGGTGGCCGAGGCCGACCATCTGCGGGGGGCCGAGATCCAGCTGGAGTTTCCGTCAGTCGGAGCGACCGAGAACATCCTGATGGCCGCGGTACTGGCTGAGGGTGTCACCACGATCCATAACGCTGCGCGCGAACCCGACATCGTCGACATCTGCGCGATGCTCAACCAGATGGGCGCCAAGGTCAGCGGTGCGGGGACTTCGACGTTGACGATCACCGGGGTCGACCGGCTCTATCCCACGCAACACCGGGTGATCGGTGACCGGATCGTGGCCGCCACGTGGGGGATAGCCGCGGCGATGACGCGCGGAGACATCTCGGTGACGGGCGTGGACCCGCAACATCTGCAGTTGGTGCTGCACAAGTTGCACGACGCCGGTGCGACAGTGACCCAGAACGACGACGGTTTCCGGGTGGTCCAATACGAGCGGCCCAAAGCGGTGAACGTGGCGACGCTGCCGTTCCCCGGATTCCCGACCGATCTGCAGCCGATGGCGATCGGACTGGCGGCCATAGCCGACGGCACCTCGATGATCACCGAGAACGTGTTCGAAGCCAGGTTCCGTTTCGTCGAGGAGATGATCCGGCTCGGAGCTGATGCACGGACCGACGGTCACCATGCGGTGGTGCGGGGGATCCCGCAGCTTTCGAGTGCTCCGGTGTGGTCCTCGGACATCCGGGCCGGCGCCGGCCTGGTGCTCGCCGGCCTGGTCGCCGACGGCGAAACCGAGGTTCACGACGTGTTCCACATCGATCGCGGCTACCCGTTGTTCGTAGAAAACCTCTTGAGCCTCGGAGCCGAGATCGAGAGAGTAGGCTCCTAGTCAGACGTCCGAGTCTGTTCCTGAGCCTCGATATCGCGCTGACCAGCTGATTTGACCTTATGGGCTGGCCCGGGCTAATCTTTTGAAGTCGCCGCGGAGCGGGTGAAACACCCCGGACCAGAGCGATTTGACAAGCCAGCGGAGATCGTACTAAGCTGGCGAGGTTGCCTCAGACCGGATGAAATAAGCCAAAAAGAAGCAATTTGACTTGCCGGCGAGCTTCAAATTAAGCTGGTGAGGTTGCCCCAAAACAGGGTGACAAAGAAGAAAAAGTCTGTTGTTTGAGAACTCAATAGTGTGTTTGGTGGTTTTTGTTTGTTGTTTTTTGGCCATGCTCTTTTTCCCGTTTAGGGTGTGGTTTTGTTTTTTTGATGCCAGTTTGTTGGTGTCTTTTGTTTTGATCGGATTTTTCTGATTCGAATTCTGCCTGTCCTTGGGATGGGAAGTTTTTGTTTGGAGAGTTTGATTCTGGCTCAGGACGAACGCTGGCGGCGTGCTTAACACATGCAAGTCGAACGGAAAGGCCCTTCGGGGTACTCGAGTGGCGAACGGGTGAGTAACACGTGGGTGATCTGCCCTGCACTTTGGGATAAGCCTGGGAAACTGGGTCTAATACCGAATATGACCATGCACTTCCTGGTGTGTGGTGGAAAGCTTTTGCGGTGTGGGATGGGCCCGCGGCCTATCAGCTTGTTGGTGGGGTAATGGCCTACCAAGGCGACGACGGGTAGCCGGCCTGAGAGGGTGACCGGCCACACTGGGACTGAGATACGGCCCAGACTCCTACGGGAGGCAGCAGTGGGGAATATTGCACAATGGGCGCAAGCCTGATGCAGCGACGCCGCGTGAGGGATGACGGCCTTCGGGTTGTAAACCTCTTTCAATAGGGACGAAGCGCAAGTGACGGTACCTATAGAAGAAGGACCGGCCAACTACGTGCCAGCAGCCGCGGTAATACGTAGGGTCCGAGCGTTGTCCGGAATTACTGGGCGTAAAGAGCTCGTAGGTGGTTTGTCGCGTTGTTCGTGAAAACTCACAGCTTAACTGTGGGCGTGCGGGCGATACGGGCAGACTAGAGTACTGCAGGGGAGACTGGAATTCCTGGTGTAGCGGTGGAATGCGCAGATATCAGGAGGAACACCGGTGGCGAAGGCGGGTCTCTGGGCAGTAACTGACGCTGAGGAGCGAAAGCGTGGGGAGCGAACAGGATTAGATACCCTGGTAGTCCACGCCGTAAACGGTGGGTACTAGGTGTGGGTTTCCTTCCTTGGGATCCGTGCCGTAGCTAACGCATTAAGTACCCCGCCTGGGGAGTACGGCCGCAAGGCTAAAACTCAAAGAAATTGACGGGGGCCCGCACAAGCGGCGGAGCATGTGGATTAATTCGATGCAACGCGAAGAACCTTACCTGGGTTTGACATGCACAGGACGCCGGCAGAGATGTCGGTTCCCTTGTGGCCTGTGTGCAGGTGGTGCATGGCTGTCGTCAGCTCGTGTCGTGAGATGTTGGGTTAAGTCCCGCAACGAGCGCAACCCTTGTCTCATGTTGCCAGCACGTAATGGTGGGGACTCGTGAGAGACTGCCGGGGTCAACTCGGAGGAAGGTGGGGATGACGTCAAGTCATCATGCCCCTTATGTCCAGGGCTTCACACATGCTACAATGGCCGGTACAAAGGGCTGCGATGCCGTGAGGTGGAGCGAATCCTTTCAAAGCCGGTCTCAGTTCGGATCGGGGTCTGCAACTCGACCCCGTGAAGTCGGAGTCGCTAGTAATCGCAGATCAGCAACGCTGCGGTGAATACGTTCCCGGGCCTTGTACACACCGCCCGTCACGTCATGAAAGTCGGTAACACCCGAAGCCGGTGGCCTAACCCCTTGTGGGAGGGAGCCGTCGAAGGTGGGATCGGCGATTGGGACGAAGTCGTAACAAGGTAGCCGTACCGGAAGGTGCGGCTGGATCACCTCCTTTCTAAGGAGCACCATTTTGATTCCCCCGCCCCCACGACTGTGGGAGCAGTGCGGTTGGGATATTTCAGTCAGGGATCTGTAGTGGGTTTCTGGTGGGTGCATATGACAAACGTTGAGCCGGCGTGGGAAATCGCTGGTGATGAAACTGCTGAACACACTATTGGGCTTTGAGACAACAGGCCCGTTTTTCCCTGGCCCCTGTGTGGGGTGGGAGGCGTGTTGTTGCTCCATCTTTGGTGGTGGGGTGTGGTGTTTGATTTGTGGATAGTGGTTGCGAGCATCTAGCACGCATAATGTGGCGCCGGCCTTCGGGTGGGTGCTGTTTTTGTGTGCAATTGATGTGCAATTTCTTTTGAAACTCATTTTTGGTGTTTGTGTTGTAAGTGTTTAAGGGCGCATGGTGGATGCCTTGGCACTGGGAGCCGATGAAGGACGTTGGAGGCTGCGATATGCCTCGGGGAGCTGCCAACCGAGCGTTGATCCGAGGATGTCCGAATGGGGAAACCCAGCACGAGTGATGTCGTGTTACCTGTACCTGAATACATAGGGTGCAGGGGGGAACGCGGGGAAGTGAAACATCTCAGTACCCGTAGGAAGAGAAAACAAAAGTGATTCCGTGAGTAGTGGCGAGCGAAAGCGGAGGATGGCTAAACCGTATGCATGTGATACCAGGTAGGGGTTGTGTGTGCGGGGTTGTGGGACCTGTTTTTCCAGTTCTACCTGACTGGAGGGTAGTGAGAAAATGTCGTGGTTAACGGAAGTGGTTTGGGATGACCTGCCGTAGACGGTGAGAGCCCGGTACGTGAAAACCTGACATCTGCCTTGAACAGTGTTCCCGAGTAGCAGCGGGCCCGTGAAATCTGCTGTGAATCTGCCGGGACCACCCGGTAAGCCTGAATACTTCCCAGTGACCGATAGCGGATTAGTACCGTGAGGGAATGGTGAAAAGTACCCCTGGGAGGGGAGTGAAATAGTACCTGAAACCGTGCGCTTACAATCCGTCAGAGCCCTCCTTCGTGGTGGGGTGATGGCGTGCCTTTTGAAGAATGAGCCTGCGAGTCAGGGACATGTCGCGAGGTTAACCCGTGTGGGGTAGCCGCAGCGAAAGCGAGTCTGAATAGGGCGTATCCAATCCAGAGGGGTTGGTGTAGTGGTGTGTTCTGGACCCGAAGCGGAGTGATCTACCCATGGCCAGGGTGAAGCGCGGGTAAGACCGCGTGGAGGCCCGAACCCACTTAGGTTGAAGACTGAGGGGATGAGCTGTGGGTAGGGGTGAAAGGCCAATCAAACTCCGTGATAGCTGGTTCTCCCCGAAATGCATTTAGGTGCAGCGTCACATGTTTCTTGTTGGAGGTAGAGCTACTGGATGGCCGATGGGCCCCACAGGGTTACTGACGTCAGCCAAACTCCGAATGCCGACAAGTCCAAGAGTGTGGCAGTGAGACGGCGGGGGATAAGCTCCGTGCGTCGAGAGGGAAACAGCCCAGATCGCCGGCTAAGGCCCCTAAGCGTGTACTAAGTGGAAAAGGATGTGCAGTCGCGAAGACAACCAGGAGGTTGGCTTAGAAGCAGCCACCCTTGAAAGAGTGCGTAATAGCTCACTGGTCAAGTGATTGTGCGCCGATAATGTAGCGGGGCTCAAGTACACCGCCGAAGCCGCGGCAACGAACTTGTTTCGTTGGGTAGGGGCGTCCTGCATCCGGTGAAGCAGCAGAGTGATCTAGCTGTGGAGGGTGTGGGAGTGAGAATGCAGGCATGAGTAGCGAATAGGCAAGTGAGAACCTTGCCCGCCGAAAGACCAAGGGTTCCTGGGCCAGGCCAGTCCTCCCAGGGTGAGTCGGGACCTAAGGCGAGGCCGACAGGCGTAGTCGATGGACAACGGGTTGATATTCCCGTACCCGTGTATGTGCGTCCATGATGAATCCATTGTGCTAACCATCCAAAACCGTCGTGACCGATCCCTTCGGGGTGAGGCGTTGACGGGGCTGCGTGGGACCCCGGTGGGTAGTAGTCAAGCGATGGGGTGACGCAGGAAGGTAGCCGTACCAGTCAGTGGTTGTACTGGGGTAAGCCGGTAGGGAGAAACGTAGGCAAATCCGCGTTTCATATATCCTGAGAGGTGATGCATAGCCGTTTGAGGCGAATTCGGTGATCCTATGCTGCCAAGAAAAGCCTCTAGCGAGGACATACACGGCCCGTACCCCAAACCAACACAGGTGGTCAGGTAGAGAATACTAAGGCGTACGAGTGAACTATGGTTAAGGAACTCGGCAAAATGCCCCCGTAACTTCGGGAGAAGGGGGACCCCCATATCGTCAAGGCTTTTGCGGCCGGCAGCGGGAGGGTGGCTGTTTACTAAAAACACAGGTCCGTGCGAAGTCGCAAGACGATGTATACGGACTGACGCCTGCCCGGTGCTGGAAGGTTAAGAGGACCCGTTAACCCTTCGGGGTGAAGCGGAGAATTTAAGCCCCAGTAAACGGCGGTGGTAACTATAACCATCCTAAGGTAGCGAAATTCCTTGTCGGGTAAGTTCCGACCTGCACGAATGGCGTAACGACTTCTCAACTGTCTCAACCATAGACTCGGCGAAATTGCACTACGAGTAAAGATGCTCGTTACGCGCGGCAGGACGAAAAGACCCCGGGACCTTCACTACAACTTGGTATTGGTGCTCGATACGGTTTGTGTAGGATAGGTGGGAGACTGTGAAATTCACACGCCAGTGTGGGTGGAGTCGTTGTTGAAATACCACTCTGATCGTATTGGGCCTCTAACCTCGGACCGTATATCCGGTTCAGGGACAGTGCCTGGTGGGTAGTTTAACTGGGGCGGTTGCCTCCTAAAATGTAACGGAGGCGCCCAAAGGTTCCCTCAACCTGGACGGCAATCAGGTGTTGAGTGTAAGTGCACAAGGGAGCTTGACTGCGAGACATACATGTCGAGCAGGGACGAAAGTCGGGACTAGTGATCCGGCACCTCTGAGTGGAAGGGGTGTCGCTCAACGGATAAAAGGTACCCCGGGGATAACAGGCTGATCTTCCCCAAGAGTCCATATCGACGGGATGGTTTGGCACCTCGATGTCGGCTCGTCGCATCCTGGGGCTGGAGCAGGTCCCAAGGGTTGGGCTGTTCGCCCATTAAAGCGGCACGCGAGCTGGGTTTAGAACGTCGTGAGACAGTTCGGTCTCTATCCGCCGCGCGCGTCAGAAGCTTGAGGAAATCTGTCCCTAGTACGAGAGGACCGGGACGGACGAACCTCTGGTGTACCAGTTGTTCCACCAGGAGCACGGCTGGATAGCCACGTTCGGACAGGATAACCGCTGAAAGCATCTAAGCGGGAAACCCCCTCCAAGACCAGGCTTCTCACCCTTTTAGAGGGATAAGGCCCCCCGCAGACCACGGGATTGATAGGTCAGACCTGGAAGCCCAGCAATGGGTGAAGGGAACTGGCACTAACCGGCCGAAAACTTACAACAACCAACAAACAACCAATGTTTGATGAGTTTCAAGTAAGACGCACATCTGCTACGCAACCACACCACAAACACACCCACACTTGTGTCGGGAGTGCTACACGCACCCCACCACCAAAACACAAGATGTACACTCAACAACGAGTGAATAGAGTTACGGCGGTCCATAGCGGCAGGGAAACGCCCGGTCCCATCCCGAACCCGGAAGCTAAGCCTGCCAGCGCCGATGATACTACCCTGTCGGGTGGAAAAGTAGGTCACCGCCGAACACAAATTAAGACCCGAGCCCTCCAATACCCATTGGAGGGCTCGGGCATTTGTGTAGGTAGGGGTGTTTTCAATTCGGAATCAGAATTGAAAACACCCCCAATTCAATTGAAGAGAGCCGGCGTTGTGCGGCTTTTCTCCAATTCCAATAAAGCCCGTTTGCGGTCCAGTCCGCCTCCGTATCCGGTGAGGCTGCCATTCGCACCGATCACGCGGTGGCACGGCACGATGATGCCGATCGGATTGTGTCCATTGGCCAGGCCGACCGCTCTCGAAGCGGCCGGTGAGCCGATCCGCCGGGCGATGTCACCGTATGTGCATGTCTCGCCGTACGGGATGGTCTGCAGGGCGTCCCACACGCGGCGCTGGAACTGGGTGCCCACCATGTCGAGCCTGAGGTCGAATTCAGTACGTTCGCCGGCGAAGTAGGCCGTCAGTTGTTCGACAACGTCGGCGAAGGCGGTGTCGGCGCGCTCCCAGCCTTCGCGGCTCGGCTCATACGTTTGATCGACCATCCGCAGATGCATCAACCGCCCATCGCGGCCTGCCAACGTGAGGAGGCCGACGGGGCTGTCCATCGTGCGGTAATGCAGGGTCGTCATGACTTCTCCTGTCGATCGTGCGGGGGCCATTCGTTCACCGCATGGTCCAGGGTGGTCCACAGGTGTTGTGTCGCGTACGCGCGCCATGGGCGCCATCTGGCGCTGTGTTCCACCAGCCCGTCTGCGGGGAGTCCGAGGTGCCCGGCAGCCGCGCGTACGCCGAGATCGGTGGCGGGGAAGGCATCCGGGTCGCCGAGGCCGCGCATGGCGATCACCTCAGTCGTCCATGGGCCGACACCGGGAAGATCCAGCAGCTGCTCGCGGGCGCGGTCCCAGTCGCATCCGGGATCGAGGAACAGGTGGCCGTCGGCGATTGCCTGCACCACGGCGGTCACGGTGCGCTTGCGGGATGCCGGCATCGCCAGATCGGCGGGATCCAGACCGGCGAGGTCGGAGATGCTGGGAAACACATGAGTCAGTCCACCTGCCTCGTCCGCGATCGGCGTTCCGTAACGGGCGACGAGGCGACCCACGTGGGTGCGAGCGGCCTTGATCGACACCTGCTGGCCGATCACCACCCGGAGTGCGAGTTCGGCCTCGTCGACGGTGCGGGGGATCCGTTGGCCCGGCGCCTTGGCCACCACCGCGGTCAGCGCCGAATCGGCCTGGAGTGCGTCCACGACCGCCTCGGGATCGGCGTCGAGGTCCAGCAACCGCCGGCACCGCGCGATGGCGGCCGACAGGTCACGGAAGTCGTCGAGGGTCAGCTGACAGCGGACATGGTCGGGTGCCGGTGTCAGACCGACCACACCGTGGCCGTGCGGTAGCCGCAGGGTGCGCCGGAACTGCCCGTCGCGCACCTCTTCCAGCCCGGGGACCGCACTGGCGGCCAAATGGCCGAACAGCCCTTCGTAGGAGAACGGCGTCCGTACCGGCAGCCGTAGCGAAAGGACGCCGGGAGCGGCGGAAACCTCGGTGGAGAATCGGCTCCGGGCCCGTAGGCGGAGCTGGGTCGGCGTCAGATCGCACACCGCGCGCACGGTGTCGTTGAACTGCCGGATGCTGGCGAATCCGGCGGCGAACGCGACGTCCGCGAACGGCAGCCCGGTGGTTTCGATCAGAACACGAGCCGTCTGGGTGCGCTGCGCCCGGGCCAGCGCCAGGGGATTGGCGCCCAGTTCGGCCTGCATGATGCGTTGCAACTGCCGGGTCGTGTAGCCGACGCGGCCGGCCAGTCCCGTCACCCCTTCGCGGTCCACGGTTCCGTCGGCGATGAGCCGCATGCATCGCGCCACGATGTCGCCACGCACGTTCCATTCCGGGGAACCGGGGGAGGCGTCGGGGCGGCACCGTTTGCAGGCCCGGAACCCGGCTGCCTGGGCGGCCGCGGCAGTCGGATAGAACCGCATGTTCCGGGCAAAAGGTGGGCGCACCGGGCAGCTGGGGCGGCAATAGATACCGGTGGTGAGCACGGCGGTGACAAACCAGCCGTCAAACCGTGCGTCCTTGGACTGGACTGCCCGGTAACAGCGGTCGAAATCTTCGTGCATGGGTTCCACGATGGCACGGGTGCTCCCACTTCACTAGCGGGAAAGCGACATGGTCGTGACGGTCGGCTCGCGGCTAGACTCCGACCTGTGGCCGAGTTGGTGCAGCATTATCTGGACCGGATTCGTGCCGAGCAGGTCGATCTGCGTGATGGCGCCGTGGCGAATTACATCCCCGAACTTGCCGACGTCGACCCCGAGGGTTTCGCGCTCAGCTTGTCTTCCTCGGACGGCTATGTCTACGAGTCCGGCGATGCCGCAGTTGAATTCACCATCCAATCGATCTCCAAGCCGTTCACCTATGCCCTGGCGCTCGGCCAGATCGGCCAGGATGCCGTCGACGCCAAGATCGGTGTCGAACCCTCCGGTGAAGCGTTCAACGAAATCAGCGTCGACGACGTCACCAAGACGCCGAAAAACCCGATGATCAACGCCGGTGCGATTGCCGCTGTTTCCTTGATCCCCGGCGCCAGTACCGAGGAGCGGTTCGACCGCATCCACGAGTTCTACTCGGCGTGTGCGGGGCGAAGGCTCGAGATCGACATGAATGTGTACGCCTCGGAGAAGGCAACCGGCAACCGGAATCGGGCTATCGCCTACATGTTGGCCAGTTTCGGTGTGCTGGACGGTGATCCAGACGAGGTGCTGGACGTGTACTTCCGGCAGTGCTCGGTCAGGGTGACCAGTACGGACCTGGCCCGGATGGCCGCCACATTGGCGCGGGGCGGGTTCAACCCCTTGACCGGCCGGCGGGTCATCGAGGCGAACGTGGTGCGGCGCACCCTGAGTGTGATGGTGACCTGCGGGATGTACGACGCCGCGGGCGACTGGGTCAGTGCCGTGGGCATGCCCGCCAAGAGCGGGGTCGGTGGTGGCATCGTGGCGGTGCTGCCCGGCCAACTCGGCATCGGCGTTTACTCTCCACGTCTGGATGTTCGCGGCAACAGTGTGCGCGGCGTACAGACGTGCCGAAACCTGTCCTCGCAGCTGGGATTGCACTTTCTCAGCGTGACCCGGGAGTCGTCGTCGACGTTGCGGGCGGTGTTCGATGCGGGCCCGGGCATCCGGGTCTACGAGGTCCAGGGGGATCTGTTGTTCGCCGGGGCAGAGCAGGTGCTGCGGACCGCCGAGCACGACCGCGACGAGTACGAGGTGGCCGTGCTGGACGTCACGCGGGTCGACGACATCAACGACGCCGCCCGCGGCATGCTCACCGGAATGCGCGCCAGCCTGTCCCGGGTGGGCAAGGAGGCGTGCCTCGTCGACCCGGACGGTCGCGTGGTGCCCGCCGAGCGGCGCGACGAATACGACACCATCGTGTTCCGGACCCTCGACGAAGCGGTCGACGCGGCACGGCAGTGGAGCGCCGGTTAGGTCGGTACGGCCACCCGGGTCGGCTCGCCCAGACCCCGCAGGGTCACCGATTCGCCCAGTGACCAACGGGCACTTTCGGCTTCGGACGCATTGGAGACCGTGTCCGACGATGCCACCAGGTGTCCGGGCACCTGTTTGGAGTAATCGCACAGCCGCGCGGCCTCGTTGACCGGCTCTCCGATCACGGTGTACTCAAAGCGCTCCTTGGCGCCGACGTTCCCTGCCACCACCTGGCCGGCTGCCACCCCGATGCCTGCCTTGAGCTCGGGCACCTCGGTACGCAGCCGCCGCGCGATCGCCCGTGCGGCTCCCAGGGCTTCATCCTCGGCGTTTGGCAGTGAGACCGGCGCACCGAACACGGCCAGGATTGCGTCACCCTCGAACTTGTTGACCAGACCGCGGTGATTGTCGACCTCGTCGACGATGACCGCGAAGAACCGGTTGAGCAGATCGACCACCTCGACCGCAGGTCGCGTGGTCACCAGCTGCGTCGAGCCGATGACATCGACGAAAATCACTGCGGCGTGGCGCTCCTCGCCGCCGAGGACGGGCTTCTCCTGTTCGGCCAGGGCGGCGACCTCGCGGCCGACGTGACGGCCGAACAGGTCACGGACCCGCTCGCGCTCGCGCAGACCGTGGACCATCGAGTTGAAACCGCGTTGCAGCTGGCCGAGTTCGGTCCCGTCGAACACCACCAGATTGGTGTCTAGATCGCCTTGTTCTACGCGATTGAGGGCGGCACGCACCGCCCGGATCGGGGTAGCGGTCAGATAGGACAGGATCCACATCAGCAGGAAGCCGAAGATCAACGCGAACGAGCCGAGACCGATGACTGCGTAAGCGAATTGGGTCGGGGTCAGGGTATTGAGCGTCACGGCGAACACCGCCGCCAGCATGATGCCGAGGATGGGTACGCCTGAGCTCAGCGCCCAGACCACCATGGTGCGGCCCATGATGCCCGGAGCCAGCCGGACCGGGGGCGGCCCGGCCTCCAGCGCCTGCGCGGCGACCGGTCGCAGTGCGAACTCGGTGAACAGATGACAGCTGACCGACACCACGATGCCGGGAAAGCTGATGCCCAGTAGGAACTTCGGAATGTAGTCCGTGTCGGCGAGACCGTAGAGCGTCGTCAACAGCGCGGTGCCTGCTCCCCACAGGAACAGCAGTACGCGAGTGAGCCGGAACGGAGCGAAGAACGTGTTCCGCTGATCCTGGAGGGTGGGTGGTCGCTCTTCGATCGCCCACCGCACGTTGTCGATCACCCGGGTCGTCGCCCAGAAGACCCCGACGATCAACGCCGCGACCATATAGATGGGGGCCACGATGAAGGTGATCCAGCGGACCGTCGGATCGAACACATCCGGAGTCGGGAACAGCAACGTGACGATGATCATCGAGATGCCGATGCCGAGCAGGTTCACGAGGATCACGAACGTCGTGAGAATGACCTGGATACGCACCCTGCGACGGCGCTGGCTCTCCGATACCTGGCCGAGCACCCATGATCCGTATTCCGGTGTGTTCGGCAGCCTGCTGTTCTGGCGCGTGACGCCCTCAAGGACTCGACCCAGCTGCCGCGCCAGCGATTTGTCGGCTTTCATTGTGGCGTCAGCCTAGTTCGTTGCCCATGCCCTTAAGGTGGATCGGGTGCGCCTCGTGATTGCCCAGTGCACCGTCGACTATGTCGGGCGGCTGACCGCCCACCTCCCATCGGCCCGCCGGCTGCTGTTGTTCAAGTCCGACGGTTCCGTCAGTGTCCACGCCGACGACCGTGCCTATAAGCCGCTGAATTGGATGAGTCCACCCTGCTGGGTCGTCGAGTCGGCTCCGGAATCATCCGGGGACGGCGCACCTCTGCTGTGGGTGGTGGAGAACAAGGCTGGTGAGCAGCTGCGGATCACCGTCGAGGACGTCGAGCACGACTCCAGCCACGAATTGGGTGTCGATCCCGGCCTGGTCAAGGACGGCGTGGAGGCCCATCTGCAGAAACTGCTGGCCGAGCACGTCGAGTTGCTCGGCGCCGGGTACAGCCTGGTACGGCGCGAGTATCCGACCGCGATCGGTCCGGTGGACCTGATGTGCCGTGACGAGCTGGGCCGTTCGGTGGCCGTGGAGATCAAACGTCGCGGTGAGATCGACGGTGTGGAACAGCTGACCCGGTACCTCGACCTGCTCAACCGCGACACCGTGCTGGCCCCGGTGGCAGGAGTATTCGCCGCCCAGCAGATCAAACCACAGGCCCGAACGCTGGCTACTGACCGTGGAATCCGTTGCGTGACTTTGGATTATGACCAGATGCGGGGCATGGACAGCGACGAATACCGGCTGTTCTGATGCGTCGCCGGCCCCGTGAACACCGTCGGTTGGCCCCCTTGCCGCCGTCGCGTCGCGTCGAGACGGGGCCCGACGGTTACGACTACGAGGTGCGGGCGGTTGCCGCCTCGCGTGCGGTGAAGGTCTATCGGTGCCCAGGATGCGACCACGAGATTCGCGTGGCGACCGCGCACGTGGTGGTGCTGCCGGTCGATATCGGCGATGTCGAGGACCGCAGGCACTGGCACACCGCCTGCTGGGCGAATCGGGCCAACCGCGGCCCGACGAGAAAGTGGTCCTAGTGCTCTGAATCCGCGGCCGGTTCGACCAGCTCGATCAGCACGCCGCCGGCATCCTTGGGGTGGATGAAGTTGATCCGCGAATTCGCAGTGCCCTTGCGGGGGGCTTCGTAGAGCAGCCGAACTCCCTGGCTGCGCAGGCGCTCACTCAGTGCATCGATGTCACTGGTCCGGTAGGCCAGCTGCTGCAGGCCGGGGCCGCTGCGATCGATGAACTTGGCGATCGTCGACTTCTCGTTCAGCGGGGCCAGCAGCTGGATCTGGGCGCTGCCCTTGGGGGCACCACGCACCGAGAGCATGGCCTCGCGCACGCCCTGCTCTTCGTTGATCTCCTCGTGCAGGACGATCATGCCGAGGTTGTCGTGGTACCACTTGGCTGCGGCATCCAGATCGGGAACGGCGATACCGACGTGATCGATCGCCGTCACCAGCGCGGAAGCCAGTGCGGTACGGGTATCAACCTGATCGGCGGTCATAACGTAACGGTAACCTCTACCTGAGCGTTTGCGTATGTGTGATCGCCCACACAGCTCTTGGAACCAGGCTTTGGAGGTAGGAAATGACTGCGGAATCTCGCACATCGGTGATCGTTGCTGGAGCGCGTACTCCGGTTGGCAGATTGATGGGCTCACTGAAGGATTTTTCCGGCAGTGACCTGGGTGCGATCGCGATCCGCGGCGCCCTGGAGAAGGCGAAGGTGGATGCTTCGCTGGTCGATTACGTGATCATGGGCCAGGTGCTCACCGCAGGCGCCGGCCAGATGCCCGCTCGCCAGTCCGCGGTGGCCGCCGGCATCGGGTGGGACGTGCCCGCGCTGTCCATCAACAAGATGTGCCTGTCAGGCATCGACGCGATCGCGCTGGCCGACCAGCTGATCCGGGCCGGCGAGTTCGAGGTCGTCGTCGCCGGCGGGCAGGAGTCGATGAGCCAGGCCCCGCACCTGCTGCCCAAGAGCCGTGAGGGCTACAAGTACGGCGATGCGACGCTGGTCGATCACCTGGCCTATGACGGTCTGCACGACGTGTTCACCGATCAGCCGATGGGCGCGCTCACCGAGCAGCGCAATGATGACGACAAATTCACCCGCGCCGAGCAGGACGAGTTTGCTGCCCAGTCGCACCAGAAGGCCGCCGCGGCGTGGAAGGACGGGGTATACGCCGACGAGGTGGTGCCGGTGTCGATCCCGCAGCGCAAGGGCGACCCGATTGAGTTCGCCGAGGACGAGGGCATCCGGGCCAACACGACCGCCGAATCGTTGGGTGGACTCCGTCCGGCCTTCCGCAAGGACGGCACCATCACGGCCGGCTCGTCTTCGCAGATCTCTGACGGTGCGGCTGCGGTCGTGGTGATGAGCAAGGCCAAGGCACAGGAGCTGGGCCTGGACTGGCTGTGTGAGATCGGGGCCCACGGTGTGGTGGCCGGTCCGGACTCCACGCTGCAGAGCCAACCGGCCAATGCGATCAAGAAGGCGGTCGAGCGGGAGGGCATCAGCATCGATCAGCTGGACGTCCTCGAGATCAACGAGGCGTTCGCTGCAGTGTCGCTGGCCTCGACCCGGGAACTCGGCGTCGACCCGGCCAAGGTGAATGTCAACGGCGGCGCGATCGCCATCGGCCACCCGATCGGCATGTCGGGTGCCCGCATCACGCTGCATGCGGCACTGGAACTGGCCCGTAAGGGGTCCGGCTACGCGGTGGCCGCACTCTGTGGTGCCGGTGGCCAGGGTGATGCCCTGATCCTGCGTCGCCCGTAGCTACCAACGACGCTACGTAGTAGCTGGCCGCCGGTTCCGGCACAATGGCGGCCATGACACGCTCCTTCGACCTGCGCACGATCGCCGGCTGGTTCCGGCTCATCGCCCTTGCCGAGGCGGTGAGCTGGGCCGGTCTGCTGATCGGCATGTATTTCAAGTACCTGGGCACTCCGAGCACCGAGATCGGTGTGAAGGTGTTCGGTCCTATCCACGGCGGCGTATTCCTCGCGTTCGTGGTGGCCGCCGTACTGGTCGGCGTGGCCCGTAAATGGGACATCGGCACCTGGATTCTGGCGTTGCTGGCCAGCATTGTGCCGATGGGTAGTGTGATCTTCGTCATGTGGGCTGATCGGACTGCCCGTATCTCCTCGGGCGAGGTTTCGGCGTCGGTGACACAACCGGCCCGGGCTGTCCCGGAAACAACGTGACAGACTTGTCGGCGTGACTCGTCCACGACCTTCTGTCGGTCCGGCGCTGGCCGGTGCGGTTGACCTATCGGCACTCAAGCAGCGGCCCGCCGCATCGGGCGGTACGGGCCCCAGTGCAGCCGGCGGCCCGAATGCCACCGAGGTCACCGAAGTCAACTTCGAAGCCGAGGTACTGGTCCGCTCGGGCCAGGTGCCGGTGGTGGTGCTCTTGTGGTCGCCACGCAGCGAGTCCAGCGCGGCGCTGGGGGATGCCCTGGCCGGTCTGGCTGCGGCGGACAACGGCAAGTGGTCGCTGGCGCTGGTCAACGTCGACACCACTCCGCGGGTGGCGCAGATGTTCGGCATCCAGGGCGTGCCGACGGTCGTCGCCCTCGCGGGCGGACAGCCGATCGCCAGCTTCCAGGGGTCGCAACCTACCGAGGAATTGCGGCGCTGGGTCGATTCGCTGCTCGAAGCAACCGCGGGCAAGTTGACCGGATCCGGTGACGGTGATGGCGACGGTGGCGAGGAGCAGGTCGACCCCGAGTTGGCCGCGGCCCGGACCCTCCTGGACGAAGGTGACTTCGCCGCGGCATCGGCCGCATATCAGGCGATTCTCGACGCCCAGCCCAATCACGCCGAGGCCAAGGGCGCGGTGCGCCAGATCGCGTTCCTCGAACGTGCCAGTACGACGAGTCCCGACGCGATGGTCGCCGCCGACGCGGCTCCCGACGACATCGACCTCGCCCTCGCCGCTGCCGACGCCGAGGTCCTGGCCCAAGAGGTGTCGGCGGCCTTCAATCGGCTCATCGCACTGATCAAGCGCACCGCGGGCGACGACCGGACCAAGGTGCGGACCCGGCTGGTCGAGTTGTTCGACCTGTTCGACCCGGCCGACCCCGAGGTCATCGCCGGCCGTCGCAATCTGGCCAACGCGCTGTACTAGCAGTCCGAGAAAACCGTCAGGCGGGCTCGAACCACAGCATCGCCAGCGGCGGCAGCACCATGACTGCCGACGCCGGACGACCGTGCCACGGTTCGTCGGTGGCCTGCACCGTGCCCATGTTCCCGATGCCCGACCCGTTGTAGATCGTGGCGTCGGTGTTGAGCACCTCCTGCCAGTCACCGGTGTGCGGTAGACCCAGCCGGTATTCGCGGTGCTCGCCGCCGGCGAAGTTGACCACGCAGGCCAACACGGAACCGTCGGCGCCGAACCGCAGGAAGCTCAGCACGTTGTTGGCCGAGTCGTTCGCATCGATCCACGAATAGCCCTCCGGGCTGGAGTCGCGGCTCCACAGCGCGGGGCGGCGGCGGTAAATCCCGTTGAGATCGCGGACCAACCGTTGCACGCCACCGGAGAAGCCCTGCTCATCGAGCTGGAACCAATCCAGCCTGCGTTCCTCCGACCATTCGGCCCGCTGTCCGAATTCCTGACCCATGAACAGCAGTTGCTTGCCCGGGTGGGCCCACTGATAGGCCAGCAGGCTACGCAGGCCTGCGGCCTTGGCGTGGTCGTCGCCGGGCATCCGGCTCCACAGCGTGCCCTTGCCGTGCACGACCTCGTCGTGACTGATCGGTAGCACATAGTTCTCGCTGAAGGCGTACAGCATCGAGAACGTCATCTCGTGGTGGTGATAGCTGCGGTGCACCGGGTCATGGCTGACGTAGTCGAGCGTGTCGTTCATCCAGCCCATGTTCCACTTCATCGAGAAGCCAAGGCCGCCAAGGTTGGTCGGGCGGGTGACACCGGGCCAGGAGGTCGACTCCTCGGCGATGGTGACGACTCCCGGGGTCACCTTGTGCACGGTGGCGTTCATCTCCTGCAGGAACTGCACCGCCTCCAGGTTCTCCCGGCCACCGTGGATGTTCGGCGTCCAACCGCCCTCGGGGCGCGAGTAGTCGAGGTAGAGCATCGAGGCGACGGCGTCCACCCGAAGGCCGTCGATGTGATATTCCTTCAGCCAGTACAACGCGTTGGCGACCAGGAAGTTGCGTACCTCGGGTCGGCCGAAGTCGAAAACGTAGGTGCCCCAGTCGAGCTGCTCGCCGCGGCGCGGGTCGGAATGCTCGTAGAGCGGGGTGCCGTCGAAGCGGCCGAGTGCCCAGGCGTCTTTGGGGAAATGGGCCGGGACCCAGTCGACGAGCACCCCGATCCCGGCGCGGTGCAGCGCATCCACCAGGTACCGAAAGTCGTCGGGGGTTCCCAATCGGGAGGTCGGCGCGTAGTAGGACGTGACCTGGTAGCCCCACGATCCGCCGAACGGATGCTCCGCCACCGGGAGCAGTTCGACATGGGTGAAACCCTGTTCCACAACATATTCGGTGAGTTCGGTAGCCAGCTGCCGGTAGCTGAGTCCGGGACGCCAGGACATCAGGTGCACCTCGTAGGTGCTCATCGGTTCGAACACCGGGTTCTGCGCTGCGCGCCGAGCCATCCACTTGGCGTCGGTCCAGGTGTAGGAACTGGAGGTGACCCGCGATGCGGTTTGGGGCGGCACCTCGGTGGCGAATGCCATCGGGTCGGCACGATCGGCGGTGACCCCACCGGCGCCGTGGATGCGGAACTTGTACAGACCGTCGGGAGGGAATCCGGGCCAGAACAACTCCCAGACCCCCGACGAGCCCATCACCCTCATCTGCGCCTCGTTGCCGTCCCAGTGATTGAAATCACCGATGACGCTGACGCCCTTGGCGTTCGGTGCCCACACCGCGAAGGACACGCCTTCGACGACCCCGTCGGCTGTGGTGAAGCTGCGCCGATGTGCGCCGAGGATCTCCCACAGGCGTTCGTGGCGACCCTCGGCGAACAGGTGCAGGTCGAGTTCACCGAGCGTGGGCAGGAACCGGTAAGCATCGGCGGTGGTGTGGGTGAAGATCGTTTCGTCGGCGCCGGGATAGCCGATCTCCAGGCGGTAGTCGGCCAGGTCGGTGAACGGAACGGATACCGCGAAAAGCCCGGAGTCGATGTGCTGCAAGGGGAATCGGTCACCGCCGATCACCGCGACGACCTTGGTGGCATGTGGCCGGAAAGCCCGGATCACGGTCCGGCCGCTGTATTCGTGGGCGCCGAGCACCGAATGCGGATCGTGGTGCTGCCCGATCAGCAGTCGCTGGATGTCGGACGGGTCGGGCCGCAGATGTAGGTCGGTGAGGTGGTTGCTTCTCGTCATCTCGTTCTCATTCCCTGCGTAGCAAGCCCAGTCGTTGCTCATAGGGTACGAGCGGCATGTTCAACACGTGCGCCACCGCCTTGGCGGGATCGATGCGGACGTAATTCGACTGCCCCCATTGGTATTCCTCGCCGGTGATCTCGTCACGTACCCAGAACCGGTCATGTGATTCCATACCCAGCGCCTCCATGTTCAACCACAACATGGCTTCCTCAGCGCTGAACGGGTTGAGCGTGACCACCACGAGCACGGTGTCTCCGGTGATCGGGTCGAACTTGCTGTAGGCGAGCAGGGCGTCGTTGTCCACGTGGTGGAAGGTGAGGGTGCGCAGCTGGCGCAGGGCCGGGTGCAGGCGCCGGATCTCGTTGAGGCGGGACACGAAAGGCTCAAGGGAGCGCCCCTCGGCCAGTGCCGCGGCGAAGTCGCGGGGACGCAGCTCGTACTTCTCGGAGTCCAGGTACTCCTCGCTGCCCTCCCGGACGGCCCGGTGCTCGAACAGTTCGAAGCCGGAGTACATGCCCCACGACGAGCTCATGGTCGCGGCCAGTACCGCTCGGATCGCGAACATGCCCGGACCGCCGTGCTGTAGCGACGCGTGCAGGATGTCGGGCGTGTTGACCCACAGGCTGGGTCGTGCGCTGTCGGCGTTCGCGGTGATCTCGTTGCCGAACTCGGTGAGCTCCCACTTGGTGGTGCGCCAGGTGAAGTACGAGTAGGACTGGGTGAAGCCACGCTTGGCCAACCCGTAGAGGCGGGCCGGTCGGGTGAAGGCCTCGGACAGGAACAGGACGTCCGGATCCTCGTTCTTGACCTCGGCGATCAGCCAGACCCAGAAGTTCGGCGGTTTGGTGTGCGGGTTGTCGACGCGAAAGATTTTGACGCCGTGTGAGATCCAGAACCTCACGACCCTCAGCACCTCGTGGTACAGGCCAGCGGGATCGTTGTCGAAGTTGAGCGGGTAGATGTCCTGGTACTTCTTGGGTGGATTCTCCGCGTAGGCGATGGTGCCGTCGGGGAGTACGGTGAACCACTCCGGATGCGCTGTGGCCCAAGGATGGTCGGGTGCGCACTGCAGCGCCAGATCCAGGGCCACCTCGATGCCCTGCTTGCGGGCGGCGGCCACGAAGTCGTCGAAGTCGTCGATGGTGCCCAGCGCTGGGTGCACGGCGTCGTGGCCGCCCTCGTCGCTACCGATGGCCCACGGCGACCCGACATCGTCCGGCGCGGCGGTGACCGCGTTGTTGCGTCCTTTTCGGTGCACCTTGCCGATCGGGTGGACGGGCGGCAGGTAGACGATGTTGAAGCCCATGCGTGCGATCCGGGGGAGTTCCTCGGCGGCGGTGGCGAACGTGCCGTGCGCCGGGTGGCCGGCTTTGTCCCAGCCACCCGTGGACCGCGGGAACATCTCGTACCACGAGGAGAACCTGGCCAGCGGCCGGTCCACCCAGACCCCGTATTGCTCACCGCGGGTGACCAACTCGCGCAGCGGGTACTGCTCGAGCAGCTCGCCGACCTCATCGGACAACGCCGCGCCGGCGCGCCGGAACGGGTCCCCGGGAGTGCGCAGTACCGCGGCGGCCTCGATCAGCGGATCGCGCAGTTTGCGGGGAACCCCGGCCGCGGCGCGCTCCAGCAGACGCGCACCGATCAGCAGGTCGTTGGACAACTCGGCTTCGCTCTGACCGGCACCCAGCTTGGCCTCGACGGCGTGGCGCCAGGTGGCCAGCGGATCGCCCCAGCCGTCAACCCGGTACGTCCACAATCCGACGGTGTCAGGGGTGAACTGGCCATGAAAAATATCGGGAGTGTGTCCGGTGGACATCGGCAGGGTCTGCGGCTTGATGCTGATCGACACCGGCACCGTGGCGGTGTCGGCTTCGGTGGTCAGCCGTGGGTAGTCCGTCCCGAGATACCGCACCACCAGGTTGGCCGAGACCGCGTCATGGCCCTCGCGCCACACCGTGGCCCGTACCGGCACCACCTCACCGACCACGGCTTTTGCCGGGTACTGTCCGCCGAAGATCACTGGCGCGACGTCGTCAATCCCGATACGACCGGCCACCCATCCACTCCTCACGTCGTCTTCGGTCAAGCGGCTGTCTGTGTGCACTCGCCTTGTCGCGTCTCATACCCACCGTAGTGGGCTGCCCAATCTCGCGGGGGTGAAGCGCGACCTGACCACCGCGCTCACCGCTGCACGAGACGGAATTGTCAGTAAGGTTGGGTCGCGTGAAAGCCCTCAGAAGGTTCACCGTCCGCGCGCACCTTCCCGAGCGGTTGGCGGCGCTGGAACGGCTGTCGATCAATCTCCGCTGGTCCTGGCACAAGCCCACTCAGGATCTGTTTGCTGTGCTCGATTCCGAGCTGTGGCAGCAGACCAATGGCGACCCCGTGGCGTTGTTGGGTGCGGTCAGTCCGCAACGACTGGACGAACTGGCCGGCGACGAATCATTCCTGGGCCGCCTGGATGAGCTGGCCGCGGACCTGGACAAATATCTGAGCCGTCCGCTGTGGTACCAGCAGCAGCTCGACGACGGGGTCGAGATGCCGAAGGGTATCGCGTACTTCTCGATGGAGTTCGGTGTGGCCGAGGTGCTGCCCAACTATTCGGGTGGCTTGGGCATCCTGGCCGGTGACCACCTGAAATCCGCATCGGATCTGGGACTGCCGTTGATCGCGGTGGGCCTGTACTACCGCTCGGGGTACTTCCGGCAGTCCCTGACCGCCGAGGGGTGGCAGCACGAGACCTACCCGTCGCTCGACCCGCAGGGGCTGCCGTTGCGTCTGCTCAGCGACGCATCCGGAGCGCCGGTACTGGTGGAGTTGGCGTTGCCGGATGCCCGTGAGCTGCGGGCCCGGGTGTGGATTGCCCAGGTGGGCCGGATTCCGCTGCTCCTGCTCGATTCCGACGTTCCGGAGAACGAGCACGAACTGCGCGGGGTTACCGACCGGCTGTACGGCGGCGATCAGGAGCACCGGATAAGGCAGGAGATCCTGGCCGGTATCGGCGGAGTGCGGGCGATCCGCGCCTTCACCGAGATCGAAAACCTGCCTGCCCCTGAGGTTTTCCATATGAACGAGGGACACGCCGGCTTCCTCGGGGTCGAACGGATCCGCGAACTGGTCGCCGCAGGGCTGGACTTCGACACGGCGTTGACCGTGGTGCGCTCGTCGACGGTGTTCACCACGCACACCCCGGTTCCCGCCGGGATCGACCGGTTCCCGGTCGAGATGATCAGACGTTACTTCGGCAGCCCGGCCGATGAGCGCTCGCGCGAAGAGCATCAATGGAGCGGACCGCCCGACAGTCGCCTTCTTCCCGGTGTGCCGTTGGAGCGGGTGGTGGCATTCGGTGTCGAGGACGATCCGTCGAAGTTCAACATGGCGCACATGGGTCTTCGGCTGGCACAGCGGGCCAACGGGGTGTCGCTGTTGCACGGTCGGGTCAGCCGAGGCATGTTCAACGATCTGTGGCCGGGATTCGACCGCGCCGAGGTGCCGATCGGCTCGATCACCAACGGTGTGCACGCCCCGACCTGGGCAGCACCGCAGTGGTTGGCCCTGGGGCGCGAGTTGATCGGATCTGAGGCTGCCGAGCCGGCGGTGTGGGAACGCCTGCAGGAGGTCGACGCGAGTCATATGTGGCGGATCCGATCGCAGTTGCGCGAGACGTTGATCGCCGATGTGCGTGACCGCCTGCGTCGGTCCTGGCTGGAGCGTGGTGCGTCCGAGGCCGAACTAGGCTGGATCGCAACGGCTTTCGATCCGTCGGCGCTGACGGTCGGCTTTGCCCGGCGGGTGCCGACCTATAAGCGGCTGACGCTGATGCTGCGCGACCCGGAGCGGCTGGAGAAACTGCTGCTCGACGAGAAGCGGCCGGTGCAGCTGATCGTGGCCGGCAAGTCGCATCCGGCCGATGACGGTGGCAAGGCGCTCATTCAGCAGATCGTGCGGTTCGCCGACCGGCCGGAGGTGCGGCACCGGATCGCGTTCCTGCCCGACTACGACATGTCGATGGCCCGGTTCCTGTACTGGGGCTGCGATGTCTGGCTCAACAACCCGCTGCGGCCGTTGGAGGCCTGCGGTACGTCGGGGATGAAGAGTGCGCTCAACGGCGGGCTGAATCTCTCGATCAGAGACGGCTGGTGGGACGAGTTGTATGACGGCGAGAACGGGTGGGAGATCCCGACCGCCGACGGGGTGGACGACGAGTCCCGTCGCGACGACCTCGAGGCCGCCGCCCTGTATGACCTGCTCGAGCGTGCGGTCACGCCCAAGTTCTACGAGCGTGACGAGAACGGGCTGCCGACCCGCTGGGTCGAGATGGTGCGCCACACGCTGCAGGTGCTCGGGCCGAAGGTGCTTGCCTCGCGCATGGTGCGCGACTACACCGAGAAGTACTACCTGCCGGCCGCGCGGTCGTTGCGCGAGACCGTCCAATCCACCTCCGGCGAGCCGTTCGGCGCAGCCCGCGAACTGGCTGACTACCGGCGCCGCGCCCAGGACGCCTGGCCGAAGATCCAGATCACCGATGTGGACAGTTACGGCCTCCCCGATACGCCACTGTTGGGCTCGCAGCTGACACTGACGGCGACGGTGCAGTTGGCCGGACTGAGACCCGATGAAGTCACGGTGCAGGCCGTGCTGGGCCGGGTGGACTCCGGCGACGTGATCGTGGACCCGGTGACCGTGCCGATGGCGCACACCGGTTCGGCCGACGGTGGTACCGAGGTGTTCTCGACCAGCACGCCGCTGCCGGTGGCCGGGCCGGTGGGGTACACCGTCCGGGTGTTACCGCACCATCGGCTGCTGACCGCTGACAACGAGTTGGGCCTGGTGGCGCTGGCTTGAGTAACGCGCTCAAAGTTCAACTCGACGGCGGACCGTACGCGCTGGCTGCCGGAAGCGACGGGGCGATGTGGGTGACCCTGGTGCACGGTGGCGCCATCGCCCGGGTCTCGGCCACCGGCGAGGTGACCACCTACCCGGTCGGGGAATCCTCGCGTCCGTCGATCATCGCGGCCGGACCGGACGCGGCGCTGTGGTTTACCTGCGCCGGCGATGATCGCATCGGCCGGATCACCACGACGGGGGAGTTGAGTTCGTTCGAATTACCCCGGGGCAGTGCGCCGTTCGGTATCGCCGCGGGCCCCGACGACGCACTGTGGTTCACCACGATGTCATCGGGCGAGATCGTCCGGATCGGCGTCGATGGTGAGATCAGCTGCCAGACAGCGGTCGGCGGGATGCCGTCGATGATCACCAAGGGGCCCGACGATGCGTTGTGGTTCACGCTCAACGAGACCGACGCGGTGGGCCGGCTGACCGTTGACGGATCTCTCACTGTGCGTGAATTGCCCACTGCCGCAGCGGGTCCGGTCGGTATCGCGGCCACCCATGACGATGCCGTGTGGTTCACCGAGATCCGTGCGGACAAGGTCGGCAGAATCCCGGTCAACGACGCCATCCAGGAGTTGGACCTGCCGGGCAAGCCGCATGCGGTGGTCGCCGACCCGACCGACGGGGTGTGGGTCAGTCTGTGGGGTGCCGACCAGATCGCCCGGATCAGCGGCGAGGGCGAGGTGGTGACCATCGACCTGCCGCCCGGCAGCGAACCGCACGGGTTGGCGATCGGCCCCGACGGCGCCTGCTGGGTGGCGCTGGAGTGTGGATTCGTCCTGAAAATGCCCACCTGAGTGCCGGCGGGGGGCAGTGGTCGGGTAATTACATAGGCAGTCCTGTTCCCGCGGGGAACTGTAACGAGAGGCCGCTTGTGTTGATTCGTTCGTTGGGACTGCTCAGCGCCGTGTCTGTGGCGTGCGCGGCGTCGGTCGCGCCGGCGTGGGCCGATCCCGCCGTCGCTCCCGACGTCGAGATGGTTGCCGATGTAGTGCCCGCACCGGGCGAACCGGCGGCCGCCGATCTGGTTGAGTCGACCGCACCGGCCACCCTCAAGACTCCGGATGACTGGAACTTGACGGTGTCGGCCGCCGACGAGACGCAGGCCGTGGTGTCGCCTCTGACGACAGCGGTGTCCTCGCGCGAATACGTGGTCGGCGGAACCTACCGCGGTGCGATGACCGGACCCGACACCGGTGATGATCCACGCGGCACCCTGGAGGCCGGTTACCAGATCGGCTGCGGCATCGACATGAGCACGTCCAACGGCGTCTCGCTGACGGGCACCGCCGGACTCAACAGCTCGATCGGGATTCTCGGCACCGATATGATCTCGCCCTGGCCCGAGGGCATCCTGCCGGGAGTCGGTGCGAACATCGGCGGCGGCATCACGGTAGGACTCAAGCCCGGCATCATCAACCTCATCCCGGTGGCCAAGAAGGAGTTCAAGGGCGCCGAGCCGTGGGTGATGATCAGCAACTTCCGGGTGAAGATCGACGGCTGTGTGGGCGAGTCGTTCATCCGGTCCTATGCGGTGCTGACCCGCTCTACCGACGAATCCGAGGCGGTACTTGCGTGGTACGGCACTACGAAGGTGGTCTGAGCAGTCACGCGAAGCGCTTGAGGCAACGTTCCTCGTCGCCGAGGATGCCGACCCGGAACGCGTCGATGCGGGCGAACCCCGAGGGCACCGACTCGCCGTTGACGTCGCTGGCTGCCAATCCGTTGGTGAGGATGCCTGATACCGCCTCGTCGACGTCGCCCGCGGTCAGCAGGATGGTGTCGCCATTGGGCAGGGTCACGGGCTTGGTCATCTTGGCCGTGGCCACCCCGGTCAGGCAGGCGGTGCGGAGCGCCGCTTCGGCGTTGTCGAGCACCAGACCCCGGGCCTGCTGAAGGGCCAGCGCGTAACGGGAGATCAGCACCGAGAACGCGGTGTTGTCACCGCCCGCCAGGCCGCCCACTTCGACCTCGTCGGACGGTGAGGCAAGCGCTTGCATCTCGGCCAGGTCGACCACGATGGTGTTGGTGTCAGGACAGTAGGAGGCCGGGGGGCTGGGCTGCGCGCTGGGGCAGTCTGCTGCCGTCTCAGGCCGGAAGTTGAGCTGCGGGGGAATGGCCGGCTTGAAGAGGATGTTGAGCGCGTCGACCACCGAGCGGACCCAGTGCTCGGTGATGTCCAGGTCGCCGCTCTGGTCTTCGGGTAGCAGGACGGGGAGGTCGCCCCGCCGCTGGTCGATCTCCTTGACGTCGATTGCGGCACAGGCCGCGGGCCCGTCGGTGAACCCGAACTGGAAGGCCGAGATCCGCTCGAACGCCGACCCGTGCTCGTCGATCCCGACCCGGGCCTCGGCCTCGGTGAGCAGCGGATCCCGGAACCCGATCACGGCGGCCAGCAGTTTGTTGAGCCCGTCGGCCGTGCTGAGCGAGAACCGCGGGGAATTACCTTCGGCCACCCATCGCATATAGCTTCCCGCCAGACAGTCCGCCTGCTGCTCGGCGACCAATATGGGCGTGTTGCGGTTGACGAGTCCGGCATGCTGCTGGATCGCATGGCCGTACTCGTGGGCGAGCACCATGACCGCACCCATGTCGCCGTTCTGCCGGCGCAAGCTGGGCATCAGGACGCCCCGGTCCCAGCCGATGGTCTGATCCGGTTTGCAGAACGCTGCGTTGACGAGTCCGTAGGTCTCGAGCCCGCAGAACGCGTCGCCGAAACTCTCGGCGTCCCAGGAGATCAGCGCGCGCACCGGTTTGAACTCGCCTTCGAACGCCTCGGAGTAGGCGTCCGACCAGTACTGCTCAAGGTCACTGACAGCACCGGCCGCCAGATTGTCGATCGTCCCGCCGTCGCCGTTGGTGACCCGGCGCGTGGGCTTCTCGGCGTCGGGGCGCAAACCGCTCGAACCGTCGGTGGCGGGCATGCCGGCAACCGAGAAGGGATCGCTGAACACCGACACTGCCGTACCGCCCACCAGGGTTGAACAGGCCGCCAGCGGCAACACCGTGCACAGGGCAACGGCGATCCCGAACAGGGCGCGTCGGCTCATGGTTTCGCCTTCCGATGCACTCTGGCGGCCACAACCGTCCGCGCGGGTAATGCCGCACACACTAGTTAACCGAGCGAGCCAAGGTTGCGATATCAGCCCGCGCCGCGGAGCCGCTTCAGCGATTGACGTACCCGGTCGGGGTCGGTGGTGGACCAGTACGGCGGCAGCGACGAGCGCAGGTAACCGCCGTAGCGGGCAGTCGCCAACCGGGAGTCCAGGACCGCGATGACGCCGCGGTCGTCGGTGTGGCGTAGCAACCGCCCGGTGCCCTGGGCGAGCAGCAGCGCGGCATGGTTGGCGGCGATCGCCATGAAGCCGTTGCCACCGTGTGCGCTGATCGCCCGCTGCCGCGCGGTCAGCAACGGATCGTCGGGGCGGGGGAACGGAATCCGGTCGATCAGCACGAGCGACAGCGACGGCCCGGGTACGTCCACGCCCTGCCACAGCGACAGGGTGCCGAACAGCGATGTCTCCGGATCATCGGAAAACTTCTGCACCAGAGCCGAAGTGGTGTCCTCGCCCTGACACAGGACCGGGGTGGACAGCCGTCCGCGCATGACTTCGGCGGCGGCCTTGGCGGCGCGCATCGACGAGAACAGGCCAAGAGTGCGGCCACCGGCCGCGGTGATCAGTCCTTCGATCTCGTCCAGAGTCCGAGTGTCGGTGCCGTCCCGCCCGGGAGGCGGCAAATGCTTGGCAACGTAGAGGATTGCGGATTTGGCGTGGTCGAAAGGCGACCCCACGTCGAGGCCGCGCCAGCCCGGTTTAGCCGGCTCGCCTTCGCCCTCGAAGCCGCCCAGCCCCCAGTTGCGCGCCATCGCGTCGAAGTTGCCTCCGAGGGTCAGCGTCGCCGAGGTCAGTACCGCGGTGGTGTTGGCGAACAGCCTGGTGCGCAAGAGGCCCGACACCGACATCGGTGCCACCCGCAGCAGGCTGCGCCCGGGTCGGGGCGCGCCGGTGTTTCCGGCGTTCGACCCGTCGGCCTGTTCCACCCACACCACATCGACGCGGTCGGGGATGGGCGGGACGAACGAGGTGAGAATCCGGGTGGCCGTGTCGCTGACGTCGCTCAGCGCGGTGACGGCCTCGGTGCGCGCCGAGGCGGCCTGCGGGTCGCTGGGCGCGGTGTCGATCGCGGTGCGTGCCGCATTGGCCGCATCGCGCAATGCGGTCAGGTAGGTGCCCAATTCCTCGTCGAGCACGTCGATACGACCGGCGTCGAGTTCGTGCAGCAGTGAGGACAACGTCGCGGTTGCGGCCTCGAACCGTTGTGCCAGTTCGTCATCCACCAAACGGGACAACCTGCGGTGCGCCACCGCCATGGACGTCGCCGACAGTTCCGCGGTGGCCACCCCGGTCACCCGGTCGGCCAGTTCGTGAGCCTCGTCGACCACCAGCAGCTCGTACTCGGGCAGCACCGAGAAATCCGAAAGTGCGTCGATGGCCAGCAGTGCGTGATTGGTCACGACCACATCTGCCGCGGCGGCGCTTTCTCTGGCCCGCTCGGCGAAGCAGTCGGTACCGAACTGGCAGCGCGATACGCCGATGCACTCGCGTGCCGACACACTCACCTGCGACCACGACCGGTCCGGCACGCCGGGGATCACCTCGTCGCGATCGCCGGTCTCGGTGTCCGAGGACCATTCGGTCAGCCGTTGCACATCGCGGCCCATGGCGCTGACCGCCATGGGGGAGAACAGCTCGTCCTGAGGGCGGTCGGCCGGCTCCTCGCTTCCGTTGTGGATCTTGTTGAGGCACAGATAATTTCCGCGCCCCTTCAATAGTGCGAAAGTAGGCTTGCGGGGCAGGGCATCGGCCAGAGAGTTGACCAACCGAGGTAGGTCCCGGTCGACGAGCTGACGCTGCAGGGCGATGGTTGCCGTCGAGACGATCACCGGTTGCTCGGTCTGCAGCGCGCGGGCGATCGACGGCACCAGGTAGGCGAGTGATTTTCCGGTGCCGGTCCCGGCCTGCACGGCCAGGTGTTCACCGGACTCGAAGGCGTTGGCGACCGCTTCGGCCATCTGGACCTGACCGGGGCGGCCGGCACCGCCGAGCCCTTTCACGGCGATCTTGAGGAGGTTGGTCACCACATTGGCCACCTCACGGGATGGCTTGGATTTGGGCGTCATGTCTGGGGCGCCACGACTCGGGTGGGGATGGCCGGCTCGCCACGGGACAGTTTGAGACCGTCCCACGGCAGGCTGTGCAGCCCTGCGGCCACGCGTTCGCGCGCGGTGGTCAGGTCGGCGGACGGGTGGTGCCCGTCGACCGGGGTGCCGCCGGTGACCAGCGGCACCGTGAGTGGGCGTGCGGTCAGCCCCGCGGGCGCCGACGGAGCCTGGCCGCACGGGTGGACCACTTCCTCGACGATCGTGCCCGAGGACTTGGCCAGCCGCTGAGCCTGCTTGCGGCCACCATGGGATTCCTTGCGGCTGCTGCGCTTGGCCACCGGCATCCCGTCGACCTCGACGAGTTTGTAGACCATGCCCGCGGTCGGTGCGCCCGATCCGGTGACCACCGAAGTGCCGACGCCGTAGCTGTCGACGGGTTCGGCGCGCAGGGCGGCGATGGCGAACTCGTCGAGGTCACCGGAGACGACGATCTGGGTTCCGGTCGCGCTCAGGCTGTCGAGCTGCTGGCGTACCTGGCGGGCCAGCACCCCGAGATCACCCGAGTCGATGCGGACAGCGCCCAGCTGCGGGCCGGCTGCCGCGATCGCGTTGGCCACGCCGGCGGTGATGTCATAGGTGTCCACCAACAGCGTGGTGTCGATGCCGAGCGCGGCCACCTGACCGCGGAACGCGGCCTGTTCGTCGGGGCCGGCCTCAGTGGTGTGCAGCAGTGTGTAGGCGTGTGCCGCGGTGCCCAGCGCAGGCACGCCGTAGCGCTGCTGGGCGGCCAGATTGGACGAACCGGCGAACCCGGCCAGGTAGGCCGCGCGCGCTGCGGCCACGGCGGCCGACTCGTGGGTCCGTCGCGAGCCCATCTCGATCATCGGCCGGCCGTGAGCGGCGGTGGTCATCCGTGCCGCTGCCGAGGCGATCGCGGTGTCGTGGTTGAGAATTGACAGCGTCAGCGTCTCGAGTAGCACACACTCGGCGAAGGTTCCGTGGACCGAAAGGACCGGCGAACCGGGGAAATACAGCTCGCCCTCGGGGTAGCCGTCGACGTCACCGCTGAACCGGTAGCTCGCCAGGAAATCCAGTGTCTCGGAGTCGAGGAACGTGGAGAGTGTGGTCAAATCCTCGGGGGAGAAGCTGAACTGCGCCAACGCTTCCACAAACCGTCCGGTGCCGGCGACCACGCCGTACCGGCGCCCTTCGGGCAGTCGGCGGGCGAAGACTTCGAATGTGGTGCGGCGGTGCGCCGTGCCGTCGCGCAGCGCGGCCGCGAGCATCGTCAGCTCGTACTTGTCGGTGAGCATCGCGACGGTCACACCAGCAACCGTAGCTGTTCACAGCTGCTTCAATATCGCGGCTCCCCTGCCGGTATTGTGGGCCCATGGTTACACCGGCGAAGGCCCGACCGGGGACCCGCGAGGAGCGCAGCGTCGAGGCAGCGCCACGGGAAGATACCGCCACCGAAAGCCCGTGGGTGACCATCGTCTGGGACGATCCGGTCAACCTGATGAACTACGTCACCTACGTGTTCCAGAAGCTGTTCGGGTACAGCGAGCCGCACGCCACCAAATTGATGCTGCAGGTGCACAACGAGGGCAAGGCCGTGGTGTCGGCGGGCAGCCGCGAGTCGATGGAAACCGATGTGTCCAAACTGCACGCCGCGGGGCTGTGGGCCACCATGCAACAGGACCGTTGATCGACTGTGCGCAAATGGAAACGGGTCGAGACCGCCGACGGTCTGCGGTATCGCTCGGCATTGGAGACCCACGAGGCCGCGTTGCTGTCGAGCCTGGGCATCTCGATGCTGGGGATGCTCGACGAACGCGGATCATCAGGGCCCACAGACGAACTCGAGATGATCACCGGTATGAAGACGGGCAATCCGCAGCCGCCGGAGGACGTCACGATGAAGCGTCTGCTCCCCGATTTCTACCGGCCGCAGACTGAGCATCCCGCCGGGTCGGGCACCGCCGAGAGCCTCAACAGCGCGCTGCGCGGACTGCACGAGCCGGCCATCATCGACGCAAAACGTGAAGCGACTCAACGCTTGTTGGACACCATTCCGAACGGCGGCGGGAAGTTCGAGCTGACCGAGGACGATGCCGAGGCGTGGGCCGCCGCAGTCAACGACATCCGGTTGGCGCTGGGCACCATGCTCGACGTCGGCGCGCAGGGGCCCGAGCAGTTGCCGGCCGAGCACCCGATGGCCGGGCACGTCGACGTCTACCAGTGGCTGACCGTGCTGCAGGAGTACCTCGTCCTGGGCCTGATGGGGAGATAAACCTGATGGGTTCGATCACCGACGTCGGCGGCATCCTGGTCGGCCACCATCACCGCATCGACCCCGATGTGTCGCTGGGCTCGGGATGGGCATCGGGCTCGACGGTCGTGCTGGCACCGCCGGGCACCGTCGGTGCCGTCGACGGACGCGGCGGTGCCCCGGGCACCCGTGAGACCGACCTGCTCGACCCGATCAACACGGTGCGCCACGTCGACGCCGTGGTGCTGACCGGCGGCAGCGCCTACGGACTGGCCGCCGCCGACGGCGTGATGACCTGGTTGGAGGAGCAGGGCCGCGGAGTGGCGATGGACGGTGGCGTGGTGCCGATCGTGCCCGCCGCGGTGATCTTCGATCTACCGGTCGGCGGCTGGGCGAACCGTCCGACCGCCGAATTCGGTTATGCAGCGGCCCAGGCAGCGTCCACCGAGTTCGCGCTCGGCACCGTCGGCGGTGGGGTCGGCGCGCGGGCCGGGGTGCTCAAGGGTGGCGTCGGCACCGCCTCGGTGACGCTGGATTGCGGGGTGACCGTGGGTGCGCTGGTCGTGCTCAACGCCGCCGGTGACGTGGTCGATCCGGCCACCGGTCTGCCTTGGATGACTCGGCTGACGGCGCAATTCGGGCTGACGGCCCCGCCTGCCGACCAACTCGCCGCCTACGCCGATCTCCACACCGAATTGAGTCCGCTGAACACCACCATCGCGGTGGTGGCCACCGATGCGGCGCTGAGCCCCGCCGGTTGCCGCCGGGTGGCCGTCGCCGCGCATGACGGGCTGGCCCGGACCATCCAGCCGTGTCACACCCCGATCGATGGCGATACGGTGTTTGCGCTGGCGACCGGCGCGGTGACCGTCGATCCGGACGACAAGACCCCGGTGGCGATGTCGCCGGAGACGGCCTTGGTGACCAGGGTGGGGGCCGCCGCGGCCGATGTGCTGGCCCGCGCCGTGCTGGTCGGGCTGCTGGCCGCTGAGCCGGTGGCCGGAATACCGACCTACCGTGGCATGTTGCCCGGAGCGTTCGAATGAAGGAGAGCTGACGTGCTGGTGATCCGCCGGGATCTCGTCGAGGCCATGGTGGCGCATGCCCGCGCCGATCATCCGGACGAGGCGTGTGGGGTGATCACCGGGCCGGAGGGCTCCGATCGGCCCGAGCGCTTCATCGCGATGGCCAATGCCGAGCGTTCGCCGACCTTTTACCGGTTCGATTCGGGCGAACAGCTCAAGGTGTGGCGCGCGATGGACGCAGCCGACGAAGTACCCGTCGTCATCTACCACTCGCACACCGCGACCGAGGCCTACCCGAGCCGCACTGACGTCTCGTTGGCCCAAGAACCCGATGCGCACTACGTGCTGGTGTCCACCCGGGACCCCGACGAGCATGAACTGCGTAGCTATCGCATCACCGACGGCGTCGTCACCGAGGAACCCGTCGACATCGTCGAGCAGTACTAGAAAGGCTTTGACATGACCGAGTCCAAATCCGTCACCGTTTCGATCCCGACCATCCTGCGTCCCCACACCGACGGGCAGAAGCGCGTCAGCGCCTCCGGCGACACCCTGCAGGCGGTGATTGCCGACCTCGAGGCCAACTACTCAGGAATCTCCGACCGGTTGGTGGACAACGGCAAGCTGCACCGCTTCGTCAACATCTACGTCAACGACGAGGACGTGCGGTTCTCCGGCGGATTGGACACCACCATCGCCGACGGCGACTCGGTGACGATCCTGCCTGCGGTGGCAGGCGGATAGCCGATGGCACGGTACGACTCACTGCTGCAGGCCCTCGGCAACACCCCGTTGGTCGGGCTGCAGCACCTGTCGCCTCGGTGGGAGGAAAACCAGGACGGGCCGCACGTGCGGTTGTGGGCCAAACTCGAGGACCGCAACCCCACCGGGTCGATCAAAGACCGGCCCGCGCTCCGCATGATCGAGCAGGCCGAGCGTGACGGGCTGCTGAGCCCGGGCGCCACGATCTTGGAGCCCACCAGCGGCAACACCGGGATCTCGCTGGCGATGGCCGCGATGCTCAAGGGCTACAACATGATCTGCGTGATGCCCGAGAACACCTCCGTCGAGCGGCGTCAGATCCTGGAACTCTACGGCGCGAGAATCATCTACAGCGCGGCCGAGGGCGGGTCCAATACCGCCGTCGCGACCGCGAAAGAGCTTGCGGCCGAAAATCCTTCGTGGGTGATGCTGTACCAGTACGGCAACCCGGCCAACACCGACGCGCACTATTACGGCACCGGTCCCGAGCTGCTGGCCGACCTGCCCGAGATCACGCATTTCGTCGCCGGGCTCGGTACCACCGGCACGCTCATGGGTACCGGCCGTTTCCTGCGCGAGCACGTGCCCGGTGTACAGATCGTGGCCGCAGAACCGCGCTACGGCGAGGGCGTGTACGCGCTGCGCAACATCGACGAAGGATTCATCCCCGAGCTATATGACCCCGAGGTGCTGACCACGCGGTTCTCGGTGGGCTCCTACGACGCGGTCAAACGCACCCGTGATCTCGTCACCCGCGAAGGCATTTTCGCGGGCATCTCGACCGGTGCGGTGCTGCACGCCGCGCTGGGGATGGGGGCCAAGGCGATCAAGGCCGGCGAGCGCGCCGACATCGCCTTCGTGGTCGCCGACGCCGGTTGGAAGTATCTGTCGACCGGTGCCTACGCCGGTAGCCTGGATGACGCAGAGGATGCGTTGGAAGGACAGCTATGGGCATGAGCGGGCAGGAATGACACCCAGCGAGAAGCCGGAGGCGGATCGCGCATGACACAGCCGGGTCTACCTGCGTCCAGCGCACCGAAAAAACCGCCGGCATGGATGGTCGGCGGTGTGACGATCATCAGTTTCGTCGTACTGCTGTACGTGATCGAGTTCGTCGACACCACCATGGGCCACCGGCTCGACCAGGACGGCATCCGGCCGCTGCAGACGGATGGTTTGTGGGGCATCCTCTGGGCGCCGCTGCTGCACGGTGGGTGGCCGCATCTGATCGCCAACACCGTTCCGCTGATCGTCCTGGGTTTTCTCATGACGCTGGCCGGGATGGGACGGTTCATCGCTGCGACCGCGATCATCTGGATTCTCGGCGGCATCGGCACCTGGCTCATCGGCAATATCGGCCTGCACTGTCCCTACGTGTCGGTGCAGTGCACGAGTACCCACATCGGAGCGTCGGGCCTGATCTTCGGCTGGCTGGCGTTCCTGATCGTGTTCGGATTCTTCACCCGCAAGGCGTGGGAGATCGTGGTCGGTGTCGTCGTCCTGTTCGTCTACGGCGGCGTGCTGTTCGGGGTGCTGCCAGGTAATGCGGGGGTGTCCTGGCAGGGGCACCTGTGCGGGGCCATCGCCGGTGTGGTGGCGGCTTACCTGTTGTCCGGACCGGAACGCAAGGCTCGGGAAGCACGGAAGAGTTCCGTCCAACCGCGTCTGAGTGCATGAACATATGAGCGACCCACTCGCACCCGTCGGCATCTTCGACTCCGGCGTCGGTGGTCTGACCGTGGCCCGGGCGATCATCGACCAACTGCCCGACGAGGACATCATCTACGTCGGCGACACCGGCAACGGACCGTACGGTCCGCTGACCATTCCCGAGATCCGGGCGCACTCGTTGGCCATCGGTGACGACCTCGTGGCCCGCGGCGTCAAGGCGCTGGTGATCGCATGCAACACCGCGTCGTCGGCGTCCCTGCGCGACGCGCGCGAACGCTACTCACCGGTGCCGGTGGTCGAGGTGATCCTGCCCGCGGTGCGGCGCGCGGTGGCCGCCACCCGCAACGGACGCATCGGGGTGATCGGCACCGCCGCGACCATCGCCTCGGGCGCCTATCAGGATGCGTTCGCCGCAGCACGCGACACCGAGGTGTTCGGGGTGGCCTGCCCGCGGTTCGTCGACTTCGTGGAGCGCGGGGTCACCAGTGGACGTCAGGTGCTGGGTCTGGCCGAGGGCTACCTGGAGCCACTGCAGCGCGCCGAGGTGGACACCCTGGTGCTGGGGTGCACGCACTATCCGATGCTGTCCGGGCTCATCCAGCTGGCCATGGGCGACAACGTCACGTTGGTGTCCTCGGCCGAGGAGACCGCCAAGGACCTGCTGCGGGTGCTCACCGAGCTTGATTTGCTCAAACCGCACGAATCCGGTCCGGCCCAACGGGTGTTCGAGGCCACCGGAGATCCCGAGGCGTTCACCACGCTCGCCACCCGATTCCTGGGGCCGGGGCTGGACGGTGCGCGACAGGTCCGGCGTCACGTGGGAGCCGGAAAATGATCTCCATCGCCCAAACCGGCGATGTCTTGGCAACGCCCACACCGAGCATGGCAAGCTGGACACTGTGCGATTGACCATCCTCGGATGCTCCGGCAGCGTCGTCGGCCCGGATTCGGCAGCCTCCGGCTATCTCGTCACCGCACCTGACACCACTCCGATGGTCGTCGACTTCGGCGGGGGGGTCCTGGGTGCGCTGCAGCGCTACGCCGATCCGAATTCGGTCAACGTATTGCTGTCGCATCTGCATGCCGACCACTGTCTGGATCTGCCCGGCCTGTTCGTGTGGCGGCGCTATCACCCCGCTCCGGCGACCGAACGTGGCCTGATGTACGGGCCGGCCAACACCTGGGGCCGGCTCGGTGCGGCGTCATCGCCGGAGGGCGGCGAGATCGACGACTTCACCGACATCTTCGACGTCCGCAATTGGGAGGACGGCGTCCCGGTGCAGCTCGGCACGCTCAGCGTGACGCCGCGGCTGGTGTGTCACCCCACCGAATCCTTCGGCATGCGCTTCACCGATCCGTCCGGGGCAATCCTGGTCTACAGCGGCGACACCGGATACTGCGACGCGCTCGTCGAGCTGGCCCGTGGGGCCGACGTCTTCCTGTGCGAGGCATCGTGGACGCACGACCCGTCCCGGCCGCCGCACCTGCACCTGTCGGGCACCGAGGCCGGGCGGGCCGCCGCTGAAGCCGGCGTCGGTGAGCTGCTGCTCACCCACATTCCGCCGTGGACGTCGCGCGAGGATGTGATCAGCGAGGCCAAGGCCGAGTTCGACGGCCCGGTGCACGCCGTGCTGAGCGGCGAGACCTTCGACGTCACCCGGCGCTGACCCGCTAGGGTTGGCGGGTGTCCAAGCGAGAAGACGGTCGTCTCGACGACGAGCTGCGCCCGGTAACCATCACCCGCGGTTTCACATTGCATCCCGCCGGCTCGGTACTGGTCGAGTTCGGCCAGACCCGCGTCATGTGCACCGCCTCGGTCACCGAAGGCGTGCCGCGCTGGCGTAAGGGTTCCGGGCAGGGCTGGCTGACCGCCGAATACGCCATGTTGCCCGCCGCCACGCATGACCGCTCCGACCGGGAATCGGTCAAGGGGCGCGTCGGCGGGCGGACCCAGGAGATCAGCCGCCTGGTCGGGCGCTCACTGCGCGCGTGCATCGACCTCGGAGCGCTGGGGGAGAACACCATCGCGATCGACTGCGACGTACTGCAGGCCGACGGCGGCACCCGCACCGCCGCCATCACCGGCGCGTACGTGGCGCTGTCCGATGCGGTCACGTATCTCGCTGCGGCCGGGCGGCTTTCCGATCCGCGCCCGCTGTCGTGCGCCATCGCGGCGGTGTCGGTCGGCGTGGTCGACGGCCGGGTGCGTCTGGATTTGCCCTACACCGAGGATTCGCGTGCCGAGGTGGACATGAACGTCGTCGCCACCGACACCGGCACCCTGGTGGAGATCCAGGGCACCGGCGAGGGCGCGACCTTCCCGCGGTCCACCCTGGACAAGATGCTCGACGCCGCGCTGGCGGGTTGCGAGCAGTTGTTCGTGATCCAGCAGGAGGCATTGGAATTGCCGTATCCGGGTGTGCTGCCGGAGGGTCCCGCGCCCAAGAAGTCGTTCGGTAGCTGAGTGCCTGCGCTCCTGGTGGCCAGCCGTAACGCCAAGAAGCTGGCCGAGTTGAGGCGGGTCCTGGACGCCGCCGGGGTGGTTGGTTTGGAGCTGCTGTCGTTGGCCGACGTGGCTGCATACGACGAGGCGCCCGAAACCGGCGCGACGTTCGAGGACAATGCACTGGCCAAGGCGATGGACGGCTTCCGGGCCACCGGGTTGGCTTGTGTGGCAGACGATTCCGGTATCTCGGTGGATGCACTGAACGGTATGCCGGGCGTGTTGTCGGCGCGCTGGTCGGGTGTACACGGTGACGACGCCGCCAACACCGCGTTGCTGTTGGCGCAGTTGGGCGATGTGCCGTATTCGCGCCGTGGCGCCGCTTTCGTGTCGGCGTGTGCGTTGGTCTCCGCATCCGGCCAGACCGTGGTGCGCGGCGAGTGGCCCGGCACCGTCACCCACGAGCCCCGGGGTGACGGCGGGTTCGGGTACGACCCGGTGTTCCTACCGGACGGATCTACCCACACCGCAGCGGAATTGACGCCCGCCGAGAAAGACGCGGTATCGCATCGCGGCCGGGCGCTGGCATTGTTGGTGCCTGCGCTGCGGGAGTTGGCCGGGTCGTAGGGGTCTCACCGACGGCGGTCGCAGGGCGACGTCGCGTCTGTAACCTGGTGGCGAGGATTTCGCGATCCGGCCGCCACCACGTTACGAACGCGGACTGCGTTACAGCTCGAAGCGCTTCTTGAGTGCGAGGGTCTCGAAATGCTCCACGATGACGCCGAGCAACGGGACCGTTCCGGCGAGGATGATCCCGCCGGCCTTACCGAGTGGCCACCGCGCCTTGATCGCCAGATCGAGCGTGAAGAACACGTAGAGCATGTAGAAGGCGCCGTGGATCATGCCGATGAACTTGAACCACGAGTAGTCGATTCCGAAGATGTACTTGGCGACCATCTCGGCACACAGCACGATCAGCCAGGCACCGGTGATCCACGCCAACGCTCGGTACTTGACCAGGGCCTTGCGGATGGTCTCCTTGGGGGTGATGACGGCCTGCGGTTCGGTCATCTATCGGTCCTGTCTTTCGTGTCGGACTGGTCCGACTTGGCCAACTCGGCTAGGTAGGCGTTGTACTCGGAGAGTTCCTGGTCGCCGGCGTCTGCGGTCACGGACTTGGGACGTTCCGGCAGCAGACCGGCGGGGATCTCGGTGACCTCGCCGGCGGGTCGCTCCGGCGGTGCGTCCTCGTAGCGGACGAACTTGTAGTACGAGTAGAAGCAGAACCCGGCGAACATCGGCCACTGCAAGGCGTAGCCCAAGTTCTGGAAAGTGCCCGACGCCGATTCATAGCGCGTCCATTGCCACCACGCCAGTGCCAGGCAGCCGGCGGCGCCAAGACAGACCAGCGCGATGAGCGCTGGTCTCCTACGCCGTGTAGTGGACATTCGTCCACGGTACCGCGAGGAGCTCGGGGGTTGAAAATACGTGCCCGGATGGGGCCCCAGGTCGACGAGGTGCCGGGGATCTGCGGATCGCGCTGCCCGACAGGCAAGCCGAGTTCCGTTTCGACGAACGGGACCGGTTGATCGACATGTCGGGCCAGGCGCGTCCGGCTGTCTAGACCTTGGGGCCGATGAATTCGTCAAGGCGAGCCGTGGCGGCCTTGCGGTAGATCGAGACGACGTACTTGGTGGAACGGGTCCACGGGATGCCGAGGTGGTCCAGTGCAGCGGTGAACAGGTTCAGGATGTCCTCCGAGTGATTCGTGAAGTGGTACCGGATGCTCTTGACGCCGCGGTCGTTCGCGACCACCCGGCAACCGTCGCTGTGGATCAGACCGCGCACGAACTCCTCGGTGGCTCGGTCGATGAGGTCCTGCTGCCAGGGTTCGAGCTGGATTGGTCTGTTGTGCTTCCTGCCCGGACCGTGCTGAGGAAACAAGCACGGCCAGTGCTTGCTGTACAGGGACACCACGACGCACGCAGTTGGTTGTTGCTTGACCGACGCGTGTTGTGCAGGCATCAGGGCGTCGATGGCTGCACAACAGCTATCGATGATCCCCGGGTACTTGCGATCAAGCGTGATCCTGAGCCGAAACGCCCGTGCGTGTTGCGAAATGCATCCGTCGCCTAGGTACAGGCCGAGCAGGTATGCATATTCGCGCGGGGGCAGCACCGAGAAGTCGTGATGAACACCGCATGCCGAGGACGCACCGGGGAGTCGGAGCCGTTTGGGTGGCCGGGTTCGCCAGTCACGTACCGTCAGACGCGGAATGCCGGTTTGCCGCGCGATCGCGCAGTCATTCATACCGAGCGCGATAAGCGCCCGGACTCTGTTGAACTCGTCCGCCGACCGCACATCGGGCCCCTCTCGACCGCCGATGCCTCCAACGTATTGGCGCCGACCGACAGATGCGGTTGTGACGCAGGGCGGTACTATCAGGACTCTGCGGGCGTGGCGGAATTGGAAGACGCCCGGGCTTTAGGTGCCCGTGTTCGAAAGAGCGTGTGGGTTCGAGTCCCACCGCCCGCACTCAATCCACTCCTCCAAACCTGGTACCGCACGCGGTACCAGGTTTCACGGTCGGGGGTCGCTTCCAGAGGCGTCGACGGCAGGCACCCGACGTAGTTCGTCCCGCAGCGCCGCGATCTCGGTGCGCAGGTCGTTGATGTGGGCCGCGGTGACGGCCGCGCTGGCGGCGTCATCGACGGCCACGGTCTGCACGATCCACGACGCGATCGTCGCGGTGATCGAGCCGACCAGGCTGATCCCGCCGATCATCAACAGCGCGGCGATGACTCGCCCGGTCGTGGTCACCGGATACATGTCGCCGTAGCCGACGGTCGTGATCGTCGTCATCGCCCACCAGAGCGCGTCACCGAAGTTGGTGATGTGGGCGTCGGGTGCGCCGCGTTCGGTCTGGAGGACGGCCAACGACGCGACGTACACCAGCAGGATCGCGCCCGAGATCGTGTACACAATGACCTTGCCGCGGATCGCGTGGCCGACCGCCTTCTGCAGCACACCGATCAACACGACGAGACGCAACAGTCGCAGCGGTCGCAGCAGCGGCAACACCACGATCGCCAGGTCGACGAGGTGCGTCCGGAACCAATGTTTGCGGTTGGGGGCCAGATACAGCCGGGCCGCATAGTCGGCGGTGAACACCGCCCAGGTGACCAGGGTCGCCAACTCGACAAGCCGGGCCGCCACTCCGTGGGGTTGCACCAGCACCTCCACCGAGTAGGCGGCGAGAAACACGGCGGCCACCGAGGCCAGTGGCCATTCGGCGCGTGCCTCCCACCTGTCGAGGCGCTGTTGCATCGTCACCGGAAAAGTGTGCGGTAGGAATCCGCGGTGAGCTCAGGCGACCCCGTCGATGGGTACCGCGTTGCCTTTCACGGTGTTGAGAATCTGCACGATGTTGTCGACGTCGGCATCGGCGAACACATGATCGGGGCCGGTTGGTGCGTGGTCGATGTAGGGCGATTCGTACAGGCGGGCCGGTTCAACCACGCCGGTGGCGGTGAGTTCGGTGATGATCAGGTTGATGAACCGGATCTGGTCGACGCCGAACTTGGCGCCGTCCAGGTATGCGGAGAAGGCGTCGACGGCAGCCTCGTGGTCCAGGCCTACCAACCCACGGATGAACAATCCCAGTCCGTGCGCCTGTTCCTTGGCCAGCGCGATGTCGTCGGCGCCTCCGGTGCCGCTGTCGACCAGCATCTGTTCCAGGGCGGCCAGGTCGGCGGTGGTGAGTGGTTTGTTGCGGCGCAGGCGTTGCAGCGCGACGTGGTCCTGGTGCTGTTTGAGGTAGGCCCTCGCCTTGAGTTCGAATCGTTCCCAATTGGTGCCGGGCGTGATGCCGGGCAGGTCGACGAGCGTGGACTCACCGAGTTCGTCGGCGAAGTCGGTGTAGACGATGACTTTCTTGGCCTTCTCCAGGAAGCGGAGCAGCCCACGCAATTTGCGGCGTGCATGCTCGAGCATCGGCAGCGTGACGTCGACCCACCATTGGTCGCCGGCGACCTCGTCCAGCAGCTCCTGCTGCGCGGCGATCGAGGGAATCGCGGTCTGATTCAACAGTCCTGACGCAATGTCCTGAATCTTCTCGCGTAGCCGTTCGGCGGCCAGGGCGTCGCCTTCGAGCTGGGCGAGTTGGCGGCGCAGGACCAGCATGTCGAAGCGTTTGGCGTCCTCGTCGTCGTCTTTGTGTGTCGACGGTAGCCCGGCCAGGGATTCGGCGACGTCGCCGGCAGTCTCGGTGCTCAGGGTGCCGGCCCACGGCTCCCACCGCGCATACTGCTCGACCAGGCGTCGATGCGGGCGCACCAGGAAGTTGTCCAGAGTCATGCCGGCCACGATGCGGTGCAATGACCACGCCACATCGACGCGCAGACCACGGTCTGTCTCGGTGCCCTGTCCTTCGCCCGGATCGGCGTCGGTGGGTGGCTGCAGGTGATCGAGCGCGGTGATCAAACCCAGCCGGGTTTCGAACAGTCTCTGGTTCAACGACTTCTGCAACGATCCAGGGGAGCCGGGCAGGTCCTGGCTGAAGTATTCGAGGTTGCCGCAGTAGTCGAAAACGTAGAAGTTCTGTTTGTCCTGCCCCGGCCCGAACAGGTCCGGGCGCAGCCGGGTACCGCGTCCGATCATCTGCCAGAACTTGGTTTTCGAGCGGACCAGCTTGAAGAACACCAGGTTGACGACCTCGGGTACGTCGATGCCGGTGTCGAGCATGTCGACCGAGACTGCGATGTGCGGGGCTTTGTCGGCGACGGAGAAGTCGTCGATGAGTGATTGCGCGTGGGAGGTTCCGTGGGTGATGACGCGCGCGAAATGCCCGGCCAGATGTGGATATTGGATGTCGAAGCGGCGGGCGATGAACTCGGCGTGGTCGCGGTTCTTGGCGAAGATGATGGTCTTTCCCAGGCGGTCACCGGCGGCGACGCGGTGCCCCTTGGCCATCAAATCGGCGAGCACCATGTCGACGGTGCTCTCGTTGAACAGGACCTTGTTCATCTCTTCGGTGGTGACGTCCTCGGGAGTGTCATCACCCCAGTCCAGGGCTTCCCACTCGTCTTTTTCGGCCTCCGGTAGATCTGCGTAGCGGATTCCGCGGTCGAGAAACTTTGTGCCACCGGAGATTCCCACTGCCGGCACCAGGAATCCCTCCTTGACCGCGTCGTCGAGACCGTAGGCGTCGGTCGGCACGCCGTCCTCGAGGTGGAACAGTCGGTAGGTGTTGTGGTCGACCTCGTCCTTGGGGGTTGCGGTCAGCCCGACCAGCAGCGAGTCGAACCACTCGAAGATGGCCCGGTACTTCTGGTAGACGGACCGGTGGGCCTCGTCGATGACCACCAGGTCGAAGTATCCGGGTCCGAATTTCTTTGTCCCCGTGCCGGTGTCGTTGATGAGGTTCATCATCGTCGGGTAGGTGCTGACGTAGACGCGCCCGTCGGTGATCTTCTCGGTCAGCAAGTTCACCGTGGTGGCGTCGGGCAGGTGGGTCTTGAACGCGTTGGCGGCCTGGGTGACCAGTGCGGTGCGGTCGGCCAGGAACAACACGCGCTTGGCCCAGTTGGCCTCCATGAGTTGCTTGACCAGGGCGATGACGGTGCGGGTCTTACCCGAACCGGTGGCCATCACCAGCAGGGCCTCGCGGCGCTTGCCGGTGAAGGTTTCGTCGATCGCCCGGATGGCGCGGTGCTGATAGTGACGTTCGACGATCGCCGAGTCGATGGGAGCGTCGGCGAGCGCCTGACGGGTCTGGCGACGCTGGATCATCAGTTCCAACTCGTCGCGGGTGTAGAACCCTTGAATCTGTCGGGAGGGGTAGCCGGCGGCGTCGTCCCAGATCCAATGCTCATAGCCGTTGGTGAGGAAGATGACCGGGCGCTGGCCCGTCATTTTCTCCAGGCAGTCGGCGTACAGCGTGGCCTGCTGCTCACCAATGTGCGGACTCTTGCTGGTGCGCTTGGCTTCTACGAGGGCCAGCGGCAGGCCATTGGCACCCCACAGCACATAGTCGACGAAGCCGCGTCCACCCTCGGTCGGCATGCCGGTGACTTCGTACTCGCGATCCTTGGCGTCGGCGAGCGGCCAGCCCGCTTCGTTGAGCAGCAGGTCGATGAAGGTGTCGCGGGTCTGTGCTTCGGAGTAATCGCGGTCGTCGGGTTGCTTATTGGCGGCCTGGGCCTTCTTGATTTCCTCACGCAGCCGGTCGATCTCGGCATCCCGAGCGGCGGCAAGCTCGTCCTTCTCGGCCAGCGCTTTGGCGTGCTTCTCGTCTTGGGCGGCGAACTTCGCGGCGAGTTGGCCGGCTTCCTGGCGGGTCAGCGGAGCAGCCTTGGCCGCCAGTTTCGGGTCGAAAGGCAACTTCAGCGGCGCGGCCTTCGGATAGGCCGAATAGTGGAACACCGCCCACACCATGATGTGGTGCAGTTCGCGCAGTACGGCCAGTGCGATGTTCGGGGCGATCGGTTTCTGTTCGTGTGCGGCCGCATTGCCGGCTTTACGAATCAGGTTGAGCTTCTGCACGATTGCCGGTGGCACCTTGGAGCGGAACGGCGGCTCGTTGATCCGGGCCGACAGGTCGTTCTTGTAGGGCAGCGGCAGATCGAGGATGTCGTAGATCAGGCCGACGAGTTGTTCGATGGCCCGCCGACTGTAGATGCACGCCGAGCGTGGATCGGTGCTGAGATAACTTTCGGCGCGGGCACAGTCTTCGTGGATCTCGGGCCAGTCTGCGGCGCCGACGAAAGCGAAGTTGGTCACGGCGCCCCCTCTGCGCTGGCCCGATTATCGGCGTAATGCGAATTGATCGCCTGATCGGCTGGTGAATGGAACTTATCAACTTCGGTCTGCCAACTTCTATCGACCGGTCGAGAACATGCCAACTCGGGCGCCAAAAAGCCGTCGGACATCGCATCTCCTCATGCGCACAGGTGGAACCGAACCGGTTTGTGTACCAGATGCCTCCGACATCGCCCTGGGGTTCCGTGCCTGCAAGGTTTCGACCGTTCGGCTGAGAACGCCCCTTGGCGGGACCGGGCGTGTTGGAATTGTGGTCATGACGCAGCACGAGCCCTTGGCCATGCCGCTCGAAGAGGCGATGCGTACTCAACGGGCGATCCGTCGGCTCAAGGGTGAGCCCGTTGATGATGCACTCGTGCTTCACATTCTGGAACTCGCGATGAAGGCGCCGACGGGTTCGAACGCACAGAATTGGGAGTTCATCGTCGTCAAGGACCGCGAGGTCGTCGCGAAACTCGGCGGCTTGAATCGCCGAGCCTTGAAGTTCGGCGGTCCGATCTACAAGCGCGTCGTTGTCCGCCGCATGGATGACCAGATGCTGCGGATCGAGAAGGCGGTGCAATGGCAGGCGGATCATTTCGACGAGATCCCCGTCGTAGTCGTCGCCTGCCTCAAGGGTGTCATTCCGCTCTGGCCGTCGGTGGCGGTGAGCAGTGCCTACGGTTCCATTTTCCCCGCGGTGCAGAACCTCTTGCTGGCGGCACGTGCGGCTGGGTTGGGCGCAGCACTGATCACCATGCCGTTGTGGAGCAAGTTGTTGGCGCGGCGCGCCCTGGGCTTGCCGTGGAACGTCACTCCGTGTGCGGTCATCCCGCTGGGCTGGCCGAAGGGCAAGTACGGGCCGACGACACGTCGGCCGGTCGGAGAATTCGTCTCACTCGACCGCTACGGCAATCGAGCGTTTCTGTAGGCAACGCGACTGGCTGGGTGGCCCGCGCCGGCCAGACCGTATCGTTCCACCTCTCCGGAACATTCATGTCGTACGGCGTCTCGTCAGCGCGGAAAGGAATCAACACACGTGAGCAAGCGGATACTCACAGTGATTCTGGCAGTGATAGCGATCGCCGTGGGCTGTGGCAAGAGCGATGACGCGGCCGCTGCGATCGTCACGCCCAACCAAGCCCAGACATCACCGTCGGGCACGTATACCGCCTACATCCGGGAGGGGCCTGAGGACAACGGGGTGAAAGCCTGGGTCGTGCTGGTTCGGGACCAGGCCGGCAACGAGGTCTTTCGTGACCGTTCCGCATACAACCCCCGTGACGGTGTGATGATCAGCTGGTTGTCCACCGAACCCGAACAGCTCTGGGTGTATTCGGGCGATGTGGGGGTCCACAAGATCGCTCCGGGTGCCAAGGGCGGATGGACCAGGGCCGGCGTCGAAACCGAGAACGTACCCGCGGAGATATCGGGCCGCTGGGAGTCTTCGCGTTCCTGAGCCACACGGCCATCGATGAGGGGCAGACTCGAGGTGTGCGAACGGAGGAGAACCGATGATCGATGTCCTTCCCGATATGCCCGAGGGTGTGTTCGGTATCCGTGTGTCCGGCCGGGTGCGTGGTGATGACCTGAGCGACTTCCGGCCGAAGATGGATGAAATGTTGGCGTCCGGTGAGATCAGGATCGTCGAGGTCATCTCACCCGACTACGAGGGTTTCGGGCCCGGCGGGCTGGTGGCGGATATGAAGGTCGGCTTCGGCATGTTGCTGCGCCATCATTCCGCATTCAAACGGATCGCCGTGGTGTCCGACAAGGATTGGGTAGCCCACGCCATGCATGCGTTCGCGTGGATGATTCCGGGGGAGCTCAAGGTATTCGGACTTGAGGAGCTCGACGCGGCCAAGGAGTGGGCCGCGGGCTGAGATCGACGGATCGCCGTCATTCGTCCCCGGCGCCGTCGGGGGCGTCGAACCGGATGTCCCACAGGTGGACGTGGCCGGGGATCCCCTGGTCCATGAACATTTCCCAGTCCTCGTACCTGTCCGCATCGGCCTGCCACTGGTCCGCCTCGGTATCGCGACCGGCGCTGCGCAGGACGTCGGCGACCAACCGCTGCAGTGACTGGCTCTTGTCGTGGAAACAGATGTCGTCGAGCATCTTGATTGTTGGACGCGCGATCGCTTCGATCGCGTGATCCATCCGGTGCGGTGCCACTTCGGCGAAGTCCAGTTCAGCGATCGCACAGTGGTAGGCGGCGTCGGCCGCCCGCATCGGGTGATACATCTCCTTGCGGTCGATCAGGTTCGCCGCCATTTCCTGGGCGAGGGCCACCGATTCCTCTGAGGGGGAGAGGAAGTGGATCAGCGAGGTGAACGCCGCCAGCATCAACTCCGGGTCGCACGCGTCGACTTCCCGTGCGAGCACCACAGCCTGTCGGTAGGCAGACTCGGCATTCTCGAGGTCACCGAGGTCCTCAAGCGTCTCACCGAGCCGGAAGCTCATGTGCGAGGCGTGAGCGAGATCGCCTTCCTCCGTGGCTTTGTCCGCCATGGCACGCAGCTCCGCTGCCTGCTCCTCGTGCGACTTCGGCGGCGGCTGAAGGCGGCTCCAGGCGTCGTGGGCCTTATCGCGGACGCGGCTCAGATCGTCGGTGATCATGGAGAATACTTCGAAATCTGCATCCGCTTCCACGACGAGATCGAGTGCCACGCCAAGGATCTGGCGTGCCTCCTCGTAGTGCTGTAGGGCCTGTTCCAACTGCTCGGCGGAGAGCGCCTCATCGCCGAGTTGTTCGAGCTCTTCAGCCGACATTGTCGGTTGCTCGTTCATCGGGTGACCTCCGTACCGTCGACGCCGGCGGCCAGCAGGATGATGTCGTCGAGCGCCTCCGACAGCAGGACCCGGTCCTCGGGGCCGTCGCACTGGGCGGCCATCCGGGCCTGGACGAACAGCAGTTGCACGAGCCGGCTGAACACGAGGTCGTCGGTCGTTCGGGTCAGTGCCCGCACGGCCCGGTTGTCCCAGTTGACCACCAGGTGCGCGAGGTCGCCATAGCCGGGTGACGTCATGTCGATCTGCCCGCGGCCGATGAAGACGGCAGGCAGATCGGTCGATGGGAACTGGCGGGCCACCACGCGGCAACCGGATGCCGAGAGCGCCTGTGTGCCGCGCTGTTCCAGCGCCAGTACCTCCCCGGCGGAGTCGGCCGATGGTCCTGCCAGCCCGGCGATTTCGGAGGCCGGGTAGGCGCGGGTGACGGTCACCCCGGACATCACTTGCGGCAGCATCAGCAGCACCTCTTGGTCCAGGGCGTGGCCGGCGTTGACCACGATCCGTCCGCCCGGGTTGAAGCTCGCGATGGTGCGGAACTCGTTGACGGAGGCGGCATAGAGGAGGTTCGGGTTCCGCCCGACCACGTCGACCAACCGCATGCGCCCCTCAGTCGTTTGCATGGTGAGCATCGGGAGTACGACCTCGGCCAGCTCCAGATTCTCGGCGTCGGCGCTGTGGGTCGCTGCGGATCTGAGTTCGAGTTCGTTGTCGGCGACGAACTCGGCGAACCGCTCCGGGTCGGCGTCGGCAAGGGAACGCAGCCATTTCAGCGCGGCCTGCCCGAGTGTGCGCCGGGTCTCGGTCAGAGCCGCGTTGTTCATGACGGCCTCGCGGCTGGCGGTCGGCTCAAGCTTGGTCGAGTTGACGACGGCCCAGGCGAAGAACGCCCACGGCGGCAGCAGCGCTCCCTCGGCATCGTTGACGAGCATGTCATTGACGTAGACGCGGTTGCGTGCAGCGGTTTTGGACCTCGCCGGGGTGGCGCCGATATATACGACGCCACGTAACCCAAGGTCCGTATCGGCGACCTCGATGGCGTCGAACTGTCTGCCGACGCCCAAGCCGCCGTAGACCGGTGAAACACCTTGCAGCACAGCGGAACGGTGGGCACCGAAATCGCGCTCCCACGGATACTCGCGCGAAACGTCCTTCGGTCCTTGGCTTGTCAGCACACGGACCTCGACCGAGAGGAATTCGGCGTACTTCTGCACCAGGGGACGCACCTGCTCGGCCCGTGCCCACCCGATCATGTCCGGGCGGGGTCGCAGCCGCACCGTCGTTCCGGCGGGGATGTCCTCGGTGCCTGTGCGGATCGTGTAGGTGCCGTCGCTTCGGCCGACCCACTCGATCGGCTCGGCACCGGTCGCACTGCGGGAGACGACGGTGATCTCATCGGCGACGAGAAAGCAGCTCAGCAAGCCGATGCCGAACTGGCCGATGTAGGTCCGACGACCCCGCTGGAGCTCGTCAGCTTTGGAACTGGCGCCCACGGTCGCCAGGAACTGCTCGACCTGCTCCGGGCTGACGCCGATGCCGGCGTCGGTGAGCATGAACTCGTCGGCCGGCGAGTCCGGCGAGGCAACCCCATAGGGCGAGATCGAGATGGTGCGCGGGGCGGGAGCGCCGCCCAGGGCGTCGCGGGCGACGATGGCGTCCATCGCGTTCTGGATCAGCTCCCGCACGTACACACCGGGGCTGGAATACAGGTTCGTACTGAGTAGTGCGATCACCCCGCCGAGATTCACTCGGAAGTTCTGCTGCTGAAGCTCGTGCATTTCCGGCCTTCCTATGTCGGTTCACTCGAGAGCCGCACAGCGTCGCATGGGGTACCGACAAGTCTGAAGTGCAGCCGTTCTGCAGCCTTGAAATTCACCACTGAGCGCTCAAGTCGCGCTAGGTTGACTCCGCAGCGGACCGAGCGGCGTGCGGAGGAGGTTTTGGGAGGGTGGAACGACTGCCTTTTGCGCAACTGGCGACCCAGCGGTCACGGATGATGGAGAGGCTGCGCCAGCTGCCAATCGCTGATGATGGTGTCCACAAACGCGCTGTCGCTGAACTCGGGCGACGAGTCGAGAATTGGTGGGGCGGTGCGCTGCCGCCGATGACGCGATTCGCAGACGCCCCGCCCCGGGGCCGACCGGCTATGCTTGCCGCCGATCCCGTCGAGCTTTGGATTCTGCGTGCGATCTCGCCCAAGGCTCGGCCGGCAGTGTTTGGTGTCGAAGCTAACGGCGCCGTTTCCACCGTTGACCTCACGGGCCGATATCAGATCTTCGTCAGCGGGCTGTCGCGGTTACTGGACGAGGCTGCGGATGTCTGTCGCCACATCAACGGCGGGGGCGGATTTCTGCTCGTGGAGCGCGGCGGACGCTTCTTCACTGACCTGGAGGCTGACACAGATCAGGCGCTGGCCGTGGTGGATACCGACAAGCAACGGTTCAGCCACACCAAACCGCCGAGATCCAAGAGCTTTTGGCAACAGGTGGTGGGGTTTCTGCCGTGGGTGCACGACGAACCCGAAAAGGTTTCCCGCCCTGCCAAATCAGAGGGCAATGCTGCGTCTGAGCAGCCCGCCGATCCTTGGTCACCGATGGAAACGGCCGATGACATCAACGCCAGACCGGTCTATCGGCTGGTCGTCAACATCGATACGGGTTCGTGGCCCACCTCCGGTGTTCTGGGTGAATTGGGCTACAAGGTTGGAAAGAACGGTCTCGGCCCGTCTGTGAGGCGACACATCCTCCGCAACGCGTTGATAGTCGAGTTGGTGGCCACAATGCCCGAGGCTGAGTCGTACGTGGGGGAATGGGGCGCTCCAAATAGCAGGCAACGCGCGGCGAAGATCGAACGGTGTCTGGCCGGCTTCTCCGAACTCAACCGGCGCAAGAACGCCGACTATTCAGAGGCGATCGCCGACTGGGAAAGTGACCTGGCGTGGTTCACGCGGGAGTGCAGTCCCTGACGGTGCGGTGCCTCAGGCGGGCTGGGCCATCACCGACTGCAGCCGCCCTCTGATGGCCTGTGTTTTCTCTATCAAATCGACAATCAGAATGCGGTCCCGTGCAGACGGATCACGGAGAATTCATCAGGCTCACCGCCGACTACGGGGTAGAGCTCTGGAGCGAGCTGCCGAGGTGGAGTCCAACTCGCCAATTGTCGAGACGCCGGCAAATTCTGCGAGGCGGATCGCGACCAGCGCAGCAGCGTGAGCGTCGTCACCGGCTTCATGGTGCTTGCCCAGAACGACACCAAGATGCGCACAAACCTGGGGCAGGGTGTACTTGGGAAGCTGAATCAGCCGTTTCGCCCAGACCTTCGTGCAGTGATGGGGGATCGGTGGCCTTGACCGGCCGCAGGTAGCGAGTGCCTGATCCAGAACGCCGATATCGAATACCGCATTGTGTGCCACGATGGGCAGTCCTGTGTTGAGGCATTCGAGGAGCTCGGGTACCCGCTCGGCGAATGTTGGTTGGTTGGCCACCGTTTCGGCCGTAATACCGTGAACCCGGACGTTATACGGTCCAAATTCGTGCAGCCCCGCTGGCGGTCGGCACAACCACGAGCCCCGGTCCGCTACGACGCCGTTGCGTACGGTCGCCCAGCCCATGGCGCACACCGATGCGTAGTTGGGATTGGCAGTTTCGAAATCTATTGCGACGAAATCCATTGGAAGTCGTTTCTCCTGACTACCTGTCGTGCCACGAAAAGGGCGGGGGAAGGGCAACGTGAGGGGGACCCATTCGGTGGTCCAGTCGCTATGCGGCTTGGGGTTGGTGGGTCGTGGTCCACTGTAGGGCGAACTCGGCTGGGCTGAGTCCGCGGTGGGCCGAATGCGGTCGGTTGGCGTTGTAGTCGATCCTCCAGTCTTCGATGATCACCCGGGCTTCGAGCAGTGAGTCGAAGCGCCAGGAGTTGAGCAGCTCGTCGCGCAGTCGGCCGTTGAACGACTCGATCCATGCGTTCTGCCAGGGTGATCCGGGGTCGATGAAAAGTGAGCCGGTGCCGTTGAACCGGCACCAGTCGTTGACCGCGTGGGCGACGAACTCGGGCCCGTTGTCAAAGCGCACGTAGTGCGGCGCGCCATGTTGGTCGACCAGTTGGTCGAGGATGTCGACGACCCGGTCGGCGTTGATGGCGCGATCGACGTGGATCGCCAGGGCTTCGCGGGTGAACTCGTCGATGATGTTGAGCATTTTGATGGTGCGCCCGTCGGCGGTGGTGTCGAACTGAAAGTCCATCGCCCAGATCACGTTCGGCTGGATCGGGCACATCGCGCCGACCGCGGTCCCGATGCCGGTCAGACGTTTCTTCTTGCGGCGCTGCGGGACTCGCAGGCCCTCGTCGCGCCACAGTCGGCGGACGCGCTTGTTGTTGACGACCCAGCCCGCTTTTCGTGCGGCAATCGCCGCTCGTCGCCAGCCCCAGCGGGGCCGGTCGGTGGAGAATTTCCGCAGCCAGGCCCGCAGCTCGGCTTCCTCGTCGGTGATCGGTGGCGGCGTCAGTCGCATCGTGGAGCGGTGAATGCCGACCACCGTGCAGGCTCGACGCTCAGAGACCCCGAACCGCTCACGCAACGCCGTGACGGCGCTGCGCTTGCGATCCGGGGTCAGAAGTTTCCCGACGAGATCTCCTTGAGCATGTCGATGTCGAGGGCCTGATTGGCGACCAGCTTCTTGAGCCGGGCGTTCTCGGCCTCGAGTTCCTTGAGCCGTTTGGCCTCGTTGGCTTTCATGCCGCCGTACTGGGCGACCCAGCGATGCCAGGTCGACTCGGTGACCTCCAGGTGCCGGCACACCTCGGCCAGCTCCTGCCCGGTCCCGAGGAGCTTGTTGCCCTCGGCGAGCTTGCGGATGATCTGATCCGGCGTGTGCCGCCGGCGCTTGTTCGATGCCATGTCGTCGTCGATTCTTCCTGCCCGAACACCGGGCATCAGAGTCGCACAACAACTGGACCACTACGAAGGGCTCACCTCAAACGCACATCCGATTCACCTAGGGGCTGCGAGGACGTCGACTGCCGGTAGGTGACGAAATTCGTTACTGCTGATGGGGATTTAGTTGCGCAGGACAACGGGCATCGGTCGGGGCGTCACGTCATCATCAGCGAGGTAGTCACGTGACAGTCGAATTACCTCGATGCTGGACCAGGCGGCGGCCAGTTGGGAGACCCAGCAGGCGACGGCGATTGTCTCGCTGGTCAACGGGTCGTCGGCCACGCCGCGGGGTGGCTCGGGAAGGCTCGCCCAATCCAACGGTGCGGGCAGGCGCGGCCACGTGATTGGGGCACGTGGCTTACCGGCCTTAGTGAGCGACTCTTTATGCCGCGCTTCCAGTTTGTCGATGACGGATACGATCGCCTCGCGGGTTGCGTTGGCGTCCAACGCGCCCGCACTGTGAGGCGTGAGGTGGGCCAGTTCATCGGGTAAACGTTCGTCGAACGGCAGGAGATACCGCTGCTGGTAGAGCGCCGGAGCCACGGTGTCGACCCAGGCCCCGCACAACCGGCTCATGGGCCAACTCGGGTCGATCACGACGTGCCAGATCGCGAGGCGATCGCCGTGTTTGTTGATGAGTGCCACAACATCGGCATTGGTCGTCATGAAATCCCTCTCGTCATCGTGGTGTCGAACGCAATCCTGAGGCGAATGCCGACAGGGGTAGGTGAAATCGGTTCTGCGGCTCGGTCAGTGTGCGGCCCGGTAGCTGGCGAAGAATCGCGCGAAGGTTTTCTCGTCGACGACGGGAATGCCGTACTGACGGGCTTTGACGGCTTTCCTGCTCAAGGAGTCCGGGTCTTCGGCTACCACGAGTCGGGTCGACTTGCTGATCCCTCCGGTGGCCAGGCCCGCCGCGCAGATCTCGGCCACCCATTCGTCGCGGGGGCGGCTCATCTCGCCAGTGAAAACGACTCGGTCGCCAGGGCACAGCGCGAATCCGGCGCCGCCACGGTCCTTGTCCTGGGCGGTTTCTTTCGCCCAGTCCAACGCTTCATCGACGTAGGGCGCGCCGAGTCCCAATACCGTTGCGACAGATTGCAACTCGGCGCGTTCCTCGTCGGTCACCACGCCGTCGGCCAGAGCTTCGACGGCCACAGAGCGTAGGTAGTCCTGGTGGAGCTGAGCGACGGTGCCGCGGGCGAGCCCGGCCGCCTCCGCTGTGGCAAGGAGTTGCTTGCCCTCGGATCGTGAAATCGACCGGTCGAGCAGCGCGTTGTCCAACACCGTCATGTAGGTGGCCTCGTTCTCGGGATTCCCGGGAATCCACGCGGCCCGCAGCACTGATTTCAACCACGAATGGCCATCGGTGGCGGTATGTCCACGACGTACCGTGCCCACCCGAATGGCCCGGCGTAACCGGGCCGGCCATGTAAATGTGGAACACCGTTGGTGATCGGCACGCCACTCTGAGGAGGTGCGGCAGGTGCCGATCAGGTGTGGCAGCAGTTCGGCAGTAGCGTGGGCATCACCGAGCGCGGAGTGCGCGTCGACCAACGAAATGCCCAGTGCCTCACAACAATGCGCCAGCTTGGCCGCACCCATCATGCGGCCGGCCCACTTCATCGAACACAGTGCGGCTGGGCGTTCGACAATCTGGTAGCGGGCCAGCTGCAGTTCGCGGTGGAGGAACCGCATGTCGAATGAGGCATTGTGGGCGACAACGACGCGGCCGTCCAGCATGTCGAGGACGTGATCGCTGACATCGGCGAAGACAGGAGCATCGGCAACATCGGCGGCAGTGATGCCGTGGATATTCGTGGGTCCCAGGTCGCGGTTGGGGTTGACGAGTGTGGTCCACTCGTCCTCGATGCGGCCGGTGTCGTCGGTCAACACGATTCCGACCTCGACCACCCGATCGGTGCGCTCTGGTACGACGCCGGTCGTCTCGAAATCGATTACGGCGTAGGGCATCAGAGTTCTCCTCGGAACGCGCGGGACTGGAGGGAGGCGAAGAGTTCGTCTTGGGCGGTTGCGGCGGCTGCTAGCGAGGTCCCTCGAGCATTGATGGCTTGAAGTCGATCGAGGTAACGCTGCTGCTTATCGGCCGGCGGTATATGCACAGGGAGGGCCTTGAGCTGAGTCATGTTGATGGAAGCGATACCGGTCGTCTGCTTTGCCGCTTGGAGGAAGTAGGACCGAGCAGGGGGACTGCCAATGAATGCCGAGAGGTAGTCGGGGTGGATTCTGGTATCGTCGCGAATCCGAACGCGAAAGATATGGTTCTGGTGCAGACATAGCGGAAGCTCACCCCGCCACACAGTTCCACGACCGAGCTTGTCGGGGTCTCCGCCTTCGGTCAGTACGAGGTCGCCATCTCGGAGCGCGTACCGTTCGACCTCCGCCGAAGTGGCATCGATCTCCTTGACGACCTTCATGTTGAGATGTCCAGCCTGGACGTTGACGACGGCCAGAAACGGTACCGGGGTTGTTGGTGCGGACGTCTTGCGTCCTTTCGTAATTCCTGATGTCACCACGGCTACCTCGTCAAGTGGTGCTGTCGTGGCTTCTGGATGCGCGCCGAAGCAGTCGATGAAAATCGACAGTATGAGATCGCCGAAATACGTGTTTGCAGTCCTACGTTTGGCGCGAATAGCGTCAGCGCGGTCGAGAATCGCGGCGATACGGCGTTGCTCGTCGATCGGAGGGAGGGGAACTTGCCACTTAGACAGAGCTTCTCGACCAAGATGATGTATCCCGACACCTCGTGACCCGCGAGCGAATGCGCCGATGGCAGCTTGTTGCCTGAAGAACTGGAGAAGGTATTTTGGATCGACCTCGGACGAGGGCCGTACGCGGAGAAGTGTGTTTTGAAAGGCGCAGTCGTCGATCTCACCGCTCCAGAGGGCAGGTTTGCCGACTTCCTTCGGCGATCCGGATGCCTCGTTGAGGAGAAGGTCGCCGGGTTTGAGTTGGAAGGTTGCCATCTCCTCGTCGGTGAAGTTCATAGTCTTGATGTCAGCGAGAATCAGGCCGTTCCAACCCACATTCGCTGCACGCAGATACTTTCGCATCGACGGGCCGCTGTGGTTCTGCGGCGAACGCTGCCGACCCAATTTGACTTCAGCGATGGACGCTAGCGGCACTGTCTGCATCTTCACGACAACATCGCCTGCAATTCGGCCAGCCCAACAGCGATCTCGCCTTCGAGCTTCTCGATCTCAGCGATGATCTCCAACGGAGGTCGATGCTCGACCTCGTCGTGGACAATCTCCTTGTACCGGTTCAACGACAAGTCGTATCCCTGCGCGACGACGTCTTCTTTCGGCACACAGAACGACTGCCCGGTCCGCGTCCGCTCCAGCTCCGATGAGTCCTTCAAAACCCACCGCGACAACGCATCCGGAAGGTCATTGGCCTCCACCGGATTCCGCTTGTCGTCCAGCGAGTACCCGTCGGCAGTCACATCGTAGAACCACACATTCTCAGTGCCGCCGGAGTTGGTCTTGGTGAACAACAAGATTGCCGTTGAAACCCCGGCATACGGTTTGAAAACACCAGACGGAAGCTTCACAATCCCGTCGAGTTTCTGATCCTCGACAAGGGCTCGCCGCAACTCTTTGTGGGCCTTCGATGAACCGAAAAGCACGCCGTCCGGCACGATCACCGCCGCGCGCCCGCCCGGCTTCAAAAGCTTCAAAAACAGTGCGACAAACAGCAGTTCGGTCTTCTTGGTCTTGACCACCCGCTGCAGATCCTTGGAGGTGGCCTCGTAGTCCAGTGAGCCGGCGAACGGGGGATTGGCCAGGATCAGGGTGTACTTCTCGGCGTCCTCGCTGGCGCCTTCCGACAGAGAATCCCGGTAGCGGATGTCGGGGGCTTCGATGCCGTGCATCAGCATGTTCATCGAACCAATCCGCAGCATGGTCGAGTCGAAGTCATAGCCGTGGAACATGCTGTTGTGGAAGTGCTTACGTTGGGCCGCGTCAGTCAGCACCGATGAATGTTCGTCGCGCACATACTCCGACGCCGCCACCAGGAATCCGCCAGTTCCACACGCCGGATCGCAGATCTCGTCGGTGGGCTTGGGCGCCGTCATCTTGACCATCAGTTCGATGATGTGGCGGGGCGTGCGGAACTGCCCGTTCACCCCGGCGGCGGCAATCTTGGACAGCAGGTACTCGTACAGGTCGCCGTTGGTGTCGCGGTCGGCCATCGGGATGTCGTCGAGCATGTCGACGACCTTGGACAGCAGCGCCGGCGTTGGGATGGTGAATCGTGCGTCACGCATGTGCTCGGAGTACGTCGACCCGTCCCCGCCGAGGTCCCGTAGGAACGGGAACACCTTGTCGGCGACCGTCGTGAACATCACCGCCGGTTCGGCGTTCTTGAACTGCGACCATCGCAGACCCTGCTGATCCGGGCCGAACCGCAGCCCCTCGGACTTGCCCGTCACCCGGGCCTTTTTCTCGGCGAGGATCTCCAGATCATCGAGGCGGCGGATGAACAGCAGGTAGGTGATCTGCTCGATCACCTCCAGGGGGTTGGAAATACCGCCGGACCAGAACGCGTCCCAAACCCTGTCGACCTTGCTCTTCAACTCACCCGTGATCACTGCACTGCCCCTTGCTGCCGAAAAGAACCGAACCGAACCGAACTGTATATAGGACCGCGCCGACAAATGGACCGATATCGCCATCGGCGCGCCTTGTCGGTGGCAAGTGCCATTTTGTGGGGCTCGCAGTTGCGGGCATCCGAACAGAAGGAGGAGGTCCGCCATGAACACGCACCTACCGAGGCGGATCGTGACAGCCGCGGTGATCACGGGAGCGTCGGCCCTGTTGCTGGCAGTCCCTGCACAGGCAGACCAGTACGACTATGTCGCGCAAATCGACAGTCGCGGTGTGTACTACTCGTCGATCATCGGCGTGATTGACGACGGCAAGATGGTCTGCCGCATGCTGCGGGGTGGCGCCAGCGTGCCTGCGGCACTCAACTACGCCGCCGGCGACGGCTTCGCGGACTACGAGGCGGTCATCATCACCGTGGCTGCCGCGCAGAACATGTGCCCCGACGTCATGCCGATCCTGGCTGCGTACGCCAACGCCGATGCCGGTCCTGTCGCCCACACCTAGATGCGGCTGCACGCTAACTTGAGCACGCGCCCTCGAGCACGGTAAGAATTTCATTGAATTCCGCTGACGCATACAAGGACTCGCGAAGCGATGGCTTTAGCCCGGTAGCGCGTGGAGTGAGCTTGGCCATCTCGTCTGCCCGGTCGGCCATCGTGTCGGCTCGTTCGGCCAGGCCCGGGTCGCCGTGGATCTGATCAGCGAACCCATGTAGCTGAGCCGACCACTGCGTGTAATCAGCTGCGGTGACTTCGACCCCAGCATCCTTCTTGGAGATGACATCTTGGGCGAACTGCTTGTTGTAGTCGAGCATCGACCGTATGACGGCACAATCCGAGGCCGGACGATTGGAAAGCACGAATACGCTCGCAGCAAGCGCCAACGTCGCAACAAGGCCGATCCCGCCGAGAATCAGCCACTTACGTCGGGTCATCTACGACGCCTCTACGGTTCGGAGGGGAAAGCACCGAAATCAACGCTAGGGTCGCTCCACGCGTCGAAGCGCAACCATAGCGTTGCGCTCGGCGTGCAGAAGCCCAAACCAGCCCTACTTGTCGAACTTGCCGTTCAAATACTCGACGCGACAGGCATTTCGGGCGAGCTTGCCGCTCGTGGTCCGGGGGATGACGCCGGCGGCGACCATCCGTACATCGGCGACCCGGATCTGGTGATGGCGTGACACCGCAGCGCGGATCGCATCGACGATAGGGCCGGGCTCGGCGCGTCCGGCTCCGGCGGCGCGTTCGGCGACGATCACCAGTTCCTCGCCGCGGTCCCCGTTCACCGAGAACGCCGCGACGTAGCCCGAGCGCACTGCGGGTGACGCCGCGCTGACCGTGGTCTCGATGTCGTGCGGGTAGTGGTTGCGTCCGTCGATCAGGATCATGTCCTTGATCCGGCCGGTGAGGTACAGCTCGCCGTCGATGTAGACGCCGAGGTCGCCGGTGGCCAGCCAGTGCCCGTTGTCGGGGACCTCGGCGGCGTGACTGCCGGTTGTGAGCCGGGTCTGCAGCTTGTTGCCGAACACCCGCTGGCTTTCCTCGGCGCGGCCGAAGTACCCCTGGCCGACATTGTTGCCGTGCAGCCAGATTTCGCCGACGGTGCGGTCGGCCAGTTCGTCGCCGTCGGGGCCGGAGATCACGGCCCACTGGTTGGGAATCGGCTGTCCGCAGGACACGTGGGCCACCGCGCCGTTATCGGTGGGAGCGACGGTCACCGCGCGCCCGGCGCTGAGCTGGTCGCGGTCGAGGTACACGGCACCGGCCGCGGCACTCGGCGCGATGCTGGCTACCGACAGGGTGGCCTCGGCCATGCCGTAGGACGGCTTGATCGCGGTGGCGGGCAGCCCGTACGGGGCGAACGCGGAGGTGAACTTCTCGACGGCGGCCATGGTGACCGGCTCGGATCCGTTGAGGAGCGTGACCACGTTGGTCATGTCCAGCGTCTCGCCGGCCGGCGGCAGACCGCGTTCGGAAGCCAGCTCGAAGGCGAAGTTCGGGGCAGCGGCGAAGGTGCGCCCGTGGGCCGCCTCCTCGGCCAGTCGCTTGATCCAGCGGTACGGACGGCGGACGAAGGCCATCGGATCCATCAGGCTGATGTGGCCACCGCACAGCGCCGGGAACATGATCATGATCAGGCCCATGTCGTGGTACAGCGGCAGCCAGCTGACACTGCGGATACCGGTGTCGAGGTCGCCGGCCAGGACCATCTGGATGACATTGGTACACACGTTGCGGTGGGTGATCTCCACACCGGCGGGTGTGCGGGTGGATCCCGACGTGTACTGCAGGTAGGCGATGTCGTCGGTGTCGACCTCGGGGCTGACGTACATCTCGGCGAGCGTGTCCGGGACGGCGTCGACCGCGATCATGCGGGGCCGCTCGGCGGCGGGCAGGGTCTTGATGAAGGTGCGGACGGATTCGGCTGCGGCGGTCGTGGTGAGCACCACGGTGGGCTTGGCATCGGCCAGCACCGCGGCCAGTCGCTCGGTGTGACCGGCCAGCGCCGGCGCGAACAGTGGGACGGCGACGTTGCCGGCGTGTACCGCCGCGAAGAAGGCCGCGACGTACTCGACCCCCTGCGGGGCCAGGATCGCCACCCGGTCGCCGGGTTGAGTGACCTGCTGCAACCGTGCGGCGACAGCGCACACCTGTGACCACAGGGCGTTCCAGCTGAGCTCGATGGCTCGGCCGTCGGGATCCGTCGAATAGTCGAGGAAGCGGTAGGACGGCTCGTCCCCGTAGATCAACCGATTGCGATCCAGGAACGACGTGAGAGTGACGCCGTCGGGTACGACGATCGTGCCGTCGTCGCGGACGTAGTTCTCGATATTCGCCGTCGACGAATCAACGGCACTGGTTGTGGAGGGATCCCGACCCATAACCCGTAAGACTAATAGCGGTTCTAATAAAGCCTGGCAGCGCGGTCCGGTGTGGGTTCTCACGCGGTCTCGAAAGTGTGGCGTGCGTCTCTGTTCAGCGGGGTCCGTCGACAGCATAAGTGCCGTTATCGTCGGTGAACTCCACGATCACCCGGCGCAATGTGTTGTTGATCTCAACCGCGCACGTGAACGTCGAGCCGACCCGGACGACCGGATTCTTCCCGTTGTTGCACGCCACCGCGGCGACGCGGTTGGCCCCGTAGCCGTTGATCGGATCGGTCAGGATCTGTGCCACCCCGGCCTCGGCCTGACGGACGTCGAGCCGGGTGCCGTTGGTGTCCGCGCGGCTCCACGCCCAGAGCCCGGCACCGATCACCGCGACTGCCACGACGGCGATCACCGCACCGATGAGCAGGCGTCGGTCCCCGGGGCGGGGGCTGGGCCGCGGCGGCGGCGACGGCGGTGTTGCGGGCCGCGCACGGTGCGGCGGCTGCGGAGGCGACGGCGGTCGGGCCGGTGGGGGCATCCGCACCGGCCGGGGCGGTGGAGCGCCCGGTCGCGGCGTTCCACCCGGCACGGGCGCGCCGCCCGGCCGCGCCCACCATGGCTGTTCGGGGCCGCTCACGGGAACCTCTGGTAGCACTGTGCGTCATCGCCCTGCAGGCCGGACCGGTAGGCCAGGATGCGGGTGAACCCCGCCGGCAGAACCCGGCCGTTGACGTCGCTGGCGGCCAGCCCGTTGGTGAGCAGGCTGCTGATCGCCTCGTCGGTGTCACCGGCCGACAGCGTGATCGGCAGGCCGGGCTCGGCCATCCCGGCCTGACCCACACCGGTCAGGCAGCCGGTGCGCATCGCGGCCACGGGGGTGTCCAGCGTCAGGCCCTTCTCGTGTTGCACGGCCAAGGCGTACCGCGATGTCAGGACGGAGATCGCCGAGTTGTCGCCCTGCAGGAGCTCCTGTTCGTCGTTCTCACTTCTGGCTTCCCCCAAGGCTTTCAGTCCGTCCAGGTCGACGACGATGGTGTTGGTCGCCGGGCAATAGGACGCCGGTGGTGACGGTCCGGCGTCGGGGCACACGCTGGGCTCGGTGCTCAACGTGGGTGGATTGGTGGGTGCGTAGACCTGCCGCAGCGACTGCATGGTCTGGTCCAACAGGTTGGCGGTGATCGTGCTGTTGGCACTTTGCGGGCCGCCGAAGAAGTCGAGGAATTTGGGCAGATCACCACGGCGCTTGGTGATTTCGTCGGAGTCCATGGCCGCGCACTGGTCGACGTTGCCGCTGAAGCCGATCTGGAAGGCGCTGACCCGGTCCAGCGCGGACCCGTGTTCGTTTCCGGTAAGGGTGGCATCGATCCGGGTCATCAGGGGATCGCGGATGTAGATCAGCCCGGCCAGGACGTGGTTGAGTCCGTCGCCGGTGCTCAGTTCGAAGCGCGGCGATTTTCCGGCCGCCACCCAGCGAAGGTAGACCCCCGCCAGGCAATCGGCCTGCTGCTCGGCCACCAGTACGGGCGTGCCCTCGTTGATCAGCCGCGCCTGTTGCTGGACGGCATGACCGTATTCGTGGGCCATCACCCCGACCACGCCCATCTGGCCGAAGTACTGCGCTGCCACCGGAATTGCGACGCCCCGGTCCCAGGCCATCACGTCACTCTTGAGGCAGTAGAACGCATTGGTCAGGCCGACCGTGCTCTCCCCGCAGATCTCGATTCCGGGGGAGGCGTCGGAGTTGTAGGACACCAGTCGGGAGACGGGGGTGAAGGTTCCCGGCAGTGAGCCGCCGCTGTAGTTCTGTGACCAGAAGTCCTCGATGTCGTCGACGGCCAGCAGGGTCAGATCGTCGATCTGGCCGCCGTCGGTGTTCTCGGCCCGGCGGGTCGGAGCGGGTGCCTCGGGCCGGGTGCCGCTGTGGCCGTCGGTCACCGGCAGGCCGCCCACCCGGTCGGGTAGGAACAGCATCGACGTTGCCCTGCCTCCGATCACGGTGGCGTTCCCGCACCCGGCCAGCAGTGCCGCACAACAGGCCAGACCGAGCCACCAGCGAAGCCTCGCCAACTGATCCGCCTTCCACGCGATTCACCTCAGCCAGTTCTACCTGTTCGCGATGACATTCGGCGCGGGTCGTCGATGGCGGGTGCGGACTCGGCGGGCTGAACCGCGCGTGAGGCCCGCCTCACCCGGCCGTCGTTTGTGTCCACAATCACGGTCGAGGGATTTGCTATAACCGCCGGTGGGAGCCAGAATTGAGTTGTAAATCTGGAATCATTCCAGAAAGATATGCGAGATTGGAGAGGTTGCAATGGCACTCTTGTCGATTGGTTCTCAGTTCCCGGAATACGACCTGACGGCCGTGGTTGGCGGAGATCTGTCCAAGGTCGATGCCAAGCAGCCCGACGATTATTTCACGCGCGTCACCAACAAGGATGACGACGGCAAGTGGCGGATCATCTTCTTCTGGCCCAAGGACTTCACCTTCGTATGCCCCACCGAGATCGCCGCGTTCGGCAAGCTCAACGAAGACTTCGAGGATCGCGACGCCAAGGTGATCGGCGTTTCGGTGGACAACGAGTTCGTCCACTTCCAGTGGCGTGCACAGCACGAGGACCTGAAGAAGCTGCCTTTCCCGATGGTCTCCGACCTCAAGCGTGAACTCACCACTGCGGCCGGCGTGCTCAACGCCGACGGTGTCGCCGACCGCGCCACCTTCATCGTCGACCCCAACAACGAGATCCAGTTCGTCTCCGTGACCGCCGGTTCGGTGGGCCGCAACGTCGACGAGGTACTGCGGGTTCTCGACGCGCTGCAGTCCGACGAGCTGTGCGCCTGCAACTGGAAGAAGGGCGACCCGACGCTGAACGCCGGTGAGCTGCTGTCCGAGGCGGTGTAGTCGTGAGCATCGACAACATCAAGGAAGCACTTCCGGAGTACGCGAAGGACCTCAAGCTCAACTTCGGCAGCATCGTGAAGTCCACGGAGCTCAACGAGCAGCAGTTGTGGGGCGCGCTGGTCGCTACGGCGGCTGCCACCAAGTCGCAGCAGCTGCTGAAGGAGATCTCCGAGGACGCCCTCGACGTGCTGAGCGCGGAGGCGTACAACGCCGCCCTCGGCGCTGCCTCGATCATGGGGATGAACAACGTCTTCTACCGCAGCAAGGGTCAGCTCGACGGCCGCTATGACGACCTGCGGGCCGGGCTGCGGATGAACATCATCGCCAACCCGGGTGTGCCCAAGGCGGACTTCGAGCTGTGGTCGCTGGCTGTCTCGGCGATCAACGGTTGCTCGTACTGCCTGTCCGCGCACGAGACGGTGCTGCGCGACGCCGAGGTGTCCCGCACGGCGATCTTCGAGGCCATCCGGCTGGCGTCGATCGTCTCGGGGGTAGCCCAGGCGCTGCTCACCGCGGACGCGCTCGCCGGAGTCTGATGTAGAAGCCTCCGGGCTCAAAACCGAACAGATAAACTCGCCTCTCGAAATCCGAGAGGCGAGTTTTCTGTTGACGGAATCAAGAAGCGGCACCCGTGGCACCCGCATAGATGCCACCGTGCGCAAGGCGATCACCGGTGCGTCCATCGGCAATGCGGTCGAGTGGTTCGACTTCGCCATCTACGGATTCCTGGCGACCTACATCGCCGCGAACTTCTTCCCGACGGGAAACGAAACAGCCGCGCTGCTCAACACTTTCGCCATCTTCGCCGCGGCCTTCTTCATGCGTCCGCTCGGCGGGTTCGTGTTCGGCCCGCTGGGGGACCGATTGGGGCGCCAACGGGTGCTCGCCGTGGTGATCCTGCTGATGTCGGCCGCCACGCTGGGCATCGGCCTGCTGCCCACCTACGCCACCATCGGTGTGGCAGCACCGCTGCTGCTACTCCTGCTGCGGTGCCTGCAGGGATTCTCGGCCGGTGGCGAATATGGCGGCGGTGCAGTCTATCTCGCCGAATACGCAAGCAACCGACGGCGCGGGTTCACCGTCACGTTCATCGCGTGGTCGGGCGTGCTGGGCTTCCTGCTCGGCTCGGTCACCGTCACGCTGCTGCAGGCATATCTGCCGTCGGAGGCGATGGAGAGCTACGGCTGGCGCATCCCGTTCCTGGTGGCCGCACCACTGGGTCTGGTCGGCCTCTACATCCGGCTGCGACTCGATGACACCCCTGAATTCGCCAAGCTCGACGAAGCGGACCGGGTGTCGACCTCGCCACTACGCGAAGCCGTCGGCACGGCACGGCGCGCGATCCTGCAGGTCATCGGAATGTTCATCGTGTTCAACGTCGGCTACTACGTCGTCTTCACCTTCCTGCCGACCTACTTCATCAAGACCCTGCACTTCAGCAAGACCGAGGCATTCGTCTCGATCACCCTGGCCAGTCTGGTGGCGTTGATCCTGATCCTGCCGTTGGCCGCGCTGTCGGACCGGATCGGGCGCAGACCACTGCTGCTGGCGGGATCTGCGGGCTTCGTCGTGCTGGCGTATCCGCTTTTCCTGCTGATGAATTCGGGATCGGTGACGGCGGCGATCGTCGGGCACTGCCTGCTGGCGGCCATCGAATCGGTGTACGTCGCAACGGCGGTGACGGCCGGTGTGGAGCTGTTCGCCACCCGGGTCCGCTACAGCGGCTTCTCGATCGGCTACAACATCGCCGTCGCGTTGTTCGGCGGGACCACACCCTATGTGGTCACCTGGCTCACCGCGGCGACCGGCAACAGCCTGGCACCGGCGCTGTATCTGGTTGCCGCGGGCGTCGTCTCGGTTCTCACCGTCCTGACGTTGCGCGAGAGCGCGGGGCAACCGATGCGTGGCGTCGACGACCCGTCGGATCAGCAACGTGCCACGATGACACCGTGAGCACGACGAGAGGCCGCCCGACGAAAGCCGACGTTGCCAAGCTGGCCAACGTCTCCACCGCAACCGTCAGCTATGTCCTCAACAATGTCGAGGGACAACGGATCTCGGAACAGACTCAGGCCGCGGTGCGCAAGGCGGCCGCCGATCTGGGCTACCGGCCCAACCTCGCGGCCCGCAACCTCGCCGTCGGCGGCAGTGGTGTGGTGCTCTACATCGTGCCGCGGACCGACCTGGGCGAACTGCCCCTGGAGGTCGGCAGTCGCCTCACCACCGCGTTGGGCCGGCACGGCATCGTGCTGTCGATGCAGCTGGAGACGGACGACGGCCAGAACATCGTCGACGCGGTGGCGAGCCTCAACCCGGTGGCTGTCGCGGGCGTGTTCCCGCTCACCGGTGCGGCTGCCGCGGCTGTCGAGGCGGCGCGGATTCCGCAGATCTACCTGGGCAGCGAGAAGTTGCGCGCGCTCGGGTCGTTGCACCTGACCGTCGGAGCGATGCGGGTGGAACATCTCATATCGCGCGGCCACACCCGCCTGGCCTTCGCCTACTCCGGTGCCGATGTGCTGAGGCCATTGGGCGACTACTGGTTGTCGGGCCTTCGGGTGGCCGCCGCTGAACACGGCCTGCCCGAGATCGAGGTCGGCACCGTGGCCACCGACGGATCCGATGCGGCCAGCGTGGTGTCGGAATGGCTGTCAGCGGGTGTCACGGCCGTGTGCGCGCAAAGCGACGAGACCGCGTTCGTGGTGTTGCACGGGATACGTCGGGCCGGGGTGCGCTGCCCGGAGGACCTCGCGGTCATGGGGGTCGACGCGATACCGCTGGGTGCGGTGAGTTGTCCGCCGCTGACGTCAGTCGTGTTCGACGCCAAGACGATCGTCGATGCCGCAGTACCGGCCATGATGGCCGAACTCGGATATCCCACGCTCGCCGATGTCGAGGCCAGTGACCCCGCCGGGCTGATCGTGCGGGACACCACCTGAGCCGTACGCGGGACCGGCAGACGGGCCTTGTCCGGTGATTGTCCGGCGTGTAACTTACGCGTGTAAGTAACTCTCCGCAGCCCTCAGAGAGGCGGACCGCCGTGAGTGTGAGCACCACCAATGACGTATATTTCGATCCCTACGACGTCGAGATCAACGCCAACCCGTACCCGACCTTCGCTCGGCTCCGCGAGGAATCGCCGCTCTACTACAACGAGCAGTACGACTTCTACGCGCTGAGCCGGTTCGCCGATGTCAACAAGGGCCTCGTCGATCACGAGACCTTCAGCTCGGCCCGCGGCGCGATCATCGAACTGATCAAGGCCAACATCGACATACCTTCGGGCGCACTGATTTTCGAGGATCCGCCGATCCACACCGTGCATCGCAAGTTGTTGGCCCGGATGTTCACGCCGCGCAAGATCAACGCGCTGGAGCCCAAGATCCGCGAGTTCTGCGCGCAGTCGTTGGACCCGCTGGTCGGCAGCGGCGAGATCGACTTCATCAAGGACTTCGGCGCGATCATGCCGATGCGGGTGATCAGCGCGCTGCTCGGTATTCCCGAGGACGACCAGGAGATGATCCGCGATCACGGCAACGATCAGATGCGGACCGAGGCAGGCAAGCCGATGAAGGCGGCCCAGGACGGTCTGGTCGACGGTTCGATCTTCGAGACCTACATCGACTGGCGCAAGGACAACCCGTCCGACGACATCATGACCGACCTGCTCAACGTCGAGTTCACCGATGAGCACGGCGTCACCCGCAAGCTCACCCGCGAAGAACTGCTCATCTACATCAACGTGGTGGCGGGTGCGGGCAACGAGACCACCACGCGGCTGATCGGTTGGGCGGCCAAGGTTCTCGCCGAGCATCCCGATCAGCGTCGCCAATTGGTCGAGAACCCCGCGCTCATCCCGCAGGCCATCGAGGAGCTGCTGCGGTTCGAGCCGCCGGCCCCCCACGTTGCCCGCTACGTCACCCGTGACGTCGAGCTCCACGGCCAGACGGTCCCGGAGGGCAGCGTGATGATGATGCTCATCGGCGCGGCCGTCCGGGACGGCCGCCAGTTCCCGCCCGACGGCGAGGTTTTCGACATCCACCGCGAGCAGCGCCAGCATCTGGCGTTCAGCGTCGGCACCCACTACTGCCTGGGCTCGGCGTTGGCTCGGCTGGAGGGCCGGATCGCGTTGGAGGAGATGCTCAAGCGTTTCCCGGAGTGGGATGTCGACCTGTCCAACGCGGTGTTGTCGCCGACTTCGACTGTCCGCGGCTGGGATTCGATGCCGGCGTTTATCCGGTGACGGCCGCACTGACCGTCCCCAAGGACTGGACGCAGGTCACGCCCGAGTGGATGACGGCGGCACTGGCCGACCACCACCCGGGTGCGGTGGTGGACCGCGTGACGATCGACATGCGCGACGACGGCACCAACCGTCGGGCCCGCCTGTCGGTCACGTACTCCTCGGGTTCGGGACCTGCCACGGTGTTCGCCAAGGCCGTCGATCCCGGCCACAAGGAGATGATCAAGTACACCAGCGGGCTGCTCCATGAGCCCCGGTTGTTCAACTCCAAAGTTATTCTGCCGCTGGAACATCCGACGGTTTACGCCGCGCCGATCGACGAGGGCGACGAAGATTTCGTGCTGGTCATGGAGGATCTCACCGCCCGTGGTGCCGATCCGCGCGATGCGACCCGTCCACTGACCGTGGAGCAGGCCGCGAACGGGGTGCGCGGCCTGGCCCGGATGCACGGCGCGTACTGGGGTGAGCGCGTGCACCGGCCCGGCCTGGAGTGGCTGGAACCGTTCGAGCCGTGGGACGGCATGCAGTGGGCGCCCTTGCCCGCGGCGCTCGAGCGGTTGGGGGACGACGCCCCGGCCAGTGTGCACGCATTGACCATCGACCATCTGGTGGAAGGGATCTGGAAACCCTTCATCCGCACGTTGACCTCGCCCGGTACGTCCCAGACGCTGCTGCACGGGGACCCGCACATCGGGAACACCTACCTGGTGCCCGACGGTGATCTCGGGTTCCTCGACTGGCAGGTGGCCCGTCACGGCAACTTCTCCCTGGATCTCGGCTACTTCCTGCAGGGTGCGCTGACCACCGAGGACCGCCGGGTGTCCGAGCGTGCGCTGCTCGAGGAATATCGCGACGAACTCGGGCTGCCCGCCGACGAACTGCCGTCGCCCGACGAGATCTGGTTGCGCTACCGGGCATCGGTCGCCCACGGCCTGATGACCTGGCTGGCGACGGCCAGCGCGGGCGAGTTGTGGCAGCGTCCCGATATCGCGCTGGCGCTGGCGCAGCGGTATTCCGCGGCCTACGAGGACCTGCAGACCGCACAGGCGCTGGCCGATCTCACCGGTTAGTCCCGTCAAACGGACCGCCTGACGGGAATCGTCGATCCAGACTCCGGCCGAGCCACTACGGTGTCCGGCATGACAGGTGTGGTGGTGACAGGTGCAGCGTCGGGGATCGGCCGGGCCAGCGCGGAGGCGCTGATCGCAGATGGTCGGCGGGTTGCGTTGTGGGACATGGCGCCCGAGGTCCGCGACGTGGCCGAGGGTCTGGGAATGCCCTGCGCGGTGATCGACGTGTGCGACACCGGTGCCATGACGGCGGCCGTCGAGGAGGCGGCGCAGGCGCTCGACGGTATCGACGGACTGGTGCATGCCGCGGGGCGGGTACTTCCCGAACCGGTGGGCGCGTTCACCGAGGAGTCCTGGGACGCGGTGCTCGACGTGAATCTGCGTGCACAGGCACTGCTGGTGCAATTGTTGCTGCCACACCTGGAGAAATCCGCGAAGGACGGCGGATCACCGGCGGTGGTCGGCATCTCCAGCATCGAAGGCCTGGCCGCCAATCCGTTCATCCCGGCCTACTGTGCCTCCAAGGCCGGTCTGCTCGGTATGACGCGGTCGATGGCTGCGCAGTTGGGCCCGTCGGGAATTCGTGTCAACGCGGTATGCCCGGGCTTCATCCATACGCCGATGCTCCAGATGGCGCTGGATGTCGAGGAGCTCCGCGCGAGCTTCGAACAGGCCGCGCCGCTGGGCCGGCTCGGTCAACCCGACGAGATCGGGGCGGCCGTGGCGTTCCTGATGTCGCCGAAGGCGTCGTTCATCACCGGCACGCAGCTCGTGGTCGACGGGGGAGTGACCAGCCGTCACGCGTGAGTGGCCTGGCGAGGCACCGCGACGACGAATGGCCAGTTATGACACGTGAACTCGGAGAGTCTGTGTCGTAACTGGCCACTCAGCCGTTCTGGCCCGGGACTAGTCGCTGGCGGGAAGCGGCTTGGCTTCCTTGAGGCTGAGGGCGGTGCCGCCCACCGACAGGGTGCCGGCGCCGGCCTTGGTGACGAGCACCTCGGCACCGGCGTCGTCGACGTAGCGCTTGCCCATCAGGTTGCCGTCCGAGAACGCCGCGTCGATCGTTGCGCCCGAGTCCTTGTCGGCATCGAGCGCCACCATGGCCACGCCGCCCGCGCGGAGATCGTCGAGGCTGTCGGCGCTACGCACCACGATGACCTGGGTGTCGCACACCTGGCTCTGCAGGCGGGTGCCGTTCTTGATCATGCTGACTCCTTAGAGATCGGTGCGAGTTCCTCGACGAGTTGGCGGCGCAGGACCTTGCCGGTCGGGTTGGTGGGCAGTTCGTCGCGGAACACCACCCGGTCGGGGGTGCGCGATCCGCGCAGTTGGCTGCGGACATGTTCGCGCAACGCGTCCGGGTCGGGGGAAGTGCCCTCGACGGGCACCACGACGGCCACGATGATCTGTCCCCACTGGGGATCCTCGGGCCCGACGACGGCGACGTCGCGGACTTCGGGATGTTCGACGAGGACGTCCTCGATCTCGGCCGGGGCGATGTTCTCGCCGCCGCGGATGATGGTGTCGTCGGATCGTCCGCCGATGAACAGGTAGCCGCCCTCGTCGAGCATGGCGACATCCTTGGTGGGGAACCAGCCTTCGGCGTCGAGCACCGAGCCGATGTCGGTGTAGCGTCCCGACACCTGCTCACCGCGCACGAACAGCTCGCCGGTCTCGCCGGCGCCCAGCACGGTGCCGTCGTCGGCACGGATCTGTACCTCGATGCCGGGCACCACCTGGCCCACCGAGCCGAGCCGCCGGGCGGCGGACGCGTCTTCGGCGGCCAAGGCCTCGCGGTGATCGTCGGGGCCCAGAACCGCGATGGTGGAACTGGTTTCGGTCAAGCCGTAGGCGTTGACGAAGCCGACGTTCGGCAGCAGCTGCAGTGCCTTGCGGACCAGGGGTAGCGCCACCTTGGAGCCGCCGTAGGCGAGGTTGCGCAGGGTGGGCAGCTCGAGGCCGGCTTTCTCCAGCGCGGTGACGATGCGGTCGAGCATGGTCGGTACGACGGTGGCGGACGTGACGCCTTCGGTGCGCACCAGATCGACCCACTGGTCGGCGTCGAAGTGCCGCAGATACACCATCTTCCGGCCGGCGTACAGGTTCGACATCGCCGCGCTGACCCCGGCGATGTGATACGGCGGGACGCAGATCAGGGCCGCGTCTTCGGATGCCGCCGAGGCGAATTCGACGGTGCCGGTGATGTAGCTCGTCAGGTTGTTGTGGGTGAGCTCGACGGCCTTGGGACGCGAGGTGGTGCCCGAGGTGAACAGCACGACCGCGACCGCGTCGGGATCGGCGAACTCGGCGGCGGGCTCGGCAGTCCGGGCGGCGGCCAGGAACTCCTTGGAGGTCATGACCTGCTTGCCTGTCCCGGCGACAACGTCGGCGTATTCGGCGTCGGCGACCACCAGCGCGTCGGGCAGGCGCTCGATGAGCTCGTGCAGGCCGTCGCGGCTGAGCCGGTAGTTCAGCGGGGTAAATGGGACGGCGGCACGGGCCGAGGCGAACAGCAGCAGCGGCAGCAGCGCGCCGCCGGTGCCGACGTAGGCCACGTGAGCGGCCCCGGAGGCCGCGATGACACCGGCGCCGCCGTCGGCCAGGGTGCTGAGTTCCTCGGTGGTCAGGCGGAGGTCGTCGGACACCACCGCAGTGCGGTCGGGCCCGCCCGAGACCGCCATCTCCAGCAGTAGCGAGATGCTCATAGGCCCTGTCCCGGCGCGTCGATGAAGATGTCGATGATCGGATTATCCCCGCCGCCGTAGCGGGAGAGGTCGGTGACACCGGAGGAGGCGAGTACCTCCGAGTCGATGAAGGTCTGACCGCTCACCTCGGCCGCCGGGCGGGACAGGATCTCCACGGCCGCATCCGCCATGATCTCGGGGTTGCGGGAGCGCGTGGCCATCGTGTCGCCATCGGCCAGATTCGTCACCGCCGCGGTGGCGATGTAGGTCTCGGGCCACAGGCAGCTGAAACCGATTCCGGCGTCCGCATACTCGGCGGCCCAGCCCAACGACAGCAGCGTCATGCCGTACTTGGACAGGGTGTACGACGGGTGGGCGCCCAGCCAGTAGGGGTTCATGTTCATCGGCGGGGCGAGCGTCAGCACCTGGGGATTGGCCGACTTGCGCAGGTGCGGCAGTGCGGCCTTGGTGAGCAGGAAAGTGCCGCGGACGTTGATGTCCATCATCAGGTCGAACTTCTTGGCCGACAACGACTCGGTGGCGTCGGTGGAGATGGCGCTGGCGTTGTTGATCACGATGTCGACGCCGCCGAAGTGCTCGACTGCGGTCTCGACCGCGCGGGCCACGTCCTCTTCCTTGCGGACATCGCCCACGACCGCGACACCCTTGCCGCCGGCGGCCTCCACCTCGGCCACGGCGGTGTAGACGGTGCCGGAGAGCTTGGGGTGGGGTTCTGCGGTCTTGGCCAGCAGCACCACGTTCGCCCCGCGGCGGGCCGCGCCGAGCGCGATCGCCAGCCCGATCCCGCGGCTGCCGCCGGACACGACCAGCGTGCGATCGGTGAATGACTCTTGCTGGCTGGACATGGTCCTCCTCGTCGAGCGCAGCGTCCGCTATGCGCCGTGTATCAACCGTACTCAAATGGTATTGGCATTCTCATTTTTAGCAAGTGGCGTAATCGTCGGATGGGGCGCCTGCCGAATCGGCGTCCACCAGACCCGTTCGCCCCCGCGCCGACGAGGCCTAGGTGTGCAGGTCGGAGCGCTCCCGGCCAGTACAGGCGCCACATTTCCACCATGCGGTATTGGCATTCTCATTTTTAGCAAGTACGTTATCCACTGATGAGCGAGCAAGATGTCTCTCGTGTAGAGACCCCATCTGGCATCCCGCTGGCGCCCGTCTACGGACCGGACGACCGTGCGGTCGAGCCCCCTGCGCCCGGGACCTACCCCTTCACCCGAGGCAACTTCGCCTCCGGCTACCGCGGGAAGACCTGGACCTTCCGGCAGTACTCGGGCTTCGGTACCGCCGAGGAATCCAACCGCCGATACCGCTACCTGCTCGACCAGGGTGGGACGGGCCTGTCGGTGGCGCTGGACCTGCCGACGCAGTGTGGCTACGACTCCGACGACGAAGAATACGGGGAAGAGGTCGGCCGCGTCGGCGTCGCCGTCGATACTCTTGCCGACGCCGAGATCCTGTTCGACGGCATCCCGCTGGACAAGATCAGCACCAGCTTCACCATCAACGGCACCGCGGCCATCCTGCTGGCCTTCTACGTCGCCGCAGCCGAGAAGAAGGGTGTGCCGCGCGAGAAGCTCACCGGCACCATCCAGAACGACATCCTCAAGGAATACGCGTCGCGCGGCACCTGGATCTGGCCGCCCGAGCCGTCCCTGCGGCTGATTGCCGACACCATCGAGTTCTGCGCGGGTGAGGTGCCCCGGTTCAACGCCATCTCGGTAGCCGGTGCGCACTTCCGCGACGCGGGCGCCAACGCCGTACAGGAGATGTCGTTCACCCTGGCCGACGGTGTCACCTATTGCGACACCGTCGTCGAACGCGGCCGGATGACGATCGACAAGTTCGCCCCGCAGATTTCGTTCTTCTTCTACACCCACGGTGACTTCTTCGAGGAGATCGCCAAATACCGTGCGGGCCGGCGTCGTTGGGCCACGATCGTGCGCGAGCGCTACGGCGCGACCACCGACAAGGCCTCGATGTTCCGGTTCGGCTGTGTGGCCGGCGGAGCCTCGCTGTATGCCCCGCAGGCACAGAACAACCTGGTCCGGGTGGCCTACGAGTCGATGGCAGCCGTGCTCGGCGGTGTGCAGTCGATGTTCACCGCCGCCTGGGACGAACCGTTTGCCCTGCCCAGTGAGGAGTCGGCCACGCTGGCCCTGCGCACCCAGCAGATCCTGGCGTACGAGACCGGCGTGACCAAGGTGGCCGATCCGCTCGGCGGGTCCTACTTCGTCGAGGCGCTGACCGATGCCACCGAGGCCAAGATCATCGAGATCATGGACGACTTGGAGAAGCACGGCGGGATGGTCCGCTGCATCGAGGACGGCTATCTGCAGGGCCTGATCGCCGACGAGGCGTACAAGATCCACCAAGAGACCGAGTCGGGTGAACGTCCGGTGGTCGGGGTCAATCGGTTTGTCACCGACGAACCGGCGCCCGACATCGACACCTACGAGCTCGATGCCGAGGGCCGTGATCTACAGCTGAAGCGGCTGGCGAAGGTCAAGGCCGAGCGCGACGACGTTGCGGTCAAAGAGACATTGGCCGCGTTGGCCAGGGGCGCCGAAGGTGACGACAACCTGATGCACCGGTTGATCGACTGCGCCAACGCCTATTGCACGGTGGGAGAGATGGTGACGACGTTGAAGTCCGTGTGGGGCGAGTTCCAGCAGCCGGTGGTTTTCTGATGGCAACACGTGTTCTGGTCGCCAAGCCGGGTCTCGACGGTCACGACCGCGGGGCCAAGATCGTCGCCCGTACCTTGCGTGACGCGGGTTTCGAGGTCATCTACACAGGTATCCGGCAGCGCATCGAAGACATCGTCTCGATCGCTCTGCAGGAAGACGTTGCCTTGGTGGGACTTTCGATCCTGTCCGGCGCGCACGTCGCGCTGACCACCCGGACCGTCGACGCACTGCGGGCTGCCGAGGCCGGCGACATCGCGGTCGTCGTCGGCGGCACGATCCCACAGTCCGATGTCCAGAAACTCCTCGATGCCGGTGCGGCCGCGGTGTTCCCGACCGGAACGTCGCTCGAAACTCTGGTGACCGATGTTCGTGCGCTGACAGAAAAGGTTTCGGAGTCATGAGGCTGGGTGTGATGATCGGGGCCGAGCGCGGCGATATGGCCCGCAAGGTTTCCAAGCTTGTCTCCGACATCCAGTGGGCGGAATCAGCCGGGCTGGACAGTGCATGGATGCCGCAGGTGCCCAACGACTTCGACTGTCTGACGATGGTGGCGTTGATGGCGGCCAACACCAGCCGCATCGAGCTCGGTACCGCGGTGGTGCCGCTGCAGGCCCAGCACCCGGTCGCGCTGGCCAGGCAGGCGCTGTCGGTGCACGCGATGTCCGCGGGTCGGTTGGCACTGGGTGTCGGACCCTCGCATCACTGGATCGTGCGCGACATGCTGGGTCTGCCCTACGAGAAGCCCGCTGCCTACACGCGTGACTACCTTCAGGTGCTGAACACCGCCATCGCCGGTCCCGGACCCGTTGATGTGGAGAACGATTCGTTCACCGTGCACAACCCGACGGTGCTCGCCGCCGACACCCCGATGCCCGTGCTGGTATCGGCCTTGGGCCCGGTGATGCTGCAGATCGCCGGTGAGCATGCCGACGGAACCTCACTGTGGATGGCCGACGAGAAGGCGATCGGCGAGCACATCGCGCCGAAGATCAACAAGGCCGCGGCCGAAGCGGGCAAGCCCGCACCACGGATCGTCGCGGGCATCCCCGTCACGTTGTGTGCCAACTCCGAGATCGAGGCTGCCAAGGACCGGGCCAACCGGATCCTGGCCGAGGCCGAGACATCGCCGAATTACCAGCGGCTGCTGGACCGGGGTGAGGCCCGCAATGTCGGCGACCTATGCGCCGCCGGTGACGAGGATTCAATCCTGAAGCGGTTCAAGCAGTTCGCCGATGCGGGGGTGACCGATCTGTCGGTGCGGTTGCTGCCGATCGGGGAGACCCGTGACCAGCTGATCGCGTCGAAGTACCGAACGCGTGAGGTGATCGCCGAGCTGGCCAAGGCGGTCAGGTGAATTCGTCGGCCGGGCCCCTGGCGGGTATCCGCATCATCGAGGTCGGTGTGATGCTGGCCGGCCCGTACGCCACCATGATGCTGGCCGATCTCGGTGCCGAGGTGATCAAGGTCGAGCCACCGGGCGGGGAGATCTCCCGTCAGGTCAGCGACAGCTATTTCGCCAGCCTCAACCGGGGTAAGCGCAGCATCTGCCTGGATCTCGCCTCGGAGTCCGGTCAGGCGAAACTCGGTGAGCTGGTGGCTGATTCGCATGCGCTACTGGTGAACATGAAGCCGTCGGTGATCCGCAGGCTGGGCCTGACCTATGAAGCGCTGTCGCGGTTCAATCCCAAGCTCGTCTGTGTCGCGATGACGGGATTCGGGCTGGACGGGGGAGACGACCCGGCATTCGACTACGTCATCCAGGCCGCCACGGGCGTGGCCGCGATGACCGGTGACCCTGACGGCCCGCCCACGCTGCCGGGCTACTCCTCGGCGGACAACTCGACGGGGCTGACCGCTGCACTGGGCCTGCTGGCGATGATCGTCTCCGGCGACGGTGGCCAGGTGGACGTCTCGCTGCGTGACGTCATGCTCTCGCAACTGAACTACCGCGCCTCGGCGTACCTCAACGACGGTGCCGCGCCGCGCCGCCACCCCTTCGGTGCGCATTCGTATTACGTTCCGGCGCAACTGTTCCCGACCGCCGACGGCTACCTGGCGTTGTTCATCACCCATGACGGGTTCTGGAAGTCGTTCGCCGGTGAAGCTGGCATCGCGGGTTTCGAGACCATGGCTGAGCGGGCCGGCCGGCGCGATGAAGTTCTCGAGGTGGTGACGGCCGAGCTGGCCACCGATACCGCCGCGAGCTGGGAGTCACGGCTCAAGCCGCTCGGAATTCCGGTGGCTGCAGTGCGCACGTTGCCCGAAGCGCTGACCGCGACACCGGAGGTGCTCGTCACCGCGGGGGATTTCCAGTTGGTCGGCAGCCCGGTGCATATCGCCGGGTACACGCCGGAGTACCGGCCTGCGCCGGTGTTCGACGAGTACGGCCAGAGTTCGCCGGTTTCTGCGTCGGGGTCGTGACCGCTTGATCTGTGCAACCCTGCGGTAGAAACCGGCGGTCGCCGTGACCGGCGGGCTCAGTCCTCGTCGTAGGAGACCGTCACCGAATCGCAGTCCGGGACGGCCTGGCAGGTCAGCACGTAGCCCTCGGCCACCTCGTCGTCGTCGAGTGCGTCGTTGACCCGCATGGTGGCGGTGCCCTCGAGGAGCTTGGCCATGCAGGTGCCGCAGTTACCGGCCTCGCACGAGAACGGCGGCGTCATACCGGCCCGGCGTGCGCTCTCCAGCAGTGTCTCGCCCTGCCTGCGCGGCACGGACAACTGCTCGCGGTCGAAGACGATCGTGACCTTGCCGTCCACTTCGCTGCCGGCCATCGCTGCTGCGGTCATGCTGCTCCCCTGTGCAAGTACGTTCTGATATGAAGAGAATACCATTCTCGCTAACTGATAGTATCTTCTCGTTGTGCTCGGTGCCCAGCGTTGGCTGGGGAAAGGGGTTGGATCTTGAGTGGCCCCGCCGTGCTCGCATTCGACGACCGCGAGTACACCCTGGCCGAGCTCGACGCGCTGACCAGCGGGATGGCCACCGCCCTGGAACACCGCGGTGTCCGCGCGGGTGATCGTGTCGCCATGATGTCGTCCAACCGTCCCGAATTTGTCGTGGCGCTACGGGCGATCTGGGGCCTGGGCGCGGTCGCGGTGTTGATCAGCCCGGCCTGGAAGGCTGCCGAGGTGGCCCATGCCCTTGCCCTGACAGCGCCCGGTCATGCGGTGGGTGATCACGAGGTGCTGGCCGCGCAGATGCCCATGCTGCATCTGGATGAGCCGATCACCCCCGGCCGGCGACAGTTCGATCCGCCCGACCCGGACGGCGACGCCCTGTTCGTATTCAGTTCGGGAACCACGGGCCTGCCCAAGGCGGTCCGGCACACCCATCGCGGGTTCGCCGCGGCGGTCGAGCACTGGCGTGACGCGCTGGGTTTCACCGACGCCGACCGCATGCAGATCATGACGCCGCCGTCGCACATCCTCGGCCTGCTCAACATCGCCATGGTTCTCGACACCGGCGCCTGGATGCGCCTGCACCGCCGGTTCGACATCGATGCCATGCTGCGCCATATCGAATCCGACCGGGTCACGATCGAGATGGCAGTGGCGCCAATCGCCTTGGCGTTGGCTTCTCATCCCGACCTCGAGCGCTACGATCTGTCTTCGCTGCGGTATGTGATGTGGTGTGCCACCCCGGTGACCCGCAGCGTCGCCGAAGCCGTCACCGAACGAACCGGGGTGCGCTGGCTGACCGCCTACGGCACCACCGAGCTTCCGGTGATCGCGTGTAATCCACTGGACGCCACTCACATCGACACGGTCGGCACCCCGGTGAGTGGGGTCGACGTCCGTATCGGTGAGGACGGCGAGATCCAGGTGAGATCCGCCTCGGTGATGGCCGGTTACCTGCCGAAGGACGCCACGGCGGGCGCATTCTGCGATGGCTGGTACCGCACCGGGGACATCGGTTACCTCGACGACGACGGATACCTGCACATCACCGACCGTTCCAAGGAGATGGTCAAGGTCCGTGGCTTCCAGGTGGCGCCGGCCGAGGTCGAGGCCGTGCTGCACGGCCATCCGGCGGTCACCGACTGCGCGGTGTTCGGTGTGACCGACTCGGCCGACGGCGAGGCCATCGTCGCCGCCGTGGCCACCCATTCTGCGGTGTCAGCCGGGGAGCTCATCGACCTCGTCGGTGAGCGGCTGGCCTCGTACAAGCGGCCCAGCCGCGTGGAGTTCGTAACCGAGATACCCCGGTTACCTTCCGGAAAGGTATTGCGACGAGTGCTGAAGGAGCGGCATGGACGTTCGTCTGACGTCTGAACAGCAGCAGCTGCGAGAGGCCGCTGCGAAACTGGCCGACGACCTCGGACCGGATGCGGTCGGTGAGTTATCGGATGAGGGCCGGATAGCCCGGTTGGAAAGTACGGTCGCAGCCACTGAGTGGCGCACCCTGCGTTCCGACGGCGCCTCCGGTGTGGAAGTGGCGATCGTCGCCGAGGAGTTCGGGCGCGGTCTTGTCGACGTGCCGTTCCTCGGACCGGTACTGGCCGACGATCTGGCCCGTCGGCTCGATCGTGAGGTCGCGGTGGGGTCCGAGGAAGCGGCCACCGCCGGTGTGGATCTCACCCGCAGCACGGCGGGTGTGGTCGAGTCGCCCGCCGAGCTCGGTGAACTGTCGAGCGAGGAGGCCCTGCGTTGGCAGGCGCTGGCGCTGGCCGCCACTAGCGCCGACCTGGTCGGTGCCGCCCGCGGCGTGCACGCGCTGGCTGTCGATTACGCGAAAGTCCGTGAGCAGTACGGCTCGACGATCGGCTCGTACCAGGCTGTCGCGCATCTGCTGGCCGAGGGCCTGGCCTTGATCGAGGGTTCGATCAGCGTGCTGCGCCACGCGGCATGGGCAGTCGACGAGTTGCCCGGGGAGGACGCCGTCCGGGCCGGAAAGATCGCCAAGGTCTACTGCGCCCGCGCCGCACGGACCGTGTGCGAGACCGCGATCCAGGTGCACGGCGGTATCGGAAACACTTGGGAATGCCTGGCGCATGTGTATCTGCGTCGGATTCTGGTGGCCACCGAGTTGTGGCCCGTCAAGCTAGAGGACTTGGAGGTCACTGATCTTGGACTTTCGTGATTCATCTGAGGAAGCTGCCTTCCGGGACCGGCTGCGGACCTGGCTGGCGGACAACGCCGCATCCTTCAAGGCATCGGGCGACGATTACTGGGCCCGGATGGGGGAGTGGCATCAGGCCCTCTATGCCGCAGGGTTTTTCGGCACGTCGTGGCCCAAGGAGTTCGGCGGCCAGGATCTCGCGCCGGTCTACGACGTCATCGTCGACGAGGAGCTGGCCCGGGCCGGTGCACCGCCGCGGCCCAGCCTCGGCTACCTGGTGGTCGGCCTGGGCCATCACGGCAGCAAGGAGCTTCAGGAGCGGTTCCTGCCGGGCATGATCAACGGCACCGAGCGGTGGTGCCAGGGCTTTTCGGAGCCGGGCGCCGGTTCGGATCTGGCCTCGCTGACCACCACGGCGACGCGCGACGGCGACAACTACATCATCAACGGACACAAGATCTGGACCAGCTACTCCGATGTGGCGGACTGGTGCCTGGTGCTGGCCCGCACCGACAAGGACGTGGCGCGGCATAAAGGCATCTCGGCCTTCATCGTGTCCATGCACCAGGACGGCATCGAACAGCGCCCGTTGCAGATGATCAACGGTGTCACCACCGAATTCGGCCAGGTGGCGTTCGACGGTGCGGTGGTGCCGGCTTCGAATATGGTCGGTGCGCCGGGCGACGGTTGGCGCCTTGCCATGACGGTGGTCAGCCATGAGCGCGAGCCGTCGACCCTGGGGTATTCGGCACGGTACGGAAAGCTGGTGCGTGAGATGGCTTCTCGCGTGTCCGGCAAAACGCCAGAGGACCTCGCCTGGGCCGGGGTGCAGGCCGAGATGTTGCGCTTGCACGTCCGCCGACGGCTGTCCGAGCAACTCGACGGCATCAAGCACGGGCCGGACGGCTCGCTGGACAAGCTGTTGATGACGTGGGTCGAGCAGTCCGTCGGGCATGCCGCTCTCGCGGTGACCGGAACCACTGATCCGGAGCTGCTCAGTGCGTATCTGTACAGCCGCGCCCAGAGCGTCATGGGCGGCACGTCGCAGATTCAGAAGAACATCATCGCGTCGCGAATCCTCGGATTAGGGGTCTAAATGTACGGAATGCCAGACGAAATCGATGTGCAGGCCGATGGTGCCCTGCGCATCATCACGTTGAACCGCCCCGATGCACTGAACGCGGTCAACGACAACCTGCATGTCGGACTGGCGCGGCTGTGGGAAGCGCTCAACGAGGATGCCGAGGCGCGTGCCGCGGTGATCACCGGTGCGGGACGGGCCTTTTCGGCCGGGGGCGACTTCAACTACCTCGACGAACTGCGCCGCGATGAGGCCCTGCGCCAGAAGACGATCAAGCACGGCCGCGACCTCGTCATCGGCATGGTGCGTTGCCGCATTCCGGTGGTGGCCGCGGTGAACGGCCCGGCCGTCGGCCTGGGCTGCAGTCTGGCCGCGCTGTCGGACATCGTCTACATGGCCGAGACCGCGCACTTCGCCGATCCGCACGTGCAGATCGGACTGGTGGCCGCCGACGGTGGTCCGCTGGTGTGGGGTTCGCAGATCAGCCTGTTGCAGGCCAAGGAGTTTGCGCTCACCGGTGTCCGGATCAAGGCCCAGCGGGCGTTGGAACTGGGCCTGGCCAACCATGTGGTCGAGGATCCGCTGGCCGAGGCGATTGCCTGCGCCAAGAAGCTCATCGACCTGCCCAAGCAGGCCGTCGAGGCCACCAAGCGGTTGATGAACATCCAGTTGGAGCAGCAGGTGATGGCGTCGCTGGACTACGCCAACCTGGCCGAGTACGTGTCGTTCGGCACCGCTGACTTCAATCGGATCGTCGACGGGCTCATCGCCAAGGGTTAGCGCCGGCTACCCGCCGTGCGTGGTTGGGGCGCAAGCTGTTACGCGCGGCGCGGAGGTCGGTGGCGGCCGGGACGTCACATCATCTCGCCAATAGTGGTACTGCCGGTGGTATCACGTTTCGAGACGGCATGTCGACACCCTCGTGGTGCTGGTGTTACAGCACGCTCGCGCTGCAACTAGAAGGTGAGGGCCTCGGAGCGCTGGACGGTGCCGGTGACCCCACCGGCATTCTGACCGGCCAGGCGTACGGCGGCGAGTCCCATCGCCTCGGGCGGTTCGACCATATCCGGCGGGATCTGCAGCCCGCTGCCACCGGCCTGCCAGCCCTCGGTCAGCACGACACGTGACGGACTCAGGCAGTTGACGGCGATGTTGTCGCCGCGCAGATCGGCGGCCAGGCCCAGGTAAAGGCGTTCGGCGGCGGCTTTGGACACCCAGTAGGCGTTGGCACCGTGCTCGATCATGTCGACACCGGTGGTGGTGATCGCGATGAGTGACCCGCCACCTCGTTCGCGAACGTGCGGAATGACGGCCTTGGTCACCAGGAACACCCCGGTGAGGTTGACGTCGAGGCACAGCTGCCAGCGCTTGAGTGGTGTGCTCTCGACCGGACCGAGCCAGAGCACGCCGGCGTTGGCAACGAGGATGTCGATGCCGCCGAACTCTGAAACTGTCTTGGCGACAGCTGTGGCCACCGACCCCTCGTCAGTGACGTCGCAGGCGACCGGGAGGGCCTGCCCGCCCGCATCGTTGATGGCCTCGGCCACCGATCCGATGGTGCCGGGGAGTTTGCCCTGTTCCTCTGAGCGCGCGGCCACGGCCACCGAGGCGCCCTCGGCAGCCAGCGCGGCAGCGATCGTCGCGCCGATCCCGCGGCTCGCGCCGGCGACGAAGGCGACCTTTCCGCACAGGTTGCCGGACGTTCCGCCGCGGTGGGCCGACGATTCGTGCATGTTCGTCATGTCCCGAGTGTGCACGAAATGCTGGGCAGTATCAGCGTATTCACCAACAGACACGCACACTCGCGGGGTAGGAGGTGAGCTTACTTGGGCGGGAAGCGAAGTGCCCCATCGAGACGAATGATCTCACCGTTGAGATAGTCGTTTTCGATGATGCTCTGAGCCAGCTGGGCGTACTCGGTCGAGCGGCCCATGCGCTTGGGGAACGGCACCTGCGGGCCCCAGTACTGCTCCAGCTGATCGGCGGCCTTGCCGTAGGCGGGGGTGTTGATGGTGCCGGGGGCGATGGTGCATACCCGGATGCCCAGCGGGGACAGGTCGCGCGCGGCGACGAGCGTCATGCCGAGCACTCCGCCCTTGGCGGCCGAGTAGGGCAGCTGGCCGATCTGGCCTTCGTAGCCGGCGATGGATGCGGTGTTGACGATGACGCCGCGGCCGCCTTCCTCCAGCGGCTCGGTCTTGGCGATCGCCGCGGCCGACAGTCGCATCACGTTGAACACCGCAGTCAGGTAGAACTCGACGGTCTTCTTGAACCCGTCGAGATCCAGCGGGGACCCGTCCTTGCCGACCAGACGGCCACCGGCGGCGGGCCCACCGTGGGTGTCGACCGAGATGCGTAGGGGAGCGAGGGTCTCGGCCTCAGCGATGGCGGCGAGTACCGACTCCTCGGAGGTGGCGTCGGTGGGCACGTAGCGAACACCGAGCTCCTTCTCCAGCTTGGCGCCCTTCTCGTCGGCCAGGTCTGCGACGACCACCTTGGCGCCTGCGGCCTGCAGGCGGCGGACGGTCGCTTCACCAAGGCCACCCGCACCGCCGACGACGAGCGCAGAACTACCGGCGATTTGCATACGGTTCCCCTTCTTGCAACTAATACTCTCGGGCTGAGAGAATAACATTCTCTTATCGGGTAAACCAGGGAGCAGATCTATGCCTGAAGCCGTCATCGTGTCCGCGTTGCGTACCCCTATCGGCACGGCCAAGAAGGGCACGCTGCGCGATACCGACGCGTATGTGCTGGCCGACCATGTGGTGCGGGCGGCGTTGGAAACCATTCCTGCCGACCTCGCCGTACCGGTCGACGACGTGATTCTGGGCGAGGGTTTGTACGGCGGCGGCGTCATCGCCCGTCATGCCGCCATTACCGCAGGCCTCACCACGGTCCCCGGTGCATCCATCAATCGGCACTGCGCCGCCGGTCAGGCGGCTGTGCAGACCGCCGCCGCCGGCATTCGCGCCGGGATGGACCGGTTGATCCTGGCCGGTGGTGTCAACTCGGCCTCGACGTCGCCCCGCTTCATCCGTGCGGCGAGCAGCGCCAAGGACGCCGAGTGGGTGAACTGGTTCCCGCCCACCCATCCGGACCGTCCGGAGGCACCGAACATGGACATGTCGATCACGGTCGGCTGGAACGCCGCGGTCAAGGCCGGGGTGAGCCGTGAGGAGATGGACCAGTGGGCGCTGGACTCGCACCTCAAGGCCATCGCGGCGATCGACGAGGGCAGGTTCAAGGAAGAGATCGTCCCAATCGAGACTCCGTACGGGTTGTTCGACACCGACGAGCATCCGCGCCGTGACACCACCCTGGAGAAGCTCGCCGCGCTCAAGCCGCTGCATCCCGAGATCGAGGGATTCTCGATCACGGCGGGCAATGCGTGCGGGGCCAACGATGCCGCCGCACTGCTCACCATCGCCAGCGACAAGCTGGGGTTGCCCGCCCTGGCCACCATCAAGTCCTGGGCGTCGGTGGGTGTCGACCCCGCGTTCACTGGCCTGGCGCCGGTCGAAGCCATCACGAAAGCCCTTGACCGGGCCGGACTTTCACTGTCCAACGTGGACCTGTTCGAGATCAACGAGGCCTTCGCGGCGATGTGCGTAGCCACGGTCAAGCTGCTCGACATCGATCCGGCGATCGTCAACGTCAGCGGCAGCGGATGCTCACTGGGTCATCCGGTGGCCGCCACCGGGGCACGCATGCTGGCCACGCTCGTTCATGAGTTGCGCCGACGCGGTGGCGGTATCGGCGTGGCCGCGATGTGTGCCGGCGGCGGGATGGGCTCGGCGACGGTCATCGAGGTGCCTGCACCGTAATGTCGACTGTGATGACCAGCCCACCCAGTATCGACGAGCTCATCACCGCGGCGCGCGGTGGATCTCAGCGTGCCGTCGGGCGCCTGCTGAGCCTGGTCGAAAGTGACCGTCGCGACGAGGTTCTCGCGGTCCTGGGTCCCTCCTCGCCGCGCGTCATCGGGATTACCGGCCCGCCCGGGGCCGGAAAGTCGACGACCGTCGGCGTCCTCGTCGGCGCCTACCGGGAGCGCGGTCTGCGGGTCGCGGTGCTCGCGGTCGACCCGTCGTCCCCGTACAACGGGGGAGCGCTGCTGGGGGACCGGATCCGGATGGCGGCCCACATCAACGACCCCGACGTGTTGATTCGCTCGGTGGCCACCCGCGGGCATCTGGGCGGGCTGGCCGCCGCCGTGCCGGCGGCGATCCGCCTGCTGGCCGCGCTGTCCTACGACCTGATCGTGCTGGAGTCCGTAGGTGTGGGGCAGTCGGAGATCGAGATCGCCGCGATCGCCGATCCGACCGTGGTGATCCTCAATCCCGGTGCGGGTGACGCGGTGCAGGCCGCCAAGGCCGGTCTGCTGGAGGTCGCCGATCTGGTGGTGGTGAATAAGGCGGACCGTGAGGGTGCCGATCAGACCGCTCGCGATCTGCGGGCCGAGGCCAACGTTCCGGTACTCAAACTTGTTGCAGCCCAAGGTGAAGGGCTGGCCGAGCTGGTCGAGGCCATCGACGCCCATCACCGCGCCGACACACCGCAACGTCGCAGTGCGCGGGCCAGGACCCAGATCCTGTCGCTGGCCCAGACCTTGCTGCGCAACCACGCGGAGCTGGACGGGCTGGCCGCCGCCGTGGCCGACGGCACCACCGACCCGTACACGGCGGCAGCGCAATTGATCGCCGACTCAGCCCGCTGAGTCGGGGAGCGCGATCACCCGCCGCATGGTGGCGAGCAGTTCGGTCTGCAGGGCGTCGTCGTCGAGATCGGCTACCAGCGGATGCATCACCGCCGCGCCGATGACCCCGGACAGCACTGCCGCATGGACCCGCGTGGAGTCTTCCGAGTGGTCGCCCAGCATCGCCGCGTAGAGCCGGTCGATGAACTGCTGAAACGGTTCGTGTTCGGCCAACAGGCGGACCACGACCGGGTCGAATTGCAGTGTGCTGGCGGCACGTCGACGCGACACCGCCATCGTGATCACCCGGGTGAGCAGGATTTCGCGGGCCCGGGTGGGTGACCCTTCGGCCTCGGCCGCCTCCAGTGACTCTTCGAGCTGGCCGAGTTCGCGCTCGGTGAGCGCGATGACGATGGCTTCCTTCGTCTTGAACTGGTGGTAGACCGCGGCTTTCGTGACCCCGATGGCGTCGGCGATCATCTGCAGCGACGTGCCGCCGACGCCGTGCTCGGAGATCAGCTCGAGCGCCGCATCGAGGATGCGGGTCTGCGCGGCGCTGCGCGGGGTCGAGAGCACGTCTCGAACACTAACCGAAATCAGCCGGCCGACTTGCCCGTTGCTGCCGTGTATCCGCTGCGGTAGCCGAACACCATTGCGGGACCGAGGGTGCCGCCGGCCCCGCCGTAGGCCTTGCCGGTCACCCCTCCCATCGCGTTGCCCGCGGCGAACAGGCCGGGGATGGGAGAGCCGTTGACGTGCAGGATACGGCCGTCCCGGTCGGTGCGCGGGCCACCCTTGGTGCCCATCGCGCCGATCTTGACCGGCACCGCGTAGAACGGCGCGGTGTCGAGTGGACCCAGCGTCCGCCCGGCCGGGGTGGCGGCCGAATTGTCGCCCCAGTAGCCGTCGTATGCACTGGATCCGCGCCCGAAATCGGGGTCGACCTCGGCCGCGACGCTGTCATTCCAGCGGCTCAGCGTGTCCGCCAGGCCGGCGGGATCGATGCCGGTCTTGGCGCCGAGTTCGGCGAGGGTGGCCGATTCGCAGAACCAGTCCGGCACCGGCTGGCCGGGTTCGACGCCGAGGAAGCCGTAGCGCTGCAGGTGCGTGGAGTCGAACACGATCCAGGCCGGATCGTTGGCGTAGCCGAGCTTGGGGTCGAGGTACTGGAAGGCGCCGGCCATGGAGTTGTATTCGCCCGCCTCGTTCAGGAAGCGCTTGCCTGCTCGGTTGACGATCACGCTGCGCGGCCGGGTGCGTTCAAGCCGCACGCTGCGGCTGCGCGGATGTCCGTCGATGGTGTCGCCGGGGATCTGCACGATCGGGACCCACCATGCCTCACCCATGTTGGCCAGGTCGGCACCGTGCGCCATGGCCATCCGGAGCCCGTCGCCGGTGTTGTTCGGTGGCGACACCGCGCCGCGCATCGGACCGCGCAGGTAGGCCTCGACCAGGGTGGCGTCCCATTCGAAGCCGCCGGTGGCCAGCACCACGCCGCTGCGGGCGCGGACGTTGACGTCTGCTCCGTCGACACTGATCCGCACCCCTGCGATGACGGTGATGTCGCCTACCAACTCGACGGCACGGGCTTCGGTGACCGGCTGTATGCCCCGATCGAGCAGTCCGCGCAGCAGGCCGGCGATCAGTGCGGTGCCGGCCACACACAGGTCGGCGTCGGGATCGTCGTAGACGGCGTGGATTCGGGCCCGGGTTTCCGCGTCGATGCCCACATTGCTGAAATCGGCGGGGAAGGACGTGATCCGGTCGCGCCAGGTACCGAGCTTGCCCTGATCCACCGGACCCGCGCTCAGTGAGCGGCCACCCCCGGGGCGCCCGCCGGGCAGTTCGGGCTTGTAGTCGGGAAAGCCCTCGGCGACGGCGAAGCGCAGCTCACTGTGTTCCTCGACGAAGTCGAGCATCGCCTGCCCGGTCCGCACGAACGTGTCCACCAGATCGGTATCCATGTAGCCGAGTGACTGGGCCTGCAGGTAGTCCACCGCGTCCGAAATCGGCAGTGCACCGTCGGCGCTGCGGTCGTGGGCGGGGATCCACACGATGCCGCCGGAGACCGCGGTCGTGCCGCCGACCGTCGGTGCCTTCTCGTAGATCGCGACCGAGGCGCCGCTGACCGCGGCAGTCAGCGCCGCGGTGAGCCCGGCGCCACCGCTGCCCAGTACGACGACGTCGACCTCGTCATCCCACTCAAATTCGGTACGGGTCACTGTGATTCCCTTCTCAGTACAGGATCGCCGATAGTTCGTTTGCTGCTCGTACCACCGCGTCCTTGCCGCCCAGCACGACGTCTTCGCGGTGCGAGATCAGATTGATGCAGGTGGGCGGCGACGGCAGGCGTCGGCGCACGGGTACCGCCAGGCCATACGTGTCCGGTTCGATCTCACCGTGGGTGATCACCCAGCCCTGTTCGCGGGTCTGGCGGACCAGTTCGCGTTCGCCGGGACGCGGGGGCATGCACGCGAGTAGGGCAGCTCCGGCCGCACCCCGGTCGAGCGGGTGGCGGCTGCCTTCGTGGAACGACAGTTGGTAGAACACCTGCGTCGGGACGATCACGGCGACCGCCACCTGTTGATCGCCCTCGGCCACCAGCAGTGACACCGTGCTGCCGAGCTCGTCTGCGAGTGCCCGCAGGGTCGGGACGCTGAGTTGGCGCATGTTGTTGTCGAACGACGAGCCGAGTGCCGCCAGCCCGGCGCCGGGCCGGTAGCGGCCGTCTTCCCCCTTTGTCACATACCGGAATTGGCTCAGCGTGGCGAGCAGTCGGTAGGCGATCGTGCGATGGGCTCCGACGTGATCGGCAACCTGTTGCACGGTGAGGCCGGTCGGGGCTGCGGCGACGGCCGCCAGAGCGCTCAGTCCACGCGCCAGCGTCTGCGAGCCTGGCACCCCGTTGGGAGCGCCGTCGGTCTTCGATTGTGCCTGTGACGGGGTTGCCTTGGCCGGCATCGCGCCCCTCCTTGACAGATGAAACCGCGAGAGTGATGCTCTGATAATAATGCACGCTGATGTGCGCTATATGAGCAAAGTGCTTACAAATTCGGAGAATATCATTCTCTTCAGTTCCGGAGAGGGGAACATGACAAGCACTGCCGCCGGGCCGGCATCTGGTTCCGTTTCGGCCACTGAGCACGAGAGCGTCTGGGCCGATCTCCAAGGCGTGGCGTTCTCGCAGGGCTACCTCGATGTGGGCGGGGTCCGCACCCGCTACCTGCATGCCGGTGACCCCACCCTGCCTGTGCTGGTCCTGCTACACGGGTCCGGTGGGCACGCCGAGGCCTATGTGCGCAATCTGGCGTCTCATGCCGAGCACTTCTCGACCTGGTCGATCGACATGCTGGGGCACGGCTACACCGACAAGCCGGGACACCCGCTGGAGGTATCGCACTACGTCGATCACCTGATCGGCTTCCTCGACGCCATCGGCGCGCAGCGAGCCCACATCTCGGGTGAATCGCTGGGCGGTTGGGTGGCGGCGCGGGCCGCTGCCGATCATCCCGACCGCATCGACCGGTTGGTCCTCAACACCGCCGGTGGATCGCAGGCCGATCCCGAGGTGATGAAGCGGATCATCATGCTGTCGATGGCGGCCGCCGAGAACCCGACGTGGGAAACCGTGCAGGCCCGGATCAAATGGTTGATGGCCGACAAGACAAAGGATTACGACGACATCGTGGCCAGTCGGCAGGCCGTGTACCGCCAGCCCGGTTTCGTGGGCGCGATGAGCGACATCATGGCACTGCAGGATCCGGAGATCCGCGCACGGAACCTGCTGGGGGAGAAGGAATACGGCTCGATCACCGCGCCGACCCTGGTGTTGTGGACCAGTGACGACCCGACCGCGGACGTCAGCGAAGGTCGGCGCATCGCCTCGATGATCCCGGGTGCGGCATTCGAGGTGATGCCGGATTGTGGGCACTGGCCGCAGTACGAAGACCCCGAGACCTTCAACCGCCTGCATCTGGACTTTCTGCTGGGGACCGCGCGTGACTGACCAAGTGGTCGACGTCATCATCGTCGGGGCTGGGCCGGTTGGCCTGACCCTGGCGAATGTCCTTGGAATCCAGGGTGTCCGGACACTCGTGGTGGAGGAACGCGACACCCTCATCGACTACCCGCGTGGTGTCGGCCTCGATGACGAATCGCTGCGTACCTTCCAGTCCATCGGGCTGGTGGAGGGAATTCTTCCGCACACGGTGCCCAATCAGATCCTGCGGTTCTACGACGGCAACCGCAGATTGCTGGCCGAAATGGCTCCCCCGGATGCCCGATTCGGCTGGCCCAAGCGCAACGGATTCGTTCAGCCGCTGGTCGACGCGCAGCTGCTGGCCGGGCTGGACCGGTTCGACCACGTGCAGGTGGCCTGGGGGCGTCGGATGGATTCGGCCGTCGAGACCGCCGACGGGGTGAAAGTCGACTTCGGTCCGGAGATCCCCGCGGTACAGGCGCGGTACCTGGTCGGGTGCGACGGCGGACGCAGTGTCACCCGCCGCATCGCGGGGGTGTCGTTCGACGGCACAACGTCGGCGACTCGCTGGGTGGTGGTGGATCTGGCCAATGATCCACTGGGGCACCCCAACAGCGAGGTCGGTGCCGATCCGGACCGGCCGTACGCATCAATTTCGATCGCCCACGGTATCCGCCGGTTCGAGTTCATGATCCACGCCGACGAAACCGACGAGCAGGCGGAAGATCCCGAGTTCGTGGCCCGGCTGCTGGCCCCGTACGTCCCACATCCCGACAAGGTCGACGTGATCCGTCGCCGCGTCTACACCCACCATTCCCGCATCGCGGGGAACTTCCGCAAGGGCCGGTTCCTGCTGGCCGGCGATGCCGCGCACCTGATGCCGGTGTGGCAGGGGCAGGGCTACAACAGCGGTATCCGCGACGCGGCCAACCTGGGCTGGAAGCTGGCCGCGGTGGTCAACGGCCAGGCCGGCGATGCGCTGCTGGACAGTTACGACACCGAGCGTCGCAAGCACGCCCGGGCGATGATCGACCTGTCCACGTTGGTGGGACGGGTCATCTCGCCCACCAACCGCAAGGTCGCGGTGTTGCGGGACAAGCTCATTCGCGGTGCTTCGGTGGTTCCGGCGCTCAAGCGCTACGTACTCGAGATGCGGTTCAAGCCGATGCCGCGCTACGAGCAGGGCGCGGTCTACCACCCGAAGCCGCCGACGGCCGACTCGCCCGTGGGCACCTTGTTCATCCAACCTCGGGTCGATACCCGCGAACAGTCGAACGTGCTCCTCGATGACGTGATCGGACTGAACTTCGCGGTGCTGTGCTGGAACAACAATCCTCGCGCGCTGCTCGGCGAGGAGGCCTATGAACGCTGGAAAGCCCTGGGCGCGAGGTTCATTGCCGCCCGGCCGCAGACCCAGCTGTTCTGGACCGGGCACGACGCCGACCACGATGACGGGTCCGTGGTGATCGTCGGGGACTGTACGGGCGCGCTGAAATCGTGGTTCGACGTACACGCTGAATCGGTGCTGGTGCTGCGCCCGGACCGGTGTATCGCCGGGGCCGACATCGCCCAGCGCGCCCCGGAGCTCAGCGCAGCCTTGTTCGACGTCCTGCATCTGATGGAGGGAGGAGTGAACGGTGCCAGTAGCCCTGTGCTGTATGTCCCACAGCCCACTGCTGAATCTTCCGGGACCGTCGGCTGAGCTCCTCGACGAGATCGGCTCGGCGCTCGGTCGTGCTCGTGACTTTGTTACCGACTACGACCCTGAACTGGTCGTGACCTTCTCCCCGGATCATTACAACGGGTTCTTCTACCGGCTGATGCCCCCGTTCTGTATCGGCACCGCCGCGTCCGGAGTCGGGGACTACGGAACGCACCAGGGTGCGCTGGACGTCGCAGGCGACATCGCGCAGCAATGCGCGGAGGCGGTGTGGGAGTCCGGTGTCGACATTGCGATCTCGACGAGCATGGATGTCGACCACGGCACCGTGCAGCCGCTGCAGGAGTTGTTCGGCGAGGCGACAGCGCATCCCGTCGTGCCGATCTTCATCAACTCGGTGGCCACACCGCTGGGGCCGTTGTCGCGCTCCCGCGCACTCGGTGCGGCCGTCGGCGCGTTCCTGTGCACCCTCGACAAGCGGGTGCTGGTGCTGGGATCCGGTGGCTTGTCACATGACCCGCCGGTGCCCACGCTGGCCACCGCACCGCCGGCCGCGCTGGACCGGATCGTGCACGGGGCCCCGATGACCGACCAACAGCGGATGGCCCGGCAGAGCGCGGTGAGCCAGGCTGCGCACGACTTCGCACACGGTGACAGTGCGTTACGGCCGCTGAACCCGGAGTGGGACCACGGCCTGCTGGAGATCTTCGACGAGGGCCGGCTGACGGATCTGGACAGCTGGTCCAATGGCTTCATCGCCAGCGAAGGGGGTAACTCGGCGCATGAAATCCGCACCTGGGTAGCCGCATTCGCGGCGCTCGCAGCCAGTGGGCCGTACCGGACCGGAAATCACTTCTACCGGGCGGCACCGGAATTGATCGCAGGATTCGCAATCAGGACGGCGGTAGGGATCGCAGCATGACTTCAGACACCACTGCACAGACGGCCGATGAGGGCTTCGACGAAACGGTCGACGTGCTCGTCGTCGGTTCCGGGGGCGGCGGCATGACGGCTGCGCTGGCGGCCGATGCGGCCGGCCTCAAAACCCTCGTGGTCGAAAAGTCCTCCCACTTCGGCGGTTCCACCGCACTTTCCGGTGGCGGTATCTGGGTGCCCGGGGCGCCGTCGCAGCGCCGGGCCGGTTATGTGCCCTCACCGGACGGGGTGTTCGACTACCTCAAGCAGATCACCGAGGGCACCGTCAGCGATGCCAGGCTGCGCAAGTACGTCGAGGCCGCGCCCGAGATGATGGACTTTCTCGAGCACAACAGCGACTGGTTCGAGTTCGTCTGGAAGCCCGGCTACGCCGATTACTACCCGGAGCTGCCGGGTGGCTCCGCCCAGGGAAGCACGATCAATGTTCCGGAAATCGATCTGCGCCGGCTCGGCGAGCACGAGCAGGAGTTGCTGGCCCCGCTGGCGCTGGCGCCCAGGGGAATCTGGTTTGCCCCCAAGGATCTTCGGATGTTCTACCAGGTCAGGCAGAACTGGCGCGGCAAGGCAGTGCTGCTGAAACTCATCTGGCGGATGGTGCGGGCCCGGGTGTTCGGCGACCGGATGGCGGCGATCGGCCAGTCGCTGGCCGCCCGGATGCGACTGGCGCTCAAGCAGCACGACGTCCCGCTGTGGCTGGACGCGCCGATGACCTCGCTGATCTCCGGTGCGGACGGCGCGGTGCTGGGCGCGGTCATCGAAAGAGATGGGCGGGCGGTCAGAATCCGGGCCACCGGAGGAGTGATCCTGGCCTCCGGCGGCTTCGACCATGACATGGCGTGGCGTAAGGAACATCTGCCGCTGCTCGAGAAGGATTGGAGTTTCGGCAATCCGGCGGCCACCGGTGACGGTATCCGGGCCGGTGAGAAGGCCGGCGGCGCGACCGAACTGCTCGATGAGGCGTGGTGGTTCCCGGCCATCTGCTGGCCCGACGGACGGCTGCAGTTCATGCTCAACGAGCGGATGATGCCGTCGCAATTCGTGGTCAACGGCGAGGGCGAGCGGTTCATCAACGAGGCTGCGCCCTATATGGACTTCGCCCACGCCATGATCGAGGGACAGCAGTCCGGTATCGACCACATCCCGTGCTGGCTCGTCACCGACATCGACTCGTTTCACCGTTACGTGGTGGGCGGGCACCTGCCCATCCCCAAGATCCCGTTCGCCCCGGTTCCCACCGGGCGCAAGGTTCCGCAGGCCTGGATGGACTCCGGCGTCGTGGTCGAAGCGCACAGCTGGGCGGAGTTGGCCGGTAAAATCGGTGTGCCGGAACAGAATCTGCGGGCAACCGCCGAGCGGTTCAACCAGTTGGCGCACAGCGGGCACGACGACGACTTCAACCGCGGCGACAGCGCGTACGACAACTACTACGGGGACCCGACCCTGCCGAACCCCAATCTGCGTCCACTCGGCAAGCCGCCGTACTACGCATTCCAGATCATCCTCGGCGACCTGGGCACCTCCGGCGGGCTGCGCACCGACGAGTATGCCCGGGTCCTGCGTGCCGACGAGTCGGCCGTGGCCGGGTTGTATGCGGTGGGCAACGTCTCGGCGGCGGTCATGGGCCGCAGCTACGCCGGCGCGGGCGCAACGATCGGGCCCGCGATGACCTTCGGGTATGTGGCAGCCAGACACATCGCCGATCTCCAAGCTGAACAGCTTGTCGCACAACCTGCTTCACACACCGTCAATCATCAAGTCCAGGACAACGTCAGCAACACCCCAGGAGGAAACCGATGAAGATTTCGCTGTTCTACGAGTTCCCACTGCCTCGGCCGTGGTCGGAGGATGACGAACATCAGCTGTTCCAGCACGGACTGACCGAGGTCGAGGCGGCCGACAAGGCTGGCTTCTCCACCGTCTGGCTGACTGAGCACCACTTCCTGGAGGAGTACTGCCACTCGACCGCGCCGGAAATGTTCCTGGCTGCAGCCAGCCAGCGCACCAAGGACATTCGGTTGGGTTTCGGTGTCATGCACCTGCCACCGCCGATCAACCACCCGGCCCGCATCGCCGAGCGCGTCGCCACCCTGGATCACCTGTCCAACGGACGGGTCGAGTTCGGCACCGGTGAGGGCTCCTCGGTCGCCGAGTTGGGCGGTTTCGACATCGACCCGGCGGACAAGCGCACCATGTGGGAAGAGGCCCTCGAGGTCTCCATCCGCTGTATGACCGAAGCCCCGTTCACCGGCTTCAAGGGCGAGCACGTCGAGATGCCTGCCCGCAACGTGATCCCCAAGCCGCTGCAGAGCCCGCACCCGCCGGTCTGGGTGGCTTGCACCCGCCCGTCGTCGGTGCAGATGGCGGCCCAGAAGGCCATCGGTGCACTGAGTTTCGCCTACACCGGCCCCGAGGCGCTCAAGGAGCGCGTCGACGGTTACTACCAGGAATTCGAAGAGCGCGGTGCGCCGATCACCCCGGCGATCAACCCCAACATCCTGGCCATCGGCGGTGACCTGTCGATGATGGTGGCCAAGTCCGACGACGAGGCACTCAAGCGGCTGGGCATCGGCGGTGGCTTCTTCTCGTTCGGGATCATGCACTACTACCTGACTGGCATGCACACCCCCGGGCGCACCAAGGTGTGGGAGCGCTACCAGGAAGCGGTCAAGGAGGATCCGACGCTGGCCTACGGGCCCGGTCGCGGCGCCATCGGTTCGCCCGACACCGTGCGCGAATTCCTGCGCAGCTACGAGGCGAGCGGGGTCGACGAGATCATCCTGTTGCTCAACCCGCGCAGCCACGAGGGCACCATGGAATCCATCGAGATCATGGGCAAGGAGATCCTGCCCGAGTTCATCGAGCGCGATGCAAAGGCCGTGGCGAACAAGGCCAAGCGTCTGGCACCGGTGATCGAGAAGGTCGAGGCGCGTCGCCGTCCGTCCGACGCCCCGCTGTTCGACGAGACCTACGCCTTCGGTGGCCTGCCCACCGGCCGCGACAAGTTCACCGCCGGTGAGATCCCTGAGGCGATGGCCGAGATCAACGAGGGCCGGGTCAAGGCGGCGCAGGCGGAGAAGGAAGCCCGCGGGAACGCGAGCTGAGGTGACCGCCCTGGACGAGCTGGTGCGCTACGACGGTAAACACGTCGTGGTCACCGGCTGCGCGTCGGGTATCGGCGCCGAGGTCACCCGCGCGTTGGGTGAGCTCGGCGCCCGGGTGACGGGTCTGGACATTCGACCGCCCGATCACCTGCCCGAGGAGTTCATCGAACTGGACCTGGCGGACCCGGAGTCCGTCGATCGTGCCGCCGGCGCGGTCGGTGGTCCGGTGGACGCCCTGTTCAACGTGGCCGGTGTGTCCTCGGGCATCGGCAACCCGCTTCTGGTGGTACGGATCAACTTCCTGGGCACCCGGCAGTTCACCGAACTGCTGGAAGGCCGCATTCCCGCGGGTGGATCGATCACCTCGGTGTCCTCGTTGGCGGCATCTGGGTATCGGGAAAATCGTGGTGTCACAGCGGGTTTGATACGCACCCGGTCGGTCGATGAGGGGTTACGATGGTGCGCTGAGCACCCCGAGGCACTGGCCGACGGCGGCTATCGACTGTCCAAGGAAGCCGCGATCCTGTACGCGATGTCCCGGGTCGCCGAACTCGGTGCGCGCGGGATCCGGATCAACTGCACGGCGCCGGGCGTCACCGACACGCCCATTCTCGACCAGCTGCGCTCGGCCTACGGTCAGCAGTACCTGGATTCGTTCACCACCCCGCTGGGCCGCAACTCGGAGGCTGCCGAACAGGCGGCGCTGCTGGTATTCCTGGGCGGCGCGGCCGCCAGTTACGTGACCGGGCAGGTGATCTGGGCCGACGGCGGCATTCTGGCCCAGCGGGAGGCTACCGTGATCGATGCGGTAGACGAGTCTGAGCAGAGGAGCTAGCTTGGCCGGAACGATGAGCGACTTTCGCAAGGTCGCCGACGATGTGCGCAACTGGGGACGCTGGGGTTCTGACGACGAGCTCGGGACACTCAACCTGATCACTCCCGGCAAGGTCGCCGAGGGTGCGTCACTCGTCAAGCAGGGCAAGGTGTTCGCGCTCGGCGGTGACTTCTCCTCGGCCGGCCCGCAGGGGGCGTTCCAGTTCCGGCAGAACCCGACCCATGTGATGACCGTCGACGGTGGGGACGCGAATACGCTCGCGCAGTACGGGCCACAGTGGCTGCGCAATTCGGTGGCCCATCAGGTCAGTGAGTTCTTCGTGGACAATCCGTTCCGCTTCAACGACGACATGATCGTCATGCCGCTGCAGGCGGCCACGCAGTGGGACGCGCTGTCGCACGTGTACTACGAGGACAAGCTCTACAACGGGTTTCCCGCCGATTCGGTCACCAGCTTCGGTGCCTTCCACTGTGGTATCGACAAGGTCGACGGCAAGGGCATCACCTCACGCGGCGTGCTGCTCGACGTGGTGCGGCACCGCGGCGCCGAGCAGTTCCTGGAACCGGGCAATCCGATCACCCCGGCCGAACTCGACGACGTGGCCCGCGCGCAGGGGGTGTCCATCACACCCGGCGACATCGTGGTGGTCCACACCGGCTGGTGGACTAGGTTTTTGGCCAGCGGCGACGGAACCGAACCCGGTTCCGGGTTGGACTGGCACTGCGCCTCGTGGCTGCACGATCATCAGGTTGCCGCCGTCGCTGCCGACAATCTGATGGTCGAGGACCCCGATCCGGCCAACGGTGTCGAGGGCACCTTCCTGCCCATGCACATGCTGTGCCTGCGGGACATGGGACTGATGCTCGGTGAGTACTGGGATCTGGGGGCGCTGGCCGCGGACTGCGCGGCCGACGGGGTGTACGAGTTTCAGCTCATCGCCCCGCCGTTGCGGGTGACCGGCGGCGTCGGCTCGCCGGTGAATCCCATTGCGATCAAATGAGGAACTATGACGTCAACTGAGAAAGTCCCGTTCGTGGTCGGGCTCGGCGGCACCTTGCGTGCCGACTCTTCGACCGAGCGGGCCGTGCGGTACTGCCTGGAATCGGTGGAACGGCAAGGGGGCCGGACCCGGATGTTCGCCGGCCCGGATCTGGAACTGCCGATGTACGCACCGCACTCGCTGGAACGCACGCCCGCGGCGCTGGAGTTCGTCTCCGCGCTGCGGGACGCCGATGCCGTGGTGGTGGGCTCACCCGGCTACCACGGTGCGATCTCCGGCCTGGTCAAGAACGCGCTGGACTACATCGAGGATCTCCGCGAGGACCCACGTGTCTACCTCGACAACACCCCGTGGGGTTGCATCAGCTGCGCCTACGGTTGGCAGGCCGCGGTCGGGACGCTGGGGCAGCTACGGACGATCGGTCACTCGTTGCGAGCCTGGCCCACGCCGCTGGGGGTGGCGATCAACTCGGCGGACAAGATCTGGGACGAGTCAGGGGTTTTGACCGAGGGGCCGGTCCGTGGCCAACTCGACATGCTGGCCAGTCAGCTGTTGACGTTTGCCCGGTCCAGCGGGGCGGCGCGATGACGACCGTGGACTTCGCACGTAAGACGATCGTCGTCGACGGTCTGACCACCAGCTACCTCGAAGCCGGGCAGGGGGACCCCGTCGTCCTGCTGCACGGCGGTGAATTCGGTGCCGGCGCCGAACTGGGTTGGGAGCGCGTCATCGGCGACCTGGCCGGGCACTACCGGGTGCTGGCGCCGGACATGCTGGGCTTCGGAGAGAGTGCCAAGGTCATCGATTTCAACGACGGCCGAGGGATGCGGATTCGGCACATCGCTGCGTTCTGCACCGAACTCGGTATCGCTGAGGCGCATTTCGTCGGCAACTCGATGGGGGCGATCAACCTTCTGGTCGACGCCACCTCGGATGCCCCGCGTCTCCCCGTGCGATCGCTCACCGCGATCTGCGGGGGAGGGGAGATCCAGCGCAACGAACATTCGGCGGCGTTGTACGACTACGACGCCACCCTGGCCGGGATGCGGCGCATCGTCACCGCCTTGTTCGCCGATCCGGCCTACCCGGCCGACGAGGCGTATGTGCAGCGGCGGTACGAGTCGAGCATTGCGCCGGGAGCCTGGGAAACCTTGGCCGCGGCCCGGTTTCGGCGACCCGGTCTGGAAGCGCCGGCGATGCCGTCGTCGCAACGGGCCTATGGCCGCATCGGTGTGCCGACGATGATGATCGAGGGGGATCGTGACAAGCTGCTGCCGTCCGGTTGGGCCGCTGAGATCGCCGGTCAGATCACCGGTGCCCGTAGTGCGGTGATCGCCGCTGCCGGGCACTGTCCGCAGATCGAACAGCCCACCGCGCTCATCGCGGTACTGCTGGAATTCCTGAAAGAGGTGCAATGAACGAGCTGGCCGGAAAAGTCGCGGTCGTCACCGGGGGGTCGTCGGGTCTCGGCGAAGGGTTGGTGCGCCGGTTCGCCGCCGAGGGCGCCAAGGTGATGATCGGCGACGTCGACGAGGACCGGGGTACGACATTGGCCGCCGAACTCGGCGAGAACACCCGGTTCCTGCGCACCGATGTCAGTGACGTCGAGCAGGTGGGTCGCCTGGTGTCGACCGCGGTGGAGACGTTCGGTGGCCTGGACGTCATGGTCAACAACGCCGGTGTCTCGGGGCGTATGCACCGCCGGTTCCTGGACGACGATCTCGCCGATTTCGACACCGTGATGCGGGTCAACGTCCGTGCGGTGATGGCCGGAACCCGCGATGCCGCGCGGTACATGGCCGAGCACGGCGGCGGTTCGATCCTCAACCTCACCTCGATCGGCGGCATTCAGGCCGGCGGTGGCGTGATGACGTATCGTGCGTCCAAGGCTGCGGTCATCCAGTTCACCAAGTGCGCGGCAATCGAGTTGGCCCACTACGAGATCCGGGTCAACGCGATCGCCCCCGGTAACATCCGTACCGCGATCGTGGCCAAGTCGGCCTCGCCGGAGGAGCGGGAGCGGATCGAGGAGTTCGAGGCGGGGATCCGGGCGCAGATGCGCAACGACCGCCCGCTCAAGCGGGAAGGCACGGTCGAGGACGTCGCCGAGGCGGCGCTCTACTTCGCGACGGACCGGTCGCGGTACGTGACCGGGACCGTGTTGCCGATCGATGGCGGCACCGTCGCCGGCAAGGTCATCGTCCGCAAGCCCAAGCTCCAGGCCTGACCCCGTCAAACGCCGCCGTCGAGCACCTGTGTGAAGGGTTCGGGGGCGGGCTCGGAACAGTTTAAATCAACTGCTTGACTTAATTACAGGAGAGGCGTTGACTGTAACGGTGACAGCAGCCAGCCGGACCGCTCGCGCCGATCGGGCCAGCAGTACCCAGGAGGCGATCCTCAAGGCGGCCGAGCGGCTCTACGCCGAGCACGGCGTCTTCGCGGTGTCCAACCGTCAGGTGAGCGAGGCGGCCGGACAGGGCAACAATGCCGCCGTCGGCTACCACTTCGGCACCAAGACCGACCTGGTCCGCGCGATCGAGCACAAGCACCGCGGCCCGATCGAGTGCCTGCGCGAGCAGATGGTGGCCGACACCGGCGATTCGGCCGAATTGCGCGACTGGGTTTCCTGCCTGGTGCAGCCGCTGACCGATCACCTTGCGGCGCTGGGGAACCCGACCTGGTACGCGCGGTTCGCAGCCCAGGTGATGGCCGATCCGGCCTACCACGACATCGTGGTCCGCGATGCCCTGAGTTCGGAGTCGCTGGTGCGCGTCATCGAGGGGATGAAGAACTGCCTGCCCGAGCTGCCCGACGAGGTTCGCGCCGAACGCAACATCATGGCGCGCAACCTGTTGATGCACAGCGCCGCTGATCGCGAACGGGCGATGGACAGGGGCGGCAACGTGCCCCGGGCATCCTGGCAGGGCGCGGCCTCGGGGCTGATCGATGCGATCGTCGGCCTGTGGCTGGCGCCGGTTACCCAAGAAAGCGATCTCATATGAAAGTCACTGTCGACCAGGACAAGTGTGTCTCGTCGGGGCAATGCGTGCTCAACGCGAGCGAGGTGTTCGACCAGCGCGACGAAGACGGTGTCGTCGTCCTGCTCGAACCCGAACCCGGACCGGACCAGATCGACGGCGCCCGTCGCGCCGCAGCAGCCTGCCCAGCCCTAGCCATCACTATCGAGGAATGACGTGTCTGAAACCCTTGCCGACTCCGTGACCACCACCGACATCCCCGACTACCCGATGGAACGGGACGCGCGGTGCCCGTTCGCGCCTCCGCCACAGATGCTGGGTAATGCCAAAGGCCTGTCCCGGGTGAAGATCTGGGACGGCAGCACGCCGTGGCTGATCACCGGGCACGAAGAGGCGCGCACTCTGTTCGCCGACGCGCGGATCAGCGTGGACGACCGTAAGTCGGGCTTCCCGCACTGGAACGAGCACATGCTCTCCACCGTCGACAAGCGGCCGCGGTCGGTCTTCACGTCCGACGCCGAGGAGCACACCCGGTTCCGCCGCATGCTGTCCAAGCCCTTCACGTTCAAGCGTGTCGAGGGTCTGCGGCCGGCCATCCAGAAGGTCACCGACGAATGCATCGACAAGATCCTGGCCGGCCCGAAGCCGGCCGACATGGTCGCCGAGCTCGCACTGCCGGTGCCCACGGTGGTGATCAGCGAAATGCTCGGCGTGCCTTACGAGGACCACGAGTTCTTCCAGGAGCACGCCACCGCCGGCCTGGCCCGCTACGCCGCAGCGGACGCCATGCAGAAGGGCGCGATGAGCCTGCACCAGTACCTGATCGACCTGATCGAGAAGAAGCAGGCCGATCCCGCCGAGGACGCGGTGTCCGATCTGGCCGAGCGCGTGACCGCCGGCGAGATCAGTGTCAAGGAGGCTGCACAGCTCGGTACCGGTCTGCTGATCGCCGGGCATGAGACGACGGCCAACGTGATCGGCATCGGCATCCTGGCGCTGCTGGAGAATCCGGAGCAGGCGGACTTCCTGCGCAACGCCGACGATCCGAAGGTCATCGCCAATGCGTGCGAAGAGCTGATGCGCTACCTGTCGATCATCCAGAACGGCCAGCGCCGTATCGCCGTCGAGGACATCGAGATCAGCGGCGAGACCATCAAGGCCGGCGAGGGTGTGATCATCGATCTGGCTCCGGCCAACTGGGACGCCAAGGCCTACCCGGAGCCCGACAAGCTGGACCTCAGCCGAGATGCCGGACAGCAGTTGGGTTTCGGCTACGGCCGTCACCAGTGTGTCGGGCAGCAGCTGGCCCGCGCCGAACTGCAGATCGTGTTCCACACCCTGCTGCGCCGCATCCCGACGATGAAGCTGGCCATCCCGTTGGACGAGGTGCCGTTCAAACACGACCGCCTCGCCTACGGCGTCTACGAACTTCCCGTGACCTGGTAACCGACAGCCCTGATTGGAGTACCACAGATGACTGCTTCGACGACTCTCTATCCGCCGGAAGGCTTTGGTGCACCGAAGAATCGCCGTGGCCACGCGACGGAGGGCGGCCTCACCGGACTCCCCGAGGGCACCACGATCTTCTCGGCCGACAACCACATCTCGGTTGCCGACGACATCTTCTACGATCGTTTCCCCGACGACCTCAAGGGTGCCGCGCCGCGCATCTGGTACGAGGACGGCGCCTACATGGTCGGGATGAAGGGCAAGGCCTGGACCGGAGGCGATTTCGGGCGCGTGCTGATGCAGTACGACGACCTCGCCGGTGCGGCCACGAATAACATCGCCGCCCGTATCCGCGAGCTCAAAGAGGACGGCATCGACAAGGAGCTCGCCTTCCCCAACGCCGTGCTCGCCCTGTTCCACTACCCCGACAAGGGGATCCGTGAGCGGGTGTTTCGCATCTACAACGAGGTGATGGCGGAACTGCAGGCGAACAGCAACGGCCATTTCTACGGCGTCGGGTTGATCAACTGGTGGGACCCGAAGGGCTGCCGTAGCACCCTGGAACAGCTGAAGTCGCTGGGCCTCAAGACGTTCCTGCTCCCGCTGAATCCGGGCAAGGACGACGAGGGCAACATCTACGACTACGGCAGCACCGAGATGGACGCGGTCTGGGACGAGATCGAGGCCGCCGGTCTACCTGTCAGCCACCACATCGGCGAGACGCCGCCCAAGACTCCGTGCCAGAACAACAGCGTCGTCGTCGGCATGATGGTCAACGTCGACTCGTTCCGCGAACAGTTCGCCAAGTACGTCTTCTCCGGCATCCTGGATCGGCATCCGAGCCTGAAGGTCGGCTGGTTCGAAGGTGGAATCGCCTGGGTGCCCACGGCTTTGCAGGATGCCGAGCACATGCTCGCCTCGTACCGGCACATGTTCAACCATGAACTGCAGCACTCGGTCCGGCACTACTGGGACCACCACATGAGCGCGTCGTTCATGGTCGATCCACTGGGGCTGCGATTGATCGACGAGATCGGTGTCGACAACGTGATGTGGTCGAGTGACTACCCGCACAACGAATCCACCTTCGGCTATTCGGAGAAGTCGTTGGCCACCGTCGTCGAGGCGGTCGGGCCCGAGAACGCCGTCAAGATCGTGTCGACCAACATCCAGAGGTTCCTGGGATTGGTATGAGCACTGCCACTCAAGCCGGCGTAACCCAGATCGCCCGAACCGGCTTCACCCCGCTCGACATTCCCGACGAGCCTGACCTGGCCAGGATGCGTCGAGAGGTCGGTGTGCGTCTACACGCCGCGATGTCCGACCAGGGCGTGGATGCGCTCGTGCTGCTCGGCAACTCCAACGTCATGTACGCCACCGGCATCGCCTGGCCGCTGGCCGACGCGGGGCTGTCGCACGTCGAGCGGCCCGTCGCCGTCGTGCTGGCCGACGACGAACACCCGCACCTGTTCCTGCCGTTCCGTGAGGGTGCGGCCATGGAGACAGGTCTGCCCGAGGACCACCTGCACGGGCCGGTCTATCTCGAATTCGACGAGGGCGTAGCGGAGTTCGCGAAGATCCTGGCCACGCTGGTGCCTGCCGGTGCGACGGTTGCGACCGACGAGCTGACCGGGGCGATGCGGCTGGCCGGTAGTGCCCTGTTCCCCAGTGCACCGGTGGATGCCGCCCCGGTGATCGGCGCGGCGAAACTCGTCAAGACGATCGACCAGATCGCCTGCGTCCGCCGGGCTTGTCAGATCACCGAACAGGCCATCGCCGAGATCCACAAGTCCCTGGCGCCCGGTATCCGGCAGATCGACCTGTCTGCCGAATTCGTGCGCCGGACCTTCGAACTCGGTGCCACGACCAACATGTTCGACTCGATCTGGCAGGCCATGCCCGCATCGAAGGCAGAGGGCACCTGGACCACCACCGGCGATCTCGCACTGCCGCTGCTGACCACCGAGCGTGAACTGCAGCGCGGCGATGTGCTGTGGACCGACGTGTCCATCGCCTACCACGGCTACTGTTCCGACCACGGGCGCACCTGGATCGTCGGTCAGGACCCGACGGCGGCTCAACAGAGGCAATTCGACACGTGGAGCGGCATCGTCGACGCGGTGCTCTCGGTGACCAAGGCGGGTGCCACGTGCGGTGACTTGGGCCGGGCGGCGACTGCGGCCGGCGGCGGTAAGAAGCCGTGGCTTCCGCACTTCTACCTGGGACACGGTATCGGTACCAGCGCAGCTGAAATGCCGATGATCGGAACGGATCTCGGCCAGGAGTGGGACGACAACTTCGTCTTCCCGGAAGGCATGCTGCTGGTGTTCGAGCCCGTGGTGTGGGAGGACGGCACCGGTGGCTATCGCGGCGAGGAGATCGTGGTGGTGACCGAGGACGGGTGGATGCCGCTGACCGCATATCCGTACGACCCCTATGAGGTGTCCCGTGGGAACTGAGATCGAGGCTGACGGCCGGGCACTGCGCGTCAGTCGACGGGAGCGGGCCATCGCACAGATGGAGGCCCACGACCTCGATGCGCTCGTACTCGGCAGGCAGGCCAATGTCCGGTACATCTCCGGTGTCCCACAGCTGTGGGTGGTAGGTACCAGGCCTTTTGGGCCGATCTGCACCTTCGTCCGCGACACGGGTGAGATCCACCTCAACAGCACCTGGGACGAGGGCATCCCCGAGGAGATTCCACGCGAAAATCTCTACGGCTTCGCATGGAACCCGATGACCCTCGTCGGTGTACTGCAGAACATCAACGGCTCCGATTCGGCGTGGCGCATCGGAACCGATGCTCTGACACCGACCTTCGCCAAGCTGCTGCCGATGGCCTTCCCGAACGCGGAACTGGTCGACGGTGAGCAGGCGATGCGGGCAGCGCGCCGAGTCAAGACCGGTGAGGAGATCTCGGCACTGCGACGCGCCTTGGTGGTCGCCGAAGCGGCCCTGGCCAAGGGTGTTGCCGAGGTGGCTCCCGGAGTTACCGAGAAGCGCCTTGCCGGGGTGATCTTGGAGGCCGAAGCTGCCGGGGGAGTGAGCACCCCGGCCACCCAGGACGCCGCATGGGTCACCTCGAAGGACCACCCGTGGCGTCGTGTCGGAGGTGACGGCCGGGTGCGCGAGGGTGACCTGGTGGCCCTGTCGGCGGGTGTACTCGCCGACGGTTATGTCGCGGAGGTCGCGCGCACGGTCTACGTGGGCGAACCGTCCGACGCGATTCGATCGCTGTACCGACGGCGGGATGCCCTGTGGGACAAGCTGCTTGATGCCTGCCGACCGGGTAATCCGACCAGCGCGTTGCTCGATGCGTACGAGCAGGCCGGCGAACCGGTACCGGCGATGCCGGTAGCGCATGGGCTCGGGTTGGGATTCGACCCGCCCGTTGTCTCCCCGAGCCTGCGGGCGACCGCCGAGGCCGACATCCTGGAGCCGGGCATGGTCCTTGCCGTGACCGGCTATGTCTGGGAACAGGGCGTCGGTGCGGTATTCACCCGCGATGCCGTAGTTGTCGGAACCGATGGACCCGAAGTACTCACCCAAGCCCGAACAGACAGTGAGGCGGCACATGCCTGAGCGTCCCACCCCCGAAGAGATCATTCTCTACGAGAAGGACCCCAAGACCAAGATCGCCACCATCACGTTCAACCGGCCGGAGTTCCTCAACGCGCCGACGTCGATGGCCCGGTTGCGCTACGCCGATGTGTTGCGGGCGGCCAACGCCGACAACGACGTCAAGGTGGTGATCATCCGAGGTGTCGGGGACAACCTGGGCAGCGGGGCCGATCTGCCGGAGTTCATGGAGGGCAACGACAATCCGGCGGTGCGGCTGGCCGAGTTGCGGCTGGAGGACGACGGAGTCGGTGAGGTCACCTACCCACCGAAGGGCACCTTCCGCAACGGCGCCACTATCAGCTCCTGGTATGCCAACTCCCAGGCGGGTAACCGCGCCCTGCAGGACTTCAAGAAGATCAGCATCGTCGAGGCCAAGGGCTACTGCTACGGCTGGCACTTCTATCAGTGCGCCGATGCGGATCTGGTGATCTCGTCCGACGACGCGCTGTTCGGCCATCCGTCATTCCGGTATCACGGCTGGGGGCCACGCATGTGGACGTGGGTCCAGATGATGGGCCTGCGCAAGTTCCAGGAGATGGTCTTCACCGGCCGGCCGTTCACGGCGGCGGAGATGTATGACTGCAACTTCCTGAACAAGGTGGTGGCGCGAGACCAGCTGGAGGCCGAGGTGCAGAAATATGCGCTGGCCTGTACCCGGAACCGGCCGGTGGACACCGTCTTTCAGCAGAAGATGTTCTTCGAGATCTTCAAACAGCAACAGGGCGAGTACATGGGCAGCCTGCTGTCCGCGTTCTTCGAGTCGATGGGCAACGGGGTGGCCAACGACAGCGATGAGGACCTGGACATGTTCGAGTCGATCGATTCGGGGCTGTCGGCCGCGGTCAACGACAACGACAGCAAGTTCCCCCCCGACTTCCGGTTGTCCAAGAAGAACCGGGCGAAACCCGAATAGGCACATGAGCTCACCACTTGACGGGTACACCGTCATCGACCTGTCGTACGGGATCGCCGGGGCGTACGCCACCAAGATTCTCGCCGACGGCGGCGCCGATGTGATCAAAGTCGAAGCCGCCGAAGGTGACCCATTGCGCCGGTGGTCGGCGTCGGGTGCCGACATCGGTCCGGACCGGGATGGCGCGTTGTTCGCCTTCCTGGCGGGCGGGAAACGCAGTGTGATCCTGGAGTCCGGTGACCGTGAACTCCTGGACCGGTTGGTCGCCGCGGCCGACGCCGTCATCTGGTCTCCGGAATCGCCTGTCGCCCAGTCGCTCGCACCGGAGGACCTGTTCCGGCGATACCCCCATCTGATCGTCACCACGATCACGCCGTTCGGGTTGGACGGGCCGTGGAGTGACCGGGCGGCCACCGAATTCACCCTCCAGGCCTGGTCGGGCGGCGCCATCGGGATCGGCCGTGGGGTGCAGGACCGGGCGCCGGTATCCATCGGCGGGCAGGTGGGCGAGTGGCTCACCGGTGCCTACGCAGCGGCGATGACCCTGGCGTTCCGGGAGCGGGCACTGCGTGACGGTCACGGCGAGCTGGTGGACCTGTCGGCGCTGGAGGCGCAGATTCTGGGGCTGACCTATTATCCGGTCACCTATTTCGAGATGCTGGGCCGGCCGTGGCGCACCGAGCGCAGGCCCACCGTGCCCGGGGTGGCCGAGGCGGCCGACGGCCTGGTGGCCCTCGGATGTGGAACCGCCCAGCAGTGGTGGGATCTGTGCGCGATGTCGGGTCACGACGAGTGGATCGACGAGAACTCCGAGCTCACCATCACCGAGCAGGCCAACCTGCACGCCGAAGAGTTGTACCGGTGGTTGCGCGACCAGAACGTGGACGACGTCCGAGAACTCGCATCGGCCTTCCGGATCCCGAACTCACCGGTCGGCAACGGTGAGAACGTCACCGCCATGGACCATTTCGTGGAGCGGAAGGCATTCGTCCGCAACCCGCAGTACGGGTTCACCCAGCCTGCCGCGCCGTACCGGCTGTCCGGTGTGACCCTGCGCGAGGCGGCGCCCGCGCCCCGCCTCGGCGAACACTCCGCGCAGATCAGGGCAGCGGAGCTGACTCCGCGCGACATCCCCACCGACAGGCCCGGGACTGATCGGTTGCCGTTCAGCGGATTACGCGTGCTCGATATGACCACATTCTGGGCCGGCCCCTCGTGCACCCATCCGCTCGGCATGCTCGGCGCTGAGGTGATCCACCTCGAATCGACCCCACGCCCGGACGGTACGCGGCTGATCGCGGGCATCCCGGCCACCGTGGAGCAGTGGTGGGAACGCTCGCCGATCTTCAGTGCGCTCAACACCAACAAGAAGAGCCTGACCCTGGATTTTCAGACCGAGCAGGGTCGGGACCTACTGCGTCGGCTGATCGCGACCTGCGATGTGGTTGTCGAGAACTTCACCCCGAGGGTGATCGAACAGATCGGACTCGACTTCGATTCCCTGCGGGAGCTGCGCGAGGACATCATCATGGTGCGCATGCCGGGCTTCGGGCTCGACGGGCCGTGGCGGGACAACCCGGCATTTGCCTACATCATCGAGGATGCGTCGGGGCTGAGCTGGCTCACCGGATATCCGGATCGTGCTCCGTTCGAACCGTATTCGATCGGTGACCCCAATGCCGGGGTGCATGCGCTGTCGGGACTGATGCTCGCGCTCGAGCATCGCCGCCGCACCGGGCAGGGGACGCTGGTAGAGGCCGCGATGGTCGATGCGGCGCTCAACGTAGCCGCCGAGCAGGTCATCGAGTACTCGGCCTACGGTGCACTGCTGCAGCGTGACGGCAACCGGGGTCCGGCCGCCGCGCCGCAGAACATCTACAAGTGCGCCGATATCGACGAGTTCGGCCGGGCGGACAGCTGGGTGGCGATCGCGGTCGGCACCGATGCTCAGTGGGCCGCACTGCGGGCGGCGCTGGGGCAACCGGGCTGGGCCACGGACCCGGAGTTGGATTCCGCCGCCGGGCGCCGGGCGCAGCACGATCTGATCGACCGGGAACTTGCCGCCTGGTGTCTACCGCGCAGCGGAGACGAGATCGTCGAAACCTTGTGGCCCGCAGGTATTCCAGTGGCCAAGGTCATGCAGCCGCACCGGCAGCTGGAACTGGAGCAGGTGCGATTCCGGCGGTTCTTCGAGCATGTCGGGCACCCGGTGAACAACGCGGCACCACACAGCACCCTGCCCGTTTCGCTGGCCGATGGCCCACGGTCGCTGCATCGGCAGGCTGCACCGCTGCTGGGCGAGCACAATCACGCACTCCTGGCCGAGCTGGGGCTGTCCGAGGAGGAAATCGCGGCACTGGCCGACGACGGCGTGATCGGTACCGAGCCCGGGGTGGGAGGCCGTCGCAAGGCGGCCCGCTGATCCGGGCTCAGGCCCGCTCGAACGCGTCGAGCATCGTCCCGAAATCCTCGGTGTCCCAGAGGTGCAGGACGTTGCTCAACATCAACAGCTGAGCCCGGACCGGCTCGTTGTGCGCGATCCGAGGGTCGAAGCGATCGATGGGGCCATCCGGCAATGCTGTGTGCAGGTAGGCCGGTGCGTCGAGCAACCAGGTCACTCCCATCAGTGCGGCATACAACATGAGTTGAGTACGTAGCGTGGGCAGATCGAGTGCGGGTCCACCTGCGGCCCGGAACTCGCCGGCGAAATGTGTCAGCAGCGCGTCGAGGTGGCGGGCCCAGATCTCCGTCTCGGCGCTACACAGTGAACCCCACAGGGCCATCGCGACATTCATGACGCTGACGCAGCCCCAGTCCATCAGTCCGCAGCCCGGTGTCCCGTCGGGTTCGGTCCAGAACCAGGCGTTGTCGACGTTGGCATTCCAGTGGCACAGCGATACCTGGTCGTCGGTGGCAGCCAGCCAGGTCATGATCGCGTCCTCGGCCGCGGCAATGCGGGCGACGTCGGCGAGCATGCGCGTGGTGAACTCCGGTTGCCCGACGACGGGCGGCAGCAACGCCGGATACCGGGCCGCGAATGAGGTCAACCGGTGGACTTGGGCGGCGAGCTCGGCAGGGGAGTGGAATGCCCGACTGCCGACGGTCACTTTCGCTGCGTCGTAGCGGAATTGCTCGGTCACCCTGTCGGGGAGCGCGCCGCCGTGATGTGCGCCCGCCAACCGTGCGACCGACGTGAGCAGGGCGCGGTAATGCCCGACGGGATCGGGCATCTGATAGTCCAGGCATTTGGCGTAGTGCGGTTCGATCCCGGCGGTGCCGAAGGAGATCCGTTCGCTCAGAAGGATTCCTGTGCACGAGGCCTGGTGGTAGTCGGCGAACAGACAGAGCGGCACCGTGACGGGAAGACGGGTGCCGGCCGACAGCGTACCGAACGCCACCTCAAGCTCCATCTGCGATTTCCCGCGGTCCCGGCGGGGATTGTCGAAGTCGCGGGAGAACTTGACGAACAGTTCCGTGGGCAACCCCTCGACCGGATGGGCATATCTGACATCCAGCAGCGCCTTGCGTCCGGTGCTGCCTCCGGCACAATCCTCCAACCGGGTGATCGCGCTGACCCGGTTGTCCTTCGGGAGAACGCCGAAAGTGCGGAGGGCTTCGGTCAGGAACGCCGGCCCGGCCTCGCGGAGCGTGTCCGGATCAGCGGGAAACTCAAGCCCGGTGCCGTCGCCGGTCACCCAACGTTGCATCTAGCCTCATCGCCGGTCGAGCCAGTAGCGTCAATGCCCATGGCTATCAATCCTTCTGACATTCTGCTGACCGGACAGGTGGCCGTCGTCACCGGCGGTGGCAGCGGCATCGGTCGGGGTATCGCTGCCGGCCTGGCGGCATTCGGGGCTTCGGTGGCGATCTGGGAACGCAACCAGGAGAGCTGTGCCGAAGCCGCTGCGTCGCTCGGTGTGCTGGGGATCGTCACCGATGTGCGGGACGCCGAACAGGTGGATGCCGCGCTGGCGCAGACCACCGCGGAGCTGGGGCCGGTGCGCATCCTGGTCAACAACGCCGGGGGTGTGTTCGCCTCGCCGCTGCTGGAGACGAGCGAGAACGGTTGGGACGCACTGTATCGGAGCAACCTGCGCCACGTTCTGCTGTGTACGCAGCGGGTTGCGCGCCGGCTGGTTGCCGACGAATTGCCTGGCAGCATCATCAATCTCACGTCGATCGAGGGAGTGCGTGCGGCTCCCGGCTATGCGGCGTACGCAGCGGCGAAGGCCGGCGTCATCAATTACACCCAGACTGCGTCGTTCGAGTTGGCGCCGCACGACATCCGGGTCAACGCGATCGCCCCCGACCTCACCCTCACCGAGGGGCTCATGGCGCTGTCCCCGGACGGGCCGCCGTCGGGTATCGCTGATGGCATCCCGCTGGGCCGGGCCGGTCACGTCGACGAAATCGCAGGAACGGCAGTCTTTCTCGCTTCCGGTCTGTCCGGTTACCTCACCGGACAGACGCTTCACGTCGACGGCGGCACTCGGGCTGCGGGTGGCTGGTACCGCCACCCGCAGACCGGCGCTGCCACACTTGGTCCGGGCCAGGGAACCGGACCTACTTGAGGCAGCTTCCCGCGTCGACCGGCAGTGTCACACCGGTGATGTAGCGGGCCTCGTCGGAGGCCAGGAACAGCACGGCGTTGCTGATGTCCACGGCCTCGACCCACGGGATGGGCAGGGTGTGGAAAAGCTGGCAGATCGGCGCCATGTCGTCGGGGCCCGGGTTCTCCAGGTCGGGCCGGAACATCTTGAAGGTGCCGTCGTTGTGCAGCATCGGGGTCGCCACGTGGGTGGGATGCACGGTGTTGCAACGGATGTTGTGCTGGCCGAGCTCCACGGCGAAGCCGCGCATCAGGCCGACGACGCCGTGCTTGGCGGCGACGTAGTTGCCGCAGTGCGGGTAGGCCTTGAGGCCGCCGACCGAGCTGGTCAGGATGATCGACCCGCCGCGGCCACCCTCGATCAGGTGCGGCACACCGGCTTTGACCGACTTCCAGACGCCCGAAAGGTTGATGTCGATCATCTCGTCCCAGTCCAGCTGGCTGGTCTCGTGCAGGACGTCGCCGCCGTTGCCGATACCGGCGTTCGCCACGATGACGTCGAGGCGGCCGAGCTGTTCGACACCGCTGTCCACGGCCGCCTTGATCGCATCGGCATCGCGGACATCTACCTCGGCGGTGACGACGCGACGGTTGAGCCCCTTGATGAGATTCGCGGTCTCGGCCAGATCATCGGAGGTCGACGCCGGGATGGCGGTCTCCACGCCGGGCCGGATCGGTCCACAGATGTCGATTGCGATGATGTCGGCGCCCTCCTGCGCCAGCCGTACCGCGTGGCTACGTCCCTGGCCACGGGCCGCGCCGGTGACGAACGCGACCTTGCCTTCCATCCGTCCAGTCATTGATTGCCCCAGTTCTGTTTGATGACGTGCTACATACTCGGTGAAAATCTGTGCAGCTGCTCAGCACTCTTTCACCGGGCGCTTATCGTGTCAACGACAGATACGTTTCGGGCAGTTTGCACTCTCGGTTTGGAAGAACAGAATTCTCGGTCCGTCATGGTGGCCGTGATCTGCGACGGGTCCATGGCCGAGCGCAATCGGAATCCGGATATCGACGTCGCGGTGGCTCCCAGGCCGCACAGTTCGCCGGCCTCGACGCCGATCTTTTCGGCACCGAAGACATGAACAGGGGTCAGTTCCAGGTGCGGATGCTCGACGATCGAGCGCATCGCGGGGATCCCGACGGTGCCGGTTGCTCATGGCGCGACGCGAGAGTGGGAAGTCCGGAGATCGGGCACGCGCCTGAGTGTCAGGAGCGTTCTACCTCTAAGAGAACGAAATTCTCAACTAGCTGGCGGCGAATCCGCTGGCGCAGAAGTCCCAGACTTCGTCGGCCGAGATCGGGTTGATCGACGCATCGTCGTTGCCGCCGCTCGATTGCGCGACGAACATCACGGTCTGCATGGTCATCGCCGCCATCCGCCGCGGGTTGATGCCCGAGCGCAGTTGACCGGCCTCGGAGGCTTCCTCCATGAGCTCGGTGAGCAGGGCCAGCAGCGGCGCGTGCGCGACCTTGACCTCCGACGGATGTGAGACCAGCAAACGCGGCGCGAAGTCGGTGAACAGCGGCCGCTTGGCGGCCGGATCGGGCCGCGAGGATTCGAACAGCAGCTGAATGGCGATCTTCAGTCGCTCGATCGGTTCACCCTGTGTCGAGGTGGCCGCCCGGATCTGGTCGGCCGACCGGCTCAACGCGTCTTCGAACAGCGCGAGCAGGAGTTCGTGTTTACCGTCGAACTGCAGGTAGAAGCTCCGCAAGGACTGGCGGGACCGGTCCACGACCTCTTGGACCGTGAAGTCGGTGCTGCCCTTCTCGATGATGATCGCCTGGGCGGCATCAAGGAACCGTTGCACGCGCTGGGCGGCGCGCAATTTGGCCGTTTTGATCGACCGCTCGACAGCTCTCTGCTTCCACGCGGGTTCTTCGCCAGCGGTAGTCACTGGCGGTTCCGACGCTTGTCGAGTGGGGAGAACATGAACTGACTGTACCGGAGAACGCCTTGCCATTGTGCTGTCAGACCCCCTCGCGGCCAGTGTGTCGGAGATTGTAACTTTCGTACTGTGAGAATAGTATTCTCATTGCGGGAATTATAGAAGTCCTTTGGGAAGAAGGGTTTCGTACAAATATTCGGCGCCGCCGGGGCGCTGTTTGCCGGTAGGTGGCGCGTCGTGAAGACGGCTGTCGGGTGGCAGCGGTGAGCAGAAGGAAACACGTGTATATCGACTACGACGTCGCCGATTCGATCGCCACGATCACTCTGAACCGGCCGGAAGCCGCCAACGCGCAGAATCCTGAACTACTCGACGAACTCGATGCCGCCTGGACCAGGGCCGCCGACGATCGCGAGGTGAAGGTGATCGTGCTGCGGGCCAACGGTAAGCATTTCTCCGCGGGCCATGATCTCCGCGGCGGCGGCCCGGTGCCCGACAAGATCACGCTCGAATTTCTCATCGAGCATGAGTCGCGCCGCTATCTGGAGTACACGCTGCGGTGGCGGAACGTGCCCAAGCCGTCGATTGCGGCGGTCCAGGGACGCTGCATCTCCGGCGGCCTGCTGCTCTGCTGGCCGTGCGATCTGATCCTGGCCGCCGACGACGCGCTGTTCTCCGATCCGGTGGCCCTGATGGGCATCGGCGGTGTCGAGTACCACGGCCATACCTGGGAACTCGGTGCCCGCAAGGCCAAGGAGATCCTGTTCACCGGCCGCGCCCTGACCGCCGAGGAAGCCGAACGCACGGGCATGGTCAACCGGGTGGTTCCGCGTGACGAACTCGATGCCCAGACCGCCGAGTTGGCTGCGCAGATCGCACAGATGCCGGCGTTCGCGCTCCGCCAGGCCAAGCGGGCGGTGAATCAGACCCTCGACGTACAAGGGTTCTACGCGGCCATCCAATCGGTGTTCGACATCCACCAGACCGGGCACGGAAACGCCCTCAGCGTCAGCGGCTGGCCGGTGTTGATGGACATCGACGGGATGAAGCAGAACATCAAGTAGGCCTGGGGCTCTCGACGTGGGGGCGATCCGGCTCAGCATCAGCTACGCGGCCCGACAGATCTACGCGCAGACCACCGCGGCAGCCGCGGTGACACTCGTGGTGCTGGCGTTGAGCCGCAATACCGTCGGCGATGCACGTCAGCTGCTCACCCAGGCGAATCTGGTTGCGCTGATCGCGCTGATGGTCGCGGCCGCGATCGTCGATACCGTCGTCGGTTGGGTCAACGTCCATCCGACGTTCAAATGGTTTGCCGCGGGGGAGAGTCCGACACCACAACAGCAGCGCGCTGCCATCCGGATCGCACCGCGGCAGACCATCATCCAGTTCACGACGTGGGCGGTGAGCGCGCTCGTGTACACGCTGCTGAACCTCGATGCGGGAGGGGGCGTCGCCTACGTCATGGGCGGTGCGATCCTCTTCGGTGGCATCGCGGCCGCCTGCATGGGATTCCTGGTGACCCAACGGATGTTGCGGCCGATCGTCGCGGCGTCGCTGACCGCTTCCTCGGCCACTATCGGCCGCATGCCCGGTGTACTGGCCCGGCTCATCACGATCTGGACCCTGTTCAGCGGGTTGCCCATGCTGGGGATCGCGTTGATCGTGTTGGCCCGCTCCAACGGCTGGTTCGTGCAGAAGACGGCGCCGGTCGAGGCCGCCGTATTGGTGGTCGCCGTCATCTCGCTGGTCTTCGGTCTGCGGTCCATGGTTCTCGTCGCCCGTTCGGTCTCCGATCCGATCGGGGAGGTCGTGCTGGCCATGAAAGCCGTCGAACGCGGTTGGTCCGGTGTGTCGGTCAAGGTGTACGAGTCCTCCGAGATCGGCCGGCTGCAATACGGATTCAACCGGATGCTGGCCGGCCTGACCGAGCGGAACCGGTTGCGGGACCTGTTCGGCCGGTACGTCGGGGTCGACGTGGCCCGCCTTGCCTTACAGCAGGGTGGCGCGGTCACCGGCGACGTCCGTGAGGCCGCCGTCCTCTATGTCGACCTGGTCGGTTCGACCGCACTGGCCGCCTCGCGGCCGCCGCAAGAGGTGGCGCAGCTGCTGAACGGGTTCTTCAAGATCGTGGTGGACACCGTCGAACGCCATCACGGTCTGATCAACAAGTTCCAGGGTGACGCCGTGTTGGCGGTGTTCGGTGCACCGTTGCGGTTGGACAATCCGGCCTCCTCGGCGCTGGCCACTGCGCGGGCGCTGGTGCCACGGTTGCACGAACTGCCGGATGTGGAATTCGGCGTGGGCATCTCGTGCGGCTCGGTGTTCGCGGGCAACCTCGGTGCCGAGAACCGCTACGAGTACACCGTGATCGGTGATGCCGTCAACGAAGCCGCGAGGCTGGCCGACCACGCCAAGGATCGGGAGTCGACCGTGCTGTGTTCGGGAAGCGCGCTGGCCCGTGCCGACGCGGACGAGACCGAGCACTGGGCGGTGCGCGGGTCGACGGTCCTGCGTGGCCGTTCGACGGCCACCGTCTTCGCCGAACCCGTCACCCCCTAGCGCCAATGCCGCGCAGTTAAGGTCCGCGCCCTGTTGTCAACCGTCGAGGATTTCGATGGTGATGGCGGTTGTGTAGTTGGTGCGGTCGATGGCGCCTTTAGCCCGGTGCTTGGAAATGGCGCGTTTGACCACTCGGGGACTCGAGCGTGATCGCCGCGCTGGTAGCGGCTGGTTGAGGGCGGCGGCTCCGATGCAGCCGATCAGGTCGATGGTGGCGTCGGCGATCGTTGCGGCGGCGTGAATGACTTGGTCGCGGGCGGTGTTCAGGGCGACGGTGAGGCTCAGCCGGTCGGGGCCGATGTCGGGACGGGCCAGTGCGGTATCGGCCAGGGCGGTGCGCAGGGCCTGGTAGGTGATCAGCAGTGCGTAGACCTCTTGGGTGATGCCGGCGGGGTACCCGCGCGCAGCACTCGTCCGCCAGAATGGTCGATTTCAATTCCAGGTAGCTGGTTTCAATCTCCCACCGTTGATGGTAGAGCTCGACCAGTTCGTCTGCGGGATATTGCTTTTCGTCTAGCAGGGTGGTGACCAGGCGGTAGTGACCGTAGCGGGTCGCCCCGCCGTCGAGCCGCACGCTGATGCGGGCGTCGATCACCCGCACGGTCACCGCGCCCATCCGTGCCAGCCACGTCCGGTCCGCCAGCGTCTTGATCGGGGCAGCACACGGGCGTCTTTGCAGCGGATCAGCAACTCGGCATGGGTCGAGGCGATCTTTTCCACGAGAGCTGTGACGGCGAAGTTGCGGTCAGCCAACAGCAGCATGTCTGGTTTCAGGCACCGCAGCAGCGTTGGTGCATAGGTGGTTTCGCCTACTCCGTAGGCGCCGAACACGGCATCGACGACGGTGCGGGTGCCACACGCCACGACCGTCAGCATGCGCAGCATCGGATACCCGGACTCGGCGTCGGGGCGGCCGGTTTGGCGGCCGAACGCTGCGGCGTTGGCTGCACTGTTGGGCACGAACATCGAGGTGCCGTCGATCGCGCAGACCAACAGCCCATGCCAGCGCGTCGCGCCGACAGCCGGGCCGCGTACCAGGGTGAACAATTCGCGCAGCGGGGCAACTCCGACACGTCGCAATGCTTGTGACAGTGCCGAAGAACCCGGTGCGGCCACGGTGACCGGATCCAGGCCGGCGACCAGCCGCGCCCAGACCTGCTGGTATCCGATCTCGGCGAACAACGCCCCGGCCAGCAGCAGGTAGACCACGACCCGCGAGGGCAGCACCCGAACACGGCGCTGTACGCGGCCGGTGTTCTCAAGGCGGCATCTACAAGATCGGCGGACACGATCCGGGTCAACTCGCCCAGATGGCCCGGCGCGAACCGGCCCTGACGACCCGGTGGCCCAGGACAGATGACAGACTGAACAGACAGCGGAACTCCCTGGTGAGATGGTGTCTTTGGACGGACAATCCATCGATACCGGGAGTTCCGCTGTCCTACCGGCATCCCACACGGCGTGTCACAATTGCCACACCAGTCACACGCTTAACTGCGCGGCATTGCGACTAGCGGTGCGGTCCTTGCGAAGCTTCCTCGTCATTGGTGCGCAGCGGGGGCAGTACGGCCGGCAGCACGAGGCGACGACGCAACCGGCCGCTCGACACCTGAAAGAGGTGACCATGCGTGGCGACATTGCCGCGCAGATCGTCGCGCGCGGTCAGGTAGGTCCAGCGGTCGGAATCGGGCAGGGCGAAGAACTGTTCGAAGAAGCCGGGCACCTCGTCCGGAGGCATCCGCAGCAGCGCCTCCAAACCGATCCGCCGAAGCCGGTGGACCACACGCGCGCCGAGCGGCCAGACCGTGTCCTGGGCCGCAGCCAGCGCTTTGTCCGGACCGTCCGGCAGGCGGGCCGCAAGAGCGTCGGCCACCCGCGGGGCGAGCGTCAACGAGGCCGCCACACTGAAACCCGTCGCAGGGTGGATCAGTGGTGCGGCGGCACCGAACCCGAGCACACCCCGCCCGCGATGCCGTGGATGGTCGACCCGAAACGAGACCTTTTCGCTGCGTGCGTCTTTCGGCACCGCGATGCCGTGGCGCGTCAGCCGGGCGTGAAGCCTTCGCCGCAGCGTCGACAACGGCAGGCCGGGCCGACGCGCCAGCGAGGTCTCCTCCAGGAGCACCTGACCTTCGCCCAGCGGGACCGCGTAGAGGAACGTCGGCCAGCCGGGCTCGCCGTGATCGGCGCGCCAGTCCATGAACAGCGCCTCGTCGGGGGAGACCAACGGCGCGGCCACGGCTTCGTCGACGATCAGACCGTATGCGGTCTGTTCCGCAGGTGTGCCCTCGGGCGAGGTGCGGTCCAGGGGGCGCCACAGGCCTGCTGCGTCGACGACGACCGCCGCGCGCAGCTCGCCCCCGTCGGCCAAGGCGACCACGCCCCGCTCCGGTGACCCGACGGCGCGCCCGGTGTGGACTTGCACCCCGGTCAACTGGTGGACCAGGTGGGCACGAAGCGCGCGCACGTCGAGGACGGCGTACTCCCATCCCAGCCGGTGTTCAGTCAGCGCGATCGCCCGGCCGGCGGCTCGGGCCGCGATCACCGAAGCCGGCAGATCGGCCGGAAGTTCCCGGCTCCACATGCCGTAGGTCGCCAACCACGGCCGCTCCGGGGCCCGGTCGAGCAGCCCGGTGACCAGTCCGAGCCGCCCGCACGCCCCTGCCAACGCCAACCCGGCAGGCCCACCGCCGACGACCAGAACGTCCATGCGTCTCATCGTGCCTTCTCTCCACCGCGCCGGTGTAGAGGGAGGTCGCCTGCGCCCGTGATGCCGTCGCGATCGGCGCGGCGGTGAGGGAGCCGGGACGCCACCGCCGGTGGAGGGTGTCGTGCCGACCGTCAACGCGGTCACGACGCGGAGATGCGTGGGCCGATCATTTGCCCACGGTGCCCTCCGCAGCGTGGCCGGCGACGCCGAGCGTCGGGTGGAGGAAACGTCGCACCGCAATAGCGGGCAATTATTCTGTTGCAGCTGCGTCAATTTCGCGTCGGTCTGCGGAGAATCCGACATTGCGGATCGAAACGCAAGGGTCTTCCCCGATTGCCCACGCCCATCGCAGCTGAGGATTATGTTTGCTGAAACTCGAGCGGGAGGTTCGCGATGGGGTGGGAAAAGCACATCGGCCGCGTGGGTGCATTGGCCGTAGCGCTGGGTATCGGCTCCGCGGTGGCGGCCGTGCCGGGCGTGGCGTGGGCACAACCCGACGGTGCGAGCTCGGCCGGTACGTCGGACAGTCCCGCCGGCGGTTCGCCCGGAGCGGCCAAGGACGACGACGAACCGTCCGCCTCCGCAGCATCGAACGATGCTGTCGCCGAATCTGGCGAGAGCCCCTCGGCCACAGATGCCGAGGAGCCGCCGACGAGCAAGCGGCGCTCCAACGGCGGCACGAGTGCCGCGGCGCCGGACACGCTCGGCGAGGCGCAAGTCGACACTGCTGAGCAGGATCTTGATTCGGAATCTCGACGCATATCCGGAGATGGCGACGACGCCGAGTCCACCACGGTGGCGACCCCGCCGACAACCGACGAACCTGCTACAGCCGCACCGGCCCCGCCGGTCGAGACGCAGACGGCGCCGGTCCCCGAGAACGCGAGTGACGCCGCCGACGCCGCCGCGGAGGAACCGCCTGCGACGGTGGTGACGCCGTTGTCCGCGCCCCAGGAGATCACCGACGACAGTGAAGAACCCGAGACTCCCGCCGCCGCTCCGCTGCTGTGGACGATACTGTCCTCTGCCCGACGATATTTCGGCGAGCAGATCACGGAGACAGCCACCCCCGCCGTGTCCGCGCCCACCGGTCAGGCGGGGTCGGCCGACGATGTCGCGGCCGCCGCGCCGTCGAGTTCGATCCCGGGAAACCCCGACGGACCCGTGGTGTTCGGCGTCGACGGCACCCGCTACCAAGTCACCTCCAACGGGGTGGTCACCCGGGTCAGCATCCTCGACGAGGACGGCCAGATCATCCTCACCACCGACGAGATCCCCGGGTCGAGCACCACATTCACTGAAGCCGTGGCGCGACCCGACGGCACGCTGATCGTGGTGACCACGGACGAGCGTGGCAACCGCTCGGTCGTCTCAGCCGTGGACAACCAGGGCAACGTGACCAGGATTGCCGCGGTGACCGGTGCGCCGAAATCGACGCCGCTGGTCGGCTCCGACGGCGCCCTGTACTTCCGCACCGAGATCCCCCGCCCGTTCGGTCCGTTCGGGGAGACCATCGACTACCGCTATGTCCGAATCTCCCCGGCCAACACCGTGCGGTCGTTCGCAGCGGACACGGATGTGCAGCTGGAGCCGGACGGAAGCGCCTACCTGGTGTCGTCCTGGTTCGGCTTCTCGACCTTGCGCGCGATCGACCCCAATGGGGTGACGCGGGCGATCCCGCTGCCCTACGGCGCCGATCCGAGCGCACCGATCCTGGCGCAGGACGGAAACATCTATGTCACCGCGGGCGTCCGAAGCTTCTTCGGCACCAAGTCGACCCGGGTGTACACGGTCACCGACGACTCACACACGGTGCGCGCCGTCCGCGGTCTGCCCGGCGAGACGGTGGTGACAGCCGACGGTCTCTATCTGGAGACCTTCACCTACGACGGATCCACCGACAACCTGACCGGGACGACGTACATCTCCAGGATCACCGTGACCGCCATCGCCACCTCTGATGTGATCGACGGCCGCATCGCGGGATTCCAGGTGACCCCGGGCGGCACCGTCTACGCGCCGCTCAACGCGGCTTCCTCGGACGCCGCGACCGTCGCGGTGGTCGACAGTGACGGCGATGTGAGCACCGCGATCCTGCCGGGCACGCTGGTGTTGCCGGGTGAGAGCGGCGTCGTCGTCGGCGGCGCGAGCGCCGCCGAGAACTTCGGCTACTTCATCTACACCGCGGACGGCGCCGAGCACGTGGCAGTGTTGAACCCCGACGGCACCGTCGCGCGCACTGTCGGCCTGCCACTGGGCGCGACCCAGAGCGAGGTGTTCTTCGGCCCCGACGGCGCGGCGTACGTGGTGCTTCAGTATCGCGATGCGCAGGGCCAGTACAGTTCCCAGCAGATCCTCGCGCTGTCCAACGACACGTACACCCCGTTGGTACCCGGACGTTCGTTCTTCACCACACCCACGAGCCGGCCCAATGTCCGGTTCGGGCCGGACGGCACCGGCTACCTCATCACCAACTCCGCCCCCGGTGGCTCGTACCCGAGCCTCGAGGTGCTTGGATTCAATGCGGCGGGCGAAACCGTATCCCGCGCAAGCGGTCTACCCCACCCGGTGCTCGAATACGACACCAGCGCCTCTGACTCCCGGGTCCTGGTGTTCGCACCCGACGGCACCGCGTACGTGACCACTTACGGTCCCGTCGGTGCCGGCGTCTATGCGGTGACCCCCTCCGGTGCGGAGAAGGTTCTCGACCTCGACTATCAACAGCTGGGCAACGTCACCACCCCGTCCTTCAGCGCCGACGGGACCGGGTATGTGACGACGTCCGGCGGTGGCCAAGGCACGGCGGTCATACGCATTCCGTCGCTGGGCACCTGATCAGTCGTACATGACGGCCAGCCCTTTGCGCCTCAGCTCCGCCAACCCCTCCCGGAACGCCTGAAGGTACTCGGGCGGATGCCCGATCCAGTCGGTGATCTCCCCGACGACCTTGACCGGTTCCCGGCTGCGGTACGAGTGGGTGGGGTTCCCCGGAAACTTCTTGTCCGTCACATTGGGGTCGTCCTCGACGGCCCCGAGCGGTTCCACCATGTAGACCCGGCCGGGCCCCTCGCCGAGTGCCAGCTCGGCGGCCAGCACCGCGGCGTCCAATGCCCTTGTTACGTAGACGTGGTTGGAGACGCGCCCCGCCTCATAGTTCGACGGGCAACCCGGCACCAGCAGATCGCCCTCGCGGAGATCCGCTTTCGTGCCGTGCAGGTAGGCCCCCGACTCGTGTACCACGAAGCGCTCCGTCATGTCCGACATACGACCCCCATCCGTTCCCATGCTGTCTCGCTGGCCGGGCGATTGTGCCCGACGACCGGGGTCTTGCCGCAACCCCCCACCCGCGCCTTATAGTGAGAGTGGGAACGGCATTGCCGCACAACAGCACTGCCGGCTACAGCACGATGACGATCTTTCCGGCGAGATGCCCGGCACGGCTCTCGTCCAGGGCGGCGACGACTTCCTCCAGCGGGAACGTGCGGCTGACCGAGACGGTGAGGCGGTCCTGCTCGTACAGCGACACCAGTTCGCGGAGTGCCTCGGAGAGAAGGTTTCCCGCACCGCCGACGTGAAGCCGGATCCCGGTGTCGGCCGCGTCGAACGCCACCAGTGAGAGAACGCGAGCGGGGTCCCCGGTGAGTTCGATCGACATCAAGATCTCGCCGCGGCCGGAGGCGTCGAGCACGGCGTCGACTCCCTGCGGGGCCGCCGCACGCACCCGTTCGACGAGCCCGTCTCCGTAGGTGACCGGTGTCGCGCCGATCGACCGCAGATACCCGTGGTTGCGTTCGCTCGCCGTGCCGACGACGCGGGCGCCCCGGGCATCGGCCAGTTGGACTGCGAAGCTACCGACACCGCCCGCGGCGGCGTGGATGAGCAGCGTGTCGCCCGAGCCGACACCGAGCGCCTGCAACACGGCGTAGGCCGTGCCGCCCGCACCGGCGAGCGACCCCGCCACCTCCCAGCTCATGCCGGCGGGTTTGCGGACCAGGTCGGCCGCACCGGCCAGGGTGTACTCGGCGAACGCCGGCGCCGTCGACGCTCCCAGCACCTCGTCTCCGACCGCCCAATCCGTTACGCCCGAGCCGATTTCGTCGATGACACCGGCCACGTCGGACCCCGCTCCGGCGGGCAGCGCCAGCGGGATCTGCTCACGCATGAAACCCGCGACGATCTTCCAGTCGATGGGGTTGACGCCGGCGGCTCGCACCGCGATGCGGACCTGACCCGGCCCGGGCACCGGAGGCGGCGTCTCGACCAGTTTCAAAACATCGGGGTCGCCGTATTCTGCGAACTGCACGGTGCGTGACATCTGCTGCTCCCATCGGTGGTGGACCCTCCGGCCGGTGCAACCGCGGCAGGCGGCGGATTACTCCAGGGTCCACCTACACCGGCGACGGCATCCACGTCATGCACGTCACGGCGGTCCAGCGGATCAACGCTCCAACGTGAAGTACATCAACGTGACAGTCCGTTTGCGGAGGCGTATCTGCATGCGCCCGAGGAGAGTGCCGGGGCCCAGCCGTCGGAGGTCGCCGGTGATGGGCCGCAAGATGCGGGGGTTGACGGCCACGTCGTAGTCGAGGTGATCGTGGCCGGCGGCCGTACTGCGGCGGGAGTAGGCGCCGAAAGCTGCGGGCCGCCTGGCACTGAGCCAGAGGTTCGTGCCGCTGTCGGCGGCAAGACGCTTTCCTTTCCACAGCCCGGCCGCAGCGGCCGACATCAGCCGGGTAAACAGTCGTCGCGGGCGAAGGGGCAGACGCTGCAGCCCGATCACAGCGACGATGCGTCCGGTGTGATCGCCCAGTGCTGCCGCGGGCTCGCCGGCAGAGGCGAAAGCTGTTGCCAAAGCTTGAAAGTCAAGGCCATCGGAGGCGATGGGCACGGAGTAGGCGGCAGTGTCGGAATGCATGTGGATCATTGCTCCTTGCGTGAGGTCGGTTGGTATCCGGCGATGAAGCTGCTTTGGCGTTCGGCCAGGGCGGCGATGGTCATGGACGGCGGCGTGCCGGGTGCACAGGGCAGAATCGACCCGTCGGCGATGAAGAGGCCCGGATGTCCGAAGACGGCCCCGGTGTGGTCGACCACACCGTCGGCCGGCGAGGTGCCGATCGATGCTCCGCCGAGTGGGTGCACCGTGAACGCCCGGTCGCTGCGCGCGCCGAACGGGGCGTTGACGAAGATGCGTTTGGCGCCGTATCCGCGTGCCAGGCGCACGACGTCGTTCTCGAGTTCGTGGTAGATGTGTGCGTCGTCGGCGCGCCCTTCGGGGATGTGCAGTCGGTGTCCGTCGAAGGCGACCTGTGCGGACATGGTTCCCGAACCCATGCTGAAAAGGATGGTGCCGCGATCGATCGCGCGTGCCGCAGCTTTCGGAAGCTCGAACTGATTGAGCGGGAGTCCGAACGCCCCGGTGATCGCCGTGTGCTCGGCAAGGGTTCGATGCAGGAGTGCCGTCACTGTGGGTTCGGTCCGGGTGCCGCGGTCCTTGGGCGTGCCGGCCAGCAGCGTTGCCATATCGCCGTTCGGATTGAACCGCGATCCCAGCGCGCGACCCAGTCGGGGCAGGGTGCGGTGCCTGTCGCGACCGGCGAACAGGAGGCGCAAGGTTCCGAGGGTGCCGGCCGCGAGCACCAGCCGCGTGGTTGACTCGACATAGGTACGGCGGGCGGCGTGGTCGCGGTAGCGGATCTGCCAGCCGCCTTCGTGGGGGCCGATCGCTGTCACCTCGCTCAGCGCGCGGAGTTCCGCGCCACATCCGGTGGCCAGCGGCAGGTAGTTGCGGTCGAGCGTGGACCGCGTGAACGCCTTCGGGTCGGTGGCGGTGGGCGCGTCGGAGTGCAGCGCCAGATCCGGATGGTGGGGCGGGCCGAGATCAGCCATGGCGAGCGCCTTCTCGAACGCTTCGCGGCGCGGTGACCGGTCGGCGATGGGTGCTGCGCCCAGCATCCGCTTCACCGAGTCGAAATGCGGGCTCATCTCGGCTGCGGTGATCTCCGGTGGATAGGCGGCGAAGTAGGCGTCCGGCGGCCTGACCTGCATGTCGGTGTACACGAGTGAGCCACCGCCGACCCCGCTGGCGACCAGGCAGGAGATCTTGTCGAACTGATGCAGCTCGTAGAGACCTCCATGGGCGACGGTGACCGTGCGCGCCACATGTGGTGTCGCCCAGTGCACTCCGCGCAGCATTCGCAGTGCATTCTTGGAACGGCGGCCAGGCGAGCCTGGCGGGGGCAAGGTCCCCGGCATGTTGTGCCACCAGCCGCCTCGCTCGAGGATCAGGACGCGCAGCCCGCTCTGGGCAAGCCGGGCAGCGGTGATCGAACCGCCGAACCCGGACCCGACGACCACAGCGTCCCAGGTGTGCTCAGCGGATGGCATGTGATAAGCCCTTCTCACGACGAAAATTGAGGAACTCCTTGATGATTCCCAGCGGCGAGGTCCGTCGTTGCAGGGCCAGCGAGATGCCCACCAGGAGCGCCCCTACGAAATAGCCGCAGCCCACCAGCATTTCGTCCACGAGTCGGCTGTTGGCCGCGGGTCGGCCGTGGAGCCGCTCAAGCAGCGCCTCCAACGTATTGCCGGCGCGGTTGGACAGAGTCATGACGCGAACAACCGTGTCGAGGTCGGCGCGTTGCAGTGCGGAGTAGTGCTCGCGCAGGGCGTCCTGCAGATGGCTGCCGGCAGGACCGAGGTCGGCCTCGGCGCGGCTCTGTGCCCATGCCACCGCCACGAGATCGGCGTCGGTGACCGCCGCGGAGTCCAGAGCCACCAGCCGTGCCAACTCATCTCGGTCCGCCCCGTTCTTCAGGGCGAGCTCGTTGTGGACGTAGGCACAGAAGCGGCATTCGTTGACGGTTGCCACCGCGAACATGACCCGTTCCCGCAGCGCTGGGTCGATCGTGTGCTCCCGCCAGGGGCGGGCGACGTTCGGACCTCGGCCGACCAGCACGAGTGCGTCGTCCATCAGCTGGGGCACGCTGTAGATACGCTTGCGAAACCCGCGCCTCGGCAGGTTCGCCGCCGGCACTTGTTTCATTGCTGAGGAGCTGGAATCGAACCCATGAACGGACTCGGGCATCAGGCGCAAGCCTCCATAAAGTTATCACCGATTACAACGTATCTGCCGATCACAAAGTATGAGTGCGCACCGTAGACTGTCAAGGGAGACGGGGACCGAGACGTGGCCGCCGGCGCGACAGTGGAGGGCAAGCTCAGATGGCGGGTGCTGAGAACGCGCGGAAGCCATCGCGGCGAGAGGCGCGGCGCCAGGAGACGATCGACGAGATCAAGACGCTGGCACGCAGGCAACTCGCCGATCACGGCGCCGGCGGTCTGTCCCTTCGTGCTATTGCGCGCGACATGCGCATGACCTCCGCGGCGATATACCGGTACTTCGACAACCAGTCATGTCTCATCGGCGCGCTGTGTGTCGACGCCTATACGTCGCTGGGCGATGCGATCGCTGCTGCGCGCCGTGGCTGTAGTTCCGAGCCGCCCGCTCGAAAATGGTGGGTGACATCCTGGGCGATTCGCAGGTGGGCATCGGACAACCAGGCCGAGTTCGCACTGATCTTCGGCACACCCATCGCCGGCTACCATGCCCCCGCCGAGGTGACTGGTCCGGCCGCGAGTCGAGCCGCCGCCATGGTGCTCGACACCTATGCCGAGGCCCTCGCAGCTGGTGTCATCGATCTGGATCAACGCGACGTTCCGGACCGCCCCCAAACCGGTCCGCTCGGTGACTTTCTCAACGCGAGCCAAGCAAACAGCCACTCTGCCGAGACGATTGCGGTCGTCCTCAATGCCTGGGCCTCCATTCTCGGATTTCTCGTGTCGGAGTCGTTCGGGAATCTTCCTCTGCTCTGGGCTGACACCGATGCCCTCTACGCCGCTCATACCCGGTCCGTCATGCGCGCGATGGGCTACTCCGCCGTTGACCGCGCCGAGTGTGTCTGCCCCCGGGCCTGACTGCATTCGGCTGTTCATTCGAACGTCCGCGCGTGAAGCTATAGTCGCCTGACCATGGAGGCATCACCGGAGCGGCGATGCAGAGGCCCCGGTTCTCCTGGCGGCTCTTCGTATTCGATATCCGAAAGGTAGTGCAGCCTTAGAGCGGAATTCGTACGAGATCTAGTGTTGCAATTGGCTTCGGACATGTCTACGGTTTGGTCAGTCAACCAAATCGCGATCAGCCCGAAACCCCGACCCGCCTCGGCGGTGAACGACTCGGCCAACAGAAGCGTTGCGGATACTCCAGGAACCGCGGCAGGACCGAGAACGTCCACCATCACTGCTTGGCCATGGGCCGTGTACGGGCAATCGATCCAGCCCCGATGGAGTGTTAAGCCCTTGAATTCCAGTTCAATTCGTACAGAACGGCGCTTCGATGCCGTGGTCGTGGGCTCGGGTTTCGGCGGCGCTGTCACCGCGGCGCGGTTGAGCGAGGTCGGGATGAAGGTGCTGGTTCTGGAACGCGGGCCGTGGTGGGGTCCGGCGGGCGACCCGGATCGCGACGACGTCACGCGACCGTATCCGCGTGGTCTGGTCGGCGCCCCTGGATACCTGCGCACGTTGACTCGCACCGACCAACGCGGCGAGCGCGTCCTGTGGTCGTCCCCGCGGGGGTTGTTCGACGTTCACCTTTGGCCCGGTGTGACCAGTGTCGTCGGCAGTGGCGTCGGGGGTGGATCGCTGGTCTATGCGGGTTACCAGTCCCGACCCGCGGCAGGCTTCTTCGACGAGTATTTCCCGGCTGACATGTCCGATGACGAGATGGCCCCGTACTTCGGACTGGTCGAGTCGATGCAACGACCACAGCAGGTGCCGCACGTGGTGCCATCTCGACAGGTCTTCGACGAAGGTCTCGCCCGGGCTGGCCTCGGACCCGCGGAGGCCGCGACGATGGCGATCCAGTTCGGCGATCCGAGGAATCCGCAGCCACGAGAGAACGCGCTGGGCGATCTTCAGCCCACCTGTCGTGCTTGTGGCGGGTGTGCGATCGGATGCGAGTACGGGGCCAAGACGACACTGGACATCACCTACCTGTCGTTGGCGCAGCGGCACGGCGCAGAGATCCGGGCATTGTGTGAAGTGATCGGCATCGCAGGCGACGAGCACCGCTATGAGGTGCTGTGGCACGACCATTCGGCAGGGACCGACCACGTCGTCGTCGTGCCGCGACTCATTCTGGCCGCCGGAACCATCGGAACGCTGCGGCTTCTGTTCGGTGCGCGGGACAGGCATCGGAGCATGCGGCGGCTGCCCCCGGCTCTGGGTAGGAACTTCTCCGGCAACGGTGACTATCTTGCGATGGTCAGCGGCACCAGATCGGCTGAGCATCACGGCCATCACGCGATGTTTCAAAGCGTCCACCGCCTCGCCGACGGAGGTTTCGTCGGTGAGGCCGCGCCGCCGATCGACCAGCTCCCGTTACCTAAGCCTCTGCGGCAGTGGCTGTCTCACACCGTCTTCTTGTTCTCCACGGGACCCGAGCCCACGACAGAGCTGCAGTCTGCGCAGGGATCACCGTTCGCAGACCCCTACAAAGCGACCAACCACGAGTTCTACGCCCGCACGAATGACCGGGTGAGGAGAATCGCCGAGGCCTACCGCGCGTCCAGGTTCCGACCGAACTGGCCCCTCGGTGACAGCAGCGACCGTGTGCTCACCGTGCATCCCGTCGGAGGCGCCTCGATAGGGCGCACACCTGATGACGGAGTGGTCGACCATCGGGGTGCCGTGTTCGGCTGCCCCGGGCTGTTCATCGCCGACGGCTCCATCTACCCCGCGGCCCCCGGGGTTCCGCCGTCTCTGACGATCGCGGCGATGGCCGAACGGCAGGCGGCGCTGATGGTCGGTGCGTGAACGTGACTCCCGCGGCGAGAGTGTTTCCGCCCGAGGACCGGTCAGCATGCAGCACGACGACACCGCTGCGCGATGATGCGGCCGTCGCGAAGAGCCGGGCCGAATTCACCCGGTCGGTCAGCGGATATGTGCGTGCACACCCCGTAGCGGCTGTCGAGACCGTGGGCCACCAGGTTGTTCTCGGGACGCGCTGCTTACGGCACCTTGCGGTCGATTTGTTGACCCTCCGGTTCCCGTGGCAGGAGTTCGCCAGGCAGGGTGCGTTCATGGCCGGCAGTGCGGTCGTGCCGACCCTGATGGTCGCGATTCCCATCGGTGTCACGTTGTCCATTCAATTCGCCTTGCTGGCCGGGCAGGTCGGGGCAACGTCGCTGGCCGGAGCGGCCAGCGGGCTCGCGGTCGTCCGGCAGGGCGCCTCGCTGGTGGCCGCCGTGTTGATGGCGTCGGCAGTCGGCTCGGCCATCTGTGCCGACCTGGGGTCACGGACGATGCGAGACGAGATCGACGCGATGGAGGTGATGGGCGTCTCCGTGGTGCGCAGACTCGTCGTACCGCGCGCCGCAGCGGCCATGGTGGTTGCCATCGGACTGACCGGCATCACCTGTTTCGTCGGGTTTCTCGCCAGCTACTTGTTCAACGTCTACGTCCAGTACGGGGCACCGGGAAGCTTCGTCACGACGTTCTCGTCGTTTGCCACGGTCGGCGATCTCATGCTGGCCTTGATGAAGGCTGTGCTGTTCGGGTTGATCGTCGCTGTTGTGGCGTGTGACAAAGGATTACGCACCCGCGGCGGGCCGGCCGGCGTGGCGAACTCGGTGAATGCCGCCGTGGTGGAGTCAATCCTGGTCCTGATGCTGGTCAACGTGATGATCAGTCAGTTGTATGTCCTCCTGTTTCCCAGGTACGGGCTGTGATGCCATGACGGCGGCAACATATCTACCCGTCGGTGTGCGGACGTTGGCTTCGGCGTTGCGCCGGACCGTGCTCTCGGTCCGACAACTCGGCCACTTGTTGGCGTTCTTCGTCGAAGCCGTCACGGCGATCCCGATTGCGTTGCGGCATTACCGCCGCGAGTTCTTCCGCCTGATGTCCGACGTCACCTGGGGCAACGGTTCCATCGTCGCGGGCGGCGGGACTGCGGGAGTGGCCGCTGTCCTCGGCGTCACCGCCGGTGCGCTCATCGGCATCGAGGCCTACAGCATGCTGGATCTGCTCGGGTTGGGACCGGCAACCGGATTCGTCTCGTCGCTGGTTTCGACGCGGGAACTGGCTCCCCTGATGGCAGCGCTCGCCTTCGCGATGCAGTCGGGCTGCCGCTTCACCGCACAGCTTGGTGCCATGCGGATCAACGAGGAGATCGACGCCCTGGAGTCACTGGCCATTCGTCCCGTCCCGTTCCTGGTGACAACCCGACTGCTGGCCTCCGCGGTGGCTGTCGTACCGCTCTACATCATGTGCCTGGCCATCAGTTACATCGCAGCGCAGACCGTCGTCGGGTTCTCAGGCGGTGGGTCCGCCGGCGCCTACATGCACTACTTCTCGATGATGTTGAGCGGTACCGACATTGTCTATTCAGTGATCAAAGCCGTTGTGTTTGTGTGGATTGCATCAACGATCCAGTGCTACTTCGGATTCTTCGCCGCAGGCGGTCCTGAAGGAGTCGGTGTCGCGGCCGGACATGCCATGCGGGCGGCGATCACCATGGTGGTCGTGGTGAACATGCTGTTGACCATGGCGTTCTGGGGAGTCGACGCCGGCGCGAGGTTCGGGGGGTAACCATGAACCGGATCGACCCCGACAGGCGGGGATGGTCTGACCGCCAACTGCTCGTTGGCGGTGTTGTGCTGATCATCGTCGCTGCGCTCGTCACAGGAGCGTTGGTAGCCAAATCGCGTGGGGACCTGGACGCCCGCGTCACCGTGAGCGCGGAGCTGACGAACGTGGGGGATGGACTGCCACAACGCGCCGATGTGAAGTTTCGCGGTGTGCTCGTCGGCGCGGTGACCGGGGTGGAGCCGGCCAGCGGCGACCGACCCAACATCGTCCACATCGATCTCAAACCAGATGCCGCCAAGGCGATTCCAGAATCCGTCACCGCGAGAGTCGTACCCAGCAACGTCTTCGCGGTGTCCTCGGTCCAGCTTGTCGACAATGGCGCCGGGCAACCGCTGCGCGCCGGCGCAACCATCACCGAAGACACGGAACTGCCCACGGTGTTGTTCCAGACGACGATCACCAGAATGCGAGACATCCTCGCCGCGACCGAACGTGACCACCTCGATCCGCCCGTGGGCCTCATCGAGCTGCTCGCCGACGCGACCGACGGCCGTGGCGACAGGCTTCTGCGCTCGGGTGCGCACCTGCAGCGGATGCTCGCCGAGTTCAACGGGTTGGTGGCGCCGGATTCCGCGCAGCCGTCCACGATTTCGGCGTTGACTGAGATGGCCGGCGCGTTGGAGTCCAGTATGCCCACCGTCACCGACGCCCTCCAGCCGGCAGTCACCCCGTTGCGCACCGTGGCCGAGAAGGACGCCGAACTCAATGCCTTGCTTGCCGGAGGCCTGCGCACCGGCAGAACCACGTCAAGCGCGCTGGGAAACCATGTCGACCAGATGATAGAAATCTCGACCAATCTGGAGCCGGTACTCGGAGTCTTCGCGGTGCATCAGGACAAACAGCTCCCGATTGCGACGCGCCTGAAGCAATTGTCGGACAAAGTCATGGAGCACGGTTGGGACGAACAGCGACAGCTGCTCGGTATCGACGTCGTCGTCTCATTCTCCCCGGCCAGAACGTACGTGCGGTCAGACTGTCCTCGGTACGGGGCACTGGATGCGCCGAGCTGTCACACCGCGCCGGAGGCGCCGACGCGATATGCGCTCCCGGATCCGCTGTTGCCGGGCAGCTACATTCCGCCGCCGGATCTGGCGCCGCCGCCGGGCGCGCCGCCGTCGGCGGGTGTCGTCGCCCCGGCGGGATACGGCGGCAATGTCGGGCCGGTGGGAAGCCCAGCCGAACGGGGCCAACTCGCCTTGATCCTGGGGGAGGAGCCGAGCAGTGCCCAACATCTGCTGCTGGGTCCACTCGCACGCGGCACCACGGTCAACGTCGGCACACACCGGGGCCCAGGAGGCCCGGGATGAAGGCCAAGATCCACCTGCCGATAGTCGGGTTCGTCATCTTCGTCGTTGTCGCCGTCGTACTGACCGCCCTGGTGTATGGCAGTCTTCGCCGTGACACCGCCGGCCCCACGGACGCCTATTCGGCGCTGTTCACCGATGTCACGGGACTGCGAGAGGGCGACGACGTACGGGTCGCGGGTGTGCGGGTCGGTCGCGTCGATTCCGTCGCGCTCGACGGCGACATCGCCAGGGTGATGTTCCGGCTGCAGCGCGACCAGCAGATCTACCCCCACACCGTGGTCTCGGTCCGGTATCAGAACATCGTCGGCCAGCGCTACCTGGGACTCCTGGGCGGGCCACGGGGACCGGCAGATCGTGGGCTGCCCCCGGGCAGTGAGCTCGGTTTGGATCAGACCGAGCCGTCCTTCGACGTCGGTGCTCTGCTCAACGGTTTCGAACCGCTGTTCACGCTGCTTGACCCACAGCAAGCCGACGCCCTGTCGCAGGCTCTCATCGACGCGTTCCAGGGCGACTCCGGCGCAATCGCCAGCCTGGTGGTGCAGGCCACCGAGGTATCGGCGGTGTTCGCCGAGCGTGATGAGGTGCTGCACAACATGATCACGGGCCTCAAGGCCGCTACCGAGAATCTCGCACGGCAGGACGCCAATCTCGACAGTGTTGTCACCAATGCGCGGCGGATGATCACCGAACTCAATCTCCGCCGACAGACCCTGGTCGACTCGGTGGGATCGCTCACGGGAGCAGCCGCCCGCTTGGCCACCATCGGTGAGGGCGTCTATCCACAGCTGTCCGAGTTCGCATACCGTGAACCCGGGATCGCGAAACATATTGTGTCAGAACGTGACCAGATTGCGTTCTTGGGCGCCAATCTCCCGTTGCTGCTCAAAGGTCTGGCACGGGTATCGCAGGAAGGCAGCTACGGCAACGCCTATGTCTGCAGTCTCAACATGATGGGGTTCTTCCCGGGGCTCAACAACCTGGTGCCCAGAATCGTCGAATTGGCCTCACCCGGCAACGTGGTGAAGCAGTCACAGAAATGTCGACCCGCCCAATGACTCTCAGTTCACGCATACGCACCGACAGGCCGCGCCGCCCACTGGGGCCCCATCGCCCGTTCTGGGTGGGAACAACAGCCCTTGCAGTCGTAGTGGTGATGGTCGCCGCCCTGCTGATGGTCCGCTTCGCGGGATTCGGCTACACCGTTTATCGGGCGGAGTTCGCCCAGGCCGCACAGTTGCGGGCCGGTGATTACGTCAGCGTCGCAGGTGTCAGCGTCGGAGAGGTGAAAAGCATCGCGCTGGCAGGCGAGAAGGTCGTCGTGCAGCTCAAGGTTCGTAGCGACGTGGTGATGGGCGAGAACACCAGAGCAGCGATCAAGCTCACCACACTGCTGGGGTCACGCTATGTCGAGTTGCGGCCGAGCGGAGTGAAACCACTGGCCGACAGCACGATCCCACTGTCATACACCGAGATCCCCTACGACCTGCAGGCGCTGCTTGCCGACGCAACCCCCACGTTCGAGAGCATTGACACGGAACAGATGGCCATGGCCATCGAGGTGTTCGCCAGTCAGCTTGACGGGCTACCAGCCTCGCTGCCGCAAGCGATGACCAACCTCAGGGCCCTGTCCGGCATCATCGCCGAGCGACGTGACCAGATCGGCGATCTTCTGCGGGCGACCGCGACGATCACCACCACCCTGCGCAGGCAGCAGGCCAGTTTGGGCCAGCTGGTGTTTCAAGGACGAGACCTGTTGGCGGAGTTCGTGTCACGCCGCGAAGCATTTCAGGGGTTGATGGAGTCGGTGACACGGATCGTCGAGTTGCTCAGCAAGATCGTCGTGAACGATGGACCGGCGTTCGAGGAGTTGCTGGTCAACCTGCGAGATCTGACCGCACTGGTCAGCGACCATGACGACCTCTTCCGCAATCTGCTGCAGGTGATGCCCATTCCCATCCGCAACGTCACCAACGCCACCGGGTTCTCACCGGCGCTCGAGTTCAACGCCAGGAACGGATTGATCGTCGATGACTGGTTGTGCGCGATCAGCGGACGCGCACAGCAGTTCGACCTCGTGGAATATTTCAAGGACTGCAAATGAGACGCATCGTGATCGCGTGCGCCGCTTGTCTGGTTGCGGTGGCGGCGGCATTCGCGGTGGTTTCCGCCACCAAGGCGGCAGGCGGGTCCATCACCGTCACCGCTCAGTTCGACGAGGCATCAGGGCTGTATGCAGGAAACGCGGTCGAGGTTCTCGGAATGCAGGTCGGCTCTGTCGTCGACGTGACACCGAGAGACTCGCATGTGGACGTCACACTCGAGATCGACGATGAGTTCAAAGTGCCGGCCGACGTTATGGCGGTGACGATCTCGACGTCGGTACTCACCGACCGCAGGGTCGAGCTGTCGCCGCCGTACACGACAGGCCCGGTTCTGCGGGACCATGATCTGATCACGCTTGACCGCACCCGCACGCCGGTCGGCTTCGACCGCGTGTTGCAGATGATCGACGACCTCGCCGGTGACCTGCGCGGCGACGGTGCCGGGGGTGGACCGCTCGCCGACCTGGTGAGTGCGGGCGCATCAGTGGCGTCCGACAACGGGAGCAACATCAAGACCGCTCTGGAAGAGTTGTCAGAGGCCCTTCGGATGACCTCTGACGGCGTCCACACCCGGGACCAGATCACAAGGATCGTCGGCGACCTCAGCTCTCTCACCGATGCGATGTCCGCCAACGACGAAACCGTCCGGCAATTCGGTTCTTTCGTGCGCTCCACCAGTGAGATCCTTGCTGCCGAGCAATTCGGGACCGGTGAAACGGGACGGAAGGCAAACGAGGTCCTCACTCAGGCCGGTGAGTTGCTCGAGACGCACGACGAGACCATCAAGGCGGCCGTGCAGAACTCGAATTCCATCCTCACCGCAGTCGATGACAACCAGCGCCAGTTGGCCGAGGCGTTCGATGTTCTGCCGCTGATGCTCGACAACGTCTACAACACGATCGACCCGGTCAACGGGTCGCTGCGGGTGCACGCCCTCGTCGACAAGATCCTGTTCGACAGTCAGCTGACCAAAGAGGTGTGCAACCTGATGGGGCTGCGACAGCTGGGCTGCAGCACCGGCACTCTGCAGGATTACGGCCCCGACTTCGGGCTCACGCACATGCTCGATTCGATGGTGCGGATGGGTCAGGGGTGATGAGCGGCACCAGAGTTTGGCGGCTTAGGGTGTTGCCGGGCGCGATCGCCACGGTCGTTTCCGTGACGTTGGCCGGTTGCGCGGCACCGACTCTCAGTGACATGCCGCTGCCGGCGCCGTCCGTGTCGGCTGATTCGTACACCCTCACCGCGCATTTCGCCAACGCGCTGAACCTTCCCGGGAAGGCGAAGGTGCGGCTGGCAGGCGCCGATATCGGCGAGGTGGTGTCGATGAGCGCCCAGGACTACACAGCGGTCGTCACGATGCGGGTGCGCAGCGGCGTGCGCTTACCCAAGGGTTCGGTGGCCGAGCTGCGCACCGCCACACCGCTGGGCGACGTATTCGTCGCGATCAAGCCACCATCACAGCCGGAAGCCGAGTTCCTCGCTGACGGCGACACCATCGAGCTGCGGTCGACAGCGTCAGCGGCCACCGTCGAAGAGGTACTCAGCTCCGCCGCCGTGCTGGTGAACGGAGGAGTGGTGCGAGACATGACCAAACTCGTCAACAGCCTCGGCAGAGCCGCCGGCAACAACGGCGACGTCTTCGGTGACCTCATCGATCAGTCAGCCACGCTGATGGGCACCCTCGGCGACCGATCCGAGCAGATCCAGGACTCCCTGGAGACCACCACCCGTCTGGTCGACACACTCAACAGCCGCCAGAACACCATCGACGATCTGCTCGAATCGACCGCACCCGCACTCGCGGCGGTCGACGCCGGCCAACTTGCCGACACGGTCGACGTCGCCGGGGACATCGCGACGCACCTGGCGAAGTTTCCGTCGCTGCAGGGCACCGACACCCGTAGCACCATCGCCGACCTCAGCGCCGTCTCGCGTGCTCTCAACGACGTCGTGCTGAGCCCCGACACCAGTCTGGCGGCCGTGAACCGGCTCCTGCCGATGCTCATCCGCGCGACCTCCGGCACATCCATCGCCGTCGATGTCAACATCGCCAAGCTCGCCCTCGGCAATTGGCCTGACATCGGCTACCTGGGCGACCCGAACTTTCACGGACCCAAACGGGCCGACTGGCAATACCTGGTGGGAAGCCTCAAGTATGTGCTGTACCGGTTGCAGGAACGTGTCGTCGGGCAGAAGCCATGATCGACCGAGGCACCCGACTTCTCCGCGTCGCCACCGCGTCGGTCAGGCGGGCCCGTACCGCTGTGTCTGCGCTGTCGCTGATCGCGATCCTCATCGGCGGCCTGACATACCTGACGTTCGGGGCCCTCGGGGTCGACCCAACCCGACCGGGCATCAGGGTGCGGGTGCCGTTGGCCGAGTCCGGCGGCCTGCTACCCAATCAGGACGTCACACTGCGTGGCGTACCGGTCGGGCGCGTCGAGGCGGTCGAGCTCGACGATGCCGGTGTCACCGCGGTCGCGCTGATCGACGGGAGAACCAGGATCCCGGTCGACACGGCGGTGCGGGTGTCGGGGCTGTCGCCGGCGGGTGAGCAGTACCTCGACTTCCGCCCGCAGACCAGCGGAGGCCCGTTCCTCGCTGACGGCAGCGTGATCGAACCTGGTCGCGCGGAGATCCCAGTCACTCTCGCCCAGACCCTGGCCAACGCGGATGGTGCACTGGCACAGCTAGATCCACAGAAGCTCGCCACCATCCGTAGGGAACTGGGGGTCAGCCCGCAGGGGCCGGAGAAGCTCGGTGCGATCTTCGACGGCGGAACGTTTCTGCTCTCCACCCTCGATGGGGTGCTCCCGCAGACCGTCAGCCTCGTCAGGAACAGTCGCATCTCGTTCTCGACGATCGCCGACGTCAATCCCGGACTGGAGGCCACCGCGGACCACCTGGGCAGTGTATTGAACGGAATACGTGGAATGGACGGCGGATTCCGGCAGTTGGTGGCGCAGGGCCCGCAGACCCTCAACGCGGTGGACACCCTCTTCCAGAACAACTCGGAAACCATGGTCGAACTGCTGGGCAGCCTGACTACGGTCGCTCGGCTGTCCTACGTACGCGTACCGGCCCTTAACGCCCTGTTCCCCGAAATCTCTGTCCGCGGCTCCGTACTGGAGAACATCGCCACGATATTTCACGACGGCGCAATCTGGGCGCTCGCCGACATCTACCCCCGCTACACCTGTGACTATCCGGTGCCACGCGGTGTGCCGTCCGCAGCCGACTATCCGGAACCGCTGCAATACACCTACTGCGACAACAAGGATCCGTCAGTGCTGGTCCGGGGTGCCCGCAACGCGCCGCGGCCCGCCGGTGACGACACCGCCGGACCCCCGCCGGATGCCGCACCCGACAAGACCACCGACCCCACTCCGCCGGGCAAGTGGACGGTGCCGACACCGTACGGCGGCCCGCGCTGGCCGCTGCCCATACCGGGCGAGGCCGCGCCGTCGCCCGCGCCCGACAACGCCACGACCGGTGAAGCCGGCCGATAGGGAGGCAACCTCGAAATGGGATCCATCGACAATGCGGTTCAGCCCGATATCGACACTGCGGTCGCCGGAGGCGAAGGCGCACACTCCGCGGGTGGGCACGAGCCAGGCCAAGCCGACGATTCGCAAGAGCCGGATCGCTCGGCCGGCGGCGACCAGCCCGACCCTGATGTGTCGCCGCCGCCGGACCACGACGGACCAACCGTCGGTCGGCGTCGCCGCCCCAGAATGCGCTGGGTCGCCGGTATCGCCATGGCCGCGCTGGTGGCGGGGGCAGGGTACGAAGGCTGGCTGCTTTATCAACAGCACGACAGGAATGTCGCCGCTCAACAGGCGCTCGAAGCCGCGAGGAACTACGCCGTGACACTCACCAGCATCGACACCAACGCCATCGACGAGAACTTCGCGAGTGTGCTCGACGGGGCGACCGGCGAGTTCAAGGCCATGTATGCCCAGTCGAGCGGCCAGCTACGTCAGCTCCTGATCGACAACGAGGCCACAGCGCACGGCACTGTCATCGACGCAGCAGTGCGATCCACCGACGACGACCGCGTCGAAGTTCTGTTGTTCGTCGATCAGTCCGTGTCGAATCTCGTGGTGCCCGAGCCGCGTATCGACCGCAGCCGCATCAGAATGACCATGCAGAAGGTCGGTGGCGAGTGGCTCGCCAGCAAGGTGGAGTTGCCGTGAATCCGCTTCCGGCACTGGTGGCGCTGGCAGGCGCGGCGGCGTTGGTGACGACTGCTCCGATGGCGTCGGCGTCATCTGAGCGGTTCTGCGTCGAACTGGATGGAGCGTGGGACGGGACCAATTGCACAGCCTCGGTTCGCTCCAACCGCGGGGCGGAGATGACCATCTCGCTCGCACTCCCCGCCGAGTTGTCCGACAGCCCGGCCTTCGCCGCACCCATGCGGGACTACTACCGCAATCTCATGAACGCGTGGCGAAAAACCGGCGCCACCATGGTGCGCGACAGCAGCGCAGGCGCCTACTTCGAACGGCACGTCGGGCCCGGCACCGTTCAGTCGCTGGTCGTCCGCGAGGTGTGGCAACCTGCCGGCGTTCAGGCCAACAGTGCGTACCGGCCGTTCGTCTTCGACACCGCCACCGGTCGCCGGCTCGCCCTGGCCGGTCTGTTCCGGCCCGGCGTCGACCCCCTGGACGTGATTGCCGCGGCGGCGCGCCCGTTGTTGCCACCCGTGCTCGACGCCGCCCCGCCTCCACATCAGCCCGGCACCTACCCGTTCACCGTCGGGGAATGGGAACCGGGCCCTGACGGCCTTGGCTTTACGGGCGGCTACCGAGCCTTCGCCCTGTCGGGCGACGCGCTGATCCTGTACATGCCTGACGCGCCGATGGCGCACCAAGAAACGATCCCGCGCGATCGATTCGTCTGGTCGATGGATGGTGGCACCGTCATCGTCGAGGTCCCTCTCGTGGAGTTGTCCGAATCGCTCCGACCCGAGTACGGCGGCCGGGCTTGACCGGCCCTCAAGACCCCACTACCCTTGGTCAGGTGACCAAACACTGGTGATGAGGTCGGCGCGATCAATGTGAAGGGAATCCGGAGAACTTGAACAGGCAAACATCCCTCCGCGGGGAGGGGAAGCGTATCGGCAACACCTACACACTGCGCCAACTGGCAGCTTCGGCCCGGCGATTCGTCCCCTTGGCCCCCCGGGCCGGGTTGGTCTGGGGTTTACGGAGGATGGACCCCGCGTTTCGCGAGGAGGTCATGCTGACGGTCGCCCGCACCAATGGTTGCCGGTACTGCAGCTTCGTCCATCAAGAATGGGCCATCAGGGCCGGAGTCTCCGACGAGGAGATCGCACAGCTGGAGGGCACCGATCCTGCGCATTTCGACCGCGCGCGGTGGAGCGCCCTGGTGTATGCGAGGTCGCTTGCGGAGAGCAACTTTCAGAGCGTGCCAGCTGAGGTGCTCGCGGATGTGGGGAAGCACCACTCCCGTGGAGAGCAGCGCAACGTCGAGGCGGTGGCCCTGGTCATGCACATCGTCAATCGATCGGCAAACACGATGGACGCTCTCGCGTCGCGACTACGCGGGGTGCCCGCCTCGGAATCGATTCCCGCCGAGATCGCGATCACTGCAGCGCTTTTTGCAGTCGGGCCAGTCATCGTGCCCGTACTCAGCCTGATCCTGCGTAAGTCACCGCTACGGCTGCTGAGAGAGTTCCGGGCATTCACCGCCGGCGATCCGACGCGCAACGGTCAGGCCGCGTGATGGCCACCCCGGAGGCCCAACAGCAGGTCGCGACCGCGGTGGAGATTCCGGCGGTGCCGGGCACCGCGATCCCGGGCGGACGCGGTGCGACGGTAATCCCCATTCAGGAGTGCGCAGAGCTCTTCGACGAACTCGCCGCACCACGCGAGGAGGCCCTCCAGGGTGTGTACCGAGGGCGCGTGGTGGCGGTGTCGGGCGCGGGCTCGCTGCCGGGTCCGTTGCGGCGGTTGATCTCAGTTGTCGCGCCTCGTTCCCGTTTTCCCTGGTACGGCAAAGCCTTTGACGGATGCGACGGCGCGAACGTCTGGTTGACCTCGACGGGGAGGTTTCAACGGTTCAGCTACAGCATCGAATACGGGGAGCGGCACACCCGACTGTGCTATGACCGGATGAGCAATCCGCGACTCCTGCGCAAACTCGAAGCGGAAATCCGTACGCTCGCGCCCGGCCGCTACCTGTGCCGTGCCAGCTACGGCGCGCGAGAGTTGCTTTACTTCACCCTCGAGGCCTAGGAGGACGTTGTTGAAACCCGCTCCACTGTCCTCGGTCGAGGTCGGGATGGGAAGTAGGATGCCGACCAAGCCTGAGCAGGAGGACGTCGTCATCGCCGAGAAGAACCGCGCCGCGGAAGCGCGCACACGAATCCTGATGAGTGCCGCCCGTAGATTCCGGTCGCAGGGATACGTCGCCACGACGGTTCGAGAGGTCGCCGACGACGCCGGAATGCTGTTGGGAAGTCTGCAATACCGGTATGCCAAGAAGGAAGTGCTGCTGGTTGCCGTCATGGAGAGCGCCGTCGAGCGCACTACCCAGGCCATCCGGCAGGCGATCGCCGACAAACACGATGTCGCCGACCGGATGCGCGCGGCGATGACGGCCTATCTGGACACCCTGTGGTGCGGAGACGACGCCCTCTACGTCCTGCTCTACGACTGGCGCGCACTGAAAGGCGGAGACCGAGAACGCGCCGCGCAGCTACACGAAAGGTTGTTCGCGCTCTTCGACGGCTTGTTCTACGAAGCGGCCGGCGCCGGCTACATCTCCGCCGACATCGACATTCCCACGCTGCGGGCGCTATGGCTGGGCGCGTTGAACTGGACTGCAGACCACCCGCCGGCCAAGACGGCAGGAGAGGTTAGTGAGTTGTTATGGACCGTTCTCACCGAAGGCGCTTCGCGGCGTCGGATCCGGGCGGACTGACGATCGACAGCGACAGTCCCGTGCCACCCGAACGGATCTACGACCTCTTCAACAAGCGGACGTACACCGTTCGGCAGTTGGGTGCGGATCTCAGGCGGGTGCGCTGGACCACCGGAGGCGGGATCTGGTTCCGCCACAAGGTAGATCGGCAGACCCGCGAGGCCATCATGCTCGCGGTCTCGCATGCCCACGACTGCCGCTACTGTGCATTCATCCATCGTGAATGGGCGTTGCACACGGGGTTGCCGTTGTCGGTGATCTCGGGGATCGAAGGCCACGCCGACTCGCACCTCGAGCAGACCTGCGGCTCACCTGGTGATCCACGGTGGCTGGCCACGACCTACGCCGAGGCGCTGGTGAGGAACGACTTCGGTCCAGTCGCGCCGCTGCTCCAGACCGCGGTCGCCGTCGAATTCGATGCGGCGTACCGCGGTCGGATCGAGACCATCGCGCGAATCATGACGATTTTCAATCGCAGCACCAACACCTTCGACGCGCTACGGGCCCGCATCGCGGGCGAGCCCGTCGAAGACAGCCGCCTCCGCGACGAACTCGTGGTGTCCGTGTTCGCCTGGGCGGTGACCTTGCCGATGTTTCTCGCGCTCTCCTTGATCCGCCGGGAGTCGCCGCGCTATGTCCTGCGCCGGTTTCGGCGTTCGGGCAGACGGTGATTCAGCGACTCCCTCACAAGTGCCGTATGCATTGGATTGACCTTCACCAGTAAGGGTGGCAAGCAGATGAACAGTATCTTCTACCGATTCGTCAAGTGGATCCCGCTCGGCCGTGTGGGTGAGATCCACCCAGAAGCTGTGAACGGACTCATCGAGTCCGACCCGAGCGCGATTCAACTTGTCGACGTGAGAAGTCAGACGGAATGGAGATCAGGGCATCTGCGCGGTGCCGTGAACATTCCGATCACAGAGCTTGCGTCTCGAATCGGCGACCTGGATTTCGACAAGGAAGTACTTCTGGTGCCGATATGCCTTTCGGCGCATCGGAGCATTCCCGCGGTGCGAATATTCGAAGAGCACGGGTACAAGGATGTCAGGCAGCTGTCCGGCGGTATGAGAAATTGGAACAGGAGCTTCAGGTCGAAGCTCGTCACCTGACGGGGTCGCCGGAAGCCACGCCGGTCGGTCAGCCTGCAGTCCGGGGTACCAGCTGTTTTCGTAGGTTCTCGAGATAGCCGGGTAGAACACCGGGATCGCCTGGCGGGAACATGCTCTTGATCCGCCAGTAGCCGATGTAGGCGGTGTAGGTGAGTTCCGCGCTACGGAGGGCGTCCTGGCGGCCTCGTCCTGCCCGGCGCAACAGATCGGTCAGGGCGTCGACCTTGTGAAGGGCGTGGTCAAGGGCGTACGGGGCCACGAGCGGATCCGCTCCGGCTGCGCAGACATTGACGAATATCCTTCCGGCGGAATCGTTGTCGAACATGTCCGCCAGCACCGCGTTGAGTGCCGCACCCGCAGACCCGCCCTCGCGCATCAGCCGCTCCAACCGCGCCGTATCGTCATCGCGCCATCGGCCCAGCGCCGCGCGGAGCAGTTCGTCGCGATCACGGAAGTGCGAATAGAAGCTGCCTTTTGTCACTCCAAGCGTCGCGGCCAGAGGCTCGACCGCGACGCCGGCACAGCCACTGCGTCCAAGAGCTTCCAGCGCCGCACAGACCCAGTCCTCGGCCGAGAGTCGCTTGGTCTTGCGCCGGCTGCGCTGTTCCATGGCCCTCCCGCGGCGGGTCTCAGGCCTGAAGATTCCCGGCCTCGTCGGTTGTCTCGGCGATGATCGTACTCTACCGTATTCATACGGAACCGTATCCATACTGCGCCGTATGGGAAGTGGCGTTGTCCGCCCATCGACAGGAGAATGCGATGACTGAGCCGGCACGGACGGCCCCGGGGCCGACCAGGCTTCCGGTGTCACTCTCTGCGGCCGGGAATCCGGCGCAGGAGCTGGACCGCGTTCTGCTTCCGTGGCTTCGCGTGGCCACCGCCGGTGCGCTCGATGCGGAGTTCGATCGGCTCGAGTCACCGTCATCGGAGGGGCTGCACGGGCTGTTCGAGGTCGAGCTGTTGACCATCCGTGGCATCGGCGGGTGCCCTGTGCTGTGGAATCCGTTGCGCCGCTGGCTCAACCGACATATGCCTGCGGTCTTCGAAGGAAAGGTCTTCTCGGGCACGGCAGGGTACAACCAGTTCGCCGCCGGGCGGCAGGGCCTCTTCTTCGGTGTGCGTCGGCGGCCCGGCGATCCGAGGCACGTCATCATCGACTACAACGTATCCGGAACCCCCCGACCCCTGCGCGCGCTGGCCGCCGACGTTCGACGCCTCACGGACGACACGCTGCTTTGCCGCACTATCTGGCGGCGGCGTAAGGGCGAGACGGTGCTGCTTCATTTTCTGCTCACCGCGAGGGCGGCGCGATGACCGCCTGTTTGGGTTCCGTGCCTGCCCGGTTCGGCCGAAAACCGGCCCGGGTGTGGACGTCCGCATCCAGTCCTGCTCAGTGAAGGGAACAATTCATGTCGCCAGCTACCACCCACCCCGCCGTCCAACTCGGTTCTGGCCCTGGCGTGCCCGACCGGCGCAGCTGGCGGACTCTCATGTCCTGCTGGCGAATATTCCTGTTGCCCGGCAGGTACACCGAACAGATCTACGAGGCTTTCCTGGCGGTGGAGGCACCGGTCTTCGCTCGGGCATACCATCAGGTTCGCGTTCATCCGAATGGCCGCAAGCTGTTCCGTGACCATCCGGACCTGCTTGGTGTTCTCGCGGACGACGACTATCTGGCTTCGTTGCCGCACGGCTCGCTGGGGCATGCCTACCACTCATTCCTGCAGACGAACCGGCTGGACGCGGGCGTGTTCAGCGAGGCCGACATCATCCGTCCGCTCGCCGAGAAGAACGGCTGGGATGAGGACTTCTACTACATGATCCGCCGGGGCACAGCAGTCCACGATCTGTTCCACACCATCAGCGGCTACGGTCCCGACATGGTCGGTGAGGTCCTCAACCTCGGATTCCATTGCGGCCAAATGGAACCTGCGGGTGCGGTGAAGCACATGGGGCGCATGTTCGCCATGGCGACCCCGGGGGCCTCGCCCCGGTTCAAACTGCGCTGCTACGAGCAGGCGGTCGAACGCGGCCGACGTGCCGACTGCCTCATGGCGGCCCCGTGGGAAGAGTTGCTGCCACTGCCCTACAGGGAGGTGCAGGAGTTGCTCGGAGTGGCGCCCACAAACGTCGCGCATCCCGGCGGCATCTGGTTCACCGAATGGATGCCGCCGGGCTTCAAGTCACCCAGCCGCTGGGATTACGAAGCCGTCCTTGCAGCCTGAGTTCTCTGCTGAGACCACCCGAAAGCGGCGGCAGCGCGGCACTCGACCGTCACGCCACCGCCCACAAGCCGAGGCTGATCGCGAAGGCGCTGAGCCCCAACGTCGTCTCCATCACCGTCCAGGTCTTGAGGGTGGTCTTGACGTCCATGCCGAAGAACCGGCTGACCAACCAGAACCCGGAGTCGTTGACGTGCGACAGCACCGTGGCACCGGCCGCGATCGCCATCACCAACGCTGTGAGCTGGAGGTTGCTCAGCTGGGCCGCGGCGACCGCCGCACTGAGCAGGCCGGCGGTCGTCGTCAGCGCGACGGTCGCCGATCCCTGCGCGACACGCAGCAGTGTGGAGATCACGAACGCCTGCAGGATCAGCGAGATTCCGAGATTCGACAGCGAACCGCTCAGCGCGTCGCCGATCCCGCTGAGCCGCAGCACGCCGCCGAACATCCCGCCGGCGCCGGTGATGAGAATGACCGCGCAGATCGGACCGAGCGCCTTGTCGAGAATCTCGCTGACGGTGGCCATCGACCGGCCGCGCAATCCCAGCGTCAGAGTCGCCACGATCACGGTGATCAGCAACGCGATTGACGTCGTGCCGATCAACTTCAGGTACTCCGCCCAGGTCGCGCCTTCTTCGATCACCCTGGCGGTCATGAGGGTGCCGAGCACGGTGTTGAACGAGATCAGCACGAACGGCAGCAGCAACACGCCGAGCACCGTGATGAAAGAAGGGGCGGTGCGGGTGGCAGTCGCGGTGGCGCCTGCCCCCGGCGTGCCGTCGGCGTCGCGCCCGCCGTTGATCTCACCGAACAACGAGGTGGGTATGTCGACGTGCACTCGCCTGCCGATGAACTGGGACACCAGGTACGCGCCGACGTACCAGGAGGCGACGGCCACCGGGGCGCCGATGAGCAAGGTGAGACCGATGTTGGCCCCGAGCAGTTCGGCCGCCGCCACCGGACCGGGATGTGGCGGGACCAGGGCGTGCATGGCCGCGAAGGCTCCAGCGGCCGGGAAGGCATACAGCAGAAGCGATCCGCCGAAGCGCCGCGCGACCGTCATGATGATGGGCAGGAAAACGACCAGCCCGGCATCGAAGAAGATCGGGAAGCCGAACAGCAGGGCCGCCGCACCAAGAGCGAGCGGCGCGCGCTTTTCGCCGAACCGCCCGATCAGGGTGTCGGCGAGAACCTGCGCGCCGCCGGTGATCTCGAGGAGCCGGCCGATCATCACACCGAATCCGACGAGCAGCGCCACCGAGCCGAGTGTGTTGGAGAAGCCGAAAGACAGTGCGCTCGGAACATCGGCGACGGGAATCCCGGCGGCGAGCGCCGTCAACAGGCTGACCAGCACCAATGCGATGAAGGCGTGCAGTTTCACCTTGATGATGAGGAACAGCAACAGCGCGACCGCGCCTGCGGCGATCAGCAGCAGTGTGCCGGTTCCGTACGCCGGATCAATCGCCTCCATGACGCCCCCTCACCACAGCGATGTCATTGCCTGGAATCATCGGTCCTCCTCGGCTGTCGCGGAACCTGTTGTGCTGACATACTTTTCGACGATGGCGTCAATGCTCTGGTCGACTTCGATGGCGAGCCCGCGCTCGTCGGATTCGAGGGGCTCCAGCGTCTGAAACTGGGACTCCAGCAGCGCGGCCGGCATGAAGTGCCCCGGTCGGCTGGCCTGTCGCCTGCCGATGGTGTCAACCGACCCGACGAGGTGCAGGAACTCGATGTCCGGGCAGTGTCTGCGCAGCTGATCCCGGTAGGCGCGTTTCAGGGCCGAGCAGCTCATCACCCCGCCGTCGGGGTTGCGGGCCAACCACTGCCCGATCGACTCCAGCCAGGGGTGCCGGTCGTCGTCGTCGAGTGCGTGGCCGGCGGACATCTTTGCGATGTTGGCCGGTGGATGGAAGTCGTCGGCGTCGGCGAAGGGAACGCGCAGCCGCTGTGCCAGCGCCGCGCCCACGGTCGACTTGCCGGACCCGGAAACTCCCATGACGACGATCGGAATGGCCATGACCCCTGCCCCAATCAGTGTGTGTGCCGTCACACGGTGAACCGTAATAGTCAGATCATTGCAACCAGTTCATTCAAATCAATACCTCTTTCGGCCGTTAGGAGCGGTCTGGCATGATCAGCCAGTGCTCGATAGGCCCAATGCCGGCGCTCTCCACGGCAGTCTGGTGACTGCGTTGGGGAGGGGCATCGTGTCGGGTAAGTACCCGCCGGGCTGCGTTCTCACCCTCGAGGCGGTGAGCTCTGAGCACGGTGTATCCCGCAGCGTCGCGCGTGAGGCGATTCGCGTGCTGGAATCGATGGGCATGGTCGAATCTCGGCGCCGCGTCGGGATCACCGTCCAGCCCGCGCAGAAGTGGAACGTCTTCGATCCCGTCGTGATCCGCTGGCGGCTCGACGTCGGCGATCGCACGGCGCAACTGGTTTCTCTCTCGGAGTTGCGGCTGGGGTTCGAACCGGCCGCGGCCGCGTTGGCTGCCCGGCGCGCAAACCCGCATCAGTGCCGGATCATGGCTGCAGCGGTGTCAGACATGGTGGTGCACGGGCGAACCGGTGACCTCGACGCCTATCTGCTGGCGGACAAGCTGTTCCATCAGACTCTGCTGGAGGCCAGCGGGAACGAGATGTTCAGGGCACTCAACGGTGTAGTCGCCGAGGTGCTCGCAGGCCGGACCCATCACGGCATGATGCCGGAGAAGCCCAACATCGCGGCGATCGCCTTGCACGACGAGGTCGCGCGGGCGATCAGGATGGGCGAGCATGCGCAGGCCGAGCGGGCGATGCGCGCGATCATCGACGAATCGGCTTCGGCCATCGCCGAGGACTTTCCGCCTGTCGACTAGCCGTTGGTCTCGCTGCCGGGGTCCTTCGCCTCATCGGTCGGAGCGGGTGACGACGGCTCGTCGTCTGTGAGTTCCGTATCGGTGAGAGCCTGTTCCGGCGCGAGTGCGGGTTCTTCCTTGACGAGGTCGTCGGCTTCCTCGGAGAGGTCTTCCCCGAGCGCTACTTCTTCGGGCACGCCGTCCCCGGGCACGTCGTCGCCGGGCAGGTCGCCGGGTAGGTCGCCGGGCACGTCGTCGGGCACGTCGAACGTCGGCAGGTCGAGTTCTTCCGTCACCGGGCCCCTCCCGTCCAGCACGGCTTCGTCCGCTGTTGGCAACTGCTCTTGCACCGCAACAGGTTCGGTTTCCGGCTCGGCGGTGAGCATCATGGTTTGCACCTCGGGACCGGACCACGTGTTGATAGCCGACGGCGGAAACGGCGGAATCGGCGTGATCGCCCGGCCCATTTCCTGGTCCAGGCGGATCAATAGGGTGATGAGGCTTGAACTATAAGGACGAGTGAACCTCGGAGTCAGCAGCCCGGGAAGGTTGTCGAAGGAGCCGAACGAAGTCCCCGGCACACCGTTGAGCACACCGTCGATGATGCGGGCCGGGATGTTGATGACGGCATTGACGAGTCCGACGACGTCGAATGTGGTGATCGCCTCGAAAACGTCAGCGATCGCAAGACCTGTTGCGGCGATGCCGTTCAACAGTGGGCCGATCGCGGCGCCGAACAGGTTTTTGAGGAGGTGCGACGGCAGATAATACGCGCTGAGAAGTCCCCCGGTGCTCAGCACGATGCTCCTCAACGGTTGCAGGACGATACGGGTCACGGAGACGAAGAGTTCGTCGGACCTGCCGGACTGCAATGCGGTGACGGCGTCCTCGAACGCCTGCGCATAGTTCTCGAGGGTTGCACCGATGATCGGGAAGGGTTCGCCGAAGTAGTACTCGAACTGGGCGTCAACGTTCGCCAGCGTTGTCTCAAGAACCTGCGGGTAGAGCTGTAGCGGGCTCGGGATCGCGGCGAGTTGCACCACTGGGCTCGCCACCACCGACGCCGCGGGCGGGGGGCTGAGGGGTGTGACGGCGATGACGCTGGCCCCCACCAGTGCGATACCCGCGCTCAGACACGGTCGTACTGCTGTAAACACTAGGTCCCCCCTCGGCGGCGACACAGTGACGCCTTCCAGCCACTAGAAAGTAACTGGCGGATGCAACCCGGAGCAATCAGGGGATTCCCCTGCCTTCAATTCACCCCCTCCAGCCGCCACCAGATGCGCATCTTTAGTCACGTGGGGATGCCGGGAGGCCTGGCCCGGCGTCTGCGGTAGCGTGCGCGCTACCACAGACCGGTCGCCCAGTGGAACGACTTCGCGACTGCGGCGCGGTGAACTCGCTGTATGGGTAATCCACCGCGAACTGCCTTCCCTGATCCCATCGCCAATGCTGTGCGCGAAACACCTGAGCAACGCCGTCGGGGAGTCCGGTGGTTTCTGACCATCGCGTTCCTGGGGGCCTGGATTCCGTGGGCGGCGGTGCACTCGCACGGCGGCTCGCTCGATGACCCGCTGACCCAGCTGGCCACCGCGGCGTTCGTGCCCGCGATCGCCGCCTGCGTGGTCAGGCGTTGGGTCACCAGACAGGGTTTCGCCGACTCCGGTCTCCGCTTGAACTGGCGATCGTCCTGGCCGTACTGCCTTGCGGCAACGACCATTCCCTGGGGGGTTCTGCTTCTCGCTGTGGCGGTCGCCATCCTCGCCGGTTGGTGGTCGCCGACCGAATTGGACATGAGCCAGGCCGCCTGGGTGTACTTGGCGGCCGGACCCTTCATCTGCGTCGTCACCGCACCGATCTTTTGGGGCGAGGAGTACGGCTGGACCGCCTATCTGCGTGACCGGCTGGTCCCCGGGCGCCCACTCGTCACCACCTTCCTGACCGGCGTCGTCTGGGGCGTGTGGCACTGGCCGCTGCCCTGGGTCGGCTACTTCGGTGGTCAAACCGATGTGGCAGAGGCGATCTGGAGCATGCTGTGGTGGTTGCCGTTGAGCATTCTGCTGGAGTTTCTCATCGGCTGGCTGTGGTCGGCCACCGCCTCGGTCTGGCCCGGGGCGATGCTGCACGCAGGTAGCAATCTCGTCGCCTCGGTCGGCATGCTGCATGTCTTCGGCGACACGGTCGGCATCAATGCCACCACGTTCCTGTTGTGCGTCGGCCTGCTGCCGTTCGTGGCGGTCATCGTGGTCAGCCGCCACCCCGGTAGACCTAGACTCGCATGATGGTCCAGGCGCCGGCCCCCTCGTTGGGCGCCGCGGTGGCGTCGGGGCCGCGGTATCTGCTGTCCTCGTGGCCCTGGCGGGCGCTGGTGTGGACGATGTTCGGTGGCGTCCTGAGCGCTGTCCTGCTTATCGGCGCACCTCTGATACTCCTTCTGGGAGTGTCGCGTTCGCTGCGTAACGCGGTGTGGTCGCCGCTGTTGGAGATCGAGTGCGCGCGGCTGTCGCTCATCGACGACTCCACCGCGGAGGGCATCCGGCGAGACCTGTCGACGGCCCGTGCCGAGCAGCGGATGCCGACTCTGCGTCAGGTCGGCTACATGCTGTTCACGGCGTTGGTCACCGGCCCGTGGGGTGTGGTGCTGGTGGGCTTCCTGGCGATCCTGACCACCGTCATGGTGGCCGCGCCCTGGCTGGTCGGGCCGGGCGAGCCGATCAACGTCGCACTGTGGTTGATCGACACCTCCGGTGAAGCCTGGGTTGCCGCGCTGCTGGGCCTTGTCGTCCTGGTACTCACCGCCTACCTCGTCGGCGCCTACGCCGCGGCGCTGGGGCAGCTCGCCGCGATTGCGCTGGCCGATCCGCAGGCGCTGCACCGCGAAGTCGCCCGGCTCGAACAATCCCGCACCGCGCTGCTGACCGCCGTCGAGCAGGAGCGGAGGCGCATCGAGAGCGACCTGCACGACCGTGTGCAGCACCGCCTGGTGGCACTGGCCCTGACGCTGGGGCTCGCCGAGAACCTCCACGGCCACAACGACGCGGGCCGCCTTGCCGCCGACGCGCACCGCCAGGTCGACGACATCGCCGCCGAACTGCGGTCGGTGCTGCTCGGCATCATGCCCAGGGCACTGACCGAGCACGGTCTGATCGCGGCAGTCACCGACCTGATCGGTCCCTACCCGTTGCCGGTACGCGCCGACTTCGGAGCCACCGAGATCCCGCGGCGGCTGCCACCGGCAATCGAGCAGGCCGCCTATCTCGTGCTCAATGAGGCGTTGACCAATATCGTCAAGCATGCGTCGGCGTCTGCCGTCACGATCGCAGCGGACCGACAGGATGGCATGTGGTTGTTCATGATTCGCGATGACGGCCGCGGCGGTGCCGCGCTGCAACCGCACCGGGGACTTGCCACACTGGTCGCCCGGGTCGAGGCCGTCAACGGCACCCTGACGATCTCCAGCCCCACCGGCGGACCCACCGAGGTGACCATGCGATGCCCGATATGACGAGTCGCGGCGGCGACCACCTGCGCATCGTCCTCGCCGAGGACGCCCCGTTGCTGCGCGCCGGGATCGTCACCGTGCTGGAATCGGACGGCCACCACGTGTGCGCGGCGGTCGAGTCGGCCGAGGCGCTACGCAACGCCGCCCGGGCGCACGACCCCGACGTCGTCATCACCGATGTCCGGATGCCGCCGACCCACACCGACGAAGGCGTCCGGGTCGCGATCGAACTGCGGCACACGAAGCCCGGCCTGCCCGTGGTGATCCTGTCGCAGTACACCACCGTCGGCTCGCTGGACCAACTGCTGGATCGCAACACGGACAGCGGCCGCGGCGGCCTAGGCTACCTGCTCAAAGACCGCGTCGCGCAGGTCCGCCACTTCCTCGACGCGGTCCGCGACATCGCCGCCGGCGCCACGATCATCGACCCCGAGATCGTCGTCGCGCTCGTCGGAGCATCGCGCAGAAGAGGCGTCCTGGCGGCACTGACGCCTCGCGAGGAAGAGGTCCTGGGACTCATGGCCCAGGGCTTGACCAACACCCAGATCGCACAGCGGCTCGTCGTGTCGGAGGCGGCGGTGCGCAAACACGTCGGCGGCATCTTCGCGAAACTGCCGCTCTCCGATGACGGCGACCGTCGTGTCCTGGCGGTGCTCACCTACCTCAACGAATCCTGATCGCCGAACCGCATCGCGATCGGGACAGGGGTCCGTGGAGGCGCCTAAGGTGAGTGGCGGAGACTCAATCCGCCGTTGAGGACTGTGGAGCGCGATGACAACCACCAACGTGAAGTGCCGGCATTGTGGGACGGTCAACCGGTTGCCCGCCGCCGCGAACGGCACCCCCCGCTGCCCCAAATGCAAGAACCCGCTGCCGTGGATCGCCGTCGCCGGTGACGACGACTTCGCCGAGGTCGCGGAGCGCTCCAAAGTGCCTGTGCTGGTGGATCTGTGGGCGACGTGGTGCGGGCCCTGCCGGATGGTCAGCCCCGCACTCGAACAGCTCGCCGCCGAGCGCGCGGGCCAGCTGAAACTGGTGAAGGTCGACGTGGATTCCGCGCGGCAGACCGCGGCGCGGTTCTCCGTCCAGGCGGTGCCCACCCTGCTCGTCATCGCCGGCGGGACGGTACTTGCCCGTCGGGCGGGCGCCGCGCCGGTGGCCACCCTGCGTACCTGGCTGGACCAAACACTCACACCCCCGAGATAGTCGACGGACCTCTGGTCAGCCGGCGGTTCGGCGCGCACACTTGAGGTGTCGTCGAACGTAGGGGGTTGCGATGGTCGCGCAACTGTACGACTTCTTCGGTGAGGTCTTTCACCGGTACTTCCGACCCGCGATGGATGCGTATCCGCCACGGGGCGGGGGACCGGTCGAGAGAATGTTCAGGCTGACCGACGCCGTTCGGGATCCGCTGGAGCAGAGCAGGCGCGCAGCGTTGGCCTGGGGTCACGCCGAGGTGGGCGGCGCCCGGTTCGCCACGGAGCTGTTCGTCATCACCCAGCAGGGGTTGATCTATGCCGCCGAGTTGAACAACCCGCGCCGGTCGCTGTACTACCTGGCCACGCCGCCGTCGCTGTTCGATCCGTTCGTCGACCAGGTCGAGAGGGCCGAACTGCATGAGGGCGCGGTGGTCGTCGTGGACAACCGGTTCGGCCGGGACCTGGCCACCGCGCGTCCGATGGATGCCGCGCTGCGCCACATCATCGACGATCACTGGGCGCTGCGGGTGGACCTCTCCTCCCCGGCGCTGCGCTAACGGCGCCCTCGTCCGCGCCGATAACAGGTACATGAGTGGGTTCCGTAATGTCACCGCGCTCGCGCGCGCGGTCGTGCTGACCGCGCCGTGGTTGTGGGTGCCGACGGCGCACGCCGAAACCTTCGCGCAGCTCCCACCGGTTCCAGTGGTGGCGTCGCCGACGTGCGGCGGCAGCGTCAGCGCCGAGGCCCAGGTCGCGCCGGTGCAGACCTACGACCGGGTGGAGGGCGGCGTCCGGGTGGCGATCCACTACGACGCAGGCGTCTACGACGGATCCTGCTCCCTCACCGTGGCTGCCACGTGGACCAACCTCGACACCGGAGCCTCCGGAGGCGGCGACATCACCGCGGTCTCCACGATCGATGGGCATTACGGCTTCATCGGCTACGCCAACGCCACGTTCCAGACGGGCAGCGGCACGGTGGTCGTCACGGTCAGTTCGCACCCGGGCGCCCAGATGCGGGTCACCGCATAAAAGGTGCCGCGGTCTGGAGGGCGGAGGGCGGCACCTGCGCTACGGCCAAGTAGCGGTTCACGGCTCGGATCTGGGCGGCGCGGATGGTTCGCCTCGGGTGATGTTGGTTCCGAAATGCGTTGCCAGCGGCAGAAATATGTCATCAACGATCTCGAGGATGGTCTGCGGTGACACCGCCGTCATGGTCATGAGCAGTTCGTGTCGCAGGAGGTCCGCCGGCAGCGAGACGACGCGGGCCGGTGGCATGGCCGCGAGTTCGCCGCGGAGGACGGCACGCTCGACGATCTTCTCCATGGAACTCGGCCCCTGCGGAACGAACAAGGAGCGAAGCTCGTGCGGTGAGCCGCCGGCCTCGTCGAAGTAGGCGCCGAGTCGCGCGGCGAGCAGGCCGATGGTCCGGGATCGCCGGTCGTTGAAGGCGGTCAGGATCGCCAACACGTCGCCGCGCAGGGTCCCGGTGTCGGGCGTAGGGATCATGTCGACCTCGCCGCGGTGGCGGATCACCGCCTTGAGTAGGTCCAACCGGGATGGCCAGCGCCGGTACAGCACCGAACGCGCCGACCCCGACCTCGAGGCCACCGCGTCGATGGTGAATCGCTCATAGCCGGCCTCGATGAGTTGCTCCCAACCTGCGTCCAGGATCGCGGACTCCAGCGCGGCGCCGCGCCGCCGCTGCACTTCCGAATTCGTAGAGGACACTTGCGTAGCTTATCGCGCGCGGTTACCGTCGGCTTAAGCAACGCGCATGTTGCTAATCGGATGTGTCTCCCGCGTCCGGGGCGGCCCAGCGCTGAGTCACACGGCGGCGACGTCATCGTGCTCCACGATCGGAGGATCTGATCACCATTCCCACCGCCCTGATCTCCGGTGCAAGCATCGCCGGCCCCGTACTGGCCTTTTGGCTGGCAGAGGCCGGCTGGGACGTCACCGTCGTCGAACGCGCCGACCGCCTGCGCACCGGCGGCTACCCGGTCGACATCCGCGGCACCGCAATCGATGTCGTCCGCCGAATGGGCCTTTACGAGCAGATCTCGGCGCAGCGTTACCGACACGTACCGGTGGTGCTGCTGACACCCGGCGGACGCCGGCTGTGCACACTGGACTACGGCAATCTGCTGAGCAGCGCCGGCAGCGCAGACGTGGAGCTTACCAAGGGCGCGCTTAGCGAAATCCTTTACCGGGCAACGGCGGATCAGGTCTCCTACGTCTTCGGTGACTCGATCGCGGCGGTGACCCAGGCGGGCCGGTGTGTCGACGTCGCCTTCGACCGCGGTGCACCCCGGACCTTCGACGTCGTGATCGGCGCCGACGGCATCCACTCCGCCGTGCGCAGGCTGACATTCGGCGCCGAACAAAGTTTCATCCGCCACTTGGGCCCGTACGCCGCGGTCTGGGATGTGCCGACCGACATGTTCGCCCCGGGAACTGGGTTCCTCTATTCGCATGCAGGGCGCACGGCCGTGGTCGAGCGCCCGGCCGACGGTGGCGCCGCCCGCGCGTTCCTCACCTTCGTCCACCGGGCGCCGGGCACCGTGAACCTGCGCGACGCCGACCAGATCCTTGCCGCCCTGCGCGAGGCGTTCGCCGAGGACAACTGGCGCACCCACGACATCATCGAGACCCTGCCGGACGCCGATGACGTCTACTTCGATTCCGTCAGCCAGGTCCGCATGGATTGCTGGAGCGCCGGTCGTGTGGCACTCGTCGGCGACGCCGGCTACGCGCCGGCGTTCCTATCGGGGCAGGGCACCAGCATCGCGATCGCCGGTGCGTACGTGCTGGCCGGTGAGTTGGCAAGGCATCGACAGCCGGAACAGGCCTTCGCGGCGTACGAGCACCGACTGCGCGGTTACGTGGAGAAGAACCAGAACCTGGCATTGCGCATGAGCTCTACCGTGCTGTCCCGCACCATCGGACAACTGTTGCGCCGCAACGTCAAACTGTGTGCAGTGCCGTGGCTACATCGGCTCGGCCTCCTGCACCTGCTGCAGTCCGAGCTCCGGGCCGCCGCCGTCGATCTGGCGCTGACTCAGCACGATCTGCCGCCCGTCTCGGGACTTCCCGAAGCGCACCGCACGGCACCAGGAGATGCATCGTGACAAAGACTCTGGACACGCCCACCCCCGGCCCCCTGCAGCAGCTGGGGCGCAAGCGGCTCATCCTGTGGGCGGCCGTTCTCACGCTTGCCAATGTCCTGGCCGACGTGGTCGTCGGTTCACCCCTGATGGTCCTCCCCCTGCTGCTGGACCACTTCGACACCGACCAGGCCGGCTGGCTGAATGCAAGTGCGATGCTGGCCGGCGCCATCTGGTCGCCGCTGCTGGCGAAAAGCTCCGACATCTTCGGCAAGCGCCGCATCCTCACCGGCACACTGCTGCTCGCAGGCGTGGGAGCCGTGGTCTGTCTCGTTGCCCCGACCTTGTGGATCTTCCTGGTGGGCCGTTTCCTGCAGGGCGCGGCGTTCGCGGCGGTCTTCCTCACGGTGGCCCTCGCGCGCCAGATCTGCTCCCCGCGGCTGGCGATGGCCATCGTCGGTGTCGTGACGTCCGGCTCGTCGCTCGTCGGAATCATCGAGCCGTTCCTGACGAAGCCGGTCATCGACATGTTCGGCTACCGAGGTGTTTTCGTGGCGGCGGCGCTGCTCGCCGTCGGAGCCGCGTCGTGCGTACAGATCTTCATCCCGGAGTCGCCGATTCGCAGTACCGGCCGGGTCGACATTGGCGGAGCGCTTCTGCTCGGCGGCGGCCTTGGTGCGGTGCTCGCCTACATCAGCCTCGGCAGAGACCTCGGATGGTTGTCCGGGACAATGATCCTGCTGCTGGCGGCCGGCGGTGTGGCGTTGGCCGGCTGGGTGTTGCTGGCGCTACGCGTCGACCAACCCGTCATCGACATCCGGGCCTTGACGCGCCCGATCCTGTTGACTCTGCTGGCCCTGGTCCTGGCCGCAGGAGCGTTCCGGAGCGTGCTGCAACTGACCGGCATCATCGCCCAGGTACCACCGGAGCTGGGGCTCGGATACGGGTTGGGCAATGGTGAGGCGGTGGCAGTGCTCCTCGCCGCGCCTAATCTCGGCATCGTCATCGGCGGGGTGTGCGCCGGGTGGATCGCCGGGCGGGTCGGCCCGGCGCTGCCCCTCCTCGTCGCCATCGCCGTCGGGGCGGTCGGCACTTTCGCGATGTCGGCCGGTGTATCCGTGCTGCCGGTGGCCGTCGCGTGCGGCGCCTTGCTCGGGATGGCCGCCGGCGCGATCGGGGCCTCCGGATACAACCTGGCCATCAGCCTCGAGGCGCCTGAGCGCCAGGGCGCGATCGCCGGCCTGGTCTCGGTGGTGCTGGCCCTCGGATCGGTGATCGTCAATGTGGTCGGGGCCGAGGTGCTGAAGGGGACGCAGATACCGGGCGTCTTCGCCGGCGGCGCCCCGGTCAGCACGGTGACAGGTGTGTACCTCTACGTGGCAATGGCGGGATCACTCTTCGTTGTCGCTGCGGTTCCCGCGCTCATCCTGGCGCGTGCGACGACGACTCGCGACGTGCGGGGGAGCTAGTGTGCGGTGAGGTAGACCTTGCGCAACGGGGTCCGCACTGTCCACACCGTTTGCGTACCCGCCGCCAGTCGCACCACGTCGCCGGCGGTCAGCTCCAAAGACGAAGTGCCGTCGGCGAAATCGACACGCGCCGAACCGGATATGACGACGAACAGTTCGTCGACCTCCGTGTCGTGCATGACGCCTTCGGTCATCTCCCAGACGCCGACTTCCAGACCGGCGAACATACCCAGGACGGCGGTACCGGTGTGCGGCTGACCACCGGCAGATTCGGTGTCGGGGACCGCGGTCATCTCCAGAGGCGCCGCAACGGCGCTGACGGCCGAGTTCGGCGTGAATTCATTCATGTCGCAATCCTCCTGAGTTTGGCGGGAATGAGCAATTGAGCGTGGGGGTGGAGCAGACCGCACCGGGCGTCCTCAGCGATGAGGAGCGAATGGTCGACCTTCAAACTGCTGATGTCCGGCGGTGGGATCACAGCCTTCAACGAGCAGTACATTCAATCGGCGCGGGCCGTGCACGCCTTCTATCCGGTTGAGCTCGATGTCGCTGGTCGCGCTCGGACCCGAGATGAATGTCAGGGGACTGGTCTGGTCGAGTAGAGCGAATGCCTGCGGAACCGTGTCCACGATTTGATCGGCGAACACGACACAGATGTGATGATCCGGCACGAGCGTGAGGGCGCGCCGGCCCTGAGTGATTCCGGCGTCGAGCACCACGGTCCCCGTCGCGGCGATTCCCAGCGCGCACCCCGTCACTACGGCCGCGACCTGATCGAGTTGGTCGACAGTTAGAGGCAATGCCGCGCAGTTAAGCGTGTGACTGGTGTGGCAATTGTGACACGCCGTGTGGGATGCCGGTAGGACAGCGGAACTCCCGGTATCGATGGATTGTCCGTCCAAAGACACCATCTCACCAGGGAGTTCCGCTGTCTGTTCAGTCTGTCATCTGTCCTGGGCCACCGGGTCGTCAGGGCCGGTTCGCGCCGGGCCATCTGGGCGAGTTGACCCGGATCGTGTCCGCCGATCTTGTAGATGCCGCCTTGGAGAACACCGGCCGCGTACAGCGCCGTGTTCGGGTGCTGCCCTCGCGGGTCGTGGTCTACCTGCTGCTGGCCGGGGCGTTGTTCGCCGAGATCGGATACCAGCAGGTCTGGGCGCGGCTGGTCGCCGCCTGGATCCGGTCACCGTGGCCGCACCGGGTTCTTCGGCACTGTCACAAGCATTGCGACGTGTCGGAGTTGCCCCGCTGCGCGAATTGTTCACCCTGGTACGCGGCCCGGCTGTCGGCGCGACGCGCTGGCATGGGCTGTTGGTCTGCGCGATCGACGGCACCTCGATGTTCGTGCCCAACAGTGCAGCCAACGCCGCAGCGTTCGGCCGCCAAACCGGCCGCCCGACGCCGAGTCCGGTATCCGATGCTGCGCATGCTGACGGTCGTGGCGTGTGGCACCCGCACCGTCGTCGATGCCGTGTTCGGCGCCTACGGAGTAGGCGAAACCACCTATGCACCAACGCTGCTGCGGTGCCTGAAACCAGACATGCTGCTGTTGGCTGACCGCAACTTCGCCGTCACAGCTCTCGTGGAAAGATCGCCTCGACCCATGCCGAGTTGCTGATCCGCTGCAAAGACGCCCGTGTGCTGCCCCGATCAAGACGCTGGCGGACCGGACGTGGCTGGCACGGATGGGCGCGGTGACCGTGCGGGTGATCGACGCCCGCATCAGCGTGCGGCTCGACGGCGGGGCGACCCGCTACGGTCACTACCGCCTGGTCACCACCCTGCTAGACGAAAAGCAATATCCCGCAGACGAACTGGTCGAGCTCTACCATCAACGGTGGGAGATTGAAACCAGCTACCTGGAATTGAAATCGACCATTCTGGGCGGACGAGTGCTGCGCGCGGGTACCCCGCCGGCATCACCCAAGAGGTCTACGCACTGCTGATCACCTACCAGGCCCTGCGCACCGCCCTGGCCGATACCGCACTGGCCCGTCCCGACATCGGCCCCGACCGGCTGAGCCTCACCGTCGCCCTGAACACCGCCCGCGACCAAGTCATTCACGCCGCCGCAACGATCGCCGACGCCACCATCGACCTGATCGGCTGCATCGGAGCCGCCGCCCTCAACCAGCCGCTACCAGCGCGGCGATCACGCTCGAGTCCCCGAGTGGTCAAACGCGCCATTTCCAAGCACCGGGCTAAAGGCGCCATCGACCGCACCAACTACACAACCGCCATCACCATCGAAATCCTCGACGGTTGACAACAGGGCGCGGACCTTAACTGCGCGGCATTGCCCCTAGCGCTCGGCAGGGAAACGCTACAACTGGGCCAGACGGGGGACGGTGCCGCGGGCGCGCAGCCCGGCGCCGGCCTTACGGGTGAGTTCCCGTGAGCTGCCCAGCAATCCGTCCAGCACCAGGACCCGCTTCACATGGTTGTGCAGCTCGTGCTCCTCGGTGAAGCCGATACCGCCGAGCACCTGCTGGCAGTGCTTTGCCGCGGTCAGCGCGGCCTTGCCCGCAGCGGCCTTGGCCAGCAGCGAGTTCAGATCGACGTTGTCCGAGCCGGACAGGCTCAGCGTCGCCTCGGCGCCCTCGATGGCGACCAGGGTCTCGGCCAACTTGTGCCGCACGGCCTGGAAGGACGAGATCGGCTTGCCGAACTGGACCCGGTCCAGTGCGTGCTGCCGGGCCAGCGCCAGCATCGCGCGGGCCGAGCCCACCAGCCACCAGCCCAGGGCGCGGCGGGCCTCCGATACCCGGAGCAGTTGGCCGTCGGGTACCTCCCGCAGGGGTAGCCCACCGAGGGTCGGATTGTCCTGGCTGCTCTCGCGCTCCCACACCACCCAGGTACCACCGGCATAGGGCATCGGCGGGGTACCGCCGGGCAGACCACCGATGGTCTCGAGTAGAACATCGTTGAGAACCGAGGCGTGCGAACCGGTTTCGCCCAGCAGCCGGAACACCAGCGGCAGGGCGACGTCCGGCATGTCGGACAGCATCTCGGCCCAGCCCAGTTCGGCCAGCGCGGCGTCCAACTCGGCACCCGATGCCGACAGCATGGTCTTACGAAGGGTGTCTTCGAGCAGGCCGAGTGATTCGGAATCCATATCAGTCACGTCTCACTCCTTCCCGAGGTCGAGCAGTCGGCGCGCGATGATGTTGCGCTGCACTTCGGCGGTGCCGCCGTAGATCGTCGAGGCTCGCGAATACAGGTACTCGGTGCGCCATTCGGAGTCTTCGAGTTCGATGACGCCGGGGAGCAGGTTGCGTGCGGTGTCGTAGAGCAACTGCTCGGCCCCGGCGAGTAGCACCTTGTCGATCGAGGTGTCCGGCCCCAGCTTCTGGCCGTCAGCCAGCCGGTGCTGGGTCGCCGCCGACCGGCACCGCAGCGTGTGCAGGGCCAGATAGACCTCGCCGAGGTCTGAATCCACCACCTGGCCTTGGCGTTTCACCGCTTCGACCAAGGCGTCGAACCGTGAGTACAGGTAGGCGATGCGCTGCCAGAAGCAGGTCGAACGCTCGTAGGGCAGCAGATCCATCGCCAGCTGCCAGCCGTCACCGGGCTTGCCGAGCATCCGTGAGTCGTCGACGACCACGTCGTCGAAGTACACCTCGCAGAACTCGTCGACATCGTGCATGGTGTGCAAGGGCCGGATGGTGATGCCGGGGGCATCGGTATCGACGAAGAAGGCCGTGATCGCCTGGTGGTTGGGAGTGTCCGCATCGCCGGTGCGGGTCAGCAGGATGCATCGGTGTGAGTACTGCGCGAAGCTGGTCCAGACCTTCTGCCCGTTGACGACCCACTTGCCGTCCTCGCGCTGGACCGCACGCGTCGTCAGCGAGGCCAGGTCACTGCCGGAGCCCGGTTCGGAGAATCCCTGGCACCACTGTTCCTCGCCGCTCAGCAGCTTCGGCACCATCTCGGCGGCCAACTCCGGCGACGCGTAGTCGATCATCGTCGGCGCCAGCACTTCCAGCATCGAATAGGGGCCGGGCTCGGCCAGCCTGCGGCCTACGACCTCCTCGCCGACGATGGCGCGCAGCATTGCCGGACCGCCCAGCCCGCCGGCATGCTCGGGCCAGCCGTAGCGGCTCCAGCCACCGTCGTACAGAGCCTTCTGCGCGCGGGCGAACTGACGCATGTGACCTTCCAGGGAATGGTCATCAGGCGGTGTCAGGTCGTTCTCGGTGAGCCAATCCTGCAGTGCGGTACGGAAAGCCGAGGGTTCGAACAGCTCGCTCATCCCGCTTCCGGCCTACCGATCGCGTGCGGCCGGCCATGGTCGTGATCACCGCTGCGTCGGATGAAGGTCATCGCCCGTGTCTTCAGCCGCCAGCCCTCGGCGGTCCGCACATAGGTGTCGCGGTAGTAGCCGATGCGCATGTCGTGCTTGGAGTGCTCGATGAAGCACAGCGGCTGCGTGCCGGTTGCCGTATCCGCGCCCTCGACCAGGTCGATCAGCGCGGTGCCGGTCATGAACAGGCCCTTGGGGGCGGCGTCCACGAGGACGGGGAAGCGATTGAGCGTGTAGGTCTCGCCGAATGCGCTGTAGGTACCGTCGGGGGTGAAAACACTGACAAGACCGTCGATGTCGCCCTGGGTGATGGTCACCGCATATTTGGCGAGCACCTGTTGGATCTCGATCAGATCCTCGGTCCGCGTCGGGGAATCAGTTGATGTGCTCATTGCGGAAGACCTTACCGCCTTTCATTACAAAATCCACATGTTGTGTAACGGTGATGTCCTCAAGCGGGTTGCCCGGCACCGCGATGATGTCGGCCAGCAGACCTTCGGCGAGCCGGCCCCGGTCGGTGACGTTGATCAGATCGGCGGCCACCACGGTCGCGGCGCGCAACACAGCGGCCGGGGGCATGCCCCACTCCACCAGGGTGACGAGCTCGTCGGCGTTCTTGCCGTGCGGGATGGCGGGCGCATCGGTGCCGACCGCGATCTTCACCCCGGCCTCGTACGCCGCCTTGATCGAGGTCTCGGCCTTCGGGAACATTTCGGCGGCCTTGTCCTGCAGCACCTTCGGCGCCTTGGACACGTCCATGGCCTGGGCAAGCCGGCGGGTGGTGACCAGGAACCGGTCGTTGTCGACCAGCTTCTGGATCGCCTCGTCATCCATCAGGAAGCCGTGTTCGATGCAGTCGATGCCGCAGTCCACGGCATGCTTGACCGCTTCGGCGCCGTGGGTGTGGGCAGCGACCCGCAGCCCACGGCGATGCGCCTCGTCGACGATGGCCCGCAGTTCTTCGTCGGAATAGTGCTGTGCGCCGGCCTCTCCGGTCAGTGACATGACGCCGCCGGACACACACACTTTGATCAGCTGGGCGCCGTGCTTGATCTGATAACGCACCGCTTTGCGGATCTCGTCGACCCCGTTGGCGATGCCCTCCTCGACCGTCAGTTCCAGTGCGCCCGGCATGAACGCGGCGAACATGGTCGGGTCGAGGTGCCCACCGGTCGGTGTGATCGCGTGCCCGGCCGGGATGATCCGCGGACCGTCGACCCAGCCTGCGTCGATTGCCTTGCCCAGGGCCACATCCAGCAGATAGCCGCCGGTCTTGACGAACAACCCGAGGTTGCGCACCGTGGTGAACCCGGCGCGCAGGGTTCGGCGGGCATTGCCGACGGCACGCAGCACGCGCGTCGGGGGATCGTCCTGCACCTGGGACAGGCCGGGGTTCTCCCCGCGCCCGCCCATCAGCAGGTTGACTTCCATGTCCATCAGGCCGGGCAGCAGGATCGAGTCACCGAGATCGATGACTTCGCCTTCGTCGGCGGTGCCGACAAAGGCTTCGGCATCCCCACCCACACCTACGATGCGGTCTCCGTCGACACGGACAATGCCGGGACGAATGATCGTCCCGGCATCGACGTCGACCAGACCCGCGGCTTTGAGGGTCAGCATCGGTTAAACCACCGGCTCCCGGGTGATCTCGACCCAGGCTGCGCCACTGTCCAGCACGCGGGGCTGCTTCCAGGCCTCCACCGGGAAGCTCACCATCACCACGGACTGCATCAGGTGCATCAGCCGTTTCGCGTCATCGGGCATGTCGTGCAACGGGAATCGCGCATCGAGGTACACCATGACGTCCTCGAGTCGGGCCAGGCCGACGTCATAGAGGTCCTGCATCTCCTCCATGGTCGACGCCAACCGCTTGGCGTACCGCTCGGGTTCGGTGGCCAGGATCCAGTCGGAAAACCGTTCCAGGTCGGCGAACTCGGCAGGAAGCAGGGCTTCTTTCGTCTCAGACATGCGCGACACTCCCGTTGGTATTGGCGGCCTTCTCGGCCTGCTCAGCCTTGTATGCATCAACGTACTTGTGCGCGGTGTGGTGCAGGTGACGCAACAGCACTTCCTGGTCGCACAGCGGGAACTCGGTGACCGCCCGGGTGCCGATCTGGGTCTGGGTGGCCTCCAGGGTGTTGGCGTCCTGCAGTGCGTATTCCTTGAAGGTCACCGCGGCCAGTTCCTGCGACAGGCGCTGACGGGTGTTCTTCGGCGGCACGAAGTACAGGTTGGCCTCGAAGATGTGGCTGTCCACACCCGTCGGCCAGTAGTTGTAGGTCAGGTACCAGCCCGGAACCCACAGCAGCAACGTCCAGTTCGGGAAGAACTCGAAGCTGTCCTGTCCCCAGGTGGGCTGGCGCGCCGGGTTGACGGCCGGCGGCAACTCGTCGGGCAGGATGCCCTTGATGTCGGGACGGTCCCACGGACCGAACAGACCCGAATGCAGGACCCGCTCGATCGGCTTGACCATGTTGAGGTCCTTGGGTGGGGACATCCCACCCCAGGACGAGATCATCGAGTGGTCGCCCTTGATGTCGTAGTGCAGCGCCTCGAAGCCGACCTTGGCCAGTTTGGCGGCCTCTTCCGGTGTCGCCTGCTTCATGTGCAGGATCGGCGCGTGGTAGAACTCGATGAACGCGTCGATGAACAGCTTCCAGTTGGCCTTGATCTCGGCCTTGTAGCTGTAGACCTCGGTCATCTCGTGGAACGGGTAGCCCTCCAGGCCCTTGCCGAAGTCACCCATGGACTCCTTCAGCGGCTTGGCGTCGTCGTCGAAGTTGACGAAGATGAAGCCTTCCCACACCTCGCAGCGGACCGGCTTGAGCGGGTAATCGGCCTTGTCCACATCGAAGAACTCGTCTTCCTGCTGGATGAAGGTCAGGTCGCCGTTCTGGGCGTAGCGCCAGGCGTGGTACTTGCAGGTGAACTGGCGGCAGCTGCCCGAGACTTCCTCGCCCGGGTAGTCGTTCCAGACCAACTTGTTACCGCGGTGCCGGCAGATGTTGTAGAAGGCGCGGACCACGCCTTCCTTGTCCTTGTTGATGATGATCGAGGTGCCGGCCCCTGCCGACGGCATCTCGCGGGTGAAGTAGCTACCGGCCTTGGGCAGCCGCTCGACCCGACCGACGTGCAGCCAGGTCTTGCGGAAGATGGCCTGCTGCTCCAGCTTCCAGTGCTCGGGATCGATCGAATCGGTGTAATCGACCGGGGCGGTGCCCAGTTCGGGCCAGTTCTCGGTCCAGCTGCCGACAGCCGGCTTCGGGAAATGCGCCATTGTGTACCTACTCTCTTCTGAATTCAGTGGCCGGATTCCGGCGCAATTCCAAAGGTGTTGTAAGCCATGGCCATCAGGCCATAGCCGCCGATCGTGAAAACCAGGTCCATCCGCTGACGCTCGGTGAGGTGTTCGCTCAGCGCAGCCCAGGTACCGTCCGAGATCTCCGAGTCGCCGTCGAGTTCGTCGACGGCGTTGAGGATGAGTTGATCGAGATCGGTGGACGCGTCTCCGCTGGTGCTGCTCGCGATCCGCTCATCGGTGAGCCCCTCGGCCTTGCCGATGAAGGCGTGGTGGGTCCACTCGTACTCGCACTTGCGGCGGTGGGCGATCCGCAGAATGGCGAGCTCGCGCATCTGGGGGTCCAAGGTGGAGCGGAACAGCAGGTGATTGCTGAACCGCAGGAAGGCCTTGGTCAGCGAAGGGTGGCGGGCCAGCGTCGACAGCGCGGTGCCTGCTCCCTCGGGGTTCAGCCGCTCCTCGGGGAGCATGACCGAAAGCGCCTTTCGCACATCGTCGTCCCACTCCTCGGCGGGCAAGGGGGCCAAGCGCACGGGGCGGTTCTCCTCTCGATGACCCATCGGTGACTTCTCGGTTGCGAGAATCAGGTTCTCATTTCCGACTAAGAGGTTTCCATCTTTTGCGCCGATGGTCAACAAGAACGCGTCAGATTGTGCCGCGACCTGGCTAAATCTCCTCGTCAACGGCATCAGAGATTGATTCTCATCAGACGAGAAGCTAGTTTTCTCGCATAGAGAACCAATGTGACGGCCCATGGAACGGAGCGAGGCAGTGCACAAAGACGACATGATCTTGATCAGCGTCGATGACCACATCATCGAACCGCCGAACATGTTCAAGAACCATCTACCGGCCAAGTACCGGGATGAGGCGCCGCGTCTGGTGCACAACCCCGACGGGTCCGATACGTGGCAGTTCCGCGACACCGTGATCCCGAATGTGGCGTTGAACGCGGTCGCCGGCCGGCCCAAGGAGGAGTACGGGCTGGAGCCCCAGGGCCTCGACGAGATCCGCAAGGGCTGCTACGACCCCGACGAGCGGGTCAAGGACATGAATGCCGGCGGCGTGCTGGCGACCATGAACTTCCCGTCGTTCCCGGGATTCGCCGCCCGGCTGTTCGCCACGGACGACGACGAGTTCTCGTTGGCGTTGGTGCAGGCCTACAACGACTGGCACATCGACGAGTGGTGCGGGTCGAATCCGGGGCGATTCATCCCGATGGCCATCCCGGCGATCTGGGATCCGCAGCTGTGCGCCGACGAGGTCCGCCGGGTGTCGAAGAAGGGGGTGCACTCGCTGACCTTCACCGAGAACCCGTCGACTCTGGGCTACCCCTCCTTCCATGACCTGGAGTACTGGAAGCCGTTGTGGGAGGCCCTGGTTGACACCGACACCGTGATGAACGTCCACATCGGATCGTCGGGCAAGCTGGCGATCACCGCGCCGGACGCCCCGATGGACGTCATGATCACGCTGCAGCCGATGAACATCGTGCAGGCCGCGGCCGACCTGTTGTGGTCCGCCCCGATCAAGGCTTACCCGGACCTCAAGATCGCGCTGTCCGAGGGTGGCACCGGGTGGATTCCGTACTTCCTGGACCGGGTGGACCGCACCTATGAGATGCACTCGACGTGGACGCACCAGGACTTCGGCGACAAGCTCCCCTCGGAGGTGTTCCGCGAGCACTTCATGACCTGCTTCATCTCCGACCCGGTCGGGGTGAAGAACCGCCACGAGATCGGCGTGGACAACATCTGCTGGGAGATGGACTACCCGCACAGTGACTCGATGTGGCCCGGTGCCCCCGAGGAGCTGATGGCGGTGTTCGAGACCTACGACGTTCCCGATGACGAGATCAACAAGATCACCCACGAGAACGCGATGCGCCTCTACCACTTCGAACCGTTCGCGCACATTCCCAAGGACCAGGCCACCGTCGGCGCGCTGCGCAAGGCCGCCGAGGGGCACGACGTGTCGATCCGCGCGCTGAGCCACAAGGAGAAGACCGGCGCGAGCTTCGCGGACTTCCAGGCCAACGCCAAAGTCGTTGCCGGCGCTCAAGACTGAAACTCAAGGCGAACGGCCGAGAAAATAGGAGAACACACAGTGTCGGGCGGTATGAACTTCGATCTGACCGAGGACCAGCAGCTGATCCGCAAATCCGTTGCGGAGCTGGCGGGCAAGTTCGACGATCACTATTGGATGGCCAAGGACCAGGCCCACGAATTCCCGCAGGAGTTCTACGACGCCATTGCAGGCGGGGGCTGGCTCGGGATGACGATTCCCGAGGAGTACGGCGGCCATGGGCTGGGCATCACCGAGGCCACCATCCTCGCCGAGGAGGTGGCCCGCTCCGGCGGAGCCATGAACGCCGCCAGTGCGATCCACATGTCGATCTTCGGCATGCAACCCGTGGTCGTCTTCGGTTCGGAGGAGATGAAGAAAGAGACTCTCCCGCGGATCGTCAACGGTGACCTGCACGTGTGCTTCGGCGTCACCGAACCCGGCGCCGGCCTGGACACCTCGCGGATCACCACGTTCGCCAAGAAAGACGGCGAAAGTTACGTGGTGAACGGCCGCAAGGTCTGGATCTCCAAAGCGCTTGAGTCCGAGAAGATCCTGCTGCTCACCCGCACCGAGTCCCGCGAGGACGTCGAGAAGCGGGGCGGGAAGCCGACCGAGGGACTCTCGCTGTTCCTGACCGACCTCGACCGGGATCACGTCGAGATCCGACCCATCAACAAGATGGGCCGCAACGCAGTGAGCTCCAACGAGTTGTTCATCGACGATCTCCGGGTGCCCGCCGAGCACCTGATCGGCGAGGAGGGCAAGGGGTTCAAGTACATCCTCCACGGGCTCAACCCGGAGCGGATGCTGATCGCCGCGGAGGCGCTCGGAATCGGCCGGGTCGCGCTGGACCGCGCGGTCAAGTACGCCAACGAGCGGGTGGTGTTCGACCGGCCGATCGGCATGAACCAGGGCGTCGCGTTCCCGCTCGCCGATTCGCTGGCCCGTCTCGATGCCGCCGAGTTGATCCTGCGCAAGGCCACCTGGCTCTACGACAACGGGAAGCCGTGTGGTCGCGAGGCCAACATGGCCAAATACCTGTGTGCGGACGCGGGTTTCGGGGCGGCCGACCGTGCCTTGCAGACCCATGGCGGGATGGGCTACTCCGAGGAATACAACATCTCCCGGTTCTTCCGGGAGTCCCGACTGATGAAGATCGCGCCGGTGAGCCAGGAGATGATCCTGAACTTCCTCGCCGCGAACGTTCTCGGCCTGCCCAAGAGCTACTAGGAGATTTCCAGTTCAATGAGGACCTATTTCGACCTGACCGGACGTTCGGCGCTGGTGACGGGAGCCGGTGCCGGGATCGGCGCCGCGGTGTCCGAGGCACTGGCCGCTGCCGGTGCCTCGGTGCTCGTCACCGACATCAGTGGTGAGGCGGCGGCCGCGGTCGCCGAGCGAATCAATGCGGGTGGAGGTAAAGCCGACAGCGCCGCGCTGGACGTCAGCGACCGCGAGGCGGCGGTGGCCGCCGCCGCGCAGGCCGCCGCACTCGGTGAGGGCAAGCTGCACATCATCGTCAACAACGCGGGCGTCACCGCACCGGCCATGTTCCCCAAGCTGACCGACGAAACGTTCCGGGTCACCTTCGACATCCACGTGATGGGCACCTTCCATGTCACCCAGGCCGCACTGCCGCACATGCCGACCGACGGCACCGGCCGCGTCATCAACGTCACCTCGTCCGCCGGGATCACCGGCACCCTGGGCCAGGTCAACTACTCGGCGGCCAAGGCGGGCCTCATCGGCATGACCAAATCGCTGGCCCGTGAGCTCGCGACCAAGAACATCATGGTCAACGCATTGGCGCCGCTCGCCGCGACGCCGATGACCGAAACCATCCGCACCAACGAGAAGTTCGCGGCCAACATGATGAACCGCATCCCGCTCAAACGGTGGGCCGAGGCCGACGAGGTCGCGGGCGCGTTCGTCTTCATGGCCTCCGATGCCGCGTCGTACATCACCGGGCAGGTGCTGCCGGTCGATGGCGGCATGGTTATGTGACGTTGTGAGCGAGTCTACGAGCGAACCGTCAAGCACAGCGGCGGAATCCTCTTTGCCCCTGGCCGGGGTCACCGTCATCGCGATGGAGCAGGCGGTCTCGGCGCCGATGTGTACCCGGGTGCTCGCCGACTTCGGCGCCCGGGTGATCAAGATCGAGAACCCCAAGGGGGGAGACTTCGCCCGCGATTACGACGACGTCGTGCTCGGGCAGGCGGCCCACTTCGTGTGGGCTAACCGGGGCAAGGAATCGATCACCCTCAACCTGAAGTCGCCCGAGGGCATGGAGGTACTGCACCGGTTGCTCGACGGTGCCGACGCCTTCGTGTCCAACCTCGCTCCCGGCGCCACCGCGCGCCTGGGGCTGGGGCCCGAGGACCTCAAGGTGCGTCATCCGCAGGTGATCCCGGTGGAGATCGACGGTTACGGCCCCGGCGGGCCGCTGTCGCACAAGCGTGCCTATGACCTGCTGGTGCAGGCCGAGTCCGGATCGTGCGCGTCGACCGGGTACGCCGGGATGCCGGCGAAACCCGGTGCGGCGGTTGCCGATATCACCACGGGTCTCTATTCGGCGCTCTCCATCATGGCGCTGCTGGTCGGCCGGGCGCGCGGCGGTGATGCCGGCGCCGCACCGGCCGTGGCGGTCAGCCTGTTCGACACCATGACCGACATCATGGGCTACCAGTTGGCCTACACCCAGCACTCCGGGATCGACCAGACTCCGCTGGGGATGAGCTCACCGGCGGTGGCACCCTACGGTGCCTTCGACACCCGCGACGGGCAGACGGTGGTGCTGGGCACCACCAACGACCGGGAATGGCAGCGCTTGGCCCGCGAGATCATCGAGCGGCCCGATCTCGCTGACGATCCGCGCTTCGCCACCAACTCCGATCGCTGCGCGCACCGGGACGAACTGAACAAGGCCATCGAATCATGGTGTGCTCAACATGATCTCGATGATATTCAGCGGACCGCGGACGACGCCGGCATCGGCAATTCGCGGTACAACCTGCCCAGCGAGGTCATCGCGCATCCGCACCTGCAGGCGCGGGACCGCTGGCGGCAGGTCCCCACCCCCAACGGGGACATCTCCGCCCTGTTGCCTCCACCGGTCATCAGCGGCATGGAGTTGGGCATGGGTGCGGTGCCGGGGCTCGGCGAGCACACCGATGCCATCCTGACCGGGATCGGCCTGGGTGCCCAGGAGATCGACGCCCTCCGCGAGCAGGGTGCCGTCGGCCCTGCCTACCAGTCGTAATCATCAGAACGGAGAATCCCATGCGCGAAACCGTCATCGTCGAGGCCGTCCGTACCCCGGTCGGCAAGCGCAACGGCGGCCTGTCCGGGTTCCACGCCGCCGACCTGTCCGCCCTCGTGCTCAATGCGCTGGTGGAGCGGGCGGGTATCAGCCCCGACATCATCGACGACGTGATCTGGGGCTGCGTCTCGCAGGTCGGCGACCAATCCAGCAACATCGGCCGGTACTCGGTGCTGGCCGCGGGTTGGCCCGAACACATTCCGGGCACCACCGTCAACCGGGCCTGCGGATCCAGCCAGCAGGCACTGGATTTCGCAGTCCAGGCCGTGATGTCGGGCCAGCAGGACGTCGTCGTCGCCGGCGGGGTCGAGGTGATGAGCAAGGTGCCGCTGGGAGCGGCCCGGGCCACCGGTCAACCGTACGGGCCGAAAGTATTTCAGCGGTACCAGGATTTCTCGTTCAATCAGGGCATCTCGGCCGAGATGATCTCGCAGAAGTGGGGTTTCAGTCGGACTCAGCTGGACGAATACTCCGTTGCCTCGCACGAGCGGGCCGCCGCGGCCCAGGACCGCGGTGCCTTCGAGAACCAGATGATCACCGTGTTTCCCGACCCGGCAGATCAGCTGGACCCGGTCGTCGCCGACGAAGGAGTGCGTCGAGGTACGACGGTGGAGAAACTGGCCGGCCTCAAGCCCGCCTTCGCCGACGACGGTGTCATCCACGCCGGAAACTCCTCACAGATCTCCGACGGTGCCGCGGCCCTGCTGGTGATGACGGCCGAAGCTGCTGTGGCGATGGGTCTTTCGCCGATCGCGCGGTACCGTGCGGGCACGGTGACCGGAGCCGATCCGGTGCTGATGCTGACCGGACCCATCCCGGCCACCGAGAAGGTGTTGCACAAGGCCGGTGTGCGCCTTGGCGAGGTCGGGGTGTTCGAGGTGAACGAGGCGTTCGCCCCGGTGCCACTGGCCTGGCTGGCCGAGACCGGCGCCGACGAGGCCAAGCTGAACCCGCTCGGCGGCGCCATCGCTTTGGGGCACCCGCTCGGAGCGTCGGGCGCGGTGCTGATGACTCGAATGATCAATCATATGCGCGACAACGGAATCCGTTACGGCTTGCAGACCATGTGTGAGGGTGGCGGTACCGCCAACGCCACGCTGGTCGAGCTCATCGACTGACATCAGGGAGAAGTAGTGCAACGCAATCTGTTCACCGAGGACCACGAGGCTTTCCGCGCGCTCGCCCGCGATTTCATCGAAAAGGAAGTCGTCCCCGCCTATCCCGAGTGGGAGAAGGGCGGACGCATGCCTCGTGACGTCTTCAAGCAGTTGGGTGAACTCGGCATGCTCGGGATGGCGATCCCCGAGGAGTACGGCGGCGCCGGTATCGACGACTACCGCTACAACGTGGTGCTGCAAGAGGAAGCGGCCCGCGCGCTGGTGACGTTGTCGACGGTGCGGACCCAGCTCGAGGTGATCCTGCCCTACTTCCTGCACTACGCGAACGACGAGCAGCGGCAGCGCTGGTTCCCCGGGCTGGCCGCGGGCACCTTGCTGACCGCGGTCGCGATGACCGAGCCGGGGACCGGATCGGATCTGGCCGGCATGCGTACCAGCGCGGTGCGTGACGGTGACGAGTACGTGCTCAACGGCGCCAAGACGTTCATCACCGGTGGCATCCAGGCTGATCTGGTGGTCGTTGTGGCGCGGACGTCCACCGACCCGGAAAACCGCCGCAAGGGGCTGACCCTGCTGGTCGTCGAGGACGGCATGGCGGGTTTCGAGCGGGGCCGCGAGCTGGAGAAGATGGGCTGCAAGGTGCAGGACACCGCGGAGCTGTCGTTCACCGATGTCCGGGTTCCGGTGGCCAACGTGCTGGGGGTCGAGGGGGAGGCGTTCAGCTATCTCGGCCACAACCTCGCCCAGGAGCGGCTGACCGTGGCGGTGGGTTCGGTGGCTCAGGCCCGCTCGGCGATCGCCGCGGCGATCGCCTATACGAAGGACCGGAAGGCGTTCGGCCAGCCGGTGGCTTCATTCCAGAACACCAAGTTCGAGATGGCGGCGTGCTCGACCGAGGTCGAGGCGGCCCAGGCAATGCTCGACCGGGCGGTGGCCCTGCACGTCGACGGCGAGCTGTCCGGTGCCGATGCGGCCCGGGTGAAACTGTTCTGCACGGAGATGCAGGCGCGGGTGATCGATCGTTGCCTGCAGCTCTTCGGCGGGTACGGCTACATGATGGAGTACCCCATCGCCCGGCTCTACACGGATGCCCGGGTGGCCCGGATCTATGCCGGGACCAGCGAGGTCATGAAGGTGATCATCGCCAAGTCGCTGGGGCTCTGACCGGGCCTACCCGGCGGTTGTGACGGCCGCCGGAAACTTCTTTTCCTGAGACGCTTGTCACAGCGGTCAAACCAACCTACTGTGTGTTCACTAGGTTGGTTTGACGAAGGAGTTCGGTGGCTTCAGCGGAAAGTGTGCAGGGGCAGTCTCAGGGCGCGAGGCCCTATGCGACGCTTCTGGCCAAAGGGGAAGACCGCAGGCAGCGGATACTTTCTGTGGCTGAGAGGCTGCTGGCCCGCAATGGGTGGCGTAACACGTCGCTGGCTCAGATCGCCAGGGAAGCCGGTGTCACGTCCGCGGGCCTACTCCACCATTTCGAGTCCAAGGAGCAACTGCTCAACGCGGTGCTCGATGCGCGCGATCTCGACGACGACACCCACGCGGACCGGTCCGGGAACCTCGCCGACGAGATCAAGCGGGTAGCCGAACGGTTCGTCCGCGCGCCGGAGATGGTCGGCACCTTCACTGTCCTGCTGGTGGAGAACATCCAGCCCGATGCCCCGCTGCACGATCGTTTGCTCAAACGGCAGCAGGCTGCGCGCGACATCGTCGCCGACATCATCACTCGCGGTCAGCTCAGCGGTCGCTACCGCACCGACATCGACGCGGCCACCAAGGCCGTGGAAATCCTGGCATTCATCAATGGAATGGAGACCTCATGGCTACTCGATCCCTCGCTCCCGTTGACGGACGTGTTCAAGAGCTACGCCGAAATGCTGGGACGGGAGATCGAGCGACCGGGCGGCCGCAACGGGGCGGCCGACCAGTGAGATTGGAGGACGACATGCGGTATCGACTCGATGTGGTCGCGCCCTGCGTAGTTGACGCGGTCCGGTTCGCCGGTGGCTGGCTGGTCGACCGGGTGATGGCCGGTTGGGATGTCACGGTGCTGATCGGCGCCGACGAGGACGTCCGGCCGCTGACGATCCTCGGAGTGGAGACGATCGCCCTGGAGTCCGTCCTCGAGTGCTGGGAGGACCGCCCGCACCCGCAGACCGTGGCAGTGGCCGCCGATCTGTTCAACACCGACGAGCGTGTGCGACGCGGTGTCTTGGGCGCGTTGGAGCAGGGACACACCGAGGTGACCCTGTGGGGCGACGCGTGTCCGGCGGACCTGAGCGTTGATCCGGTTCGCCACGAACTATCAGCTGCCGCACGCGCTTTCAAAGCGCAGGCGCTCGCAGCGGTCAACGATCCCGAAGCGCACGGGGTCGGACACACCGAGGCCTTCCGGTGCGGCACGATGATCAGCCGCTCGGTGCCTGCGGACCTGATTCCAGCGAGCTGATGCGCCAGGCTGCCGGGCGCTATCGACCGCCTCATCAATGACAACCTGCGACGCACGTACGGCCAGTGCCCTGGCCATACGTGCGTCTGTGTAATGGCTCGGATCAGCTGACCGGCTTCGCCTTTCGCTCGAAAGCATCGCGATCAGCCTGGGGGCGTAGCGGATTCAGCGCATAAACCACGCAGAATTCCTTGCCGGCCGGATCGGCCATGATGACCCACTTGCCGGGATGGTCGACGAATGAATCGTCGACCATCGTCGCCCCCAGACCTTTGAGACGATCGACCTCGGCATCGAGATCGTCGGTGTGGATATCGAAGTGCACGCCCGCCTGGCCCGAGTGCACGTCCTGGACCACGACGCGGAAATCATCCGAGGCGCCTTCGAGGATGTGATAGTCACGGACTCCCCGCGGGTGTACCACCTCGGCATCGAGTGCTCCGGCCCAAAAGTTGGTCACCGCTTCCTGGGTGTCCGACGGAACGTCGATGATGAACGTGCTGAGGAGTGTGCGATGCATTCGATCCCTCCCGATATCAAGAAACGAAGGTGGGCATGGCGGCCCAGCCGCGCACCGCCGCGGTCTCTGACGGTTTCGCGCCTGCCCAGTCGACCTCCCATTGCGGGAAGCGCTTGAGGATCTCCTCCAGGGCGATGCGGCCCTCCAGTCGGGCCAGTGCATTGCCCATGCAGAAATGCGTACCCGCACCAAAGGTCATGTGCGCCTTCTGTTCCCGGTGGATGTCGAAGACGTCACCATCCGGTGCGAATCGGCGGTGGTCGCGGTTGGCCGCGCCCACGAGCATCAGCATCGCCGATCCCTCGGGCACGGTCTGGCCGTAGTACTCGACGTCGCGGGCGACATATCGGGCGATCTGCAGCGCCGGGGGCTCCCAGCGCAGGATCTCCTCGACGGCCTGGGGAATCAGCTCCGGGTTCTCGACCAGGTCACGGCGCTGATCCGGATACTCGGCCAGCGTCTTGCCGGCCCAGCCGATCAGCCGGGTGGTGGTCTCGGAGCCGGCGGTGGCGATGACCGTCAGGTACAACAGCAGTTCGTCGCGGCGCAGCGTGCGCACCGTGCCGGTCTCATCTTCGAACTCGGCGTTGAGCAGGTCGGTCATTATGTCGTCAGAGGGGTGCTCGGTGCGCCAGTCGATGAACTCGGCGAACACCTCACCGGTGGCCAGCCCGTCGACCGTTTGCCCTTGCAGGATCTCTTCGCCGTGGTCGGTGATCTGGCGTTGCCGGTCCTCGGGGATGCCCAGCAGCATGCCGATGACGCGCATCGGCATCTGTTCGCCGAGATCGTTGACGAAGTCGAACCGGTCCGTCCCGACCAGCGGATCCAGGCAACGTGCGGTGAACTCGCGGATCTGCGGCTCGAGGGCCAGCACTTTGCGTGGTGTGAACACCCGCGACAGCAGGTTGCGGTGGATGTTGTGGATCGGGGGATCCTCGAAAATCAGTGTGCCCGGCGGGATCTCCATGCCGGACTTGATGATCTCGAGCAGGGCTCCGCGCCCGGAGATGAACGTCTCGTGATCGATGACGCCTTTGTTGACGTCGTCGTAGCGGCTCAGTGCATAGAAATCGTGCTGCTCGTTGTAGTACAGCGGGGCCTCTTCCCTGATTCGGGCGAACACCGAGTAGGGATCCATGTTGAGCTCGACGCTGTACGGGTCGTAGTACAGATCGGCCGCGGCCGGCGCAGTCATGAGCGCTTCACCGTGACGTGTGTTTGCTGGCATTGATTTGATGTGGGCACGAGTGATCTCCTGAACGGATTGAAAGTGCTGAGCACCTGCCTAGCAGATGAACCGTCGCCTGGTCAAGGAATCGGGCAGATTGAGGCGCAGATTTGCCTGGTGCGCAATGCATTCCAGGGACGTCGGCGCAACGCGAGATGCCTGCGGCCCCTGAAGGTGTATGGTCGCCAACCAATCCGGTTGTGCATCGAAGGGAAAAGTCATGTCTGAGTTGCGTTTTGACAACCGCGTCGCGATCGTAACCGGTGCCGGTCGCGGCATCGGCCGTGGTCACGCCCTGTTATTGGCCCAGAAGGGCGCGCGTGTCGTCGTCGCAGATTTTGGTGTCGACCCCGACGGCTTGGGCACGTCGTCGGTCCCGGCGGACGAAGTAGTGCAGGAGATCAGGGATCTCGGTGGCGAGGCTGTCGCTTGCTGTGCTTCGGTGGCCGACGAGCGGGAGGCCACCTCCATCATCGAGATGGCGATCGACACTTTTGGCCGGCTGGACATCGTGGTTAACAACGCGGGCATCCATGACCCGGCAAACTTCGATGAGCTGTCGATCGATCAGTTCCGGGCCATGCTCGACGTGCACTTCTACGGCGCCCTCTACGCGATCAGGGCCGCCTGGCCACACTTCCGATCGGCCGGATACGGGCGGATCGTCAACACCGTCTCGGAGGCCATGCTCGGTGGTGTTCCCGGTCTGACCAGCTACGCATCGGCCAAGGGAGCGGTCTACGGGCTGACTCGCAACCTCGCCACTGAGGGCCTGGCCGACGGTATCCGCGTCAACGCCGTCGCGCCCCGCGCCTACACGCGGTTGTCCGTTGACCATTGCGACAACCTCTCGAACCTCTATGGTCTGTCGCCAGAGAAGATCGAGCAGCTCAATGCCAGTATGCGGCCCGAATTGTGTGCCCCGGCGGTCGCTTATCTGGCGCATGAGGCATGCCGGCTCAACGGCGAGGTGCTCCAGGTCGGAATGGGCGGTGTCGCGCGCCTGGCCTTCGTCGCGGCAAAGGGTTTACGGCAGTCATCATTGACCGCGGAGAGCATTGCCGAAAACATCGGTACGGTCCTGGATGTCGATGGTGCCCAGGTCCCCTCGACAGAGGACATATTCAGCCGGCTGGGCCCGAAGTAGCGTCCGGTGACAGCGATTCGGCAAATCCTGGTTATGCCCCGGTGAGCCGTGGTCGATTGACGCTGAGCGACTGGGCGTGCTCGAGGATCCGCGCGCGAGCTCGCGGTTGGGCAACGGCGAGCAGGCAGATGTCGAAGGCATGCAACGCGCCGGTGCGAAGTTGGGCGTCGTCGAGATCACCGGCAGTCCACCGACGCTGCAGGTGAAACAGCACCATCGCGGCATGTTCGGCCAGTAACGCCGGTTCGATATCGGCGCGCAGTACCCCCGCCTTGGTGGCAGCGCCGATCTCGGCGACGATCAGGTCCCACCCGGTCCAGCGGACATTCACCAGGTCAACCAGGCGATCGTCCATGACGACGGCACGCACAACAGCCTTGGGCACCTCGGCCACCGTCTTGTCGATCGAGACGGTGATCGCCTCCCAGATCCGTTCGATCGGATCGGTAGCGGTCAGGTGGCCGACTGCGACATCGATGGAGTCCAGCGAGCTTTGGACCAGCGCGGTGAGCAGGCCGTCCTTGTCGCCGAAGTGGTTGTAGAGCGTGCGGACACTGACCCCGGCCTCGCTGGCGAGGCGCCGCATGGAAAGTTGCTCCACGCCGTGAACCTCGATGAAGACCCGCGCAGCGTCGAGGACATGTCGACTTGTGCGCTCCTGGACCCGCGATGCCATAAGTGAAAACCCTAGTCAATGCCACGGTGGCGCTGGTCTGGCCACGCTGTTTGCCACGATGGAGCAAAAGTACAACACCGTTGCAAAAGCGGCCGATCGTGATTAACATCTCCCCAGCGAACCACCCGAAACGCGAGGCGCATCGCTTCGCGGAGGCCCACCCGCCTGCGTCAGGACCAAGGGGAAGACATGCCGCAAGATCAGCCCGGTTCCGTCGGCAATGCCGGCGATGTTTCCGGTGCCCAGCGCTACGTCACGGTGTCGATCGACAGCCACGTCGGTCCGTCGGTCAAGGACCAGCTGCGCCCGTATTGCGATGCGAAGCACCTTGACGACTTCGACCGCTTCGTCACGGATATGGAAAGCCAGGGGCTGTTGTCGTGGCGGTCCTCGGAGGCCAAATCCGGTGGGAAACAAAGTTGGTCGCTGGGCAAGTCGCAAGCGGAACGAGGCAAAGTCCAAGCCGAAAAGCTCGGACAGGCCGAGGCCGAGAAGTTCGGGAAGCAGGCCGGTATCCGTAACGCGGACCAGGTCGGCGCGCGGTTCCTGCAACGCAGTTACGAGCACAGCCTCGCGGCCGGGTTGCAGGACCACGATGCGCGGATCGCCGACATGGATGAGCAGGGTGTCGTCGCGGACGTGATCTTTCACGGCGGACTGAACGGGCAATCGATCCCGTTCTCGACTACCGGTCTGATCAGCTGGGGGGACACCGCATACGACTATCTCGAAAAGGTCGGGGTCCGCATCTACAACCGGTGGTTGGCGGACTTCGTCTCGCTGGCCCCGGAACGCCATGCCGGGATCGCACACATCCCGATCTCCGACTTGAGTGCCTGCGCCAAGGAAGTCGAGTGGGCGGCCGAGGCCGGCCTGAAAGGCATCAACCTGCCGGCGCCACGCGGGGACTTCCCGATGCTCAATGATCCCGCATGGGAACCCCTTTGGGCCGCCTGCAATGAGACCGGAATGTCGGTCAACACCCACGGCGGCGGCGGCGAGCACTACCCGTATGAGGGGCAGGGCGCGCAGATGATGTACATGATGGAGACGCCGTTCCGGACCCGGAGGGGCCTGTGGGTGATGATCTTCAGCGGCGTATTCGAGCGCTACCCGAATCTCAAGCTGGTGCTCACCGAGCAGTGGGTGGACTGGGCCCCGGCCGCGATGGCGGACATGGACGGGCTTTACCACGGTCCGACCGGCGCGGCGATCCGCGCCAAGCTGCCCAAGCCTCCGTCGGAGTACTTCCGCCGGAACTGTTACATCGGAGCGAGTTTCATGTCCAACGGCGAGGCCAAGCTGGCCGTCGAACATGACCTCGTCGACAATGTCATGTGGGGCGACGACTATCCGCATGCCGAGGGAACCTTCCCCGACACCCGCGAGGCGATGCGCTTCACCTTCTCCGACATCGATCCGTTGCACACTCGGCAGTTCCTGGGCAATACCGCCATCGACCTGTACGGCCTCGACCGCGACAAGTTGACGAGAATCGCCGATCGGATCGGCCCGACGGTCGACGAGATTTCTACGCCCTACTCGCTGCCCGAAGACGCCGTGGTGGGTCTCTACGCGTTCCGGACCGGGCCGGGCATCTTCGTCTGATCGACGCCGGTTGCAGTCCCAACGTCCCTAATTCCCTTGTCTACGAGGAGATTATTACCCACCATGGATGCCGTCACCGGTCTCAGGTCACCGTGCCGCTTGGTCACCTCCGAGGAGGTCGAACACCTCCGCGAACACGGCTGGGTGCAGTTGAAGCGCTTCGTGGACCCCGACGTCCTGAGCAGAATGCTCGAGCTCGCCCGCACGAAGATGGGCGACGACGCGGACAGCAATCCGTTGAAGGCGGGCATGGCCGCCGCGACCGACGGTGAGGCCAAGGGGGCGCTGGCGTACTTCAACGCCGAGCGCAGCGGTGGTCTGGCCAGCCCGGTGTTGCGGCCCTTGATCGACGAGATCGGCAAGAGTGCGACGAAGCTGTTGAATCGCCGCGCCAACGACGGTTCACCCGTCGGTACCAGGTACTACAACGACTTCTTCGTGCCGAAATTGCCGTCTACCAAGTCATCCCGACACGGAGGCAACGGTGCCACCGCGTTCCACCAGGACTACATCACCTTCGCGGTCGACCGGACCGGGGGCATGACCTTCTGGATTCCGTTGGAGCCCTACGGGCCCGAGGCCGGGACGATGTCGTTCGTCAACGGGTCACACCGCCTCGGGGTACTCGGTGACTACACCACCTATGGCGGCGGTGACGCACTCGGGGCCTTTCCGGAACTGCGCGAACTGGAGATGAGCGAGCAGGTGACCTACGCGCTGGGCGACATCACTGTGCACACCCACCTCACGATTCACGGTGCCGGCGCGAACATGATGGACCGTCCCCGGTGGGGTTACCTGTTGGTCGTCCAGCCCGAAGATGTTTGCTGGAACGGATCTCCGTGCCCGAATTTCGACCACACGGATATGGCGCCGTGGGCGGCGCTGAACGACGAGCGCTTCCCGCTGATCGGCTGAAGGGCACCCCATTGACGACGACGACGACCGTTCCGCTTTTTCCCAACAGAAACTTCATGCAGGTGTGCTGGGTGGTGTTCGACCTTCGGGTTGCCATCGAATCCTGGTCCCGCAGTACGGGAGTGGGGCCGTTCTTCTGGTTCGACGGCGTGGACTGCGTTGATGGGCGCCACCGTGGCCGGCCCGCCCAGTTCCCGGCGGTCACGGCCGCGATCGCCTACGCCGGGGACCTGCAGATCGAGCTGGTCAGCCAGGACAACGACCAGCCGGGGGTGTTCCGCGACGTTTTCGGGAAGGGGCAGTCGGGACTGCACCACATGGCGTTGATCTGTACCGACTACGAGTCCGAGCGCGACGCCTACATCGACGGGGGAGCGGAACTGGCGTTCGAGGGGAGGATCGGCAACAGCCGCACCTGTTGGATCGACACCACACCCACACTCGGCTTCATGGTCGAGCTACTTGAGCCGAGCCCGGTGCGGGAGAAGGGGTTCGCGGCGATGCGGGCTGCCGCGCAATCGTGGGACGGCGCCGATCCCATCGCCAGATTCTGACCCTGATGGACGACACGGGCGACACGGCGCCGCCTTCCACATTCCCCCGGCTGTTCGCCGAGGTCGTCGCCGACCGGGCCGACCACGATGCGCTCATCTTCGCCGGGGAAACGCTCACCTACCGGCAGCTGGATCAGCGAACGAGCCGAATGGCGCGAGCGCTCTTGGCGATCGGGGCCGGAAAAGGCACCCGGATCGCGATCCTGGCCCCCGACAGCGCCCTGTTTCTCACCACGTTCTACGCGGCACTGCGCATCGGTGCACTCGTCACCCCGGTCAGCACGCTGACCACCCCCAGCGAACTCGCCCACATAGCCCGTACTAGTGACGCCCAGATTCTGATCGGGGCGCGTGGGTTCCTGACCCGCGACTTCGGCCAGAACCTCGAAGCGGCCCTGCCGGGTCTGAATGGCTGCAGGGCAGAGGCGCTTCGCCTCCCCACGGCACCGTATCTACGCTCGGTGTGGCTCGACGACGTCGCGGGACTGCCCTGGGCGCGGTCAGTCGAGGACCTACAGACGCGGGCCGACACCCCCGACGCCCCGGATGCCGCGCTGCTTGCGGCTGTGGAAGCCGAGGTCGCCCCTGGCGACGATGCATTCGTTGTGTACACCTCGGGTAGCACGGCCGCACCGAAGGCGGTGGTGCACGGCCAGTGGGCGGTCGCCCGTCAGCCCCGGGTCCTGGCCGCCTACTTCGACGTGCAAACCAGTGACCGCACCCTGTCGCTGTTGCCGGCCTTCTGGATGGGCGGCATCTCGGCGGCGCTGCAAGTGCTCAGCACCGGAAGCACTTTGGTGTATTCCACCAGTCCGGACATCGGCATTGTGCTCGACATCATCGAACGCCACAACGTCACCAACGTAGTCATCTGGCACATGCTGGCGAAGCTCCGGGCGGCGGCAACGCTGCGCGGTGTCGACCTCGACGCCATCAAGGTCACCACCGGTGCGACCCGTGACGCGGATGGCCACCCCATCCCGAGGCACCTGCAGACCCGGATGCTCGGGATGTCCGAGAGCTTCGCGCCGCACAGCGCAGAATCGGTGACCACCCGGCTGCCCGAGTCGAAGTCCGGCGCCGCCGGCCGTGCCGTGAACGGAATCGAGCGTCGGGTGGTCGATCCGCAGACCGGTGTCGAGGTGCCTGCCGGCGCGGTCGGTGAGTTGCACCTGCGCGGGGGTGCGCTGATGACTGGCTTCTACAAGGTGCCCCGGGAGTCGGTCTTCACCCCCGACGGCTTCTTTCCGACCAATGACCTGGTCCGGATCGACGCCGACGGCTACGCATTCTTCGTCGGCCGTACCAGCGACATGATCAAGACCAACTCGGCCAACGTGTCTCGTCTTGAGGTCGAGGCGGCCCTGAACGCACTACCCGAGGTGGAGCTGGCGGTGGTCGCCGGACTACCGGACCCAGAACTCGGCGAACTCGTCGCCGCCGCAGTCGTTCCGGCAGCGGGTAGCCATCCGAACGAGGCGGATCTGCGGACTGCCCTGCGCGAAACCTTGTCCAGCTTCAAGGTTCCGCGTCGCATCGTATTCATCACCCACGACGACATTCCCAGGACACCGACCGGGAAGGTGAAGCTCTTCGAGCTGACCGAATTGGTGACGGCGCACCTGGCGACATGTTGACGAGCACCGACAAGGAGAAGCGGCAGATGACCGAGCAGGCGCAGCGCAGTGCAGAGCCCAACGGCAGGCCTTCGGCAGAAGAGATCGTGCTGTACGAGAAGGACCCGAAGACCAAGATCGCCACGATCACCCTCGATCGCGCCGACGATCTCAACGCGATGACCATCGACGCCCAGCACCGGTACGCCGATCTGGTTCACTACGCCGGCATCGACGATGACGTAAAGGTTTTGGTGATCCGGGCCAACGGACCCAACTTGGGCAGCGGTGCCGACCTGAGCGAGCTGATGGACACCATGGCCGGTCGCGGTGAGGGCAGCATGAACCACGCCGTCCGGGTTCCCGATGACGTGGACGTGACCTACCCACCGGTGGGAACCTACCGCCGTCGTGCGTCGACCGTGCAGTACTACACCGATCCAGCCGCCGGAATGCGCAGCCTGCAGGACTTCAAGAAGATCAGCATCCTGGAGGTGCGTGGCTACTGCTACGGCTGGCATTTCTATCAGGCTGCCGACGCCGATATCGTGATCTCGGCTGAAGACGCTCTTTTCGGCCACGCGGCCTGGCGGTATGCGGGATTCGCTGCACGGCAATGGCAGTGGTGCAACACGATGGGCGCGCGCAAGTTCATGGAGATGGTGTTCACCGGCCGACCGTTCACCGCCAACGAAATGTACAACTGCAACTTCATCAACGCCGTGGTGCCGTTCGACGAGCTCGAGACGATGACCGAGAAGTACGCGCTGGCCTGTTCGCGTACCCGGCCCACCGACACCGTCTTCGCCCAGAAGACGTTCTTCGAGATCTATAAACAGCATCAGGGTGAATACATGGGCAGTATCGTCTCGGGCCTTCTCGAATCGACCCTCGATCAGTTGCGGCCTGATCCCGACGCGCGCGGTATGGAACTGGACGAGGGCACGCTGGGCAACCTGACCGCCACCGTCAGGGACAACGACGGGCAGTTCCCCCCGGACTGGCGGCTGAGCCGGCGGGGCCGAGCCGCGCACTAGGAGAGCCAAATATGTTGGTAATCAACAATGCCCAGGTCTTCGATGGCCGCAGGCTGCTTCCCGGCAGGCATGATGTCACGCTGGACGGGAACACGATCACCGCGATCGACGGCGCATCCGCGGTGGCTTCAGCAGCTTCAGGGGCGAGGGCGGTCGAGGTCGTCGACGCCGCAGGCATGACGTTGATGCCTGGTCTGATCAGCAGTCATCTGCACTCGGACTTCTACAAGTTCAACATCGCCGACAGTGACCGACTCGGCAAGGAACGGCCACCCGGGGTTCTGATGGCGATCGGCGTACGTACCTGTCGGGTGCTGCTGGAGAGTGGGTTCACCGGGTTCTCCGGCGCATCGTGTTCGAACGATATCGACGCGCAACTGAAGATGGCCATCGACGAGGGCATCATCCCGGGGCCACGGATTCGGCCCTGTGGACACCACATCGGTACCACCGGCGACATGAACAACGGTGGCCGGTGGTGGAAGGCATATCTGACACCGGGAACCGACGTGTGTGCCGACGGTCCAGATGCCCTGCGCACGTTGGTCCGTCAGGAGATCAGCCACGGTGCCGAGACCATCAAGATCTTCGCCAGCGCCGGACATGGCCAGCCGAACCGGACGGTACGCAACATGTCCCGTTCGGAGATCTCCTCGATCATCAGCACTGCACATGAGCGAGGGGCCAAAGTCCGGGCCCACGTGGCCGACAAGGCGATGATCATGGAGTGCCTCGAGCTCGGTCTCGATGTCGTCGACCACGGCGATGAGGTCGACGACGAGGTCATTGCCGCGATGGTCGAGACCGGGGCCTTCTGGGTGCCGAGCCTGATTTTCCTGCGGAGTGTGCTTGAGCTCGGGTACGGCGATAGTATGGGTGTGCGGCGGGAGCAGTACGACCACGTCCGCGCCATGCTTCCAGCAGCGCAGGCCGCCGGGGTCCGGATTCTGATCGGCGACGATTACAGCGGCGTATTTCGTGATCTGTTGGACGACGATCCGCTGGACCATCAGGTCGGCAACTATGGCCGAGAATTCGCCTATTACAGCCAGATTGATGGTCTCGCACCCGAAGATGTACTGAGCTGGGGAACGCTCAATGCCGGTCAGCTGCTTGTTGACCCACCCGCGCGGGTCGGACTGATCGAACCCGGCGCCCTGGCGGATCTCATCATCGTCGACGGCAACCCCGTGGACGATCCCTCATTGCTTGCCCGTCCCAACGAGTCGCTGCGCGCCGTCATCCGGGACGGAGTGCTGGTGATCGACCGCCTGGGTGACAGCGCAGCCGATCCTCCGGGTGCGGAGCTCGACAGTCTGCTGGCCCGGTAGTTCGCACCCAGATTCGAGGAGCAGTGCCTACAGTGCAAGATCAGAAGGTTGTTTTCATCACCGGTGCGGGTTCGGGCATCGGGCGCTCCGCAGCCGAGGCATTCGCCCGCCGTGGCTACGCGGTAGCGCTCGCCGATGTCGACGAGGAGGCCGGAGCCAAGGTCGAAGCGGAGCTGAGTCATTGGGGTGCTTGTACGTTCGTGCCGTGTGACGTGACCGACGATGGGAGCGTCGCGGACGCGGTGGGCCGTACGGTCGCGCTGTACGGTCGCCTCGACGCGGCATTCAACTCGGCCGGCGTCGACGGCGAGCATGGCAAACTGACGGCCGAGGGCTCGATGGCGAACTGGAACCGGGTGATCGCCGTCGACCTCACCGGTACCTGGTCGTGCATGCGACATCAGATCCCCCCGATCATCGAGGCGGGCGGCGGAGCGATCGTCAACTGCGCGTCGGTAGCAGGGTTGCGGGCCGCACCCACCGTGTCGGCCTATACCGCCGCCAAGCACGGTGTGGTCGGGTTGACCAGGGTGGCTGCGCGGGAGTACGCGAGTCAGGGTCTGCGGATCAACGCGATCTGTCCCGGCACCGTCGACACCCCGATGTTCCGCGAGTCGATGTCGCCCGCAGTGATCGAAAACCTGCTCAACGCAGCACCTATCGGCCGTCTCGCCGAGGCCAGCGAGATCGCCGATATCGCACTGTGGTTGTGCGATGACGCTCCCGGCTATCTGACCGGCCAGGCCATCGCGGTGGATGGGGGTATGGGAGCGTGACCGGTGCAGAAGGGATTCAGGTGTCCACACAACAGGTAGTGCCCTCCGACGACGTGTATTACGACCCATACGACCTCGACATCAACCGCGACCCGTATCCGACCTTTCGCAGGCTTCGGGATGAGGCGCCGCTCTACTACAACGAGCGGCATGACTTCTATGCGGTGAGCCGCCACGAAGACGTAGCGAAAGGGCTGTCGGACCGCAACACGTTCAAGTCGAGCCGCGGCAACATCCTCGAACTGATCAAGTCGGGCATGGAGATGCCGCCAGGGCTGGTCATTTACGAGGATGCGCCCACCCACACAATCCACCGCAAGCTGGTGTCGAAGATGTTCACGCCGAAGACGGTGGCGTCGCTGGAGCCGAAGATTCGGGCGTTCTCGGCGGCCTGCCTGGACCCGCTGGTGGGCACTGACCGGTTCGACCTCATCGCCGAATTCGCTGCTCAGATGCCGATGCGGGTCATCGGCATGCTGCTCGGTATCCCCGAGGAGGATCAAGAGCAGATTCGCGACCGCAGCGATGCGAACCTGCGGGTGGCCCCCGGCAAGGCGATGAAGTTCAAGCAGGACACCCTGGTTCGGGGCGGGGTGTTCGCCGACTACCTCGACTGGCGGGTGGACAACCCGTCCGACGACATCATGAGCGAGTTGCTGCACCTTGAGTTCGAGGACGAGACCGGCACCCAGCGGCGATTGACCCGCGATGAAATCCTGGCCTACGTCCAGGTCGTCGCCGGCGCGGGTAATGAAACCACCACGCGGCTGATCGGCTGGACGGCCAAGGTGCTGGCCGAATACCCCGATCAGCGTCGCGAACTCGTCGAGGACCGTTCGTTGATCCCGAATGCCGTCGAGGAGATCCTGCGTTTTGAGACACCTGCTCCGCATATCGGCCGATTCGTCGCGCTGGACACGGAGTTTCACGGTCAGGCTGTTCCAGCCGGCAGCGCGATTCTGTTCGTGGCGGGCGCCGCCAATCGCGACGACCGGGTCTACGCAGACCCCGACCGCTTCGACATCCACCGCAAGGTCGCTTCGCCGCTCACCTTCGGGATGGGCGCGCATTTCTGCCTCGGTGCGGCACTGACCCGACTCGAAGGGCGTATCGCGCTCGAGGAGATGCTGACCCGCTTCCCGGAATGGGACGTCGACCTCGCGGCCGCAAATCTATCTCCCACATCCACCGTCAGGGGCTGGGAGCAGCTACCGTTACTCATTTCATGAGCGAATCCATCAGTGCCGGTCGGTGATTGCAGTACACCGACGGCTAGGCAAGAAATTCGACCGACATTACGACCACTGGAGTAAATGTAAATATGTTGTCACAACGGGCCGACGGGAAAATGATGACCGCTGAGGAAATCGTGCGTGCCGAGATCGCTGCGTGGGGTCGCAACGACGTCGACGAGGTGATGAGCCACTTCGCCGAAGACGCCACCTTCGACATCGGGCCGGACTGGCCGAAGCTCTCCGGGCACGAGGCGATCCGCGAGATGATGAAGGTGTTCTTCGCCGGCGGGAACTGTGTCGACCTCAAAGTCCTGTACCTGGCCGTCGACGGTGATGTGGTGCTGATGGAGCGTACCGATTACTGGCTCGTGGAAGGTAAGCAGATGAGCTGGCCGGTGATGGGCGCTTACGAGGTGAAAGACGGGAAGATCACGGCCTGGCGGGAGTACTTCTACCCACCCAAGGATCTTGGGGTGGACGGTGCTAGCGCACCTGAATGACCACTTTCCCCACCGCTTTCCCGGAGGCGACTTCGCGTAGCGCACCGGTGGTCTCCGCCAGCGGATAGACCGCGCCGATGTGCGGCTTCACCTTTCCGGTGGCCAATAGCTCTCCCAGTTCGGCCTCGTTGCGGGTGAACTCGTCCGGGGCGATGTCCTGGAATTGAAAGCCCAGCACCTGAATCCCTTTGACCAGCACCAGGTTCAGCGGGATACGGGGGATGACGCCCGAGGCGTAGCCGATCGTCACGAACCGGCCGCCGCGGCGCAGTGTCCGCAACGCGGGCTCCGACAGGTCCCCGCCGACTGGATCGAGGACCGCGTGGGCGCCGTCGGGCAGCGCCTCCCGTAGGGCTGCACGCAGGTCGCCCCGAGTGTGGTTGATCAGCGAAGCCGAACCGTATTGTGCTGCGGTGGAGAGCTTTTCATCAGAGGAGGCCACTGCGGTCACGCGGGCGCCCAGCGCCGTCGCGAGCTGGACCGCTGCCAAACCGACGCCGCCGCCGGCGCCGAGCACGATCACGTCGTCGCCGGGTTCGACCCGTGCCGCCGAGCGCAGCGTGTGATGCGCGGTGCGGTGCGCGACTCCGAACGCGGCCGCAACGCGTTCGTCCACCCCGTCGGGTATCCGGGCCAGCCCGGCGGGAGGAACGCATACCTGTTCGGCGAACGCACCGAACAATCCGGTGCCGGTCACCCGGTCGCCCACGGTGAAACCATCAGTGTCACTGGCCACTTCGGTCACCACCCCGGCGAACTCGCTGCCTGGGATGAACGGCACCGGCACCGCGATCTGGTACTGGCCGGCGACGAGCAGCACGTCGGGAAAGTTGACCGCGGCTGCACCGACCTGAACCCGAACCTGGCCGGAAGCGAGCAGGGGAGTGGGGAGTTCCTCGATGCGGACCACCTCAGGTGGGCCGTATTCGGGGCAGACGGCGGCCTTCACCGGTAATCGGTGGATTCGGCGAGGTCAGCGGCGGACTGCATCAGTTCGGTGACCACCGGACCGAACGCCAGCAACTTCTCGTCGTCGCCGGCCCGCTGAAAGCCCTGCTCCAGCACGATCGCCAGCTTCCACTTGGCGAGCACCAGGTAGTAATCGAGGTCGTCGACCTGACGTCCGGACACCTTGGCGTAGTGCGCCACGACGTCGTCACGCGACGGCATCCCGCGCATGTCGACGTAACCCATCTCCGATAGTGCCGGGTTGTCCGTGTCGGAAGGCCAGCTCTGCACCATCCAGCCCAGGTCCAGTTTCGGATCCCCGACGGTACCCATCTCCCAGTCCACGATTGCGGCCATCGTGGCCGGGGCGCCGTGTCGGTACATCACGTTGGCGAACTGGTAGTCCCCGTGCATCAGGCCCGGAATGAAATCGAGTGGCTTGTGGGCACGTAGCCAGTCCGTGGCCACCTCAAGCCCGGGCAACTCACGGTTCTTGATCCGTTCGAGGAATCCGATCCAGCGAGAGACCTGGCGTTCGTGGAAGCCGTCGGGCCGACCGAGATCACCCAGCCCTTTTGCCTGCCAGTCGACCTTGGACAGCAGCGCAATTCCCTCTGCCAGTTGATAACTCAAACCTGGACGGGTGCTCATATCGGTGTTGAACGGCTCTGGCCAGCGGCCGTGGGTGTCCATCGGGGACCAACCGTCGACGAATCCCATCAGATAGAACGGCCGGCCGAGCACCTGCGGGTCGGCGCACACCCCGACCGCGGCGGTGTGCGGGACGTCGGTTCCGTCGAGCGCCTCGATGATCCGCCATTCCCGCAGGATGCCCTTGTCCCGGTCCGGTGGTGCGCCCGCCGGCGGCATCCGCAGAACACAGGAATGCTCGCCACGGCGGATCTCGTAGATGACGTTCTGGGTTCCGCCGGACAGGAAGCGGGCCTCCAACGGCTCGCCCTTGCCCGCCAGTCCGGCGTCGTCCATCCAATCGGCAAGGCGCGCAGTATCGAGGCCGCGCACGAGAGGAGCGGAATCAGATTGCGTCACAGGTTGCCTACCTCAGCCTCCAGGAACTCGGCGAACTTCGCCTTCGCGGCTTCCCGCTTGCGGGGGATCCACTCGGTGGGCCAGGTGTCGGTGGTCGGCTGGTAGTTGCGCAACACCTGCCGGGCCACCGTGGTCTTGTGCACCTCGGTCGGGCCGTCGGCCAGGCCCATCACCGCGGCACCGGTGACCATGCCGAGGAAGGGCATCTCGTTGGTGACGCCGAGCGCGCCGTGGATCTGCATTGCGCGCCAGGCGATGTCGTGCAGCACGGTGGGCATCGCGACCTTGACCGCGGCGATATCCTTGCGGACCTTCTTGTAGTCGTTGTATTTGTCGATCTCCCACGCGGTATAGAGCACCATCAGCCGGAACTGCAGCAACTGGGTATAGGAGTCGGCAATGTACCCCTGGACGAACTGCTTGTCCGACAGGCGACTGCCCTGGGTCTCTCGGCTCAGCGCGCGTTCGCACATCATGTCCAGCGCCTTCTGAGCCAGGCCGATCGTGCGCATCGCGTGGTGGATCCGGCCGCCACCCAACCGGGTTTGCGCGATCACGAAGGCCTGTCCCTCGCCGCCCAGGAGGGCTTCAGCGGGGACCCGGACGTTGTCGTAGTGGATCAACGCATGGCTGCCCTCGTTGTCGGGTTCGCCGTACAGTCCGACGTTGCGGACGATCTTGACGCCAGGAGTGTCGGTGGGCACCAGGAACATCGACATACCCTGATAGGCACTGACCTCAGGATTGGTGACCACCATGACGATCAGGAACGACGCTGTTGCGGCGTTGGAGGAGAAGAACTTCCAGCCATTAATAACCCAGTCGTCCCCGTCGCGTACCGCGCTGGTGGTGAACAGTGTCGGGTCCGCCCCCGCATGCGGTTCGGTCATTGAGTAGCAGGAGAACAGCTCACCCTCGAGCAGTGGATGCAGGTACTGCTTCTTCTGCTCCTCGGTGCCGTAGTGCGCGATGATCTCGGCATTTCCGGTGTCGGGCGCCTGACAGCCGAACACGATCGGGGCCCATTGCGAGCGGCCCAGGATCTCGTTGAGCAGCGCCAGCTTGAGCTGTCCGTATCCCTGCCCGCCCAGTTCGGGGCCTAGATGGGTGGCCCACAAACCCTTTTCGCGCACCTGTGCCTTGAGCGGGTCGATCGCCTCCCGGCGCTTGCCCTCCAGTTGGGTGAATTGCAGGTGCGGCCAGGCCAGATCGAGTGGCTCGATCTGTTCGGTCACGAATTCGTCGGCCCAGTCCAGCAATTCCTGGTACTGCGGGTCGGTCTCGAAATCCCACGCCATCGGGGGTCCTCCGAATCTATTTGTTGGGAATGGTGTTGAAGCCGGTGATCATCGCGTCGATATCGCGTGCGACGAGCTTGGTGAACGAGCGGTCGCCGAAACTGCCGCCGGCCCAGTGCCGGACGCCCTCGCTGACCAGGATCTGGGCCAACCGGGACAGGTGGGTCACATCGACGTGCTTACCGAGCTTGCCGTCAGCCTGGGCCCGGGCGAACAATTCGCCGAACATGTCGGCGTCCTGTGTGTCCGGATCGACGTCGCCGGCCAGGATCCGGTGTTCGTGTCGGTACCCCTCCAGGATCGTCTCGACGATCAGATCGGGTGGATTGCGTGCCATCGACCGTTCCAGGCTGCGCAGTGCTTCGGTAACGACGGCCATCATGTCGTACTCACCGGCCAGCAACGATTTCACCCGCTTTTGCGCCAGTCGGGTGGAGGTCAGGCCCACCTCGAACAGCACATCCTCCTTGGCCGGGAAATAGAAGTAGAACAACGCCCGGGACACCCCGGCCGCCCGGCAGATGTCGGCGACGGTGGTCTTGGCATAGCCGTTCGTGCGCCAGAGCGCCATTGCGGCCTGGACCAGATCGCGTTTGGTCTTGGTAGACCTTGCGCGTTGGTAGGAGGCGCGACGCTGACCACCGTCAGTCCTCGATTCCGCTGCCGTCCTGGCCATTATCGGACTCTAACAGGAGAATTGATCGTTGCAAATAGTTGACGTGTGTATAACTATCGGCGGTATGGAAACACCGCTGCAGGGTCGACGCGTACTGGTCACGGGTGGGGCCACCGGAATCGGGGCCGCCGCGATCGAGGTGCTGACGCAGGCCGGCGCCGACGTGGTGGGCACCTATCACCGCACGCCGCCGCCGGAGTCCTCGTCGGCGACCTGGGTGCAGTGCGACGTGCGTGACGCCTCCGCGGTGGATGCAATGGTCGCCTCTGCGGTCAACACCATGGGGGGCCTGGACGTGCTGGTACACGCGGCCGGTCTGTGGCAGCCCGGTGTTCCGGGCCAGATCTCCGCTGCCGACATCGACCACCTCGTCGACATCAATCTCAAGGCCACGATCTTCACGAACCAGGCCGCGTACGCCGCCATGCGTGCGACCGGCGGCCGGATCATCAACTTCGGATCGGCCGAGGCCGTGATGGGCAGTCCGATGTCGGCGGTCTATGCCGCGACCAAGGGTGCGGTGCAGGCCTGGACCCGATCGGCCGCCAAGACCTGGGCTGCCGACCGGGTCACTGTGGTGGCACTCGCGCCGGCCGTCCAGACCCCGGGTGCGCAACGCCTGCGGGACTTCCTCGGGCCCGAGATCGCCGAGATCGTCGACCAGCAGATGAAGATGACGATTCCGATCGGCGGGGCGCTGGGTGATCCGGCTGCGGATCTGGGGCCGGTACTGGTGTTCCTGGCCGGGTCGGGGTCGGGATTCATCACCGGTCAACTGATCCCCGTCGATGGTGGGCTGTTGATGCTCGGCGGGTAGCGGGCGGAAATCCTATTCTTGCTGCTTATCGCTGATAGGTTGGGGTCCGACGTTGACGCACACCCGGTGCTGTGGAAATCTACTATTCATAGATGAGAGTCACATTCTCATGTGTGTGGCAGGAACGGGAGCAGCAGATGACCATCGACCCAACCGGTATCGATTTTTTTCGCGATGAACGATTGGTCGACGACCCGTACCCGTTCTTCGCGGCGCTGCGGGACAAGTGCCCCGTCACCCGTGAAGACCATTACAACGTCACCATGGTGACGGGCTGGGACGAAGCGGTGCAGGTCTACAACGACGAGGAGACCTTCTCGTCGTGCCTGTCGGTCACCGGACCGTTCCCGGGCTTCCCGGTTCCGTTGGAGGGACGCAGTGCCGAAGAGGTCACCGCGCTCATCGACAAGCATCGCAACGAACTGCCGTTCAGCGATCAGTTGCCGACGCTGGATCCGCCGACCCACACCGATCATCGCTCCTTGTTGATGCGGCTGATCACGCCCAAGCGCCTCAAGGAGAACGAGGACGCGATGTGGCAGTTGGCCGATGAGGTGCTCGACGACTACCTGGGGTCGGGTGGGGGCGAGTTCATCAAGGGCTTCGCCGGTCCGTTCACTCTGCTGGTGATCGCCGACCTGCTCGGCATTCCCGACGAGGACCGCGAAGGTTTCGTCAACGGCATCAAGCAGAATTCCGGCGGCGGCATCGGCAGCACCAGCAAGGAGTCGCTGTCGCACAGCCCGCTGGAATTCCTCTACGGGCAGTTCTCCGACTACGTGTCGGATCGTCGGGCCAATCCGCGTGGCGACGTTCTGACAGGTCTGGCCGAGGCCACCTTCCCGGACGGCAGCATCCCCGATGTCGGCGATGTCGCGCGGGTGGCGACCAACGTCTTCTCGGCCGGCCAGGAGACCACGGTCCGACTGCTCAGTACCGCGCTGAAGATCCTTGGTGAGCAGCCGGAGATCCAGCAGCGAATTCGCGCCGACCGCAGCCTGATTCCGAACTTCATCGAGGAGGCGCTGCGGATCGAGAGCCCGGTCAAGGGCGACTTCCGGCTGTCGCGCTGCCCGGTGACCATCGGCGAAACCGAGTTGAATGCCGGCACCACGCTGATGGTGCTCAACGGTGCGGCCAACCGCGATCCGCGACGCTTCGAGGATCCCGACACGTTCGACCCGGCCCGGAAGAACGCCCGCCAGCACCTGGCTTTCGGCCGGGGCATCCACAGCTGCCCCGGCGCCCCGTTGGCGCGCGCCGAAACGCGGGTCGGCATCGAACGATTGCTCGACCGGACTACCGACATCCGCATCTCCGAGGCCAAGCACGGCTCGGACGGCGACCGGCGCTACAACTACATCCCGACCTTCATCCTGCGCGGCCTGACCGAGCTGCATCTGGAGTTCGACAACTGATGCGCGTCCGGGTTGATGAAGACCGTTGTGCCGGCCACGGCATGTGCCTGACCCTGTGCCCCGAGGTCTTCGAGATGTCGGACGACGGTTGGTCGGTGGCCGATCCGGAAGAGGTTCCGGCCGGCCTGGAGGGCGCGGCGCGCGAGGCGATAGACAACTGCCCGGAACGGGCGATCAGCGAAATCAACGAGTAGATAAGGGTTTTTCGATATGGCATCTGCCAAGGGCTACGTGATCCTCACCGAGGACGTCAAGGACCCGGCCGGTATGGCTGAGTACGGCAAGCTTGCATCGAAGGCAATGGCCGGTGCGACCATCGTGGCGGTCGACCAGAAGCCCGAGGTGATCGAGGGGGCCTGGCACGGTACGCAAACCGTGGTGCTGGAGTTCGAATCGGTCGACGCCGCCCGTGAGTGGTACTACTCCGACGCCTACCAGGCGGCCGCCAAGGTGCGCCAGGGTGCCGCGGAGTGCAACGGCATCATCCTTTCCGGCTTCCCTTCCTGACCCGGCGGCCGCAATGCGGTACAGCATCACGTATCCGATGCACACCCACCCGTACCACCCGGATCTGGTGAGTGGCAGCGGGGTTGCCGCGATGGCCGCTGCGGCCGAGGCCGCGGGTTTCGACGGCTTCGGGTTCACCGACCATCCCGCGCCGTCGCAACGCTGGCTCGACGCCGGCGGTCACGATGCGCTGGACCCGTTCGTGGCCATGGCATTTGCCGCGGCGCACACCACGACCCTGCGTCTGGTGCCCAACATCGTGGTGCTGCCATATCGGAATCCGTTCGTGGTGGCGAAATCCGGTGCCAGCCTGGACCTGCTGTCCGGTGGCCGGTTCACGCTGGCCGTCGGAGTCGGCTATCTCAAGCGGGAATTCGCCGCGCTGGGGGTCTCGTATGACGAGCGCGCCGCTGTGTTCGACGAGGCTCTCGAGGTGATCCGCGGTATCTGGACCACCGATGACTACACCTTCGAGGGCAAGAACTTCAGCGCCCGCGGTATCACCGCCCATCCGCGGCCGGCGGCGAGCCCGCATCCGCCCATCTGGATCGGCGGTAACACCACTGCCGCGCGCGCCCGGGTGGCCAGGCACGGTGACGGCTGGTGTCCGTTCGCCGCTCCGCCCGGTCTGGCCAAGACTGCGGGCACCGCGGCGATCGACTCGCTCGATGCACTGGCCGCCGGGATCGAGGACCTGCGGGCCCGGCTGGCCGCTGCCGGTCGCGATCCCGACGGAATCGACATCGTGTTCAACAACTTCGAGGGCGGTAACCCGGGCGCCGACGATTTCAATGCCGACGCGTACCTGGCCGGCGCGGACAAGCTCGCCGCGCTGGGGGTCACCTGGCTGCACGTCACCCTGCCCGGTGACAGTTTGGCCCACGCGCTGGAGGCCACCGAGAAATTCGGCGAGACGGTGATCGCCGCCGCGTAGTCCATTCCCGCCGACTTCGACGTTGGGGTCGTGATAGTTCGATCGAAGCAACCGCGGTGTCGAAAACGGCGCAGTGGGAACGGGAGTCAGGCCGGTGTCAACGCGGCAATCGGCGTGGTCGTCGTGGCGTGCACCAGCAGTTCGGCCAGCTCGCGCGGGCAGCTCAGGAAGGGTGAGTGGGACGCGTCGATGGTGAGCTGCTCGACACCGAGGCGTTGCGTCACGGTGTCGGCCAGCCAGCGCGGCATCGAACGGTCCTGGGTGCAGCGGATGAAACTGCGGGGCAGATCGGCCGCCCAGAATTGTGGCACCGACACCGGCGTGACCGTGGTGTCGCCGAACCGCTCGGGGCCCAGACGAGCGAAAGCCCAACGGGCCGTTGCCTCGTCGCAGTCGTGGTAGAAGTAGCGCCACGCGCCGTCGAAGTCGGCGAAGTGCATCGCGCCTTCCTCGTCGAAATGCAGGTGGCCCAGCATCTCGCCGACGTCTCCGTCGAATTCGCCGCCCAACTCGTCTTCGGCCGAACGCATGGCCATCGCCTCGGGATAGGTCCGGCCTTCCCGGGGCAGCGCGGCCGCCAGATACACAATGTGGCCCACCAACTCCGGGGCCGCATCGGCAGCGAGTGTGGCGTCGAAACCACCGCCGGAATGTCCCACCAGCACATCGCCGGGTTGCATGACTTCGAGGATCGCGGCGCGGCGGTTGGCCAAGGTTGATTCCTCGGCTACCCGGGCGCCGTGCCCGGGCAGGTCCACCGCGACGCCGTCGTGACCCAGACTCTGCAACTCGGCGATGGTGCGTTCCCAGCACCAGGAGGCATGAAAGCCGCCGTGCACCAGGACAAACCGCACGACTACTCGTCGACGATCGAGATGGCCTGCCGGGGGCATTGCCGGACCGCTTCGCGGATCAGCGCCTCGTTCTCCGGCGTGACATCTTCCTGCAGGATGTGGAGGTAGTCCTGATCGTCGAGGTCGAACACCTCGGGGATGATCCCCATGCAGACGGCGTTGCTCTCGCAGATCTCGAAGTCGACGTGAACTTTCTTCGCCATCACCTCAACACCCTCACCGGCACGTGCGAGTAACCCGCGACATTCTGCATGTGAACTCGTTGCAGCTCATCCCATTTCACCTCGTAGCGAGGCATGAAGTCGAGCAGCTTCTCCAGCGCGATGGCGCTCTCCATCCGGGCCAGCGCGGCGCCGAGACAGCTGTGGATGCCGTAACCCAGCCCCAGGTTCTGTGCCTCGGTGCGGTCACGGTCGATATCGAACGTGTCGGCGTCGGTGAACGCGTCGGGATCGCGATTCGCCGCGGCGCTGATCAGGAAGACCGCCTTGCCCGCCGGGATGGTGCCGCTGGGCACATGAGCTTCCTTGAGGGTGTAGCGGACGTTGTACTGCACCGGGCCTTCGTAACGCAGCAGCTCCTCGACGGCGGCCGGGACCTTCTCCCGGTCGTCGAGCAGCTTCTGCCACTGCTCGGGGTTGCGGGCGAACAGCACCATCGCGGTACCGACGAGCTTGGTGACGGTCTCGGCGCCGGCACCACCGAGCAGGGTGGCGAATCCGGTGATCTCGATGTCGTCGAGGCGGCGCATCTGACCGTCCTCGCCCGGGATCTCCGCGGCGATCAACCGGCTGATCATGTCGTCCTGCGGGTTCTCCCGGCGCTTCTGCACCAGCCCGTAGTAATAGATCCCGGTGTCGATGTTGGCCTGCATCCCGGCCTCGGAGTAACCGATCTGCCCGGGTTCGCGGGACAGGCTGGTATCGATCCAGTGCCGGACCTGCTGACGGTATTCCGGATCGACGCCGGCCATCCGGGTGATGACCTCGACCGGGAACGGACCCGAGAAATCCTGGACGACATCGAACTCGTCGGAGTCGATCAGTCCGAGGTGATGATCGATCTGCTCGACCACGGTGTCGCGCTGGGACTGGATCATGCGCGGGGTGAACGCCTTGTTGAGCAGACTGCGCATGTGCCGGTGATCGGGCGGGTCCATGAAGATGATGGACTTCTGCGGCGGTTCGTCGCTCTGCACCATGGCCAGATCGCAGCCACGTGACGAGGAGAACGCCTCGTGATCCTTCAGTGCCGCCGACACGTCCTCATGTCGGGTCAGGGCATAGAAGTCGGAGTCCTCGTTGTAGTACAGCGGCGCATCCTGGCGCATCCGCCGGTACATGTCGAACGGGTTGTTGAAGAACTCTTCGGAGAACGGATCGAAGATCACCTGGGCCTTGGTCATTCGCTGGCTCCTCCTTCGCGGCGGGCTGGACCGGAAGCGCTGTGAAACGTTACGGGAATCTGTTGAACTGTAACGCTAACAGTAAACCCTGTCGGAGTGTTTGAAAAGCGTAAAATATGCGCTGATCAGGACGTGACGGTAGGTCGGGTCACTTGAGTGCGGCGTCGAGCAGATTCTCGAGGCGGCCGAGGTCGCTGTCCAGTTCAGACACTGTCCTGCGGACCACGGCCACGTCCTTGCCGATGAACTCGCCGACCCGGGCGATGAATGCGTCCGCGGAGCCGGTGGCGGCGATACCGGCGAGTGCGCGGCTCGCAGCGCTGCCGTGGGTGAGCGCGGTCAGCAGCGTCGCCTCGTCGACACCCAGTCGATCACCCAGCCGCACGCCTTCGGCCACCGCGCCGATCTGCGCGGCGAACAGTGCGTTGTTCACCAGCTTCACGCGTTGACCGGCGCCGACCGGACCGACGTGCAATACCGGATCGGCATAGGCCGTCAGCACTTCGCGGGCCCGGGCCACCGCGCCCTCGTCGCCGCCCGCGAACACCGTGACGGTCCCGGCCGCGATGTCGTGCGGTCCGCCGCTGACCGGGGCATCGATGACCGCGATGCCGCGAGCGGCCCCACGCTCGGCGAGGACCTCGACGGTGCGGGGGCTGCCGGTGGTGTGCAACACCAGCACCGCGCCTTCCGGCATCTCGTCGATCAGGTCCGGGCAGAGGTCCCTGACCTGATCATCGGTGAACACGCAGACGATCACCACCTCGGCCTCGCTGACGGCCTCGCGCGGCGAGGACACCGGCTCCGCACCGAGTTCGGCTACCGCAGAGCGCTTTTCGTCATCTCGACCCAGAGCCCGCACCTGGTGTCCGGCGTCGACCAGGCGGCGCACCATCGGTGCGCCCATCCGTCCGGCGCCGATGAAACCGACGCGCATCAGCGGGGATGGTTCATGATGGCCAGGGCATTGTCCGCCGCGTCAAACACAGCCCCCTGCGGGGCCGAGGCGTCGTCGGCCAGGCTGGCGGCATGCCTGCAGTCTTTCTGCAGCAGCGCGCCGGCGATCGGCGCCAGGTTGTCCAGCGTCCCGCCGAACATCGCGATGCTGTTGAGTGCCTTGCTGGTGGCCGAACCGCGCGAGATCACCTCGCACAATGCCTGGCGTGGAACACCCAGCGCCTCGCCGAGTTCCAGTGCGCTCATGGCCGCACCCAGGTTGGCGCTGAACAGCAGGTTGTTCAGGATCTTGGCGACCTGACCCGCGCCGACCCCGCCGAGGTGCACGATCGGGTCGGCGTAGGTGGCGAACACCGGCCGCACCCGCTCGACGACCTCCTCGTCGCCACCCACCATCACCAGCAGGGTGCCGGCCGAGGCTGCGGGTTCACCGCCGCTGACCGGGGCGTCGATGACCGTAACGCCTTGTTCGGCAGCCTGTTCCGCGATCTCGCGACAGGTGTCGGGGTGCACCGTGGAGTGAATGGCGACGATACCGCCGGGGGCCAGGCCAGCCAGCACACCGGTTTCACCGTCGAGCACCTGGCGGACGTCGTCGTCGCCCACTACACACAGGCACACCAGGTCGCTGGCGGCGGCCAGTTCGGCGGGCGAGCCCGCGGTCTTGGCGCCGGTGTCGGCGAAGGGTTCCAGGGAGGCCGGGCGTCGGGCCCACAGCGTGGTCTCGAATCCGCCCTCGACGATCCGCCGGGCCATCGGCGCCCCCTGGCTGCCCAGCCCGATAAATCCGACTCGCATCAACCTGCCTCCACTTCCATGTCGCTGCGGGCGCGATCCGCCACGCACTCATCGGCAAATGACAACACCCTGCGGTGATAGAACTCGGCGGTCAGTCCCACACTGAGGTTGTGGCCGCTGTCGGCAAGTTCGCCGGTCTGCACCCGCGGTGCGGCGCTGAACATCGCACCGATTGCGGCCAGGGCCTCGGGATCGGCTTCCCAGACGTTCTCATACTCGCCGGCGAGAAACTGCACCGGAACCCTCGTCTGCCCGGCCAATGCCGGAAATTCCTGCCGTGCCCAGGATTTGATGACATCGCCCTCGTAGGCGGTGCCGCCCGCGGACAACCCGGCGCCGATCACGTCCGGCGGGTACAGCCGGGCCGGTTCCCACAACAACCCGCGCAGGCCGCGCGGCCGGTTCTGCGGCGAGGCATCTTTGAGTAGTTCCTGCGCGGCCGGGTGGTACCGGCGGCCGGTTCCGGCCAACGAGACACCGAGTACCTCTGGCCGGTGCACCGCCAGGTGCATGGCCAGCTCGCAGCCCATCGAATGGCCCAGGACGAACAGGTCTGCCGCACCGCCGATGCGCTGAATTGCCCCCAACGCCAACGCGACCCGCTGTTCGGCTCGCTCCATGGCGTCCGGGTAGGCCGCCGACGCGCCGTAGCCGGGGCGGTCCAGTGCGATCACGGTGTACCCGTGATCGACTGCGCTGCGCAGCAACGACAGCTCGGGGTGGCCGGGGCAGTCGAAGTAGGCCGACGTGGTGGCCCCGCCGTGCAACGCGACGACGACGGCGCGTGGATCGGGAGACTCGGCGACCAGGGCCGACATCGGGACGCCGTCGACCATCACCACCCTGGGATGTGGATCGGCCTTGTTCGCCTTCGATGTCACGGCCTAGTCGTCCCTGCGCATCAGCAGAACACCGCTGGGGGTCAGGCCACCGCTGCTGGCCACCGCGACACGGGCGTTCGCGACCTGACGCTCACCGGCCTCACCGCGCAACTGGGTGACGGCCTCGTGGATCAAGCCCATTCCGTGGGTGCGCCCGTGGGAGAGCTGGCCGCCGTGGGTGTTGAGCGGGATGATGCCGTCGCGGGCGATGTTGTGGCCGCCGTCGAGGAAGTCCTTGGATTCGCCGATGCCGCAGAAGCCCAGGCCCTCCAACCAGGACAGACAGTTGAAGCTGAACCCGTCGTACAACTCGGCGACATCGACATCGCTGGGGCGCAACGAGGTTCGCGACCACATGTGTGCGCTCTGGCCCAGCACCTGCGGCTCGTGGGTGAGCGTGGTCTGGTCCCAGTCGAGCCGTTCGATGATCTGAGTACCCACCGCCTCGAACAGGATCGGCGGTTTGGGCAGATCGCGTGCGGCGTCCACGGCTGAAACGATGACGGCCACCGCTCCGTCGCACGGCACGTCGCAGTCGTACAGGCCGAACGGCGTCGTGATCATGCGGGCCGACAGGTAGTCGTCCATCGTCATCGGATCGCGGTAGATGGCCGTCGGGTTCAGCGCGGCGTTGGCGCGCTGGTTGAGTGCGATCCAGCCCAGCGTCTCCCGTGTCGTGCCGTACCGGTCGAAGTGGCGACCGGCGTTCTGCGCCAACGTGTGTGCGGCCGAGGTGGACCCGAACGGATGCTGCCAGTTGTCGCTGCGGCCCCCCATCGGAGGGGACATCTTGCCCTCCTTGACCAGCTGGCCGAACGTCGCCTCCCACAGCGTGCGGAAGCACAGCACGTGGCGCGCCATGCCGGTGGCTACGGCCATCATGGCCGCGATCACCGATCCGCCCGGGCCGAAGGTGTCCATGCCGCCGTTTATCCAGGTGGGTCGCAGCCCGAGCGCACCCTCCAGCGCGGTTACACCGCCTTCGCCCATGCCGGCGATCGCCAGGCCAGGGTAGGTGGACAGGCCATCGATGTCGTCGAACGTCAAACCGGCGTCCGCAACCGCTCTTTCGGCAGCGTCGATGGTCAGCGACAGCGGCGGCACCATCTGCCGACGACCGATCTTCGACATCCCGATCCCGGTGATGGCCGAGTGGTCCTCGAACTTCGTCTTGGTGAGCATCGGCCGGACGTACTTGGCGACGTCCTGGGGTGCGACGGGTTCGGCGACCATCGGAGGGGCCGGCGTGGAGTCTGCTGCCGGTTTGAAGACCGGCAGCCAGACGTCTTCGATGTGCTGGAAGTCGACCTCCACGGGCATGCCGAGTTTGAGGTCGTCGAAATCGCAGTCGACGATGTTGGTCGTCAACCGGACCCGCGGATCCTCGGCGATGGCGACCTCGGCCACCACATACGGCGGCGGCAGGTCGGGGAACCCGAACCGGTGGTTGACCGTGAAACCGGCCAGCGATGCGCGCCCCGACACGTCGCGCACACCCATGTTGTGGCTGCGGCAGTATCGGCAGATCGGCTGCGGCGGATGGATGAGGGCGCTGCAGTCCTGGCACTCCTGGATTCGCAGCACCCCGTCGGCGCCCGCGGTCCAGAAGTACTCGTTGAGCGTGGTAACCGTCGGGAGCGGACGTCCCGGTATCTGTGACAACTCGACTCCGGTGGTAAGCAGGTTATTCTCTGTGGAGAATCACGTTACCAGTTTCCGGGATGGGTGATCCAGAGCTCATCTTTCGAATCTTGGAAATCTTGCGAGCTGGGCCTCAACCTGCCTCGCGCTCGGACCGCGTGTCCTTCAACTCGATGATCGCGTGTACCGGGCAGTCCATCAGCGCACGTCGGACAGCGTCCTCGTCGGCTTCGGGGATGTTGCCGTCGCCCTGAAGCGAGGCGTACCCCCAGTCGTCCAGCGGGAAGTACTCCGGCGCATGCTTGGCGCACAACCCGAAGCCGTCACACAACGTGCGATCAAGCTTGACCTTCATACCGAGACCACCGCCTCCAGAGATTCCACTTCGTACGGCCGCGCAGCGGTGAACGCACCGGAACGGCAGTTTTGACAGCCATTCTCGAGGTGACGATGTACCTGATCGGGGAACTGCGCCAGCAGGCTGGCCGCCACATTGGCCGCCCCGTCGAGTGTCGCGCAGGCACCGCGCCCGCGCAGCACCACCGACCACCGCGTGAGCCGGTCCAGATCCTCCTGGGTGGCCACGCCGTCCCGCAGGCCGGTCGCCACGGCCGCCATCGCGGCCGTCCCGTTGAAACACGAACCGCATTGGCCGGCGTTCTCGCGATCGAAGTAGGCCAGCACCGAAGCGGCGACCGCCACCGGGCAGTCATCGGTGAGGATGCCGATCGCGCCGCAACCCAGTCCGCTGCCGAGTGCCCGCACGGACTCGTGATCGAGTGTGGCCCCCACGATGTCGTGGTTGACCAACCCGGCGAAGTACCCGCCCATCAGCGCCCCGCGGACGTTGTCGGGGGACACCCCGTGCAGGGTCAAGAGATCGGCGAAGGCGATGCCGTGGGGAAGCTCGTACAGGGCCGGCGCGCGACCGGCCCCGGTGATCGTGGCCAGGAAGGTCCCGGGGGAGCCTTCGGTGCCCAGTTCGCGGAACTCCTGCGCGCCGTGCCGGTGCAGATAGGCCAGGTGCGCCAGCGTCTCGACATTGCTGATCAGCGTCGGTTTGCCGGCCACCCCCTCCTCGAACGGGCGCGGTGGCTTGTCGGTGGGTTTGGCCGGACCGCCGTTGACGACGTGTACGGCCGCCGTCTCTTCACCGGCCACGTAACCCGGAGTGACGGTGAGCAATTCGACGGCCACCCCATCCAGGTCGCCGGGGAGTTCGTCGAGCGCACGAGCGACACTCGCGGCGGCCGTCGGATCCGATACGTACACCACGGCGCGGTCCGCACCGACGATCCCGGCCGCCAGTCGGAGGCCGTCCAGCACCGCGTGCGGACGGTTGCGCAGCAACCAGCGGTCCTTGATCGAGGCCGGCTCGCCCTCTTCGCCGTTGGCGATCACCACGGCGCCGCAGGCTTCTCGTCCGTTGTCGCGCACCGTACCCAGCTTCACCGCCAGCGGGAAGGCTGCGCCGCCCCGGCCGAGCAGTCCGCCGGCCCGGACCTCGGAAAGCAGGTGTTCCGGATCGGCCAGGGGGGCATAGCCTCCCGACTGCTCATAGTCGGAGAGGCCTTCTGGCCCGTCGCGTAGCAGGCGCGGGGTGATCCCCGGCCATGCGGCGACCGTCAGTTCGGCTGTCATGGTCACATCCCGTCCCCGGTTAGGCTTACCGGCATGAGAACTGCGGTGGTGCGCGTCGGTGTGGACCCGGCCGGTGAGCTGGGGGCCCAGGAGCTATCCGACGGCATGGCAACGCTTCGTGAGTTGCTGGGTGAAGTTGGGGCCGAGGTGCTGGACAACCAGCTCGCCGGACTGCCCGCCCAGCGTCGCGAGGTCGAGGTGCTGATCGCCGGTGACGACGCACCAGAGTTGCAGGTTGTCGCGATAGAACTGTGTGCCAAGGCGTTTGGCACTACTCCGACGGCGGGGGTGGTCACCTTCGTCAGTCGCGGCACCGACGAGGATGCTCGCGGCGTGCTGGCCGGGTTCGGCCTGTCCGGTGACATCACCCGGTCCGTCGACGGCGACGGCTGGGATGTGGTGACGGTGACTCTGGACAAGGCCGACCTGGAACGCATCCCGGAAAGCCGCATCCACACCGCCCTGGAGGCCTCGCTGAACTGCGAGGTGCACATCCGGACGGTCTGATCCGTTCACGAGTCCAGGAACTCGAGGATCGCCGGGGCCGCCTGCACCCAGGTGTCGAACATGTTGAACCGCTTCACCTTTCCCGCCGCCCGGTCCTCACCGGCGCGCTCCCAGGCATCTTCGGGCCACGGCGGGTCGATCAGCTTGGAACCCTTGATCAGGCAGCTGACTTCGAGAGAGGTGCGCTTGGGGTGGTCCATGTCGTTCTCGCCGCCCCGGATGATCAGCGTCGGCACGGTGATGTTGTCGAACATCTCGTCCTCGACACCCGGGATGGTCTGACCCGGCTTCGGCACGAACGCATTGAGCCAGCGCAGCATCAGCTTGAGGAACCCATCGGAGTCCTGGGCCAGGATGCGGTCGCGGTTCACCGGGTTCTCCGCGCTGAGGGCTTTCCATTCATCAACGGCAGAAACGGCTTTCATGCCTGCCCCGCGCACCGCCAGAATGCTCGGCACGATGTAGTAGGACCCCAGTACGAACGATCCGTACACGCCGCCGACGATGTTCCAGACCACGAGCTTGGTGACGATCTCGGGGTAGAGCATTGCGGTGAGCATCGAATCGCGGGCCCCGCCGGAACCGCCGGCGAGGATGCACGGACCTATGCCCAGCTTGGTGATCAGTGCCGACAGCGTCTCGGCACGCATGTGCGATTCGCTCTGTCCGTAGAACTGGACATCGGAGCGGCCACAATTGGGCCGGTCCCACAGCAGTACCCGGTAGCCACCCTTGACGAGGGCCTGCGCCAGCGGACGCAGGCCCGGGATGTCCTTACTGAACCGACCGCCCGGGGTCAGGGCGATGAAATCGCCGGTTTTTCCCAGGATCTCGTAGACGACGTTGCCACCGTTGATCTCGATGCTCTTCTCGCCCCGCTTGAGTTCCGGGGTGCCCAGGGGCAACTGAATTTCACGCGACATCGATGATCCGCTCGTAAGCTCGCTCATGCCATCACCAACACTTCTTCTCCGACCACACGGACCGGGTAGGTACGGATACTCCATTCGGGCTTCACCGCGGTGGTGCCGGTCGCCAACTCGAAACCCCACTGGTGCCAGGGGCAGAAGATGTATTCCTTGTCGCGGACCATCACCGCGTCACCGGGCACGTCCTCGTCGACCACCGTGCGGCCACGGGTACGGCCCGAGCACAGTGGACCGCCCTCGTGCGGGCAGTAGTTGGCGATCGCGTAGAAGGTGCCGTTGACGTTGTAGACACCGACGCCGTGGCGGCCGATCGGAACCAGTTTATGTGAGCCGGGCGGGATTTCGTCGACGGTGGCGACGACGTGCTCGCGTCCCTGCGCGAGCCGGGGGCGCTTGTCGGGTTCGCTCATCAGAAGACCCGCACCTGCCCCTCAAGGACCGGCACGGTCTCGGGCAGCTTGTAGGTCTCGATACCGTTGCGGAACATGATGGCCTCGCGAGCATGTTCGGGCAGGTGCTTGACCAACCAGCGGGGATCGTCGAACGTCCAGTGCGGGTAATCGCTGGAGAACAGCAGAATCTTCTCGCACTCCATCCACTCGAACGCCCGCGACAGCTCGGTCTTGTCCTCGGGATAGTCCAGCGGCTGCGTCGAGAACTTGATGTGGTCCTTGACGTATTCACTCGGCTTGCGCTTGATGTCCATCCAGCTCTTGCGCTGTTCGTAGATGGCGTCCATGCGCCACATCAGCGGCAGGATCCACGTGAACGCGTGCTCGATGAACACAATGCGCAGGGTCGGGAACCGGTCGAACACCCCGTCGAAGATCAGGCTCATCACCTGGTTGGCCGCCAACAACGAGTAGCTGACCATGAAGTCGTGGTTGTAGCTGGGCAGGCCCACCGGCGGCAGTGGCAGGTTCTCGAACTCGCCGCGAGACAGATGGCAGCTCACGGTGATGTCGTGCTTGGTGGCCGCGGCCCACACCGGGTCGTACTTCGGATCGCCCCACGACGGACGCGGCTCGGCCTTGATCAGAACCTGCGCCATGTAGGGGTGTTCGGCCCATTTCTCGATCTCGGCCACAGCCGTTTGCGGCTCCTCGATCGCCACACAGATCGACCCGCGCCAGCGCTCGTGCCAGTTGTTGTGCGGATCCAGCCAGTTGTCGGCGAGCCAGGAGTTGGTAGCGGTGCAGTAAGCCGCGGTGGCTTCGCCGAGGCGGCTCTCGCCGTGCGTCGGCTCCAGGATCGCGATATCGGAGCCGGCCTCCATGATGAGCTGGCGCATCGCCATATCAGGGTCGCTGCAGGCGAATTCACCATCCGGGGGAAACGCGTCCACCCGCATTGCATAGGCGTGTGCGTAATCCGGTGCATCGTAGTAGATCTGGTCACCGACCGGATGGCTCATGAAGAACTTGCTGCGCCAGGGCTCGGGGATGTACTCGAGCAACTCGCCGCGCCGCGGCATGGGGTGGACGTCGGAGTCGACGCATCGGACCGCGATCCGCTCGGCTGCCGGCACCCGTGGGCTGGTCGTGATCGGCCGTGTGGTTGTCATCTGGGTTTCCTCACTGCCTCTACTGTGCCGCAACCGCGGACGCTGAACCGAAATCTGCGAACTCGTTTTCCAGGCCGTACAGCTTGGCGGCATTGCGCCACAACAGCTTCTCGCGCTGTTCCGTGCTGAATGCGCTGGGGATCTCCGGTTCGTTCAGCTGCCAGTGCGGGTAGCTGGAGCCGAACATCACCATGTCTTCCTTGCCGGTGAAGTTCAACCATTCGCCGGCGAACTCGGTATCGCCCGGGCCGTCGAGCGCGCCTTGGATGAAGTACACGTGCCCGGGCAGATAGTCACTGGGCATCTTGGGTGCCCACGGAGTCTGCTCGAGGTGCGGTCGACCGAAGCAATCCATCCGCCACATGAAGGGGGTCAACATGTCTGCGGCGCCGTCGGCCCAGACGAACTTCAGTGTGGGTGTCCGTTCGAACACACCCTCGGCGATCATGTTCATCAGGTGATAGATGTAGTTGAGCGCCATGAAACCCAGGTACTGCTCGTAGGTCCTGGCCTTGCCCGACGGGGTCGGTGCGAATTGGACACCCGCCCCGCCCTCGATGTGTACGGCCACCGGCAGGCCTGCCTCCGCGGCGGCGTCCCACAACGGCCAGAACTGCGGCTTGCCGTAGAGCTCGCGGGACTGCATCGGAATGCCGATCTGCACGACGCGCGGGTGGCCCTTGTATTTGTCGATCTCGCGCAGGGCACCGGCGATGTCGTCGGGGTTGACCCGGATGGTGCCGCGGAACCGCTCACCGTGTTCGTCGTGTTCGAGCCAGCGCGTCACCATCATCGCGTTGTGTGCGGCGGCCAGCGCGGTGCCGAGGTGGCGGTCGGGCATGATGCCCCGCGTCATCGGATGCAGGATCGCGATGTCGACGCCACGATCGGTGAACAGGTGCCGCGCGGTGATGTCGGGATCGGAACCGGGGTACTCGCGGTTGGGTCCCTTGGTGTCCTTGGCGTACTCGCCGCCGGGTGCGCCGTACCAGTTCATCTCGTAATCGGGGAAGCCCCGGCTGGCGAACGGTTCCTTCAGGAAGTTCTGCCGCAGGTCCTTGTTCGAACCGAAGAAGACGTGCACGCTCGCATCAATGACGGGCGCGCTTGTCCCGTCGGGTAGCTGTATGGCCAAGACTGTCCTCCGATATTTGTCCGGAAACGAGTTGTGCACGCACCAGCGACGGCGTGCTGATTGCGCCGGACCTCACTGCCAGTCTAGATCCATATTCTTCTATTGCAAGAACATAGTTCTCCACGCTCCATGGCTCCTTGTCGCAGGTAAGTGCCGGTGCTGGTCGTCTGCATAGCGAGCTACTTTGGAGAACCGGTACTTACTAGAGGAGAAGGTCACACCATAGAAAGAGAATGCTATTCTCCATCCGAACGTGACAGTGCAGCAGGAGGCGGCGGGTGCTACTCGAATTCGATGCCGATCAGCGGCTATGGCAGGAAACCGTGCGCGATGCGGTGACCAAACAGTGCCCGGCCACGCTGGTCCGTGAGGTGGCCGAGCGAGGTGTCGACCCGACACCTCTTTGGCAGAGTTATATCGACCAGGGCTGGACGGAGCTCACCGACTCGGAGAACGCGGTGGAATTGGCCATCGTGCTCGAGGAACTCGGCCGCGCCACCGACCTGACGCCCTACCTGGCGACCATGACGCAGTACGCGCCCCTGGCGGGAGACCGCTTCGACGCGGGCACCGCCGGCGCCGCGGTGTACAGCGGAGTGACGGCCAACCGGGATGCCACCGGTTGGGTGCTGTCCGGAACCGCCCGCCACGTGCTGGACGGCGACCGGGCACAGAACCTCGCGGTGGTGACCGACGGCGGGGTATTCCTGGTCGACGCGGCCAAGGTCTCGGCTAAGCGCACCGCGGTCTTCGACCCGATTCTGCACGCGGCCGAGGTGTCCTTCGACGACGTGCACGTCGATGATGCGGATCGCATTCACGTGGACACCGAGAAGGCACGTCACCTGGCCCTGACCGGCATGGCGGTCACCATGGTCGGTGCCTGTCAGCGGGTTCTCGATCTGGCCCTCGAACACGTCAAGCAGCGTCAGCAGTTCGGTGTGGCCATCGGGTCGTTCCAGGCCGTGCAGCACAAGGCCGTCGACATGCACGTCGCCATCGAACGGGCCCGTGCGCTGGCGTATTTCGCCGCGCTGACCATCGCCGCCGATGATCCACGCCGACGGCTGGCGTCGGCCATGGCCAAGGCTGCTGCCGGGGAGTGCCAGGCAGTGGTGTTCCGTCACGGTCTGCAGCTGTTCGGAGCCATGGGCTTCACCTGGGAGAACGACGTGCAGTTCGCGCTCAAGCGGGCCAAGGCCGGTGAGCTGCTGCTGGGTGGCGCCGCCGAACACCGCGCGCTGATCGCCGCCGAGTACCGCACGACCTACAGGGGACTGTAAATGCAGCTGACATTCGATTCCGATGTCGAGGAGTTCCGCGCCGAGTTCTCCGCGTTCCTCGATGCCAACCTGCCCTCGGAGGCGCAGACACTCGAGCGGCCCCGGTCGGTGTCGCATATGCCGCAGTGGGCCCGCGACTGGCAGCGGTTGCTGTTCGACAACGGCTGGCTACTGCCGGCTCAGCCGCCCGAGTTCGGTGGGTGCAACGCGTCGGTGGTGCAGACCTTCGTCCATCTCGACGAGCTGTGCCGCCGGCGGATCTACCACAGCTTCAACCCCCAGGGCGTCAACATCATTGCGGCATCGCTTCTCACCTTCGGCTCCGAGGAGCAGAAGCAGCGTTGGGCAGTGCCGGTGCTGCGCGGTGAGAAGACCGCCTCGCTGGGCATGAGTGAGCCGAGCGCGGGCTCGGACCTCGCGTCGCTGCGTACCCGTGCCGTCCGGGACGGGGACCATTTCGTCGTCAACGGCCAGAAGGTGTGGACCTCGGGTGCCCATGACGCCGATTGGCTGCTGACCTTCGTGCGCACCGACCCGGATGCGCCGAAGCACAAGGGAATCAGCGTGCTGATCATCCCGACCGACACACCGGGTGTGGTGTGCCGGCCGTTCGCCGACATGACCGGTGAGGAGAACCTCGACTTCAACGAGGTGTTCTTCACCGACGCCCGGGTACCTGCCGAGAACCTGGTCGGCCCGCTCAACGGCGGGTGGGGAGTGGCCAACGGATCGCTGGGGCACGAACGCACCATGATGTGGCTCGGTTTCGCCGATCGAATCGACAACATGCTGGCCGATTTTCATCCGCGCACCGAGTTGGAGCGCGACCAGTACGCCACCACGATCATGGATTACCAGGCGCTGCGGGCAATGGGTTCGGCGGCGCTGGCCAAGGCCTCGCGCGGTGAGATGGACACCGCCTCGGTGTCGGTGCTCAAGCTGTTCGGATCCGAAGCCGAGCGCAACGCGTTCGAGAACGCGCTGACCGCCTCGGGTCCCGACGGGTTGATTCACCCGACCACCTCGGGTCCGTACGAGCACATGAACCTCGACCACTACTTCGCGAGTTGGTTCGAGCGCTACGCCAGAAGCTTCGGCGGCACCATCGCCGGTGGCACGTCCGAGATCCAGCGCAACATCATCGCCACCCAGGTGCTGGGGTTGCCGCGGCGCTGAAACTTCTCTCGGCGAGCAGACGCTGCGGTACCCGGAACTGGCTTTTTTCGGGTACCTATGCGTCTGCTCGCGCTATGAGGTTCAGGTAATGCGCTTGAGCCGGAACGGCATTCGGATGTTCAGCGACCTGTTGATCCCGCAAGCCCCGCTCGGCCCGATCGTCTCGTCCCAGCCGGACAGGAGATCGTGCCGATCGGGCGCGTCGCGGCGGGCAGGCCAGAACGTGAACGACTGTTGGCCCGCGGCAGCTGTTCCGTCCGGGCATGGTTCCCAGTGCTCGAGGGTGCGCACTACCCGCCACCGCCCGCTTTGATAGACGAGTGGAGCGGTCCAGCCCTGGTCGCTGACGACGGTGCCGGTGCAGTCTTGATACGTGCTGCAGGTTGAGGTTACGGTCCAGGTACTGGTCAGCGTGGCTTCGTCGAGGTAGCTTTCGTTGGTCTTGGCCCACTGGCCGTCGGATACTGCGCTGAACGCACCATTGACCGCGGTGTCGTCTGGAGCCGCAGCGGCCGTTGTGGCGAGGTGCATCGACATCACCACCAGCAGTGCGCCAGCTGCCGCAGGTCGCGGCACGCCCAACTCACCCACTGGGAACCTCCGGCAGCAGAAGCGATTTCCAGTCTTTGGCGGGACCACTCGCTGAGACGTCATTCTGGGTGAACACCGTACCGTCGGGAGCGGCGACCCGACCCGTTTCCAGGTCGTACTGCGCGATACCGACCGTCGGGCCCGGCGCGGGATCGCCGGGGGGAGCCGTCCCGGCGGTCGGTCCGAAAGTATTGTCGTTGTTGGTCACCCGTGTGTCGGGCGGAATTCCCTGGGCGATCAGGTTGGGGTCGATCGGGTACGGTCCCAGGGCGTGCTGGCGAGTTGCCAGTGGCTGAAACGGCTTGTCGCTCTTGCACTCCTTGACCGTCGGCGCGTACTTGCCGGGAATGTCCATGCACGGATAATTGCGTGCACCACGCACCGCGACCGGTGAATCCTGGGGCAGCTTGCAGTACAGGCCATCCGGGGTGTCGACCGTCGACGTCTCGGTGGGGGATCGCCAGGACGACGGCGGTAGGAAACCGACGGTGCAGGCCGGCGGATCGCTGATCGAGACCCGGAAGTCGCCGAGCGGGATACCGGTCGCATTCTGGCCTGGTGCACTCGACTGGTAGAAGGCTGCAGCGGGTGGTAGCAGGACGAGGAGTTGTTCCAGGCCGGGCCGGTACGTCACCGCGACCCGCCCGAGCGACGTCATATTTGCCAGTAGCAGTGGAAGGGTCGGTTTCACCTGGTTGAGAAGGCGTGAAACTTCTTGTGCAGCACTGGGCCCGGTGGCCAGGACAGCGCGGATCTGCGGGTCGTCGGCCACCAGTTGTCTGCTGACCGCCGCCAGGCTTCTCGACCAGCTGCGCAGGACGTCGGCGCTCGCCGCCTGCGCTTCGACGACCGGGGCGGCGTCGTCGACGAGCTGAGTTGTTCTGTCCGCTATGGAGTTTGCGTCAGCGGCGATGCGGGATGTCGAATCCGCCAGCGACTGCAGGTCGTATCCAGAACCGTTGAAAGCCTGGAAGGACTCGTCGAGCAGCCCACCGAGCTTGTCTTTCGGGACGCTGGCGATCAACGCGCTGAGCTGATCCATCATCGGACCGACCGGCTGGGGAATCACCGTCTCGGACGCGGGGATTACCGAACCGTCGTGCAGATACGGGCCGGCACTGCTTTTCGGCTGCAGGTCGACGTACTGCTCACCGACCGCGGACACGCTGCGGACCTGTGCCGTCAGCTCAGCCGGCACGGCAGGAGAATTGGACAGCGACAGGGTCGCGACCGCGCCCTGCCGGTTCACGTCGATCGCGGTCACCTTGCCGATCTGGACGCCCCGATAGGTCACGTTGGCGAATCGGTAGAGGCCGCCGGCATGGGGGAGTTCCATGGAGACGTCGATCCGCCCGATACCCAGCAGGGTCGGCGCCTGGATGTAGTTGACCACCATCACCGAGATGCCGACGATCGAGGCAACGGTGAAGACGGCCAGCTGAATGCGGACGAACCGGGTCAGCATCAGCCGCCTCCGTTCTGGGCGGGCGGAATGGGTGGCGCCACTGTGGCCGGGGGTAGCCGGTCGGGACCGAGCACCCCCGGCGGTGGGGCCACGGCCTCGCCGAGCGGGTTCTTCGAATAGAAAGAGGCGTAGCCGGGATCGCCGGGCGCGGGCACCAGCGGCGCGTTCTCGTCGCCGAACTGGGTGCCGGCGAGCAGCCCGCGCTTCATCCGCCCCTTGGTGAGGTCGACCGTCACGAACAGGTTCATGTAGTCGCCACGGATACCGCGGTCGATGATGTTCTGACCGATCGGGAACACCGTGGCGTAGGCCAGTGCACTGTCGATGTCAGCGCCGACGTCGACCAGGGCATGGATCGTCGGATCGAGGTTGCGGAGGTTGCGCACCAGGTCGGCGTGGACGTCGGTGATGACGCCGTTGGCGGTGTCACTGAATGTCCGCAGTTTGTCCAGAGCGGAAACGAGCCGCGGGCGTTCCCGCTGCAGCACGTCGAGTGCAGCGGGCAATTCCTGCAATGCACGCGTCACCGTGTCGCGTTGGTCCGCGAGCGTTTCCGAGAACCGGTTCAACTCGGTGACGGCCGCGATGATGTTGTCCTGTTGGGCATCCAGGGTCCCGACAAACGTATCGAGCTGGTTGATCAGGTCGCGAATCTGGCCTTGTCGTCCGGAGAACACGGAGTTGAAGGAACCGATGATGTCGCCGATCTGGCCGAGCCCGCCTGCGTTGACCACGGCCGAAAGCGCGGCCAGGGTCTGCTCGGTGGACGGATAGGTCGACGAACGGTCCAGCCCGATGGTGGCGTCGGGAGGCAGGACGCCGGCCGGGGCCTGCCCCGCCGGGGGCCCGAGTTGTAGGTGCATCGAGCCCAGCAGGCTGGTTTGGCCGACGGCGGCCACAGAATTGGCCGGCACGGTGACACCGGCTTCGACCGAGAACTCCACGTCGATGTGGTGGTCCACGATGCGCATCCGGCGGATACTTCCCACCACCACGTCGTCCATCAGGACCGGCGAATTCGGTTCCAGGGTACCGACGTTGGCGAGTTGAGCCGTGTAGGTGGTGGCGGCCGGGCCGCGACCGACCGTGCCGGGCAGCGGCAGCGAGTTGATGCCGCCGAAGCTGCATCCCGTAGCGCACACGGCGACGAGAGTGGTGACGGCAAGGATGCGACGTGTGGTCGTGGCGATCCTCATGATGGCGGCCTCTCAGCAGGGAGCAGTAGGTCGGGCAGAGCCGGGGCGTAGGCCGAATCCCGCGGTGCGACCGGCATGGGGCCGGAAGTGGTTCCAGACCCACCCGGCAGCAGCGCCGGATCGGTGTAGATCAACTTGTCGGCCGAGGGAACGCTGGTGAGTAACGGATTGACTGGGAACGGAAGGTAATTGAAGTTCAATTGGTCGAGCCCGGGGCCGAGGGTCTGCGCGCACAGCTTGCCCGTCTCGGTGGCCGTCACGTTCTCCAGCGCACCGATCATCCCGCACAGGAACATCGTCGGGTTGGACATGTTGTTCAGGATGAACACGCCGCTGGCTCCGCCGGTTCGGGGATCCATCATGTTGTAGGCGTTGGCAATCGCAGTCGGCGTGACATGCAGAACCTGTTCGAGATCGTCCTGGTGGTCGACCAGATTCTGGGTGACATTGTGAAGCCGCTGCAGTTGCTCGGCGGTTTTGTCCCGGCTACCGGCCACGAACCGTCGCACATCATCCACGGCCCCGGCGAGATTGCTCAACGCCGCGTCCAGGTCGGAGCGTCCGCCGTCGAGGACGCTCGACAGCGTCGCCAGGCGGTCCTGGAACTGGACTATCTGTTCGTTGCTCTGGCGCAGCACCGTGATGAACGTCTGCAGATTCTTGATCATCTCGGTGATGTCGCCGCTACCGTCGGAAATCGTCCTGCTGATTCCGGCGAGCTCGTGCAGTGTGCGTCGCAGCTTTTCACCGTTTCCGTCCATGGCATCGGCGGCGCTGCTGATGAAACGGCCTGCGGAACTTGTCGATAGGTCACCGTGCGGACCAAGGTCGGTTGCCAGCCTTGTCAGTTGCGTCTTGACCTCATCCCACTCGACGGGAACCGCCGTGCGGTTGGTGTCGATCAGGGTGCCGTCGGCCATGGTGGGCCCTGAACTGTAGGCGGGTGTCAGTTGGACGAAGCGGGCAGAGACCAGGTTCTGCGCGACGATGACGGCCCGGGCCTCGGCCGGAATCAGGACGCCGTGGTCGATCTTCATCGTCAGTCTCGCGTGGGAGCCATCGGGCTGGATCGCCGAGATCGTGCCCACTTTCACCCCTGCGATCCGCACTTCGTCGCCGGGGTAGATCGAAGTTGCACTTGTGAAGATCGCCGTGATGCGGGAGGGGCGGAGCAGGTGCCACTGCGTGATGAACGCCGCCGCCACGACGATCAGAGCGGCGAACGCGACCCTGGTCAGTCTCGTCAGCGTGTCGCGTTTCATCGCGGGGGCGCTTCCGGAATCCCGTTGTACGGGAACGGGAATTGCGCGCGCGGGCCGGCGTTGTCCGGCGGCTGGCCGGCGTTGACGCCACGACGGAAACCAAAGGCGTAGTCAAGGAACGGTTGTAGCAGAGGCGGCAGATCGAGGTTGGGAATGTAGGCGCTGTAGAACGGTCCACTCGCGACGGTTTCACCCAGTGTGACCTGATACTTCGCCAGCCGCGGAAGAGCTGTCGCGATGTTGTCGCGCTGCCGCTCGAGCATGGCCAGCACCGAGTTCAGCTTGTCCAGGGTCGGGGCGAGTTCCTGTTCGTTGTCGTGTACCAGTCCCGAGACCTCCTGAGCCACCGCAGAGGTGTGGGCCAGGAGTTCCACGATGGCGTATCGGCGCTCTGACAGCACCCCGATCAGTTCGTTGCCGTTGAGGATCAGCGCCGAGACCTGCGCACTGCGTTGGGCGAGGACCTCGGTCACATCTTTGCCGCTCGCGAAGAGTTCGCCCAGCGCTGAGTCTCGGCCGTTGAGTGCCTCCGATATCCGGGTGAGGCCGTCGAAGGTCGGCCCTAACTCCGGAGCGATCTGGTCGATGGTGGCAGACAGCGCATCGAGGGACTGATTGATTGCGGCGGTGTCGGTGGCCGCCGTGTTGCTGGTGACCTCTCCGACAGCCTCGGTCAGTGTGTACGGGGAGAAGGTCCGTGACACCGGGATGAGTGCCATAGGGCGCAGTTGTTCTGGGCCGTTCGACTCCAGCGTCAGCATGCGTTGTCCGAGTAACGTGCCGGTGCGGACGTGTGCGGTGGACTCGGAACCGAGTGATGTACGCGCGTCAACGGTGAACGTCACCAGTGCATTCGGGTTCTTCAGGGCAATCCCGGTCACCTTGCCGACCGTCATTCCCGAGACCGCGACGTCGTTCCCCACAGTCAGACCGCTCGCATCGACGAACTCGGCCTGGTAACGCACGGATGAGGCCCAACTGGTCAGCCTTTCGGGTGTCAGGCCGACCGCGACGATGAGTACGGCCACGATCAGACCGATGATCCCGGCTCGGATTGCCTTGGGTCCTTGATATTTCAGCATCAGGTCTCCGCGCACCGTCCGTTATCTTGTTTGAACACCGGGAAGGCTGCGGTACGGCCCTGCAGATCGGTCACGCGGACCGCCAGCGAGCAGATGTAATAGTTGACGAAACTGCCGTAGGAACCGATGCGGATCAGCTTGCGATAGTTCTCGGGCGCCTTCTGCAGCGCTGTCTCGATCCGGTCCTGCTTCTCGGCGAGGTTCGGTGCCAGTTGATTGAGCTGGTCAACCGTCCCGGCCAGTGGCGGGCGCGCGTCGGCCAGCAGGTCCGTCAGCGACGCGGTACCGGCGTTGAGCGATTCGATGGCCGTGCCGATCGGATCGCGGTCGTCGGCCAGCCCACTGATCAGGCGCTCGAGGCGGTCCACGGCATCTGAGAATCTGTCACCTTCCCGCGACACCGTGACCAGCGTCGTACGGAGATTTTCGATCAGTGCCTGGATCACCTCGCTCTTGTCGGCAAGCGCATGGGACAGCGACGAGGTACGGGTCAACAGCGAGTCGACGGAGCCGCCCTGGCCCTGGACGATCTGGATGAGAGATGCGGTGAGCGCGTTGACATCCTGGGCGTTGAGCCCCCTGATCACGGGCTTGAGACCGCCGAGGAGTAGGTCGAGGTCGAGCGCTGGTGCTGTTCGGTCGACAGGAATCTGTGCTCCGTCCGGCAGTGCTCGTGTCGAGCCTGCGCCGTCGACGAGTTCGAGATACCGGTCGCCGACGAGATTGAGATAACGCACCGCCGCGCGCGTACCGTCGGTCAGCGCGAACTCGCGGTCGGCGTCGAAGGTGACCATGATCGTCTTGTCGGGCAGCATCGTCAGCTTGTCGACAGTGCCGATCCGGACCCCGCCATACCGTACCGTCTCACCTGATTTGAGACTTGAAACATCCCTGAACACAGCCGAATACGTGTTGGCACTGCCACTGCGGTACTGCCCGAACACCGCGAAGAGGAACGCCGTGAGCACAGCCATGACGGCGGCGAATATTCCGAACTTGAGGCCGATACCAATACCGGTGCGTCTCATCCCGGATGTCCGATCTGTGCACTGTTGCGGGGTGGGCCGTCCTGCGGCCCGAAAAGGATCTGTTTGAGCAGGTCGGAATTGAGGACGATGCCCGGGTTGGCGTACTTCCATGGGTTGGCGCCGGTGTCGGCGATGACGAACGGGGGCGCCTTGCCGTACGGAACCTTGGGCAGGTCGGTGCATTGTGGTCCACCTCTGGCCGCCACCTTGGGCAGATCGGACGGGTACCGGTAGCGTTCCTGACCCCAGAAGAAACCGGCCAGGACCTCCACGCCGGGCACATTCAACGGCGGATTGTTGGCCATCACGTCCATGGCTCCCAACCCGCAGGTGAGGGCGGCGTGGTACTGGTTCGTCAGGTCGGTCGTCGGCGCCAGCAGGTGAACTGCATCGGTGAGCGGTTGGCGGTCCTCGTCCAGCACCTGGGTGCCCAGGTCGGCCAGGCCGATCGTGCTGATCAGGAGTTCGTCGAGATCGCTCTGCTTGTCAACGATGGTGTGGCCGATGCGGGTGGAACTGTCGACGACGGATACCAGATCCGGTGCCGCATCGGCGTACCCCCGTAGTGCTGCCGGCGCGGCTGCCAGATCCCGGTTCAGCGATTCGAGATGCGGATTGAGCTTCGTGAGAAGTTCGTCGAGGTCGGCCAGTGAACGCCCGATCTGTTCACCCCGACCCTTCATGGCGGCCGCGATGGCACCGAGTGTCTCGTTCAATTTCTCCGGCTGCACGGTCGACAGCACCGATACGAGTTGCTCGAACACCGTGTTGGCCTCGACCATGACGCTTTCGGTGCCCAGTATCTGCCCGGCGTGGATGGGCTGCGGTGACGGATCCGGCGGAAGGGTGAGTTGGACGACCTTTGCACCGAATACCGTGGTGGACGCAATGTCGACGGTGACATTCTCCGGAATGATCGGTACCCGGGACGGTTCGATCGCCAGACGGATGGCGGCCCGGCCATCGGGCTGCTCGTCGATCGCGCTGACCTTGCCCACCTGCACACCGTGGAATTGGACCTTGGCGTCGGGGTTCATCACGAGACCGGCGCGCGGCGACATGACGGTCACCGGTGTCCACTCATCGAATCCACCGCGAAACAGTGTGGCCGCCAATGTCACGACGCCGACGATGACGGCAGTGGTGGTCAGGCCCGCCAGCGGGCGCACGATTGCGGAATTCACCCCGTTTCCCTTCCCCCCGGAACGGCTCGGTCGCTGATCTGCGGGCGCCGGCTGAACTCGGCGCGAACGGCTGAAAACCTAACGTTTGCTCCGAAAGCTAACAGCGATTAATCGACGTGGTCAACCCTGAAAATATTGACGTTATTGCTGTTTGGCGGGTTCGGCAAAGGTGGATGGGGCGATTTCAGATTCGTCGTCGACGGTGAACAAAACTTAGGTTAGTGTCAGACGGCGTGGGCTCCCGATCGCCGAGGCTGCCGTAGTGTTCACTCTGCGTTTCGACCTGCGTGCACCGCACACCCCGACGGCAGACCTCTACGGCGCTGCCATCGACATGTGTGCATGGGCCGAGACGCGCGGTGCGGTACTGGCAGTGCTGTCCGAGCATCACGGCACCGCCGACGGGCACCTCGCGGCGCCGACCATCCTCGCCTCGGCGATCGCCGCCCGCACCAGGCGGCTGGCGATTCTGCTTGCCGCAGTGCCCATTCCGTTCTGGGATCCGGTCCGGCTGGCCGAGGAGATCTGCGCCCTCGACATCATCAGCCGGGGCCGCGTCTCGTACGCCTTCGGCATCGGGCATCGCGCCGAAGAGTACGGCCACTTCGGTGTGGAGATGAGCGCGCGCGGCAAGCTGGCCGACGAGCGGCTGGCACTCCTGCTGCGACTGTTGGCGGGGGAGTCCATCGACCATGACGGCCGGCGGATCACGGTGACACCCGGATGCGTGAGTCCGACCGGACCGAATCTCCTCATCGCGGGCGGCAGCCGGGCTGCCGCGCGACGTGCCGCCCGCCACGGCCTCGGGTTCATCTCGCAGTCCGCGACGCCGGGACTCAAAGAGTTCTACGAGGGCGAATGCCGGGCCAACGGCCACGAGCCCGGCGTGGTTCAGTTCCCCGCGCCGAACACACCCACCGCGGTATTCGTGGCCGACGACGTGGACGGGGCGTGGGATGAGTTGGGCCCCTACCTCCTTCACGATGCGCGCACGGCGGCGTCCTACCGAAACGGCGACGATACGGTTGCCAGCATCTCGCGGGCCCACACCGTGCCGGAACTGCAGCAGCCAGGTGGGGCCTATCAGATCCTGACCCGCGAGGAGGCTGCCGGTTACGTCCGCGGCGGCAGGCCGCTGCCGCTACTTCCGTTGTGTGGCGGGCTCCCGCCGGATGTCGCCTGGCCCTATCTCGAGCGGGCTGCCGTGGCGACCGGACCTGACCGAACAGGACAGTGAGGAGTACTCGGTGCCAAGACCGTTACGTACCGTCGTCTGGTCGACCGGCGGAGTCGGGTCGATTGCGATCGACGCCATCGGCCGCCGCCCGGATCTCGAGCTGGTCGGTGTCTGGGTGCACTCCGCGTCAAAGGTCGGCCCGGACGCGGGTGAGCTCGCCGGACGGGCGCCACTCGGTGTGCCGGCCACCGGCGATGCCGACGCACTGATCGCGTTGGCTCCCGACTGCGTGGTGTACGCGGCGAGCGGGCCGGACCGCGACGCCCGCGCGGTGCCGGACTATCTGCGGCTGTTGAACGCCGGAATCAACGTCGTGTCAACGACATCGACCTCACTGGTGTACCCGCCGGGGTACTACTCCGCGGAATGGCGAGACCAGCTGGCAGCTGCGGCCAAGGCTGGGAGCTCGTCGTTCTACGCATCGGGGGTCTTTCCGGGATTCGCCTCGGACCAGCTGGCCCTCGTGCTTGCAACCCAGTCCAAGAAGATCGACCGCATCACAGTAACCGAGGTGTCCCTCAACGACCACTATCCGGTGGCCGATGTGATGATGGACGGGATGGGTTTCGGGCGTCCGCTCGATTTCGAACCGATGCTCAAGACCCCAGGATTCATCGAGATGGCTTGGAAGGCACCGATTCACCTGATAGCCGATGCGCTCGGGGCCGAGGTGCCCGAGATTCGCGGCTCGCTGGACCGACGGATCACCGAACGTGACATCGAGGTCGCGTTCGGCACGATCGCCGCGGGGACGTGTGGTGCCGTCTGCACCCGTGCGACCGGAGTGGTGAACGGACGTGAGGCCATCGTCATCGAACACATCATCCGGATGTCACGCGATGTCGCACCCGATTGGCCGGCGTCGGAATTCGACGCCACCTACCGGGTGGACATCGAGGGCGATCCCGACATCCACTGTGCGATGAACCTGGGGGAGGCCGAAGGCTACGGTGCCGGCCGGGCCGCGATGGCTGCCACCGCGATGCGGGTAGTCAATGCGATTCCCTACGTTGTCGATGCTCCCGCCGGATTGCTGAGCTCGCTCGATCTCCCGAATACGTTGCCGCGGTATGTATTGGACTAGTGGGGCGACTTGCGTGCGACCACACCGCGCAGGCTGGTGTCACGGACGTGGATCTGCGATGCGCGGGTGCCCAACTGCCGCAGGATGTTCTCGGGTATCCAGCCCACGCCGATGACCGCCCTGGCCAGCATCTCGTTCGACGGACTGTCGACGTTGATCTCTCCGGCCTTGATGGCCTCGGAGAGAAGCGATCTCACCTGCTTGACGCGCTTGGTGAACAGCCAGCCGGGGTTAGGGGTGTCCGGGGGTGACTGACGCATCCACGCCAGCTGGATCCGGAACTCATCTCCGAACTGGTCCAACGCGTTGGTGTGGATCCAGCTCAGCGCATCGAGCTTTTCGATCGTGGTGCCTTCGGACCCGAGGACCTCCGTCCAGCCCACCGCGATCTTCTCACCGAAGGACTGCATGATCGCCGCCAGCAGTTCGTCCTTCGACCCGATCAGTCGGTACACCGTGCCGGTGCCCATGCCCGCCGCCGAGGCGATATCCCGCACGGTCGTACCCTCGTAGCCGCGCCGGCCGAACTCTGCCCGCGCCACGGCGCGGATATGGGCGGTCTTGTCGTCGGCCTCGGACTCGGCTTCCTCGATCCAGCTCCGCACCACGTCGTCGGCTGCCATGAAGGGAACGGACCTGTCGAGTTCGGCATCGGTGGGCCGACCGGTGGACAAGCCCTCCAAGAGAATCCGGCACAGCAGGGTGGCAACCTTTTCCGGTGCGGCATTGTGACGCATGACGTCGAGTCCGGCCTGCAGCATGGACTGGCAGATCCGGTCGGCCAGCACGGCCAGATCGACATCCGACCGTAGGTAGCCGGCCCATCGTGCGGCCCGTAGGGTCTGCTGCATGGCGTCGAGCGTGGACGTCGGGCGGCGCTGGGCCAGTGCGACGAGGTCGGGGTTGGAACTCGGGCTCTCGTAGAACGACATCTGGAGCGCGGCCCGGTGCGCGACGGCGCACCGCGCGATATCCGAGCCGAGCTCAGCGATGCGGTCGAATGGCGACGCCGGATCGGGACCGTCCAGCCGGTTCTGGGCATTCTCGGCGATGCGGTCGAGGTCCTCGTGGTACCGCGCGAGCAGTTCCACCAGGATCGCTTCCTTGGATTCGAAATGGTGGTACAGGCTGCCCGGCAGAATGCCGGCCGCATCCGCGATCTCCTGCAGCGACGTACGAAGGCCCGACGTGGCGATCAGCGTGGCGGCGGTCTCGAGGATCTCGGTCCGGCGCGTGCGATCCTCAGCTGCGGAGCCGATGTCGGTTGCGCGACCTGGGGTGCGCTTGAGCGTCTTGCGCTCCCCAGGCGTTACCTGGGGACGGCCCACAGCGGCTCCACGATGATTGCTGGCTCCCGTCATACGATTTGGGCGGCTGACCCAATATTTGGTTAGAGGTTACCAGAACGGCACTGGTGCGCCGGGGATCCCGCGTGGACGAATGCCGCCGTCGAGGATCACCGCCGGGGCTCCGAGCGGTAGCGCGGTCGAGCTGACGGCAACACCGTCAGAGGGCTCACGCGATGACGCCGAGCCGCTCGGTTACCCCGAACACTTCGTCGTAGATCGACCCCGGAATCGTGAACGGCTCCGTCGCCGCGACCTCTGAAAGGTGCGCGGCGATGTCGTCGGCGCTGGGGTTGCTGTCGGGCGGGGACATCCAGCCCTCGCCCAAGCCCACGAACACGCGGGCGAAGCGGCCCGCGCCCGCCGAGAAGTTCTGGTGGCTGAACGTGCAGTCCCGGCTGGCCAGGTACACCACCAGCGGGGCGACGAGTTCCGGCCGGATCGCCTTGAAGAAACCATTGTCTTCAAGGGCTTTCGGATCGCCCAGGGTTTCGGTGACCATTCGTGAGATGCCGAACGGCAGCACCGTGTTGGCCAGAATCCCGTGCGGGGCACCCTCCAGCGCGATCACGTTGGCGAGGCCGACCAGGCCGGCCTTGGCCGCGGCGTAGTGGGCTTCCAGATGTTGACCGAACATCCCCGCCGACGAGGCGATGAACACGAACCGGCCGTAGCTCTGGCTCTTCATCACGCGGTAGGCGGGCTGGGCGAGATAGAAGCCGCCGTCGAGGTGCACTCGCAGCATGCGACGCCAGTCCTCGGCGGACAGCTCGTCGAACGGGATGCTGTTGAAGATGCCTGCGTTGCTGACCACGGCGTCGAGGCGGCCGAAGCGTTCGACCGCCGTTCGCACGATCGCCGCACCACCTTCGGAGCTGTCGACCGAATCGTAGGACGCCGCCGCGGTGCCGCCGGAGGCCGTGATCTCCTCGACAACCTGATCCGCCACCGCAGTGTCCGAGCCTTGGCCCGCCATGGTGCCGCCGAGGTCGTTGACCACGACGGCGGCCCCACGCCGGGCCAATTCGAGCGCGTACACCCGACCGAGGCCGCGACCTGCGCCGGTCACCACCGCGACCTGACCGTTGAACTCGATCACTGTGTAGCCCTTGCTAGTTGATGTATCCGGCTCGTTCGATTGACTCCGGTGGAACCGAACTCTACGGTGGAACAGATATTTGGTCAACGCGGTGAGCGGTGCGGAGGTATCGGGTGTCTGACAGCGGTGTCGATGAGCGATTCTCCGGGCTGGGCATGTTGGCCTCGGCGCTGGCAGCCCGCCCGGTCGCGGTGGCAGCGGCCGAGGCGGGTATCGGACCGTGGACCGACGGCGAGACCGTCTTCGTCGACCCCGGTGCGCCCGCACGCACGCGGCTTGAATCGGTGGCGGTGCAGGCGTCGCTGATCGCCGCGGGCAGCCTGGACCCCGAGGTGATCGGCGCGCTGGTCCGCCACCGGCGACTGACCAAGCGCTATCTTGCGATCGAAGGCCACCGAGCGTTGTCGGCCAATCGCGCCCTGTTGCCGAATTCCCTTGGTGCCCTGGCAGACCCGAGCATCGGTGAGCGCAGTGATTCGCCGGCGGCGTCTCTGGAGCTCGCCCGCGGGCGAGACGTGCTGAGCGACGCGCCGACGGCCTTCGGCGTGATTCGCGCCAAGAAGATACTGGCGGCCTGCGCCGCAGCCAAGCCGGCAGATCAACAGTCGGTCGGACATGTCCCGCGGCGCCAGGGTGACCGGGAGCTTGAGCAGCTGGACGAGGACGACCCCAACAATTGGGACGATTCCGACGACACTGACCTGTTCTCCAGCCCGGTCGGGGGCGGCGGAGCAATCGGCAAATGGCTCAAGAAGCTCTTGTCCTCGGCGCGTAAGACCGGCGGCAACGGCGGGGGACCGCCCGGTGCCGACTCGCCGACTCACCGCACCAACTCGACGAAACGCGGGGTGCACGCGGTCTCGTCGTTGGCTACGGCGCCGTCGGAGGAAGTGGTCGACATCAAGACCGAGGGAGTGAAATACCCGGAGTGGAACGCCGAACGTAAGCTGTACCGGCCCGACTGGTGCACGGTGCGCGAGGCTGATCCGCAGATCAAGCCACACGCCACCCAGCAGATCGAGGATGCGATCAGCGTGCGGCGTCCGTTGGCGCGCCTCGGCATGGGGCTGCATCGGCGTCATCGTCAACCGCAAGGCGACGACATCGACATCGATGCCGCGCTGGAGGCGCGCGTCGAAGTCCGGGCCGGGTCGGTCCCCGACGAAGCTGTGTACCTCGACAGTCTGCGGAAGCGACGGGATCTGTCGGTGCTGCTGTTGCTGGATGTCTCCGGCTCGGCCGCGGAGCCGGGCTCCGTCGGGCGTACGGTGCACGAGCAGCAGCGCACGGCGGTCGCCCATCTGATGGTGGCGTTGCACGATCTGGGGGACCGGGTGTCGTTGTACGCCTACTACTCCCAGGGCCGGTCGGCGGTGACCATGGTTCCGGTGAAACGGTTCAACGATCACCTGGATGCGCAGGTGATCCGACGACTGAACAGCCTTGAGCCCGGCGCCTATTCAAGGCTCGGGGCGGCGATCAGGCACGGCTCGGCGGTGTTGGAGGAGCGCGGTGGCACCTCGCGGCGACTACTGGTGGTGCTGTCCGATGGCCTGGCATATGACCACGGTTACGAGCGGGCCTACGGCGCCGCAGATGCCCGACGCGCACTGACCGAGGCGCGGCGCCGGGGTACCGGTGCCGTGTGTCTGACCATCGGCGCCAGTACCGACGTGGAGTCGCTGCGACGGGTGTTCGGCACCACCGCACACGCCACCATCTCCAGTCCCGACCAGCTCGCGGGGGTCATCGGGCCGATGTTTCGGTCCGCGATTCGCTCCGGCGAAGTCCGTCGCCGGGTGTCGTGATACCAAGTCCCGGAATGCCATTGGAGTCAGAGAAGTATGCGGACATAGCGCGGAATAGCTGAAACAAACATCTGTTCCGCGTTACGCTCGCCGAGTACCGCAGCGTTGCGGATACGACGAAAGGTGTGTTGATGGTCAACGAGTCAGGGCTCGCTCACCAGAACGGTGCCAGTTCGCAGGCTCTGAGTGAGCGCCCCTACTACAAGCCGGTCGGCAATGAAGAGATCGTCTTCAAGGCGGCGTATCGCCAAGGTCTCTCGCTGGTGCTGAAGGGTCCGACCGGATGTGGCAAGACACGCTTCGTCGAGGCCATGGCCCACGACCTCGGCCGGCCGCTGATCACCGTCGCCTGCCATGACGACCTGACCACAGCCGACCTTGTCGGCCGATACCTGCTGCGGGGCGACGAGACGGTCTGGACGGACGGTCCGTTGACCCGGGCGGTACGCGAGGGCGCGATCTGCTACCTGGACGAGGTGGTGGAAGCGCGCCAGGACACCACGGTGGTGTTGCACCCGCTCGCCGATTACCGGCGCCAGCTGCCGATCGAGCGCTTGGGTATCACGCTGGACGCGGCGCCGGGATTCGGCCTGGTGATGTCCTACAACCCGGGGTACCAAAGCGTCCTCAAAGACCTCAAGGACTCGACCCGCCAGCGGATGGTGGCCATCGAGTTCGGCTTTCCGGCCCCCGATGTCGAAGAGGGCATCATCGCCCACGAGGCGGGGGTGGATCACCGCACCGCCGCCGAGTTGGTGAGGTTCGGACAGGCCATCCGGCGGCTGGAGACCGGTGGCCTGCGTGAAGTCGCGTCGACCCGCGTGCTGATCGCGGCCGGGCGGCTGATCGCCGAAGGCCTGCCCGTCGCCGTGGCCGCCAGGGTGGCGATCGCGGGGCCGTTGACCGACGACGTGGCGGTGAGCCGTGGTCTGCACGAGTTGATCGACGTCTACCTGGGTGAATCGGCATCTGGCGATTGACGCGGTGCCCCGGCCCCGTTATTTTCAGAACAAATATTAGGTCGACCCCGGCGTTCCCTGCGATGGACGCCGCATCATGGAGGTCAGATGTCGTACGAGAGCACTGCGGAGCCCATCAAGGTCGGTTACCTGATGGACTTCACGTTGCCGCCGGGGTTCCCGGAAGAACTGATGGCCTCGTTCACCCAGACGTTTGACCTGGTGTTCGAGGAGGCCGTCGAGCAGGGGTTGATGGATCGCCCGGTGCAGATGATCTACCGCGAGGTGGAAGGTCTGCCGAAGGGCTCGGTCAAGGCGGTCGTCGATGCCTATGGCGAGCTGGTCGACGAGGGATGCCTGGTGGTGTTCGGACCGAACATCACCGACAACTGCGTGCCACTGCGCGAAGCGATCGAGGAGCGCTTCAAGGTGCCGGCGATCAGCGTCACGGGTACTGACGACTGGCTCGGTGAGTGGACGTTCGCCTTCTCGCAGGGATCGATGACCGACGAACCCATCTTCCTGGCGGATCTGGTCGCCAAGCGAGGCCTGACCGAGATCGGTGTCCTGGTGGAGCAGAACCTCATCGGTGACAGCTATCTGAAGAATCTACGAACTGCGTGTGCCCGCAAGGGTATTCGAATTGTCGCCGAGGCCGCGATAGCGCAGACCGCCCAGGACATCAACGCCGCGGTGAGCACACTGCACGAGGCGAAAGCCGAGGCGATTGTGCACCTCGGATTCGGTTTCGGCATTGTCTTCATCAACCCCGCACTTGAGGCCGTCAACTGGGACCCCCCGCGCTTCACCACCACCGCATTCCAGAACGCCTGGGTCAACCCGATCATGTGGAACGCGTTCCTGGGCTGGGTCGGGGTCGATCAGTACGACGAGGGCAACCTCGTCGGACAGGCCTGGCTGGATCGGTACGCCAAGCGGTACAACGGGAGTCGTCCCGAGTACTGCGTGTCGGTAGTCAATCACGACGTCGCTGCCACTCTGGTGCGTGCCTTCACCGATGCCCATCCGCTGAGTCCGCGCGGGGTCAAGGAGGCACTCGAGCGCGTGAAGATGATGCCGGCGGCTTCCGGCGCGCCCGGAACCCGGGTGTCCCTGGGGAAGTGGACACGACGCGCGTGGATGGGCTCGGGGTATCTGGTGGCCCGGACCCTCGATGCGGACGGCGTCAACTCGCACCTGGTCGATCGCTTCGGAGAGGACGCCTGATGACCACCGAGAAATCAGCGCCGCCGGGCCCGGTCACGGTGGCGGGTACCGAGAAGGGCAAGGCGGCCCGTACCGGCCCGAACTGGGGCCGATGGGCGGGTGCGTTCGCGCTGATCTCGTTCTTCAGCCTCTTCGTCGCCTTCGCGCGGACCGAGGTCCATCCCCGGGTGGCGAATCCGAACGTCGAGGGCCGGCCACGCCCCGTCGAATTCCTGCTCGGCTGGGACGGTTGGCTGTGGGTGCACCAGATCGGCACCGTGATCTTGCTGGTGATCCTGGTGGTGATCTTCGTCCGCGGGTGGCGACGCGACCCGGGTAGCCCGATCATGCTGATGTTCCTGTGCACCACCTTGATCGTGTGGCAGGACCCGATCATGAACTGGGCCCCGTTCGCGGTCTACAACCCGGAGCTGATTCACTGGCCGGAGAACTGGCCGCTGATCATGCTGTCCCCGACGGTCGAACCGTTCATCGTGTTCGGCTACGTGGCGTTCTATTTCGCCCCGTTCTTCCCCGCGATCTGGATCCTGCGCAAGCTGCAGGCCAAGTACGGCCCGACGGCCTTCGTGTCGAAGCACCCGTTGATCAGCTTGGGATCGATCACCCTGGTGATCGGATTCATCTTCGATGCGATCCTCGAGGTGAGTCTGGTGCGCACCGGTCTCTACATCTATTCCCAGGTGATCCCGTTCGGATCCCTGTTCCCAGGCACCACGTTCCAGTTCCCGTTGATCTGGGAGTCGCTGGCGGTGACCTTCGTGATGGTTCCCGCGGCGGTGCTGTGCTACCGCGACGACACCGGCAAGGCAGTCGCCGAGAAGCTTGCGGCGAAGGCCAGGCTGTTCCCGACAAAGCCGGTGCTGGGCACGTTCCTGGTGATGTTCGTCATCATCAACGTCGCGTACTTCGCCTACGGGACCTGGTTCGCGGTCATCAAGGCCAGCGGCGCCGCCACCGCCGTCGCCTGCCCGTGGCCGTATCCCGAAGCCAAAGTGTATGACCCGCAAGGGTATTTCGAGAAGGAGGGCGCCGAGGGGCCGTTCTCGGTCGGGAAGTGGGCCACCTGGCAGAGCGGACTTCCCGACGGGCGTCCCGACGTTCAACCGCCCCCACCCGGTCAAGGTGATTGCGCGACCGGAAGCGGCCATGGCTGAGTCCCGCAGTGTCGTCATCACGGGCGCGTCCCGTGGGCTCGGCTTCGCATCGGCCACGCACCTTTATCGCGAGGGGTGGCGCGTGGTGGCGGCGATGCGCTCGCCGGATCGGGGAATGGCGCTGCTGCGAGAGGCGACGGGAGCCGGCGAGGACGACGACCGGCTGATCGGTATCCAACTCGACCTCACCGACGCCGCATCGATCGCCGCGGCCGCCAAGGGCATCATCGAAACCGTCGGCGCGCCACATGCGGTGGTACACAACGCCGGGATCTCGGCGGCAGGGATGGTCGAGGAGACGCCGCCGGATTTGTGGGAACGCATGTTCGCGACCAATGTCTTCGGCCCGGTGACGCTCACCAAGGCGCTCCTGCCGTCCATGCGGAACGCCGGCCGGGGTCGCATCGTGTTGATCTCCAGTGCCGCCGGAGTACGTGGAATGCCGGCGACCGCACCGTATTCGGCGGTCAAGGGTGCGCTGGAACGGTGGGGTGAATCGATGGCTGGGGAGATCGGGCCCTTCGGCATCGGCGTCACGATTCTGGTCACCGGGACTTACGACACGGAGATCATCACCGACGCCGGCACGACGGACCTCCGCGATCTGGACGGCCCCTACGCTCGTCACCACCGCACGATGGACAAACGGGGGCGGGCCATGATGAAGCGCGCGGCCCGGCCCCCCGAGAAGTTCGCTGCGGGTCTGGCCAAGGCCCTCGACAGCTCGAAACCGTTCGTGAAGACCGCTGTCGGTCCGGACGCACGAATGTTGTTGCTCGCCAACCGTTTGCTGCCCACGGCGGGATTGCACCAGATGACCCGGCTGATGATGGGCATCCCGAGGTTCGGCGCACTCCGAGGGAAAGAGACGGGTCATGGCTGACTTCGAAGCAAGGATGTTGATCGACGGCAAGCTCGTCGAGGGTGAGGCAGGAACCTTCACCAACATCAACCCGGCGAACGAAGAGGTGCTCGGAGAAGCCCCGGACGCCTCGAAGGCCGATATGAACCGGGCCATCGACGCCGCCCGCCGGTCCTTCGACGAGACCGACTGGTCGACCAACCACCAGCTCCGCAAGCGGTGCCTCGAACAACTGCACGAGGCGATCGAGGGCGAGTTGGAGGAGTTGCGCGAGGAACTGATCTCCGAAGTGGGTGCCCCGCGTGCCGTGACACACGGCCCACAACTCGACGCCCCGCTCGCCGACGGGCTCAGGTATCCGGCCCGGCTCATCGAAACCTTCCCGTGGGAAGTCGATCTCGGCGATACCGTCGTCTCCGTGACCGGGGTGAACACCACCCGGAAGGTGTGGCACGAGCCCGTCGGGGTGGTCGGTGCCATCGTGCCGTGGAACTTTCCGTTCGAGGTCGCCATCAACAAGCTCGGGCAGGCGTTGGCGACGGGAAACACCGTGGTGCTCAAGCCCGCCCCGGACACCCCGTTTAATGCCACCCGGCTCGGCCGGCTCATCGCCGAGAACACCGATATCCCAGCCGGTGTGGTGAACGTCGTGACGGCGTCGGACCACCTCGTCGGCGAAGAACTGACGCTGTCACCCAAGGTCGACATGATCTCGTTCACCGGCTCCACGGCGGTGGGCAAGCGAATCATGGAAAAAGGTGCCGCGACGATGAAGCGGCTGTTCCTCGAACTCGGCGGCAAGTCGGCGACGATAGTCTTGGAAGATGCGGATTTGAACACCGCCTGCCTGATCGGGATCGGACCCCTGCTGCACGCCGGGCAGGGCTGTGCCGCTCCCACTCGAATGCTGTTGCCGCGCTCGCGCTACGACGAGGGTGTCGCGATCCTGAAGGCCATCTACGAGAACATCGTTCCCGGCGATCCGCAGGATCCCGGAACCCTCTGCGGCCCGGTGATCTCGGCCAGGCAGCAGTCACGCATCCTCGACTACATCGGGAAAGGCGTCGAGGAAGGTGCCACGATGCTGGTCGGCAGTACGGAGGCGCCGACGGCACAGGATCTGTATGCCAAGGGATTCTGGGTCAACCCAACACTTTTCACCGATGTGGACAACTCGATGACGATCGCGCAGGAGGAGATCTTCGGTCCTGCCCTCGTGGTCATTCCCTACGAGGACGAAGAAGACGCCGTCCGGATCGCCAACGACAGCCCGTACGGCCTCGCCGGCAACGTCATGTCGAGTTCGCTGGAGCGGTCGCTTGCCGTCGCACGACGGCTGCGTGCCGGGTTCATCGGACTCAACGGCACCGCAGGTTACGGCGCAGACACCCCCTTCGGCGGCTACAAGAACAGCGGCGTCGGGCGCCAGAACGGTGTTGCGGGCTTCAGCCAGTACACCGAAGTGAAATCAGTCGCCTACCCGGCGCAGTGAGGAGAACGTCTGTGGAACAGCTTTTTGACGACCTCGAGGACTTCGGCTCGTTCGACGACGCCGTGTCGGGAGACGTCCGGGACCCGTTCCCGGAACTGGCCAGGCTTCGGCGCGAGGAACCGATCCAGCGGATCGACATGTCGGCGATGCCCGGGGAGGAGGGCAAGCCCGTCTTCATCGTGTACCGCTACGAGGACGCCCAGCAGATGCTGCGCGACAACCTGACATTCTCGTCCTCTGGTGTCATCGCAGCGTTCGGTCCGGTGCTCGGCGAGCGGGTGATGCTGGGCATGGACGAACCGGTGCACGGCCGGCTGCGTTCGTTGGTGTCGAAGGCGTTCTCGCAAAAGGCCCTGGCGCGTTGGGAAGACGAGCTCGTCGGCCGAGTCGGCAATGAGCTCATCGACAAGTTTGCGGGCAACGGCAAGGCCGACCTGGTCAAGGAATTCACCTTCGACTATCCGAGCCGGATCATCGCGGGATTGTTGGGATTGCCGGAAGAGGACTATCCGCAGTTCCAGCGCTGGTCCATTTCGCTGCTGAGTTGGATTCTGAATCCCGAGCGCGGTCTGGCTGCGTCGGCCGCCCTGTGCGAGTACTTCGCACCGATCCTGCAGGCCCGTCGGGCCGAACCGAAGGAAGACATGATCAGCCTTCTCGCCGAGGCCGAGATCGACGGCGAGAAGCTCACCGACGAAGAGATCTTCTCCTTCCTCCGACTGCTGTTGCCTGCCGGCGTGGAGACGACGTACCGGTCACTGGGCAACCTGCTGTTCGGGTTGCTCTCGGATACGGCGCAGCTGGACGCAATCCGGGCCGACAGATCACTGCTGCCGCAGGCCATCGAGGAGGCGGTGCGCTGGAATCCTCCACTGTTGACCATCACCCGGACCACCACCTGCGACACCGAGCTCGGTGGGGTGCGCATCCCCGAAGGCTGTTCGGTGATGCCGATGCTCGGCTCGGCGAATCGGCAGGAAGATCGATGGGAGAATCCCGACCAGTTCGACATCTTCCGCACCGCCAAAGGGAACCTCGGTTGGGGTCACGGGGTCCACGTGTGTCTGGGTATGCACCTGGCGCGGCTCGAAATACGTACCGCCGTCAACCTTCTGCTGGACCGACTGCCCAATCTGCGACTGGACCCGGACGGGGACGACCCGCACATTCGGGGACAGGTCTTCCGGTCGCCGACGTCGCTGCCGGTTCTCTTCGATGCGGCCGGAGCCCGATGACCGAACTCCGTTACGACGGTCGGGTGGCGATCGTGACAGGCGGGGGCAGGGGTGTCGGCCGTAGTCACGCATTGTTGCTGGCCTCGAAGGGTGCGCGCGTGGTCGTCGCCGACTACGGCGTAGGCATCGACGGTCACGGCGCTTCGGCAGAGCCGGCCACCGAGGTGGTGGCCGAGATCAAGGCGGCAGGTGGCGAGGCGGTGCCCTGCGTCGCGTCGGTGGCCGACGAGGCCGGCGCCGCCGCGATCGTCGACACCGCCGTGCAGACCTATGGACGCCTCGACGCGGTGGTCAACAACGCGGGCGTTCATGTCGCAGGCGCACTCCTCGACCTCGGCATCGATCAATTCCGCTCGATGCTCGACGTCCATTACTTCGGAACACTTTTCGTGACCAGGGCAGCCTGGCCGCATCTGGTGCAGGCCGGCTACGGCAGGGTCGTCAACACCGTGTCCGAGGCTATGCTGGGCGGGATACCCGAACACACCAGCTACGGCGGCGCCAAGGGCGCGGTATTCGGATTGACCCGCACCCTGGCCGGCGAGGGCCTGGCACACGGAATCCTGGTGAATGCGATCGCGCCGCGCGCGTTCACCAGGATGTCGGCGGCACAATCCGACAAGATCGCCGCCGACCACGGTATCTCGACAGAACTCATGGACCAGATCAACGCCGCCATGCCACCTGACCTGTGCGCACCCGCTGCGGCATTCCTGGCACACGATTCCTGCCGGCTGTCCGGGGAGATCCTGCGGGTCGGGCTCGGAGGAGTTGCCAGGATCGCCGTGGTCGCCTCGCGGGGTATCGACCAGATCCCGTTGACTGCTGAGGATATCGCCGAAAACCTCGGCAAAATAATGGATCTCAGCTCCGGAGAGGTTTCAGAAGTAGTTTCCAGCCGACCCGTACAGGAGGCGAAACAATGACCCAAATCCATTCAGATTTAGAAGAGGTGGATTTCTTCACCGACGAATCACTGGTGCCGGACCCCTATCCCTACTTCGACTATCTGCGGTCGAAGTGTCCTGTCACCCAAGCCACTCCGTTCAACGTGCTGGCCGTCACCGGCTATGACGAGGCACTCGCGGTCTACAAGGACTCGGCATTCTCGTCCTGCGTGTCGGTGGCGGGGCCGTTCTCCGGTCTGCCGTTCGGGCCGGGCGAGAGCGACGACGTCTCGGCGCTGATCGAGGAGCATCGGCTCGCCGTCCCGATGAGTGAGCACATCACCTCGCAAGATCCGCCGCTGCACACACGGACTCGCGGCCTGATGAACAAGCTGATCACCCCCAAGCGCCTCAAGGAGAACGAGGAGTTCATGTGGCGGTTGGCCGATCGGCAACTCGACACATTCATCGACAAGGGTGGCTGCGAATTCCTGGCGGACTACGCAAAACCGTTCTCGCTACTGGTGATCGCCGATCTGCTCGGCGTCCCGGCCGAGGATCACGAGGAGTTCAAGGCGGCGTTCGCGCTGGAGACGGTCGGCGAACTCGGGAAGGAGGCACCGACAACGCACAACCCCCTGCAGTGGCTCAACGAGAAGTTCTATGCCTACATCGAGGACCGCAGGCGCACGCCACGTGAGGACGTGCTGACCGGACTGGCGCTGGCCAAGTACGAGGACGGTTCGACACCCGAGATCGACGATGTGATGAACCTGTCCACCTTCCTGTTCGCGGCGGGAACGGAGACCACCACGAAGCTGGTCAGCTCGGCTGTCCGGTTCATCGCCGACAATCCCGGGTTCGAGACGATGCTGCGCGACGACCGGGGCCGGATCCCGGCCTTCCTCGAAGAGACACTGCGGATGGAGAGCCCGGTCAAATCGCACTTCCGGATGGCCAGCAAGACGACCAGTATCGGTGATGTCGAGGTGCCGGCCGGGACCACTGTCATGGTGCTGCCGGGGGCGTGCAACCGTGACGAACGTAAGTTCCCCGACCCCAACACCTTCCACCCGGACCGTGCGAATGTACGAGAACAGATCGCATTCATCCGGGGCGTGCATTCCTGCCCGGGCGCGCCACTGGCGCGTGCGGAAGGCCGGATCTCGTTGAACCGGATCTTGGACCGGATGTCCGACATCACGATCTCCGCCGCGCACCACGGTCCGGCCGACAACCGCAATTACACCTACGAGCCGACGTTCATCATGCGTGGGCTGAGCACGCTGCACATCACCTTCACACCGCTGGACTGACACCGCGAACAGACGCACACTCGCGCGAAACACCCACGGGTAATGCGATTCCGCGTCTGCTCAGCAGAGAAAAGGAGCACCACAATGCCCGGAAAGCTGGACGGCAAGGTTGCCTTCATCACCGGAGCCGCTCGCGGCCAGGGCCGCGCGCATGCGGTCGCGATGGCCAACGAGGGCGCCGACATCATCGCGGTCGACATCTGCCGCGACATCCCCTCCAACCCTTACCCGTTGGCCACCCCCGAGGACCTGGCCGAGACCGAGCGCAAGATCAAGGAGCTCGGCCGGCGCATCGTGGCGCGGGTGGCCGATGTCCGCGAGCGCCACGAGTTGCGTGACGCGGTGGAAGCCGGGATCGCCGACCTCGGAAAGATCGACATCGTCGTGGCCAATGCGGGCATCCTGCCGATGGCGATGGGCAATCCCGATCCGATGGGCTTCGTCGACGCCTCCGATGTCGACCTGCTCGGTGTGATGAACACCGTCGCGGTGGCGATCCCGCACCTGCCCGGCGGTGCATCGATCATCGTCACCGGATCCACCGCGGGAATGATTCGGGGCACCACCACCAGTCCCGACATGGGGCCGGGTGGCGCCGGGTACGGCTGGAGCAAGCGCATCGTGATGGAGTACGTCGACGAAATGTGTCTTCACCTGGCGCCGAGGATGATCCGGATCAACGCCATCCACCCGACCAACTGCAATACCCATCTGCTGCAGAACGAGGGCATGTACGGGGTGTTCCGCCCCGACCTCAAGGCCGCGGGCAAGACCGCCACCCGCGAAGACGCCGAACCGCTGTTCAACCTGTTCCAGGCCATGCCGATTCCGTACATCGAACCCGAGGACATGGCCAATCTCGGGGTGTTCCTGGCCAGCGCGGAAAGCCGCTACATCACCGGACAGCACATCCGCGTCGACGCGGGTTCACTGCTCAAGTGGCCCAACGGACCGCAGTAGACCCTGAAACGTCGTATCCCGAGGAGGTGGCAGTGGGCGCAATCATCATGTTGGGCACCCTGTTCGGCCTGATCACCCTGATCGTCGGCCTGGTGCTGTATTTCGATCCGGAGGCGCGTCGCACGCCGCCCGGATCGGGACCGGAGGTGGACCGGTGAGCGTGCAGTTCCTGATCAACGCCGGGGTCGCTTTCGCCTACATCAGCGGCCTGGGATTCCTGGCCGTCGGTATCTACCTGAGTGTGCGCCGCGGGCGGCTGCACCCCTTGCTGCTGGTGTGCATCTCGGCGCTCTCGTTCTCCTGGATCGAGGCTCCGTACGACTGGGCGGTCTATGCGCAATTCCCGCCCGAGCTCCCGCGGATGCCTTCCTGGTGGCCGCTCAACATGACCTGGGGCGGGGGGCTGCCGTCGGCGGTTCCGGTCGGCTACATGGGGTACTTCGTCCTGCCGGCCATCATCGGCGCGGCACTGGGTCGCCGGGTGTGCGCGAAGTGGAACTGGCGTCGACCACAGACCCTGCTCGGGGTGGGCTTCGCCGTGGGTTTCCTGTGGGCTTTGTTCTTCAACGCGATCATCGGTGCGCGGCTCGGCCTGTTCTACTACGGCTATGTGATCGAGGGTCTGGGGCTGTGGGAAGGCACCAAGCACCAGTATCCGATCTACGACGCCATCGCGATGGGCCTGCAGATGATGGTATTCACCTATCTGTTGGGGCGCACCGATTGCGAGGGCCGCAACGTGATCGAGATATGGGCCGACAAGATATCGGCGACCCGGCTGCAGTCGGGTGTGCTGTCGGTGTTCGCCACGATCGTGGTCGGACACGCGGTCTACGCCTCGGTTTTCGCGCCGCACCTGGTCACCAAGCTCGGCGGGTGGGTGACGGCGGGGCCCACCGAGCAGTACTTCCCCGGGGTGCCGAATCAGCCCAAGTAGCACGCTGCGGTGAAACGCCACGTACACAGCATGATTGGAAGGTAAGACGAGGATGACTGTCGACCCCGCGGTGGAGTTGTATTACGACCCCTTCGACTTCGCGATCGATGACGATCCGTATCCGATCTGGCGGCGCATGCGTGAAGAAGCTCCGCTGTACCACAACGACAGGTACAACTTCTATGCGCTGAGCCGCTACGACGACGTCGCGCAGGCCCTGCCCGATTGGGAGACGTACCGGTCGGGTCGGGGCACGACCGCGGACATCCTGTTCAGTGGCATCGAGGTGCCGCCGGGGATCCTACTGTTCGAGGACCCACCGCTGCATGACCTGCACCGTCGTCTGCTTTCGCGCGTATTCACCCCCAGGCGCATGCTGGCCGTCGAAGACCTGGTTCGTGGATTCTGTTCTCGCGCACTGGATCCACTGATGGACAGCGACGGGTTCGACTTCGTCGCCGATCTCGGCGCGTTCATGCCGATGCGCACCATCGGGTACCTGCTCGGGATTCCCGAGGAGGGACAGGAGAAGATTCGTGACCGCACAGACAAGAACATCTCGGTCGGGGAGGTGGCCGGGGACGTCAGCGCGACGGTTTTCGCCGAGTCGCTCGCAGAGTTCGCCGAGTACATCGAGTGGCGGGCAAACCATCCGTCCGATGATCTGATGACCGAACTGCTCAACGCGGAGGTGGAGGAGCCGGATGGGTCGCGGCGTCACCTGGACCGCACCGAGGTTCTCGCCTACACGGCCATGATCGCCGGAGCGGGCGGAGAAACCACTGCCCGGCTGATCGGCTTCATGGGGCAGTTGCTCGGTGAGCACCCCGACCAACGTCGTGAGCTTGCCGCCGATCCGTCATTGATCCCGTCGGCGGTGGAAGAGACACTGCGCTTCGAGCCGCCCTCACCCGTGCAGGCGCGGTACGTGGCGCGCGACGTCGAGCTGTATGGGCAGACGGTGACCGAGGGGTCCTACATGCTGCTGCTCAACGGCTCGGCCAACCGGGACGACACCCGCTACCCCGATCCGGATCGATATGACATCCACCGCAAGGGCAGCCATCTCAGCTTTGGCCAGGGCCTGCATTTCTGTCTCGGCTCGGCACTGGCTCGGCTCGAGGCGCGGGTGGCCTTCGAGGAGGTCCTGAAGCGCTGGACCGACTGGGACGTCGACTACGAACACACGACCATGGCCCGCACCTCAAGCGTGCGGGGTTGGGCGAGGATGCCGGTCAAGACCCGCTGACAGGTCAGTAGTTGTTGCAGCTGCCCGCGATCGAGTTGATCGGCCCGAAGTACTGCGCGGCCGCCGGGCTGGCCTGAAGCTGTGCCACCGTCTGCTGACGCTGGGCCGGACCCGAGGCCAGGAAGTTACGCAATGCACCCTGGGCGAACGGGGAGGAGTTGAATTCCTGGGCCAGGTCGGGACGTTGGGCGTTGAGCGCGCCCATCACCTGCTCGTAGCTGCACGTCGTATTGATCACCGCGCTGAAGTCGGGCTGGGCCGAGGCGACCCCCGCTGACACCGGGACGGACAGGGCGACCGCACCGAGCGCACCCGCGACGTACTTGAGAGAAGACTTGATCACGTGTTGGAAACCCCCATGTTGTTCTCTCCAAAAGGCGACGCCTTGCACGCTTGCCGGATCCGACCTCATTTCGAGGTTAACAGGCGGCAGACGTACAAGGCGTCCTCGCGAAACCAGTACCGGTCCGCGTCAGTCGATAACGGCGGCTTCCTTGCGCTCGGTGATCGGCCGGGCCAGCTCCTGCTCAATGCAGATGCGCTGCAGCTTGTCCAGGGTCTCGTCCAGGCCGGGCCCCAGCTTCTTGCCCGGGGTGAAGCGCGCCGGCAGATTTCGCATGCCCTGAATGACGCCGATGGTGTCGTAGTGCACGGTGCCCTCGGGATCGCACACGTAATCCGGCATCCGATCCAGTACCGCGGTGAGCATCGACTTGAATACCGTGCGGGCTACGTTCGAACCCACACACCGATGCACACCGATACCGAAGCTGAAGTGCCGGTTGCCTTTTCGATCCATGATGATTTCGTTGGGCTGGTCGAACACCGACGGGTCACGGTTGGCCATGGCCCACGACAGCCAGAGGCGCTCGTACTGCTTGAACTGCTGGCCCTCGACCTCAACGTCTTCGGAGAACGTCCGACCGTCACCGGGGGCCGGGGTGAAGAAGCGTAGGAACTCCTCGGTGGCCGGGTCGAGCAGGGTCGCGCGCTCATCGCTGAGCCGGGTGCGCTCATCGGGGTGCTGCCCCAGCCACTCCAACGCGTGGGCGGTGAGCGCGGTGGTGGTGTCGAATCCACCGCCGATGACCAGGCCCAGGTTGCCCAGGATCTCCATGTCCGGCGCGGGCTCACCATCGATGCGCAACTGCACCATCGCGTTGACCAGACCGGGCCGCGGGTTCTCCCGGATCTCCATCATGTTGTTGATGATGTCGATGCCCATTTCGCGGTGCTGCTCGTTGATCTTCTCGCGATCGGGGGAGTGCTCGGGGGTGTAGACCGACGCGTGGGTGGGCTCGCTGTAGACATTCCACTTGTTGAGCTCGATGCCCATCATGGCGAGGGTGAATACCGCAGGCACCACATTGGCCAGATGCTCGACGAAGTCGATCTCGCCGGACTCGATGTGCTCATCGAGTGCAGCGCGGGTGATCTCGTCGACGAACGGCACCCACCGCTTGATCGCGGCAGGAGACAGGTACGGGTTCAGCGCGCCTCGGTAGGCACTGTGCTCGGGCTCGTCCATTTCGAGGATGCCGCCGCGGACCACTGTCGCCCGGCTTGCCTTGGGGATGGTAATGCCCTGGTACGGCGTCTCGCCACTGATGTCGTGATGATTCGAGACGACGGGGCATCGGGCGAGCTCGAAGACATGCCTGCTGTCGGCGGCCACCCAGTGCCCGTTGTACGTGTCCGTCCACGCTATGGGGCAGCCGGACTGCATCTCCTCGGTGATCTTCTCGAACTGCAACCGGTATTCCGGCGTGTGCCGGTCGAAGTGATAGTTATTCTTCTTGCGGTCGTCGTCGGTCGTGACATCCACAGTGCTTGGATCTATCCGACCAAGCTGCTCATCGGTGCTCACGGCGTTGTCTCCCTTTGGTATTCGGGTCGGCGTCAATCTTCGATGACGATGGCTTGCTCGGGGCAGGAGTGCGCGGCCTCGCGGACCGCGTCCTCCTGATCCGCTGGCACCACCTCGGAAACCGGCGACGAGTGACCGTCGACGTCGTCGAGGACGAACGAGTCGGGCGCGATCATCGCGCACAGGGTGTGGCCCTGGCAGCGGCTGGCATCGACCGAAACTTTCACTACGCCAAATCCTTTCGAATCATTGGGTACGGCATCACACGTGGTAGTCGTACCACTTGAGGTAGCCGCCGGCGTCGACGCGCAACTGCATGCCGGTGACGTACCGCGACTCTTCCGACGCCAGCCACAGCACCGCGTTGCTGATGTCTTCGGGCTCGATGAAGTTGACCTTCATGGCCTGCTGCACACCGAATACCGGCTCGGCGTCCGCGCGGGTGGGGTTCTCCAGATCCGGGCGGAACGAGCGGTACATCGGCTCGCTCTGCAGCATGTTGGTGTTGCAGTTGGTCGGGTGGATGACATTGGCGCGGATTCCGCGCACTGCCAGTTCGGTGGCCAGCGCATGCACGTATTCCGAGATCAGCCGCTTGGAGATCATGTAACCCATGCCGCCCGGATCGGCGCCCGGGTTGGGCTTGTTATGGGCGTCCATCAGTGCGGCGGCCGATGCTGTCGCGATGATCGACGCGCCCTCCTTGAGGTGCGGCAGCGCGACCTGGATGGCGTTGATGGTGCCCACGAAGTTGGTGTTGATGCCGTCGGTCCAGGCCTGCATCGCGGGCTGGCCCTTCATGGCGGCGACGCCGGCCTGAGCCACGACGATGTCGACCTTGCCGAACTCGGCAAGCCCCGCGTCCAGTGCAGCGCGCAGCTCGGCTTCGTTGCGTACGTCGGCCTGGGCGGTGACGATGCGCCGTCCGGTCTTCTCGACGTAGTTCTTGGTCTCTTCGAGGTCTTCGGCCGTGGCCATCGCATAGCCGACGGTGTCGTAGTTCTTACAGATGTCGACGGCGATGATGTCGGCGCCCTCTTCGGCCAGCCGAATCGCGTGGCTGCGGCCCTGACCGCGTGCCGCGCCGGTGATGAATGCGACTTTCCCGGCAACCCTGCCCTCTACGCTGTTTCCCACAATGGTCCTTTCGCTTCACTGGTTGTTTCGGGTGCGCCTGCGCGTCAGGTGTTACGGCCGCCGTTGACCCCGAGGATCTGGCCGGTGATGTAGCCCGCCTCCTCGGAGGCGAAGAAGGCGCAGGCAGCGGCGATGTCTTCGGGCTTGCCCATCCGGCGAACCGGCGTCTGCGCGATCTGCTTGTCGGTGTCGCCGAGGAATCCCTTGCCTTCGGCCTTGCGGAGCATGGGAGTGTCGATGAAGCCAGGCGGTACTGCGTTGACCGTGATGCCATTGGGTCCGAGTTCCAGCGCCAGGCTCTTGGTCAGCCCGTTCACGGCGGATTTCGCCGCGACGTAGGGCGACATGAATGGCTGTCCCGAGTGGGTGCTCGACGACGAGATGTTGACGATCCGGCCCCAGCCGGCTTCGAGCATGTCGGGCAATACCGCCTGGACACAATGGAACACGCCGTTGAGATTGACGTCGATGATCTGCTGCCACTTCTCGAACGACACATCGCTGAACCGCTTGAAGCAGTCCAGGCCGGCCGCGTTGACCAGTACCGAGATCGGTCCGAGTTGGGCGCGAATGGTATTGAGTGCGGTGTCGACGGCGGCGCGGTCGGTCACGTCGGCGACATGGGCGAACTCATCATCTGAGGGCTGCAGGTCGAGTGTTGCGACATTGAGGCCGTCGGCGCGCAACCGGGTGGCGATGGCCGCCCCGATACCCGAACCTCCTCCGGTGACAACGGCATTCTTCACGACAGTCCTCCGGTCGCCGGGCGACGCCGGACTTTCTCAAGGGTCAAGAATCATCCTTCCGATTATGAGAACCGTACTCTCGGACCGGTGTGCACCGCAAGATCTGAGCGGAACCTGCGTGCCGCCTGCCTGACTGGTCGATCTGCAGCGAATGGGGCATGACTAGCCAATCTAGCTTTCACTTGAGTTCTCATCGAGCGAATGTATGATTCGCCGGTGATGAGAATGCAGTTTCCATCACAGTAGTGAATCGCCTGAGGAGGATGATGCAGCAGGAAGCGCCGACCATCGCGGCAGAACAGCGGGCTGACCGGAAGTTGTTGATCGGCGGAGAGCTGCGCGAGACGCCGCGGACGTTTCCTTCCGTCAACCCCGCCACCGGTGAGGTGTTCGGCTACGCGCCGGACGCAACCGTCGCCGATGCCGCCGCAGCGGTCGCTGCGGCCAGGCAGGCGTTCGACAACACCGACTGGTCCACCAACACCGAGTTCCGGGTCCATTGCCTGGAGCAGTTGCACCGGGCGCTGATCGAGCATCGGGACGAGCTGGCCGCACTGACCACCACCGAGGTCGGGGCCACCGCTGCGCTGTGCGCCGGTGCGCAGCTCGACGGGCCGATCGACATCGTCCGGTACTACGCCGAGCTGCTCAAGACCTACCCGCTCACCGAGGATCTCGGAAACATCGAGAACCGCGGCATGCAGCATCACCGGTGGGTGGAGAAGGAAGCCGGCGGCGTCGTGGCCGCGATCATCGCCTACAACTATCCCAACCAGCTGGCGCTGGCCAAGCTGGCGCCGGCCCTGGCCGCCGGCTGCACCGTGGTGCTCAAGTCCGCTCCGGACACCCCGTTGATCACGCTCGCCCTCGGTGAGCTGATCGCCAACCACACGGACATCCCCGCCGGCGTCGTCAACGTCCTGTCGGGCGCGGATCCCGAGGTGGGCGCGGTGCTCACCTCGAGCCCGGACGTCGACATGGTGACGTTCACCGGGTCGACGCCCACCGGGCGGCGCATCATGGCTGCGGCGAGCGAGACGTTGAAGAAGGTGTTCCTGGAACTGGGCGGCAAGTCCGCCGCGATCGTCCTCGACGATGCCGACTTCAACACCGCCGCCATGTTCTCCGCATTCAGCATGGTCACTCACGCGGGTCAGGGCTGCGCGCTGACCTCGCGGCTGCTGGTCCCGGCCAAGCACAAGGACGAGATCGTCGAGCTGATCAAGACGAACTTCAGTCACGTGCGCTTCGGCGACCCGACCGACCCCAAGACCTACATGGGTCCGTTGATCAGTGAGAAGCAGCGCGACAAGGTCGACGGCATGGTCAAGCGTGCCGTCGAGGCCGGAGCCACGCTGGTCACCGGCGGCGAGAAGGTCGACCCCGGCTACTTCTACAGCCCCACGCTGCTGGCCGATGTGGACCCCGACAGCGAGATCGCCCAGGAAGAGGTCTTCGGGCCGGTGCTGGCCGTGATCGCCTACCAGGACGACGACGACGCGGTCCGCATCGCCAACAACTCGATTTACGGGCTGTCCGGCGCGGTGTTCGGCAGCGAGGACCGCGCGCTGGGCGTGGCCCGGCGAATCCGCACCGGAACGTTCTCGATCAACGGTGGCAACTACTTCAGCCCCGACAGCCCGTTCGGCGGATACAAGCAGTCCGGTATCGGCCGCGAGATGGGCGCTGCCGGGCTCGAGGAGTTCATGGAGTCCAAGACGTTCGCCCGGGTGGTGTCATGAACGCAGGCGGTCCGTTGCAGGGCGTCCGCATCCTCGAGGTCGCGATGTACGGGTTCGTCCCGTCGGCCGGGGCCGTGCTGGGGGAGTGGGGTGCCGACGTCATCAAGGTCGAACATGCCGTCACCGGCGACCCGCAACGCGGCCTGCGTCAGACCGGGCCGCTGCGCGTCGAGGGCGATCCGAACCCGAACATCGAGCACGCCAACCGCGGCAAGCGCAGCATCGGGCTGGACATGTCGGTGCCGGAAGGGCGCGAGATCCTGCTGGAACTGGCGAAGAAGGCCGATGTCTTCCTGACCAGCTTCCTGCCCGGACACCGGCAGAAGTTCGGCATCGACGTCGACGACATCCGTGCGGTGAACCCGAACATCATCTACGCCAGGGGCAGCGCGCTGGGCCCGCGCGGTGAGGAGTCGGTCAAGGGCGGTTACGACATGACCGCCTTCTGGTGCCGGGCCGGCACTGCCGCGACCATCACCCCGGCCGGGATGGACGGCATGATCGCGCCGCCCGGGCCGGCCTATGGGGACACCATCTCGGGCACCAACCTGGCCGGCGGCATCGCCGCGGCACTGTTCAAGCGGGAGCGCACCGGTGCGCCGTCGGTGGTCGACGTATCCCTACTGGGCAGTGGCCTGTGGTCGATGGGCCACACCGTGGCGTTGACCCAGCACCTGAACCAACTCATGGTGACACCGCCGCCCGGTGTACACGGGTCGCCGATCAACCCGCTCGTCGGGCTGTATGCAACCGCGGACGACCGTTATATCTCGTTCGTGATGATGCAGCCGACCAAGTTCTGGGCCGACGTCTGCCGGCACATGGATCTGGAGAGCCACATCGACGACCCGAGGTTCGCCACTGCCGAATCCTTCGCAGAGCACACTCCGGATGCGGTCGAGATCCTCACCGAGGCGATGAAGAAGAGAACTTTGCCAGAGTGGAGCGAGCGATTCGCCACGCTGGCTGGTCCATGGGCTCCGGTACAGGACACCCTGCAGGCGGGACAGGACGCCCAGATCCGGGCCAACGAGTACCTGGTGCAGGCCGGAGAGCTCGAGTTGGTGGCCAACCCAGTGCAATTCGACGTCACCGCGCCGAGTACCGGGCCGGCGCCTGGCTTCGCCGAACAAACCGACGACATCCTGGGCGAACTCGGTCTGGACTGGGATCGCATCATCGAACTCAAGACCGTCGGCGCGGTCACGTAGGCCGCCGTCGTAATGCCATACATCGCTTCCGTCGCACTGTGTCTGTCGTCTGCTGCTGCCATCGCAGCCCGCGACGCGAGCGGTTGTGCCGTGCAACCGTTCAGTCGGGGACGCCCCAATTGTCAACTACCGGAGCAAGTTTTGCGTTATTTGCCCTCGCGACAGATACCGGGTCCGATAGCATCAGGCACCCGGGGGGCGGTTATCGGGACGAGTCTGTCCGGCTTCACCGGTGGGTCCGGTGAAGCGCAGAAGATCTGCAGGAAGCAGGAGGTGCGTCAGATGTGCGAGCGCACCCCGCATTTGCCGGTCAGTGTCGAGCCAGCCGGTTCTCGAATGGATGTACAGATGGAAAGCATTGCGCCCCAGTTAGATTCGGGTGGCCTTGGGCACCCGACCGGCCGGTTGGCACGTTGTGTCGCGGAGGTTGCGGCATGACCCGGTTGCGGTCGGAGGTCGGGCACTCGGTCGCTGACCCGTTCGTGCATCCGCGTCGTGAAGCACTTAACATCGGCGCACCGACTGCGGTGTCGGCAGCCACCAGCCGGGACAGGAGCGCTCATGGCGGATAAGTGGACGACCGGAGTATCGCTACGCAGCCTGTCGGGTCCGATGCAGGCGGTCGGGGCGTTGTTCTCAATGACGCTGGATGCGGTGCGGTTCGTGTTCGTGCGCCCGTTTCAATGGCGGGAGTTCCTCGAACAGTGCTGGTTTGTGGCCCGGGTGTCGATGGCGCCGACGCTGTTGGTGGCGATCCCGTTCACCGTGCTGGTGAGCTTCACCCTCAACATTCTTCTCCGCGAACTCGGCGCGGCCGACCTGTCGGGCGCGGGCGCGGCCTTCGGTGCGGTCACCCAGCTCGGTCCGATGGTCACGGTGCTGATCGTGGCCGGTGCCGGAGCGACGGCGATGTGCGCGGATCTGGGATCACGCACGATCCGCGAAGAGATCGACGCCATGGAGGTGCTCGGCATCAATCCGATCCAGCGTCTGGTGACCCCGCGCATGCTGGCGTCGGGACTGGTGGCGCTGCTGCTCAACAGCCTGGTGGTGATCATCGGCATCCTGGGTGGCTACGTGTTCTCGGTGTTCATCCAGGACGTGAACCCGGGTGCGTTCGCAGCGGGTATCACGCTGTTGACCGGCGTGCCCGAGGTGCTCATCTCGTGTGTGAAGGCCGCGCTGTTCGGTCTCATCGCCGGGCTGGTGGCCTGCTATCGCGGATTGACGATCAGCGGCGGCGGCGCCAAGGCGGTGGGTAACGCGGTGAACGAAACCGTGGTGTACGCCTTCATGGCGTTGTTCGTCATCAACGTGGTCGTCACCGCCATCGGTATCCGAATGACGTCGGGATAGGTCGCGAACATGGGCACAATGACAATCCTGCGGTCGACCTATCCACGGGTGACCCGACAGTTCAACAAGCCGGTGTCGACGTTGAGCCGGATCGGCGATCACACGCTGTTCTACCTCAAGGCGCTGGCCGGCACCCCGCACGCGGCCATGCACTATCGCAAGGAACTGATCCGGCTGATCGCCGAGATCTCGATGGGTGCAGGCACCTTGGCCATGATCGGCGGCACCGTGGTGATCGTGGGGTTCTTGACCCTGGCCACCGGCGGTGTGCTGGCCATCCAGGGCTACAGCTCGCTGGGCAACATCGGCATCGAGGCGCTGACCGGATTCCTGGCCGCCTTCATCAACGTCCGGATCGCCGCGCCCGTGGTGGCCGGCATCGGCCTGGCCGCCACCTTCGGGGCCGGGGTGACCGCCCAGCTCGGGGCGATGCGGATCAACGAGGAGATCGACGCACTGGAAGCCATGGCGATCCGGCCCGTCGAATACCTCGTCAGTACCCGGATTGTGGCCGGGATGATCGCCATCACCCCGCTGTACGCGATCGCGGTGATCCTGTCGTTTTTGGCGTCCCAGTTCACCACTGTGGTGCTACTCGGGCAGTCCGGCGGCTTGTACGACCACTACTTCACGACGTTCCTCAATCCGATCGATCTGCTGTGGTCGTTTCTGCAGGCCGTCCTGATGGCCATCACCATCCTGCTGATCCACACCTACTTCGGTTACTTCGCCTCCGGCGGACCATCCGGAGTGGGCGTGGCTGTCGGTAACGCCGTCCGCACCTCGTTGATCGTCGTGGTCTCGGTGACCCTGCTGGTGTCACTGTCCGTCTACGGCTCCAACGGCAACTTCAACCTGTCGGGTTAGGGAGAAGACTTGACGCAGAACGTCGGCCCGGGCCCAGCCCACCGCTCTGAAACCACAAGTACCGCAGCACCGGTGGCCGCCCGCGCAGGGAGAAGCTTCGGTGTCGGCGGCTCCGCACGACCACTGGCCGGCCTGGCCACAGTGGTCGTGATAGGACTGATCTTCGGCCTGGCCGTCGCGCTGTTCCGCGGCAGCTTCACCAAGACCGAGCCGGTTACCTTGATCTCCGACCGTGCCGGTCTGGTGATGAACCCGGACGCCAAGGTCAAGATGCATGGCGTGCAGGTCGGCACCGTCAGCTCGATCGAGCAGCGCGCCGACGGCAAGGCCGTGCTGCATCTGGCGATGAACCCGGCTCAGCTGCACCTGATCCCCGGCAATGTTCAGGCCGACATCGCCTCGACCACGGTGTTCGGCGCCAAGTACGTGCAACTCGTCGCACCGGAGAATCCCTCGTCCGAGAAACTCCGTCCGGGCCAGACCCTGCAGGGCGACCACGTCACCGTCGAGATGAACACGGTATTCCAGCAGCTCACCAATGTCTTGAACAAGGTCGATCCGGTGAAGCTGAACGAAACGTTGGGTGCGCTGTCGGCCGCGTTCGCCGGGCGCGGCGAGGCGATGGGACAGTCGCTCTCCGACTTCAATGCGGTGCTGAAAAAGATCGAACCGAGTCTGCCCAACCTGACCGGCGACATCGAGGCCATGGCGGCGGTGTCGAAGGCCTACGGTGACGCGGCGCCGGACCTGCTCAAAACCGTCGACAACACCAACAAATTGAGCGACAGCATTGTGGCCGAGCAGCAGAATCTCGACAACTTCCTGGTCAGCTCGATCGGCCTGGCCGATGTCGGCAACGAGGTCGTCGGTGGTAATCGTGAGGCGCTGAGCACGGTGCTGAACCTGCTGGCACCGACCACAGGTCTGCTCAACAAATACGCGCCTGGGCTCAACTGTGCGCTGAAGGGCATGGTGGTCGCCAAGAACCAGCCGCCGGCTCCCGATCCCGGTGTGCTCGTCAATGTCGCGTTCACTCTGGGCATCGAGCGCTACCGCTACCCGTCGAACCTGCCCAAGGTGGCGGCGAAGGGTGGACCGCACTGCATGGGCTTGCCGGACATCGGGTTCGGCAACAAGGCGAAGTACCTCGTCGTCGATACGAATGCCAACCCATGGCAGTACGGCAACCAGGGCATCCTGCTCAACTCCGACGGACTCAAGCAGATCCTGTTCGGCCCGCTGGACGGTCCGCCGCGTAACACCACACAGATCGGACAGCCGGGATGACCCGCGGCAGAAGCACATTCGTCAAGTTCGCGACGTTCGCCGTCGTGATGGCCGTTCTCACCGCATTCCTGTTCATGACGTTCTCGGAATACCGCGGTGGTTCCTATTCGGGCTATTCGGCGGCCTTCGGCGACGCCTCACGGTTGGAGGCCGGGGACTCGGTGCGGGTTGCCGGCGTGCGGGTGGGAACCGTGAAAAGCGTTTCACTGCAACCCGACAAGTCAGTGAAGGTCGACTTCGATACCGACCGCAACGTTGCGCTGACGACGAGTACCAAGGCTGAGATTCGCTACCTGAACCTGGTGGGGGACCGGTACCTGGAACTGCTCGACAGCCCCGGCTCGACGAAACTGCTGCCCGCCGGATCGCAGATCCCCAAGGACCGCACCGCAAGTGCGCTGGACCTCGATCTGTTGCTCGGCGGCCTGCGGCCGGTGATCCAGGGGCTCAACCCCCAGGACGTCAATGCGCTGACCTCTTCGCTCATCCAGATCTTCCAAGGGCAGGGCGACACCCTGGATTCGCTGCTGAGCAAGACCTCGTCGTTCTCGAACACGTTGGCCAACAACGATCAGGTGATCCAGCAGTTGATCGACAACCTGAATTCGGTGGTCGGGACTCTGGCCAAGGACGGCAAGAAGTTCGACGGCACCGTCGACAGGCTCGAACAGTTGATCAGCGGCCTCTCGGAGGATCGTGAACCACTCGGCACCGCGGTCACCCAACTGGACAACGGCACGGCCTCACTCGCGAGTCTGATGACCGAGGCGCGGCCACCGCTGAAGGGCATGGTCGAGCAGCTCAACCGGACCGCAACGTTGCTCGACGATCACCAGATCGTCCTCGACCGGGGCCTGCAGAAAGCTCCCGACAACTTCCGGAAGCTGGCCCGGTTGGGCTCGTACGGCAGCTGGATCATGTACTACATCTGCGGACTTTCGTTCCGCGTCACCGATCTGCAGGGCCGTACCGCGGTCTTCCCGTGGATCAAGCAAGAAGGTGGGAGGTGTGCGGAGCCCTGATGCTCAAGTACCGTGAGTCAAACCTGATCAAGGCCGGTTTCATCGGCGTTGTATTGATGATCCTCATCATCGCTGTGGGGCTCCAGCCGGAGCGGCTGCAGCAGTGGGCCTCCTCGGTTCGCCATCAGGCCCTCTTCAGCGAGGCGGGCGGTATCGCCGTCGGCAACGATGTGACACTGTCGGGGATCAAGGTCGGTTCGGTGACCGATGTGTCGTTGCAGAACGGCGATGCGTTGATCACCTTCACCGCCGAGGGCAAATATCCGCTGGGGTCGTTGACACAGGCCCACATCCGCACCGGCTCGCTGCTGGGCGAGCGGGTGCTGACCTTGGAGTCGGACGGCAGTGGCACGCTGCATACCACCGACGTGATCCCCACCTCGCGCACCTCGTCGCCCTACTCGCTGACCGACGCGGTCAGTGACTTGACGACGAACTCGGCAGGTACCGATACGGCGTCGCTGAACCAGTCCCTGGACACGCTGTCGGCGACGATCGACCAGGTCGCCCCCAAGTTGGGCCCGACCTTCGACGGGCTGAGTCGCTTGTCGAAATCGATCAACGGCCGCAACGAGAGTCTGGCCAGCCTGCTCAAGAGCGCCAGCGACGTGACCGTCGTGCTGTCACAGCGCAGCGATCAGCTGAACACGTTGATTCTCAACGCCAATGACCTGCTCGGTGTGCTCAACGACCGCCGGCAGGCGATCGTCGACCTGCTGGCCAACACCGCGGCCGTCTCGGAGCAACTCACCGGGTTGGTCGCTGACAACGAGGCGCAGTTGGCCCCGACGCTCAAACGGCTCAACTCCGTGACCGCGATGCTCGAACGCAACCGGGACAACATCAGCAAGGCGTTGCCGAATATGAAGAAGTTCCAGTTGTCCCAGGCCGAAACCCTGGCCAACGGTCCGTACTACAACGCGTACGTGCCGAATCTGCAGCCCGCACAGCTATTGCAGCCGTTCATGGACTACGCGTTCGGATTCAGGCGCGGAACGAACGCTGGTCAACCGGCGGACAATGCCGGCCCGCGGGCTGAATTGCCGCTGCCCTACAACGGAATTCCCGGAGGTTCACGCTGATGAACCGCAGTCGTCTCGGCAAGTGGCTGGCGGTGGCCCTGGTGGCGCTGCTGGTCGTGGGTGGGGCAGTGCTGGTGCGCCAGGCCTTCTTCGGGCAGAAGACCATCTCCGCACTGTTCACCTCGGCTACCGGTGTCTACCCGGGTGACGAGGTCCGGGTCTCCGGCGTCAAGGTCGGCACGATCGAGTCGATCAAGCCGGAGGGCACCCAAACCCGGGTGACCCTGAAGGTCGATCATGACGTACCGATCCCCGCGGATGCGAAAGCGGTGATCGTGGCTCAGAACCTCGTTGCCGCGCGCTACGTCCAGCTCGCGCCCGCCTACCGATCGAGTGGTCCGACACTGCCTGACAAGGCGGAGATCGGACTGGACCGCACCGCCGTCCCGGTGGAGTGGGATCAGGTCAAGGAACAGTTGATGCGCCTGTCGACCGAACTGGGGCCGCAGAGCGGTGTCGACGGGACGTCGGTGTCCCGCTTCATCAACAGCACGGCCGACGCCATGGCCGGTAACGGTGACAAACTGCGACAGACGATCTCGCAGTTGTCCGGTGTGGCGCGCATCCTGGCAGAGGGCAGCGGCAACATCGTTGACATCATCAAGAACCTGCAGACCTTCATGACCGCACTGCGCGACAGCAATCAGCAGGTGGTGGCGTTCCAGAATCGGCTGGCAACCTTGACCAGCGTGGTCGACGGGAGTCGGTCGGATCTCGATGGGGCCTTGACCAACCTGTCGGTGGCAGTCGGCGAAGTGCAGCGATTCGTCGCCGGTAGCCGTGACCAGACCTCCGAACAGGTGCAGCGGCTGTCCAATGTCACCCAGAACCTGGTCGACAACCGGTCGAATATCGAGAACCTCTTGCACATCGCGCCCAATGCGTTCATGAACGGATACAACATCTACAACCCGGATTCGGGAAGTGCCGTGGGCCAGTTCGTGTTCCACAACTTCTCCAATCCGCTCGATTTCATCTGCGGTTCGATCGGCGCGATCGAGAACACCACGGCCCCGGAAACCGCGAAGCTGTGCTCGCAGTACCTGGGCCCGGCATTGCGGCTGTTGAACTTCAACTACCTGCCCTTCCCGATCGCGCCATACCTGATGCCGTCGGCGAATCCGGAGAACATCGTCTACTCGGAGCCGGGGTTGGCCCCCGGTGGCGGGGGAGGGTCTCCCGAGGCGCCGAACCAGATCCCCTCGATCTCGGCGTACCACCCGGGTCCGACACCGCCGCCGCCGTTCACGGGTCGCCCGCCAGGCACACCTCCTCCAGGTGCCCAGCAGATGCTTCCCGAGGGTTCGTATTCCCCGCCGAACATGCCGAACACTGTGTCGGACATGCTCAATCCGGTAGGTGTGGCACCCGGCCCGCCACCTGGTCCGCTTGCTGCCGAGGCGCCCGCCGGGCCACCGCCGCCCGCTGAGGCGCCAGCGCCTCCGCAACCCGTAGAAGGGACGCCGCCAGCATGATCAGGGGTAAGCCACTCCGGTTGGCGATCGCCGTCGGGTCCTGTGTCGCGTTGACGACCAGTGGCTGCGCATTCCAGGGCGTCAACTCGCTGCCCCTACCCGGGGCGGTGGGTCGCGGTGCGGACTCCAGCGTGTATCACGTCGAGATCGCGAATGTGGCTCAGCTGGAGCCGAATTCGCCGGTGATGATGAACGATGTCGTCGTCGGTAGCATCCGCAGCCTGTCGGTCAAGGACTGGCATGCCGACGTCGAGTTCTCGGTGAAGCCCGGTGTGGACGTGCCGGCCAACGTAGTGGCCAGTATCGGCCAGACCAGCCTTCTGGGCTCGATGCATCTGGCAATCAATCCGCCTGCCGGGGCGGCGCCCGAGGGGAAACTTTCACCGGGAGCGACGATCCAGCTCAACAATTCGTCGACCTACCCCACGACCGAGCAGACGCTGTCCTCGCTGGCTACCGTGGTGAACGGTGGCGGGCTGGGACAAATGGGTGATGTCATCCACAATTTCAGTGCCGCACTCAACGGTCGTGAGTCCGACTTCCGTGACCTGCTCACCCGGTTGGACACGTTCGTGGGTGCGCTGGATGGCCAGCGGGACAACATCGTTGCGTCCATCGAGGGGTTGAACCAGTTGGCCTCGACCTTCGCGGGCCAACGTGATGTCATCACCCGTGCGCTGGAGAAGATTCCGCCGGCCTTGGATGTGTTGATCAAGGAGCGGCCGAGGTTCACCACCGCGCTGCAGAAGCTGGGTACTTTCAGTGCCACGGCCAATCAGTTCGTCAACGACTCACAGGCTGATTTGGTGGCCAACCTGCGGAACCTGGAACCCGCGCTCAAAGCGCTGGCGGACGTGGGTCCCGAGCTTGCCGGGGTGCTGGAGTACGCCACGCACTTTCCGTTCACCCAGAGCTTCCTGGACCGGGTTATCCGTGGCGATTACTACAATCTGTTCGCCACCGTCGACTTCACCATTCCGCGCCTGAAGCGCAGCTTGATGCTGGGTACCCGGTGGGAACAGGAAGACGCACAACTGGTTCCGACATACGGCGACCCGCCGTATCTCAACTACACCTACGACCCGCTCAAGACCGGGGTCAATCCGCCGCCGCCGGGTGCCTTCCCGCCGGCCCCGGCCCCGGCCCCGGCGCCGGACGCTCCGCCACCGCCCCCACCGGCATACAACGGTCCGGTCCTTCCGGTGGCGCCGCCTGCGCCGTTGACCTCACCGAACGGTGGGACACCGACGAATACGCCCGCAGCTGATTCCTCGATATTCGCGGGACCGTATGCGGCTCAAACAGGTTCACCGGCGGCCCCACCGGCAGCGCCCACGACAGGAGGTGGCGGCTAGATGCTGACGCGTTTCATCCGTACCCAGCTGATCCTCTTCACGGTCGCCTCGGTCGTGGGCGTGGCAGTCATGCTGTTCGCTTACATGCAGGTGCCGACACTGCTCGGCATCGGACGCATCACGGTGAAGATGGAACTGCCGGCCACCGGAGGTTTGTACCAGTTCAGCAATGTCACCTACCGCGGCTCGCAGATCGGCAAGGTGACCTCGGTTGACCTGACGGAGAACGGTGCCGAGGCGACGTTGTCGCTGGACCGGTCGCCGAAGGTTCCCGCCGACCTGCAGGCCCAAGTCCGCAGCATGTCAGCGGTGGGTGAGCAGTATGTGGAGCTGTTGCCGAACACGAACTCCGGGCCGTATCTGGACAATGGCTCGGTGATCCCGGTGTCGCGGACGACGGTTCCGCAACAGGTCGGCCCGATGCTCGACCAACTGAGCAAGCTCATGGACACCATTCCCAAGGACAAGCTCAGTCAGCTGCTCGACGAGTCATACGACGCGTTCAACGGCACCGGCTATGACTTCGGTTCGCTCCTGGACTCGGCGTCGACCATCACCAGGGACTCCAACGCGATCTCGGATCAGACACGCACGTTGATCGACGACTCGAAGCCGTTCCTCGATGCGCAGGCACAGACCACGGATTCGATCAAGACCTGGGCCGCCAGCATGGCCGGCATTACCGGGCAGGTCGCCGAGAACGATCCCGAGGTGCGGACGCTGCTGCGTAACGGACCCGGATTCGCCCAGGAAACCACGAAGCTGCTCGAGCAGATCAAGCCGACGCTGCCGGTGCTGTTGGCGAATCTGAGCACATTCGGCCAGATCGGGGTGACCTACAACCCGTCGATCGAGCAGCTGCTGGTCCTGCTGCCGCCGTATGTGGCGCAGATTCAGACCTATTTGCCGATCAACAACCCGACCGGTCTGCCCAACGGCGAGTTCTCGCTGGGGTTGGGTGACCCGCCGTCGTGCACGGTGGGGTTCCTGCCGCCGTCGGCGTGGCGGTCCCCGGCGGATACGACCATCGTCGATACGCCGGACAACCTCTACTGCAAGCTGCCGCAGGACTCCCCGATCGCGGTGCGTGGTGCGCGCAACTACCCGTGTATGGACCATCCCGGCAAGCGCGCTCCGACAGTCGAATTGTGTAACGACCCAAAGGGTTTCCAACCGCTCGCGCAGCGCCAACATGCGACGGGCCCGTACCCGCTCGACCCGAACCTGATCTCCCAGGGGGTGCCACCGGACTCGCGGGTGCTGCCGGACGCCAACATCTACGGGCCGCTGCAGGGTTCTCCCTTACCGCCGGGGGTCAGTGCACCGCCGCCGGGTGCAGCACCTCAGCCTGTGCTGCCGCCGAACTTCGCTGGCACGGGTCCTGGCGCGCTGCTGCCGGGACAGCCGTTGTACCTGGAGCCGCCGGTGCCCGGCGCACCGCCGCCACCGCCGGTCGATCCCGATGCTGTGCCGCTGCCGCCGGCCGATCTGCCGAGTGCGACCGAGATTCCCATGGTCCCGCATGAGGGAGGCCATGCCCCCATGCCCTTTGCGGAGCCGGGTGTTGCGCCGAGCGCCTTCAACGGTGGCGCAGGTACCGGGCCGTCGGTGGCAATCGCGAAGTACAACCCGAGGACGGGGGAGTACATGGGTCCCGACGGCAACCTCTACAAGCAGGCGAATCTGGTGTCCGTGCCGAAGTCGTGGCAGGACCTGATGCCGACGTAGTCACCAGGGTGCAGAACCAAAGAGGAAAGGCCACGGGATCCCAGTCCGGGAACTCGTGGCCTTTCCTCTTTTGCTGCCTCGGGGTTTCGCTGTCGCCCGAGCTTCGCCAGGCGGTAGCTGCTAGATGGGCTTCATGTAGAACGGCATCCGGATGGCCGGCCACTGATTGCGTCCGCACGAGCCGCTCGGACCGGTGGTCTGGTCCTCACCGGTGTACTCGGAGGCATTGACGTCGTAGCGGCCATCCCAGCCGACCGGATAGATCTTGTACACCCTCAGCCCCTCGACGGGCGTGCCGTCGGCGCAGAACCGCCAGTTGGACACCTTGCGCTTGACGTAATACAGCCCATTCGTCGTATAGATCGGCGCGGTCCAACCCTCGTCGCTGTTCACCGTCCCGGTGCACTCGCTGGGTGAGATGCACTGGGTGCTGATGGTCCAGGTGCTGCGTACTGAGGGCTGATCTTCATACCGCTCGTTGACCTTCGCCCAGTCTCCGTTGGAGGAGGTGGCGAACGTTCCGTTGATACCCCACTGCTCTGATGCGCCGGCGGGTGTGGCGCCGCCCAGGCCGATCGTGGCGACGCCGGCAAGAATTGCCGCGCTGACGCGCGTTCTGGAGGCCGACATGTAGCTTCTCCTTCTGAGCGCCGATATTGTCATTCTCAACTGCGGAGAATATCACTATCGTAGTGGTGTCCAAGGGGATTGGCGGGCTTCTTTGGCGGCAGCACTCTCCGCAGGTAGCTGCCACGTAGTAAAGTTCTCTGAAATGGAGAGTTTAGTTACCACCTGTGCGAAAGTAGTGACGTGCGTGTGACCATGGTGGCGGCCGCTTCAATGATTGTCGCCGGAATGTTGAGTGCTCCGCAGGCGAATGCGGGACCACAGACCTGTAATGACGCATTTTGCGTGCCTGGTATCAACCCGAACGCCGTCCTGGGCGCTCCGTGCGACAACACGTCCTACTACGTGTTCGGAGTGGACGCGCGCAACAACTGGGGCCGGTTGGTGTTCTGTGGGTCACCGCGCCGCTATGAGCCGAGGTGGTTCCGCTCTCCGCCGATGGCCGGTATCCGGGACGAGAACAGTGTCTGTCTGGATCCGCAGTACATGGTGGCCCAGGCGCCCGACGGATTGTTCCTGAATTGCGTGCCGATGAACGGCGAGAACCGCTGGCGCCGCGGAGACGCCTGAGACGTAGAAGTAGAACGAGTAAAACGCCTGAGGCGCGCGATACGCGTTGCCTCAGGCGTTTTGACGTTGCAGGCTGCGGTGGCTACGCCGCAGGGTCTACCAATTTCGGATCGAGCAGAGCGCGCCCTTGGGGCCGCTGTTGGTCTTGACGACGACGCCGTCGACCGCGAGTTCGCAGTTGAATCCCGGCGTCGGGAAACCGGGTGACTCCCCGCTCTGTACCAGCACCATGGCCCAAAGGTCGGGATCGGCCAGATTGGCCTCCAGCACCCACGGTTTGTCGGGTGCGATGTCGACGTCGGCGCGCGGGCTGAACTGGTACGGATTATGGCTGTAGTCCGAGAATATGGCCGGTTCGGTGTCGCGGTAGTAGATGTGGGCCCAGAACGGGGCGTCCGCGGTCACGGTGTAGCGCACATGGTGTAGCGGCGGGCCGGGCGGCAACGGCTCGTCGGCGAGTGCGGGTGCGGCCGTGGCGAAAGCACCGGCCGCCAGCACGGTGGCCGCGGCGAAGGAGAGGGCTCGGTTCGTCGGGTAGCGCATCGGTCACATCCTCGACAGGGTGAACGGGTAGGTGAAGGCGCCACCGGGAGCGCCGTCGCAGCCGGCATCGAACGTCGAGACCATCTCGCCTGCGAGGGTATTCGCGTCCCACGTGTAGACGTCGTGGGTCGGGACGGTCGGTCCGTAGTAGATGTCACCGCAGCGCAGGCCGAACGGATCGTCGACGGTCATGGTGTAACGGCCGTCGACGAGAACGGCATCGGTGGTGATCTGCGCAGCCTTGGCGATCGGCTGAGGCAGTGTGAGGATGGTGATGCAGTCCCGGCGCTTCGAGTAGTCCGGGTTCTTGCACGGCGTGATCGCCGACCAGACCCAGGTATGGAAATCGCGGCGATCCGGCATGTTGAGGTTGTAGTTGCCGAAATACATGGCCTGCGACGGCGGTGCCATGGCGATCGCTGTCCCCAATCCGAGCGCGGCGCTCATCGCCACGCGGATCAAGCTGGACTTCACAGGCACACCTCCACGGATCGGGCACTGGTCGGCTGACTATAGAACGAGATCAGGCTTCACCGTGCCGAAACCGGAATCTCGTCCTCGCCAGTGAGATTGTGATTCTCGCTTTTGGAGAATAACAAACACGTCGGAGGACGAGATCCGCGGAATCGTGCGACGCCCAGCGACAGGTCAGCGCACCGGCGTGAACGTGATGTTCAGCTCGGTCAGGCCGCGCAGGATGAACGTCGGCTCGTAGGTGTAGCGGCGATCGTCGGCGGGGCCGTGGAACTCCTCGTCGATGGCGATGTCGGCCATGCGGTCGAGAATCCGCTCCAACGACACCCGGCCCTCGACGCGGGCCAGCGGGCCGCCCGGGCAGCTGTGTACGCCACGGCCGAACGCGATGTGCTCGCGCACGTTCTTGCGATCCAGGCTGAAGGTGTGCGGGTCCTCGAAGCGCACCGGATCGCGGTTCACCGCACCCGGGCAGACCATGAGCGTGGTGCCGGCGGGCACATCGATGTCACCGAGCTTGGTGTCCTTCTTGGCCAGCCGGAACTGACTCTTGACCGGCGCGTCCATCCGCAGGGCTTCCTCGACGAAGGTCGGGATGCGGCTGCGGTCGTCGCGCAGGGCCTGCTGGATGTCGGGGCGGTCGCCGAGCACCCGCAGCGAGGCCGAGAGCAGCTTGGTGGTGGTCTCCTGCCCGGCGGCGAACAGGAAGGTCGCGGATCGGACCACCTCGATGATGGGCGGTACGGAACCGTCCGGGTAGTTCGCCGTGGCGAGTGCCGTCAGCACATCGTCGCGCGGCTCCTTACGACGGTCTTCGAGGTAACGGCTGAACTTCTCGTCGAGCCATTCCAGCGGATTGCTGGACACCAGGTCGCCGTCGAGCGAGCCGACCTGCGCCCCGGGCCGCGGCGCGCCCAGCACCGTGCGGAACTCCTCGTGGTCTTCTTCCGGTACGCCCAGCATGTCCGCGATCACAAGGAGCGAGAAGGGCTTCGCGTAGGCGCTGAGGAACTCGCACTTGCCGTCGGCGATGAAATCATCGAGGCACTGGTCGGCCAGCCGCCACATGAAGTCCTCGTTCTCCTTCAGCCGCCGCGGGGTGAGCAGCCGGTTGAGCAGGGAACGGGCATCGGTGTGCTCGGGCGGGTCCATGGTGACCATGTGCTCGAACATCGGCATCTGGGAGCGGTGCGCGGCAATCTGCTCGGTGATGTCCGAACCCTCGGGGGTGAACGGCAACGGGGGGAACGGGCCGGCGACCGCGATACACGAGGAGAACAGTTCGGTGTCCTTGAGGACGGTGGTGGCCTCCTCGAACCCGGTGATCGCCAGAACGCCGTAGTTCGGTTCCTTCACCACCGGACACTTGCTGCGCAGGTGGTCGAAGTAGGGATGGGGGTCTGGCACCAGGGATTGATCGGTGAAGTAGTCGATGGTGTCGTAGTCGGGCGTGGAGTTGTCGGTCATGGTGTGCGACTGCCTTCCGAAATCGATATGCGCTGCGGTGGTTTCGCGACGGGCTGCACCGCGCGAAGAATTTTCGAAATTGCTGAGCACCTGCTTAGCATGGCGGTAGAGTCATGGTCAAGATCAAGTGGCGGGCGCCGGTTACGATCGCCGGACATCGTCGCGGACTTGCCGTAAGGAGGAACAGGTATGGCATCGGCGCGAAGGATCGGGGCGCCAGACGCGAAAAACCGGATCGTGCTGCTCGACGCTGCCGAGCAGTTGATGATCGAAGAGGGGTACGTGGCGGTCACCTCCCGTCGAGTGGCCGAGCGGGCCGGCCTCAAGCCTCAATTGGTGCACTACTACTTCCGCACCATGGACGACCTGTTTCTGGCGGTGTTCGTCCGGCGTGCCGAGGAAGGGTTGGCCGTTCAGGCCGAGGTGCTGAAGTCTCCGCAGCCGTTGTGGGCCCTGTGGCGGCTGGGCATCGACCCGAGCGCGACCCGGCTGACGATGGAGATCATGGGCCTGGCCAACCACCGGCCGGGGCTGCGAGCCGAGATCGGCCGCTACGCCGAGATGTTCCGCGCCGCCGAGACCGAGGCGATCACGGCCGCCCTGCACCGCTATGGCGTCGACGCGTCCGAGGTGCCGCCCGTCGTGTGGACCTTCATCGCGGCCAGTGTGTCGCGGGTGATGGTCATGGAGCAGGCCCTCGGTATGACGGCCGGCCACGCCGAGGTGCTGAAGTTCTGCGAGGACTGGCTGCGACGCCTCGAAGGTGAGCCGCAGCCGCTGGAACTGCCGGCCTGACATTCCGCTGCCGAGCAGACGCGAAAGTACCCCGAGACTGGTATTTCGGGGTACTTTCACGTCTGCTCGCGCGGGGAACTAGAGCGACAGGATGGTGGCCGAGGCCGTTCCCGGGGCGCCGTAGACCTGGGCCAGGCCGACCCGCGGATTTCCCGGTACCTGACGCTCGCCGGCCTCGCCGCGCAGCTGACGTACGAGCTCGTGCATCTGGCGCAGGCCCGAGGCGCCGATCGGCTCGCCGTTGGCGATCAGTCCGCCGTCGGTGTTGACCGGGATCGAGCCGTTGATCTCGGTGGCACCTTCGAGCAGCATCTTCTCCTGCTCACCGTCGGCGCACAGGCCCGTCTCGGCCATGTGGATCACCTCGGCGCCGGCGTCGGTGTCCTGCAACTGGGCGATGTCGATGTCTTCCGGGCCGATTCCCGCGGCTTCGTAGGCGGCCTTGGCCGCGTACACCGTGGGCGAGGGATCCTCGTCCAGCGGTGCCGAGGTGCCGTGCACCTCGTAGGCGCCGTAGGTGCGCGTGCGGATCTCGCTGGCCCGCACATATACGGGCTTGTCGGTGTACTTGTGCGCGATGTCGGCACGGCACATGATCACCGCCGCGGCTCCCTCGTCGGGAGCGCAGAACATGTATTGCCGCAGCGGGTAGTTCAGCACCGGCGAGGCCATGATTTCCTCGACCGAGATCTCCTTGCGCCGGAACGCATTCGGGTTCAGCTCACCGTTGCGGAAGTTCTTGTTCGCCACCCGCGCCAGCGTCTCCTCGGAGATGTTGTGCTTGTGGATGTAGTGGTTGGCCTTGATGCCGAAGAACTGCGTGGTGACGAACTGGCCGTTCTCGGCATACCACTGCGGCAGTGCGAGTTTGGCCGGATCGTCGGTGAAGGCGCCGCGGGGGTGCTTGTCCAGGCCGACCGCGATGCCGATGTCGTACTTGCCCAACCGGATGGTGTCGGCAGTTTGCTGAATGGCGCTGGCGGCGGTGGCGCACGCGTTGAACACGTTGGTGAACGTGATCCCGGTCAGCCCGACCAGGCGGGTGACCGCATCCGGATTGGACACCTCGTAGCTGCCGCCGAACCCGAACTGGATGTCCTTCCACTCCAGGCCCGCATCTTCGAGCGCGAATTGGATTGCCTCGGCACCCATCTGCATCGCGGTCTTGTCGAAGCGGCCGAACGGGTGCAGGCCGACGCCGATGATGGCTACATCATTAGCGGAGTTGCTCATGTTGCGCGGCCTCTCTAGATGGGCTGGAAGGCGAAGGTGACGATTTCGTTGCCTTCGTCGTCGGTGGTGAACGGGATCATGGTGAGTTCGACGTTCATGCCGAATTGCAGTTTGGCGGGGTCGTTTTCGGTGAGGCGGCCTTCGACGCGCAGGACGGGTCCGGTGTCGTCGGCGAGTTCGACCAGGCCGACGCCGAAGGGGACGAAGTCCTTGCCGGTGGGGCCCTTGTAGGGGGCTCCGGGTGGGAAGCCCTGGGTGGTCCAGGCGATGACGGTGCCGCGTCGGGGCAGGTTCACCTGTGCGGTGTTGCCGCCGGAGCATTTGGGGCAGCGGGCCTGGGCGGGGAAGGTGGTGGCCGTGCAGTCGGTGCAGCGGCTGCCGATCAGCTGGGGTTCGGCGTCGGGCCACGTCGAGATCTCGGGCGCCAGGGCTATCTGATTTGACACGTCGTTGACGATAACCGGAAATGCAATTCTCGTCTAGTGAGAACCAGCTGTCGCTAAGCTCTTGTGGGCAGTTCAGACGGCACGGACACATGGAGGCGATGTGAGCGACGTTCTACCGGGCGCGGTCCGCCAGATCGGGTACGTGGTCACCGATCTGGACGACACGATCGCGCGCTGGCTGAAGATGGGTGTCGGCCCGTGGTTCGTGATCCGCAACCTCCCGCAGCGGGTGAGCTACCGGGGTGCGCCGTGTGAGGTGAAACTGTCCCTCGCGCTGTCCAACAGTGGTGACCTGCAGGTCGAGTTGATCCAACAACACGACGACACGCCCAGCATCTTCACCGAGTTTCTCGCCGGTGCCCCGGCTGACGGTGGGTTTCACCAACTTGCCTACTGGGCAGCCGATTTCGATTCGGCGATGGCCAACCTCGCCGAGGCCGGTTGGCCTCTGGTGTGGTCGGGCGGGGAGGGCGAGGGCGTGCGCTTCGCCTACTTCGAACCGCCGACCGGGGCCGCGATCATCGAGATTATGGAGCTGACCGAGTCCTCGGCCGGCATGGCCGCGTATGTGCGCGCGCAGGCCGCCGACTGGGATGGCAGTGATCCGGTCCGGGAGTTGGGCGGCTGACATCGGCCTCCATCGGCTGAGTGGCCAGTTATGACACGCCTACTCGCGATAGCCGTGTCATAACCGGCCGCTCGACACCCGAATTCACTTCCCCTTGTTCATCACCTTGTCCGCGGCGGCCCAGTGCTCGTCGGAGCACCAGAGCCGGGCGAAGGCGGAAACCGCCTCGGTGGTGGGCACTCCGTTGATCACCCGCTTGACCTCACCGGCCTGACGGCTGGCCAGCAATTGTGCCGTCGACCGCCAGGTCTCGGCGAACTCGGCACGGGGGACCACCTGATCGATCAGACCCACCTGCTCGGCCTCGCGCGCACCGAGGATGCGGCCGGTTCCGGCCAGCAGTAGCGCGCGGCTGCGGCCGACCAGGGCGGCGAGCCGCTCGGCGCCGCCCCAGGCCGGCATGATCGCCAGCGCCACCTGGTTGAAGCCGATCCTGATGTCATCGGCGGCGATTCGGATGTCCGCTGCCACCGCGACCTCGGCCCCGCCACCGAGGGCGTGTCCGTTGAGCGCGGCGATGACCGGCCCGCCGAAGCCGGCGATGCGGTCGCAGATCGTGCGCATCCGCCAGGCCATCTCGGAAGCCTCGAGTTCGGTGCGCAGCGCCGCCAGCTCCTTGAGGTCGCCCCCGGAGACGAACGCCCGGTCGCCGCCACCGGTGATCACCAGGGCGGCCGCGCCAGCGGCGCCGTCCAATGCCTTGTTCAGCGCATCCATGGTGTCCAGCGAGATGGCGTTGCGTGCCTGTGGGCGGTCGATCGTGATGACCGCCAGTTCGCCGTCGATTTCGAGGTCGACCATCAAACGTTCTCCAGTTCCGGGATTGGCATTCTCGTCTGATGAGAATAACATCACCGTTGTGCGCGACATCCCCGTTGAGCTGACCAAACGGTACGTCGAACAAGGCTGGTGGCGACCCGAAACCCTGGGCCAGATGCTGGCCGACGGCCTGGCCGCCAGTCCCGAGGCCGGGTTCTATGTGCACTCCGCGACCCGCCCGTACCAGGGCACCTTCGGCGAGGTCGAGCACACCGCCCGGCGCCTGGCCGCGGGACTTCGAGAGCGTGGAGTCGGGCCCGGTGACGTGGTGGCGATGCAGCTACCCAACTGGATGGAGGCTGCGGTCGCGTTCTGGGCGTCGGCGTTCCTCGGCGCCGTCACGGTGCCGATCGTGCACTTCTACGGACGCAAGGAACTCGGCCACATCATGGCCACGGCCAAGCCGAAGGTGTTCATCACCACCGAGCAGTTCGGCCGGATGCAATTCCAACCGGACCTGTGCGCGGACGTTCCCATCGTCGGCCTGGTCGGCAAGCCGTCCTTCACCGATCTGCTCGCCGACGAGCCGATGAGCGGAACCCTGACCGCGGATCCGGCTGCGCCGGCGCTGATCGCCTTCACCTCCGGAACCACCCGCGACCCCAAAGGGGTCGTCCACAGTCATCAGACACTGGGCTTCGAAACCCGTCAGTTGCTGGAGAACTACCCGCCGGACCGGGGTCGGCAGCTCACCGCCACGCCCGTCGGGCATTTCATCGGCATGCTCGGCGCGTTCCTGATCCCGGTGCTGGAGGGCGCCCCGATCGATCTGTGCGATGTCTGGGACCCGGGCAAGGTGCTGGACCTGATCGAGCGTGACGAATTGTCGATCGGCGGCGGGCCGCCGTACTTCGTCACCAGCCTGATGGACCATCCGCAGTTCAGCGAACGCCATCTGGCCCGGTTCACCACCGTCGGTCTGGGCGGCTCGACGGTGCCCGCGGCCGTTACCCGGCGGCTGGCCGATCTGGGGCTCTTCGTCTTCCGCTCTTACGGCAGCACCGAGCATCCGTCGATCACCGGGTCGGGGGCAGGGGCGCCGGAAGAAAAGCGGTTGTACACCGACGGGAACGTGCGTCCCGGCGTGGAGATCCGGCTCGGGCCGGACGGCGAGATCTTCAGCCGCGGACCGGATCTGTGCCTCGGCTACACAGACGATGCCCTCACCGCAAAGCATTTCGACTCCGACGGCTGGTATCGCACCGGGGACATCGGCGTAATGGACGACGACGGGTACCTGACGATCACCGACCGCACCACCGATCTCATCATCCGCGGCGGCGAGAACATCAGCGCGCTCGAGGTCGAAGAAGTGCTGTTGGACCTGCCGGATGTGATCGAGGCGGTCGTGGTGGCCGCTCCGGACGCGCGGTTGGGCGAACGGGTCGCCGCGGTCCTGCGGGTGCGCGACGGGGGCGCAATGCCCACCCTCGACGAGGTCCGGTCGCATTTCGACGCTGGTGGGGTGGCCCGGCAGAAGTGGCCGGAAGAGTTACATCAGGCCGAAGATTTTCCCCGCACGGCCAGCGGCAAGGTTCAGAAGTTCGTCATCCGTCAGGAGATCGCCGGAATCGCCCGATGAGCAAGCCGTCAGGCGGGTCGGGCATTGCGGCAGCTACCAAGTGAGAATATGATTCTCTCGAATTGCAAAGGAGTTTTCCATGGGACAACTGTCGCATAGGGTCGACATTCCGTTTCCGCTGTTCGACGCGGACAACCACCTCTACGAACCGCCGGAGGCGATGACCAAGTACCTCCCCAAGGAGTACAAGGACATCGTCCAGTACGTCGAGGTCAACGGCCGCACCAAGATCGCGATCGACGGCCATATCAGCAACTACATCCCGAACCCCACGTTCTCCCACGTCGCCAAGCCGGGCGCCTGGGAGGAGTACTTCAAGTTCGGCAACCCCGATGGCAAGAGCAAGCGCGAGCTGTTCGGTGAGCCGATGAAGTCCATCCCGGCCTTCTTCGAGCCCGAGCCGCGCCTGTCGCTCATGGACGACCTCGGTGTCGACCGCAGCCTGATGTTCCCGACGCTGGCCAGCCTCATCGAGGAGCGGCTGCGTGACAATCCGGTCGCCATCCACGTCATCATCCACTCGCTGAACCAGTGGCTGGACGAGGTCTGGGGCTTCAACTACAAGAACCGGATCTTCACCACCCCGGTGATCACCCTGCCCATCGTCGAGAAGGCGATCGAAGAGCTGGAGTGGGTCGTCAAACGAGGCGCCCGCGCCATCCTGGTCCGGCCGGCGCCGGTGCCCGGGTTCCGTGGTCCGCGCTCGTTCGCGCTGCCCGAGTTCGACCCCTTCTGGGAGCGTTGCGTCGAGTACGACCTGTTCGTCGGCATGCACTCCTCCGACAGCGGCTACGCGCGCTACACCTCGGAATGGGACGGCACGGTGCAGGAGATGCTGCCGTTCCAGACCAACGCCATGAACATCCTCAACGAGTGGCGGCCGATCCAGGATGCGGTGGCCTCCTGGGTGATCCACGGTGCACTGTTCCGGCACCCGAAGCTCAAGGTGGGCATCGTCGAGGCCGGGTCGAAGTGGATGTTCCCGCTGCTCGACTCGATGGCAGAGGTCTACAAGAAGGCTCCCGAGGCCTTCCTGGGCAACCCGATGGAGGAGATCAAGAACCGCATCTACGTCAGCCCCTTCTACGAGGAGGGCATCGACGACCTGATCAACCTGATCGGTGTCGACCAGGTGCTCTACGGCTCCGACTGGCCGCACCCGGAGGGTCTGGCCGAACCGACGCACTACATCACCGCGCTCGAGCACCTGGCCGTCGAGGACCAGGCCAAGATCATGGGCGGCAACCTCGGTCGCCTCGTGACCACCTAAGGGGCCGGACACATCGAAGCGCAGCAGACCATCCCCGCGATGGTCTTGAGTGCAGCGGACCGTTTCGGCGACACGGAGGCGGTCGTCGACTATGGCGACAGTTCAGCCGGGGTCGACGGTCCGCTGCGCTTGTCCTTCACTGAAGTCGTCGAGCGCATCCGGAAGGCATCGGGTGCGTTCGTCGAGTTCGGCATCGACAAGGGGGACCGGGTTGCGGTCTGGGCCCCCAATTCCGCCGAGTGGATCATCGCCGCATTCGGGATCATGGCCGCCGGCGGCGTTCTGGTTCCGGTCAACACCAGGTTCAAGGCCGATGAAGCCGCTGATGTGGTGTCCCGGAGCGGCGCCAAGGCCGTGATGGTCCAAAATGGTTTCCTCGGACAGGATTTCACCTTTTCGGGGACCGATCTCGATGTCCCTGCCATCGAATTGAAGTCGGATTTCTTGAGCAGTGGGACACCGTTCACCCGAGACGTGAACCCCACCGACATCGCTGACGTCATCTTCACCTCCGGCACCACCGGCAGGCCCAAGGGCGCGATGATGAACCATCGCCAGACGCTGCGGGCCTACGAGGAGTGGGCCACGCTCGCCGATCTGCGCGAGGGTGATCGCTATCTGATGATCAACCCGTACTTCCATACCTTCGGGTTGAAGGCCGGTTTGGTGGCGTCCTTCCTCCGCGGTGCGACGATGCTGCCGGTCGCGGTGTTCGACGCCGACAACGTCGTGGAACTGATTGAGCGCGAACGCATCACGATGCTGCCGGGACCACCCACGCTGTATCACTCGCTATTGGCGGTGGCTAGCCGCGACCGCCTGGCGACATTGCGTGCCGGGGTGACCGGTGCCGCCGACATCCCGGTGGAGCTGGTTCGGCGCATCCGCGACGAGTTGCCGTTCCAGACGTTGATGACCGGGTACGGCCTCACCGAGGCCGGCAACGTCACGCTGTCACGACCCGGAGACTCGGCCGAGGACGTGGCCACCACAGCCGGACTTCCGTGCGGGGACGTCGAGGTGCGCATCGCCGATGACGCCGAAGTGCTGGTGCGCGGATACAACGTGATGCAGGGCTACCTGGATGATCCGGCGGCCACCGCCGAGGCGATCGACCCCGAGGGTTGGCTGCACACCGGAGATCTGGGCGAGTTCACCGAATCCGGCCGGCTGCGGATCGTCGGACGCAAGAAGGACATGTTCATCGTCGGCGGCTTCAACGCCTACCCGGCCGAGATCGAGGGCTTCCTGCTGGAGCATCCGGCGATCGCCCAGGCCGCCGTCATCGGCGTCGCCGACGAGCGGATGGGGCAGGTCGGCAAGGCGTTCGTGGTGCTGCGGGACGAGCCGGGGGTCGCAGCTGTTGCCGGCGAGGACCTCATCGCCTGGAGTCGCGAACGCATGGCTGGCTACAAGGTGCCCCGGTATGTCGAATTCCTCGACGAACTACCGCTCAATGCCACCGGCAAGGTGATGAAGAACCTGCTTGAGGCCCGGATAACTACGAGCCCGGGCTAAGTGAACGCACAGTACGTAAACATCATTTCCGCAGGTAAATCACCATTTAGGTACCTGCTATCGATGATGTACTCTCGGGTCACTACCGCAAACTGATAACGTAATTCTCGTTAAGCAGGCTGCTGAACGGACAGGAGGTCGGCATGCCGTCCCGCAAGCCTTTGTCGCCGGTACTCGATACTAGCGAAGATGACGCGTCGCCCGGCGACGCACTGGAAATGGCCGAGCAGGCCGAAGCCGAGGCCGCAGAGGCCGAGGCCGTAGCGACCGCCGCACGCGCCCGGGCCCGCGCCATTCGGCTGCGTAACCAGGCCGGCGCAGACACGGCCGCTGCCGACGGGGACGCCGGCGACGACGTCGCGGACACGACCGTGCCCGAAGATGCCGATGATCCCGAGGTCACCGACACCACCGGTGTCGAGGCCGAGCCGATCGACGGGGCGGAGGGCAAAGTCGAGGGCAAGTCGTCCCGGCGCCTACCGCGAGTGCAGGTATCACGCCTGTTCTGGAAGGTGCTGGCGAGCTGTCTGACGCTGATCGTCATCGCGGGCCTGCTCGTCGCCAGCGGCTTGATGATCTGGCAGCACCGCCAAGCCGAGCACCGTCAGCAACTCGCGGCCGAATACACCGCCGCGGCCCGCCAGACCGTCGTGACGCTCATGTCGCTGGATTTCAACCACGCTCAAGACGCCGTCAAGAACATCCTGGACAACTCCACCGGTGAGTTCCGGGAGGATTTCGAAGCGCAGGCGAAAGACTTCGTCAAGCTGGCCCAGGGCGCGAAGGTAGTGACCGAGGCGAAGGTGACCGCCGCCGCCGTGGACACCATGAGCGACGACAACGCCGTCGTTCTGGTCGCGGTCAACACCCAGGTCACCAACACCACAGGTGCCAACAAGCAACCGCGGCCGTGGCGGGTGGCCGTTGACCTGGTCCGCGAAGGTGACCAGATCAAGCTGTCGAAAGTCGAGTTCGTGCCGTGACCGCAGATATCAAGAAGACCGAGGCCGAAGACACCGAGGTCGCCGGCGAGCAGGGTACGGCCGAGGCCGAAGTGGCCGAGACCGAAGTGGCCGAGGCCGATGCGACCGAGGACGTCACCGACGCCGTAGTCGACGAGCCCACGCCAGGGTGGCGCCGGAAACTGACCAACCTGTGGTTCCCGCTGGCACTGGTCGTGGCGTTGATCGCGTCGGCTGCGCTGGCCGGATGGCTGTACTTCGCGCAGTACCGCGGCGACCAACAGACCGGGCCGTCGGCGTCGGCGACGGTACTCAAGGCCGCGAGCGATGGCACCGTGGCACTGCTGAGCTATGCGCCAGACAGTCTCGACCGGGACTTCTCGGCCGCCAAGTCGCACCTGACCGGAGACTTCCTGTCGTACTACACCCAGTTCACCCAGGAAATCGTCGCCCCTGCCGCCAAGCAGAAGGCGGTCAAGACCACCGCAGCAGTCGTGCGCTCGGCGGTCTCGGAGATCCAGCCCGATTCAGCGGTGGTGCTGGTGTTCGTCAACCAGGCCACGACCAGCGCTGAGAATCCCAACGGCAGCTTCACGGCGAGCGCGGTCAAAGTGGGGATGAGCAAGATCGACGGGAACTGGTTGATCTCGTCGTTCGACCCGGTGTAGCCCGTACTGCGTCAGTCCTGAGCGTGACGTTCGTACTCCCACCGCTCCAGCCAGGTCTGCAGTTCGTGCACCGCGAACGCGGTTGCCACCGCGCTGACCACGACGAAGCCGATCAGTAACGCGCTCATGGCAGGCACCCCGCGTAGTACGTTGCCCGTCGCGGCGTGACAGTGGCGGGTGCGTCCAGGACAGATTGCTGGATGGCGCGGTAGCGGGCACGCTCGGCGATGCACCAGGAATCGGTCCAGCCCTCGAGCAGGTCACCGCTGCCTATCAGCCGGTGCAGAGCCGGATGAGTGCCCGTGGGCACCTGTCGTCCGTCGATCACGGTCATCGCCTCGTGCAAGGCGACCGCCTCGTGCCAGTCCACCGTCACTTCGGGTGCCAGGCTGACGTATTGGTGTCGCACCACGAGCAGCGCGTCGGCGCCCATCGGTCGCAATCGCCACAGCGCAGAACGCAGCGAGGACACCGCCTTGTGCGGGGGGCTGCCCGGCCACAGCAAGTCGCAGACCCAGCTGCGGTGCAACTCGCGGCGCTTCACGGCGGCAAGCGCCACCAACCGGCGACACGAGGGCGGCAACAGCAGCGGCTCCAGGTCCCGGTACACGGTGAACTCGCCCAGGAGGTTCAGCCTGAATTGATTGGACATATACGCATCCTCGAGCGTGGCCGGCGTCCTGACATCAGTAGTGCACTACCTGTGTTTCGGTGAGTTTCTGCCACCACGCCGTCGGCAATCCACGGTCCGGCGTCCCGATGCGGTGGAATTGCTGGGAAAGTATGGCGAGAAAGGGACATATCAGGTTGAACGAGAACACGCCCAGCCCGGTTCAAACCCACCGCCTGAACCGCATGTCCGGACGCGACCCGCACGAGCAGCACCGGGTGGCGAGTCCGTTGGAATTGCTGTTCGACCTGACATTCGTGATCGCCTTCGGGGTGGCGGCCGCTCAGTTCGCGCATCTGATGGCCGAGGGGCATGTGTCGGCCGGTTTGGCGGGCTTCGCCTTCGGAGCGTTCGCGACCTGGTGGGCGTGGATGAACTTCACCTGGTTCGCTTCTGCCTACGACACCGACGACTGGATCTACCGGGTGATGACGATGCTGCAGATGGTCGGCGTCATCATCCTCGCGTTGGGCATACCCCCGGTCTTCGCCTCGATCGAACACGGCGGGCACGTCGACAACGTCGTGATGGTGGCCGGCTACGTAGTCATGCGAATTGCGTTGGTGGGTCAATGGTTACGGGCGGCAGTGCAGGATCCGCCACGACGGTCCGCCTGCCTGACCTACGCGAGTGTGGTCGTCATCGCCCAGATCGGGTGGGTGGTGCAGATCTTCGTGCAGACCTCGCTGACGGTCTTCTTCGTCTCCGCCCTGGTGCTGATGGTGGTGGAGGTCAGCGGGCCGATCCTGGCGGAGCGGCGGATGGGGGGCACCCCGTGGCACGCGCATCATGTCGCCGAGCGATACGGATTGCTGGCGATCATCGCGTTGGGCGAAGGCGTGGTCGGCACGGTGGCGTCCCTGACGGCGGCGGTGGGGGAGCACGGTTGGTCCACCGACGCGATCCTGCTGGTGGCCGCCGGAATCGGGCTGACCTTCGGAATGTGGTGGGTGTACTTCCTGATTCCGGCCGGTGAGTTGCTGCACGCCAGACGCCGGCTGTCGTTCTGGTACGGCTACCTGCACCTGGCGGTGTTCGGTGCGATCGTTGCCACCGGCGCGGGGTTACATGTGGCGGCTTACTACATAGACGGCGAATCGAAGCTGGATTCGGTGGGCACGGTGCTGGCAGTGGCGATCCCGGTGGGCATTTACCTGCTCTCGATGTTCGTCATCTACTCATGTCTGGTGGGCGAGGTCGACCTCTTCCACGCGCTGTTGCTGGTGTTGGCCGGGGCGGTGCTGGTGGCCGCCGTGGCGCTGGCGGCGGGCGGGAGATCGATGACGGTGTGTCTGTTGGTGGCCACCGCGGCTCCGGTGGTTGTCGTCGTCGGGTTCGAGGCGGTCGGGCACCGGCACGCCGCGGCGATCATCTCCGCACGATTGTCCGGCGGTGGTCACCGCCCGGGGTGAGTCTCGAAGCTCTCCAACAGCATTCGCTCCTGCTCGGCCGCGAGCAGGCGGCGTGTCTTGCGGCGGGTGACCAGGATTCCGATGGTGGCCAGGATCCACACCGCGTACTGCACCGACCAGGCCACGCGGAATGACGCGAACGAGTAACTGTCCGTTCCGGACAGGATCAGCCCCATCGCCTGCATCACCAGCAGTGCGGCCAGGAAACCGCCCATGTTCACCATGCCCTGGGCGGTACCGAGGGTGTGGCTGGGATTGAAGGTGCGGGCGAAGTCGAAGCCGACCATCGACCCAGGGCCGCCCACCGAGATGACGACGATGAGCACCACCAACAACCACACCGGCGCCGGGCCGGGCAAGGCCAGCACCACGGTCCACACCAGGGCGTTACTGGCGATGATCCAGAGCACCAGGTGTGACCGGCGGGTTGGATGGCGACCGGTGAAGATACCGATCATGATTCCGGCCGCGATGGCGGCAACCACCGAGACGGTCAAAAGGGAGCCGGCTGCGGTCGCCGAAAGTCCCTGCGCCACTGTCAGATAGGGCACCCCCCACATCAGTGCGAATGCCGTGACCGAGAACTGGGTGCCCATGTGGGTAAAGAACCCGAGCCTGGTGCCGGGCCGCATCCAGACTGTCCTGATGCGGGACAGGGTGGTGTGCAGCGAGATCGGCTCAGGTGTCAGCACCGAACCGTGCGGTGTGTTGCGGATCAGGGCCAGGGCCAACACGATCACCACAACTCCGAACGCGGCGACCGACAGATAGGCCGGTGTCCACCCCGAACCGGTGAGGATTGCCAGGAACGGGATCGCGGAGAGGACCTGACCGAGTTGGCCGCAGATTCCCGTCAATTGGGTCACCAACGGAACGCGGGTGGGATCGAACCAGTGCGGCACCAGCCGAAGAACAGAGATGAAGGTCAGCGCGTCGCCCAGGCCGACGATGGCCCGTGCGCCGATTGCCGCGGGTAGAGACTCGCTGAGCGCGAGCACGAGTTGGCCGGTGGTCATCAGCGCGGCCCCGCAGATGATGAGCACACGGGAACCGAAGCGGTCCAACAGTAGTCCGGCGGGAACCTGGGCGGCGGCATAAACGATCACCTGCAGCACCACGAAAGTGGACAGCACGCCCGGGCTTGCGGCAAATCTGTCGGCGGCCTGTAGACCCGAGACGCCGAGGGTGGTGCGGTCGAGTACCGCGATGATGTACGCGAGTAGTCCGGTGGCCCAAACGATCCAGGGACGCACGCGGGCACCTTTCGTCACAATGGTTTCTGGGGACAGACGTACATGCTCTCGCACCGTTGGCGTCGAAGCGAGCGAGATTCTTTGTCGCGGTTGTGAAATTGGTCTCGGGCGCAGTATTACGGCGATTCACCGAGTTGGCTGTAAATGCACGCGCATGTCGTACTTGAGGGAAGCTCTCCGTTATATCCGCAGATAAGCGCGCTATCGATGAAGTCGCCGGGCGGCAGATGGCTGTCGCTATGAATTCGCTCGCGGCATTAACCGGAGAGTAGGGTGTCGGCATGAATCGCTGTTCAATCCGACGCGGAGGACGCCGGCTTGGTTGAGTACCGTCTCGAAGACCTGGCGCGCATTTCCGGCGTCAGCGCTCGCAATATCCGCGCCTATCGTGAGCGCGGACTACTGGATTCGCCGCGGCGCGTCGGGCGCTCGGCGTACTACGGTGAGCGGCACCTCGATCAGTTGACAGCGATCAGCCAGCTACTGGCCAGGGGTTTCAACTCGGCGCACATCGCCGAGTTCTTCGCCGCATTGCGCGGGGGTAAGGATCTGTCTGGCGCCCTGGGTATCCAAGCTTCGGGCTGGTGCCGGCCGACGGCGCTGCCACTGAACGTGGACCCGGCCGGCGATGACATCCGCACGCTCGTCGAATTCGGGTTGGTGCACATCGTGGACGGCTCCATCGAGGTGACCGATCCCGCGTTGGTCGCGCTCGTCGGCGGCGCGGAGGATCATCGGCGCCTCGTGCGCGGCATGGCCCATCTCTGCCGAGCCACCAGCGCCGAGGTCGATCACCTGGCCGAGTCGGCTGCCGCTGCGGTCGCCGAATGCGAGGGAGGTCTCTCGGATGCCGGTCTGCCTGAGCTGGTCCGGGTGGTGGTCTCGGCCCGGGTGGAACGGGCCCTGCGCGCGGGCCTGTCCGCCGCCGAATAGACCGACGGGCCGAGGCCGCGTCTCGGTCGGCCAGCCCGAATAGTTACCGACGAGTAAGATGTTCCAGCAAACTTTTGGTTCGGCCGGACGGGATTCGCTAGACAGAATTGGCCCGATTGTCCGCTGGTTCGCCGCTGGTTCGCAGTCCCGGATGTGGCGGGAAATACAGATAACGATTCGATAACAATACTGCCTTGATCTGCGCAGTTATGGCTACTCGACCGTAACCACCTGCCAACAGGACGTTTGTCCCGAATGCCTTCGGGGGCTGCGCGACGCGGCGTTACGTTACCGGCGGTTACCCATGCGTAGAACTCGCCAGTAACCAATCTGAGCGGAAAATGCCCGCATGCTCTTATGACACTCTTAGTGCGGCGGGAATGTGCGTGACACCGTCCGGAGGGCTCCGGCGGCACCGTGTTCCAGCCTGATTCGACGCTGAATCGCCGTTGGCTTGTCGCCGGGCGGTCACACCGCCCGAGACATGCAGACAAATACCTGAGACCGCACGCGACAGCCACACGCGACACCATTCACCGCAGAACCACAGCAGCACCGAGGAGATAGCGCCAGTGACGATCTATGAACACGACCGGGTGTCCGCCGGTCGCAACGACGAATCAGGATCCGACGGTCGGCAGGCTGACTCCACCCATGCCCTCGTAGATCGGCTGAGCGCCGGTGAGCCCTACGCGGTCGCCTTTGGCGGCCAGGGCAGCGCCTGGCTGGAGACTCTTGAGGAGTTGGTGTCCTCGGCCGGTATCGAGGCCGAACTGGCGACCCTGGCCGGTGAGGCCGAGCTGCTGCTCGAGCCGGTTGCCACCGAGCTCGTCGTGGTCCGGCCCATCGGGTTCGAGCCCCTGCGGTGGGTCCGTGCGCTGGCCGCCGAGGAGCCGGTGCCGTCGGACAAGCAGCTGACGTCGGCCGCGGTGTCGGTCCCGGGCGTCCTGCTCACTCAGATCGCCGCGGTGCGGGCACTGGCCCGTCAGGGCATGGACCTGGCCGCCACCCCGCCGGTGGCCGTCGCCGGGCATTCCCAGGGCGTGCTGGCCGTCGAGGCGCTGGCCGCCAAGGGGGCCAAGGACGTGCAGCTGCTGGCGCTGGCGCAGCTGATCGGTGCGGCAGGCACACTGGTGGCCCGTCGTCGCGGGATCACCGTGCTGGGCGACCGGCCGCCGATGGTGTCGGTGACCAATGCCGAGCCCGAGCGCATCTACGAGCTGCTCGAAGAGTTCAGCCAGGACGTGCGCACCGTGCTTCCCCCGGTGCTGTCGATCCGCAACGGCCGGCGCTCCGTTGTGATCACCGGCACACCTGAACAGCTGTCGCGGTTCGAGCTGTACTGCAACCAGATCGCTGAGAAGGAAGAGGCCGAACGCAAGAGCAAAGTCCGCGGCGGCGCCGTCTTCGCCCCGGTCTTCGACCCGGTGCAGGTCGAGGTCGGTTTCCACACACCGCGCCTGGCCGATGGCGTCGAGATCGTGGCCCGCTGGGCCGCGGCCGTCGGCATCGACGTCGAGTTGGCCCGGGAGATGACCGAGTCCATCCTCGTCAGCCAGGTGGATTGGGTCGACGAGATCACCGACCTGCACGAGGCGGGAGCCCGCTGGATTCTGGACCTCGGCCCCGGCGACATCCTGACCCGTCTGACCGCGCCCGTGGTGCGCGGCCTGGGCATCGGGATCGTGCCCGCTGCGACCCGCGGGGGCCAGCGCAACCTGTTCACCATCGGCGCGGTGCCCGAGGTGGCCCGCCCGTGGTCGAGCTATGCCCCGACCGTGGTGAGCCTGCCCGACGGATCGGTCAAGCTCTCGACGAAATTCACCCGGCTCACCGGACGCTCGCCGATCCTGCTGGCGGGTATGACGCCCACCACAGTGGACGCCAAGATCGTCGCGGCCGCAGCAAACGCCGGCCACTGGGCCGAACTCGCCGGTGGCGGGCAGGTCACCGAGCCGATCTTCAACGACCGCATCGCCGAACTGAGCTCTCTGCTGGAGCCGGGCCGGGCCATCCAGTTCAACTCGCTGTTCTTGGACCCCTACCTGTGGAAGCTGCAGGTCGGCGGCAAGCGACTGGTGCAGCGCGCCCGCCAGTCCGGTGCTCCCATCGACGGCCTGGTGGTCACTGCGGGTATCCCTGATCTCGAAGAGGCCGTCGAGTTGATCGGCGAACTCAACGACCTCGGCATCAGCCACGTGGTCTTCAAGCCGGGCACCGTCGAGCAGATCCGCTCGGTCATCCGGATCGCCGCGGAGGTGCCCACCAAGCCCGTCATCGCCCACATCGAGGGCGGCCGCGCCGGTGGCCACCATTCGTGGGAAGACCTCGACGACCTGTTGCTGGCCACCTACTCCGAGCTGCGCAGCCGGTCCAACATCACCATCTGCGTCGGCGGCGGCATCGGTACCCCCGAGCGGTCCACCGAGTACCTGTCCGGCAGCTGGTCGGCCGCCCACGGTTACCCGCTGATGCCAGTCGACGGCATCCTGGTCGGCACCGCCGCCATGGCCACGCTTGAGGCCACCACGTCACCGTCGGTCAAGCAGTTGCTGGTCGACACCAAGGGCACCGATACCTGGGTGGGTGCGGGCAAGGCCGTCAACGGTATGGCCTCCGGACGCAGCCAGCTCGGCGCCGACATTCACGAGATCGACAACACGGCATCGCGCTGCGGCCGGTTGCTCGACGAGGTTGCCGGTGACGCTGACGGGGTGGCGGCACGCCGCGACGAGATCATCGCCGCGATGGCCGACACCGCCAAGCCGTACTTCGGCGATGTCGCCGAGATGACCTACCTGCAGTGGCTGCGTCGCTACGTCGAGCTGTCCATCGGTGACGGCAACAGCACCGCCGATTCCAGGCGCGGGGACTCGCCGTGGTTGGACATCACCTGGCGTGACCGCTTCGAGCAGATGCTCAAGCGCGCCGAAGCACGTTTGCACGCACAGGATTTCGGCCCGATCGAGACGCTGTTCGACGCTTCCGGTGACGGCGAGGCGCTGCTGGAAGACCCGAAGGCCGCGCTGGCCGCGCTGGTCTCGGCCAACCCGGATGTCGCCTCCGTGCAGCTGCACCCGGCCGACGTGCCGTTCTTCGTCGAGCTGTGCAAGACGCTGGGCAAGCCGGTCAACTTCGTTCCCGTGATCGACAAGGATGTGCGCCGTTGGTGGCGCAGCGATTCGCTGTGGCAGGCCCATGATGCGCGCTACACCGCCGATCAGGTGTGCGTCATCCCCGGCACCGAGGCCGTCGCCGGCATCACCCGGGTCGACGAGCCCGTCGGTGAGCTGCTGGACCGCTTCGAGCAGGCCGCTGTCGATCAGGTCCTGGCTGCCGGCGCCCAGCCGCAGGCCGTGCTCTCGCGCCGTCAGGGCCGCGACGATGTCACCGGCCCGTTGGCCGTGCTGCTCGACGCTCCCGACGTGTTGTGGGCCGGCCGTACCTCGGTCAACCCCGTGCACCGGATCGCGCCGGCCGCGGAGTGGTTGGTCCGCGAAGGATCTGCAGAGCGTTCTGCTTCTCACCCGTCCACGGGTGCCCGGCTTGAGGTTGCCGACGATCGGCACGTGGTGCTGTCGGTGCCGCTGTCGGGAACCTGGATCGAGATCCGGTTCACCTTGACCGACGCCATCCGCAGCGGCGGCGCACCGGTCGTCGAGGTCGCCGATGCCGCGGCAGCGATGCGTTCGGTGCTCGCCATCGCCGCGGGCGTCGACGGTCCCGACGCGCTGCCTCCCGTCGTCGACGGGACCGCCAAGGTCACCGTCGCGTGGGACCCCGAGCAGGTCGCCGATCACACCGGCGTCACCGCCACCTTCGGTGCCCCCCTGGCACCGACGCTGACCGTCGTCCCCGACGCCCTGGTCGGTCGGTGCTGGCCCGCGGTGTTCGCCGCGATCGGCTCCGCTGCCACCGACTCCGGATTCCCGGTCGTCGAGGGTCTGCTGAGCCTGGTGCACCTGGATCACGCCGCGCACCTGTTGGCTGCGTTGCCGACTGAGCCGGCCGAATTGACCGTCACCGCAACGGCTTCGGCCGCGCACGACACCGAAGTTGGCCGGGTTGTCCCGGTTTCGGTGACTGTGCGCAGCTCCGATGGAACCGAGTTGGCCACGCTGGAGGAGCGGTTCGCCATCCGCGGTCGTACCGGCGAGGCCGAACTGACCGACCCGGTCCGGGCCGGCGGCGCGATCTCGGACAACGCCACCGACACCCCGCGGCGTCGCCGCCGTGACGTCACGATCGGTGCGCCCGTGGACATGCGGCCGTTCGCCGTGGTGTCCGGTGACCACAACCCGATCCACACCGACCGGGCGGCCGCGCTGCTGGCCGGTCTCCAGTCGCCGATCGTGCACGGCATGTGGCTGTCGGCCGCCGCGCAGCACGTCGTCACCGCCACCGACGGCAAGCCGATTCCGCCGGCCAAGCTGGTCGGCTGGACCGCCCGTTTCCTGGGCATGGTCTCCCCGGGCGATGAGGTCGACTTCCGCGTCGACCGGGTCGGAATCGATGTCGGCGCAGAGGTTGTCGAGGTCCAAGCCCGCATCGGCTCCGAGCTGGTGATGGCCGCGACCGCGCGGCTCGCCGCACCCAAGACCGTCTACGCGTTCCCCGGCCAGGGCATCCAGTCCAAGGGCATGGGCATGGAGGTCCGGGCCCGGTCCAAGGCCGCCCGCAAGGTGTGGGACAAGGCCGACAAGTTCACCCGCGAGACGCTGGGCTTCTCGGTGCTGCACGTGGTCCGCGACAATCCGACCAGCTTGATCGCCTCCGGTGTGCACTACGAGCACCCCGAGGGCGTGCTGTACCTGACCCAGTTCACCCAGGTCGCCATGGCGACGACGGCCGCCGCGCAGGTTGCCGAGATGCGTGAGCAGGGCGCGTTCGTCGAGGGTGCGATCGCCTGCGGTCACTCCGTCGGTGAATACACCGCGCTGGCCTGCGTTTCCGGCGTCATCGAGCTCGAAGGCCTGCTGGAGGCGGTGTTCCATCGCGGCTCCAAGATGCACGACATCGTGCCGCGCGACGAGCGGGGCCGGTCCAACTACCGGCTGGCCGCGATCCGGCCGTCGCAGATCGACCTCGCCGACGAGGATGTCGAGGACTTCGTCGCGCAGATCGCGGCGGATACCGGCGAGTTTCTTCAGATCGTGAACTTCAACCTGCGCGGATCGCAGTACGCGATCGCCGGAACCGTCCGCGGTCTGGATGCGCTGGAGGAAGAGGTCGAGCGTCGTCGCGAGATCAGCGGCGGCAAGCGGTCTTTCATCCTGGTGCCCGGCATCGACGTGCCATTCCACTCGAGTGTGCTGCGGGTCGGTGTGGACGACTTCCGGCGCAGCCTGGAGCGCGTTCTGCCGCGTGACCGCGATCCGGAGTTGGTCGTCGGCCGCTACGTCCCGAACCTGGTGCCCCGGCCGTTCACGCTGGACCGCGATTTCATCCAGGAGATCCGCGATCTGGTGCCGGCCGAGCCGCTCGACGAGATTCTCGCCGACTACGACACCTGGCGTAACGAGCGGCCGAGCGATTTGATGCGCAAGGTCGTCATCGAGCTGCTGGCCTGGCAGTTCGCCAGCCCGGTGCGCTGGATCGAGACCCAGGATCTGCTGTTCATCGAGGAGGCCGCAGGCGGACTCGGGGTGGAGCGGTTCGTCGAGATCGGTGTGAAGAACGCGCCGACGGTCGCCGGCCTGGCCACCAACACGCTCAAGCTGCCTGAATTCGCCCACAGCACCGTCGAGGTGCTCAACGCCGAGCGCGATGCCGCGGTGTTGTTCGCCAGCGACACGGATCCGGAGCCGGAACCGGACGTCGACGAAAGCCCGGTAGCGGCGCCGTCCGCCGAGGCTGCTCCGTCCGCCGAGGCTGCCCCGGCGCCGGCGGCCGCACCGGCCGCTCCGTCGGGTGGTCCCCGCCCGGATGATCTGGCGTTCGACGCGGCCGATGCCACCGTCGGCCTGATCGCGCTGAGCGCCAAGATGCGGATCGATCAGATCGAGGGGTTGGACTCCATCGAGTCCATCACCGACGGTGCGTCCTCGCGTCGTAACCAGCTGCTGGTCGATCTGGGCTCCGAGCTGAACCTGGGTGCGATCGACGGTGCCGCCGAGGCGGATCTGGCTGCGCTCAAGGGACAGGTCAGCAAGCTGGCCCGCACCTACAAGCCCTTCGGCCCGGTGCTCTCGGACGCCATCAACGATCAGTTGCGCACGGTGTTCGGTCCGTCCGGCAAGCGTCCGGCCTACATTGCCGAGCGCGTCAGCAAGACTTGGGAGTTGGGTCCGGGTTGGGCCAAGCACGTCACCGTCGAGGTGGCGCTGGGAACCCGTGAGGGCAGCAGCGTCCGTGGCGGCGACCTGGGTGCCCTGCACGCCGGTGCGCTGGCGACCCCCGCCGATGTCGACAAGGTGATCGACGCCGCGGTGGCCGCGGTGGGTGCCCGTCAGGGTGTTGCCGTGAGCCTGCCGTCGGCCGGTGGTGCCGGTGGCGGCGGTGTGGTGGATTCGGCCGCGCTGAACGAGTTCGCCGAGAAGGTCACCGGCGCCGACGGCGTGCTGGCCTCGGCCGCCCGCACGATTCTGGGTCAGCTCGGTCTTGATGCCCCGGTCGGTGTCCCCGAGGCGTCGACCGATGCCGAGTTGATCGACCTGGTCACCACCGAACTCGGCTCGGACTGGCCGCGATTGGTGGCTCCGGCATTCGACGGCAAGAAGGCCGTCGTGTTCGACGACCGTTGGGCCAGCGCTCGTGAGGACCTGGTCAAACTGTGGCTGGCTGACGAGGGCGAGATCGACGCCGACTGGCCCCGCCTGTCCGAGCGCTTCGAGGGTGCCGGGCATGTCGTTGCCACCCAGGCGAATTGGTGGCAGGGCAAGTCGCTGGCCGCGGGTCGCACCATCCATGCCTCACTGTTCGGTCGCATCGCGGCCGGCGCGGAGAACCCCGGAACCGGTCGGTATTCCAACGAGGTTGCCGTGGTGACCGGTGCGTCGAAGGGCTCGATCGCCTCGTCGGTCGTCGGGCAGTTGCTCGACGGCGGAGCCACGGTCGTGGCCACCACTTCGCGTCTGGACGACGATCGGTTGGCGTTCTACAAGGAGCTCTACCGCGAGAACGCCCGCTTCGGCGCCACCCTGTGGGTGGTCCCGGCCAACATGGCGTCCTACTCCGACATCGACAAGCTGGTCGAGTGGGTCGGTAGCGAGCAGATCGAAAGCCTTGGGCCGCAATCGATCCACCTCAAGGATGCACAGACCCCGACGCTGCTGTTCCCGTTCGCCGCGCCACGCGTGGCCGGGGATCTGTCGGAGGCGGGCTCACGTTCCGAGATGGAGATGAAGGTTCTGTTGTGGGCCGTGCAGCGGCTCATCGCCGGGCTGTCGATGATCGGTGCCGAGCGTGACATCGCCTCGCGTCTGCACGTGGTGCTGCCGGGCTCGCCCAACCGTGGCATGTTCGGTGGCGACGGCGCCTACGGTGAATCCAAGTCCGCTCTGGACGCTTTGGTGAACCGCTGGAGTGCGGAGTCCTCGTGGGCCGGCCGGGTCAGCCTGGCGCATGCGTTGATCGGCTGGACCAAGGGCACCGGGCTGATGGGGCACAACGACGCCATCGTCAGCGCGGTCGAGGAGGCCGGCGTCACCACCTACAGCAGCGCGGAGATGGCAGCCATGCTGCTGAACCTGTGCACGGTGGAGGCCAAGGTGGCCGCGGCGAACGCCCCGGTCAAGGCCGACCTGACCGGCGGTCTGGGTGACATCAAGATCGACATGGCCGAGCTGGCCGCCAAGGCTCGCGAGGACATGGCTTCCGCCGCATCAGAAGACGGAGCATCCGACGAGGACGAGGGAGCCCTTGCGGCGCTGCCGTCCCCACCGCGCGGATACAACCCGGCGCCGGCGCCGGAGTGGGCCGACCTCGACGTCGACCCGGCCGACCTGGTGGTCATCGTCGGTGGTGCCGAGCTCGGGCCGTACGGCTCGTCGCGGACGCGCTTCGAGATGGAGGTTGCCGGCGAGCTGTCGGCGGCCGGCGTGCTTGAGCTGGCCTGGACAACCGGCCTGGTCAAGTGGGAAGACGATCCGAAGGCCGGCTGGTACGACACCGAAACCGGTGATCTGGTGCCCGAATCGGAGATCGTGGAGCGCTATCACGACGCCGTGGTGGAACGTTGCGGCATCCGCGAATTCGTCGACGACGGTGCGATCGACCCCGATCACGCCTCGCCACTGCTGGTGAGTGTGTTCCTGGACAAGGACTTCAGCTTCGTGGTGTCCAGCGAGGCCGACGCTCGGGCGTTCGTGTCCTTCGACCCCGAGCACACGGTGGCCCGGCCCGTGCCGGACTCCGGTGACTGGCAGGTGATCCGTAAGGCGGGCACCGAGATTCGCGTTCCGCGCAAGACCAAGCTGTCGCGTACGGTCGGTGCCCAGATCCCCACCGGGTTCGACCCGACGGTGTGGGGCATCACCCCGGACATGGCCAATTCCATCGACCGGGTGGCGCTGTGGAACATCGTCGCCACCGTCGACGCGTTCCTGTCCTCGGGCTTCACCCCGACCGAGCTGATGCGTTGGGTGCACCCGAGCCTGGTGGCCTCCACCCAGGGCACCGGCATGGGCGGCATGACCTCGATGCAGACCATGTACCACGGCAACCTGATGGGTAAGGCCAAGCCGAACGACATCCTGCAGGAGGTGCTGCCGAACGTTGTTGCGGCACACGTCATGCAGAGCTACGTCGGCGGTTACGGTGCGATGGTCCACCCGGTCGGCGCCTGCGCCACCGCGGCCGTCTCGGTCGAGGAGGGTGTTGACAAGATCCGTCTCGGCAAGGCCGACCTGGTGATCGCCGGCGGCTTCGACGATCTGACCCTGGAAGCCATCATCGGCTTCGGTGACATGGCGGCCACCGCCGACACCGAGACGATGCGGTCGAAGGGCATCAGCGACTCGAAGTTCTCCCGCGCCAACGACCGTCGTCGTCTCGGCTTCCTGGAAGCCCAGGGTGGTGGCACCATCCTGCTGGCCCGCGGTGATCTGGCCGTCAAGATGGGCCTGCCGGTGCTGGCCGTCGTCGGCTACGCGCAGAGCTTCGCCGACGGTGTGCACACCTCGATCCCGGCTCCGGGCCTCGGTGCCCTGGGCGCCGGGCGTGGCGGCAAGGATTCGCAGCTGGCCCGCTCGCTGGCCAAGCTGGGTGTCGGTGCCGACGACATCGCGGTGATCTCCAAGCACGACACCTCGACGCTGGCCAACGATCCCAACGAGACCGAGCTGCACGAGCGGCTGGCCGACTCGATGGGCCGCTCGGCAGGTGCCCCGCTGTTCATCGTCAGCCAGAAGACGCTGACCGGGCACGCCAAGGGCGGCGCGGCGGTGTTCCAGATGATGGGTCTGTGCCAGATCCTGCGCGACGGCGTCATCCCGCCGAACCGCAGCCTGGACTGCGTCGACGACGAGCTGGCCACCTCCGGCCACTTCGTCTGGGTGCGCGAAGCCCTCGACCTGCGTGGGAAGTTCCCGCTCAAGGCCGGTCTGGTCACCAGCCTCGGGTTCGGTCACGTGTCGGGTCTGGTTGCCCTGGTGCACCCGGAGGCGTTCATCGCGGCGCTGGATCCGGCCGAGCGCGACGACTACCGCAAGCGCGCCGAGCAGCGCACGCTGGCCGGTCAGCGTCGTCTGGCCGGGGCGATCGCCGGCGGACGGCCGATGTACGAGAAGCCTGCCGACCGCCGGTTCGATCACGATGTGCCGGAGAAGCGTCAGGAAGCGGCCATGTTGCTGAACGCGGATGCCCGCCTCGGTGACGACGATCTCTACGTGCGGTGAGTGAATGCACCGAGAAGTGAGCTAGGTTCGCTTCCATGGCGATTGTGGGCATAGGCATCGATCTGGTTTCCATACCTGATTTCGCCGAGCAGGTAGACCGGCCGGGAACGGTTTTCGCCGAGACGTTCACGCCAGGTGAGCGCCGGGACGCCGCGGACAAGAGTTCGTCGGCGGCCCGGCACCTGGCGGCCCGGTGGGCGGCCAAGGAAGCAGTCATCAAGGCCTGGTCGAGTTCACGGTTCTCGAAGCGCCCGGCCCTGCCGGAGGGGATCCACCGCGACATCGAGGTGGTCACCGACATGTGGGGGCGGCCCAAGGTGCGGTTGTCCGGTGACATCGCCAAGCACCTGGAGACGGTGACCATTCACGTCTCGCTCACGCATGAGGCCGACACCGCCGCAGCGGTGGCGATCATCGAGGAGCCCTAACCCCAGCACCGCGAGTGTGCGTGTCGCCGCCCGACACGCCGTGATCGGACTGCAGTTTGTGCGCGGTCGCGGCGTTCGACAGTGCGGCTAGTGTCGTCACCATGAGTGATGTGGTGGCGCGGGTGCAGCAGGTGTTGCCGTCGGTGCGGTCCGATCTGGAGGACCTGGTCCGTATCCAGTCGGTGTGGGCCGACCCGGCCCGGCGCGATGAAGTGCACCGCAGCGCTGACGCCGTCGCAAAGTTGTTGTCGGACGCAGGCTTTCCCGACGTCCGCATCGTCAGCGAAGGCGGTGCACCCGCCGTCATCGCGCACTATCCGCCACCGGCGGGAGCCCCCACGGTGCTGCTGTACGCCCACCACGACGTTCAGCCCGAGGGGGATCCGGCGCAGTGGGACTCTGCACCGTTCGAGCCCACCGAACGGGACGGCCGGCTCTACGGTCGCGGTACCGCCGACGACAAGGCCGGTATCGCAACACATCTGGCCGCCGTACGGGCCTTCGACGGCAAGCCTCCGGTAGGCGTCACGGTCTTCGTCGAGGGCGAGGAAGAATCCGGTTCGCCGTCACTGGGTGCCCTGCTGGCTGCGCACAAGAACGCGTTGGCTGCCGATGTCATCGTCATCGCCGACTCCGACAACTGGAGCACCGAGATCCCGGCGTTGACCGTGACCTTGCGTGGTCTGGCCGACTGTGTGGTCGAGGTGGCCACCCTGGACCACGGGCTGCATTCGGGCCTGTGGGGCGGGGTGGTGCCGGATGCGTTGAGTGTGTTGGTGCGCTTGCTGGCCAGCCTGCACGACGATGACGGCAATGTCGCGGTCGCCGGTCTGCACGAGGCGACGGCGGCCGACGTGGACCGGGGGGCAGGCTGGGTCCGCCAGGAGTCCGGCCTGTTGGAGGGCGTGTCCGAAATCGGTTCCGGCTCAGTGGTACAACGCATGTGGGCCAAGCCCGCCATCACCGTTATCGGCATCGACACCACGCCCATCGACACGTCGTCGAACACGCTGATCCCACGTGCCCGCGCCAAGATCAGCATGCGGGTGGCGCCGGGTGGCGACGGGCATGCGCATCTGGAGGCGTTGACCCGTCACCTCCAATCCCATGTGCCGTGGGGCGCGCAGGTCACCGTCACCCCCGGCGACGTCGGTCAGCCCTACGCGATCGATGCCTCAGGTCCGGTGTACGAGGCGGCCCGCGCGGCGTTCCGGACCGCGTGGTGCACCGATCCGGTGGACATGGGTATGGGCGGATCGATCCCGTTCATCGCCGAATTCGCCGAAGCCTTCCCGGCGGCGACGATTCTGGTAACCGGTGTCGAGGATCCCGGCACCCAGGCGCACAGCGTGAACGAAAGCCTGCACCTGGGTGTGCTGCAGAAAGCGGCGACGGCCGAGGCGCTCCTGCTCGAAGCTCTGGCCCCTTAGACCGAGAGATCGCGGCGTAACTTGGCCACGTGACCGGTGGCGCGCACGTTGTACTGCGCGACGGCGATCTTGCCCAACTCGTCGACGAGGAACGTGGAGCGGATCACACCCTGAACAGTCTTGCCGTACATGGTCTTCTCGCCGAATGCGCCCCAGGCTGTCAGTACCTCGCGGGAAGGATCGGACAGCAACGGGAAGGTGAGTTCCTCCTTGTCACGGAACTTGGCCAGCTTCTCCGGTTTGTCGGGGGAGATGCCCACGACGTCGAGCCCGGCACCCTTGAGTTCGGCGAGGCTGTCCCGGAAATCGCACGCCTGCTTGGTGCATCCGGGCGTGGACGCGGCGGGGTAGACGTACACGATGACCTTGCGGCCCTTGTAGTCGGACAGCTTGACGATGTTGCCGTCGGCATCGGGCAGGCTGAAAGCCGGGGCGGTGTCTCCCACCTCGAGGCGCGGAGTTGGCGGCATGCGCGGGTTTCCCTTCTTGTCGACCGGTTCCGTCGTCTCGGTGCCGGCTGATCTAGGGTAGTGCGGCAGGGCAGCACGACATGGAGCGGCGTGGAGGAGCAAACAGTGGCGAACCGAGACCCGGAGAGCATCAAGCGGGACATCGATCAGGCTCGCGATCAGCTGGCGGTGACTGTCGACTCTCTGGCAGTGCGGGCCAACCCGCAGCGTCTGGCCGACGATTTCAAGTCGGCGGTGATCGGCTTCCTCAAGAAGCCTGCGGTGACGGCGTCGTTGGCCGGTGCCGGAGTACTGGTGGTGGTCGTCGTCGTGCGACGGATCAAGCGGCGCTGATCGGAGGGCAGGGCACGTTGGGTGCCCTGCGCCGCTCAGCGACTCCGGCTTGATTCGCCGCTCAGCGGCGGCGGAACAGGAGCAAGTCCGCCAACGAGAAACTCGGGGGATTGGCGACGCGACCCAGCCGGGTGCAGGTGTGCACTATCACGGGCGGGTTTGCAGCAACAAATGCGGCGGTTGATATCGCTGTGCGATCGGCGCCGCTTGTGGTAGCCATCAGCTAACACCCCTCATCTCGGCGCAATCGTCACGCGGTATCGGATCGCAATACTTCAGCTAACTGGAGCGTAACACGGTTTCTGGCATCTGACCAGCGGAAGCACTGCCATCAGCTACCGGTTAGAAACTTACATATGCGTCACATAAGCTGGCCATATCACGGATGGTCGCGATACAACGCAATTTCCAGCACATCGTCGAGGTGTGTCGACACCAGGCGTTTGACTGTCACCGGAACAGTTCACCGCAAATTTGAGCGATGATCCCGATGGCGCATGGGTCGCGCGGCCTCGTGGCGTGCGAGTTCCGGTCGATTCGGCAAAGAAGTTTGCTGGGATTTTGGCGTCAAGCGAAGCGCAGTCGGCCCCTGGGTCTCGATCCACGCTGGTTTCGTGGGAAAAGCGATCGGCAAACCTGTATTCGGCTGGCCGTCGACCTGGCCCTGTGCAACTCGACGCCGGTCTGGTACGGCAGCTGAAATCTACTGCATAGCAGGGCGGGAACGGCCTTTTCTCGCCGAACCGGTTGCTACCGCATAGGTGTACAGCTAAGGTCGACGTCGGGTTGGGGTTGGGTGGCGAATCCGGGTAAAGATCCCGGCCGCAACACGGGTCGATTGCGTGACAAGGGGGTATTGCGTTGCAGCTAACTCATTTTCCGTTTGCCAGGATTGCTGCATGGGCTATCGCCGGTAGGACGAATCCCGACGGACTTCTCGTCGGGATTCGCTGACGACACCCCGATGGCTCATGTCGAACGTTCATATGGCGATGTGGGCCGTGGTCATACCGACTGGAGGTACCCCATATGGCGCATGTGAGTGATGAAACCCTGGGCGATCTACGCCGGGAGCTCGACCGATTCAAGAGCGAGCAATACCGGGATCGCGGCTATGCGGCCGCGCATCTGGCCGGTGCCGTGGAGATGCTGTTGGAAGAGGCCGAATCCAGCATCGGCGATCGACTGGTCGAGCGGTACCGGGCCTGATATATGCACGGTCGCAGTAACTCTGAAACACCGAAACGCAAAAACCCTGCCGAGGCAGGGTTTTTGGTTGGTGCGCCGTCAGGGTTTCGAACCCCGGACCCGCTGATTAAGAGTCAGCTGCTCTACCAACTGAGCTAACGGCGCGCGTGAGAGACAATAACAGGAGTTTCACTCAACAGTGAAATCCGCTGGTGGCGGCCGTGGGCCACGTTCGAGTCGGCCCGATCCCACCGGAACCCTTAGACTATTGCCAAGATTTGCTATCGACGTGCGAGGGGTGAGACGAACATGGGGCAGGTCCAGACGGTGACCCGTCCATATCGGGGTCTGTTCCGGCGAGCGGTGGTTGCCATGGTGCCGGCGATGATGCTGGGCCTGACGGCCTGCGGGGGTGAAGACCCGCAGGGGCCGCCGCCGGTGATCACCGACAAGGGCACTCCTTACGGCGATCTGTTGGTGCCCAGGGTGAACTCCTCGGTGACCGACGGTGCCGTCGGGGTGACCGTCGACGCACCGATTACCGTGAGCGCAGAGAACGGCGTGCTCGGCCCGGTCACCATGACCGATGAAGAAGGCGCCAGCATCGCAGGGAAGTTCAGTGCCGACGGACTGACGTGGTCGACCACCGACCCACTCGACTACAACGAGCAGTACACCCTCAACGCGCAGTCGCTGGGCCTCGGTGGCGTCGCCAACCGCAGGTTGCGGTTCGAGACACACTCGCCAGCCAATCTGACGATGCCTTACCTCCTGCCGAACGACGGGGAAGTGGTCGGGGTGGGCCAGCCGGTGGCAATCCGCTTCGACGAGAACATCTCCGACCGCCTGGCCGCCCAACGTGCCATCACCGTCAAGACCAATCCGTCGGTCGAGGGCGCGTTCTACTGGCTCAACAACCGCGAAGTGCGTTGGCGCCCAGCGAAGTACTGGAAGCCGGGTACCTCGGTGGACGTCACGGTCAACACCTACGGCGTCGAGTTGGGTGACGGGCTGTTCGGCCAGGGTAATGTCACGACCCACTTCACCATCGGCGACGAGGTGATCGCCTCGGCCGATGACACCACCAAAACCCTGACCGTTCGGCGCAACGGCGAGGTCGTCAAGGCCATGCCGATCTCCATGGGCAAGAACAGTTCTCCGACCAACAACGGGGTCTACATCGTCGGGGATCGCTTCGACCATATGGTGATGGATTCGTCGACCTACGGCGTGCCGGTCAACTCGCCCAACGGCTATCGCACCGAAGTCGACTTCGCCACCCAGATGTCCTACAGCGGTATCTATGTGCACGGCGCCCCGTGGTCGGTCGGCAGCCAGGGTTACAGCAACGTCAGCCACGGATGTCTGAACGTCAGTACGTCCAACGCCCGCTGGTTCTACGAGCACACCAAACGGGGCGACATTGTCGAGGTCGTCAACACGGTGGGCTCGGTATTGCCGGGCACCGAGGGCCTGGGGGACTGGAACATCCCGTGGGACCAGTGGCGCACCGGCAACGCCAGCACCTGATTCTCGCTACATCACCGAACGATCCAGCGCTGCAAGCGATTCGGTGAGAAAATCCGTGCCGAACGGGGGCATGCCGCCGATCTGGTCCCGGAAGCTCTGCGGGGTGTCAGTCCAGTCGTAGGTCAGGGTGACATCGGTGTGCTCGCCGTTGGGGGCCAGGTCGTAGCGCCACGACCAACCGCCCGGGCTGTGTTGGCCCGACTCGTCGAGCTGACCGGGCAGCCACGCGATGGTTCGGTCCCGGTCGAACTCGGTCACCAGGTTGTGCATGACGTAATGTCCGCCGGCTTGGGGCAGGAACATGTTGATCGCGAAGATCTGGCCGATCCCGGTGATCGGTGTGGGATCGATCGCGTCGCGCACCCAGTCACCGGGTTCGGTCTCGCAATGCCGGGCCGGGTCGGCCAGGACGGCGAACACCTTTTCTGGGGAGGCGGAGATGGTGCGGGTGAGGACGTGGCTCTCGCGGGTGGCGGACGCGGTCATTGTGAAGCCTTTCCGTAGAGACGGGCGATGTCGGGACTATCTGGCCAGCCCGAGTAGGTAGGTCCGGCAGGCCATCCTTCAGGCGAATCCAGCCATTCTTCCCGCCGGCCGTACGGCAGCAGATCGATGAGCGGGAAGAGGTGACTGAGCTGTTCGGTACCGCGGCCGTTGGTGTGCCACGTGCGGTAGACGGTGTCACCGTCGCGCAGAAAAGTATTGACCGCGAAACCCTCGTCGGGCCCAGCGTCGACGTCCGCGCCGAACGAACTCTCCGACGACGAGTACCAGTCCATCTTGTTGCCGACTTTGTCGCGATAGGCCAGCACTTCGTCGATCGGTCCGTTGGTGATCACGACGAAGCGGGCGTCGTAGTTGTCCAGGAAATCGAGACGGGTGAACTGCGACGTGAACCACGTACAGCCGCCGCACTGCCATTCGGCGCCGTCGGTCCACATGTGGTGGTAGGCGATCAACTGCGTGTGGCCGTCGAATACGTCCGCCAAACGCGCCGGGCCGTCCGCACCGATCAGCGTGTAGTCGGGTAGCTCCACCATCGGCAGCCGCCGTCGTGCTGCGGCGATGGCGTCGAGTTCCCGGGTAGCGGCCTTCTCTCGACGTCGGACGTCGGCGAGCGCGGCGCGCCAGGTCTGCTGGTCGACTATCGGAGGCTTTCCTGTCGTCATCGGGGCTCCTGAGGTCTGTTCAATGAAACTCGGTCTGATAAGTGGACCCACCGCGCGGCCGGAACTCATCGCACCCGGTAATGTCCGACGAGCGAAGGGTGACCTAACACCTTGAGATGGACCATGGAGGTTGATCCAGAATGAGTGGTCAACGAGCCGACGCAGCCGGGCTGCGTCTCCTCGTCGTCGGTGCCTCGTCGGGCATCGGCCACGCTGTTGCGGTCAGTGCCACCGAACGCGGCGCCAAGGTCGCCGTCGCAGCGCGACGTATCGACCTGCTGAATTCCCTGGCAGACGCCATCGGTGGTTTCGCCTTCGAGCTCGACGTCGAGGACTCCGCGTCCATCGGCCGCGTGGTCAACGAGGCGGCGGACGCGCTGGGCGGGCTGGACGCCGTGGTGTTCACCAGCACGGTGATCCCGTTCGCCTACATCGAGGACACGGATGTGGCCACCTGGTTGCATGCGTTCAGCGTCAACACCATCGGTGCCAACAACGTGCTGCGTGCCGCGGCGCCCCGGCTGGCCGAGAACGGCGTGGTCATGGTGGCCTCCAGCTATGACGTCGGTCGCCCGCGCGCCGGGGTGGCGGCGTACAGCGCGAGCAAGGCCGCCCTCGACGAGATCCTGCACTCCTGGCGCATCGAGCATCCCGAGCTGTCGCTGATTCGGGTCGGTGTCGGCCCCACCGATGACACCGAGATCCTGCGCGGGGCCGACCGTGATCTGCTGGACCAGCTGGTCAAGACGTGGGTCGCCCAGGGTGCGCTGCCCGCCCGCATGTCGGCCCTGCGCGACGTCGCCAACACCCTGGTGTCACTGGTGACCACCGCCTACGAGAATCCGACGGTGGTGCCCGAGGTCGTGCAGTTGGCCCCGCGGATCAAGAAGGGCGCCGGGCGACCGTCTGAGTAGTGGTGCGGCACATCTGAGCCCCGCTGGGCGTGCCATAATTCGTCGGTTAGGTGATGACGACGTAGGAAGCCGGTGCGAATCCGGCGCGGTCCCGCCACTGTCATCGGGGAGCGACCCTCAACTGCCACGGCTGAAAGCTGGAAGGCGAGGCGAGCTGTGATCCGAGAGCCAGGACACTTGCGTCATCGCATCCTGCTACCCGGGGCGGAGTACCCCGAGAAGGCCGATGAACGCCCGTGTCGTTTGAAACACCGGGCGGTCAGCGATGACCGCCCCAATTTATCTTGCCTCCCCACCCGAAGTCTGGTCCTCGTTGCTGTCGGCGGGGCCGGGGCCGGGCTCGTTGCTCGCGGCTGCGGGAGCCTGGACCACCCTGAGCGCCGAATACGCCGAGGTTGCTGCTGAGCTGACCGCAGTGTTGGGCGGTGTACAGGCCGGAACGTGGGAAGGACCAAGTGCCGCAGCATATGTCGCGGCTCACGGGCCGTACCTGGCCTGGCTGACGCAGCAGGGCGCCGAAAGTGCGACGCGCGCGGTCCAACACGAAACGGCCGCCGCGGCCTACACCAGCGCGCTGGCCGGGATGCCGACTCTGGCGGAGTTGGCCGCCAACCACGCCGCCCACGCGGCGTTGGTGGGCACGAACTTCTTCGGCGTCAACACCATTCCGATCGCGCTGAACGAAGCCGACTACGTGCGGATGTGGGTTCAGGCTGCCGGCGTGATGCACGCCTATGACAGTGTCGCGACGTCGGCGCTGACGGCATCGCCGGAAAGTGTTGCCGCACCGGAGATTCTGAGATCAGCCTCGCTTGCATCCACCTCCGACGCGCCGCCCGACCGGCAGAACGACTACACGGACTGGCTCGATCAGATCGGCTACACCGACTTCTACGAGAAAGTCCTGGACCCGCTGATCCAGGGGCTCTACAACGACCCCTTCTTCGCGGAGTTGTTTGCGGGCATCGATCCATACTTACCGTGGACCGGCAATCCGCTGAGCTTCTTTCATCCCCTCAACCTCGCATTTGCTCTCGGCTATCCGATGGATATCTCGCAGTATGTGGCCTATCTGTCGCAGACCGCGGCATTCGTCGCGGCGGATATCGGGCTGGCCTTCGCCTCGGGCAATCCGGTCGCGATCGCCTACACATTGCTGTTCGGAGCCGGCGCGATGTTCGTGGCGATCACCACCGACACCATTGCACTGTTGAAGACGACGCTGGAGACCGTACTCGTCGCGGCATTGCCCGCCCTGCTGCCGATGCTGGCGGCCGCAGTTGCGGCCACCCCGGTTCTGACGGCCGGAGGCGTCATCGGTGCGGCCGGAATCGTAGGGCTGCACAACGCAATACCGGTGGTGCCGATGCCTCCGCCCCTACCGCCGCCGCCCGTCGGCCTCGCGCTCACCCCGAGTCCGGCGCCCCCGCCGGCCCCCACGCCCGCTCCTGTCTCGCCGTCGGTCTCGACACCTGCGCCACCGTCGGCGCCCCCCGCTGCGCCGCCCGCACCATCGTCACCGCCGACCCTGGGGACCATGGACGCCTTCGGCTACCTGGCCGCCGGATTGCCCGCGGAGGTCCGACAGGCGACGCGCAACCGGGTTCGAAGGGGAAGTCCTGTTCCCGACGCCACGGAGGCGCCGGCAGGGGTGCCGGTTGCCGAAGAGCCCCGGGAGCGGAAGGCGCGACGCCGCCGAACTCGGTCCGAGCAGCTCGGCCGCCGCTATGAATACCTGGACCCGGAGCCCGATGTGGCGCCTTCGGACCAGGGTGCCGGACAGATCGGGTTCGCCGGCACCGAAGCGCAGCAGCCCGCCGCACGTCCGGCCGGGCTGGCCTCTCTGGATGGCGATTCCTTCGGCGGCGGTGTGGTGGAGCCGATGCTTCCGGGCGGCTGGGGCGGCGATCGCTCCGGCTGAGAGGGCGCGCGACGGCGCCTGATGTGGCGCCGCGGGAACTTCAACTCGGTCCTCCCGTCGAACCCGTTGGCAGTTGAGACCAATGCGGCCTGTCTGATAATGATAATCATATTCAATAAGATGTGATCGTCAGTCGGCAGGAGGGGTGTCTCATGGCCGCGGTATGGATGGCGTCGCCGCCGGAGGTGCATTCCGCACTCCTGGCCAGTGGCCCAGGTCCCGGCGCGATGTTGGCTGCCGCCGGCGCGTGGTCGTCGTTGAGCGCCGAATATGCCGAGGTAGCAACAGAACTCGCGGCGTTGTTGGGTGCGGTACGAGCAGGGGTATGGCAGGGACCGAGCGCGGAGCAGTACCTGGCTGCTCACCTTCCGTACCTGGCGTGGTTGCAGCAGGTGAGCGCAGACACCTCGGCGATCGCCATCCAGCATGAAACCGCAGCCGCGGCTTACGCCAGTGCGTTGGCGGCGATGCCCACCCTGGCCGAGTTGGCCGCCAACCATGTCCGGCAGGCGGTCCTGTTGTCCACCAACTTCTTTGGGATCAACACCATCCCGATCGCGGTGAACGAGGCCGACTACATCCGGATGTGGATTCAGGCTGCCACCACGATGACCGTCTACCAAGGGGTGTCCGAGACGGCGGTGGCGTCTGCGCCATCCACCCCGGCGGCGCCGCGGATCCTGCACGACGATCACGACCACGACGATGAGCACGATCATGGCCATGAACATGACGACGATCATGATCACGGATCGCACGGCGACCTGAGCCCGCTCGACCCGCGGTGGTGGCTGGAAGTCGGGCACGAGCAGATCGAGAACATCGGACTGCTCATCGACAACCTGCTCAATGACCCCGCAGCATTGTTGACCAATTTGCCCATGGTGTTGGCCGACATGGCTTTCCATGCGGCTCAGTTGCTGCAGGTCGTTGTTCAGTTGTCCCCGGCCCTGATTCAGCCCGCACTGAGCGTCGTGATTGCCAACCTGGGGTGGGCGATCACCGGTCTGGCCGCAATCCAACCGCCCGCCTTGGTCGGCGCGGAAATTCCGGCCGGCACCGATCCTCAATCCTGGCCGGCGGCCGGTGGATCCTCGTCGGTGCCGAGCAGTTCGCCGGCCTCGGCAGCGCCCTCGGCTCCCGCAGCCCCGTCGCCCGGGCTGTCGGCGACCGCACCTGCTGCCACGGCGCCCACGCCGTCGGTCGCCCCGGGTGGTGGGCCCGGATTCTTCCCGCCCTATCTGATCGGCTCGCCGGGCGCGGTCGTACCGGTTGCGGCACGGACCAACGCCGCGGCCACTGCCAAGAAGAAAGCCGCAACACCCGATACCGCCGAGGCCGCAGCGGGCGAATCAGCCCGCGAGGCGCGGGCCCGCCGCCGGCGGCGGGCGGCGATGCGTGACAAGGGCCACGGCTACGAATACATGGATCTGCAAACTGATCCGGACGGAAGCGCCGCACCGGAGACGTCACCGACGGCCTCGGACCGCGGTGCGGGGCCGCTGGGCTTTTCCGGAGTGCTCGACAAGCCGGAAGCGAAGACGACGGGCTTGAGGACGTCCGGCGGTGCCGAGTTCGGCGACGGTCCGACGGTGCCACTGTTGCCATCCACCTGGGGTACAGGCGTCGAGGATTGAACGGGACCGGCATGGCTCCGACGAGTCGGATCAGGGCATGTCGGTCAATGTTTTGATGGTCCGATCATATTGCGCCTCAACAGATTCAGCATCCGGCTGACCGAATGCAGCAGAGTCCGCACCCACGGCCATGAGGCCTTCGGTGTGACGGCTATCAGATTCGTCGTGTAATGCGTTCTGCACCGCTGCCACGCCGCACCGGGCGGCGTGGCGCCGATCGCGGCGACCAACCCGGCGTGCGCGTCACTGGTGACCAGTTTGACCCCCGAAAGGCCACGCACGGTCAGCGACCGCCAGAACCGTCTCCCGTCCTCTCGGGGGCCATTTACGTCGAGATTTGCATGCTCAAATACCCCGAGGGGTATGCTCCATCAGGTTGGGACCTACCGAAGGAGCTGATTGTGCTCGTCGTCCTGAAACGCATATGGGTGTTGTTGCTCGTCTTGGCGGCGGCGTTGCTCGGTGCCGTGGGAGTGATGCAACTGCGCGGAATGTTCGGCTCGGACGAGATCTTCGCCGAACCTGGGAAGACCGAGGCGATCGTGTCCGTCAACGTGAAGAAGGTGACGTACGAGCTCTTCGGCCCCGCGGAAGCGGTGGGCAAGATCAGCTACCTCGACGAGAACGGCAAGTCGCTCGACGCGCGCTTCACCTCGCTGCCCTGGACACAGACACTGACCACGACCATCCCGTCCATCGTCGCCCAGGTTGTCGCCCAGGGCGATGCTGACACCATCGGGTGCCGCATCACCGTCAACGGTGTGATCAAGGACGAGCAGACCACCAAAGGCCATGACGCACAAACCTTCTGTCTGGTGAAGGCAGCATGAGCGCCACCGGAAAGCCACCGTCGAGGCTGATGCGCACGATGCGGGCCCTGGCGGTGCCGATCATCGTGTTCTGGGTGGGCATCACGATCGTGACGAACGTCTTCGTGCCGCAGATCGAAACCGTCGCCCGCGAGCACGCCGTGTCGATGTCGCCGGACGACGCACCGGCGGTGATCGCCGCCAAACGGATCGGTGCGAATTTCCAGGAATCTGATTCCGACAGCATCGTCATGATCGTCTTGGAGGGCGACGAGCAACTTGGCAAGGACGCCCGCGAGTACTACGCCGGACTGGTCCAGCTGCTCAAGGACGACACCGAACACATTCAGCACGTCCAAGACCTCTGGGGTGATCTGGTCACCGCGGGTGGGGTCCAGAGCGGCGACGGCAAAGCCGCCTACCTGCAGTTGAACGTCGCAGGCAATCAGGGCAGCACCGAGGGGATCCGCTCGGTCGACGCGGTTCGCGAGATCGTCGCCGAGCACGCGCCCCCGGCAGGGGTCAGGGCCTACGTCACCGGCCCGGCGGCATTGACCGCAGACATGACCGAGGCCGCCGACAAGAGCATGTTCAAGATGATGGGTGTCACCGGTGTGGTCATCATCATCATGCTGTTGCTCACCTACCGATCAATCAGCACAACACTTCTCGCGCTGTCCATGGTCGGCGTGGAAATGGGCACCGCCCGTGGCGTTGTCGCCCTGCTGGGTGATCACGGCCTGTTGGGATTCTCGACGTTCGTGGTGGCGCTGCTCTCGTCGCTGGCGATCGCGGCGGGTACCGACTATGCGATCTTCCTGATAGGCCGGTACCAAGAGGCGCGTCAGGCCGGCGAAGACCCAGAGACCGCGTATTACACGATGGTTCGCGGCACTTTCCACGTCATCGTCGGGTCGGGGTTGACGATTGCCGGCGCCACCGCCTGTTTGCACCTGGCCCGGTTGGACTACTTCAGCACTCTGGGTCTGCCGTCCGCACTGGGCATGCTGGTCGTCATCGCCGGAGCGCTGACGATGGGACCGGCCGTCGTGGCGGTGGGGACCCGGTTCGGTCTGCTGGAACCCAAAGGCAAGATCAAGAACCGCCGGTGGCGGCGAATCGGTACGGCGAACGTGCGTTGGCCCGGAGCCGTGCTCGTAGCGTCGCTGGTGGCCGTGCTGATCGGTATCGCCATCATGCCGACGATGAAGATCAGCTACAACGATCGCTACTACATCCCGTCCGACGTACCGTCCAACGTGGGCTATGACGCTGCGGAGAAGCATTTTTCGGCCGCCCGGCTGAACCCGGACATCTTGATGATCGAAGCCGATCACGACATGCGAAACCCCAGCGACATGATCATCTTGGACCGGATCGCCAAGGAGATCTTCCGGCTGCCGGGAGTCGCTCGCGTGCAAAGCATTACGCGACCGCTGGGCGGTCCGATCGAGCACAGCTCGATACCCTTCCAGATCAGCATGCAGTCGGTCCCGATCGCCGCGAACCTGCAGTTCATGAAGGATCGCATGGACGACATGCTGACGATGAGCGATGATCTCGGCACGATGGTCGGCTCCATGGAGCGGATGCAGGCGCTGATGACCAAGATGACCGGTTCCGCCGGCGACATGGGCGGTAGCACCGCCGACATGAGCGAGATCACCCACAGCATGACCGCCGACATGGGCACGATGCGGGACACCCTGAAGGAGATGCGCGACCACATCGCCGATTTCGACGACTTCTGGCGACCGGTGCGCAACTACCTTTCCTGGGAACCGCACTGTGACAACATCCCGGTGTGCTTGTCGACCCGGTCGGCGTTCGACGCCCTCGACGACGTGGACAAGTTCACCGGCCACATGGATTCGCTCGTTGCCGATGTGAGCAACATGGACACCACGATGCCCAAGGTCGCCAGCGCGATGAACGAGATGGTCGCCACCATGAAGCAGATGGTGACGGAATTCCCGGCGATGATCACGGTGGCCAAGACCATGCAGGGCACCCTGCAGACCATCCACAGCAGCTTCACGGGGATGGTCAAGCAGATGGACCGGATGACCGAGACGGCGACCGCCATGGGGCAGGCGTTCGACTCGTCGAAGAACGACGACTTCTTCTATCTGCCACCGGAAGCGTTCGACAATCCGGATTTCCAGCGCGGGTTGAAGATCTTCCTGTCGCCCGATGGCAAATCGGCCCGGTTCTTCGTGACCCTCGACGAGGATCCGGCGACGCCAGAGGGGATCAAGGTGGTCAAGCCGGAACTGGAGACGGCCCGCCACGCGGTCAAGGGCACCCCGTTGGCCGATGCGAAGTTCTATCTGACCGGCACCGCCGCGATCTACAACGACATCCAAAGCGGGTCGAAGTACGACATCCTGCTGGTCGGATTGGCAGCGGTGACACTGATTTTCATCGTGATGCTCGTCATCATCCGCTCGCTGGTGGCGGCGGTGGTGATCGTCGGCACGGTGCTGTTGTCCCTAGGTGCGGCGTTCGGGCTCTCGGTGCTTGTGTGGCAGCACCTGCTGGGACTGGATCTGAACTGGATCACCCCGGTGTTCGGTGTGATCGTCCTGCTAGCGGTCGGTAGTGATTACAACTTGCTGCTGGTTTCGAGGTTCCAGGAGGAGATCGGCGCAGGCCTGAAGACCGGCATCATCCGGTCGATGGGCGGCACCGGCGGGGTGGTCACGGCAGCGGGCCTGGTTTTCGCGTTCACGATGATGTCGATGGTGGCCAGCGACCTGAGGTCGATCGGTCAGGCCGGCAGCACAATCGGTATCGGACTGCTGTTCGACACGCTCATCGTCCGGTCCCTGATGACCCCGTCGATCGCCGCCCTGTTGGGCCGCTGGTTCTGGTGGCCTCACATCGTGCGTCCCCGCCCGGCCAGCACCATGCTGCGCCCTTACGGCCCGCGGCCCCTGGTGCGTGCACTGCTGGGCACCCGCGAGGAACGGCCCGCCGCGCCTGGCACCGACCCTGCCGGGCCGGGCACTCATGGACCGGATACCGACGGGCCGACTGAGCAGATTCCGCGGCCTGCGGGTTAACCGTTCCCGGTGACACCACCGCCACCGCCCTTCCGGACACCTCCGGAGGCATGTGAGAAGGACCAACTCGATCTATATCAGCCGGGGTCCTGAAACCAGGAACGCCGCCTGCTTGCGCAGACGGCGTTCCCGATATCGGGGTGGCTGACGGGACTCGAACCCGCGACAGCCAGGATCACAACCTGGTGCTCTACCAACTGAACTACAGCCACCATCGCCGCGCTGCCTTGCGGCACATGCGGCTCGTAGATACTAACTGCTCGGGTGTCCTACTGCCGAATCGGTTTCGGTCGCGTCGGCCTTCGGCGGCCCGAGCTCGGCCGCGATCGCGGCGATATCGCTGGTAGACGGCCCGGGCTGGGTGACAAATGCGGTCGAGCGGTAGTACTGGAGTTCGCGGATCGACTCGTGGATGTCGGCCAGGGCGCGGTGGGCCAGCCCCTTCTCCGGCTGGCCGAAGTAGATCCGGGGGTACCAGCGGCGGCACAGTTCCTTGATCGAGCTGACGTCGATCATCCGGTAATGCAGGTAATCGTCGAGTTTCAGCATGTCGCGGGCGATGAAGCCGCGATCGGTGGCGATCGAGTTGCCGCAGAGGGGGGCGGACTTGGCCGTCTTGACGTGTTCGCGGATGTAGTCGAGCACCATCTGTTCGGCGGTCTCGACATCGACGGTCGACGCTCGCACTTCTTCGATCAACCCGGACCGGGTGTGCATCTGTTTGACCACGTCGACCATGGCGGACAGCGCCTCGTCGTCGGTGTGAATGACCACGTCCAGGCCGTCACCGAGGATGTTCAGGTCAGCGTCGGTGACCAGAACCGCGATCTCGATCAGCCGATCGGACTTCAGGTCGAGGCCGGTCATCTCGCAGTCGATCCATACCAGTTCGTCTCGCACGAAGGTCCACAGTATGCCCATTCCCGGCACACAGGCGTCATACCCACCGTGTGTGGCGCCCGACAAGTAGTGTCAGACCCCGATTGGCTCGTACGCGAAAACTGGGAGGACCGCGGCATGACCACCGAATCGACAGGCACCCCCGCGCAGCAGATTGCCGCCGGTTACGCCGTCGAAGGACAGGCGCTGGAGCTCGGCACCGTCGTTGTCGACGGCACCGTCGATGCAGGAGCGCAGGTGCGCATCCCGCTGGCCACGGTCAACCGGCACGGGCTGATCGCCGGTGCCACCGGTACCGGTAAGACGAAGACGTTGCAGGTGATCGCCGAGCAGCTCTCCGCCGCCGGCGTCCCGGTGGTGATGGCCGACGTGAAGGGCGACCTGTCGGGGTTGTCGAAGCCCGGCGAGGTCAGCGACAAGACCGATCAGCGCGCCAAGGACACCGGCGACAGCTGGACGCCGACCGCCTTCCCGGTGGAGTTCCTGTCGCTGGGCACCGAGGGTATCGGGGTGCCGGTGCGGGCGACGATCACCAGCTTCGGTCCGATCTTGCTGTCAAAGGTTCTGGGGCTCAACGCAACCCAGGAGTCCACGCTCGGCCTGATTTTCCACTGGGCCGATCAGAAGGGTCTGCCGCTGCTGGACATCAAGGATCTGCGTTCGGTGATCCAGTTCCTCACCAGCGATGACGGCAAGCCCGAACTCAAGGCGTTGGGTGCGGTGTCGACCACGACGGCGGGTGTCATCCTGCGCGCCCTGGTCAACCTGGAGGCCGAGGGCGCCGATTCGTTCTTCGGCGAACCGGAGCTGGAACCCAAGGATCTGCTGCGCACCGACGCGCAGGGCCGCGGCATCATCAGCCTGCTGGAGTTGGGTTCGCAGGCCGCACGCCCGGTGATGTTCTCCACGTTCCTGATGTGGGTGCTGGCCGACCTGTTCACCTCCCTGCCCGAGGTCGGCGACGTCGACAAACCGAAGCTGGTCTTCATCTTCGACGAGGCGCATCTGCTGTTCTCCGACGCGTCCAAGGCGTTCCTGGAGCAGGTCGAGCAGACCGTCAAGCTGATCCGCTCCAAGGGCGTCGGCGTGTTCTTCTGCACGCAGTTGCCCACCGACGTGCCCAACGAGGTGCTCTCGCAGTTGGGTGCCCGGGTGCAGCATGCGTTGCGCGCCTTCACCCCTGACGATCAGAAGGCACTGTCGAAGACCGTGCGCACCTACCCGAAGACCGATGTTTACGACCTGGAGAAGGCGTTGACCTCGTTGGGTATCGGCGAGGCTGTGGTGACGGTGCTCTCGGAGCGGGGTGCGCCGACGCCGGTGGCCTGGACGAGGATGCGGGCGCCGCGGTCGTTGATGGACACCATCGGGACCGACGCGATCACCGCGGCCGCCAAGGCCAGCCCGCTGCAGGCGACGTACGGACAGACCGTCGACCGGGATTCGGCCTACGAGCGGTTGGCCGCCAAACTCGCGCCGCCGCCGGCACCCGAGGATCCAGGTGGCTTCGGTGGCATCGAAGCCACGGGTGAGATCGAGGCGATGCCGGCCCCGGCTCAACCGGCCGAGCCCGGTTTCCTCGACAAGATGATGGCCAACCCGGCGTTCAAGAGCGCGATGCGCTCGGCGGGCACGGTGATCGGCCGCGAGATCACCCGCAGCATCTTCGGCACGGGCCGCCGCCGCTGAAACCGCTGAAACCTAAGCGCGAGTGGCCACTCGGCGCCGAGGGCAACCCCCTAGCCGCCGCCGAGCTTCTTGTAGACGGCGCCGACGATCGGGGTCACGATGGCCCGCGGTGCGTAGCCACTGGCCATCGACATGGCCTTGGAGGTCACGCCGGGGACCACGCGCATCTTGTTGCGCTCCAGGCCGTCCAGCGACAGCTTGGCGGTGTATTCGGTTGAGATCCACAGGAAGTCGGGGATCAGCCGCTCGACCAGGGACTGCTCGGACTCGTCGGGCAGGTCGGTGCGGACCGGGCCCGGCGCCAGCACCGTCACGTGCACGCCCGCGTCCTTGAGCTCGCCGCGCAGCGACTCGCTGAACGTGTTGGCGAACGCCTTGGATGCCGCGTACGTGGCGTTGTTGGGGATGGGTGAATTGCCTGCCGCCGATCCGGAGGTCAGGATGCCGCCGGAGCCGCGCTTGACCATTCCGGGCAGCACCGCCAACACCAGATCGTGGACACCGAGCACGTTCAGCTGCACCTGGGCCTTCTCGCCGGCCGGATCGAGGTCGACGACCGGGCCGAAGGTCGCGGTGCCCGCGTTGGCGCACAGGATCGAGATCTCGCGCTGGGCCAGTTCGTCGCACAGGACGCCCCGGGCCGCCGGGTCGGCGAGGTCGACGGCGCGCACCTCGACCGTGACGCCGTAGCGGTCGGTGAGGCGTTGGGCGAGCGACGTCAGGACGTCCTCCCGCCGCGCGGTGATGATCAGGTGGTGGCCGCGGGCAGCGAGTTCGGTGGCCAACGCTTCGCCGATGTTCTGCGAGGCGCCGGTGACGACGGCACGGGCATCCGGACTGGGTGCGGGTACTGGCATGCGTCCAATCCTAGAAGGCGCCCGAACCCATAGGGTGGCGGTCATGACTAACCCCGGGCGGGCGAGGGTGCTCGCGTGGGCATTGTGGGACTGCGGAGCGACGGGCCTCAACGCCATCGTCATCACGTTCGTGTTCTCGGTGTATCTGACCGGCAGTGTCGGTGCGGACCTTCCCGGGGACACCACGCCGGCCAGCTGGCTGGGGCGGGCCATGGCGGTCGCCGGTCTCGCAGTGGCCCTGCTGGCACCGGTTACCGGTATCTGGGTCGATGCGCCGCAGCGGCGGCGTCGGGTGCTGGCGGTGATGACCGGTGCGGCCGTGCTGTTGACGTCGGCGATGAGCCTGATCCGTGACGACCACCGGTATCTGATGCCGGGCCTGGTGCTGTTGGCTTGCACAGCGGCCTGCAACGAGCTGGCCACGGTGCCCTACAACGCCATGCTCCGACAGTTGTCCACACCTGAGACGTCAGGGCGTGTCTCCGGGCTCGGCCTGGCGCTGGGCTATGGCGGCAGCGTGGTGCTGCTGCTGTTGGCCTACGTCGGGTTCATCGCAGGCGACGGTGATACCCGTGGGCTGCTGGGCATCCCGATCGAGGACGGGCAGAACGTGCGGGCGGTGATGCTGCTCACCGCCGTCTGGTTCGTGTTGTTCGCGCTGCCGATATTCGTGATGGTGCCGCGGGTGACCGATGCCGGCCCGGTGGAGAAGGTCGGATTCTTCGGGGCCTACCGCAAATTGTGGACCGAGATCCGGGGTGAGTGGCGACGCGACCACAACGTCGTCTACTACCTGGTGGCGAGCGCGGTGTTCCGCGACGGGCTGGCCGGGGTGTTCGCGTTCGGCGCGGTGCTGGGCGTCAACGTCTACGGCATCTCCCAGGCCGACGTGCTCTTGTTCGGCATCAGTGCCTGTGTGGTCGCTGCGGTGGGCGCGGTGGTGGGTGGCGTGCTCGACGACCGGGTGGGTTCCAAGCCCGTCATCGTCGCGTCGCTGGTCAGCCTGATCGCGGTGGGATTGGCCCTGCTGGTCCTGTCGGGACCGGTGGCCTTCTGGGTGTGTGGCCTGCTGCTGTGCCTGTTCATCGGGCCGACGCTGTCCGCGGCACGCAACGTGATGCTGCGGATCACCGCCGACGGCAAGGAAGGTGTGGCGTTCGGGCTCTACACCACCGTCGGACGGGCGGCGTCGTTCCTGGCGCCGTGGCTGTTCTTCATGTTCATCGACTTCTTCGGTGCCGACCGTGCCGGGATGGGCGGCCTGGTGCTGGTGCTGGCGCTGGGTCTGGCCGGGATGCTCGCCGTGCGGGTACCCGCCCGGCAGCACGGCCCGGCCGTCACGACGTCCTGAACCGTCGGCTCAGGAGGTCCCGACACAGATCGTGATCCCCGAGCCGCTGCGATGCTGGGTCTGCACGCCGTTGACGGTCACGGTGCAGGCCACCTCGGGGCCGAAATTCACGACGCTCACACTCGCGGTCTCGGTCGCCGGTTGAGCGAGTTCGACCTGCTTGCTCCACGGCAGCATGACGTTGAACTCGGTCTGGAGCATGTTGCCGGTGTCCAGGTAGGTGATGTTGATGGCCCGTCCCTCGCCGGTGACCTCGTAGGTGACGGTCTCGGTCGGCCCCGGTGTGGCCTCCGTGGGCGGGGCGGTGGTGGGTGGCGGGATCGGCCGCGGTGCGCGCGTGGTCGTCGTGGTGGGCCTCGGCGACGTGCTGAATCCAGGCTGGGGGGTGACCGGTTGCGGCGCGACCACCGTCTCCTGGCTCGAGCCGTTGGCGATCACCAACGCGATGACCATGCCCAGGGCGACCAGGACCGCGACGGCGGCCAGAATCCACAGCCAAAGCCGTGGTCGGTGGCCATCGGGTTCCGGCGGAGTGGGTGCGCCCGCCGGCTGACCGGTGGCGTTGGCGTCGTACCCGGGAGGCGGGTAGGGCGGCAGCTGCTGGGTCGGATTCGGTACCGAGGGCCCAGCGTGGGGCACCGCCGGGTAGACGCCCTGATACGGCGGTTGGTTCGAGTACGCCGGATCTGGATAGTCCACGGGGTAGTCGGACCCGTCGCGGCGTGGTGAATCGGTCATGCCCACCTCATGGCTGCGAGGGTACCTGTGCAGATGCTCAGTCCGCTGCGACCGAGGTCGTGGCGATCGAGCGGCGGTGAGGGATCCTGAAGAGGACGCGGGAGTGACGGGAGGACGCGAGGTGGCCGCAGATCGGCACGTGCGGGTGAACTACGGCGCGTCGTTGTCGCCGGATGCGACGGCATTTGCCCACTTGGTCGACGACGGCGGCTATCCGCGCGCGGTGCAGCGGTTCCTGCGTGGCTGGCGGGCCAGCTCCTCCCGCGACGTCGAACTGCCCGTGGTCGGGCCCGTGACGAAGGTCATCCATTCCGCCGACGGACATTGGTTGGCCTGCGAGATGGCCCCCGAAGGCGGGACCCGCAGCCAGATCTGGGTGGTGACGACCGATCCCGACGACCGGGATGCCCACCGGATCGACTACTGGCCCCCGGACGCGGAGGGCACCGCGGAACTGATCGGTTGGGACGGTGCCCAGGTGGCGGCGATCCTGACCGGTGAGGACGGCGTCGGCAGCTCGTGTCTGATCGATCCGGCCACCGGGGACACGATCGTGCTCGACCGGCGCTCGGGTGGCCGGTTGGTGGACGCGTGGGCGGGAGCCTCGCTCGTCCGGGTCGGTCCGCGTGGCTATCAGGAGCTCATCATGCTGTGGGGGCTCACCGAAATCGCGCTGCTGCCATCAGATCCCGGCTCGGTCACCGATTTCGGTGTGATCCTCGACGATCACACCCCACGCCGGCTCCGCAGCGGCTACGACGGCGAGACCGCGCTGTACCACCCGGCCGGCACCTACGAGCCCGACAGCACCGAAGGGTTTGTGCGGGCGTTGATCCGCAGTGACAACGGGGCCGCCCATGCCCGGCTGCTGGAGGTCACGGTCACGGCCGAGGGCGTGACCTATCACGTGGTCGCCGAGCGGGCCGGATACGAGCTCGACGAGTTCGTGGTCAGCGATGACCTGTCCACCGTCGCGTTGTTGTGGAACATCGACGGCCGCAGTGAGTTACAGATCCTGGAGTATGCCGACGAGACATTGTCGGTGCCGATTCCGCTGCCCGGCCCGGTCGCCGGGGAGCTGAGTATCAGCGCCGGCGGTTCCATGGTCGCGGTGACGGTGCAGGGACCGTCGTTGCCCCGCACCGTCGAGCTCGTCGATCCGCGGTCGCTGGAGTGGGAGCGGATCGACCGGGAGCCCAGCCGCGGTCCGCTCACCTCGGCACCGACGCTGGAACGGATCACCGCGCGCGACGGTTTGGAGCTCACCGGCTGGCTGTACCGGCCACCGGGCGAGACGGTGGGCGCGGTGATGTTCCTGCACGGCGGTCCCGAGGGACAGGCGCGGCCCGAATACAACGAGATCTTCCCGGCACTGCTGGAAGCGGGTTTTGCGGTGCTGACCCCGAATGTGCGCGGTTCGGGTGGATTCGGTCGGGCGTTCGTGCACGCCGATGACAAGGAGTTGCGGTTCGCCGCGATCGACGACGTCGCCGACTGTGCGAGGTATCTGGTCGACGAGGGCATTGCGCCGGCCGAGCGGCTGGCCTGTACCGGGTGGTCATACGGCGGCTATCTGACGCAGGCGGCGCTGGCTTTTCATCCGGAGCTGTTCGTCGCAGGCATCAGCATCTGCGGAATGAGCGATCTGAACAGCTTCTACCGCACCACCGAGCCGTGGATCGCGGCGGCGTCCTATCCCGAGTACGGCCACCCGGTCGCGGATCGTGATCTGCTGGAACGGCTTTCGCCGTTGCCCAAGGCCCACCAGGTGATCGCACCGCTGCTGCTGGTGCACGGCGGCAACGACACCAACGTGCTGCCCGATGAATCCCGTCAGATGTACGAGGCGCTCGTGGCCCTCGGGCGCACCACCGAACTGCTGATCTTCGACGACGACGGCCACGAGATCGTCAAGCGGGAGAACCGCGCGGTCCTGGTCGATGCGGCAACCCGCTGGCTGGCCAAGGCGTTCGGTGTCTAGGCCGTGAGCGCGGCCAGCGTCATCCGGCGCAGTACCGCGCGTGAATGTGTCTTGGGGGCAGCGGGTCTCACGCTGTAGGGGGTGGAGTTCAGCAGGCCGAACGCGGCATGCGCCATCACACGCGCGTCGTCCTCGGCGAGGTCGGGGTTGAGTTGCGTCAGTACTGCGACCCAGATCTCCACGTACTGGCGCTGGGACCGCCGCACCTGACGCTTGGCGGTGTCGGGCAGGTGGGCCAGGTCGCGGTCCTGGATGCGGATCAGATCGGGTTCGCCGAAGACGAAGTCGAGGTGGAAGTCCACCAGGTCGTTCAGGGTGTCGACCGGCGGGGCGTTCCGTGCGGTGACAGCCTGTGCGCCGGTGAGCAGGCGGGCGCTGATCCCGACGAGCAGCTCGACCAGAAGGGCCTCTTTGTTGGGAAAGTGCCGATAGATGGCCGGAGCCGAGATCCCGACCGCCGAGCAGATGTCTTCCAGGCGTACCGCGAGGTAACCGCGTTCGGCCACAAGCCGTTCGGCAGCAGCGATCAGTTGCGTGCGGCGGTCGGACTTGGCCTTGCTGCGGCGGGTGACGGCGCTGTCGGACATGGCGCCTTTCGGGGGTAGACAACTCAGTTAATGAAAACTAACCTAACACGAGTTAGTTGTCATTAACCGAAATGGGAGCGGCCTTGTCATCGCACCGCGACGATCATCTGGCGCTGGTGGAGCAGTTGCGCGCCAAGCTCGCCACCGCCGCCCTCGGCGGCTCCGAGAGGTCCCGTCAACGCCACGTCGACCGGGGCAAGTTGCTACCCCGCGACCGGGTCGACGGCCTGCTGGACCCGGGCAGTCCGTTCCTGGAGATCTCCGCACTGGCCGCCGACGGGATGTACGACGACGAATGTCCCGGCGCCGGGATGATTGCGGGCATCGGCCGGGTCTCGGGCCGCGAATGCCTGATCGTCGCCAACGACGCGACCGTCAAGGGCGGCACCTACTACCCGGTCACGGTCAAGAAGCATCTGCGCGCACAGGAGATCGCGCTGCAGAACAAGCTGCCGTGCATCTACCTGGTCGACTCCGGCGGGGCCTTCCTGCCGCGCCAGGACGAGGTGTTCCCCGACCGCGAGCACTTCGGCCGGATCTTCTACAACCAGGCCACGATGAGCGCGCAGGGCATCGCCCAGATCGCCGCGGTGCTCGGGTCGTGCACCGCGGGCGGGGCCTACGTGCCGGCGATGAGCGATGAGGCCGTCATCGTGCGCAATCAGGGCACGATCTTCCTGGGCGGCCCGCCACTGGTGAAGGCCGCCACCGGTGAGGTCGTCACCGCCGAGGACCTCGGCGGCGGAGACCTGCACTCCAAGACCTCCGGCGTCACCGACCACCTCGCCCACGACGACCGCGACGCCCTGCGGATCGTGCGCAACATCGTCGCCACCCTCGGGCCGGCCGACGCGCCGCCGTGGGCCGTGACGCCCACCGTGGATGCCGTCGCCGATCAGACCGAGCTCTACGACGTGGTTCCGGTCGACGCCCGGGTTCCCTACGACGTACACGAGGTGATCACCCGCATCGTCGACGGCGGCCAGTTCAACGAATTCAAGGCCGAGTACGGCACCACCCTGGTCACCGGGTTCGCCCGCATCCACGGTCACCCGGTCGGTATCGTCGCCAACAATGGGGTGCTGTTCGGCGAATCTGCGCTCAAGGGAGCACATTTCATCGAATTGTGCGACAAGCGCAAGACACCCCTGCTCTTCCTGCAGAACATCGCCGGTTTCATGGTCGGCCGCGACTACGAGGCCTCGGGCATCGCCAAGCACGGCGCCAAGATGGTCACCGCGGTGGCCTGCGCTCGGGTGCCGAAGCTGACCGTGGTGATCGGCGGTTCCTACGGCGCAGGCAACTATTCGATGTGCGGACGTGCCTACTCGCCACGGTTCCTGTGGATGTGGCCCAACGCCCGCATCTCGGTGATGGGCGGCGAGCAGGCCGCGTCGGTGCTGGCCACCGTGCGCGGTGACATGAGCGCCGAGCAGGAAGAAGAGTTCAAGGCCCCGATCCGCGCCCAGTACGAGCATCAGGGCAACCCGTACTATTCGACCGCCCGGCTCTGGGATGACGGGGTCATCGACCCGGCGGATACCAGAACCGTGCTAGGACTTGCTCTTTCGGTTGTCGGCCAGGCTCCGCTGGAGCCGGTCTCCTACGGCGTTTTCCGGATGTGATGATGAGCCTCTCTCAGTTCGACACAGTCCTCGTCGCCAATCGTGGCGAGATCGCGGTGCGGGTCATCCGCACCCTGCGGGCCATGGGTATCCGGTCGGTCGCGGTGTTCAGCGATGCCGATGCCAGGGCCCGCCATGTCGCCGAGGCAGATGTGGCGGTCCGCATCGGACCTGCTGCGGCCCGGCAGAGCTACCTCGACATCGATGCAGTGGTGTCGGCCGCGCAGCGCACCGGCGCCCAGGCGGTGCACCCCGGATACGGATTCCTCTCCGAGAACGCCGAATTCGCCGCCGCACTGCAGGCCGCCGGCATCGTCTTCATCGGACCTCCCGCCGCGGCGATCGCCACCATGGGAGACAAGATCGCCGCCAAGACCGCAGTGTCGGCATTCGGTGTCCCTGTCGTGCCCGGGATCTCGCGTCCGGGGCTGACCGATGAGGATCTGATCGCCGGGGCTCCCGAGGTCGGATTCCCGGTACTGGTCAAGCCGTCGGCCGGCGGTGGCGGAAAGGGTATGCGGGTGGTCGAGCAGGCTGCCGATCTACCTGCCGCGCTGGCCAGCGCCCGTCGCGAAGCCGCCGCCGCGTTCGGCGACGACACCCTGTTCCTGGAACGGTTCGTGTTGCGGCCCCGGCATATCGAGGTGCAGGTACTCGCCGACTGCCACGGCAACGTGATCCATCTGGGCGAGCGGGAGTGCAGTCTGCAGCGCCGGCACCAGAAGGTCATCGAGGAGGCGCCCTCGCCGCTGTTGGACGCCGCGACCCGGGCCCGCATCGGACAGGCCGCCTGCGACACCGCGCGTAGTGTCGACTACACGGGCGCCGGCACGGTGGAGTTCATCGTGTCCGCCGATGCGCCCGACGAGTTCTTCTTCATGGAGATGAACACCCGACTTCAGGTGGAACATCCGGTCACCGAAATGGTCACCGGCGTCGACCTGGTGGAACAGCAGGTCCGCATCGCAGTTGGGGAGAAGCTCGCGATCGGCCAGGACGACATCGTCATGACCGGGCACGCGGTGGAAGCGCGGGTCTATGCCGAGGATCCGGCCAACGGCTTCCTGCCCACCGGTGGACCCGTGCTCGGACTGCGGGAGCCCAGCGGGCCGGGAGTGCGGGTGGATTCCGGCCTGGCCGCGGGCACCGTCGTCGGCAGTGACTACGACCCGATGCTGTCGAAGGTCATCGCCCACGGCCCCGACCGGGCCGCCGCACTGCACAAACTGGATCGGGCGCTGGCCGACACCGCGGTGCTGGGTCTCACCACCAATACCGAGTTCTTGCGCTTCCTGCTGGCCGATCCCGATGTCGCCGCGGGCCGGTTGGACACCGGTCTGCTGGATCGTCGCGCACCCGAGTTCGCCCCCGAGGCCCCCGGCGATGCCCAGTTGATCGCGGCGGCCGCCTATCTGTGGGTTTCCGACTGGTCTACTGCCGGTGACGATCTGTGGGCCCGTCCGACGGGCTGGCGGGTGGGCGAACGCGCACCGGCCGCATTCCGGTTGCGAGCGGGCGACCGCACCGACCACGTGTACCTCACCGGCACTCCCGACCAGGCCACCGCTTCGGTGGAGAACGGTGAAACCCACACCGTCAGCGCGGCTTTCGTCGGCAACCAGTTCACCGTCACCCTCGACGGCATGCGCACCGAGTATCTGGTCGCCACGCAGCTGAGCGGCGGAGTCGGCCAGCTCTGGCTCTCCGGCGCCGGGCACAGCTATGTGGTCGAAGAGGTGCGCGAGGCGCCGGTGCGGCCCGACGACGAGCACAGCGGCGACGCCGAACTGCTCAGCCCCATGCCGGGATCGGTCGTCGCCGTGGGCGTTGCGAGCGGCACCGAGGTGACCGCCGGAACCATGGTGGTCACCGTGGAGGCGATGAAGATGGAGCATGCCCTCACCGCACCCACTGACGGTGTGGCCGAGCTACTTGTCGCCGTCGGCGACCAGGTCAAAGTGGGCCAGCCGTTGGCCCGGATTACCGCTGCAATACAGGAGAACGAGCAATGACGGACTTTCTGTCCACCGGCACCCTGCCGGACGATTACGCGCAACTGGCCAAGACGGTCCGGGATTTCGCCCAGAACGTGGTCGCCCCCGTTGCCGCCAAGCATGACGAGGAACATTCCTTCCCGTATGAGGTCGTGGCCGGCATGGCCGACATGGGGCTGTTCGGCCTGCCGTTCCCCGAGGAGTTCGGCGGCATGGGTGGCGACTACTTCGCACTGTGCCTGGCCCTGGAGGAACTCGGGAAGGTCGACCAGAGCGTGGCCATCACGCTGGAAGCCGGGGTTTCGCTGGGCGCCATGCCGGTGTACCGCTTCGGCAACGACGCCCAGAAGGAAGAGTGGCTGCCGCTGCTGGCCAGTGGCAAGGCGCTGGGTGCGTTCGGCCTGACCGAGGCCGGCGGCGGCAGCGATGCCGGCGCCACCAAGACCACCGCGAAGATGGATGGATCAACTTGGATAATTAATGGCTCCAAGCAGTTCATCACCAACTCCGGCACCGACATCACCAAACTGGTGACCGTGACCGCCGTGACCGGTGAGCGTGACGGCGGCAAGAAGGAGATCTCCTCCATCCTGGTGCCCGTGCCCACCGAAGGGTTCACCGCCGAACCTGCGTACAACAAGGTCGGCTGGAACGCCTCGGACACCCATCCGCTGAGCTTCGACGACGTCCGGGTGCCTGCCGAGAACCTGCTCGGCGAGCGGGGGCGCGGCTACGCCAACTTCCTGCGCATCCTCGACGAGGGTCGTATCGCGATCGCGGCGCTGTCGGTCGGCGTCGCGCAGGGTTGCGTGGACGAATGTGTGAAGTACGCCAAGGAACGTCAGGCCTTCGGCGCGGCGATCGGGACCTACCAGGCCATCGCCTTCAAGATCGCGCGGATGGAGGCTCGCGCCCACACGGCGCGAGCCGCCTACTACGACGCCGCCGCACTGATGTTGTCCGGCAAACCGTTCAAGAAGGCGGCCTCGGTGGCCAAGCTGGTTTCCAGTGAGGCCGCGATGGACAACGCCCGTGACGCCACCCAGATCTTCGGCGGCTACGGTTTCATGAACGAATACCCGGTGGCCCGGCACTACCGGGACAGCAAGATTCTCGAAATCGGCGAAGGGACAACCGAAGTGCAGCTGATGCTGATCGCGCGGGAGGCTGGCCTGTGAGCGAGGCCGGAGAAGAAGGTTCCGAGAAGGTAATCCGCCAGCGCGGGCTGTGGTACGAGGAACTCGAACCCGGCGTGCGCTACCTGCACGCCCCCGGCCGCACCATCACCGAGGCCGACAACGTGCTGTTCACCACCGTCACCATGAACACCCAGGCACTGCACCTCGACGCAGCCTGGTCGGACGAGCAGCCGCCGTTCAACGCCCGTCTGGTCAATTCGATGTTCACACTGGCCACCCTGGTCGGGCTGTCGGTGACCCAGATGACCCAGGGCACCACCGTCGGCAACCTCGGGTTCTCCGAGATCGCCTTCCCCAAACCGATGTTTCACGGTGACACGCTTTACGCCGAAACTGTCGTCACCGAGAAGCGGGAATCGAAGAGCCGTCCCGGTGAGGGCATCGTGACGTTCGTGCACACCGGACGCAACCAGCGCGGAGACGTCGTGGCCACAGCCACCCGCAAGGCTCTGATGCGGATGCGTCCCGAGGGGGATTCCGAATGACATTGCAGGCGCCGGGTCCGGGTTGGTTGTTCTGTCCCGCCGACCGCCCCGAGCGGTTCGAAAAGGCCGCGGCGGCAGCCGACGTGGTGATCCTCGACCTGGAGGACGGGTGCGCGGCCAAGGACCGTCCGGCCGCCCGTCAGGCCCTGATCGACACCCGACTGGACCCGGCCCGCACGGTGGTGCGGGTCAATCCGAGCGACACCGCCGACCATGAGCTCGACCTCAAGGCGGTCGCCGCCACCGACTACACCACCGTGATGCTGGCCAAGTCCGAGCATGCCGATCAGGTAACTGCTTTGGCGCCACTGGATGTCGTGGTGCTGATCGAGACGCCGCTGGCGGCGTTGAACGTGGTCGAGTTGGTGCAGCCCGACAATGCCTTCGCGGTGATGTGGGGCGCCGAGGATCTGTTCGCCGTCACCGGCGGTACCGCCAACCGCCGGTCTGACGGGTCGTACCGCGACGTCGCCCAGCACGTGCGGTCGCAGACCCTGCTCGCGGCCAAGGCCTACGGGAAGCTGGCGCTGGATTCGGTGTACCTCGACATCAAGGATCTCGACGGCCTGCGGGCCGAGTCCGATGATGCGGTTGCGGTCGGTTTCGATGCCAAGGTGGCGATCCATCCGACGCAGGTCGCCGTCATCCGCTCGGCCTACGCCCCGACCGAGGAGCAGATCGCCTGGGCTCGGGCGGTACTCGACCGGGTGGCAGGAGAACGCGGCGTCTTCCAGCACGACGGCCTCATGGTCGACGCTCCGGTGCTGCGCCGCGCCGAGCGCATCGTCGCCCTGGCTCCCTGAATTCCTCGCGAGGTGACGGAACCCGACACGCTTGGAGGTCCGTTACCCACGATGACCGCGGCCTTCTCGGTTCGGGCGCATAATGGCGATATGCCCCAGTGCTGCGACGGGCCGAGCGGATCGTCTGACTAGCGCCCCACCCAGGCATTAGTTGGAGGCCTCTCACCAGGGGTTTTGCGCGTACCGCCGCCGCCCTGAGCACCTCATGGTCTGGCGGCGCAACATGCCGTCACCCGAGAAGGAGGCGGTATGGCTGTTCCATCTGGAGGGCCGGCTCGCGGGCCCCTGAGTGTCGACCTGGAGCCGATACGTCTGGTGGATGCAGACGGGTCACCCACCGGCGAGACCCGCTACAGCCGCGATCTGCCTCACGAGACGTTGTCCTGGCTTTACGAGTCCATGGTCGTCACCCGCGATCTGGACACGGAATTCATCAACCTGCAACGCCAGGGTGAGCTGGCGTTGTACGCCTCGTGTCGTGGCCAGGAGGCCGCGCAGATCGGGGCGACGGCCTGCCTGCGCAAGACCGACTGGCTGTTCCCGCAGTACCGGGAGATCGGCGCGTTCCTGCTGCGCGGGATCACCCCGGGCCAGATGGGCGCGGTGTGGCGGGGCAAGTGGCACGGTGGCCTGGAGTTCACCAATCGCTGCGTCGCCCCGATCGCGATTCCGATCGGCACCCAAGGGTTGCATGCGGTCGGCGCGGCGATGGGCGCCCAACGTCTCGGCGAGGATTCGGTGACCGTCGCTTTTCTCGGTGACGGCGCGACCAGCGAGGGCGACGCACACGAAGCGCTCAACCTGGCTGCGGTGTTCAAGGCGCCGTGTGTGTTCTTCGTGCAGAACAACCAGTGGGCGATCTCGGTGCCGGTCAGCAGGCAGCAGGCCGGCCCGTCGATCGCGCACCGGGCCCCCGGCTACGGCATGCCGGGTATCCGCGTCGACGGCAACGACGTGCTGGCCTGCTACGCGGTGATGGCCGAGGCGGCCGAACGGGCCCGTCTGGGCGGCGGTCCCACGCTGATCGAGGCCGTCACCTACCGGATCGGCCCCCACACCACCTCCGACGATCCCACCCGCTATCGGTCGGCCGCCGAGCTCGACGACTGGCTGGCCCGGGATCCGATCGCGCGCTACCGCACCTACCTCCAGACCATCGGTGTCCTCGATGACCGTCTGGACCAACGGGTGGGGGCGCGGTCACACCGGCTGCGCACCGAGTTGCGCGACGCGATCGTCGGGGCCGCCGATGCCGATCCGGCTGAGCTGTTCGACACCGTGTATGCCGAGATCACCCCGGATCTGGCACGCCAACGCGATCAGTTGTTGGCCGAACTGGCGAAGGAGGCGTGAGACGCATGACTCAGATCATCGATCGTCCTGCCGCTCAGGGTGATTCGCCGGAGCCGTGGGAGCCTGCCCTGACTCCGCTCCAGATGCCCCCGTCGTCGGGGTCCATGCCGATGGCCACCGAACTGACGATGGTCGCCGCCATCAACCGGGCGTTGCGCGACGCGATGGCCGCCGACGAGCACGTGCTGGTGTTCGGTGAGGACGTGGCCACCCTCGGCGGAGTTTTCCGGGTCACCGAGGGGCTGGCCGAAACCTTCGGTGCAGACCGTTGCTTCGACACTCCGCTGGCCGAGTCGGCGATCATCGGTATCTCCATCGGTCTGGCCATGCGCGGTTTCGTCCCGGTTCCGGAGCTGCAGTTCGACGGATTCAGCTATCCGGCCTTCGACCAGATCGCCAGCCACCTGGCGAAGTACCACATGCGCACCCGCGGCGACGTGAACATGCCGGTGACGGTGCGTATTCCGTCCTTCGGCGGTATCGGCGCGGTCGAGCATCACTCGGAGTCCACCGAGTCGTACTGGCTCCATACCGCCGGCCTCAAGGTGGTTGTGCCGTCGACCCCGTCGGATGCTTACTGGCTGCTGCGGTATGCGATCAGCAGCCCCGATCCGGTGATCTTCCTGGAACCCAAGCGGCGCTACTGGGCCCGGGAGCTTGTCGATATGAACGCACCGGCGCCGCCGATCGGCCGGGCCGCGGTGCGGCGCAACGGTACCGATGTCACGGTCATCACGTATGGGGGGCTGGTGGGCACTGCGCTCAATGCCGGCGACCTGGCCGCCGATCGGGGCTGGAGCCTCGAGGTCGTCGATCTGCGCTCGCTCAATCCGCTCGACTTCGACACCGTCGCGGCCTCGGTGCGCCGCACCGGGCGTGCCGTCGTAATGCACGAGGGGCCTCGGACCCTGGGTTTCGGGGCCGAACTCGCCGCCCGGGTCTCCGAGGAGTGTTTCTACGACCTCGAGGCACCCGTGTTGCGCGCCACGGGATTTGACACGCCGTACCCGCCGGCCCGGCTGGAGAAGACGTGGCTGCCCGGCGTCGACCGTTTGCTCGACTGCGTCGAGCGTGCGCTGGGACAGCCGTGAACCGGGAGTTCCTGGTCCCTGATCTCGGCGAGGGTCTGCAGGACGCCACCATCACCAGCTGGAGTGTCGCGGTGGGCGACACGGTCGAGCTCAATCAGACGCTGTGCACCGTGGAGACCAACAAGGCCGAGGTGGAGATCCCCAGCCCGTTCTCCGGCCAGGTGCTCGAACTCGGCGGCGCAGCAGGGGACACCTTGACCGTCGGGTCGCTGCTGGTCCGGATCGACGCCCGTGAGTCGGCAGACCTGCCGGCCGATACCACGAAAAATGGTGCGACAGCGCGTAGATCGGTGCTGGTCGGATACGGTGCCGACGACAGCATGGATGCCAGTAGACGCACGCAGACGCCGGGCAGCCCGCGGGCACGTGCGAAACCGCCGGTGCGGAAGCTGGCGGCCGACCTGCACGTGGACCTCGACGCGCTTGCTCCCGGATCCGGGCCCGAGGGAATCGTCACCCGTGACGACGTGCTGGCCGCCGCGGGCAGTTCGGAGATTCTCGATGTCCGTGGTGTCCAGGCGGCTATGGCACGGCGGATGTCTCTGTCCCACAAGGAAATACCCGATGCTCAGGCACGCATCGATGTCGACTGCACCGCATTGTTGGGGCTGCGCGACCGAATCCGGGCTGCTGACGCGGAGTTACCGGTCACGCCGTTCGTACTCACGCTGCGGCTACTGGTGCTGGCGCTGGGACGGCATCCGCTGCTGAACTCCACGTGGCTCGAAACCGCGGAAGGCGCTCAGATTCACCGGCATCCGGCCATACATCTGGGCTTCGGGGTGGCCGCACCGCGCGGCCTGTTGGTTCCCGTGGTCCGTGACGCGCACGAGATGACGACGCGGCAGTTGACCGAGGCGGTGGCGGGTCTGGTGGAGCAGGCCAGGGCCGGAACACTCAGCCCGGCGGAGATGAGCGGATCGACGTTCACCGTGTCGAACTTCGGTGCGCTCGGCCTGGACGAGGGTGTGCCGGTGATCAATTATCCGGAGGCGGCGATTCTGGGCATGGGCTCGATCAAACCGCGCCCGATCGTCGTCGACGGGGCGGTGGTGGCCCGCCCGACCATGTCGCTGACCTGTGCCTTCGACCATCGCGTCGTCGACGGCGCGCAGGCCGCCGCGTTCCTGGGCGACCTGCGCACACTGCTCGAGGCGCCCGAGCTGGTTCTGGTAGACCTGTAGCTACTTGCGCTTGGCGGCAGCCAAACGCGCTGCGAACTCAGGGGATTCGATGGAGCGGGCCTGCGGACCGAGTTCGATGTCAACGGCGGTCCCATGCTGGTCGGTGTCCAGGGTTCCCGGATTGGCGGTGGCCCGCATCGATGCCTTCGTGGCGATCACCACGTCACGGGGAGCGGTGGCCGGGCCCGCAGCGAGCATGCGAGCGGCCTCCACCGGGTCCTCGGCGATCGACAGGGCCAGACCGTGGCGCACCGCGGACTCGGCGTCGAAACGCATGCCGAACAACAGTGCCGCCCGGGCCACCTGTGGGCCGACGCCTCGCTGCAGCATCCAGGTGGCACCGCCGCCGGGATGGATACCCAGCTTCTGGAACCGTGGATCGAACAGCGCGCCCGGACCGGCGATCCGCACATCGGCGGCCAACGCCAGATTCAGGCCCGCACCCACCGCGGCGCCGTTGACCGCGGCGATCGTCGGCAGCGCGCAGTCCGCCACCGCCAGGAACCCGTCGTAGATCTTGCGCAGTCCGTCCTCGGTGGCTTCGCCGAGAGCGGTCAGATCCGCGCCGGCGCAGAACGCCTTGCCTGCACCCGTGACGATCACGGCGTGTACGTCGGGGTTGGCCTCGGCGGCCTCGACCGCGGCGCGCAGGGCCGCCGACATCTCGAACGTCACTGCATTGCGACGATCCGGGTCGTTGACGGTGATGACTGCGATGTGATCGTCGACGCTGACCAACACTGAATCGGACACGTTGTCACCCTAACCTCCGTGCGCATCGCCCCGGGAGCATCACCCTCGGGTGGTGACCTCGAATGTTCGCCGAAACGTCAGCCGCGTCGCCCGGAAAAGTGGCCCTTGGCAGCGAGGTCGTTGATCGTGTCGGCCGCCGATCGGGTGCCTGCCAGTCCATTTCGCCGGACGGGCCCGCAGGAGTTGTCGTTCGCCAGAGCGAATTACGCGCGTGTCACGAATTCGAGCCCTCGTCCGGGCATTGCACATCCACGTAGACGGTTACTTCCGACTTGGGCAGGGCCGGAGACCCGCGGTTGGGGTTGTGGATCGAATTGACCCGGCACAGCGACAACGACAACGTGCTCTTGCCGCCGACCCAGTTGACCGCCACGTTGTACCCCTCGGCATTCAGCGCCGAGATGGTCTCGTCGGCTCGTTGACTGCCGGGGGTCGGATCCGCGACGGCCGATGCCGCACCCGCGACCGCGATGGCCGGCGCGATCGCGGCCACGCAGGCGACAGTCGAATTTCGTACTCGTGTCAGCATCGTGATCCTCCTGGCGGTCGGATCTCATGCTGCTGCTCCCACCAGTAGCCCCGACCGTTACCGGTCAGTGTATTCCAGGTGTACGAAAGGTTAACGGAAAGTTACTGGAATCACGCACCGGCAGTTGCCAGGTGTCTGGCTGATCGGGGAGTGGTGCGGGTCCGATAGCAATCGGGCAGCATCCGGAACTACCGGATGCTGCCCGAATGTCTTACGGAGTAGGTGGTGCGGGAACAGGCGCCGCTGCCGGATCCGGAAGATTCTCACCGAGCCCCTGCGGAATATTTGTTCCGGGCGGGGGAGCGGTGCCCGGAAGTGGTTCACCGAGTTGCTCTTTGGGGAGCTGGCCGAGCATTGCGCCCCGCAGGTTCCCGTTGCGGTACAGACTGTGCATCTGGCGCATCCAGTCGAGTCCGGAGATATCCGCGTTCTCCTGGCCCGGTGCGACGCCGACCTCGGTGCCGCGCCCCGGTGCCGACGGTTTCTCGTTCTGCGGGAAGAAGTTTCCGTTGTTGAACGCTCTGAGGTTGGGCGCCTCGGTCGGTGGTGGCCCACCTGGTGCCGACGGAGCCGCGTACTGACCCAGAAGTGCGCCTGGACTCATGTCGACCCCGTTCGGGACACCGAGTCTGCCGGGTGCCGTATCGGTACCGGTCTGTCCCAGAACCGACAACCCGTTCGGGCCGAGCGGTGCGCCCATCAGGGGCACTTCAGGTCCGGGCGGCGGAGGCGGTTCCGGGGCCGGTGCGGCGACCGCAGGTGGGCCTGGAACCTCCGGCGGTGGCGGGTCGGCAGCGGCGGTTGCCGAGCAGGCAACCGCCGCGCCGACCGCGAACAGCCCGACTGCGGCGAGGTTGGCCATCGCGTTCTTGATCGTGGATGTCCCGTCGGAGTTCTCGCTCATGCCTTCGTGTTTCGCCTTCACAACATCCCGTCAGACCGACTTGGTGACGCCGTAGTAGGCGACCACGTCGTCGGTGTCGGTGGTGGAGCTGGTGAGGGTCGCATACGAGCGCAGGAAGGACTGGCCGACGCAGCCGTCGACCTTGATGTGGACGTCTTTGAGGGTGACGCGCACCGGGGCGGCCTTGAACGACTTCTTGTTCACCGAAACGTTGGTGACCGTGCCGGGCTTGGGGTGGACCTCCACCGTGCCCGAAATGGGCATGCTTACACCGGTCGGGATGATTCCGGCGAGCGTGGAGCCAGAGGTGCTCAGACCGATCGACCCGATCAGGCGGACCTGTCCCAGTTCGATACCGCAGCCGATCTGGTAGCCGGTGTCCAGCGTGCCACCGGTCAGGGAGGTAGATCCGCCGCCGGTGACGGTGGCGGTGAACGTGGCCCCCACCATGTACTCACGCGATGACGCAGCGGTGGTCAGCGGTGCGACCGGCAGCTGGCTCTCGTCTTTCGCCGAAACCGTGAGCTTCCAGCCGTCGGGGGTGGTGACGACACCCGGCTCGGCGGATGCGACGAGCCCGTTGTCCGGCGGAGGTCCGTCATCGACAGGCTGCACGGCCGGATCTGCGGGCGGCGGCGGGTCGGCCGACGCGAGGGGCGCCAGCGCTACCTGGGCCAACAGGCACACAGCGGCCAAGGTGGCGAAGCGATTCAACATGCGGGAACTTGTACCTCTCATGGGTTTCGGGTCCGAGGGATCGGCGTGGTGATCAGAGCGGATCATGGTCGATGTCGTTTCTGCGCCGGGGTCAGACGGCCTTGGTGACGCCGAGGTAGGTGACGACGTCGTCGGTGTTATCGGTCGAGCTGGTCAGGGTCGCGTAGGTGCGGATGAACGACTGACCCGCACACTGATCGAACTTGATCCGCACACCGGTGATGGTCACGCGGGTACCGGTGCCCTTGAACGACTTCTTGTCGATCGGGACGATGGTGACCGTGCCCGGTTTGAGATAGACCTTGCCCTGCAAGCTGACACCGGTACCCAGGCTGGCATCGCCTGCGGAGCCGGTGAACGGAATCTTGATGCCCGGGGTGAAACTCATACCTGGGTTGATCTCGGTTTCGTCGGTGATGATGCCGCAGCCGATCTGGGAGCCGGCCTCCAGCGTGCCACCGGTCAGCTTGGTCGTGCCGCCGCCGGAGACTTTGCCGGTGAAGGTGCCGCCGACGAGGTATTCGCGTGAGGACACCGCGGTGGTCAGCGGTGCGACCGGCAGCAGGGTCTCGTTGGAGCCGGCCACGGTCACGTGCCAGCCGTCGGGGGTGTCCAGGACTCCGGGAGGCGAGGACGGCACCGCGCCGGTATCCGGTGGGGGCGGAGCCGGCGCGGCGGCCGCAACGGGAGCGGCAGGGTCCGGCGGCGGGGGATCCGCGTATGCAAGGGGCGCAATCGCTACAGGGGTCAACATGCAGACTGCAGCCAGCGGGGCAAAACGACTGAACATGCGTGAACTTGCGCCTCTCGTGGTTCTGGACCCTGTCGTTCTGCGGCGCGCCGTTGTCGCCAGAAGTGAAAGGGCCCAATGAATCTGTCGCGACGAATCATGAACCGGTCGCGTTTCGGTTCGGTGAACAATGCCCCAACATCTGCCGCCACGTTTGCATCCAGCTGGGCATCGCGAAGCTGTGAATTAGCTGGCAAATAGCTTGTGCTGCACTGTATTTCATACATATCGACTGGTGACGTCGGGGCGGCGATCAATGGACGACCCACCGTGGGAACGGGTTGGCCGCATGTTCACCTTTCGGACATGTGGACCCCTGACCGTGAGGGGCATCCGGGGGGAATACAGATGCGTCGATGAGATGCGGATGTCAACCGTGGCGCTCGGCGCCGAACTGCTACCGACTGACGGAGGAATCGATGAGGTCGTCTCAGGTGTACGAGCGAGGGCTTGCATCGCTGATCGTTGCCCTCGGCATCGGTTTCGCTGCCGTGCCCACGGCATTCGCCGAACCAGATGACGGGGCCGCTGCTCCGGGACCGGCGGCAGGCCCGATGCCCGTGCCGGTCGCGACCACGGATGACCATGGAGTGCCGGCGGTTACGGCCTGCTCGACGTTCGCCAACGCTCTCGATTCGGCGTCGACCTTCTACGGCGATTTCGCGGATTCCATTGAAGGGGTGGATCGTCCCGATTACGGCGATCCGGCCATCAGCACCACGAATACCAGTGGGCGGACCGCATTGCGCGACGCTGCCGCGTCGGCGATGAACGCTGCCGGCATACCTGGGCTCTCGCCGGACATCGCCAACCCGATACGGTCATGGTCCTTCGGTGCTACCAAGCTGCTCCTGAAGATGGGGCTGCACAGGGGCGGCCAATCGCTCAATGACACGGCCACCCAACTCAACAACGATGCCACCAACGCGCAAATGGCTTGCGCCGCAGCCGGTACCCACGCCTGACGGTGGGCTTGACCACCATGTGTGCGGTGAACCGCGCCGGCAGTAGAGGAATGCCGTGATCCGGCTCGCGATTTCGCTACTCATGCTCGTCCTGTCGGCAGCCGGCTGTGCAGGCAACGGCGACAAAGCCCAGGACCCGCCGAAAGAGGTGCCCAAGTCGGCCCTCGAGGGGCTGCTGCTCACCACCGACGAGGTCGATACCGTGATGGGGACCGACGGGATGGTGGCGCGTAAGCCGGTCACCGAGATGAATGATCACCGCAACCTGTTGCCCAACCTGAACTGCCTGGGTGCCTGGCAGGTCGACGAGTCCGCCATCTACGGGGATCGCTGGACGGCGATGCGCCAGGTGCTGCTGCGCACGCCGGACGATGACAACTGGGACAACCTGCTGGTGCAGTCGGTGGTGATCTTACCGTCGACGCAGGACGCCACCGACTTCGTGAGCCAATCCGCCGACCGCTGGTCCAAGTGCACCAACCACCACGTGAACATCACGCTCAACGGTGAACCGCTGCCCAAGTGGACGAGCGGCGACCTCACCAAGACCGACTCCGAGCTCACTCTGCCCTTCACCCGTGTCAACGGGGCTCAGACCCGGGCGTGCCAGCGTGCGCTGGCGGTGGCCGCCAATCTCGTCATGGACATCCAGGCGTGTAAGCCGGCCGGTTCATCGGTAACCCAGGCCGCCGATGTGGTGGACCAGATCAAGGCTGCGATGCCACGGTGACCGATGCTCGTGACCAAGCAGAAGGTAGTCTGAGCATGCAGCTGGTTTGTCGGTGCGGGCCTTGGCCCACGCCGACATCGAGCGTCGCAGGCTGATCAAGATGCGGCGTGAGAGGGAACCCGGTGAGAATCCGGGACTGTCCCGCAGCGGTATGCAGGAACGACCGCCGTCATCAGCACTGGCACGCAGGGATCTGCGGCTGGGAAGCGACGGCCAGTAGGTGCACGGGTTGCCGTGCGTGCCTGTGAGTCCGAAGACCTGCCAGCCGTACCGGGCGCGCCGCGCCCGGTGGTTCATCGCCTCGCGGAATGGGCAGTGGCCGAAAGCCGTTCACCCGTGGCGGGTGGCTGCCTTCGGTTCGACGTCTCCTGGCGGTGGCCATCCCCCGCACGTTGAAGGACGTCGTCATGAGCACATCCGCAGTACCGTTCACCGCAACCATCCTGGGTTCTCCCCGCATCGGCCCCAACCGTGAACTCAAGCGCGCCGTCGAGAAGTACTGGGCTGGTCGTATCGACCGTGCCGAACTCGAAGCCGTGGCGGCACAGCTGCGCCGGGACACCTGGGAGTCGCTCGTCGCGGCCGGACTGGATTCGGTCCCGGTCAACACCTTCTCCTACTACGACCAGATGCTCGATACCGCGGTTCTGGTCGGTGCGCTGCCGACCCGGGTGACTGGGATCGCCGATGATCTCGACCGGTACTTCGCTGCGGCCCGCGGCAACGACGAAGTTGCGCCCCTGGAGATGACCAAGTGGTTCGACACCAACTACCACTACCTCGTGCCGGAGTTCGGCCCCGACACATCGTTCTCGCTCAACCCGGCCAAGGTGCTGGGTGAGCTGGAAGAGGCTCGCGCACAGGGGGTTCCGGCCCGGCCGGTAATCATCGGACCCGTCACGTTCCTGGCCTTGTCGAAGGCGGTCGATGGTGCGGGTGCGCCCGTCTCGCGGCTCGACGAACTCGTCGATGTCTACGCTGAACTCCTGAAAGTGCTGGCCGACAAGGGCGTCGAGTGGGTCCAGATCGACGAGCCGGTGTTGGTGACCGACATCGTCGACAACGCTGCCGAGCTGGCCGAGAGGACGTACTCGCGGCTCGGCGCTCTGACCATGCGGCCGGCCGTTCTCGTCGCGACCTACTTCGGCGAGCTGACCGATGCGCTCCCGGCTCTGGCCCGGACCGCGGTCGAGGCTATCGGTGTCGATTTGGTGGCCGGCTCCGCTGCTGCCCTGGCCGCGGTCCCGGAGCTGAAGGACAAGCTTCTGGTTGCCGGGGTGGTCGACGGCCGCAACGTCTGGCGTACCGACCTGGAGCGGGCTCTGGGCTCGCTGGACACGTTGCGGGGGAGCGCGGGAGCGGTGGCAGTGTCGACGTCATGCTCGACGCTGCATGTGCCCTACATCCTTGACGCTGAGCCGGATATCGATGCGGCGCTGCGGAGTTGGCTGGCGTTCGGATTCGAGAAGGTCACCGAAGTGGTGGCCTTGGCGCGTGGCCTAGGACAGGGGCGAGACGCGATCTCGGCCGAGATCGCGACATCCAACGCTGCCATCGCGTCGCGCACGTCCGATCTGCGGCTGAACAACGGCCAGGTCCGGGCGCGGATCTCGGCGATCGTCGCCTCCGGAGCCAAGCGTGGACCGGCCGATCAGCGTCGCATCGCTCAGCAGGAGCGGTTGAAGCTGCCCGCCTTGCCCACGACCACGATCGGGTCCTACCCGCAGACCTCGGCCATTCGCGTCGCCCGCGCCGACCTGCGGACCGGCACGATCGACGCGGCCGAGTACCAGCGGCGGATGAAGGCCGAGATCGCCGACGTCATCGCTTTGCAGGAACAGCTAGGGCTCGATGTGCTGGTACACGGCGAGCCCGAGCGAAATGACATGGTGCAGTACTTCGCCGAGCAACTCGACGGGTTCTTCGCCACGCAGAACGGCTGGGTTCAGTCCTACGGCAGCCGGTGCGTACGCCCGCCGATTCTGTACGGCGACGTGGCCCGGCCGAACCCGATGACGGTGGAGTGGATCACCTACGCGCAGTCCCTGACCGACAAGCCGGTGAAGGGCATGTTGACCGGCCCGGTCACCATCCTGGCCTGGTCGTTCGTTCGTGACGACCAGCCGTTGGCCGAGACCGCCGCACAGGTGGCGCTGGCGATCCGCGACGAGACGGTCGATCTGCAGTCGGCGGGCATATCGATCATCCAGGTCGATGAGCCGGCACTGCGTGAGTTGCTGCCGCTTCGCTCGAAAGATAAAGCGGCATACCTGAACTGGGCGGTGGATGCATTCCGGTTGTCGACGTCGGGCGTTGCCGATTCCACGCAGATCCACACCCACCTGTGCTACTCCGAGTTCGGTGAGGTGATCGGTGCGATCGCGGACCTGGACGCGGATGTCACCTCGATCGAGGCGGCCCGGTCACACATGGAGGTGCTCGGTGACCTCAACGCCGCCGGTTTCTCCAACAGCGTCGGGCCGGGTGTCTACGACATCCACTCGCCGCGGGTGCCCGGCGTCGCGGAGATCGCGACGTCGTTGCGCGAGGCGCTCGAGGCTGTTCCCGCCGAACGGCTCTGGGTCAATCCGGATTGCGGACTCAAGACACGTAGCACGGATGAAGTGAGGGAGTCGCTGAGGAATCTGGTTGCCGCGACCGCGAAGGTGCGCGCCGGCTGACGGTCAGCCCGTGGCGGTCTGGCCCGCCTGCAACGACCACCTGTTCGCCAACGGCGTCACCTGTGGTGCAGCACGTTCGTTCGGCTACCCGAACTCGATGACGTTGGTCGGTGCGCGGAATCGCTCGAGCGAGCGGGACCGGTAGGCCAATGCCGCGGCGCGGGACAGGACCTTGCCCCGGCCGGCCGGCATCGCAAGCTCGTACACCGCGCGAACGCCCGGGATAGCGCGCAGCTCGTGATACCGGTCGGCGGTGAATGAGAAAGGCATCGGCGGCGCGGTGTAGTCCTTGCTGAGCCTGATGCCGTGCCGCTGCGAGTACCAGCTCAGGAATCGTGGGACGCTGTCGAAGATCAGCTGGCCCTCGGGGAACCTGTCGGCGCAGGCGGCAATGAGATCGAACACCGCGTCACGCTCCAGGTATTGGAACAATCCCTCGGCAGTGATGAGCACGCCGTCGGCGGGGTCCACCTGATCCATCCAGGAGCTGTCCAGCGCGGACTGCGCCAGGTGGCGGAGTCGGTCGGAGTCCGGTAGCAGTTCCTGACGCAGCTGCACGACCGGCTCCAGATCGACAGAGAGCCAATTTATTTCACCGTTGTCCAGGCGCCAGAAGCTGGTCTGCAGGCCCTCGGCCAGAGCGACCACAGTGGCGCGCGGTCGCATCTGCAAGTAGCGGCGAGTGGCATTGTCGAATGCCAGCGCGCGCAGGGCGGTGGCCTGGTGGGTCCGGCCGAAATGCTCGTAGTCGTAGCCGAGGCTGTCACGCAGCGTGATCGCCATCGGGTCCTCGATGATGCCGTCGGGCCGAACCGCCTCGGTCGCTCTCTGATGCAGTGTCAGTAGTGCGGTTTCTGAGATCGCGGTCAGGTGACGAGCGTCGATGACTGGCATGTGCCGACCGTACCTGCCGGCGGATTTTGCGGTATGCCCGCGCTGCGGTGTCGAGAGTCGTTGCCCCGGTTGACAGATGATCGCGACATCTCGGGAACTTTCTGCGGGTCGTAGCCGACAAGTTCGACGACAAGGTTCAGGCGAGGAGGTGACGACGTGACTGCCCCGGTGTGGTTGGCGGTGCCTCCAGAGGTGCATTCGGCGTTGTTGACCGCCGGACCTGGTCCCGGCTCACTGCTTGCTGCTGCCGCCCAGTGGCAGGAGCTGAGCATGCAATACCGCACGGTCGCAGCTGAACTCACCCAGATCTTGGCCGGGGTACAGGTCGGCAGCTGGGAAGGGCCCAGCGCCACGCAGTATGTGGCTGCCCACGGCCCTTACCTGGCGTGGCTCGAGCAGGCCTCTGCCGACAGCGCCGTCACCGCCGCGCAGCATGAGACGGTCGCCGCTGCGTACAGCGGCGCCCTGGCGACCATGCCTACCCTGGTGGAACTTGCTGCCAACCACGTCAGCCACGGCGTTCTGCTGGCCACCAACTTCTTCGGCCTCAACACCATCCCCATCGCGCTCAATGAAGCCGATTACGTGCGGATGTGGTTGCAGGCGGCCGAATCGATGGGCACCTACCAAGCGGTCGCGGCGAGCGCGTACTCGGCGGTTCCGTCGACCCCGCCTGCCCCGTCGATCCTGCACCCGGGCGGGGAAGGTCGCAGTGAGCAGCAGACCGCGTCGAGTTCAAGGTCGGGTGACCAGCCGCTGAACGACATCTGGCGGCTGATCTCGCAGCTCATCTCGGGGGCGGGCAATCCCCAACAACTCCTCGAGACGTTTCAACAGTTCTTCGGGCAATTGGGATTCAACCCGGCCGAGGCCGCCATCCTCGCCGCCATCGCGCTGGTTCTCTACGACATGCTCTGGTATCCCTACTACGCCTCGTATTCGCTGCTGCTGCTGCCGTTCTTCGCACCCGCTCTCAGTGCTCTCAGCGCCCTGAGCGCGCTCGCGCTGCTGCAGAACACACTGCCACCCCCTGGTGTCTCGGTTGCGCCTCTCGAGGTCGACAACGGCCAACGCGACACCGCGACCGTGGACGCCGGCGCGACATCGGGCCCGTCCGGGGTGTCCAGCGCAGTTCCGCAGACGAGTAGTTCAGGGCCCAGTGTGCCCACCACCAGCAGTGCAGCCAGCTCGGCAACGTCAGCGTTCGCCGGTTACCTGGTGCCGGGTTGGGATCCGCCCGCAGTGGCATCGGGACCGAGATCGGGCGCGAAATCCCCGGACGGAATGGCAGATCTCCTCACCACCGTCGCCGCGGCGAGAGCGGCCGCGACCGCACGTAACCGTCGCAAACAGGCCGGTCGGAAACGGGATCGTGCCCGGAGCTACCGGTACGAGTTCTTGGCCGCCACCGAGGCGGCGGATGCGTCCGACCCCGGCCGGCCTTCGTCCCCGTCGTCGGGCGACAACGGGGCGACCACCCTCGGTTTCTCTGGTGCCGTTCCGGTCGCGACGACTGCATCTGCCGCCGGGATGGTCCGGCATGCGCGTGGCAGCGCCGGAGAATCCGTCCCCATGCTTCCCGCCACCTGGAGCGGTGATTCAGATCGGACCCGCGAATAGCAGGAACTTTCAAGCGGTTTGATTCGACCAATTCGATAGTCACACCACCGGCGCTGAGCGGTGCCGAACGAGGAGAAGAGTTGACGCTGAATGTGTTGGGCGAGGGGCTCGGGGCGCACGTCACGGGAATCGACCCCAAGAATCTCGATGGCATCACCAGGGACGAGATCCGGGAGATCGTCTATCAGAACAAGCTGGTGATTCTGAAAGATGTTCATCCGACGCCCGAGGAATTCCTCCGGCTGGGCCGCATCGTCGGTGACGTCGTCACGTACTACGAACCGATCTACCACCACAAGGACCACCCGGAGATCTTCGTCTCCTCGACAGAGCAGGGTCACGGCGTCCCGAGGACAGGTGCGTTCTGGCACATCGACTACATGTTCATGCCCGAACCGTTCGCGTTCTCGATGGTGGTGCCACTGGCGGTGCCCGGGAGTGACCGCGGGACCTACTTCATCGACCTCAACAAGGTGTGGGAGTCCCTGCCCGACACCATGCGCGACCCGGTGCGTGGCACATTCGCCACCCATGATCCTCGGCGCCACATCAAGATTCGCCCGCACGATGTGTACTCGCCGATCGGCGAGGTATGGGATGAGATCTCCAGGACCACGCCTCCGATCACCTGGCCGACGGTGATCAGACACCCCAGGACCGGGCAGGAGATTCTCTACATCTGCGCCTCGGGCACCACAAAGATCGAGGATCAGCACGGACATGCCTTGGACCCCGCCGTGCTGCAGGAACTCATGGCTGCCACCGGACAACTCGATCCGGATTTCACCTCGCCTTTTATTCACACCCAGCACTACGAGGTCGGCGATGTTGTGTTGTGGGACAACCGGGTTCTGATGCACCGGGCGAAACACGGCACCACGCCAGGCACATTGACAACTCATCGGCTGACCATGTTGGACGGCCTCACAACACCGGGATATGGGGTATGAGCATGAGCACCGCTGAAACACTGTCTGTGGTCACGAGCGGGCACCACGTCGCCCACATGGCGCCGATCCCCGAGGATCTCCTGGTCAAGGTGTTGGAACCCTACTCCTACAAAGGGTGCCGCTACCTTCTCGACGCGGAGTACGAGGCCACCGAGACATCGGTAGCCGCTGTCGGGAACTTCAGCATCAAAGAGCCCGCATACATTCGGGACACCGGCCACTTCAACGCCGCCGAGTGGGTGCTGTGCTTCAACCAACTCGCCTACAGTGCGTTCGCGCCGGCAATCCTCAACGAGGTGATACCCGAATTTCGGGGCTGGTCGATCGAGGACTACTTCAACTACCAGCTTCCCAGCATGTTGATCAAGACCACCGCTTCACGGTTCCGGCGTCCGATCAAATCCCAGAAATTCTCGGCACGGTTGCTGTGCAAAGACTTCGAAGTTGTCGATCGGACGATTCGTTATCTCAAGATTCCGTGTGCGGTCGAATTCTGGGATGAGGACGGCGGTGCCGCATCCGGCGAAGTCGAGCTGGCAGCACTCAACATCCCCTGACATCGGCACGAGAGCGGCATGACTATGACACCCCCACCAGCGACGGTGCTGGAACGCATCGTTGAGCGGGCGCGACAACGTCCTGAGGCGATCGCCCTCCGTCGCTGCGACGGCACCAGTGCGATTCGCTACGGGGCTCTCCTGGTCGAAGTGGACAGGCTGGCAGCCGATCTCGCCTCACGATCGGTCACTTCGGGAAGTCGTGTGTTCGTCGTCTCCGACAACGGCCCCGAAACTTACCTGGCGGTGCTGGCCTGCGCGAGGATCGGCGCCATCGCAGTCATGGTGGACGGCGGGATGCCCCTGGCGACCATTGACCGGTTCGGCGAGATCACCTCACCCGGTGCGATTCTGATCGCGCCGGGCTGCCGACTGCAAACCGCGGATCTCGGCTCGCTGCGGTCGATCCCTGCCTTGGACGTCAACATCATCGCCGGAACGGCTGACCGCGCCGGCGATCCGGCCTCGGATCCCTTGCCCGGCATCCCCAATGGTGGAGCAGACCACCCGCTGGCCATGATCTTCACCAGCGGGACTACCGGCACGCCGAAGGCGGTACTGCTGCCCAACCGGACCTTCTACTCCGTTGCCGACATTCTGCAGCGCGAGCAGTTGAGCTGGGTTGACTGGATCGTCGGCGAAACCACGTACTCGCCACTGCCTGCGGCGCACATCGGTGGACTGTGGTGGATCCTCAACTGCCTGATGCAGGGCGGATTGTGCATCACCGGCGGCGAGAACACTTCGTCCATCGCCGAGATCCTCAGCGTCAACGAGGTCGCGACAACGTGCCTGGTTCCTACGCTGCTGACCCGGTTGGTGTCCGAACTGCGGTCCACCGGAAAGCCGGTTCCGCCGTCGCTACGCATGGTGGGTTATGGCGGATCCCGCGCAGTCGCCTCCGACGTCAGTGTCGTCGAGGCTGCGGGGGTCCACACCGCGCAGGTCTACGGGCTCAGCGAAACAGGTTGCACCGCCTTGTGTCTTCCCACCGATGATGGATCGATCGCCAGGATCGAAGCCGGGGCGGTCGGGCGACCCTATCCCGGCGTGGAAGTTCACCTGGATGGTGACGGCAGCGGACCGCCGACTCGGTCCACCTCCGGTTCGGCATCCTCGGGCACGCTGTGGATCAAGTCGCCGGCGAGCATGCTGGGGTATTGGGGAGACCCCGACCGGACTGCGGAAGTTCTGGTTGACGGGTGGGTGAACACCGGCGACCTTCTCGACCGCCATGACGACGGATTCTTCTATATCAGGGGCCGGTCGTCAGAGATGTTCATCTCCGGGGGCGTCAACATCGCGCCCGACGAGGTCGATCGGATCGCCGAGGGAGTCGACGGCGTCAAGGAGGCAGCCTGCTACGAGATCCCCGACGAGGAGTTCGGTGCGCTGGTGGGTCTGGCCGTGGTCGCGTCGACGACGCTGGATGAGTCAGCAGCCCGGAAGCTCAAACACGCGGTTGCGGCACGCTTTCGGCGGGAGTGCGAGCCGATGGCCAGACCGTCGACTATCAGGCTCGTGCAGGAGATTCCACGAACACAGTCCGGCAAGATCGTACGGGCGTCGCTGGGCGTGACGGCCGGTGGATGACCAACTGAGGGGCAGGGTCCTCGCTGCCCTCTCGGAAGTGCTGTACGTCGATGAATCAGATCTCGTCGACGGCGACGCGACCGATCTGAGAGATCTCGGGCTGGACTCGGTTCGATTCGTGCTGCTGATCAAGCAACTCGGTATCGACCGGGACTCGGATGTCCCGCGGCGTCTGGCGGACAACCTGTCGATCGCCGGCTGGGTCCGGGAGTTGGGGCAGCCGGGTGAACCTGTCTGAAGGTCCTTATGCGCAACGTATTCCGCTGAGCCGGTCACAGCAGAACATCTACCACGGTGTGTTGCAGGACCAGGATCCGTACCTGTACCTGATCGGGAGGCGCTACCGGTTCCAGCCGATACCACAGACGGAATTCCTGACCGCGCTGCGGAAGACCATCGTCGCCAGCCCCGTTCAGCTCTGTGTTCTGGCGGAGCCCGCGGATGCCGGCCGATACCCCGACCTGGTGCCCCGCCTGGACGTCGATGACATCGTGCAGGTGTCCGGCGGTGACGGAAGCGCGACGCTGACCCACGAGTGGGGATCGGGCATTCTCGCAAAACCGCTGGTGCGCTATAGCATCCACCTCGACGCCGACGGCCTGGTGCATCGTCTCGACGCTCAAGCGCACCACATCCTGCTCGATGGGGGAGCGATCGGCATCATCGAAGCCCACCTGGGGCGCTTCCTTGCCGGTGGCGGCCCGGCCGCCGGTGCTTGTGTCCGTGTCGGCCTGACTGACGTTGTCACCGCACACCGCCGGGAGGCGAGCCGCGTCGATGAATCACTCGAGCGACTCACCGATGTTGTGCGGCAAGAGCTCACGGCGGCCGCCGGGGAGGGTGGGCTTCGAGATGGCGCCGACGCTCCGGCAACGGCGGTCAGGGGAGTACTCACCGAATCCGCGGTGATCTCCGGAGAGGCCTACCGCGAGATTCTCAATGTGGCTGACCGTGAGAACATCCCGCTCAACGTGCTCGTCGCGGCGGCGGCAACGGCGGTGGACGCGAGCATTCGACACACCACCGACAACCTTCTGGTGCACGCGGTGGACAACCGCTTCGGGGACCCTGACCTTGATGCCGCGACGTGCCTGGTCAACTCGGTGGCGCAACCCGTTCAGTTCCCGGCATCTGCGTCGGTGGCTGACGTGGTGCGCACGCTGGATCGGGGTTACGTCAAAGCCGTGCGGCGCCGCTGGCTGCGCGAAGAGCACTACCGCCGAATGTATCTGGCGATCAATCGGACCACCTCGGCGGCAACTTTGACGCTCAATTTTCTGCCTGAGCCCTGTGCACCTGAGCTGTCACCATTCTTGGTCGACGCACCGGAGACGATGCATATCGGACCGGTCGAGGGCATGACCGTGGCAGCGATCCTCGACGAGCGGCGACATACACTCACCCTCAACATATGGAACCGATCTGATGCACTACGGCAGACCACCGTTGTGGCGGAACGGATCTCGACCGCACTGAAGTCCATGGCGACGATGTGGGATCTGCCCGTGGCGATGACCGTCGATGAGTGGTGCGAGGTCGCCGAAGACGGGACACCGTGCCGGGTTGCACCGGCGGGTGTGCTCAGCGATCTGCCGCCACCCGCGTGGTTTCTGGATCGACCCGCGATCGTCGACGAATGGCGTCAGCGTCGTCCCGACATCGACTGCTGGATCTCCTGGTTGCTCCAGATCCACGCCGAGCCAGGTGATGTACTGGTTTTCACAGACGACGGCACCGACACGACCATCGATTTCCTGCTCGCGTGTCACCTGGCCGGGTGCGGCTACAGCGTCTGCGACAGCAAGGATCAGCGGCGAGCGCGGGCCGAACGGATCAGCGAGTACGGCAACGGCATCTCAGCGCGTATCGTCGATGTCGACCTGGCGACCATCCCGCAACGCCTCGACGAGGACCACCGCCGTCAGGTGAAGGATCGCATCGACGAGGCGACAACCGACCCGCACCTCGCCACCAGGACCGCCTACGTCATGCCCACCTCCGGGTCGACCGGGGAGCCCAAACTCGTTCAGGTCAGCCACGGTTCGCTGGCGGTGTTCTGTGCCGGGGTGACTCGGGCGTACGGCTGGGGGCCGGACGACACCATCCTCCAATGTGCACCGCTGACCTCCGATATCAGCGTCGAAGAAATCTTCGGTGCGGCTCGCAGCGGAGCGGCGATCGTTCGTTCAGCGGCTCTGAAAGCTGGTGATCTGCACGCATTTACCAGCGATCTGGTCGCGGTCGGGGCCACCATCGTCGATCTGCCCACCGCGGTGTGGCAGCTGTGGTGTGACGACGTCGACGCAATGTTGATGATCGGTGAATCCGGACTGCGGCAGGTCGTGATCGGCGGTGAACCGGTGCGCTCCATCGCCGTCGACAAGTGGATCGGTACCGCCGGCGCCGGGAACATCTCACTGGTGTCGACCTACGGCCCGACAGAAGCCACGGTCGTGGTGACCTACTTGCCGATCATCGAGGGCGGGCAGGTGGTCGAGCACGATGCGCGCCGTCGACTGGGACGACCGCTCGTTCCGAACACGGTGGTGATCGCCTTCGGCGAAGTCGTGGTAGTGGGGCCGATGGTGGCCGACGGCTATCTCGGCATGGACAGCACCAGTTTCGGAGTGGTCACCACTCCCGACGGCCGGCAGCACCCCGCATTTGCGACCGCCGACCGGGTGGTGATCGACGGTGCCGGGTATCCGATGTTCGCGGGCCGGAGGGACGCGATCGTCAAGATCTCGGGCAGGCGCGTCGACACCGCCGAGATCACCCGACGCATCGGGGCGGACCTTGCGGTGGTCGATGTCGCCGTCGAGCTTCACAACGGTGGGCTAGGGGTCTGGTTCGCGACGCAGCGGACCCGCGACGGTGACCAAGATCTCGCTGCGGCAGCACGTATCAGGAGCGTGCTGATCGATTCTCGGGTGGCGTCGTTCTCCGTGCACAGCGTCGCAACCATTCCACGAAAGCCCGGCGGGAAGATCGACCCGGCAAGGCTTCCGCCATCTGCCCCGTCCGGACCAGGAGGCCACGCTGACGAAACCGGAGAGGTGGCGGCCGGCCTCGCCACCCTGTGGAGTGCCCGCCTCGGCAGGCCGATCACGCCGCAGGCGTCGCTCTTGCGGGAAGGCATCGGGTCGCTCGACCTCGTGCGGATCCTGCCCGATACGCGCAGGCATCTCGGTCGACAGGTTTCGATTCTCGACCTGATCTCTGCGGATACCGCGGCGAACCTGGTGGACGACATGTCGATCGCAGACACCTGGATGGACACCAGCACCGCTGCCGAGATCGAACGTGACTTCGCCGCAGTGTCGACGCGGCGCGCCCGTGCGGTGTCGAACCCGCGGCGATCCTCCGCCCGTGGCGTAGCGCCCGTCCTGGTGGTGGGCGCCTCCGGAATTCTGGGCACCGGATTCGCCGAGGCGATTCTGGACCTGACCCGATCGGGCACACCCCGTCCCGACCTGGTGCTGGCCATGAGGTCAGTCCCGCCCGACAACCGGGTCTGGACGGAGCTTCGGCACACACCGGGCGTGCGGATTGAACGCCTCGTCCCCGGTTTCGGTCCGGGCGACGTGGAGGCCCTGATCCGCGAGACCGGCACCGGGACCCTCGTCAACTGCATCGGGAACACCAAGGTCGTCGTTCCGTACCGCGAACTCCGCTCGGCCAACGTGGAATTGGTGGCGAGCATGGCCGAGTCGTGCGTGTCTTCGAGTGCCCGACTGGTGCATCTGTCGACGTACGTCGTCAATGCGGACGTCGACGCGCCACAGGTGGTCGACCCGCGTCACGCTCCGTACCCGTACGCAGCCGCCAAGGCACTCGCGGAACTGGCAGTGGCCGGGGCCGGCCGAGACCTCGACTTCACCATCGTGCGTTTGCCCCGGATCCTGGGGACACCTGAACAGGTGCGCGGGTCCACCGACATCCTGGTGTCCGTTGCCGATGCCTGCCATGCCCTACAGGCCTATCCGGCCGTCGAGTTGATCGAGCAGGTGACGACCGGCCGCGCTGCGGCGGAGAGCATTCTTCGCAGGTTGCCGGAGTTCGGTGGACCGGAGGAGCTCGGATCGGGGATCGACGTGCTGCGCGGGCAGGCGCTCGCGTACCGGGAATTGCTGGGCACGGTTGCCTCCGCAGCGGTCGACAGTCACGAATGGAAGCGCCGGCTGGACGAAAGTGATTGGGCGAAAGCCAATCCGCGGCGCTGGTCGGTGATCGACGCGTGGATCGGCCTGGGCTCACAGCTCGGTGGACGCTCGTACGCGGATTACCTGGCCGCGTACCCGGCCGTCCCGCTCGGGATCCGATCTATCGGCGAGCTCGTGGCGACGCCGCCGCCGGTGCGGGCCCTGCTCGCCCACGGATATTCGGGAACTCAACACCCGTGCCCAACGACCTATCAACCAGACTCCGTTAGACAGTGAGGGATGACAGTGACAGACGTGACCGCACACCGTACCGAGACATCAGGTACCCGGCAGATCCGACTCGACGTGACCGGAATGTCCTGCGGTGCATGCTCGCGCCGGGTCGAGAACACACTCAACAAGATCGACGGAGTACACGCTTCGGTGGCCATCTCGACGAAGATCGCGACCATCGATGCCCGCCCCGACATCAGTGTCGCCGACCTCTGCGATGCCGTTGAACAGGCCGGCTACCACGCCGAAGAGCGCACCGCCGTCGACGACAACGCGGAATCGGTAGCCGACGGCGCGCCGCAGAAACGCTCCTTGGTGGCGAGGGCCATCCGCTGGGTGACCGTCGGGCACATGGGCGGCTGAGTCGACTGACCTAGCCGGTCAGATCGTCCCGTTCGGCCGCCGCGATCAGGTCCTCGCGGGCCCGTGCCACCCGTGAACGAATCGTGCCGACGGGGCAGCCACACACCTCCGCGGCTTCCGCATAGGACAGGCCGAGGACCTGCGTCAGTAGGAGAGCATGCCGACGGTCGGGGTCCAGTCCGTCCAACAGGAGGCGGATCTCGACCATCTTCTCGAACCCGCCGACCGGGCGGTAACTCTCGAGGACCTGTTCGACATCTACCCCGTGGTGGGTGCGCGGTCGGCTCTGCTTGTGCCGAATCTGGTCGACGACCACGCGCCGAGCGATCGACAGCAGCCAGGTTCGGGCCGATGAACGGCCGCTGAACCGGGGCAGTGCGGTGATGGCGCGAAGGAACGTCTCTTGCGTCAGGTCGTCGGCCGACCCGGAGTCGCCGAGGTACGCGACGGTTCGCCAGACATCGGTCTGGGTGGCCCGGATGAACTGCTCGAGCGCCGCAGAATCTCCGCGGCCGGCGGCGAAAGCCAGCCGCGTAACCTGGTCCTGGTCGCGTTCGGTAGTCACAACCGTCGACATTATTCGATGAGGGCCGGGAACTCGGCATCGGGCCGGACCGACTAGATATCTGGTGACGTATGTCGCTGACGTAGGCCACCGATGTGGTGAGTGAGCAATTGGGAGTGGTGGTGACAACAGCAACTGTCCCCGACAACGAGGTGGCCCAGCGCATTGCGCTGGACGTCACAGGAATGTCGTGTGGGGCCTGCGCTGCACGCGTGGAAAACAAACTCAACAAGGTCGACGGCGTGCGCGCGTCAGTGAACTTCGCCACTCGCGTCGCCACTGTCGAGGCCACCGCGGACATCGGCGTCGAGCAACTGTGTGCGGTCATCGAACGGGCCGGCTATCAGGCCGCCCCGCGGGTCGAGCGCTCCACGATGGACGTCGACCCCGATGCTGACCACGCCCGCAGCCTGCTCCGACGCCTCGCCGTGGCCGCTGTGTTGTTCATCCCCCTCGCCGATCTGTCGGTGATGTTTGCTGTGGTGCCTGACACCCGGTTCACCGGGTGGCAGTGGGTGCTCACCGCGTTGGCTGCACCGATCGTGACGTGGGCCGCATGGCCGTTCCACCGCAGCGCGCTGCGCAATGCCCGGCACGGAACCTCCACCATGGAGACGTTGATCTCCATCGGTGTCACCGCGGCCACCGTGTGGTCGATGTACACGATCTTCTTCGACCACCAGACCTACCACGCTGCGGGTGTGTGGCAGGCGTTACTCGGCAGCGACGCGATCTACCTCGAGGTTGCGGCGGGCGTAACAGTTTTCGTACTCGCGGGCCGTTACTTCGAGGCCCGGGCCCGTTCGCGGGCCGGGGGAGCGCTGCGGGCGCTTGCGGCGCTCGGCGCCAAGTCGGTGACGGTGTTGCTTGCCGACGGCGGAGAGCTCGTGCTGCCCGCCGACGAACTCAAAGAGGGCCAGCGTTTCGTCGTGCGTCCCGGTGAAGCCATCGCCGCCGACGGCCTTGTGGTGTCCGGGGCGGCGGCCGTCGATGTCAGCGCGATGACCGGGGAGTCGAAACCGGTACAGACTCAGGAAGGTTCGAGCGTCGTGGGTGGCACCGTGGTGCTCGACGGCCGGCTGATCGTCGAGGCTGCCGCGGTCGGACCCGACACCCGGTTCGCCGGGATGGTCCGTCTGGTGGAGCAGGCGCAGGCGCAGAAGGCCGATGCGCAGAGACTGGCCGACCGTATCGCCGCGGTGTTCGTGCCGTGTGTGCTCGTGATCGCGGCGGTCACCGCCATGGGTTGGCTGCTGGTCGATGGCGACGTCAACCGAGCGGTATCGGCCGCCCTGGCCGTCCTGGTGATCGCCTGCCCTTGCGCGCTGGGGCTCGCGACCCCGACCGCGATGATGGTCGCATCGGGCCGCGGCGCTCAGCTGGGGATCTTCCTCAAAGGGCACCGCGCCTTGGAGGCGATTCGCGCCGTCGACACGGTTGTGTTCGACAAGACCGGCACCCTGACCACCGGGCAGCCCCAGGTCATCACGGTTGTCGCGGCGCAGGGATGGAGCGAGGACGAGGTCCTCGCACTTGCGGCAGCGGTTGAGTCGGCGTCCGAGCATCCGGTGGCCCATGCGATCGTCACCGCGTGCGCGGAACGTGACGTCGCCGCGGTGGAGGACTTCCACGCGTTCGCCGGCCACGGTGTGGCGGGTTCCGTGGACGGCGTGACCATCGTCGTCGGGCGTCCGGCCTGGGTCACCCGGGACCGGGTGGTGCCTGCCAACCTCGCGGCTGCCCGCCGGGTGGGCGAGTCGCAAGGCCAGACAGTCGTATTCGTCGCCTCCGGCGACACTGTCTGCGGTGCCGTCTGCGTCGCCGACGCCGTCAAGGACTCGGCCGCCGGTGCCATCTCCCAACTCCACGCCGAGGGCATGAAAACCATGCTGCTGACGGGCGACAATGCCGCGACCGCCGCTGCGATCGGCGCAGCGGTGGGCATCGACGACGTGGTCGCCGAGGTGTTGCCCGAGGACAAGGTCGGCGTGATCGAGAAGTTGCGCGACCAGGGCCGGGTGGTGGCGATGGTCGGCGACGGGATCAACGACGGCCCCGCGTTGGCCTGTGCTGACCTGGGCCTGGCCATCGGGCGGGGAACCGACGTGGCCATCGGCGCGGCCGACATCATTCTCGTGCGCGACAACCTCGATTCGGTGCCGCAGGCGTTGGGCCTGGCCCGGGCCACGATGCGGACCATCAGGGTCAACATGATCTGGGCCTTCGGGTACAACATCGCGGCCATCCCGATCGCCGCCGCGGGGCTGCTGAACCCGTTGATCGCCGGTGCGGCGATGGCGGTGTCGTCTTTCCTGGTGGTCTCGAACAGCCTGCGGTTACGCAATTTCGGTACGGTGCAACCGAATACGTTCAGGGATGCTCAGTTGCCGGCGGCGCGCATATCCGGCTGAGATGAGGCCAACGGGGCCAGGCACACACCCAGCCAGCCGACGGTCAGTGCCGCAACGGTGAGTGTGCCCAGTGCCGCCGGAATCCAGGAAGCGGTATGTGCGGTGTGATGCCACCAGAACGCCCCGGCGCCGACCACGGTGGCGAGTGCTGACGCACACGTCGCCATACAGCACCATCGAAATCGGCGACGCAGCAGAGCGAATACCGATGCCGATGCCGCGAAAGCGAAGAGCGAAAAGGCCACCAGCGATATCCACTGGCCGTTGCCGCTACCACTGGCAGGTGCCGCGCCGGTCGCTCGCAGCGTCAGGGCCAGCACCGCCAAGGCGGCGGCAAGCGCGGCCAGGGCGCGGGAGCGCGTGCCGCTGATCCAGACCTCTTCGAATACCCGGCGCTCGATCGCCCGCAGTTCGGTCTCGACCGTGGCGGTGTTCTGTCTCGATGTCATCGAGATACCTCGCTCATCAATGTATTTGACCGCCTGACCTCAATTTGAGGGTAATCTCGCCGGACGCGCGTCACCGGCGGTTGCGGGTGAGCTCGCTGAGCATCGCGTTGTAGGCGTCGAGTTCGTCGTCGTAGCCGCGATCACTGTGGCGGTCCTCCCGCGCTCCGGTTCGGCGGTCCTGGCGCGCCCATTGGGCCACCAGGGCAACCACCACGATGATCACCGGCAGCTCGCTCGAACCCCACGCGATGGCGCCGCCCAGGTGTTGGTCATCCGAAATGCTCTGCAACCAGGGCAGATTGACGGACCGGTAGAAGGTCTCGCCCAGGGGTGACGTCATCGTCATGGTGGCGATGCCGAAGAAGGCATGGAACGGCATGACGGCGAACAGGAGCCCGAGCCGCCCCAGGAAGGGGAGTCGCCGCGGGCCGGGGTCGATGCCGATGATGCCCCAGTAATACAGGTAGCCGGTCAGCAGGAAATGCACGCTCATGAACTCGTGGCCCCAGTGATACCGGATCAGGGTGTCGAACAAGGGGGTGAAGTAGACGAGGTACAAGGACCCGACGAACAGGAGGAACGCCGTCACCGGGTGCGACAGGAATCGCGTCACCGGGGCGTGCACGAACCACACCAGCCATTCGCGGGGCCCGGGCGCCTCACCTTTCGGTGCGGCGGGCAGTACCCGCAACGCGAGAGTGACCGGTGCGCCCAGTACCAGGAGCACCGGGACGAACATGTTCAGCGCCATGTGCTCACCCATGTGGACGCTGAACATCGCCGATCCGTAGGCACGCACTCCGGAACTCGTGGTGATCAACAGCGCTGCGCAACCCAGGGACCAGGCGATCGTGCGACCCACCGGCCAGTGGTCGCCGCGTCGCCGCAGCAGAATCGCGGCGAGGAGATAGCCGAGTGCGAGCACGATGGCTGCCGTCCCGATCAGCGGGTCGAACCGCCACACCGTCATCAGGCTGACCACATTCGGGGGTGCATCGAGCTGATAGCCCAAAAAGATGTCCCACGTTGAGAACTCGTGGACGGTGAATCGTGGCGGCACACTGCTCGCGGCGAGCGCCACCGCGGCGGTGACGACGATCATCGCGGCCGCAGACACGGTGTCCACAAGCCGTGACGGGGTGCGGCGGGTCAGCAGAAGTGCGCCGTCGCCGACCCACACCAGCGCCAGCAGCGCCCCGGCGACCACCACGGCCCGCCCGTAGGCCGAACCCAGGATCGGCAACCCGCCCAACATCAGCGTGGCCAGAACGGCGCCGTAGACGAGGGTGACCGCTCCGCAGGCCAACTGCAGCACCTGGACCCGGCGTCGAACCACGACGTCCGGCAATCCAGTGGAGACGATCTTCGTTCCGGCCCATACCGCGACCGTCACGGAGAAGACGAGCACCGCGCTCGTGGCGATGTCATGGTCCGGGCCCTGCCCGGCATTGCCCGTCACCGGTACTGCCACCACTCCGATCAATGCCGGCAGCAGGGCCAGACAATGTCCGATCCAGCGGAGAGTGAAACGCACGCCGACGGCCAGCACCAGTGCGCACATCGCCGCCACGCACCACCCGCGGGCGACCTCTGAGGCCGCGATGGCGCTGCCGAGGCCGGGACCGGAGATGAGCCGGCCGACGGAAATTCCCGCGTCGGCGGACGCCGAGACGACGATCATCGCGGTGGCGCAGCAGGCCCAGATCGCGGCGACACGTTCGACGAGCAGATGCGCCGGAAACGATGCCGCGTCGATTCGCCCGTCGTCGCGCGGTGTCGCGGTCATCACAATCCAGACCAGTGCTCCGGCGCACACCGCACCGGCCAGGGTGGCGGCCCAGTGCCCGAGCAACCTAGCTGCGCTGGTGACTGTTCCCGGGTCAGCGATCCCCGCTGCCGCCAGCCGCTGCGCGCCCAACTGCAATGCACACAGGAACAGCACCGCAGTGCACCCTGCGACGGTGGCAATCAACATCAGGCGTGCCCGCCGCACACTGGCGGCAACGGGCATACGCATACGCGCCATAGTCGGACCGGCCTTCCGCCGCGGAAATAAACCAACGTCGCGGCACCGCGATTCTACGACAACGCGTCGTAGTGGTGTCGGGCCGGGAACCTCGGCACCGGATCAGGCGGCGGGGTCATCTGCGGCGCGGAGATGCCGCCGGGTCGGCGCGACCGGGCCCGATTCGTCATCCTCGCCGTGTGCCTTGGGCGACGGGTCATGTGGGCGCTCGGTGCGCGCCGCCCACAATGCAACGACCGCGGCCAACGCCACCGGAACGTGGCTCAGGACCCGGACCGGGGTGACCTGCCCCGCCAGTGCATCCGACACCACGTAATAGGAGAGGAATCCGCAGTAGGTCACCAGCACACAGGCGAGACCGGGTGCGATTCGCCGGCGGTACGCCATCGCAATCGTCGCGATTCCCAGGGCCGCCGACCACGCCGTGGACTCGTTCAGCAGGTGAGCCCCGCTGGCCGAGCCGTGATGCGCGGCAACCATCCCGAAATTGATGCCTGTCGCTTGCGCGATCGCCAATCCCACCTGGGCCACCCCGATGACGAGGATTGCGATGGTCAGCAGGTGGGGCCTCAGCCGTTGCCACAGCCCACTCGCGGCGCCTGTCCCGTGGTTCGGGCGTCCGCTCACCGTGCCGATCAGCCCGGTGTTGGCCAGGTCGCGCAATTGCCGGGCCTGAATTTCGGCCCGGTCATACCAGGTGGCGCACTCCTGGCAGTCACGCACATGCTCATCGACGCGAGCAGAGGGGACCGGCTCACGCTCCCCATCAAGGCGCGCCGAAAGCGCCTCTCGTGCCACCACGCAGTCCACCGGGTCATTGTCCCGCATTCACCTCGGGGATTGCACACCTGCTCGGCTCGGCGGCCCGAACATCGACAACGCTGGTCACACGGTCGGTGAGTAGGGGAGATTGCTGCTGGTCTGCGGGTCGACATGGACCGGTCTGCCCACATAGGGGAAAGCCCGTTGCGGGCACGCCGGCCGGTCACAGATCCGGCAGCCCGCCCCGATGGGGACGGTGGCCTCAGGGTCGCTGAGGTCGATACCCGCCGAGTAGACGAGTTTGTCCGCGTGGGCGAGGTCGCATCCCAACCCGATGGCGAAATTCTTGGGCGTCCCCAGGTACCTGCTCGGTGCCGATCCCGAGGTCCTCGCGATCCAGAAATAGCTCCGGCCGTCCGGCATCTGAGCGACCTGGGTCGAGAACTCCCCGGGACGGGAGAACGCCTGGTGCACCACCCATAGCGGACAGTTCCCGCCTACCCTTGAGAAGTGAAAGGCTGTGGCGGACTGACGCTTCGAGATGTTTCCCGCGCTGTCGGTGCGGACGAAGATGAACGGTACGCCGCGCGCATCGGGCCGCTGCAGTGTCGACAGCCGATGGCAGATCGTTTCGAATCCCATCTCGAAACGTCGGGCCAGCTGGTCGATGTCGTAGCGTAGGTCCTCGGCTGCGGCCAGGAACATCCGGTAGGGGAGCAGTAACGCGCCGGCGAAGTAGTTGGCCAGCCCGATTCGGGCGACATCCCTTGCCTCTGTGCTCAATTGGTCATCCGTGGCGACGATGGAATTGATCAGCCCGGAATGCAGCAACAGTGCGATCTGGGTGGCGAGCTGGAATGCGCGCTGGCCGGGCAACAGCCACCGCGCCACATGGAGCGTGCCGACCTCGGGCTGGTATCGCCGCTTCACGCTGGAACCCAGCACATCGCCGTCATCCACGATCACCGAGATGCCGAACTCGCCTGACAGCAAGTCGGCCAATTGTCGGTCGAGACCTCCGATCTGGAGGTGATGGCGGGTGAACAGATCCTCGGCGGCCCGGTCGAGTGCGTCGATGTAGTTGCGGCGGTCATAGAAGAAATCGCGCACTTCTTCGAAAGGCATCGGCTGTTGCGTACCGGTCTGCGCGTCCAAGTTGGCCCGCCCGTGAACCGCCTCCAGCTCGGCGGTGGCATCGTGCAACCGGCGGTGCATGGTCACCATGGTTTGGCCCACCTCGGGCATGCGGGCGACGAGCTCCTCGATCTGCGCGGCGGTGGCCGGGCTGTCGACCAGAATCTCGCGCAGGTCCGACACCAGCCGGGCGTCGGCATCGGGGGTGAAGTACTGCGTCGGCAGGTCGAAGCGATCGGCCAGAGCCAGCAGCACCGGGACCGTGATCGGTCGCTGGTCGTTCTCGAGTTGGTTGACGTAGCTGGTCGACAGGCCCAACGCGCGCGCCAGCGCGACCTGCGTGAGGCCTTTCTCATCGCGTAGCCGTCGCAGACGGGCGCCGGCGAATGTTTTCGTCACCGTCGGCGACACTACGCCGATCGGCTTCCACAACATTCGCAAAAATGTCTGGACACAGGACACAAAAATACGCATTTACAGGTACTTCCGCTGGTAAATCGACCTGCGTACCGTGCGGAACATGCTTGAACATGACGTCAAAACACGGCGCAGCGCCGAGGTCTTCCCGCGTAGTGAACACCTGGCTTGGAAGATCGCCGAGATCGCCGTCGACCCGGTGGCCGTACTGCCCGAGACCGAGGCGATGGTGATCAACCGCATCATCGACAACGCCGCCGTCTCGGCCGCGTCGGTGATTCGCCGGCCGGTGACGGTCGCCCGCGCGCAGGCACTGGCGCACAAGACACCGCGGGGCGCAGGAGTGTTCGGCGTCGACGGCACGGTTTCGCCCGAGTGGGCGGCCTGGGCCAACGGCGTCGCAGTTCGGGAGCTGGATTTTCACGACACCTTCCTGGCCGCCGAATACTCGCATCCGGGCGACAACATCCCTGCGCTCGTCGCGGTGGCACAACAGCTCGGCGTGGGGGGTTCCGACCTGATCCGCGGCATCGCCACGGCCTACGAGGTACAGGTCGACCTGGTCAAGGGAATCTGCCTGCACGAGCACAAGATCGACCACGTCGCCCATCTGGGACCGTCGGTGGCTGCCGGGTTGGGCACCATGTTGCGGCTGGATCCCGAGATCATTTACGCCGCGATCGGTCAGGCGCTGCACCTGACCACCGCCACCCGGCAATCGCGCAAGGGCCTGATCTCCAGCTGGAAAGCCTTCGCACCGGCCTGGGCAGGCAAGGTCGCGATCGAAGCCGTCGACCGCGCGATGCGCGGCGAGGGTTCACCGGCGCCGATCTGGGAGGGCGAGGACGGTGTCATCGCGTGGCTGCTCTCGGGACCGGAGCACACCTACCGCGTGCCGCTACCGGCTCCGGGTGAACCCAAGCGGGCCATCCTCGACACCTACACCAAGGAGCATTCGGCGGAGTACCAGAGCCAGGCCCCGATCGACCTGGCTCGCCGGATGCGTGGGCGGATCGGCGACCTGGACCAGATCGCCACCATCGTGCTGCACACCAGCCACCACACCCACGTCGTGATCGGCACCGGATCCAATGATCCTCAGAAGTTCGATCCCGACGCGTCCCGCGAAACGCTGGACCACTCGGTGATGTACATCTTCGCCGTCGCACTGCAGGACGGCACCTGGCATCACGAACGGTCCTATGCTCCCGAGCGCGCCCACCGGCCCGACACCATCGAACTGTGGCGCAAGATCAGCACCGTCGAGGACCCGGAGTGGACCCGGCGCTACCACTCCGATGATCCGGCGGAGAAAGCGTTCGGTGCCAAGGCAGTCATCACGCTCAAGAGCGGCGAGACGATCGTCGACGAGCTGGCCATCGCTGACGCGCACCCGCTTGGTGCCCGGCCCTTCGAACGTGCGCAGTACGTCGCCAAGTTCGCCGAATTGGCCGAAGGTGTCGTGGAAGTCGAAGAGCAGCAACGGTTCCTGAGTGCGGTCGAGAACATTTCGGTGACCAAATCCGGCGGCCTCGGTGCACTCAATGTGCGCGTCGACCCGCGGGTGCTGGACAAGGCGCCCACGGTGTCCTCCGGGATTTTCCGATGAGCGGGTTGCTCGGCTCAGCCACCCCGGCATCCGAGAAGCGACGAAAGTTCCGCCGCGGGTTGGAGTCCGGTCGGCTCCTGCGCTTTCCCGGTGCGTTCTCTCCGCTGGTGGCCAAGCTCGTTGCCGAGATCGGCTTCGACGGCGTGTACGTCTCGGGCGCGGTCCTGTCAGCCGACCTGGGCTTGCCGGATATCGGGTTGACGACCCTGACCGAGGTGGTGGGCCGCGGCGGCCAGATCGCCTCGGCCACCGACCTTCCGACGTTCATCGACGCCGACACCGGATTCGGCGAGCCGATGAGCGCCGCACGCACCGTGACGCTGCTCGAAGATGCCGGCTTGGCCGGATTGCACCTCGAGGACCAGGTGAATCCGAAGCGGTGCGGCCATCTCGACGGTAAGGCCGTGGTGGAGACCTCCGAGATGGTCAAGCGTCTGCGGGCTGCCGTTGCTGCGCGCAGAGATCCCAACTTCATCATCTGCGCCCGCACCGACGCCGCGGGTATCGAGGGGATTCCCGCGGCCATCGACCGGGCCAAGGCCTACGCCGACGCCGGCGCAGACCTGATCTTTACCGAGGCGCTGCACACCCCAGCCGATTTCGAGCAGTTCCGCGAGGCGGTCGGCGTGCCGCTGCTGGCCAACATGACCGAGTTCGGCAAGTCCGAACTTCTGACCGCGGGGCAGTTGTCCGAAATCGGCTACAACGCGGTGATCTACCCGGTGACGACCCTGCGCCTGGCGATGCACGCGGTCGAGGTCGGTCTACGCGAAATTTCATCGGCTGGAACGCAATCCGGCCTTGTGGATCAGATGCAGCACCGCAGCCGGCTCTACGAACTGCTGCGCTACACCGATTACAACCAGTTCGACTCCGATATCTACAACTTCTCGCTGCAAGGGGCGACGCAGTGACCATTACTGCCAACGGCACCGCCGACACACCGAAGATCTACAAAGGTCTGGCCGGGGTGGTGGTCGACACCACTGCCATCTCCAAGGTCGTGCCGGAAACCAACACCCTGACCTACCGGGGGTACCCGGTGCAGGACCTGGCCGCCCACTGCGGCTTCGAGCAGGTGGCCTACCTGTTGTGGCACGGCGAACTGCCGACCGATCAGGAACTGGCATTGTTCACCCAGCGGGAGCGGGCCTCGCGCCGCATCGACCGCTCGATGCAGTCCCTGCTGGCCAAGCTGCCGGACAACTGCCATCCGATGGATGTGGTGCGTACCGCGATCAGCTACCTGGGCGCCGAGGATCCGGAAGAGGACGACAGCAGCCCCTCGGCCAACTTCGACAAGTCGTTGCGGATGTTCGCGGTGCTGCCCACCATCGTCGCAGCCGATATGCGCCGGCGTCGCGGGCTGGAACCGATTGCCCCGCACAGCCACATGGGGTATTCGGAGAACTTTCTCAACATGTGTTTCGGTGCGGTGCCGGACCCGGTGATCGTCAACGCTTTCGAGCGGTCGATGGTCCTCTACGCCGAGCACAGCTTCAACGCGTCCACCTTCGCCGCCCGCGTGGTCACCTCGACCCAGTCCGATATCTACAGTGCGGTCACGGCCGCGATCGGCGCCTTGAAGGGCTCGCTGCACGGCGGCGCCAACGAGGCCGTGATGCACGACATGCTCGAGATCGGCTCGGCCGACCGTGCTGCGGAATGGCTGCACGGCAAGCTGTCCCGCAAGGACAAGGTGATGGGATTCGGCCATCGGGTCTACAAGAACGGTGACTCCCGGGTGCCCACGATGAAAGCTGCCTTGCAGGACGTCGCGGAGGCGCGGGACGGTCAGCGCTGGATGGACATCTATAACGTGCTGGAAAGTGCGATGTTCGCGGCCACCAAGATCAAGCCGAACCTCGACTTCCCGACCGGTCCGGCCTACTACCTGATGGGCTTCGACATCCCCAGCTTCACACCGCTTTTCGTGATGAGCCGGATCACCGGCTGGACTGCGCACATCATGGAGCAGGCCGCGTCGAACGCACTCATCCGTCCGCTCAGTGACTACAGCGGACTGCCGCAGCGCGCGCTCTCGTGATCTCCAAGGTTCTGGTCGCCAATCGTGGCGAGATCGCGATCCGTGCGTTCCGCGCTGCTTATGAGATGGGCATTGCGACGGTGGCGGTGTATCCGTACGAGGATCGCAATTCGTTGCACCGCCTGAAAGCCGACGAGTCGTATCAGATCGGTGAGATCGGTCATCCGGTGCGGGCGTATCTGTCGGTAGACGAGATTATTCGGGTGGCTCGGCATTCGGGTGCTGATGCGGTGTATCCGGGTTATGGGTTTCTGTCGGAGAATCCGGAGCTGGCCGCCGCGTGTGCGGAGGCCGGGATCACCTTTGTGGGGCCTTCGGCCCAGGTGCTGGAGTTGACCGGCAACAAGGCGCGGGCGATCGATGCGGCTCGCGCCGCGGGCCTGCCGGTACTGGCGTCTTCAGAGCCATCCGCCTCGGTAGCTGAGTTGGTCACCGCGGCGCGGGATATGGCGTTCCCAGTGTTCGTCAAGGCCGTGGCCGGTGGCGGCGGCCGCGGCATGCGCCGGGTTGCTCATCCGGATGCGCTGCCCGAGGCCATCGAAGCCGCCTCCCGCGAGGCCGAATCAGCATTCGGCGACCCGACCGTGTTCCTGGAGCAGGCGGTCATCAATCCGCGGCATATCGAGGTGCAGATCCTGGCCGACACCGACGGCAACGTGATCCATCTCTACGAGCGGGATTGCAGCGTCCAGCGGCGGCACCAGAAGGTGATCGAGCTGGCACCGGCCCCGAATTTGGATCCGGTTCTGCGGGACCGGATTTGTGCCGATGCAGTGGCGTTCGCGCGTGAGATCGGGTATTCGTGCGCCGGAACGGTGGAGTTCCTGCTCGACGAGCGTGGGCGTCACGTGTTCATCGAAATGAACCCGCGCATCCAGGTGGAGCACACGGTGACCGAGGAGATCACCGATGTCGACCTGGTGTCGAGTCAGTTGCGTATCGCCGGTGGCCAGACACTGGCGGAACTGGGTCTCCGTCAGGAGGAGATCACACCTCGCGGCGCGGCCCTGCAGTGCCGGATCACCACCGAGGACCCGGCCAATGGTTTCCGTCCCGATACCGGTCGGATCACCGGCTATCGCTCGCCCGGCGGTTCGGGCGTACGTCTGGACGGCGGAACCCATGTCGGCGCCGAGGTTTCGGCGCATTTCGATTCGATGCTGGTGAAGCTGACCTGCCGCGGCCGCGACTTCGGTCTGGCGGTGCGCCGGGCCCGTCGCGCCGTGGCCGAATTCCGCATCCGCGGCGTCTCGACGAACATTCCCTTCCTGCAGGCCGTCCTGGATGACGATGATTTCGCCGCCGGACGGGTCACCACCTCGTTCATCGACGAACGCCCGGAGCTGTTGACGGCGCACACCCCAGCAGACCGCGGCACTCGCATCCTGAACTACTTGGCTGACGTGACGGTGAACAAGCCCCACGGACAGCGACCCTGCGCGGTGTATCCGCACGACAAGCTCCCGCGTCTAAACCTCACTGTCGCACCGGTGCCAGGCTCACGACAAAAACTGATCGAACTGGGCCCCGAGGACTTTTCGTCCTGGCTGCGGGATTCACCCTCAGTGGCCGTGACCGACACCACGTTTCGTGATGCGCATCAGTCGTTGCTGGCCACCCGGGTGCGCTCGAGCGGGCTGCTGGCAGTCGCCCCGTATGTGGCACGGATGATGCCGCAGTTGTTGTCCATCGAGTGTTGGGGTGGGGCGACATACGATGTGGCGCTTCGGTTCTTGAAGGAGGATCCGTGGGAGCGGTTGGCCGCCCTGCGGGAAGCCGTGCCCAACATCTGTCTGCAGATGCTGCTGCGGGGGCGCAACACGGTGGGGTATACGCCGTATCCGGAATTGGTGACGTCGGCGTTCGTCGACGAGGCGACCCGAACCGGCATCGATATCTTCCGGATCTTCGATGCGCTCAACAACGTCGAGTCGATGCGTCCGGCGATCGATGCGGTGCGCGAGACCGGTACGGCGATCGCCGAGGTGGCGATGTCCTACACCGGGGATCTCAGTGACCCGAGCGAGAACCTGTACACGCTGGACTACTACCTGAAGCTGGCCGAACAGATCGTCGATGCCGGTGCGCATGTGCTGGCGATCAAGGACATGGCGGGGTTGTTGCGTCCGCATTCTGCGCATCTGTTGGTGAGTGCCCTGCGGTCGCGCTTCGATCTGCCGGTGCATGTGCACACCCATGACACTCCGGGTGGGCAGTTGGCGACGTATCTGGCGGCCTGGCAGGCCGGAGCCAGTGCGGTGGACGGCGCGGCCGCGCCGTTGGCGGGCACGACGAGTCAGCCGGCGTTGTCCTCGATCGTGGCCGCGGCCGCGCACACGTCGTTCGATACCGGGTTGTCGCTGGGTGCGGTCTGCGATCTGGAGCCCTACTGGGAGGCGCTGCGCAAGGTGTACGCGCCGTTCGAGTCCGGGTTGCCGGCACCCACGGGTCGTGTCTACACGCACGAGATTCCCGGTGGGCAGCTGAGCAATCTGCGGCAGCAGGCCATCGCGCTGGGGCTGGGGGATCGGTTCGAGGAGATCGAGATCGCGTACTCCGCGGCCGACCGGGTGCTGGGCCGGTTGGTGAAGGTGACCCCGTCGAGCAAGGTGGTCGGGGACCTGGCGTTGTCTCTGGTGGGTACCGGGGCCAGCGCACAGGAGTTCGCCGCAGATCCGGCGCGCTATGACATTCCGGACAGCGTGATCGGGTTCCTGCGGGGTGAGCTCGGAGATCCTCCGGGTGGGTGGCCGGAACCGTTGCGCACCAGGGCGTTAGAAGGCCGAGGTCCGGCCAGGCCGATCGAGGTGCTCTCTGCTGAGGATGAGGAGTTGTTGGCCGCGCCGGGACCCAAGCGTCAGGCGGCGTTGAACCGGTTGCTGTTCCCCGCGCCGACCAAGGAGTTCGAGGCGCACCGCGAAACCTACGGTGACACCTCGCGGCTGAGCGCGAACCAGTTCTTCTACGGCCTGCGCCGGGGTGAGGAACACCGGGTCGAGTTGGAAAAGGGTGTCCAGCTGCTGATCGGTTTGGAAGCGATCTCGGATGCCGATGAGCGTGGGATGCGCACGGTGATGTGCATCCTCAACGGTCAGCTGCGTCCGATCACCGTGCGCGACCGCAGTATCGCCAGTGAGGTCCCGGCCGCAGAGAAGGCTGATCGCAACAACCCGGATCATGTCGCGGCACCGTTCGCCGGTGTGGTCACCGTCGGGGTGGCGGCCGGCGACACCGTGGCAGCCGGCGCGACGATCGCCACCATCGAGGCGATGAAGATGGAAGCGGCCATCACCGCACCCAAGACCGGCACCGTGGAGCGCATCGCAGTCGCGAGAACCGCGCAGGTCGAAGGCGGCGATCTGATCCTCGTCATCACTTAACACGATGACCGCTTTAGCCCACTGCGGCTGGAAGATTCGCCGTCGCCTATGGAGGTACCTGTGTCCCTGAACACCGTCGCGCTCGAGTTGGTGCCGCCCAACCTCGATCGCGGAGCAGACCACGCATTGGAGGAAGCGCAGAAGGTGGCGCGACTCGCCGCGGGCAGCGCTGTGGGAAAACACCTCGGCCACGTCATGATCCCGGCGATGATCGCCGAAGACGACGACCGACCCATCGAGATGAAATCGAAGATGGACGTCCTCGACTACTGGTCGATCATTGCGCCCCAGCTTCCCGGGGTGCGTGGGCTGTGCACCCAGGTCACCTCCTTTTCCGACGAGACGTCATTGCGCAGCCGGCTGACCAACCTCCGCGGAGCGGGATTTGACGGCGTGACCTTCGTGGGTGTGCCACGCACGATGAGCGACGGCGAAGGCTCCGGCATCGCACCGACCGACGCCTTGTCGAAATTCGACGGCCTCGTCGAGAACCGCGGGGTGATCCTGATCCCCACCCGTGACGCAGAGCAGGGCCGTTTCTCGTTCAAATGCGACAAAGGCGCCACCTTCGCGATGACCCAGTTGCTCTATTCAGATGCGGTGGTCGGTTTCCTGCGTCGGTTCGCGCAGGAAAGTGACCACAGGCCCGAGGTCCTGCTGTCATTCGGCTTTGTGCCGAAGCTGGAAACGAACGTGGGGCTCATCGACTGGCTGATCCAAGACCCGGGAAATGAAACCGTCGCGCAGGAGCAGGCTTTCGTGAAATCCCTGGCCGCGGGTGAACCCGCCGACAAGCGGCGACGGCTCGTTGACCTCTACAAGCGGGTCATTGATGGAGTGGCCGACCTCGGGTACCCCCTCAGCCTGCATTTCGAGGCGCCATACGGTGTTTCCCGGCCCGCTTTCGAGACCTTCGCCGAGATGCTGGACTACTGGTCACCCGCACCGGCGCCCTGAGTGGACCACAGATGAACTACCACCGTCGCGGCGCAGCATCGGCGCGTCTCCGGCCCACTCAAATGCGGGTCATGGGGGTGTTGAACGCGACACCGGATTCTTTTTGGGCCGACAGCAGATTTGATGTCAGCGCACTGGCGGTTGCGGCTGGACGACGCATGTTCGACGCCGGGGCGTGGGCGGTCGACATCGGTGGAGAATCCACCCGGCCCGGCGCTGTGCCGGTATCCGTCGACCAGGAACTCGCTCGAGTGCTACCCGTCGTCGGTGGGCTCGCACACCTGGGCACGGTCTCCGTGGATACGCGCAACCGTGAAGTGGCCGAGGAGGCTGTCCGAGCCGGCGCCGGCATCATCAACGATGTCTCGGGCAAACTCTACGATCTGGCAGGGCGGCTGGGTGTCGGATATGTCAGCGTGCACTCCCAGACGGTGCCCGTCCTCGCCGGAGTATTCCCGGAGTACGAGGACGTGGTCGGTGAGGTGGCGTGCTACGTCACCAGCGTCGCGCAGGCGGCCGCCACCGGCGGTGCCGGGCCGGTCTGGATCGACCCGGGCATCGGATTCGGAAAATCCCCCCAGGACAACCTGGAGTTGCTGCGCCGACTACCGGAGCTCTGCGATCAGGGTTTCCCGGTGTTGCTCGGAGTGAGCCGAAAATCATTCATCGGCAGTATCACTGGACGCACAGTCGATGACCGATTGGCTGGGTCTCTGGCCGTGGTTGCGCCGGCGTGGTCGGCGGGCGTCGACGTCATCCGGGTGCACGATGTCGCCGAGACGCTGGACACCATTGCGATGCTTCAGGCGATCTGGGGACCACCGCCGGGACCATGAGGTCGGACCCCAGGTATCAACAGGTGAGCCGCGGAGTGTGGGATAGCTCACGTCTGGTGTTGCTGTGGCGGTGCAGAATTGGCTGAGACGAGCCGCCGACGGAGAAAGTCGACCACAACCACCCCGCCTGCTTCGCAGTAGCGTTCGCGGACGTGACTCGATTGCGTCGCAGCTGCCGTCTTCCGCACATCGAAGCGCGGCCGTCCTGGTCTGCAGCCCGCGGTGCCCGAAGGCTGCGCGAGAAACGCTGTTGTACTGGGCATTTGGAACCGCTCCGAATATCAACGGTTGTTGTGAGTCGGATTTGGCCTCAGCCTGCGTACCGAAAGGGAAGCCCCATCATCGGGAGAGTTTTGGTTAGTCTCACCCTCGCTGATCTGAGGAGGCTGCGGATCCGGGCGTGGCGCACACATATGGGTGGTGCACCCCGGCCTGCGCCGGACAAAGGGGGATGGGCATGTGCCGTGCGATGAAGTGTTGCAGGACAAGGTGACTGGCTGACAGTCGGTTCCAATGCAATCAACCGATCCCGTACTGGAAACGAAAGGTGAGGCTGGGTCTCATCGACCCGCCGATATACAGATATGACCGCTACCGATTCACCCGCAACGCCCGCCGTGTCCGAGGGGCTGGTCTCGATTCTTCGTGACGATCTCGAACTGCCATGTCAATCACTCAGTGCCAATACCCGTCTCGTCGAGGACCTCGGGATGGATTCGGTCTCGTTCGCCGTCGGCCTGGTGACGATCGAAGAGAAATTCGGTGTACAGCTCAGCGAGGAAGACCTCATCACCTGCCGTACTGTGGGTGATCTGCAGTCGGTGATCGACCTCAGGAGCGGGGCATGAACCCGCTCGCCGGCGCCTTGCGGGCGGCGATGGTCGGCTCACCGCACGACCTGGTGGTTCTGGACCGCGACACCGACACCTGGCAGCGTCGCCCATGGCCCGAGGTGCACGGCATCGCCGAGCAAGTCGCGGCCTACCTTCTGAGCCGGGACCAGCCCGGCGCGGTTGGACTGGTCGGCGAGCCGACGGTGGAACTGATTGCCGCCATTCAGGGTTCGTGGCTGGCGGGCGCCGGGGTACCGATCCTGCCGCGGCCCCAGCGGGGCGCCGATCCGTCGGAGTGGGCGCGAGCCACGCTATCCCGGTTCAGCAGAATCGGTGTGACCACGGTGTTCAGCTACGGCGTCACCCTGGAGCTGCTGCGGGATGAAGGCATGTCGTTGACGGTGAGCGATATCGCTGATGCGGCGCGCACCTCGACCTCGGGCCAGCAGCGGTATCCCGACAGTGCCGACGTGGCCATCCTGCAGGGCACAGCTGGATCCACCGGTTCTCCGCGCACTGCGGTGCTACGTCCGGAAGCCGTGCTGAACAACATTCTGGCCGTCACCCAGCGATTGTCGCTGGGCCACAACGATGTCGGGTGCTCGTGGTTGCCGATCTACCACGACATGGGCCTGGCCATGGTGCTGACATCGACGATGTCCGGCGGGTCGTTGTGGCTGGCGCCGACGGGCGCGTTCTCGGCTGCCCCGCTGCGGTGGGCCGATTGGCTGTCCGAATCCGGCGCAACCCTCACTGCCGGACCGAATTTCGGCTACTCGGTGCTCGGTCGATTCGCGAACCGCATATCCGACGTCGATCTCGGCGCGGTGCGGATCGCGATCAACGGGGGTGAGCCCGTCGACTGTGCCGGTGTCGATCGCTTTGCCATCGGCATGAGCAGGTTCGGGTTCGACGCCGCAGCGATGACACCGTCCTACGGGATGGCCGAATCGACCTGCGCGGTAACCATTCCCGCTCCGGGCGAAGGCCTGCGCATCGACATTCCGGACGCTGCGGACGAGGACCGGCGCTATGCGCTGCTGGGTCGTCCGGTATCGGGCATGGAGATCCGCATCGTCCCGTCTTCGCACGACGAGTCCGCTGCCGTCGGCGAAGTCGAGATCCGGGGCTCGTCGATGATGACGTCCTACCTGGGGGATGCACCCGTCGACGCGGGTACGAGCGGTGAGTGGTTCCCGACGGGTGACATCGGCTATCTGGTCGACGGTGCGCTGGTGATCTGTGGGCGCTCCAAGGAGATCATCACGATCGCCGGACGCAATATCTTCCCCACGGAGATCGAGCAGGTAGTCGGTGAGGTGGACGGCGTGCGTGAGGGAGCGGTCGTCGCTGTCGGTACGGAATCCGGTGCCGCGCAATCACGGCTCCTGGTGGCAGCTGAGTTCATCGGCACCGAGCAGGACGCCACTCGCAGTGCCGTAATCCGGCGAATCGTGTCGGTGTGCGGCGTGACGCCCGCCGACGTCGTGCTGATGTCGCCGGGGTCGTTGCCACGCACGTCGTCAGGAAAACTCCGGCGACTGGAGGTCCGTCGTCAACTGGAGGCGGCGCGGTAGCGCACGCCGGGCGCGATGAGTTTTACCCTCATCCCGAGTCCTATCAGCATCCATTGTTGACGAAACGGGAGAAACGCGTGACCCAGCTGCTCAAAGTCCAGAACTTCAACGTCTCCAGCGACGGTTTCGGGGCCGGCGAGAACCAGAGTTTTGAGCGTCCGTTCGGTCATGCCGACCCGGGCGAGATTTTCGCCTGGGTGGGCGCAACGGCCAGCTGGCCCAACCGCACCGAGCCGGGTGGTAGTCGTGGACTCGACGACTACCTCACCCGCGACTTCCACCACAACATCGGTGCCGAGATCATGGGCCGCAACAAGTTCAGTCCGTACCGCGGCCCGTGGCAGGATCACGCCGACTGGCAGGGCTGGTGGGGTGAGGAACCGCCGTTCCACACCCCGGTGTTTGTCATGACCCATCATGAGCGGCCGTCGTTCACCCTGTCCGACACGACCTTCCATTTCGTCGACGCCGATCCGGCAACTGTGCTCGAACAGGCCCGGGCCGCTGCGCAGGGCAAGGATGTGCGGTTGGGCGGGGGAGCGAGCACCATCCGGGAGTTCCTGGACGCCGGTCTGGTCGACACCCTGCATGTGGCGGTGGCCCCGGCCGAGCTGGGCAGTGGTTCGCGCCTCTGGGAGTCACCGGACGAGCTGAACGACCGCTTCCACCATGAGGTGGTCCCGAGCCCGGGCGGCGCGGTCACCCATCACCTGTTCTGGCGACGCTGAGCCAGGCGGGTCGTGCGTCAGTCCCGGCAACGCACCCCGCGCTCGAACGTGCGGATGACGGCAGGGGCGGCCGCGTGCTGCGGCATGAGGCCGTCCTTGGAGTCCTGGCAGGCCCACATCACCAGACCATAGAGCGCGTGTTCGAGCCATTGTGTGCTCGATTCTGGATCGAACACGCCTTCGGCCTGGCCGCGTTCGATCAGGCTGGTCAGATAGCTGTTGTCAGGCACCGCCTCCGGTGGCAGCCCACGAAGAACGGTGGGGTCGTCGAAAAGAAACAGCAGCCGGTTACCGACCGAGATCATCGCGTTGATGACGCGCCGCATCGCCTCGATCGCGCAGCCGTCCTCTGGCGCGGCAGCGGCCACGGCGCCGGCCACGACCTGTACCGAGTCGATAATCGTCGCGTTGATCAGGGATTCCCGGTCGGGGAAGTAGCGGTGCACGGTGGTGCGCCCGACGCCGGCCGCCTTGGCGATATCGGGCAAGGTGGCGGTCCGGTCGTCGGCCAGGACGGCGGCGGCGGCCTCGATGATGGCCCCGCGGGTGCGCGCCTGAGTGCCCGAGAGCTCGCCTGTGGTCATCCGTCGATGGTATCGACGGATGTCACGAGGGTCTTGCTACCGGTATCGGCGCTGTCCGGTCCGACAGGTTGCGTGCCGGACGTTGCCGGATCGGCAGCGGCCACCAGAACCACCGGCCCAGGATCGCGGCGATCGTGGGAGTCATCAGCGAACGCACGACGAGGGTGTCGAACAGCAGACCCAGGCCGATGGTCGTGCCGCCCTGGCCGATCGCGATCAGGTCACTCGTGGCCATGGAGGCCATCGTGAACGCGAAGACGAGGCCGGCTGCGGTGACCACGCCGCCGGTGGCGCCCATGGCCCGGATGATGCCGGTGTTGATGCCCGCGCTGACCTCTTCCTTCATCCGCGAGACCACCAGCAGGTTGTAGTCCGATCCGACCGCCAGCAGGATGATGACCGAGAACGCAAGCGTCATCCAGTGCAGATCGATTCCCAGCAGGTACTGCCACACCAGGACCGACAGGCCGAACGATGCTGCCAGGGAGAGGATCACGGTGCCGACGATGACGAAAGACGCGATCAGGGCACGGGTGATCAACAGCATCACGATGAAGATCAATGTGATCGCGCCGCAGGCCGAGATCAGCAGATCCCACTGGGCGCCGACCTGGATGTCCTTGTACGTGGCCGCGGTGCCGCCGAGGTAGATCTTGGCGTCGGCGAGCGGCGTCGTCTTGATCGCCTCGCGGGCCGTCTTCAGGAGCGGGTCGACGTGCGAAATACCTTCGGAGGTAGCCGGATCCACGTCGTGGGTGATGATGAACTGAGCGGCCTGACCGTCCGGCGAGACCATCAGGTCCAGCCCGCGTTTGAAGTCGGGGTTGTCAAAGGCCTCCGGCGGCAGGTAGAACGAGTCGTCGTTACGGGCGTCGTCGAACGCCTGGCCCATCACCGATGCCGTGTCGGTCATCTTGGCGATCTGGTCGACCAGCCCGTTGAACGTGCTGAACATCGTCTTCATCGTGCCCTGCATGGACTTCGAGATGGCGATCAACGGTGGCAGCTGCGCCACCAACTGCGGCATCAGCTGATCCATCTCGTTCATGTTCTTCACCGATTCCGCGAGGGTCTCGGTCATGGTGTCGATGCCGTCGAGCCCGTCGAACAGCGAGCGCATGGACTGGCACATCGGGATGTCGTAGCAGTGCGGCTCCCAATACAGATAGTTCCGCATCGGCCGCATGAAATCATCGAAATCAGCCATGTGATCCCGCATTTCGTTGGTGCTGGCCTGCATGTCGTTCATGCTTGAGGTGAGCTCGTGGGTGATGCCGGTCATCCGGTTCATCAGGCCCAGCATGTTCTCCATGATCGTGATCATCCGGCCGAGATCGTCGGTGAGCGTATTCATGTCGCCCATTCGCTCCCGCAGGAACTGCAGGTTCTCGGTCATCGACACCGATTGCATACTCACCTGGAAGGGCACCGAGCTGTGCGCGATGGGGCGGCCCAGCGGGCGGGTGATGCTCTGTACGCGGGCGATGCCGGGCACCCGGATCAGTTCCCTGGCGATCTTGTCCAGCACGATCATGTCGGCCGGGTTGCGCAGATCCCGTCCCGCATCCACGAGCAGCAGATCGGGATTCATCCGAGCGGACGTGAAATGTCGTTCGGCGGCTGCATATCCGACGTTGGACGGCAGATCCTTGGGGATGTAGAGCCGCTCGTTGTACGAGGTCTGGTAGCCGGGCAGGGCCAGCAGGCCGATGAGCGCGAACGCGATGGCCGCGGCGAGAATCGGAACCGGCCAGCGCACCACCGAGGTGCCGAGCCGGCGCCAACCGCGCGAACGGATCTCGCGCTTGGCATCGAGTAGGCCGAACCGACTGCCGACCACCAGCATCGCCGGCGCAAGTGTGAGTGAGGCGAGCACCACGACGGACATGCCGATGGCACTCGGCACACCCATCGAACTGAAGTAGTTCAACCGGGTGAAATGCAGGCAGAGCATGGCGCCGGCAACTGTGAGACCGGAGCCGAGGATGACGTGCCCGACGCCATGAAATGCGGTGTAGTAGGCGTCTTCTCGTTCCTGACCCTTCTGCCGCGCCTCCTGATATCGGCCGACCAGGAAGATGGCATAGTCGGTTCCGGCCGCGATGGCCAACGAGGTCAACAGGCTCACTGAGAACGTCGACAAGCCGAGCAGGCCGGCGTTGCCGATAGCGGCCACCACACCCCGCGCCGCCGACATCTCCAGAAGCACCACGATGAGCATCAGCAACATCGTCGCGAGCGACCGGTAAACGACGATCAGCATCACCGCGATCACGGCGATCGTGACGAAGGTGATCGTGATCATGCTCTTGTCGCCGGCTTCGTTCATATCCGTGGTGAGCGGACCTTGGCCGGTGACATAGGCTTTCACGCCCGCGGGCGGGTGCGAGTCGTCGATGATCTTGCGGACTGCGGCAACCGATTCGTTGGCCAGCGTCTCGCCCTGGTTGCCCGCGAGGTTGACCTGAACATAGGCGGCCTTGCCGTCGGTGCTCTGGGAGCCCGCTGCGGTGATCAGGTCGCCCCAGTAGTTCTGCACGTGCTGGACGTGTTCGGTGTCGGCCTGCAGCGTGCGGACCAACTCATCGTAATAGTGATGGGCTTCGGTGCCCAGGGGCTCGTCGCCCTCCAGCACCACCATCGCGATCGTGTCCGAGTCGAATTGATCGAAGCGCTCGCCGATCTTCTTCATCGCCACCAGTGCCGGCGCGTCCTGCGGTGACAGTGAGACGGCGTGCTCGTGGCCGACGACCTCGAGTTGCGGGACGAGGGCGTTCAGGACGATGACGAGCACCACCCACGCCAGGATGATCGGGATCGAGGCGACGCGGATGACGCGGGCGATGCCGTTGCGGTCGGGGCCCTTGAGTTCGGTGCCGTTGTGCGCGTGGTTGCCCATCAGGCGGCCTTGTCCAAGCAGAAGGCCTGTGCATCATGCTGGTTCACGGTCTGTTGGTCGCGGACTTCGCCGTTGACGACGATCCGGCAGGTGATCACTTCGCTATCTCCTTGGGCAACCACGTTGGCGAACACCGTCGGCAGGGTGGTGACCACCTCGTGCCGCCACGGCAGCGAGCTGAAACTCTCGGTGTGGGGTTGGGCATCGGCATCCAGGTAGCTGACATGGCCGCTGGCGCCGCTGGGGCCGTCGATCTCGTAGACGACGCGCTTTGGGTTGAACTCCACGATGTCGTCACCGGCGGACTGTCCCGGGTCGGTGTTGATGTGCGTGCCGAAGATCCCGTGCATCCGGTTCATCGCGAGACCGCTGACGGTCAGCGCCGCCACGAGCACCAGGGGAATCCAGAAACGTTTCGCAAGCCGATATACCGCAGCCACGGCAAATCCACCTCTCCGGTTCGGCGGACGCCGACGGAACCCCATCCGACCGCGTTTGATCGGCAGAACGTAACAGGCCCTTAGTGGATCTTCCACGTTCCATTAAGGAATTTTGATATACCTCACATTTGCTTCCCAAACGGAATTTTTAGCCCCCCTCGAAGCAGTCGGTAGCACGCGCTGCCTCCGAGATCTGGTCACAGATAACGAGATTGGGCTTCGCGGCCGGCTGCTCCGGATGCTGGTCGACGGGGTGCCCGGTTTGCCGCCACAACCGAGAATGCGCCCGCCTCCCGATTTCGCCATCAGCCGGTGGCGACTTGAGACGACGCTACGCGGTGAGCAGACGCAGCGGGGACCCTGAGCAGTAGGCGGCGATGTCCTCGACGATATCGCGGTAGAAGATCGTCATGACACCCTCGGTGACGTAGCCGAGGTGCGGGGTCAGCAGCGTGTTGGGCAGGGCAGCCACCGGGTGTCCCGGGGGCAAAGGCTCCTGCAGGTAGACATCGAGGGCCGCACCGCGAATCCGGTTGTCGCGCAGCGCCTCGATCAGCGCGGTCTCGTCGATGAGGCCACCGCGCGAGGTGTTCACCAGGATCGCCGACGGCTTCATCGCGTCGAGTTCGGCGTGGCCTATCAGGCCGCGGGTCGCCTCGGCGAGAACCATGTGCAGCGACACCACGTCGGCATCGGCGAACAGGGTATCCCGATCCACCCGTGTGACACCGGCTTTGGCGGCCCGCTCGTCGGTGAGATTGGGGCTCCACGCGATGACGTTCATGCCGAACGCCGTGCCGATCGCGGCCACCCGGCTCCCGATCCGGCCCACCCCGACCAGGCCCAGGGTCGCCCCGTGCAGGTCGCCGCCGACGGTGCTCTGCCACAGCCCGGTGCGGATGCGCTGATCCTCGATGACCAGGTGGCGCTGCAGTCCGAGGATCAGCGCCCAGGTGTGTTCGACGGTGGGGGTGATGGCGCCGCCGGTGCCCGACACGGTGATTCCGAGCCTATGTGCCGCGGCGACGTCGATGGCGGCATTGAAGGGTCCGGTCGTCACGAGCAGTTTCAGGGCAGGCAGTTGGGCGAGCAACGTCGCATCGACAGGCGTACGTTCGCGCATCGCGACCACGACCTCGTGCCCCGCCAGCCTCTCGACCAGTGCTGGACCGGGTGCGATGTGGTCGCGCAATGAGGTGACCTGGGCAGATCGGGGAATCGGTGACCAGTCGACGGTGTCGGCGATTCCCTGGTAATCGTCGAGGACGGCAATCCGCAGCGGCGAGGTCATCGCTCAGAAGGCATTCGGATCGTTCTGCACAGCCAGCGGCACCGGATGTTGATAGAGCTGGGATGCGTTCTCCCAGGTGATCTTCCGGATCACCTCTGCGGGCAGGCCCTGGATCTGTTCGTGAATGGTGCGCTGGGTATGCGGCCAGGTCGAGTCACAGTGCGGGTAATCGGCCTCGAGCAGGATGTTGCCGGTGCCGATCCGTTCGTGCTGGACGAACGAGGACTGATCCTCGACCGCACAGAACCAGAAGTTCCTGGCGAACACTTCAGCGGGGGAGAGGGTTTCGCCCAGCGCCTTCCAGGTTCCGTACATCTCGTGGTAGCTGAGCATGTGATCGAGCCGATCGAGTAGCCCTGCCACCCAACCGATTCCACCCTCGGACAGGCAGATCTTGAGGTCCGGGTACCGGCTGGGCAGGCCCGAGTACAGCCAGTCGACCGCGGCGGTGATGGCGTAGGCGAAGAACAGCACACCCTGCACGTCCGGCGGAGCATCATCGGTGGTGGACGGCGCCGAACCCGAGGAGCCGATATGCAGGTTGACCACCGTGCCCGTATCGGCGCACGCCGCCATCATCGGCTCCCAGTACCCGGAGTGGATGGTCGGCAGCCCGAGCATGGCCGGGTTCTCGCTGAATGTCACGGCATGGAACCCGCGTTCGGCGTTCTCATAGATCATCTGGGCGCCGACGTCGGGGTCGAGCAGCCACGGCAGCTGACACGGGATGATCCGGTCGGGATAGGATCCGGCCCACGCTTCCAGGTGCCAGTCGTTCCAGGCCCGTACCGCGGCCATCGCCAGGTCCCGGTCCTTGGTCACCTTCTGCAGTCGCTGGCCGGCGAACCCGGGCAGGAACGACGGGAAGTTGAGTGACGCGTACACGCCGTTGAGATCCATATCCTTGACGCGCTCATGAATGTCCCAGGCCCCGCGGCGCATCTCGTCGAACCGCGCCGGCTCGAAACCGTATTCGGACACGGGGCGGCCGACCACGGCGTTGAAACCCACGTTGGGAAGTGACTGCCCGTCATACATCCACGTCTGGCCGCCGTTCTCGGTGTCGACGACCTTCGGGGCGCGGTCGGCGAACTTACGAGGTACGCGGTCGGTGAAGGTGTCCGGCGGCTCGACGATGTGATCGTCGACCGAGATTACGGTGTAGAGGCGTTCGGCTCGCTGCGGATCGGGCAGAAACGTCACCGTGCGTTCGGCCCCCTGCTGTGCGGTGGTGAAGTCGAGATTGCCGGCGAGTTCGTCGATGGACTTCATGGGCTGAATCTCCTAGTGACAGGTCTTAGTTCAAGACTTCAGGGTCGGCTTTGATGGTCATGCGGGCCGCTCCGGCCCAGTACACATCGGCCGCGCGCTCGATGAGTGAGGCCTTCATGCCGTACATGTCGGAGCGGTTCATCTCGGTCGGCTGCTGCCCGGTGAGCATCACCTGATAGGCCAGCTTGCAGACCCGATCGATCGAGGCGGCCCGGTACACGGCCTCGGCCACGGTGCCTCCCGTGGTGATGACTCCGTGGTTGGCCAGAATGGTGAGGTTGGCGTCGCCGATCCGCTCGGCGAGCTCACGGGCCCGCGGTGCCGAATCGACCTCCCCGTCATAGGTTTCGACGAAGCGCATGTCGTCGAGGAACAGCGACCCGGTCTGGTGCACCAGGTCGGGCAACTTTCCCAATGCCGCGATGAGGCTCACGTAGTAGGGATGGTTGTGGATGACGACGCGGGCGTCGTCACGCATGCGGTGCAGTTCGGTGTGGATGTGGATGGCCGGGGTGACGTCCCACCGGCCCCGCACGACGTGCGCATTCTCGTCGACCACGCAGATGTCGGATGCGGTGAGCTCCTGCCACCACAGCCCCCATGGGTTGACCAGCATCTCGGTGCGGCCCTCGGGCTGCCAGGTGATGTGGCCGGCCATGTTCTCGGCGAAGCCGATGGACGCCAGGTGCCGGAACGCCACGGCCAGCGCCTGTTCCTCGGTCAGGTCGACGCCGATCGGTGGGGTAACCGACGGCGACCACACTTTCAGCCCGCCCTGGCGCACCTCACCGACGCTCATAGCTGTCTCCCAATCGAATCCGGATATCCTCGCGGAGTTGGCCTTTGGCGATCTTCCCGCCTGACGATCTGGGCAGCTCATCGAGCACGATGATCTTCTCGGGAAGGAGCTCTTTCGACATTCCCTGGGCCAGGAGGTGTTCGACGAGCCCCGGCAGGTCGATGGCTTCATCGTTTTCGGGCGCTACCGGTGCTACCGGCTCTATGTAGACGCAGACCTTCTCCCCGAAGACCGGATCGGGCATGGCCACCGCGGCTGCAACGGCGACGGCGGGATGTGTTGTCACCGCATCCTCGACCTCGCCCGCACTGATGTTCTTGCCGCCGCGCACGATGAAGTCCGAGGTGCGACCGGTGACCGACAGGTAGCCCTCGGCGTCGACCTCGCAGACGTCGCCCATCCGCATCCAACCGTCGGGCGTGTACAGCTTGTCGTGGTCTACGCCGCCGAGATAACCCAGGCTGGTGGCCGGTCCGCGGCAGGCCGGTTGGCCACGACCCGTCGAGGTCACGTCGTCATCGCCGTCGAACAGGCGGACCGTCATCTCAGGTACCAGGCGTCCGGCGGTACGCAACCTGCGCTCCCGCGAATCGTGCAGTGTCGTTCCGCTGAGTAGGCCCGTTTCGTTGGAGCCGTAGAACTGCAGGATGGTGGCGCCGGTGAGCTCCTCGAAATCGGCGGCCCGCTGATACGGCAGCGCCTCACCTCCGGTGAACACCACGCGCAGCGAGCTCAGGTCGTGCTCACGCGACGCCCAGTCGGCCATGATCATCATCAATTGAGTACTGACACAGCACAACACGCTGACCCGGTGGCGGGCGATCGCCTCACACGCGGCCGCCGCGTCGAACTTTTCCAGCAGGACCGTGGTGACGCCGAGGTAGATCGGGGTGGTGTGGGCGGTCCAGATGCCGAACCCGAACGGAGCGGGGATGACCGGCAGGAAGACGTCCTCGGATGTCAGGGCACCGTTGGCTACCGCCTGCTGATGGAAGTAGTGCCATCGGTTCTGAGTGTGCACAACGCATTTGGGAAGGCCCGTGGTGCCCGAGGTGGAGTTGATCAGGAAGACGTCGTCGGCTCCGACGCCCGCGGCCGGTGGTCGCGGCGGGGTGTCGGTGTCGAGGGACAAACCGTCCAACACCAGTGCGCTGATCTCAGGAGTCAGTCCCGACGCCACCGATCGAGCCTCCACCTGGCGCGCCGCATCACTGATCAGTAGGCGCGGTGCGGTGGTCTGCAGGATCTGGGTGGCCTCGCGGGTCCCGGCGCGGGCGCCGATCCCGACTACGACGGCGCCGCACCGCTCGATCGCCACGAACAACACGTGGATGGCCGCGGTGTCGCCGTGCCATACCGCGATGCGGTCGCCGGGGGCGATGCCCAGGCCGGCCAGCTGGGCGGCGAGTAGCGATGCGGCGCAGTCGAACTCGCTCCAGGTGAATGTGGTGGCGGGGTAGTCGATATAGGCCGGCTTGTCGGGATGGGTGAGGGCGTGCTCGCGCACGGTCTGCGAGAGGGTGCGGTCGGACCACCATCCGGCCGCGCGGTAGTGGGCTGCGTCTGCAGCGGGGGCGACGTCGCCAGCCTTCATCACCAAATCATATGAAAATAAGAATCTGTGTCAACGGTCACAGCATTGTCGCTGGGAGCTCACGGTCGCCGCGGGCCGGACTGGGTCCAGGTGCGCACCATCGTCGGGTCGACGACGCCCTCGACGCCGGGGTACTGCTGGGCGTTGACCAGATGCGCCGCGGCAAGATCGCGGGCCCGCTGCGCGTCGCCCACGTCGATTGCGTCGATCACCTGCCGGTGATCTTCCAGGACTGCTCGACGTTCTTCGACGGGCACCGTCGAGTGATCCGTAACCTGGGCCGACCAGTTTTGCTCGTGAGCGGACCACAACGCCTCCAAGGCGCCCGCCAGGATGATCATGGTCTCGTTCCCACAGTGGCGCACCAGCGCTTCGTGGTACCGCCGGCTCGCCGAGGTCGCCTGCAGCAGATCCGATACCGATCGGACCGATTCTTCATGTAGTTCACGGAGAATGGGGACGACGGTACGTTTGCGGTCCGGGCGCTGGGCGCAGAGTGCGGCGCATGCCGGTTCGACCTGCAGCAGTGCCGTACCCACGTCGGCGAGTCCGACCTGACCGGCGCCCAGTACCAGCCCCATTGTGTAGGCGAGGTTTGCGGCGTCGGGTCGGTGGACCACCGCACCGCCGAGCTTTCCGCGCCGCACCGTCAACAGGCCCTCGGCTTCGAGGATGCGCATCGCCTCGCGCAGAGACGGCTTGCTGATCGGGTATTCGACGAGAAGTTCGTCCTCCTTGGGGAGGATGCTGCCGTCGGGCAATTCTCCGGTGAGGATTCGGCGCCGCAACTGGTCGGCGACCTGCTCGGCAAGTCGCTGGAATCGGACGTTTGGCTGCGCCACGCGTCGAGTGTGCCAGATGACCGGCCGTCCGGAGGTCACGTGGGTGCTTGTATCCAAATGATTTGTCTCATAAGGTGAGCCATGCAGAAGTGGGCCATCGGCGCATTGACGATCCATGCCGTCCTGGAGACGGTGGTGCCGACCCGGCCGGACCGGATATTTCGCGGTCTGCCGCCCGAACTCCCGAGCTGGTTGCACCCGGATTACGTCGACGACTCCGGCAATCTCCTGGTGGCGATCCAGTCCTTCTTCGTCGAATCCGGTGACGAGCTCGTCGTGGTCGACTGCTGTTTCGGCGAAGGCCACGATCTGCCGTATCAGATTCCGATGGACCCCGACCAGTACCGGCAGTCGCTGGCCACGGCCGGATTCACCCCCGACGATGTCACCACCGTCGTCTGCACCCACCTGCACCTCGACCATGCCGGGCGCAACACGACCTTGCGCGACGGCGTTTGGCTGCCCACCTATCCCAATGCGACATATCTACTCACCGCCGACGAATACTCCTCCTGGCGGCAGTCCTCGGCACCCAACCGCGCCGCCGATGAGACCGTCGAACCGCTTGTCTCACATGATGTCCTGCGGTTGGTCGAGGTGGACCACACGATCACCGACGAGATCGGGCTGCTGTCGACCCCCGGTCACACGCCGGGGCATGTCGCGCTGCGGATCGAATCCGGTGGCGAGGTGGCGGTGATCAGCGGCGACGTGATCCATCATCCGATCCAGATCACGCATCCGGATGTGCAGGCGCTTCCCGACGAAGACGCGACCGGGGCCGCCGCGACCCGTGACGCACTGCTGCAACGCGTCGTCGACGAGCAGGCCATCTTGTTCGGCACCCACTTCGCGGCACCGACCGCGGGCAAGATCGTCGCCGATGACGACCGGCTGATGTGGGTGCCGATGTAGCGGTGGGTCCTAGTTCGCCGTGTGGACGATGAGGATGTCGATATCCACTCGACGGGCGATGGTGGCAGGCACCGAGCCCAACAGGCGCCCGGCGACCGAGTCCAACCCGATGTCACCGACGACGATCAGATCCGCCTTGCGGTCGGTGGCCAGCTTCACGAGCGCATCGACCGGTGCACCCTCGATCGCCTTCTCGTCGATGTCCTCGGCTCCGGCGGCTTTCGCCCGATCGCGTGCGACCTGAAGGATCTCGTAGACGGGGGCCGCCCCGTGCATCTTGTAGCCCTCGCTCTTGAGGCTGTCGGCGGCTCGGGGGTCGACCACATGGTCGGGCGACGGTGGTCGCGACCAACCGCCCTTTTCGGCCACGGGTTGATGGGCGCTCGCGATGATCAGCTTCGCGTGCTCGTTCGCGGCGAACATGGCGGCGCGGTCGACGGCTCGCAGCGAGGAATCGGAACCGTCGGTCCCGACGACGATCGTCCGATAGTTGCTCATGTCGTCTCCGAACTGTCGGCTACCAGGACAAACAGGACCTTAGTGCTTTTTGGGTCTGGCCCGGCCTGGAAACGTCAATCATCAACCGAGGTCCCACAACACGAAAGCGCCCCCGGCAGGGATCGAACCTGCGACCAGCCGCTTAGAAGGCGGCTGCTCTATCCACTGAGCTACGGAGGCCAACGCCCGCAGATTCTATCGTGCCTGTGCCCAACACCACGCATACCGTGTCACCGGCAAAGCGGACCCACGGGGCCGGAGGCGGACTAGCGTGGACGCTGCACTGGTGGCCGGGGAGGGGAGAGGGACCACGTTATGAGCGACGTGCCGGAGTTGGACGCGGCCGGACTGCCCCAAGAGCTGAGCGCAGTCGATCAGCTGCTGCATCGGGGAGAAGCAAACCCGCGCACCCGTTCTGGGATCCTGGGCGTGGAGATTCTCGACACCACACCGGATTGGGAGCGTTTCCGGGCCCGTCTGGACTACGCGTCGCGCAAGGTGCTGCGGTTGCGTCAGAAGGTGGTGATGCCGACCCTGCCCACGGCCGCCCCGCGCTGGGTCATCGATCCTGACTTCAACCTCGACTACCACGTGCGGCGGGTTCGGGTGCCTGCGCCGGGGACGGTGCGCGACGTGTTCGATCTGGCCGAGGTGGCTCTGCAGTCGCCGATGGACATCACCCGGCCGCTGTGGAATGCCACCCTGGTCGAAGGGCTGGCCGATGGGCGCGCGGCGACCATCCTGCACCTGAGCCACGCGGTGTCCGACGGTGTCGGCATGGTCGAGATGTTCGCCAACATCTATGACCTCGAACGCGATCCCGAACCGACTGCCTTGGCGCCACTGCCCATTCCGCAGGACCTCTCGCCCAACGACCTGATGCGGGAGGGCATCAGCCGGCTCCCCGGATCGATTGCCGGGGGTGTGCTCGGCGCGCTCGGGCAAGCGGCCCGGACGGTGACCAAGGTGGTGCGCGATCCGGTATCCGCGGTCAACGGTGTGGTCGGCTACGCGATGTCCGGTGCCCGGGTGATGGGGCCGGCCGCTCATCCGTCGCCGCTGTTGCGCCGCCGGAGCCTGTCGTCGCGCTCGGAGGCCATCGACATTCCGTTCTCCGACCTGCACCGGGCGGCGAAGGCCGCCGGCGGCTCGATCAACGACGCCTATCTGGCCGGGCTGTGCGGGGCACTGCGGCTCTACCACGAAGCCAAAGGCATCTCGATCGAGACGTTGCCGATGGCGGTGCCGGTCAACCTGCGGTCCGACGACGACCCGGCCGGCGGCAATCGCTTCGCCGGCGTCAACCTCGCCGCACCCGTGGGAATCGTGGACCCGGAAACCCGGATCAAGGCCGTCCGGTCGCAGATGACGAGCAAGCGCGAGGAGCGTGCCATCGACGTGGTCGGCTCGATCGCTCCCGTGCTGAGCCTGCTGCCCGACGCCGTGCTGGAGTCCGTCGCCGGTTCGGTGGTGAACTCCGACGTGCAGGCCAGCAATGTCCCGGTCTGGCCCGGGGACACCTTCATCGCCGGGGCAAAGATCTTGCGCCACTATGGAATAGGCCCGCTGCCCGGGGTCGCGATGATGGTGGTGCTGATCTCGAGGGGCGGATACATCACCGTCACCGCCCGCTACGACCGGGCTGCCATCGCCGACGAGGAGCTGTTCGCCCGGTGCCTGCTGGCCGGATTCGACGAAGTGCTGGCGCTCGGCGGCGACGGCCGGGCAGAGCCGGCTTCGTTCAGCACCGACACCTCGGCGACCAACGGGAGTGCTGCACAATGACTTCGAACGATTCAGTGCCCCCGACGCCCCGTGGAACCAGGCAGATGCGGCTGCCCGGCACCCTGGCCGAGATCGAGGGTAGCCCGGAAGGCCCGGAGATCGGCGCGTTCTTCGACCTGGACGGAACCCTGGTGGCCGGATTCACCGGGGTGATCATGACCAGAGACCGGTTGCGCCGCGGCCAGATGGGTGTCGGCGAGTTCATCGGGATGGTGCAGGCCGGGCTCAACCACCAGCTGGGGCGGTCGGAGTTCGAGGATCTGATCGGCAAGGGCGCCCGGATGCTTCGGGGCAACTCGCTCAGCGATCTCGACGAGTTGGGTGAGAGGCTGTTCGTCCAGCACGTGCAGGGCCGCATGTACCCGGAGATGCGTGCGATGGTCCGTGCCCACATGGCCCGAGGCCACACCGTGGTGCTGAGCTCCTCGGCGCTGACGGTGCAAGTGGAGCCGGTGGCACGCTTTCTCGGCATCGACAACGTGCTGTGCAACAAGTTCGAGACCGACGAGGACGGCCTGATCACCGGCGAAGTGATGAGCCCGGTGATCTGGGGTCCGGGCAAAGCCCGTGCGGTGCAGAACTTCTCGGCGGCCAACGGGGTGGACCTGGCCAAGAGCTACTTCTACGCCGACGGCGACGAGGACGTCGCGCTGATGTACCTGGTGGGCAATCCGCGGCCGACGAATCCGGCCGGCAAGTTGGCCGCCGTTGCCGCCAAGCGCGGCTGGCCGGTGCTGAAGTTCAGCAGCCGCAGCGGCAGCAGTCCCGTCTCGCACCTGCGCACGCTGGCCAGCCTGGCGACCATCCCGACGGTGGCGGCCGGCGCGATCGGACTCGGGTTGTTGACCCGCAACAAGCGCACCGGGGTCAACTTCTTCACCTCGAACTGGAGCAAGCTGCTGATGCTCACCACGGGCATCGAGCTCAACATCCTCGGCGAGGAGAACCTGACCGCGCAACGCCCCGCGGTGTTCATCTTCAATCACCGCAACCAGGCCGACCCGATGATCGCCGGCCGGTTGGTCGGGGTGGACTTCACCGGGGTCGGGAAGAAAGAACTGGAACGCAACCCGTTGATGGGTCCGCTCGGGAAGGTGATGGATGCGGCGTTCATCGACCGCGACGACCCGGAGAAGGCCGTCGAAGGCCTGCACAAGGTGGAAGAGCTTGCTCGCAAAGGCTTGTCGATCTTGATCGCCCCCGAGGGCACCCGCCTGGACACCACCGAGGTCGGCCCGTTCAAGAAGGGCCCCTTCCGCATCGCCATGGCCGCAGGCATTCCGATCGTGCCCATCGTGATCCGCAACGCCGAGGTGATCGCGGCTCGCGATTCCAGCACGTTCAACCCGGGCAAAGTAGACGTCGCGGTCTATCCGCCGATACCGGTGGACGACTGGACCGTCGACAACCTCACCGACCGCATCGCCGAGGTCCGCCAGATGTACCTCGACACCCTCAGATCCTGGCCGCAGGACGAGTTGCCCACGTTCGACATCTACGCCCGCCCGCCCGCTGAAAAGACCGCTCCGCGCCCGGCAGCGAAGAAGGCGCAGGCCAAGAAGGCGCCGGCGAAAAAGGCTGCCCCCAAGTCGACCCCGAAGGGCCGACCGTGACCGGGGGAATCGACGATTTCGCCAGCTTCAGCACCACCGACGACGCGCTGGTGCTCGCGTCGGTGTCCTCGCCGGCCGAACTGGAACTGCTCAACGACTGGCTCAAGGCGCAGCGGCACGATCATCCCGACTCCACGGTCGAGGTGCTGCAGTTGCCGGCCACCGACGAACCGGCGCCGGGGGTGGTGGCCCGACTGGTCGAAGAACTGGAGGCCGACGAGGACCGCTTGGTTGTTCCGGTCCGCGTGTTCTGGGTGCCCGCCGGGCTGCCCACCCGGTTGAAGGTGGTCGGGTTGATCTCGGGCCGCGACACCTACCGCCCGCCGGAGATCCTGCAGCGACGCATTCTGCGCAAGGACCCGACGCGCGCGCGGGTCGTGGCCGGTGAACCGGCCAAGGTGTCGGAACTACGCCAGCAGTGGAGCGAGACCACGGTCGCCGAAAACTCCAGGGAGTTCGCCCGATTCGTTCTTCGCCGGGCGGTACTGGCGATCGAGCGGGTGGAGCTCCGCCTGCTCGGCCCCGAGTACAAATCGCCGCGGCTGGTCAAGCCCGAGATGTTGGACTCGGCACGATTCCGGCAAGGCCTGGAACAGATTCCCGGGGCGACGGTGGAGAAGGCCGGTGAGATGCTCGATGAGCTCTCCACGGGATGGAGCCGCTTCTCGGTGGACCTGATCCCGACCATGGGCCGGGCCATCTTCAGCCGTGGGTTCGATCCGCGTATCGACTACGAACGCTCCGAGATCGAGTCGATGCGTCATGCGCTGGAGCAACATCCGGCGGTGCTGCTGTTCTCGCACCGGTCCTATCTCGACGGGGTCATCGTCCCGGTGGCCATGCAGGAGAACCGGCTTCCTCCGGTGTACACGTTCGCCGGGATCAACTTGTCGTTCGGCCTGATGGGTCCGTTGTTCCGGCATTCGGGCGTCATCTTCCTGCGTCGCAAACTCGATGACCCGCTGTACAAGTACGTGCTGCGGCAATACGTCGGCTACATCGTGGAGAAGCGGTTCAACTTGAACTGGTCCATCGAGGGCACCCGCTCACGGACCGGAAAGATGTTGCCGCCCAAGCTCGGACTGCTTGCCTACGTCGCCAACGCCTACCTCGACGGCCGCAGCGATGACATCCTGTTGCAGCCCGTGTCGATCAGCTTCGACCAGCTGCACGAGACGGCCGAGTACGCCGCATACGCTCGCGGCGGCGAGAAGACACCCGAGGGCCTGAGCTGGCTGTACCACTTCATCAAGGCACAGGGCGAACGCAACTACGGCAAGATCTATGTCCGCTTCCCCGAAGCGGTTTCGATGCGTGAGCACCTCGGTGAGCCCGGCGGCGAGATGGCCCACGACGAGGCCGCCAAACGCCTGGCGATGCAGAAGATGGCGTTCGAGGTGGCCTGGCGGATTCTGCGGGTCACGCCGGTCAACGCCACCAACCTGGTGTCGGCGCTGTTGCTGGGCGCGCGTGGCGTCGCGCTGACCCTCGATCAGCTGCACCACACGCTGCAGGACTCGCTGGACTACCTGGAACGCAAGAACACCCCGACCACCAACAGTGCGCTGCGGCTGCGGACCGCCGAGGGAGTGCGCTCAGCCGTCGACGCCCTCTCCGGCGGGCACCCGGTGACGCTGGTGGACAGTGGGCGCGAACCGGTGTGGCGAATCGCCCCCGAGGACGAGCTGGAAGCGGCGTTCTACCGCAACTCACTGATCCACGCCTTCCAGGAGACCTCCATCGTCGAACTGGCCCTGGCCCATGCTGCCCGCGCCGCCGACGACCCGCTGCAGGTGTTCTGGGACCAGGCGATGCGGCTGCGTGATCTGCTCAAGTTCGATTTCTATTTCGCCGATTCGGCGGCCTTCCGCGACAACGTCGCCGAAGAGCTGTCGTGGTACGACCGCACGCCAGAGGGACGAGCGGCCGGAGGCTGGGAAGCGCAGGTTTCCCGCGGAGGCGACGACATCTGTCAGATGCTGCGTCTCAAACGGCCGATGTTGGCGGGCGCGATGCTGCGGCCGTTCTTCGAGGCCTACGGGATCGTCGCCGACGTGCTGCGCGATGCACCGGCCGAGATCAGGGAGCGGGATCTGACCAAGCGGGCGCTCGGCGTCGGGCGTCAGTACGTCGCCCAGGGGCGGGTGGGCAGCAACGAGTCGGTCTCGGCGCTGCTGTTCGCCACCGCGCGGCAGGTGGCGGCTGATCAGAACCTGCTGTCCAATGGGCCGAATCTGCAAGAGCGTCGCGATGCCTTCCGGGACGAACTGCGCGGGATCATCGCGGATATGGACAAGGTCGACGAGATCGCGCGTGAGCAGTTCTCCCTCCGGGAGCAGCAGCGCCGCGCTGGGCGAGGCGCATCCGGCTAGGCGACGAGGGTGCGGTGTCTCCCACGCCATACCCTGGGACCATGACTTCTGCCGGTCGGGTGGCCGCATCCAGCGTGCGCAACAGCGCGGCCTGGCCCGTGCTGGTCGGTGTGGCCGTGCTGGCCGGGGCAGTGGCCGCGGGCATCGGCGCGTTGTCACTGGCGGACGCGCTGACCGCCACCGGCCTGCCCGACCCCGGCCCCGTTACCACCTACGGCCTGCCGTTCGTCCGGGCCGCCGGCGAGATCGCCGCCGTCGTCGCAGTAGGGGCCTTCCTGTTCGCGGCGTTCCTGGTGGCACCGCAGACCAACGGGGTGCTGGATGTGGCCGGTTACCGGGCCCTTCGGCTCGGCACGACGGCCTCAGGTGTCTGGACGGTGTGCGCCGCTCTGCTGGTTCCGTTGACGATCTCCGACGTGTCCGGACAGCCGGTGCTCGATCACCTCGACCCGGTCGACGTGTGGTCGGCAGCGAGCCTCGTCGACGTCTCCGTCGCCTGGCGCTGGACGGCGATCTTGGCCGCCGGCGTCACCATCGCCAGCCTGCCGGTGCTGCGGTGGGGGTGGACACCGGTGCTGCTGGCCGGATCCCTGCTCACCCTGATGCCGCTGGTCCTGACCGGGCACTCGTCGTCGGGTGGCGCCCACGACCTGGCCACCAACAGCCTGTTCATCCACCTGGTGGCGGGCGCACTGTGGGCCGGAGGACTGCTGGCGCTCCTGGCCCACGCCATCCGTGTCGGACGCGGGGCCGACGGCTCCGACACCGCGCTGGCCGCGCGACGCTTCTCGGCACTGGCGCTGTGGTGCTTCATCGCCATGGCCATCAGCGGGGTACTCAACGCATTGGTCCGGATCAAGCTGCCCGATCTGGTCCGCACCGACTACGGCTGGCTGCTGATCGGCAAGGCCGTCGCGCTGAGCCTGCTCGGCGTGCTGGGTTGGCGACAGCGCCGGGTCAGCCTGACCGCCCTGGCCACCGACCCCGGCGCGCGCACACCACTGATCCGGTTGGCGCTGACCGAGGCTGCGCTGTTCGGCGTGACGTTCGGCATCGCCGTCGGGCTGGGCCGTACCCCACCGCCGCCGGAGCCGAGGATTCCCAGCGCGACCGAGGTCGCGATCGGATACGACTTCGCCGGGCCGCCGACGCTGGCTCGGGTGTTGTTCGACTGGCGGTTCGACCTGCTGTTCGGGACGGCGGCGATCATCGCTGCCGTGGTGTATCTGGCCGCGGTGTACCGATTGCGCCGGCGCGGTGACGCCTGGCCGGTGGGCCGCACGTTCGCCTGGCTGTTGGGCTGCGCGGCGCTGCTGTTCACCACGTCCTCGGGGCTCGGCCGCTATATGCCGGCGATGTTCAGCATGCACATGATCGCCCACATGTTGCTGTCCATGCTGGTACCCGTCCTCCTGGTGCTGGGCGCCCCGGTCACCCTGGCGTTGCGGGCACTCCCCGCCGTGGGCCGCGGATCTCCACCCGGCCCCCGGGAATGGCTCCTCGCAGCTCTGCATTCTCGGGTGTCGCAGTTTCTGACCCAGCCCATCATCGCGACCGTGCTGTTCGTGGTCGGGTTCTACGGCCTGTACTTCGGCGGCATCTTCGACGCCGCGGTCAGCAACCACGCCGCGCACATCCTGATGAACGTGCACTTCCTGCTGTCGGGCTACCTCTTCTACTGGGTGGTGATCGGTGTGGACCCGACCCCGAGGCCCGTTCCGCAACTGGTCAAGATCGGGATGGTCTTCGCGTCACTTCCGCTGCACGCGTTCTTCGGCGTGGTGATGATGGGCATGCAGACCGTGCTCGGCGAAAGCTTCTACCGGTCACTGCAACTGCCGTGGCATACCGACCTGCTCGGAGACCAGCATCTCGGTGGCGGCATCGCCTGGGCGGCCGGGGAAGTCCCGCTGGTCATCGTGATGATGGCGTTGCTGATCCAGTGGCGGCGCAGCGATCAACGCACCGCCAAGCGGCTCGACCGGGCTGCCGACCGCGATGACGACGCCGATCTGGCGTCCTACAACGCCATGCTCGCCGAGATGGCGCGGCGCGACAACCCGCCGCGCTGACCATCGGTGGTAGTCCGGGCTATCCCCAGCCTGCGTTTCATCCACAGCCGACGGGTGCGTCGGGTCCGCTGCGGGTCTTCTGTCGGGGTGCCGACGGTCAATGGCTGCGTAGGGCGATCGACGCTTCGGCACCGGCCGCCGGAATCGATGAAGCGAAAGGAACCAGAAAATGTTCGAAACCCCGTTCACGATTGTGGGCAACATCATCACCGACCCGGTTCGGCGGAGGTTCGGCGATGACGAGCTGTTCAAATTCCGGATGGCCAGCAACTCGCGCCGGCGCACCGCCGACGGCAACTGGGAGCACGGCAATTCGCTCTATGTGACCGTCAACTGCTGGGGAAATCTGGTCACCGGTGCGAGTGCCTCGCTCACCAAGGGCGACGCCGTGGTGGTGGTCGGGCACATCTACACGAGTGAGTACGACGACAAGGACGGTGTGCGCCGGTCCTCGGTCGAGGTCCGGGCCAGCGCGGTCGGGCCCGACCTGTCCCGCTGCACCGCCAAGATCGCGCCGTTGCCGAGGCCCGCGGCCGGCCCGGCGCCCGAGTCCGGGACCAGCGAGAGGACCGACGACCCGGATGACCTGGAATCCGGGCCGGACGAGGGTGAGCTACCACTGTCGGCCTAGCCGATTTCGGCCACGCCCTAGGATGGTCCCCGAGCATTTCCGTCGATCTGAATCGACTCGCAATCTGCAGAAGGGCACATCACGGCATGGCCGATTTCATCTATACGATGCGCAAGGTCCGTAAGGCGCACGGCGACAAGGTCATCCTTGACGACGTCTTCCTGAATTTCCTTCCAGGAGCCAAGATCGGCGTCGTCGGCCCCAACGGGGCCGGTAAGTCGAGCGTTCTGAAGATCATGGCCGGCATCGACCAGCCCAACAACGGCGACGCCTTCCTCCAACCCGGCGCGACGGTCGGCATCCTGATGCAGGAGCCGGTACTCGACGAGACCAAGACTGTCCGGGAGAACGTCGAGGACGGCGTCGCCGTCAAGGCCAAGCTCAACCGGTACAACGAGGTCGCCGAGCTGATGGCCACCGACTACACCGATGAGCTCATGGAAGAGATGGGCCAGCTCCAGGAGGAGCTGGACGCCGCCGACGCCTGGGATATCGACTCCCAGCTGGAGCAGGCGATGGATGCGCTGCGCTGCCCGCCGCCCGACGAGCCCGTCACTCACCTGTCCGGTGGTGAGAAGCGCCGCGTCGCACTGTGCAAGCTGCTGCTGTCCAAGCCGGACCTGCTGCTGCTCGACGAGCCCACCAACCACCTCGACGCCGAAAGCGTGTTGTGGCTCGAACAGCACCTCGCCGACTACAAGGGTGCGATCCTCGCCGTCACCCACGATCGCTACTTCCTCGACAACGTCGCTGAGTGGATCCTGGAGCTCGACCGTGGCCGCGCCTACCCCTACGAGGGCAACTACTCCACCTACCTGGAGAAGAAGGCCGAGCGCCTCGAGGTGCAGGGCAAGAAGGACCAGAAGCTGCAACGCCGGCTGAAGGACGAACTGGCCTGGGTGCGTTCGGGTGCCAAGGCCCGGCAGGCGAAGAACAAGGCACGTCTGGACCGCTACGAGGAGATGGCGGCCGAGGCGGAGAAGACCCGCAAGCTCGACTTCGAGGAGATCCAGATCCCGGCACCGCCGCGGCTGGGCAACCTCGTTGTCGAGGTGAGTCACCTCGACAAGGGCTTCGATGGCCGCCCGCTGATCAAGGACCTGTCGTTCACCCTGCCGCGCAACGGCATCGTCGGCGTGATCGGCCCCAACGGCGTCGGCAAGACCACGCTGTTCAAGACCATCGTCGGCCTCGAACAGCCCGACAGCGGCGAGGTCAAGGTCGGCGAGACCGTCAAGTTGAGCTACGTCGACCAGAGCCGTGCCGGCATCGACCCGAAGAAGAACGTCTGGGAGGTCGTCTCCGACGGTCTGGACTACATCGAGGTCGGCCAGAACGAGATTCCGTCGCGTGCCTACGTGTCGGCGTTCGGGTTCAAGGGACCGGATCAGCAGAAGCCCGCGGGCGTGCTGTCCGGCGGTGAGCGCAACCGACTCAACCTCGCCCTGACCCTCAAAGAGGGTGGCAACCTGATCCTGCTCGACGAGCCGACCAACGACCTCGACGTCGAGACGCTGTCCTCGCTGGAGAATGCGCTTGAGAAGTTCCCGGGCTGCGCCGTGGTGATCAGCCACGACCGCTGGTTCCTGGACCGCACCTGCACGCACATTCTGGCGTGGGAGGGGGACGACGACAACGAGGCCAAGTGGTTCTGGTTCGAGGGCAACTTCGGCGCCTATGAGGAGAACAAGATTCAGCGTCTCGGTGCCGAGGCCGCGCGTCCACACCGGGTGACCCACCGGAGACTGACCCGCGACTGACCCGTGACAGGTTAAAGGGCGCTGCGGACTCGGTGACGCTACTAATGTCGCACCTACGCACCGATGCCGGTGTGTGGGCGTGAGTCAGGAGTGATCCGTATGACGGCCGAGCCGGGAGCCCTCCCAGGGCAGGGAAGCAGCGAGCAGAACCACCGGCAGTCGTCGGCGGACGAGATCCACCGACTTGCGCTGGCATTCCTGTCCACTTATCGGGCTCCCGCGGCCGACGCACCCGGAATCACCGCCACCGGTCCGCAGACCGGCGGCGTCGCCGAGCGTCTGGTCTCCGATGCTGCAGTGGCTGCTCACTATCAACTGGGCAGCCGCCGGGCCCCCGGGGAGACCAAGGTCGAGGTATATCCGGGCGACGCCGACTCGGGGCCGGCCCTGCAGATCGTGACCGAGCAGGCGGCGATGCTGGTGGACTCGGTGACCGTGCTGCTGCACCGGCACGGCATCGCCTACCCGGCCATCATGAACCCCGTCTTCCGGGTCCGCCGCGACGCCGATGGCGCACTGCTGGACTTCCAACCCGCGGCCGAGGCCACCGGAGGCGACGGCGTCGACGAGTGCTGGATCCTCGTCCCGGTGATCGGGGCGGCCGACAGTTCGGCGCTCACCGAGATGGTCGGGTTGCTGCCCGGCGTCCTCGCCGAGGCCCGCCAGATCGGGCTGGACCACGCGGCGATGGGCGCCGCGCTGCATGCCCTGGCCAACGATGTGGCCACCGATGTCGACGGCCGGTTCCCCAACGCCGACCGCAGGGATGTCGCCGCACTGCTGCGCTGGCTGTCCGACGGCCACTTCGTGCTGCTGGGGTACCAGCAGTGCGCGATCAGCGACGGGCAGGCCTCGGTTGATTCAGCCAGCCGGCTCGGTGTGCTCAAGCTGCGTGAGGATGTGCTTCCGCCGCTGACCGCCGCCGATGATCTGATGGTGCTGGCGCAGGCCACAATGCCGAGCTACGTGCGCTATGGCGCCAATCCGTACATCGTCGTCGTCCGCGAGACCGGCGCCCGAGTCGTCGAGCACCGTTTTGTCGGCCTGTTCACCGTGGCTGCGATGAACGCCAATGTGCTGGATATCCCGTTGATCTCGCGACGCATCGAAGAGGCGCTGGCCATGGCTCGGCGCGACCCCAGTCACCCCGGTCAGCTGCTGCGTGACATCGTCCAAACCATCCCCCGTCCCGAACTGTTCGCGTTGAGCTCCAAGCAGCTGCTGGACATGGCGCTGGCAGTGGTGGACCTCGGGTCGCGGCGCCGCACCCTGCTGTTCCTGCGCGCGGATCAGCTGGCGCACTTCGTGTCCTGCCTGGTGTACCTGCCCCGCGATCGTTACACCACCGCAGTGCGGCTGGAAATGCAGCACATCCTGGTGCGCGAGCTCGGCGGTGAGAGCATCGACTACTCAGCTCGGGTCAGCGAATCTCCTTGGGCAGTAGTCCATTTCATGGTGCGCCTACCCGACGGCGCGATCTCGCACACCGTGGACACCTCCAGCGAGAACGAGAGCCGGATCCAGAACCTGCTGACCGAGGCAACCCGCAACTGGGGTGACCGGATGACCAGCGCCGCGGCGCACACGCCGCTCACCTCGGCGACCGTCGAGCACTACGCCTCGGCCTTTCCCGAAGACTACAAACAAGCCGTCGCCCCGGCGGATGCCATCGCCGATATCGCGATCATCGAAGCCCTGGAAGACAATTCGGTGAAATTGGTGTTCACCGAGGGGGAGGACGACGGGCTTGCCCAGCTCACCTGGTACCTCGGAGGGCAGTCGGCCTCGCTGAGCGAGTTGCTGCCGATGCTGCAGTCCATGGGCGTGGTGGTGCTCGAAGAGCGCCCGTACACCGTGCGCCGCGGCGACGACCTGCCGGTCTGGATCTACCAGTTCAAGGTGGCCCGGCAGCGTGGCATTCCCGAAGAGCCCGACGCGGCTTCGCGTGAGGCCACCGCCCAGCGATTCGCCGATGCGGTGACCGCGATCTGGCACGGCTGGGTCGAGGTGGACCGGTTCAACGAACTGGTGCTGCGCGCAGACCTGACCTGGCAGCAGGTGGTGATTCTGCGTGCCTACGCGAAGTACCTGCGCCAGGCCGGTTTTCCGTACAGTCAGTCGCACATCGAGTCGGTGGTCAACGAGAATCCACACACCACGCGGTCGCTGGTGCAGCTGTTCGAGGCGCTGTTCGACCCGTCCGAGGATACCGGGGGGACCCGCGACGCCCAGGGGGCGGCTGCTGCGGTGGCCGAAGACATCGACGCATTGGTGAGCCTGGACACGGACCGGGTGCTGAGAGCCTTTGCCACCTTGATCCAGGCCACCCTGCGCACCAACTTCTTTGTGCAGCGGCCAGATTCGGCGCGCCAACGCGGTGTGGTGGCGATGAAGCTGAACCCGGGCCTGATCAACGAACTGCCCCTGCCGCGACCCAAGTTCGAGATCTTCGTGTACTCGCCCCGCGTGGAGGGCGTGCACCTGCGGTTCGGTTTCGTGGCGCGCGGCGGGTTGCGCTGGTCGGACCGTCGCGAAGATTTCCGCACCGAGATCCTCGGGCTGGTCAAGGCTCAGGCCGTGAAGAACGCGGTCATCGTGCCGGTCGGCGCCAAGGGCGGGTTCGTGGTCAAGCGGCCACCCGAACTCACCGGCGACGCCGCGGTCGACCGGGAAGCGACGCGCGCCGAAGGCGTTGCGTGCTACCAACTGTTCATCTCCGGACTGCTCGATGTGACCGACAACGTCGACAAGGGAACCGGTGCCGTTGTCACGCCACCGGAGGTGGTGCGCCGCGACGGAGAAGATGCCTATCTGGTGGTCGCGGCCGACAAGGGCACCGCCACGTTCTCCGACATCGCCAACGAGGTCGCCAAGTCCTACGGGTTCTGGCTCGGCGACGCCTTCGCCTCGGGCGGGTCCATCGGGTATGACCACAAGGCCATGGGCATCACTGCCAGAGGCGCCTGGGAATCGGTGAAGCGGCACTTCCGGGAGATGGGGGTGGACACCCAGAGCCAGGACTTCACCGTCGTCGGCGTCGGCGACATGAGCGGCGACGTGTTCGGCAACGGCATGCTGCTGTCGAAACACATCCGGTTGATCGCCGCCTTCGACCACCGGCACATCTTCGTCGACCCCAACCCCGATGCCGCCCGCTCATGGGTGGAGCGCCAACGACTGTTCGAGCTGCCGCGGTCCAGTTGGGAGGACTACGACGCCACCCTGATCAGTGAGGGCGGCGGCGTCTTCAGCCGTCAGCAGAAGTCCATCCCGGTCAGCCCCCAGGCCCGCGCCGCACTCGGTCTCGATGACGACATCGAGGAATTCACGCCGCCCGCCCTGATGAAGGCCATTCTCAAGGCTCCGGTGGACCTGCTGTGGAACGGCGGCATCGGCACCTACGTCAAAGCTGAGACCGAGGGCGACGTCGGCGATCGCGCCAACGACCAGATCCGGGTGAACGGTAACGAGGTGCGGGCCAAGGTGATCGGCGAGGGCGGCAACCTCGGCGTGACGTCGCTGGGGCGCATCGAATTCGATCTGGCCGGCGGGCGGATCAACACCGACGCGCTGGACAACTCCGCCGGTGTCGACTGTTCGGACCATGAGGTCAACATCAAGATCCTGATCGACTCGCTGGTCACTGCGGGTCAGATCGAGCCCGGTCAGCGCACCGAACTGCTGCTGTCGATGACCGACGAGGTCGGGGCCCTGGTATTGACCGACAACAAGCACCAGAACGATCTCATGGGCACCAGCCGGGCCAACGCCGCGAGCATGCTCTCGGTGCATGCCCGGATGATCAAGGAGTTCGTGGCCAACCGAGGGCTCAACCGCGAGCTGGAGGCACTGCCCTCGGAGAAGGAGATCCGGCGCCGGACCGATGCCGGAATCGGTTTGACCTCACCGGAATTGGCCACCCTGATGGCTCACGTCAAACTCAATCTCAAAGATGACGTGCTGGCCAGTGACCTGCCGGATCAGGAGGTGTTCGCGTCCCGGTTGCCGCAGTACTTCCCGGAGAAGCTGCGTGAACAGTTCACCGGTGAGATCCGGTCGCATCAGCTGCGCCGGGAGATCACCACCACCATGCTGGTCAACGATCTCGTCGACACCAGCGGCATCAGCTATGCCTACCGGATCACCGAGGACGTCGGGGTCGGCCCGGTCGACGCGGTGCGCAGCTACGTCGCCACCGACGCCATCTTCGGAATCGGTGAGGAGTGGCGTCGGATTCAGGCCGCCGGCGCCGCCGGGGTGCCGGTCTTCGTCACCGACCGGATGACACTGGATCTGCGCCGGTTGGTCGACCGGGCCGGGCGCTGGCTGCTCAACTACCGTCCGCAGCCGTTGGCCGTCGGTGCCGAGATCAATCGGTTCGCCGCCCAGGTGTCCGCCCTGCGTCCGCAGATGTCGCAATGGCTGCGCGGTGACGACAAGGCGATCGTCGCGAAGGAAGCCGGCGAGTTCGCCGCGCAGGGCGTTCCCGACGATCTGGCCTACGCGGTGGCGACCGGGCTGTACCGGTACAGCCTGCTCGATGTGATCGACATCTCCGACATCGTCGACCGCGACGCCGCCGAGGTGGCCGACACGTACTTCGCCCTGATGGACCGCCTGGGTTCCGACGGGCTGCTCACCGCTGTCTCCCGGCTCAGCCGAGACGATCGGTGGCATTCCCTGGCGCGGTTGGCGATTCGCGACGACATCTACGGTTCACTGCGGGCGTTGTGCTTCGACGTGCTCGCGGTCGGTGAGCCCGACGAGACCGGTGAGGAGAAGATCGCCGAGTGGGAGCTGACCAACAGCTCCCGGGTGACCCGCGCCCGCCGCACGCTGAGCGAGATATACGAAGATGGTGAGCAGGACCTGGCGACGCTGTCTGTGGCGGCGCGGCAGATCCGCAGCATGACACGAACGAGTGGAACGGGAACGACTGCGTGAGCTTTACAACTCCGGTGCACGTGCGCTGGTCCGACATCGACATGTACCAGCACATCAATCACGCCACGATGGTGACGATTCTCGAAGAGGCCCGGATACCGTTTCTGCGTGAGCCGTTCGGCGCCACCATCGAAACCATCGGACTGCTGATCGCCGAGGTCAACATCGCCTACAAGGGGCAGCTGCGGCTCGTGGACTCACCGCTGCAGGTGACCATGTGGTCCAAGCGGGTGCGCGCCGTCGACTTCACCATCGGCTACGAGGTGCGCTCGCTGCACGCTGCTCCGGACTCCAAGCCAGCGGTGATCGGGGAGACCCAACTGGCCGCGGTGCACATCGGTGAGCAGCGTCTGGAACGTCTGACCGCCCAGCAGCGCAGCTATCTGGAGAGCCACCCGCGATGACCGCCGCCGAGCGCGGTCTGTGGATCGACGATCCGCGGGACCGGAAGGATCTCGCGACGTTCCTCGACCGTGCGCTGCGGTTGGACGATGCCGCGGTGGTGCGGCTCCGCGAACGCGGTACCGGCACGACGGTGGCCTGGGTGGCGACCGGGTTGGAGGTGTTGGCCAGCCGGGTGGTGACAGCCCGGGTACGCCCATCGGATCTGTCCGCCGGAGCCGACGCCCTGGTGGCCGGGTTGTCCACTGCGGGAGACGGATACGTCGACCCCGGCTTCCCGATGGACTCGGCCTGGCGCGGTGGTCTGCCCCCCGAGAACGGATTCGTCCACCTCGACGACATCCCCGCGCGGGTGCTGCTCGACCTGGCTCAGCAGGGCAGTGCCCTGGCCCGCGAGCACGGTAGTGCCCACGGGCCACCGACCGCGCTGCTGGATCAAGAGGTCATCACCGTCAGCGCGGGTGACGTGTCTGTCGCAGTGCCCATGCGATGTGTTTTCGCCTTGACCGCCATGGGTTTTCTGCCGCAGACCGGCAACGAGGTGAGTGACGAGGAGATCGTCCGGGTCCGCGTGCACCCGGCGTGGCTGCGCATCGACGCCCGGTTCGGGTCGGTGTACCGCCGCCGCCAAGGTGCCGCCCTGATCCTGGGCTGATTTTCTTCGAGCCCCGGTTGACTCTGCGGCCTGGGCGTACAGGTGCGAGTGCGGTACGTCCTCAGTGCAGAGTCAACGCCGGTTGATCGTCGGGACGAGCCAGACCGCGGTGTCGGCGGGCAGCAGGCCGTCGGTCAGCTCACGACTGCTGAGCAGAACCGAGTTGGACGGTAACGGCACCGGCTCGCTGCCGGTGTTCAGCACGCACACCAGGCCTTCGTCGCGACGCAATGTCAGAAGGTCGCCGGAAGTAGCCAACTCGATGTCACCGGCGAATTCCGCACGGCTGGAGCGCAATTGGATGGCGCGACGATAGAACTCCAGCGTCGATTCCGGGTCGCCGAGCTGGTGCTGCACCGTCAACGATGCCCACTCGGCCGGCATCGGCAGCCAGGTGTCGGCGTTGGAGGAGAACTCGAACGGCGGCGCGTCGCCCGACCACGGGATCGGCACCCGGCACCCGTCACGCCCGCGTTCGGTGTGACCCGAGCGTTCCCACACCGGGTCCTGGAGCACGTCGTCGGGCAGTTCGACGTTGGGCAGCCCGAGTTCCGCACCGTTGTAGACGAACACCGCGCCCGGTAGCGCCAGCATCACCAGGGCCATCGCCCGTGCCCGCGCCAACCCCCGGGCGCCGCCGCCATAGCGGGTGACCTCACGCTCCACATCGTGGTTGGACAGCGTCCAGGTCGGCGTCGCCGCGGCCAGATCGGCAGCGGCCATGGCGTTGTCGATTGCGTCGTGGACCTCGCCGGCGTCGAAATCGGCCTGCACCAAACGGAAATTGAAGCCGAGGTGCAGCTCGTCGGGCCGCAGGTATTTGGCGAAGCGTTCATTGCCGTGCACCCACACCTCGCCGACGGCCACCGCGTCGGGATAGGCATCGAATACGGTGCGGATGAAGCGGTGGATGTCGTGCACGCTTTCGTTGTCGAACCGCGGGTCATCGTCGCTGTTACGTAGCAGCGCGGTGTCGGTGACCGTCATGTCGGGGAGTTCGGCCGGCTTGGCCATGCCGTGTGCGACATCGATGCGGAAGCCGTCGACCCCGCGATCGAGCCAGAACCGCAGCGTGCGCTCCAGATCCTCGAACACCTCGGGGCGGTTCCAGTTCAGGTCGGGCTGGGCGGGGTCGAACAGGTGCAAGTACCACTGGCCCGGTCTGCCGTCGGGCTCGGTGATGCGGGTCCAGGCCGGCCCGCCGAACACCGATACCCAGTTGTTGGGCGGCGTGGCGCCGTGCGGGCCGCGGCCGTCGCGGAAGATGTACCGGTCGCGTCGCCGCGGATCGGCCAGCGCCTCGACGAACCACGGGTGCGCCGAGCTGGTGTGGTTGGGGACCAGGTCCATGGTGACCCGGATGCCGCGGGCGTGCGCGGCATCGAGCAGGCGGTCCAGGGCGTCGATGCCGCCGAACAGCGGGTCGACATCGCGGGGGTCGACGACGTCATACCCGTGGTCGGCCATCGGCGACACCATCACCGGGTTGAGCCACAGGGCGTTGACGCCGAGCGCCGCCAGATAGTCCAGTCCGGCGCTCACTCCGTCGAGGTCACCGACCCCGTCGCCGTTGCTGTCCCGGAAGGAGCGGGGATAGACCTGGTAGAAAACCGCGTCCGCCCACCACCGGCGCATCTCAGAACGCCGAGTTCACCATCGAGTCTGCAGCCATATCGAGGTAGTCCAGCAGCGCACGCCGGTGTGGCTCGTCGAGCGTCGCCGAATCGATCGAGGCCACCGCGGTGTGCATACAGCGCAGCCAGGCGTCACGCTCCAGATAGCCGATCCGGAACGGGACGTGCCGCATGCGCAACCGGGGGTGACCGCGCTGGTCGGAGTACGTCCGCGGCCCGCCCCAGTACTGCTCAAGGAACATCCGCAGCCGCTCCTCGGCACCGTCGATGTCGTCCTCGGGATACAGCGGCAGCAGGATCTCGTCCTCGCGTACGAGTTGGTAGAACCGCGACACGATCGCTGCGAACGTCTCGTGGCCCCCGACTTCGTCGTAGAAAGATCGCTGCACCTGCGTCACGTCACTCATTGTGGTCCATTGTGGCCCCGGCCGACGTCCGGGCCGGTCACGGTGGTCTGGTCACCGCATGTTCATCGGACTGACCTGCGAACACCCGAAGAATTTCCGTGCGTATTGCGGGGATCCGTGGTGGACTGTCTCCTCGGAGGCTCCATGGCGCACAGTAAAAAAGGCCATATACGACGGACCGGCCACATTCCCGGCCCATCGGGATCCCATGTGCCCAATCGCCCGCTCCACAGCGTCGAAGTACTTCCCAGCAGCACGCCCGATGCGTCCCTGTGGGGACGCCGTCGCGTCTTGCTCCTCAACTCCACCTATGAACCGCTGACCGCACTTCCGCTGCGGCGCGCGGTGATCATGGTGATGTGCGGCAAAGCCGACGTCCTGCACGACGACCCGTCGGGACCCGCCATCCACTCGGCCACCCGCACCATCGTGGTGCCCTCGGTGATCCGGTTGCGCACCTTCGTGCGGGTGCCCTACCGGGCCCGTGTCCCGATGACCCGCGCGGCGTTGATGCACCGCGACCGTTTCCGCTGCGCGTACTGCGGCGGGCGGGCCGACACCGTCGACCACGTGATCCCGCGCAGCCGCGGCGGTGAACATTCGTGGGAGAACTGTGTGGCGGCGTGCGGGCCGTGCAACCACCGCAAGGCCGACCGGTTGCTGGCTGAACTGGGCTGGTCACTGCGGTGCGTACCGATACCGCCGAAAGGGCAGCACTGGCGGCTGCTGTCGACGATCAAGGAGCTCGACCCGGCCTGGGTGCGCTATCTCGGTGAGGGCGCGGCATGATGTCGGACTTGCCGGGCACTCTCGGCACGTCGGCGTATCGCGACTGATACGGTTTGCGCGTGAGCACAGCACTTACCCATTCCCTCCTCGGAGGGGTTCCGCTGTTGTTGTTCGTGGTCCTGGCGTTGATCTACCTGCCCCGCAAAGGACCGCACCCGGCTACCTACAAGATGTCCGAGCCGTGGACCCACGAGCCCATCCTGTGGGCTGCCGAGGAGCCGCAGGATCACGGGCACGGTGGGCATCAATCACACGGTGTGACGATCGGAGGCGGCGCAAGTGGCACATGGTGAAGTTTCGACTCTCGCTACATCCGATCTGGACCTGCCCTACGGCTACGCCCTGACCTCCAGCGGCCGGATCTCCGGCGTCACCGAGCCCGGTGAGATGTCGGTGCACTACCCGTTCCCGACGATGGATCTCGTCGTCCTCGATGACGCAATGAAGTACGGGTCGCGGGCGGCCAAGGCCCGGTTCGCGGTCTACATCGGTGACCTGGGCGCGGACACCGCGGCCACGGCACGCGAGATCCTGGCCAAGGTGCCGACCCCCGACAACGCGGTGCTGCTCGCGGTCTCACCCGACCAGCAGGCGATCGAGGTGGTCTACGGCGCCGACGTCAAGGGCCGCGGCATCGAAGAGGCTGCCCCGCTGGGCGTGTCGGCGGCTGCCGCCTCCTTCAAGGAAGGCAACTTGATCGACGGTCTGATCAGCGCCGTGCGCGTGCTGTCGGCCGGCGTTTCTCCCGCCTGATTTTCAGTACCTGACACCGAGCGTGCGTGGTCGTCATCCGACGGCCACGCGCGCTCGCTGCGTTTGTGAGTTGGGCTAACCCACCAGCCCGTTGCGGATCTCCACATAGCGCGTCAAGAATGTCCGCTCGTCGAGCCGCTTGCGCCGCATCCAGATGCTGACCTCGAAGTTGCACTTGCTGGCATTACACGATGCGCATGCCGGCACCACGTTGTCCACGGTGTAGCGCCCGCCGCGCGAGATGGCCATCACGCAGTCCTTCTGGAACGGGCCACCGGTGCCGCCGCAGTACGCGCACCCGCCCCACGCCGCTTTGATGGCCTCCCACTGCTCGTCGGTGAGGTCGTGGACCACGAGGTCCATCCGACGCTTGCGCTTGCGGGAAGCCCGTGCCGCGCGGGTTCGACTGACTGCCATCGGCCAAGCGTATTGGCCCCGCGAGCGGGCGCAGAATGCTGCTCTGACACGGCGTGTCGGGGCGCAGACACGCCCGCTCGCGGGGCAGAAGAAATCAGCTGACGTCGAAGGCGCGGGCACGCAGGGCGCGCTCCACGCCCGCCCGCCCCTCGATCACCAGCCGGCGCAGTGCGGGCGGTACCTCGGGATCGGACAAGAAGGCATCAGCCGCATCGAGCCCGTTGCGGCTGATGTCCCATGACGGGTACAGCCCGATCACCACGGTCTGTGCGACCTCGCTGGACCGCCGCTCCCACACCCCGGAGATGGCGGCGAAGTAGCGCGTCGTGAACGGCGCCAGCAGCTCGGACTGGCCGGGCTGCACGAAACCGCCGACGATCGCGCGGGTGGTGATGTTGGCGATCGTGTCATCCTCGATGACCTGCTCCCACGCCGCGGACTTCACCTCGTCCTGCGGGCGGGCCGCCGACGCCGCCGCGGACTGACGTTTACCGGCCGCGGTCGGGTCGTTCTCGGCCTCGGCGTCGATGAACGGTGTCTCGGCTCCGTCGGCATCGATCTGTCCGGTGCGGGCCAGCGCGGTGACGATCCGCCAGCGCAGATCGGTGTCGATCACCAGGCCGGGCATGTTCACCGCGGCCGGTTCGTTGTCGAGCAGTGTCGACAGCACGGCGACGTGGTTCGGTGCCAGCACCGAGGTGCACAGCGCGTTCACGAAGGCGAGTTGGTGATCAGAACCGGGGGCGGCCTCCCGTGCCCGATCGAGCAGCGCATCGCCGAACGCCGGCCAGCCGGTCTCGGTGGCCCACCCGGGATCGGCGTAGGAACCGAGCGCGGTCTGGGCCTGCATCAGGAGGCGCTGCGCGACGCCGACCTCGGATTCGGCGTGGATGCCGCTCATCACCAGGGCGACGAAGTCGCGGGCCTTCATTTCGGCCTCGCGGGTCATCTCCCAGGCCGCCGACCAGGCCAGGGTCCGGGGGAGTGGATCGGCGATATCGGCGATCCGCGACAGCACGGTCGCCAGCGAGGCCGGGTCCAGCCGCAGCGAGCAGTAGGTCAGGTCGTCGTCGTTGACCAGGATCAGCTTGCCGCGCGAAACACCCACCAGGGCAGAAACATTCGTGACCGGCCCCTCCACGTCGAGCTCCTCGCGGTGTACCCGCACGAGCTTGCCCGAGCCAGCCGGGTCGTCATCGTAAATGCCGACGGCCAGCCGGTGGACACGGGTCTCCCCGGCACCGGGTGCCGCCCCCGACTGCGCGATGGCGAACCGGGTGAACGTACCCGAATCGTCCACGTCGAAATCGGCCCGCAGTGTGTTCAAACCTGTTGTCTTGAGCCACTGTTGGCCCCAGCCGGACAGGTCACGTCCTGACGACTTCTCCAGCGCGCCCAGCAGATCGCCGAAGGTGGCATTGGCGAACGCGTGGTCACGGAAGTAGTCGCGCAGCCCGGAGAGGAATTCTTCGAGCCCGACATAGGCGACCAGCTGCTTGAGTACCGAAGCGCCCTTGGCATAGGTGATGCCGTCGAAGTTGACCTCTACGGCGGCCAGGTCCGGGATGTCAGCGGCGACCGGATGGGTCGAGGGAAGCTGATCCTGCCGGTAGGCCCAGGACTTCTCCACGTTCGCGAAAGTGGTCCACGCCGTGTCGTATTCGGTGGCCTCGGCCTGGCAGAGCACCGACGCGAACGTCGCGAAGGATTCGTTGAGCCACAGGTCATCCCACCACTGCATGGTCACCAGATCGCCGAACCACATGTGTGCCATCTCGTGCAGCACGGTCTCGGCGCGGCGCTCGTAGGAGGCCCGGGTCACCTTGGACCGGAAGACGTAGTCCTCCAGGAATGTCACCGCGCCGGCGTTCTCCATGGCACCCGCATTGAACTCGGGTACGAACAGCTGGTCGTACTTGCCGAAGGCGTACGGCGTGCCGAAATTAGCGTGGTAGAAGCCGAAGCCCTGCTTGGTCTCGGTGAAAAGCCGCTCGGCGTCCATGAATTCGGCCAGCGAGGCCCGGCAGAAGATGCCCAGCGGGATCTCGCCGTGGGTATCGGAATACGAATCCCGCCACACCGCGTACGGTCCGGCGATCAGTGCCGCCAGGTAGGTGCTCATCTTCGGCGTGGTGGCGAAGACATGGACCCCACCTTCGGCGGACGCCGTCGCCCCGTTGGAGATCACCTGCCAGTGCGAGGGCGCGGTGACCTGGACGTCGAAGGTGGCCTTCAGGTCAGGCTGGTCGAAGCAGGCGAACATCCGCTTGGCGTCGGCAGTCTCGAACTGCGAGTACAGGTAGACCTCGTCGTCGACCGGGTCGACGAAACGGTGCAGGCCCTCACCGGTGTTGGAGTACAGGCAGTCGGCATCGACCACCAGGACGTTGTGCGCGGCCAACCCGGACAACGTGATGCCGGTGGATTCGTCGTAGCCGGATACGTCCAGCGCGACGCCGTTGAGCGTGGCGCTGCGGACCGTGTCGGCCGCCAGGTCGATGAAGGTGTCGGCGCCGGCGAGGGCATCGAACGTCACCGTCGTGGTGGACCGGAAGGTGCGGTCGCCGGGGTTGCCGGAGCCGTCGGTGAGGTCGAGGACGACGCGGTAGTTGTCGACGGTGATCAGAGCGGCGCGCTCGACGGCCTGTTCGCGGGTGAGATTGGGAAGTGCCACCCGTCCAACCTAGTGGCTGGACTGTGGCCGGACCCGGCCTACCGGGGGAAGCCGGCGATCCCGGCCAGTCCGTTGAGGGCGTCCAGGTTGTTCAGGATCGACCCGTCGCCGATCGACGACATCATCTGCGGGCAGTACATCTGGATGGCGATGCCGGTGAAGAACGACGCCATCTGGGGCGACATGCCGCCGTCGCCGCGCATCTGGGAGGCCACCGACGCGAAATCCTTACCGGGCTCGACCAGCATCGGACACACCTCCTGGCCCATCTGGACGGCTGCGTCGGGGTTGCCGTAGCCCACCCCGGCGTCGTTCAGGGCGTTCAGGAACGAACTGTCGGTCGTCGGATCGGTCGGTGCCGGGTCGGCCTGCGCGGGAACAGCCAACGCGAGGGCGACGGAAACGACACCCACGGTCGTCAGAAGGGCGCGAGTGGCCATATTCAGCTCCTCAGCTATTACGCAGAACCCGGTAGATCGCTCTGCTCACTTGGGCAACAGTGGTTTACCAGGGTCACAGGAACAACACGTTCCGATAAAAGTTCGCGCACTATGCGTTTCCTGTGCTGCTGCCGTGACTTCACCATGCTTGCCGATATGCCTATCGTGCCAGGCGCCAGAAGAGTTACCCGGAGCGGGAACATCTCGACGCCGGTGCACAGTTGTGCTGAGTGTAGGTGTGCCCTGAACCACATCGAGAGGACGCGTTGATGGCTGACAAGGACGTCGCAGGTTTTTGGTTCGATCCGCTGTGCCCGTGGTGCTGGATCACCTCGCGCTGGATCCTCGAAGTGCAGAAGGTGCGTGACATCGACGTGCAGTTCCACGTCATGAGTCTGGCGGTACTCAACGAGGGCCGGGACCTGTCCGAGAACTATCAAGAACTGATGAAGAAGGCGTGGGGACCCGTCCGTGTCGCCATCGCCGCCGAACAACTCAAGGGGCCCGAAATCCTCGGTCCGCTGTACACCGCGATGGGATTCCGGATTCACAACCTGGACAACAAGGATCTCGACGAGGTGATCGCGCAGTCGCTCGAAGAGGTCGGCCTGCCCGCCGAGTTGGCCGAGGCCGCCGAGACCGACAAATACGACGACGCGCTGCGCAAGAGTCATCATGCCGGGATGGACGCCGTCGGTGAGGATGTCGGCACCCCGACCATCCACGTCAACGGCGTCGCGTTCTTCGGCCCGGTGCTCTCCAAGATTCCGCGCGGCGAAGAGGCCGGCAAGCTGTGGGACGCCTCCGTGACCTTCGCGTCGTACCCGCATTTCTGGGAGCTCAAGCGCTCCCGCACCGAGAGCCCCGAGTTCGACTGAACGGGTAACGCCGCGCGCGAGCATGCCCGGGCGAAATGCGTCGTCTGCGAGAATGGCCGCCATGCGCGTCTACATCGGTGCCGACCACGCCGGATTCGAGTTCAAGAAAACCATCATCGAGCACCTCAAGAAGACCGGCCACGAGCCGATCGACTGCGGTGCCTACAGCTATGACGCCGACGACGACTACCCGGCGTTCTGCATCGACGCGGCGGTCAAGACCGTTGCCGACCCGGGCAGCCTGGGCATCGTGCTCGGCGGCTCGGGCAACGGTGAGCAGATCGCCGCGAACAAGGTGCCCGGCGCCCGCTGTGCCCTGGCCTGGAGCGTCGAGACCGCCAAGCTGGCCCGCGAGCACAACAATGCGCAGCTGATGGGTCTGGGCGGACGCATGCACACCGAGGAGGAGGCGCTGGCCATCGTCGACGCCTTCCTGGCCACCCCCTGGTCAGAAGCCGAACGCCACCAGCGCCGCATCGACATCCTCGCCGCCTACGAGAAGGACCACGTGGCCCCGCCGGTTCCCGGCGCCTGACCGTGCCCGAAGGGCACACCCTGCACCGGCTGGCCCGGCTGCACCAGAAGCGGTTCGGCCGGGCGCCGGTGCTGGTCTCCAGCCCGCAGGGCCGCTTCACCGACGGTGCGGCCGCGGTCAACGGGCGCGTGTTCACCCGGGCCGACGCCTGGGGCAAGCACCTGTTCCACCATTACGACGGCGGCCGGGTGGTGCACATCCATCTCGGCCTGTACGGCACGTTCACCGAAGTGCCTGTCCCGCTGGGGCTTCCGGTCGGCCAGGTGCGGATGCGGATTGTGGGCACCGAGTACGGCACCGACCTTCGCGGCCCGACGGTGTGTGAGGTGATCGCCGAGCCCGATATTGCCGATGTGGTCACGCGTCTCGGTCCCGACCCGCTGCGCAAGGATGCCGACCCCGCGTTGGCCTGGGCGCGAATCAGCAAGTCGCGCAGGTCGATCGGTGCGTTGTTGATGGACCAGTCGGTGATCGCCGGGGTCGGCAACGTATACCGCAGTGAGCTGCTGTTCCGTCATCGCATCGACCCGTACCGGCCGGGCACGCACGTGGGGCAGGACGAATTCAGCGCCATGTGGACCGATCTCGTCGAACTGATGAAGGTCGGGGTCCGCCGCGGCAAGATCGTCGTCATCCGACCAGAACACGATCACGGCGCGCCGGCCTACGGTCCGGGCCGTCCCCGCACCTACGTGTACCGCCGGGCGGGGGAGGCCTGCCGGGTGTGCGGAACCGAGGTGCGCACCGCAGAACTGGAGGCCCGCAACCTGTTCTGGTGCCCCGACTGCCAGGTGTGAGTGCGCGCGGGCGCAGCGGACACGGGACAATCTCCCGGTGGAATTGATCCTCGTCGTCGTCGGAGCCATCCTCGTCACAGCAATCGCGCATCGGCGAGGTCTGGAACCTGCCCTCATCATCGTGGTGATCGGCAGCGTGGTGTCGTTCCTCCCGGGCTTCGAGCCCCCCGAACTGGATTCGCACATTTTGTTGACGGTGGTGTTGCCGCCGCTGCTGTACTCGGCAGCACTGGACTTCTCCTTCCCGACGTTCTTCCGCAACATCCGCCCGATCCTGGGTCTCGGTGTCGGGCTGGTCGTGGTGACGGCTTTCGCCGTGGCGGCGGTGTCATCCTGGTTGGTGCTGGTGCCGCTGACCTTCGGGTTGGCGTTGGTGCTCGGCGCGATCGTCGCACCACCCGACGCCGTCACCGCCGTGGCGGTGGGACGCAAGCTCGGGTTGCCCAAACGCGTGATGGCGATCCTCACCGGCGAGAGCCTGATCAACGACGCCGCGGCGCTGACGCTGTTCTCCATCGCGGTGGCACAGGTGGCGGGCAGCCACACCTTCATCGAGAACCCGTTCCTGCTCTTCGGCTACAGCGCCATCATCGGGCCGTTGGTCGGGGCGCTGCTGGGCTATGTGACGTTGTGGATTCGCAAGCACCTGGACAATCCGGGACTGGAGACCGTGCAGGGGCTGGTGGTGCCGTTCGCGGCGTTCATCACCGCCGAGGAACTGCACGCATCCGGTGTGTTGGCCGTGGTGGTCGCCGGCTTCATCGTCGGCAACGGTGCGATGGGCGCCGGGTATCAGACGCGGCTGCAGGAGCGGTACGTCTGGAACTCGCTGGACGTGTTGCTCGAGGCCTTCGTGTTCGCCTACATCGGTCTGCACCTGCGCTTCGTCCTGGAAGATCTCAATGAAGCCCACGAGTCTCTTGCCGTGGTCGGGGTGGCTTCGGTGATCGTGTTGGTGATCGTGTTGGTGATCCGGCCGGTGTCGGTGTTCCTGATGTTCGGCCGCAACAAGCTGTCCCGGCACGTGGAGAACAAGTTCAGCGCGCCGGCTTCCGACGCTACCCGCGGCCTGTTCGGCCGGGTCAGGCGAAAGCCCAAGGCGCACTGGCGCACCCTGAATGACCGCCGGTCGCTGAGCTGGCAGGAGAACGTCGTCGTGTCCTGGACCGGAATGCGCGGAGTGGTGACGTTGGCCGCGGCTGCCGCGATCCCGGCCACCACCGCCAGTGGCGAACCATTCCCGGAACGCGCCACCATCCAGGCGATCGCGTTCGTGGTGAGCGTGGGCACCCTGCTGATCCAGGGTTGGACACTGCCCCTGCTGATCCGCCGGTTGAACCTGTCCCGGTTCTCCGACGACCACGCCGCCGACCGGGAGGAGGAGCTCAAGGCCGAGCGCGTGGTGCACGATGCGGCCGACGGGGTGCTCGAGGCGTTCGAGGCGGATCCACCCGAAGGCCTGGACCGGGATGTGGTGAGCGAGATCCGCGCGGTGATCGCCCGGCATTCGCAGGACGCCGACGAGATGCCCGACCCCGAAGCGCTGACGAAACGAGCGGCGGTGTTCACCGGTCTCTATCGCGAGGTGCTGTCGGCACAACGTGGCGCGCTCATCGCCGAGCGCGATGAAGGACGCATCGAGGATGAGGCGGTGCGCGCCATGCTGGAGCGTCTGGACCTGCAGGAGGCCGGTGTGTCGGCGCGCCTGGAGAGTCGCCTCTAACAGCGCGCTCGGCGGAGGATCAGAAGCCCCCGAAATCTCCGCCGAAGCCGCCGAAGCCGCCGCCGTCGAAACCGCCGCCATCCCAGCCGCTGGCATCGGTGCCGCCCCAGTCACCGCCGCCGGTGTCGCCACCGTCGAAGCCACCGGCGTCCTGGCCCGCGGCGAGGCCGTCGGAATAGCCGTCACCGTAACCGCTTTCGAAACCCTGTGCGCCGTAGCCGACCCCGTGCATACCCGAGAACATCGCGTCGAACAGCAGCACCGAGCCCAGCCCCCAGGCGCCGGCCACCAGCGCCGGCTTCCACCACGGCTCGGAGTACCAGCCGGCCGGCACCGGGCGTCCGGCCACCCGGCCGCCGGGGTAGTAGTTCGGGGTGCGCTGCGAGGGGGACGGGGAGGCCTCGATCTCACGGCCCTCGAAGTTGATCCGGCGGTCCTCGGTGACCTCGCCGGCCGCACGCTGCCCGGTCAACGACTCCAACTCCGGACCCGGATCCATGCCCATCGCGGTGCGGGCGGCGCGCACGTAGTAGAGCCCCTCGATGGCGCTCTCCTTGGCCAGCGCGGCCTGCTTGGCGGTGGTGGCCTGATCGATCTGGGAGGACGCCGCGGTGTAGCGCTCGGAGGCGTCGGCCAGCGCCTGCTTCGACGCATCGTCGGAGCCGGTCAGGTTGAGCACCTGCCCGCCGAGCCGCTCGATCAGCCGGCGCGCGTCAGCCTTGGCGTCGGCCAGAGACTCCGCGGAACGGCGGCCGTTCGCCTGCGTCGAGCTGTAGACAGCGAACGCAATCGCGGCGATGACCAGGACGATGAGTACCAGCAAAACGCTGTTCATGGCGTCCAGCGTACCGACGGGAAACGGTACTTCCGGGTTCTCGAAGGCAACTCAGATTACGCCGAGAGCGGAGTAAACCTCGTGGGACAGTGCGACCGTACGAGGGTCGGCATTGCACTTGGTGGCGTCGAAATAGTTCATCACGTACGCGTAGCCGATCCGGTGCTCCAGGTCGACGAAGGCGAACGAGCCCCCGGACCCGCCGTGCCCGAAGATGCCGGTGTTGGGCCCGGCCACCCCGCGCTGGTTGAGCATGTAACCCAGACCCCAGCCGTGATCGGCGACCCGCGCGCCCAGCACCACGTCGGTGGCGAAACCGCCCTGGGAGATCCGGCAGCGCTCCATGTGTTCGCGGGTCAGCAACTTCTCCTGGGCCAGCGCGTTGTAGAAGGTGGCCATGCCTAGCGCGGAGACGTGCGCGTTGGTGCTCGGGAACTCTGCCGCACGCCAGGCGTCCAGGGCCCGCACGCCCAACTCGTCGTCGGGCACGAAGTCCATCGACACCGCCCAGCCGGCCATCGGATGGTCGTCGAGGGAGGCCGGCGGTTGATTGACGTGGTTGTCGGCCAACAGGCTGCGCACCGACGGCTTGTTCACCATCTCCGCGCACCGGTGATGGTGCCAGGTGGGCAGGCCGATGTGGATGTCGGCGCCCAGCGGTTCGGCGATCTCGGTGCGCAGGTACTGACCGAGCGTGCGGCCCGTGACCCGGCGCACCACCTCGCCGAGGATGAAGCCGAACGTCACCACGTGGTAACCCTGCGCGCTGCCCGGCGGCCACCATGGCGTGGCGGCGGCGATCCGCGCGCACACCGCGTCCCAGTCGGCTACCTGCTGCCAGTCCATCGGTTCGCGCGGGCCGATCACGCCCGAGCGGTGGCCCAGCACCATGGCGATGGTGATGTTCTGCTTTCCGGCCTGACCGAACTCGGGCCAATAGCGGGCCACCGGCGCATCGAGGTCGATCTCGCCGCGGTCGGCCAACAGGTGGATGCAGGTGCTCAACAACCCCTTGGACCCGGAATACACGCTGGCCAGGGTGTCCTGCTGCCATGGCCGGGAGCCTGCCGCGTCGGCCGATCCACCCCACAGGTTGACCACCAGATCGCCCTCGACCCAGACCGCGACAGCGGCGCCGACCTCGTTGTGGTGGGCGAAGTTGTCCGCGAAAGCGTCACGCACCCGGGCGAATTCGGACGTGCAGAAGCCGTCGATCGTATCGATCGGCTGACTTCTCAACGGTCCTCCAGCGGTGGCAACGGACGTGGCCTTTGGGTCGGCCTGATGCCGAGACACGTCACTGCCCGATGCTAGGGGCGGCCCGCTGACTGAATCGATGGGCGCGGTCGGATCGTTACGCGGTTGGCGTCGGGTCTGCGCCGATTCGACGCCGGATCGAGACCGGTGACGGGCTCAGCGGCTCAACGACTCTGCTTTGCAGTTGAGGTACGGAAAGCCGTCCGTGGGGCTCCAGGTGTCGTTCTGGACCGGAATTCCCCGCCGATTTCCACCTCTGGGTCGTGGATCGCGTCGGATCGCGACCCTCAGGTGGAAATCGGAGAGCCAGCGAGCAACAGCGCCTCGGCCTGGATGGTGCGACGCTCGAAAATCTGACTCAGTCACCGAGATCTAATCAGGTCGCAATCGGGGATGAGGCCCAGGCGCTGGCGATTCGGTCAGGTGCGCAGCCGAGTACCCCCATATTTGTATTGACCGGCAGCGGCGCGAATTCCGGCTCGGCGATATGTCTCCGGGGAATGCGAGCGACTCCGCCGATCGCGGGGAGGATCGGCGGAGTCGACGGGCTTTTTGACTCAGTGACCGACGGGCGTGCCGCGCCGTCCCGAAAGTCCGGTGTAGACCGCGATCAACACGATCGCGACCACGACGCCCACCACGAACGGGATGATCTGGAACCCGCCGTTCGCGTTGCTGTACCCGAAGGCGGACGTGAGCCAGGAGCCGAGCAGGGCTCCGGCGATCCCGAGCACAACGGTCATGAGTGTGCTCAAGTTCTGCTTACCGGGCATGACGAGTCGCGCGAGGACTCCGATAATCGCGCCGACGACGATTGCACTGACAATTGCACCGATCATCTCGTTGCCTTTCGTTCAAGCCGACTTTCTTGTGGTCGGTGTGATGTAGCCCACTGTCCTCCGATTCTCGGCTCATGGCTCGCGCCGAGATGATCTCGGTATGCAGCCGCGGCCTACTCGTGGGTTATCCAGCCACTTGCCGGGCTAGAAACGGCATGTAGATCGCTGTGACCCGGGATAATCGGCTTTGTGTCCGTCGTTCTCTGGGTGATTGCCGCGGTGTTAGCCGTCGGCACCGTCGCCGGTGGGTTGTTGCGGCTTCGTGCGTGGCTCGCCAAGCCGGTGCCGCCCGAGGTGATCGAGGCGGCACACCGTGATGACGGCAAGGACGCGTAGCGCGATGAAAACGATGCTCGTCGGAGCGCTGGCGGCAAGCGTTCTGTCCATCGGGTCGCCGGTCGCTCATGCGGATCGGACTGAGCCACCGCCGCTGTATGGGCACTACAACTTGTTCATCGACTTCTCGAAGCAGACGTTCAACGGAATGCCGACGTCGATGAACCCGATTACGGTGCCTGTCGAATTCACCACCTCATGCGATGCGAGCGAATGCGTCGCGCGCATGGACAATGCGGACGACCACGCCCGCAATCCAGGTGCCCCGATGGTCTACGAGTACCGCTGGAACAACGACCGCTGGGAGACAAGCGGCGAGTATCCCTATTTCTGCGACCGCAAAAATCCCGGCAGCGCCGTGCAGGCCGAGCGCTCGGATTACTGGATCCCGAACCCGGACGGCAGCTTCTTCGGGGAGCGCACCCTGGTGATCGGGGGAGTCGGATGCCCAGGTGAGGGACCGGGCACCCACTGGCTGCCGATCTCGCTGACACCCGTCGATTCAGCGCCTGGGCCGGGGCAGTGATCGGGGCCCGACAAACAAAAAACCGCCCCGTCAGGGCGGTCCTTGTGGAGCGGGCGACGGGAATCGAACCCGCGTAGCTAGTTTGGAAGACTAGGGCTCTACCATTGAGCTACGCCCGCATGTGCAGCATCAGCACTGTACCGGTGTGCCCCCGACCAAAGCCAATTGAATGCTCCGTGCCGTGAGCACGTAGTATCTCGCGTGGTCCGTTTGTGGGTTTTGCCGCGGCGGATCGACCACCACGGGGTGTAGCGCAGCTTGGTAGCGCATCCGCTTTGGGAGCGGAAGGCCGCAGGTTCAAATCCTGTCACCCCGACTCTCACCCGCCAGTACGACAGAACTATCTAGGAGCAGGAAGAGTGAAGAGCACAGTCGAGCAGTTGAGCCCCACCCGGGTGCGCATCAATGTGGAGGTGCCCTTCACCGAGCTCGAGCCAGATTTCGATCGCGCGTTCAAGGCGCTGGCCCAGCAGGTCCGCCTGCCCGGCTTCCGTCCCGGTAAGGCCCCGCGCAAGTTGCTGGAGGCCCGCGTCGGCCGCGGTGCGGTGCTGGAACAGGTCGTCAACGATGCCCTGCCGAGCCGCTACAGCGAGGCCGTCACGGCCTCCGACGTCAAGCCCCTGGGTCAGCCCGAGATCGAGGTGACCAAGCTGGAGGACGGCCAGGAGCTGGCGTTCACCGCCGAGGTCGACGTGCGTCCCGAGATCACCCTGCCCGAGTTCGACGCGCTCAAGATCACCGTCGACCCGATCCAGGTGGACGATGACGAGGTCGACGCCGAGCTGCAGTCGCTGCGCGCCCGTTTCGGCACCCTCACCGGCGTCGAGCGTGCCGCCGCCGAAGGCGACTTCGTCTCGATCGATCTGTCGGCCACCGTCGACGGCACCGAGGTGCCCGAGGCCGCCACCGAGGGTCTGTCGCACGAGGTCGGTTCCGGTCAGCTGATCGAGGGCCTTGACGACGCGATCACCGGTCTGAAGGTCGGCGAGTCCAAGGTCTTCACCACCAAGCTGGCCGCCGGTGAGTACGCCGGCCAGGACGCCGACGTGACCGTGACCGTGAAGTCGGTCAAGGAGCGCGAGCTGCCTGAGGCTGACGACGACTTCGCCCAGCTGGCAAGCGAATTCGACACCATCGGTGAGCTCAGGGAGAGCCTCACCGACCAGGTGCGTCGGACCAAGAGCGTGCAGCAGGCCGAGCAGATCCGCGACAAGGCCGTCGAGGCACTGCTGGAGCAGACCGAGGTTCCGTTGCCGGAGAAGATCGTTCAGGCCCAGATCGACGACGTCCTGCACAACGCGATCCACGGTCTTGACCACGACGAGGACAAGTTCGCCGCGCAGCTGACCGAACAGGGCAGCAGCCGTGAGGAATTCGACGCCGACAACAAGTCGAACGCCGAAAAGGCGGTCAAGACCCAGCTGTTGATGGATGCCGTCGCCGACAAGCTCGACATCCAGGTCGGCCAGAACGATCTCACCGAGCGTCTGGTGCTGATGTCGCGCCAGTACGGCATCGAGCCCCAGCAGCTGATCCAGATCCTGCAGCAGAACAACCAGTTGCCGGCCATGTTCGCCGACGTGCGTCGCGGGCTGACCATTGCGGCTGTCGTGCACGCCGCCACCGTCACCGACACCGATGGCACCGTGATCGACACCACGGAGTTCTTCGGTCCGGCCGAGGACGCGCAGGCCGAGGGTGCCGACGACGCGCCCGCCGACGACGCGCCCGCCGACGACGCGCCTGCTGACGAGGCCGCCGAGAAGGGCGCCGAAGCCGCCGAGTGACGCTGTGAGCGAAAGCGCCCCCGTACGGGAGTGCCTGGCTCCGCAGTTTCGTTAGTGTCGTCGTAGGACCAATGCGTTTACCAAAGACGTAGAAGAAAGCAGGTATCCAGTCGTGACTGACATGCGTTCGAACGGGAGCGGGTTCAGCCTCGTCGACTCCGTCTATGAGCGCTTGCTTGCCGAGCGGATCATCTTCCTGGGCTCGCAAGTGGACGACGACATCGCGAACAAGCTGTGCGCGCAGATCCTGTTGCTGTCGGCGGAGGATCCGACCAAGGACATCCACCTCTACATCAACTCGCCCGGCGGCTCGATCAGCGCCGGCATGGCCATCTACGACACGATGGTGCTGGCGCCCTGCGACGTCGCCACCTACGCGATGGGCATGGCCGCCTCGATGGGTGAATTCCTGTTGGCCGCGGGCACGAAGGGCAAGCGTCACGCCCTGCCGCACGCCCGGGTCCTGATGCACCAGCCGCTGGGTGGTGTCACCGGAAGCGCCGCGGACATCGCCATCCAGGCCGAGCAGTTCCACGTCATCAAGAAGGAAATGTTCCGGCTCAACGCAGAGTTCACCGGCAAGTCCGTCGAGCAGATCGAGGCCGACTCCGACCGCGACCGCTGGTTCACTGCGCAGGAGGCGCTGGAGTACGGGTTCGTCGACCACATCATCACGAGCGCCAACGTCAACGGCACCGGACCGGGAGCAGGGCTGAAGAAATGACCGACCACATTCATCCGTCATTGGACGCCCGCCTTCAGCCGCAGGCCCGCTACATCCTGCCGTCGTTCATCGAGCACTCCAGCTTCGGTGTCAAAGAATCCAACCCGTACAACAAGCTGTTCGAGGAGCGCATCATCTTCCTCGGCGTGCAGGTGGACGACGCCTCGGCCAACGACATCATGGCCCAGCTGCTGGTGCTGGAGTCGCTGGATCCCGACCGCGACATCACCATGTACATCAACTCGCCCGGTGGATCGTTCACCTCGCTGATGGCGATCTACGACACCATGCAGTACGTGCGCGCCGACATCCAGACGGTGTGCCTCGGTCAGGCCGCCTCGGCCGCCGCGGTGCTGCTGGCCGCCGGAACCCCCGGTAAGCGGATGGCCCTGCCGAATGCCCGGGTACTGATCCACCAGCCGTCGCTCGGCGGGGTGATCCAGGGACAGTTCTCCGACCTGGAGATCCAGGCCGCGGAGATCGAGCGGATGCGCACCCTGATGGAGACCACCCTGGGCCGGCACACCGGCAAGGATCCCGAGCAGGTCCGCAAGGACACCGACCGCGACAAGATCCTCACCGCCGAGCAGGCCAAGGAATACGGGATCATCGATACGGTCCTGGAGTACCGCAAACTCTCCGCCCAGGGCAGCTAGGCAATCCCCAGCCCGATGACACACGCCCTGCCCCGTTTTTCCGGTGCGGGGCGTGCGTCGTCGTGGGGACTGTCGACCATGACGAATGCCGTGTACGGCCCAGGTCACGTCTTCGTATCGCAACGACACGCCAGGGACACGGTCAGCGTGCCGACGGGTGGCGAGCCGTAAGGAGAGATATGTTCTCCTGCACGTGAACAAATACCACCGGAGCGATTCGGCCTTATCGGTCGCACCGCAACGGAACGAACGGGTAGCGTCGGGTTTACGCCCGAGGTGACCGAGCAAGTGGCGTAACGACCGACTGCGAACAGGAAGTAGGACCCCCCCACATGGCGCGCATTGGAGACGGCGGTGACCTGCTGAAGTGCTCGTTCTGCGGCAAGAGTCAAAAGCAGGTCAAGAAGCTCATTGCTGGCCCGGGCGTGTACATCTGCGACGAGTGCATCGATCTGTGCAACGAGATCATCGAGGAGGAACTCGCCGACGCTGACGACGTCAAGCTCGACGAGCTGCCCAAGCCCATGGAGATCCGGGACTTCCTCGAGGGCTACGTCATCGGTCAGGACACGGCGAAGCGGACGCTGGCCGTGGCCGTCTACAACCATTACAAGCGGATCCAGGCGCAGGAGAAGTCCCGCGATTCCCGCACCGAACCCGTCGAGTTGACCAAGTCCAACATCCTGATGCTCGGCCCCACCGGCTGCGGCAAGACCTATCTGGCGCAGACCCTGGCCAAGATGCTCAACGTGCCGTTCGCCATCGCCGACGCCACCGCGCTGACCGAGGCCGGGTATGTGGGCGAGGACGTCGAGAACATTCTGCTCAAACTGATCCAGGCCGCTGACTACGACGTCAAGCGCGCCGAGACCGGCATCATCTACATCGACGAGGTCGACAAGATCGCCCGCAAGAGTGAGAACCCGTCGATCACCCGCGATGTCTCCGGTGAGGGTGTGCAGCAGGCTCTGCTGAAGATCCTGGAGGGTACTCAGGCCTCGGTCCCGCCGCAGGGCGGCCGGAAGCATCCGCATCAGGAATTCATCCAGATCGACACCACGAACGTGCTGTTCATCGTGGCGGGTGCGTTCGCGGGCCTGGAGAGGATCGTCTCGGACCGGGTCGGCAAGCGCGGCCTGGGGTTCGGTGCCGAGGTGCGGTCCAAGGCCGAGATCGACACCCAGGATCACTTCGCCGAGGTGATGCCCGAGGATCTGATCAAGTTCGGTCTGATCCCGGAGTTCATCGGTCGTCTGCCGGTCGTGGCCTCCGTGACCAACCTGGACAAGGAGTCCTTGGTCAAGATCCTCTCCGAGCCCAAGAACGCTCTGGTCAAGCAGTACGTCCGGTTGTTCGAGATGGACGGTGTGGAACTGGAATTCGACGCTGACGCGTTGGATGCGATCGCCGATCAGGCCATCCACCGTGGTACCGGCGCCCGCGGCCTGCGCGCCATCATGGAGGAAGTCCTGCTGCCGGTGATGTACGACATCCCCAGCCGCGACGACGTCGCCAAGGTGGTCGTCACGAAGGAGACCGTGCAGGACAACGTGCTGCCGACCATCGTGCCGCGTAAGCCGCCGCGTTCGGAGCGCCGCGACAAGACCGCCTGACGCCTCTGACACCGAGATTGCACTCAGGGTCGTGATCCCAATCGGATCACGACCCTGAGTGCATTTTCGACGAGGTTCTCAGCGGGTGATGCGGTCCGGCCGGGTGTAGACGTTCATCGAGTCACCCCGCAGGAACGCCACCAGGGTCAGCCCCGATTGGCTGGCCAGATCGACGGCCAGTGAGGACGGCGCCGAGACCGCGGCCAGGATCGGGATACCCGCCATCACGGCCTTCTGGGTGAGCTCGAAGGAAGCCCGGCCACTCACCAACAGAACCGTCGCAGTCAACGGAACCCGGTGGTGTTCCAACGCCCAGCCGATCACCTTGTCGACGGCATTGTGCCGGCCGATGTCCTCGCGGACGACGAGCATGATGCCATCGACGGTGAACAGCGCCGCCGCGTGCAGGCCACCGGTGCTGGCGAATACCTTCTGGGCATCTCGCAGCTGGGCCGGCATCGCCGAGAGCATCGCGGCGGCAACCGTCGACGGGTCATCGCCCGGACAATGCCTGCTGCTCAACCGCACCGCCTCCAGGGAGGCTTTGCCACATACCCCGCACGATGACGTGGTGTAGAAATTTCGGGTCACGTCCACATCGGGCCGCGGCACGTCGGGGGCCAGGGTCGCATCCAGCACGTTGTACGTGTTGACCCCGTCCTCCTCGGCACCCCGGCAGTAGCGCACCGACACCAGATCGTCGCGTTGTCCGATCAGACCTTCGGTCAGCAGAAACCCTTGGGCAAGCTCGACATCGGCGCCAGGGGTACGCATCGTGACGGTGATGGGCCTGCCGTCGACCCGGATCTCCAAGGGTTCCTCGACCACGAGGGTCTCGGGCCGGGCCTCGGCCGTCCCGCCGGTGAAGTGGTGGGCGCGGCGGCGGGCGGTTACCCGGCCCACTAGGGGACGTCCGTTTCGCGTCGCTGCAGCCGGATCACGACGGCCTTGGAGGCGGGTGTGTTGGATCTCGCGGCGGTGTGGTCCAGCGGCACCAGTGGATTCGTCTCCGGATAGTAGGCGGCGGCATTACCGGCCGGAGTCGAGTACGGCACCAGCAGAAAATCTTCGGCGCATCGCTCCTCGCCCCCGAATTCCGACACCAGATCGACGCGATCGTCGGGTTTGAATCCCAGCCGTTCGATGTCGGCGGGGTTGACGAATACGACCCGGCGGCCACCCTTGACCCCGCGGTAGCGGTCGTCCAGGCCGTAGATGGTGGTGTTGTACTGGTCGTGACTGCGCAGCGTCTGCAGCACGAGACGGCCGTCGGGCACCGGAACCCACTGCAGTGGGTTCACCGCGAAGTTGGCTTTGCCTGTGGTGGTGGGGAATTCGCGGGAATCCCGTGGCGGGTGGGGGAGTTGGAACCCGTCAGGCCGGCGCACCTTGGTGTTGTAGTCGGCGCAGCCGGGCACCACCGCGGCGATCGCGTCGCGCACGGTGTCGTAGTCGGCGGCGAAGGACTCCCACGGCACCGGATGATCCGGGCCCAGCAGGGTGCGGGCGAGCTCGCAGACGATGCCCACTTCGCTGCGCAACTGATCGCTGGGCGGGTGCAGGCTGCCGCGCGACAGATGCACCATCGACATCGAATCCTCCACCGAGACTTGCTGCTTGTGCCCACCGACGATGTCGCGGTCGGTGCGGCCGAGAGTCGGCAGGATCAACGCGGTCCGGCCGTGCACCAGGTGGCTGCGGTTGAGTTTCGTCGAAATCTGAACGGTCAGAGCGCAACTGCGCAACGCAGCCTCGGTGACCGCGGTGTCGGGCGTGGCCGAGACGAAGTTGCCGCCCATCCCGATGAATACGCCGGCCCGGCCGTCGCGCATGGCGCGGATGGCGTCCACGGTGTCGTAGCCGTGCTTGCGCGGGCTGGAGATACCGAACCGGGCATCGAGTGCATCCAGGAACTGCTCGGGCATTTTCTCCCAGATGCCCATGGTCCGGTCGCCCTGGACGTTCGAGTGGCCGCGCACCGGACACACTCCGGCCCCGGGCTTTCCGATCATGCCGCGCAGCAGCAGCAGGTTCGTGGCCTCACCGATGGTGGCCACCGCATGATGGTGCTGGGTCAGGCCCATCGCCCAGCAGATCACGGTGCGCCGGGAGTGGGCGAGCAGGTCGGCGACCCGCTGCAACTGGGCACGGTCCACGCCGCTGGCCTCGGTCACGGTGTCGAGGTCGACGCCGCGCGTCTGGGCGGCGTACTCGTCGTATCCGGCGCAGTGCGCGGCGATGAATTCGTGGTCGACGATGGTGCCGGGGGCTCTGTCTTCGGCCTCCAGCAGCAACCGGCCCAACCCGGCGAACAGAGCCATGTCGCCGCCGAGGCGGATCTGTACGAACTCGTCGGCGATCGGGACCCCGTGCCCGACAACACCGTGCACCTTCTGCGGATCCTTGAACCGGATCAGTCCGGCCTCGGGAAGCGGGTTGATCGCAACGATCTTGGCGCCGTTGGCTTTTGCCTTCTCCAGCACCGACAGCATGCGCGGGTGGTTAGTGCCCGGATTCTGGCCGGCGATCAGGATCAGGTCGGCCTCGGTGACGTCCTCGACCGTGACTGAGCCTTTACCGATGCCGATCGAGTCAGTCAGTGCCGTGCCCGAGGACTCGTGGCACATGTTGGAGCAGTCCGGCAGGTTGTTGGTGCCGAAACTGCGCACCATCAGCTGATAGAGGAACGCGGCCTCGTTGCTGGTCCGGCCGGAGGTGTAGAACAGCGCCTCGTCGGGGGATGCCAGCGCGTTGAGGTGCTCGGCGATCAACCGGTAGGCCTCGGCCCAGGCGATCGGACGATAGTGGTCGTGGCCTGGGGCCAGCACCATCGGATGAGCCAGGCGGCCCTGCTGGGACAGCCAGTATTCAGGCTTGGCTTCGAGTTCGGCGACGCTGTGGCGGGCGAAGAAATCCGGGGTCACCACACGTTTGGTGGCTTCTTCGGCGACGGCTTTGGCGCCGTTCTCGCAGAACTCGGCGAGTTTGCGTCCGCCGTGTTCCTCAGGCCAGGCGCAGCCCGGGCAGTCGAAGCCGTGACGCTGGTTGAGTTTGGTGAGCGCGGCGGCCGTGCGCAGCGGCCCCATCTGCTCGAACCCGCGTTGCATCGACACCAGCACGGCCTTGACCCCGGCCGCCTCATCTTTGGGTTCGGTGACCACCGCGGCGTGCTCGTCGTAATCGGCATCGACGTCCTTGGCGCTGGTCATGAACCCAATCTAGTCACATTTCGATTTCGGGTCGGGGGACCGGGCGGTGCTGCAGAGCGCGGAGATGGACGTGGCCGGGGAGACTGCATCCATGTCGCAAGAGCTGGTCCCCGGGGTCACCGTGCTGGGCAACCTCGCGATCGACACGATCGACGGGGCGCCGCCCAGCCCGGGGGGATGTGCTTCGTTCGCCGGAGTGGCACTGCAGGCGGCGGGTGGGTCCGGCCGGATCGTCGCGATGGGCGCCGAACGTGACCACGCTCTGTTCGACGGGCTTCGAGCCCGATTCGGGTCGCTGGTGCAGATCCTGCCTTCGGAGGCGACGAGTTCGTTCAGCCTCGACTACGACGACACCGATCACCGACATATCGGAGTGCAGGCGATCGGCCCGGTGTGGACCGAGGCGGAGATCGACGCGGCGGATCCGACGACGACATGGGTGCACCTGGCTCCGTTGCTGCGCACCGATTTCCCGGCCTCGACGCTCGCTGCCCTGGCGGCGCGCGGCCATCGGGTCGCCTATGACGGGCAGGGGTTGGTGCGGGCCGACCGATTGGGTCCGCTGGTCGAGGATCGTCACTTTTCCGCAGACCTGCTGGTCAACATCGACGTCCTCAAACTCGCCGAGGACGAGGCGGTGATCGTCGCTGACGGCGCGTTCGACGCGTCGGCCGCGGAACGACTCGGCGTCGCGGAGATTCTGGTGACCTACGGTTCAGCGGGATGTGACATCTATGTCGACGGTGCGGTGCAGCGCGTGCCGGCGGCCTGGCGGGTGCTGGATGTCCAGACCACGGGGGCGGGGGACATGTTCACCGCCTGTTATGTCGCACACCGCGCGGCGGGACACGATCCGCATCGCGCCGCGGAGGCGGCGAGCGCACTCGTGGCCGAGGAGTTGGACAAGCGGCTGCACGTCGGCAGCACCGATCGCGGACAGGCGCAGGCCGGGGTCTAAACTCGACAGGTGTCAAGTTCAAGGTTGCCGGTGCTAGCGGAGAGCTACCGGCCAGTAGCTTTTTCCTTAGAGAATGGCATTCTCCTAAACGTGACGAAAACCACAGATTTGTCTCAAACCGGGCTTGTTCACGCCCACGAGCAGCGTCTTCGTCGAGGGTTCACCCGCGTGTCGGGGGTCCGCGCGGTGTAGTGCACCCTAAGAGCAATGCAATAATCGGTACTGGTAGTGACATCAAAATTCGGTGGACGTTCGATCCGGCGGCAAGTTGCGCGACAGCGGCCCGGAAAGACGTGGTCTAAGCAGTGTGAAAGGCGGTAGCCGTGGGTGAGAACGGCAACGGCACTGGCGCCGCGCCGCGGCAGAAGCTCGAGAAGGTCGTGATCCGATTCGCCGGCGACTCCGGCGACGGTATGCAGCTGACCGGTGACCGCTTCACTTCCGAAGCTGCACTGTTCGGCAACGACCTGGCGACCCAGCCGAATTACCCGGCCGAGATCCGAGCGCCACAGGGCACCCTGCCCGGTGTGTCGTCGTTTCAGATCCAGATCGCCGACTATGACATCCTCACCGCCGGTGACCGCCCCGACGTGCTCGTGGCGATGAATCCGGCCGCCCTCAAGGCCAATGTCTCGGACCTGCCTCGCGGCGGCCTGATCATTGCCAACTCGGATGAGTTCACCAAGCGCAATCTCGCCAAGGTCGGATACGACGCCAATCCCCTTGAGGATGACACGTTGTCCGACTATGTCGTGACCTCCGTTGCGATGACGACGCTGACCCTGGGTGCCGTCGAAGCGATCGGCGCCACCAAGAAGGACGGCCAGCGCGCCAAGAACATGTTCGCTCTCGGTCTGCTGTCGTGGATGTACGGCCGCGAACTCGACCACAGCGAGTCGTTCATCCGGGAGAAGTTCTCTCGCAAGCCCGACGTGGCCGAGGCCAACGTCCTGGCGCTGAAGGCCGGTTGGAACTACGGCGAGACCACCGAGGCGTTCGCCACCACCTACGAGGTGTCGCCGGCCAAGCTCAAGTCCGGTGAATATCGCCAGATCTCGGGCAACACCGCGCTGGCCTACGGCATCGTGGCCGCCGGCCACCTGGCCGAGATCCAGGTGGTGCTGGGCACTTACCCGATCACCCCGGCGTCGGACATCCTGCACGAGCTGTCCAAGCACAAGAACTTCAACATCCTGACCTTCCAGGCCGAGGACGAGATCGCCGGCATCGGTGCGGCCATCGGCGCCTCCTACGGCGGCGCGCTGGGTGTCACCAGCACGTCGGGTCCGGGTATCTCGCTCAAGTCCGAGGCAATCGGCCTGGCCGTGATGACCGAACTGCCGCTGCTCATCGTCGACGTGCAGCGCGGTGGCCCGTCGACCGGTCTGCCGACCAAGACCGAGCAGGCCGACCTGCTGCAGGCGCTGTTCGGCCGCAACGGCGAGTCGCCGGTGGCGGTCCTGGCTCCGAAGTCGCCGTCGGACTGCTTCGACATCGCCGTGGAGGCCTCGCGCATCGCGATCGACTACCACACCCCGGTCATCATCCTGTCCGACGGTGCGGTCGCCAACGGCTCTGAGCCCTGGCAGATTCCGGACATCAGCAGCTACCCGCCGATCGAGCACAAGCTGGCCAAGGCCGGCGAGCCGTTCGCGCCCTACGCGCGTAATCCCGAGACCCTGGCCCGGCAGTTCGCCGTGCCCGGTACCCCGGGCCTGGAGCACCGGATCGGTGGCCTGGAGGCCGCCAACGGTTCGGGCAACATCTCCTACGAGCCCAAGAACCACGACCTCATGGTGCGGCTGCGCCAGGAGAAGATCGCCGGCATCACGGTGCCCGATCTGGAGGTCGAGGACCCCACCGGCGACGCCGAACTGCTGATGCTCGGTTGGGGCAGCAGCTACGGCCCGATCGGCGAGGCCTGCCGGCGCGCCCGGCGCAAGGGCATCAAGGTGGCCCAGGCACATCTACGCCACCTCAATCCCTTCCCGGCCAACCTCGGGGAGGTGCTGCGCCGTTACCCGAACGTGGTGTTGCCGGAGATGAACCTCGGTCAGCTGGCGCTGCTGCTGCGCGGCAAGTACCTGGTCGACGTCCAGTCGGTGACCAAGGTGGAGGGCATGGCCTTCCTCGCCGACGAGGTCGAAGGCATCATCGAAGCGGCCCTGGATGGCACGCTGGGTGAAAAGGAGGCGGACAAGGCGAAGTTCGCAAGGTTGGCGGCGGCCACCATCGAGGAACCAACTGAGTCGAATGCTGTGGGAGCGAACGCATGACTGACCTGATCGGCGCAGACCTGGGGCTGACAGACGCGGCTCCGACCAAGAACGCCCTGGTGCCCACCACCGACCAACCGCAGAAGGGCAAGGACTTCACCAGCGACCAGGAGGTCCGCTGGTGCCCGGGTTGCGGTGACTACGTCATCCTCAACACCATCCGCAACTTCCTGCCGGAGCTGGGTCTGAAGCGCGAGAACATCGCGTTCATCAGCGGCATCGGCTGCTCGAGCCGGTTCCCGTACTACCTGGAGACCTACGGCTTCCACTCGATCCACGGGCGCGCCCCGACCATCGCCACCGGTCTGGCGTTGGCCCGGCCGGACCTGTCGGTGTGGGTCGTCACCGGCGACGGTGACTCGCTGTCGATCGGTGGTAATCACCTGATCCACGCGTTGCGCCGCAACATCAACATCACGATCCTGCTGTTCAACAACCGGATCTACGGCCTGACCAAGGGGCAGTACTCGCCGACCTCGGAGGTCGGCAAGGTCACCAAGTCCACCCCGATGGGCTCGCTGGACTACCCGTTCAACCCGGTGTCGCTGGCGCTGGGGGCCGAGGCCACCTTCGTGGGCCGTGCACTGGACTCCGACCGCAAGGGCCTGTCCGAGGTGCTGCGCGGCGCGGCCGAGCACCGCGGTGCCGCCCTGGTGGAGATCATGCAGGACTGCCCGATCTTCAACGACGGGTCGTTCGACGCGCTGCGCAAGGAAGGTGCCGAGGAACGCCTGATCAACGTCAGCCACGGCGAGCCGATCAAGTTCGGTGTGGACGGCGAGTACTGCGTGGTCAAGTCTGGCTACGGACTCGAGGTGGCCAAGACCGCCGAGGTCGCCGCCGACGACATCGTGGTGCACAACGCCGAGATCGACGATCCCGCTTATGCATTCGCGCTGTCACGGTTGAGCGAGCAGAACCTCGATCACATGGTGATGGGCATCTTCCGGAAGGTCAGCCGACCGACCTACGACGACGCCGCGCGTCAGCAGGTCAACACGGCCATCGAATCCAAGCCCCATGACACCGCGGCTCTGCAATCCTTGCTGCGTGGCAAAGACACCTGGACTGTCGACTGATCCTGATCGCAGCGACCAACACGATCTGAGCACAGCCCCGCTCGCCGCGGTAGTTCTGGCGGGCGGGGCTTCGCGCCGTATGGGGCGCGACAAGGCGACGCTGCCGTTTGACGGTTCGACGATGGTCGAGCATGTGGTCGCCGCCGTGAGTACGCGGTGCGCACCGGTTTTTGTCATCGCCGCACCCGGCCAGCCGCTGCCTGAACTGCGGGCTGAGGTGCTGCGCGACGAGGTGCGGGGGGTGGGGCCGCTGGTCGCGACCGGCCGTGGGCTGCGTGCCGTCGCCGAAGCCGGCCTGGAGCGCGCCTTCGTCTGCGCGGTCGACATGCCGTATCTGAATTCCGAACTGATCGGTGTCCTGGCGGCCGCGGCCGACCGGGTGCCCGCCGATATCGTGCTGCCCTGGGACGGCAGGGCCCATTACCTGGCGGGGATCTATCGCAGCGCGCTCACCGAGCAGATCGCGGTCCTGGTGCGTGCCGGCCGGCGCAGCATGCGCGCGCTGGCCGAGTCCGTCGATACGCAGCGGATCGTGATGCCACCGCAGCGAGCGCTGACCAACGTCAACACGGCAGCCGATCTGCCCTGAGCGCCGCTATTCGGTAGATGGTATGCAGCAAATTATGAATTAGTCGCGAAACTCGGCCCAATTTATCGTGTCGAGATAATTCAGCCTGCATTTCGCCATATTTGAGGTCCCGGAAAGCGGGCGAATTGGGGAAACGCCAGCGGTGATTGTGTGCCGGTCGGTCACGGAAGCCGCTGGGGCTCAGTACCATTCGATGGACCGCTGGTGGCGTGAATGCAGCGGGAAATTCGTTGCGGTGTACGACGAAGCTGCGCTATTCCCGACAAAAACACCCTGACCGCACGCTTTGCGTGGCATGCGGAATTCATCGCTCGGCGTCAGAGTTGGCCCAGCGACTTGGCGCTTCATGCTGTCTTGGTGTAATCAATTGCAGGGCAACACAGTTGGATGATCTACGCCGACCGCTGGCGCGCTGGAACGGCCGTCGCAAGGGTGTGGCGAGGGTCGGCAAGCCGGTCGATAAGTGTTGTGCGCCAGTGCTTTCGGGTGGAATTCAGGCTGCCTGGCGGGTGAGGGCTGCAGCGAACAGATTTGCGCGATTCGATGCGCGATGACACTCGCCGATGGCATCCACCAGCGCTTTTAGCGTCAATGGGCCCAGGTGTCGGTGTTGCTGCGCCCGAATCAGGTGGGCCAGCTCACAAAATATGCGTGATCTCGGTCACGATTTGTTTGCGCCAATCACGAAACGGTAACGACGCTGGTCCGTGGCTGACCTGCACAGACAGTTCGTTCAGCGTCGCGTTATCTATCCGTGATCATTCCGCGATCGTGGCTACATCGGGATGACTTCTCTTCGAGACCTTTGTACGGTCCAAAGCGACTCCAAATGCGGAGCAAATAATTTCAAAACACCAAGAACCTGCGTGTGAGTGGGGCCGCGGTGGCGATTACGCCCGACGCGGGGGCCTGGGTCTGATCCCGGGCCGGGCACTGTGGCCCTCCCTTTCGTGCCTGACCGAGACGGCGCGAACCAACCCTTCCGGCCTGGATACAGGCTGCCGCATCCGCGTGAGCGGGTGTGCTTGGCGCGCGCTTGGCGAGAGGAACGAAGTGAAGAACATCCGCAAGACGTTTGGCCTGGGCATCATCGCCGGAGCGCTCGCTGTGGCTCCTGTGGCACTGGGTGCCGGCACCGCCAATGCGGACAGCGTCAACTGGGACGCCGTCGCTGCCTGTGAGTCGGGCGGCAACTGGGCGATCAACACCGGTAACGGGTACTACGGTGGCCTCCAGTTCAACCTCGGCACCTGGCGCTCCAACGGTGGGGCCGGCATGCCTCATCAGGCCTCGCGCTCGGAGCAGATCCGGGTCGCCGAGAACGTGCTGCGCAGCCAGGGCATCGGTGCCTGGCCGTCGTGCGGTCGGCGCGGCTAGGACAGCGCTACCAACAACTTGATACGAAGCGGTGCCGGGCTGTTGCCCGGCACCGCTTCTGTTTCATCAGAATGCTCTCGGGTTACTCCAGCCCCGAGAGCCTCCGATAAAACTTCAGCCTCCCCTGTAACGCGTGACGTTGGTCACACGAACCTATTAGTGACCGCACAGTTGCACGAACGTGATCGGCATCTGCCGCGGTCCTGGTGTCAAAGGTCGGGGAAGGGCCGTGAGATGACCATAAGAAGGATGTTGAACAGGGCGTTCTGGCTTATCGCAGTGTCGGCCGGGCTCATGCTCACACCCCTGTTGGGGGCCACGGCGACTGCCGGTGCGGACACGGTGAACTGGGATGCGATCGCCGACTGCGAGTCGGGCGGTAACTGGTCCATCAACACCGGCAACGGCCACTACGGCGGTCTGCAGTTCAAACCGGCAACCTGGGCCTCGAATGGCGGAATCGGATCGCCTGCCTCGGCGTCGCGTGAAGAGCAGATCCGCGTCGCCGAGAACGTCCTGGCCACCCAGGGGATCGGGGCCTGGCCGAAGTGCGGCGCCCGCGGTGGAACGCCGGCGGGCTGGGCGGCGCCCGCCGCGTCGACCGGCTGCCAGGCCGTGCGTCCCGGCGCGGTGCTGGGGATCTTCGACCTGCGGCGGATCTGCACGACCTTCCTGGACCCTTTGACCGCGTTCGGTGTGCCGCGCTGAGCTCAGCGCACGGGGGTGAACGCCCCGCGCGCGGCGATCGAGGCCAGATGCCGGGTCAATACATATTCAGGCACGAGGACCGACGCCCGTGTGGCAGCGGCGCTGAGTACCTGCGGACGAAGGTTCACCACCCGGCCGATGAACTGTGACTCCCGCACGATCGCCATCACGCGTCTGCGTCGCACGGTCGCGAATCGGGAGAAGGCGGTCGCCAGATCGGGCTCCCGGGCCGCGAGCCCGGCCAACGTGGCGGCATCCTCCAACCCCTGACAACCGCCCTGGCCCAGATGCGGGCGCATCGGATGGGCGGCGTCCCCGGCGATCACCACAGGCCCCCGGGCCCAGTAGCGGGCCGGGGCCCGGTCGTATAGATCGTTGCGGAGCACCTGATCGGGATCTGTAGTGGCGAGCAGCGTCGGGACGGGGTCGGCCCAGGTGCCGAAGATCTGTTGCAGGTGCCTCAACTCTCCGTCGCCGTTCCGGTGTCCCTGCGGAGCCCGTTGGGTGGCGAACCAGTACGTGTGGTCGGGGCCGAGGGGCACGTGGCCGGCCTCCATCCCGGGGCCATCGTCTCGCCCGCGAGTTCGGGGTCGATGGCATGGTCGGCCACCCCGCGCCAGGCCGTGTACCCGGCGTAGCGACGTTCCAGTGGACCGTTGAGGTGACGCGCCACCGTGGAATCGACTCCGTCGGCGCCGATGACCGCGGCCACCGCCCGCACCGATCCATCCGACAACCGCACCCGCACCTCACCGTCGCGTGCGTCGAGTGTCTGCGCGCCCACCCGTATTCGACGGTGTCGGGGTGCAACGCCCCGGTGAGGATCTCGGTCAACGCGGTTCGATGAATCACCACGAGCGGTTCGCCGAGTGCCCGAATCATCCGGTCGGCCGCCGGGCGACGCAGCCAGGTGCCATCGTGCCAGCGCATGGCCCCCGCGGTGACCCGCCCGCCGGACGCGCGCACCTGGTCGCCCAGTCCGATCTCGTCGAGCGCAGCGAGCGCATTGGGCCAGATGCTGATGCCGGCCCCCGTGGTGGTGTCGGCACGCGCCTCGACGACGGACACCTCAAACCCGTGACGCTGCAACGCGACTGCGGTGGCCAGGCCGGTGATACCTGCGCCGACGACCAGGACGGACTGTGCCATCGGTCGAATCTAGCCGGGCTGGGTCCGGGCGACTCACCACGGTCGGTGGGGGCTGGGTAGCCTTCCAGCGTTCTCGCAGTGTGCCTACCGGTTCCCGCGCCGAATTTGCCGGGATGGAACGAATGAATGAGGTCAGATGAAACTCACCCGCTTCGGTATCGCGCTCGGCGCCACACTGATTGCCGCCTCGGCGCTGAGTGGCTGCTCGACGGCGACCGATATCCGGGACGCGGCTGCCGGGGCGGCCGAGAAGGTTGTCTCCTCGGGCACCGAGAAGATCACCGAAGTGGTGTCGGGCAACCTGTTCACCGCGGAGGGCATCGACAACGCCTATGCGGCGATCGGCGAAAAGGTCGGCGCCAACCCGATGCAGGTGGTCGACGTCGTGATCACGCCCGGCGTACTCAAGATCGAGGCCATCGACCCCAACGCCCCGACCGAGCTCAACGAATGGAGCTACACGTCCGGCATCGTCGCACCGCCGCGCCCCATCGACTATGACGACGACACCGAAGCGCTGCGGCACAACCTGTTCGCCACCTCCGACGTGCCGACCAGTGCGATCGTCGCGGCGATCGAGGGCGCCGTGGCGGCCAGTGAGATCCCCGACGGCAAGGTGCAGACGATCAGCATCAAGCGCAACATCCCGTTCGACGACAACGTGATCGTCTTCATCAACGTCCAGGGCGAGCGCAGCAGCAAGCAGGTTCGAGCGGACGTCACCGGAGCGGTCACCGAGGTGGTCTGACCGTTGCGCCGTTACCGTGGGGAGCCATGACGGCCTTCAACGATCTCGACGACTATTTCGCGCTGCCCGGGTGTCAGGTCTCGCGGTGTCGCCGGATGGTTCACGGCTGGTTACCACGGTCAGCACACTCAATGACAAACGCACCGAATTCGTCAGTGCGATATGGGAATTGGATCCTGCCGGAGTCGAACCCGCGCGTCGGCTGACCCAAGGGGCCAAAGGGGAGTCCGCTCCGGTGTTCACCGCGGACGCAGACGTGTTGTTCCTCTCGGTGCGTCCCGCAGAGGGGGACGACACACCGCCGGCGGCCCTGTGGCGGCTGCCGGCGACCGGTGGTGAGGCATTCGAGGTGCTGGCGATGCCCGGCGGCGTCACCGCGGCCGTGAGCGCCCGCGCCGCCGACGCCACCGTGGTGACCACGTCCCTGCTGTCGTCGTCGACCGGAGTCGACGACGACAAGGCACGGCGCGAGGCGCGCAAGGACACCAAGGTGTCGGCGATCCTGCACACCGGCTACCCGGTCCGGCACTGGGATCACGACCTGGGGCCGGACCAGCCCCACCTCTTCGACCTGGGGGATGACGAGGCCGGGCCACAGGATCTGACCGCCGACCCGGGCGCGGCGTTGCGGGAGACGACGTTCGATCTCAGCGCCGACGGTGGATTCGTGGTGACGTCCTGGCAGGCTCCTGGCCCCGGCACGGCCCTGCGGGTGGTCCTGGTGCGCATCGACCGGGTCACCGGCGAACGCACCACCATCGCCGAGGAATCCGGAGCCGACCTGGAGCGCCCCGCGATCGCACCCGATGGCAGCGCGGTGGCCTTCACCCGGGAGACCCATTCCACTCCCACCGCGCCGCCGCGGATCACGCTGTGCTGCATGCGGTTCGGTGAAGATCTGGTGGAGCTGACGGGCGACTGGGATCGGTGGCCGTCCTCGGTGGCCTGGACACTGGATTCCTCGATGCTGATCGTGACGGCCGACGACGGTGGCCGCGGCCCGATTTTCTCCGTCGACCCCGTCTCGGGGGCGGTGACTCGGCTGACCGACGACGACTTCACCTACACCGATGTCAGACCCGCACCCGGCGGCGTGATCTATGCGTTGCGTAGCTCGTACGCGGTGCCGCCGCATCCCGTCCGTATCGACGCGGACGGCAGCGTCACCGAGATCCCGTGCCTCGACGCGCCCCAACTGCCCGGCACGCTGACCGAGATCACCGCGGCCGCGGCCGACGGCACAACGATCAGATCCTGGCTCACCCTGCCCGCCGGAGAGCAACCGGCCCCGTTGGTGCTGTGGATTCACGGCGGGCCGTTGGGCAGTTGGAACAGCTGGCACTGGCGGTGGAACCCGTGGTTGCTCACCGCCCAGGGATACGCGGTGTTGATGCCGGACCCGGGGCTGTCCACCGGTTACGGACAGGACTTCATCTCCCGCGGATGGGGCGCCTGGGGCGGCGAGCCCTACACCGACCTGATGGCCGCCACCGATGCCGCCTCAGCGCATCCGCGTGTCGACGCATCACGGACTGCCGCGATGGGCGGATCCTTCGGTGGGTACATGGCCAACTGGATCGCCGGCCACACCGACCGGTTCGACGCGATCGTCACGCATGCCAGCCTGTGGGCGCTGGACCAGTTCGGGCCCACCACCGACGGCGCCTACTGGTGGGCACGCGAGATGACACCCGAGATGGCCCAGCGCAATTCACCTCACCTGTCCGTCGGCGACATCACCACCCCGATGCTGGTCATCCACGGAGACAAGGACTATCGCGTGCCGATCGGCGAGGCGCTGCGGCTGTGGTACGAGCTGCTCACGTATTCGGGGTTGCCCGCCGACGAGCACGGCGAAAGTCCCCACCGCTTCCTGTACTACCCGAGCGAGAATCACTGGGTGCTGTCGCCGCAGCACGCCAAGATCTGGTACCAGGTGGTGACTGGATTCCTCGGTGAGCACCTGCGCGGCGAACCCGTGCAGCAGCCCGAACTGCTCGGGTAGCGTCGGGAACGTGACACAGCGTGAGTTTGACCTGGTGTTGTACGGCGCCACGGGATTCGCCGGAAAGCTGACCGCCGAGTACCTGGCCGGAGCCGGGGGATCGGCCCGGATCGCCCTGGCCGGACGTTCGGAGGAGCGCCTGCGCGCCATTCGTGACGGCCTGGGGCAGGGCGCGCAGTCGTGGCCGTTGGTGATGGCCGACGCCACCTCCCAGACCTCCCTCGATGCGATGGCTGCGCGCACGCAGGTGGTGGTAACGACGGTGGGCCCCTACGCGCGCTACGGAATGCCGTTGGTTGCGGCGTGCGCGGCCGCCGGTACCGACTACGCCGATCTCACCGGTGAGACGACGTTCATCCGCGACAGCATCGACCTGCACCACAAGCAGGCGGTCGACACCGGTGCCCGGATCGTGCATTCGTGCGGATTCGATTCGGTGCCTTCCGATCTCACGGTGTATGCGCTGTATCAGCGGGCCCTCGCGGATGGCGCCGGGGAACTCGGTGACACCAACCTGGTGGTGCGCAGCTTCGCCGGCGGCGTGTCGGGCGGCACCGTGGCCTCGATGCTGGAGTTGCTCGACACGTTGTCGTCGGATCCCGAGGCCAGAGCGCTGATGAACGATCCGTACACCCTGAGCCCCGACCGTGGCGCGGAGCCCGAACTCGGTGCTCAGCCCGACGTACGGTGGCGCCGCGGTGGCGAGATCGCACCCGAACTCGCCGGCTACTGGACCGGCGCTTTGCGATGGCGGCGCCGAACACCCGAATCGTGCGGCGTAGTAACGCACTACTGGGCTACGCCTACGGACGCCGGTTCGAGTACGCCGAGCAGATGAGTGTGGGCCGGTCACCCGTCGCCCCGCTGGCCGCGGCGATGATGACCGGATCCAACGCGTTCACCCTCGGTGTGGGCGGCCGCTACTTCAACCGGTTGCCCCGCCGCCTAGTCGAGCGGCTGGCTCCGAAGCCGGGAACCGGACCCAGTGAGCGGGCTCGCGAGCAGGGTCACTACCGCGTCGAGACCTACACCACGACGACGTCGGGTGCCCGCTACGTGGCGGCCATGGCCCAGCAAGGAGATCCGGGGTACAAGTCGACCGCGGTGCTGCTCGGCGAGTGCGGGCTCGCCCTGGCTACCGACCGTGACGCTCTTTCGGACCGGCGCGGTGTGCTGACACCGGTGGCAGCGATGGGAGATGTGCTGCTCACCCGGCTACCGGCCGCCGGGGTGACGCTGGAAACCACCGCGCTGAGTTGAGCCGGCGCAACACGAATAGCTCGGCCTGCGTCGAACACCTGTGGGACAAGATCACAGTCGACTAGTGTCGAGGATGAGCACTTCCAGTACGCCAGCAACGAAGGTGGGATAGAAAATGGCCGGTCTCGACGATCTCTTCGCGCAGATCCCCGTGGCGGATATAGCCAATAAGCTCGGCGCCGATGAAGGCGAGGTGAGCAACGCCATCAAGACCTTGATTCCGGCTCTGGTCGGCGGCGTGGCCGAGAACGTACAGGCCGACAGCATCGACTCCAGCGATCTTGAGTCGGCCGTGTCCGCGCAGGCCGCCAGCGGACTGCTCGACGGTGGGGTGAGTGTCGACCAGGTCGACGCCGGCAAAGGCAACCAGATCGTCTCGAAGATCTTCGGCGGCAACGACAGCAACCAGGTCGCGTCGGCGTTGGCCGGTACGGGCGCCGGTGGCGGCGACCTGATCAAGAGGCTACTGCCGATCCTGGCGCCGATCGTGCTCGCCTACATCGGCAAGCAGTTCGCCCAGAAGAACGCCGCTCCGGCCGGAGAGGCGCAGGCTTCCGGCGGCGGCCGGGACATCCTCGGCAGCATCCTCGGCGGCGCAGCCGGTGGCGGTGCCGCCGCCAACAACCCGCTGGGCAGCATCCTGGGCAGCGTGCTCGGCGGCGGTGGCAGCCAGGGCAATGCCATCGGTGAGATCCTCGGCGGCCTGCTCGGCGGCAAGAAGTAGGCCCGGCGCACCTGCACCGACGCCCGACGCCCAGCGAACGCACCGGGCATCGGGGCTTTCGCGTGTGCGTCCTTCTTAGAATGGCTCGGTGACTCCCACCCTGACAACCGTGCCGATGCCCTACCCAAATCCTGGGATCCGGCTGCGGTAGAAGCCGACCTGTACCAGGGCTGGGTGGATGCCGGATACTTCACCGCCGATCCGGCCAGCGAAAAGCCGCCGTACTCGATCGTGCTGCCACCGCCCAATGTGACCGGCAGCCTGCACATGGGCCACGCGCTCGACCACACCCTGATGGACGCCCTGACCCGCCGCAAGCGGATGCAGGGCTTCGAGGTGCTGTGGCTGCCCGGCATGGACCACGCCGGCATCGCGACCCAGACCGTGGTGGAAAAGCAGCTCGCCGCTGAGGGGCTGAGCCGGCAAGGCATGGGCCGCGAACGCTTCGTCGAGAAGGTCTGGGACTGGAAGCACGAGTCCGGCGGCACCATCGGCGGGCAGATGCGCCGCCTCGGTGACGGTGTGGACTGGAGCCGCGACCGCTTCACCATGGACGAGGGTCTGTCGCGTGCCGTGCGCACGATCTTCAAAAGGCTCTTCGATGCGGGGCTGATCTACCAGGCCGAGCGGTTGGTCAACTGGTCGCCGGTGCTGGAGACGGCGATCAGCGACCTCGAGGTCAAGTACGAAGACGTCGAGGGCGAGCTGGTCTCGTTCCGCTACGGCTCGATGAACGACGACGAGCCCCACATCGTGGTGGCCACCACCCGGGTGGAGACGATGCTCGGTGACACCGCGATCGCCGTGCACCCCGACGACGAGCGCTATCGCGACCTGGTCGGCAAGACCCTGCCGCATCCATTTGCCGACCACGAGATGATCGTGGTCGCCGACACCCACGTCGATCCCGAATTCGGTACCGGCGCAGTCAAAGTCACCCCAGCCCACGATCCGAACGACTTCGAGATCGGCATGCGCCACCAGCTGCCGATGCCGACGATCATGGATGCCAAAGGCCGGATCGCCGACACCGGAACACAATTCGACGGGATGGACCGGTTCGAGGCCCGGGTCAAGATCCGCGAGGTGCTGGCCGAGCAGGGCCGGATCGTCGCCGAGAAGCGGCCGTACCTGCACAGCGTCGGACACTCCGAGCGCAGCGGCGAGCCCATCGAGCCGCGGCTGTCCCTGCAGTGGTGGGTCAAGGTGGACGGTCTGGCCAAGGCGGCGGGCGATGCGGTGCGCAACGGCGACACCGTCATTCACCCGCCGAGCCTGGAGCCGCGGTGGTTCGCCTGGGTGGACAACATGCACGACTGGTGCATTTCCCGGCAGCTGTGGTGGGGTCACCGGATTCCGATCTGGCACGGACCGAACGGCGAGACCGTGTGCGTCGGCCCCGACGAGACCCCGCCGGCAGGCTGGGAGCAGGACCCCGACGTCCTCGACACCTGGTTCTCCTCGGCGCTGTGGCCGTTCTCGACCTTGGGCTGGCCCGACCACACGCCCGAGTTGGCCAAGTTCTATCCGACCTCGGTGCTGGTCACCGGCTACGACATCCTGTTCTTCTGGGTGGCCCGGATGATGATGTTCGGTACCTTCGTCGCCGACGATCCGGCGATCACGTTCGACGGTGCCCGCGCCCCGCAGGTGCCGTTCGAGAATGTGTTCCTGCACGGGCTGATCCGCGACGAGTTCGGCCGCAAGATGAGCAAGTCGCGCGGCAACGGCATCGACCCGCTGGACTGGGTGGAGAAGTTCGGCGCCGACGCACTGCGATTCACCCTGGCACGTGGGGCGAGCCCCGGCGGCGATCTGTCCATCGGTGAGGACCACGCTCGTGCGTCGCGCAACTTCGCCACCAAGCTGTTCAATGCGACCCGCTTCGCGTTGATGAACGGTGCCGCACCCGCTCCGTTGCCCGCTGTGAGCGACCTGACCGACGCCGACCGCTGGATCCTCGGCCGCCTGGAAGAGGTCCGGGCCGAGGTGGATTCGGCACTCGACAGCTACGAGTTCAGCCGGGCCTGCGAATCGCTGTACCACTTCGCCTGGGACGAGTTCTGCGACTGGTACGTGGAGCTGGCCAAGGTGCAGTTGGGCAGCCAGAAAGAACCAGGCGTCTCTCACACGACAGCGGTGTTGGCGGCAGTGCTCGACGCTCTGCTCAAACTGCTGCACCCGGTCATGCCGTTCGTCACCGAGACGCTGTGGAAGACGCTCACCGACGGCGAATCCATCGTGATCGCGCGGTGGCCGGAGCCGTCGGGTATTGCGCTCGATCCGGTTGCGGCACAACACATTGCCGATATGCAGAAGCTGATCACCGAGGTGCGCCGCTTCCGTAGCGACCAGGGCCTGGCCGACCGGCAGCGGGTTCCGGCCCGGCTGACGGCGATCGCCGAGGCCGGCCTGACCGAGCAACTGCCCGCGGTCACCGCGCTGGCCTGGCTGACCGACGCCGGTGACGGGTTCACCCCGTCGGCCTCGGTCGAGGTGCGTCTGGCGCAGGCCACGGTGCTCGTCGAGGTGGACACCTCGGGCACCGTCGATGTCGCGGCCGAACGACGCCGGCTGGAGAAGGACCTGGCCGCGGCGCAGAAGGAACTCGCGACCACGACGGCCAAGCTCGGCAACGAGGCGTTTCTGGCCAAGGCGCCCGAGAACGTCGTCGACAAGATCCGTGACCGTCAGCAGTTGGCCGGCGAAGAGGTCGAGCGGATCAATGCACGCCTGGCAGCCCTCAAGTGAGTGACCCAGTCCCTACTCCGGATGAGATCGCCGCACTGCTGCAGGTCGAGCACCTACTCGATCAGCGCTGGCCCGAGACCAAGCTGGACCCCAGCACGGCACGCATCGCGGCCCTGCTGGAGCTGCTGGGCTCACCGCAGCGGGCCTACCCGTCGATCCATGTCGCCGGGACGAACGGCAAGACGTCGGTCGCCCGCCTCATCGATGCGCTGCTGACCGCACTGCACCGGCGTACGGGGCGCACCACCAGCCCGCATCTGCAGTCCGCGGTGGAACGCATCTCGATCGACGGAAAGCCGATCACGCCAGCGCAATACGTGAATGCCTACACCGAGGTCGAACCGTTCGTGCAACTTGTGGACCAGCAGTCCGAGGCTGCCGGTGGGCCGAAGATGAGCAAGTTCGAGGTCCTCACTGCGATGGCCTTCGCAGCATTCGCCGACGTGCCCATCGATGTCGCCGTCGTCGAGGTCGGGATGGGCGGACGCTGGGACGCCACCAACGTCGTCAACGCCCCGGTCGCGGTGATCACCCCGATCGGCATCGACCACACCGACTATCTGGGCGACACGATCGCGGAGATCGCGGGGGAGAAGGCCGGCATCATCACCCGCCAACCCGACGATCTGGTTCCGACCGACACGGTGGCGGTCATCGCCAAGCAGGTTCCCGAGGCGATGGACGTGCTGCTGGCCGAAGCGGTGCGCGCCGACGCGGCCGTCGCCCGCGAAGACTCCGAGTTCGCTGTGCTGTCCAGGCAGGTCGCCATCGGTGGTCAGGTGTTGGAGTTACAGGGCCTGAGCGGTGTGTATTCCGAGATCTTCCTGCCGCTGCACGGCGAGCATCAGGCGCACAACGCGGTTCTCGCACTGGCCGCGGTCGAAGCGTTCTTCGGTGCGGGTGCCGACCGTCAACTGGATGTCGAGGCGATCCGGGCCGGGTTCGCGGCGGTGCACAGCCCGGGCCGGATGGAGCGCATGCGAAGTGCGCCAACAGTTTTCATCGATGCGGCACAATCCGGCCGGGGCTGCGGCGCTGGCGCAGACCCTGCAGCAGGAGTTCGACTTCCGCTTCCTCGTCGGGGTGGTGTCGGTGATGGGGGACAAGGACGCCGGTGGCATCCTGAGCGCGCTCGAGTCGGTGTTCGACCAGATCGTGGTCACCCACAACGGTTCACCGCGGGCGATGGATGTCGAGTCGTTGGCGTTGCTGGCCGAGGAGCGTTTCGGCCAGGATCGGGTGATCACCGCCATGACGCTGTCGGATGCCATCGAAACCGCCACCGCGTTGGTCGAGGAGGCCGGCGCAGAAGAAGGCCTGTCCGGGTCCGGAATGGTGATCACCGGTTCGGTGGTGACGGCCGGCGTGGCCCGGACCCTGTTCGGACGGGACCCGCAATGAACGATCAGACTCCGAGTGATCAGACGCCCGGCGACACGCGGCACCCCTGACCCATGGAAGAGCTTCCGTGGCGTGATGGCAGGCACGTTGATCCTGGAAGCCATCGTGGTACTTCTGGCCCTACCTGTGGTGGGTGTCAGTAACGCCGGGCTGACCTGGACGTCGGGCGGATTTGTGATCGGTCTGGCCGTCGTGTTGATCCTGATGTCGGGGCTGCAGGGCCGGCCCTGGGCCATCTGGGCGAACCTGGGTATCCAACTGGTAGTGATCGCCGGGGCGCTCATCCATGGGGCGATCGGCTTCATCGGTGTGATCTTCGCCGTGGTCTGGCTGTTGATCGTGTACCTGCGGGGTGAGGTCAAACGCAGGCAGGATCGGGGTCTGCTGCCCGGTCAGCAGCCGCCCGGCGAATAGCCGCGGCCAGGTGCGGTCTCCGTTGGGAGCCCGCGGTGGCACGCCGGGGTTACCGACCGGTACGCTCTCTGCTCGTGACTGAGCAGACCCTTGTCTTGATTAAGCCCGACGGCGTGCAGCGCCACCTGGTCGGGGAGATCCTCGGCCGGATCGAGCGCAAGGGTCTGACCCTGGCGGCGCTCGAACTGAAGAACGTCAGCATCGAGCTGGCCAAGCAGCACTACGCCGAGCACGACGGCAAGCCGTTCTTCGATTCGCTGCTGGAGTTCATCACTTCCGGACCCGTCGTCGCCGCCATCGTGGAGGGTCCGCGGGCTATCGCGGCGTTCCGTCAGATCGCCGGTGGCACCGACCCGGTGGAGAAGGCTGTGCCCGGCACCATCCGCGGTGACCTGGCGCTTGTGACCCAGGACAACCTCGTGCACGGGTCGGATTCGCCGGAGTCGGCAGCCCGTGAGATCGCCCTGTGGTTTCCTGGCGAAGCCTCCGCCCGATAATCCTTCTCGCAGTCTGGTCTGTACCGCGTCAGTGATGTGGGATACTGGGTGCGGGTTGCCAGTCTCAACCGAGGCTGAAGACCCGAATGAAGACTTCGACGAGCGCGACCACCGCAATCCGGTGCGGCGCGGGCCGTCCAGCCATCATTCAGCCAGGCACCGGGTGGGTTCGGTAGCGAACTGCCCGGAGCGAGACCACAACAAGCCCGGGGAAAGTGTCCCGGGCCAATAGCGGGAGCCCTCGCGTGGCCGCGTCGATACGACGCGCCCGGGGGCTTGAGGAGAATTCGTGGCCGAAGATGCCCAGAATGACGACCTATCGACCGAGACTCCGCAAGAGGAGGGACTGCCCGAGCGGCTGAGAGTCCACTCCCTGGCGCGGGTGCTCGGCACCACCAGCAGGCGAGTGCTCGACGCCCTGGCTGAGTTCGACGGCCGTCGGCGCAGTGCCCATTCCACGATCGACAAGGTCGATGCGGAGCAGGTTCGTGACGCACTCGCTCTCGACTCGACCGAGCCGGCTCAGTCCGAGCCGGTGCAGGTCGAGGAAGTCGCGGTGGTAGCGGCCGAGTCCGTCGAGGCCCCGGTAGAGGCCGAGGCTTCCGAAGGGACCCCGTCCTGGTGGGCGACGAGCCCGAGTCGCGGTTGATCCTGGAGACCGCGAATATCCCCGCGGTTCGGGAAGCGCACACCGAGCGAGCCGATTACCTGCCGCTGTTCGTCGCCCCGCAGCCCGTCAGCTTCGTGCCGGTCCTCGTCGATGTGGATGATGACGACGAAGACGACACCGATACCGACGATGACACCGATGCCGACTCGGATACCGACGACGATCAGGCGGATCGCCCGCCGCGCGCGGCGCCGTCGGGGCCGTCGGGGTCGCGGTCGTGGCCGCGGTGAGCAGGCCGACGAAAACGGATCCGATTCGGGCCCGGAATCCGACACCGACACCGCTGATGACGAGCGATTCCGATGAGGAATCCGACGACGAGACCGATGAATCCGATGAGGGCACCGACGACGACACCGCGGGTGGCGACGGCAACAACCGTCGCCGTCGCCGCCGGCGTCGGCGCAAGTCCGGCTCCGGTGACGGTGACGACGCGGGCTCGCCGGATGACCCGCCCAACACCGTCGTGCACGAACGTCCGTCCCGGCCCGAGCGATCGGGCAAGGCAGCGATGACTCGGAGATCCAGGGGATCAGCGGATCGACCCGCCTGGAGGCCAAGCGTCAGCGCCGCCGCGATGGCCGTGACGCAGGCCGCCGTCGTCCCCATCCTGAGCGAGGCCGAGTTCCTGGCCCGCCGTGAGGCCGTCGAACGCACCATGATCGTGCGCGACAAGGTCCGCTCCGACCCGCCGCATCAAGGTGCCCGCTACACGCAGATCGCTGTGCTGGAAGACGGTGTCGTCGTCGAGCATTTTGTGACGTCAGCGGCATCCGCCAGCCTGGTCGGCAACATCTACCTCGGCATCGTGCAGAACGTGCTGCCCTCAATGGAGGCTGCCTTCGTCGACATCGGCCGCGGACGCAACGGTGTCCTCTACGCGGGCGAGGTGAACTGGGAGGCCGCCGGCCTCGGCGGGTCGAACCGCAAGATCGAGCAGGCCCTCAAGCCGGGCGACTATGTCGTCGTCCAGGTCAGCAAGGATCCGGTGGGGCACAAGGGCGCCCGGCTCACCACGCAGGTGTCGCTGGCCGGTCGCTACCTGGTCTACGTGCCGGGTGCGTCGTCGACCGGCATCAGCCGCAAGCTGCCCGACACCGAACGCCAGCGGCTCAAGGAGATCCTCAAAGAGGTTGTTCCGGCCGATGCCGGGGTGATCATCCGCACCGCGTCGGAGGGCGTGAAAGCCGAGGACATCCGATCCGACGTCGAACGGTTGCAGCAGCGCTGGACCGAGATCGACGCCAAGGGCGCCGAGGTCACCGCGAAGAAGGCCGGCGCGGCCGTCGCCCTCTACGAAGAGCCCGATGTTCTGGTCAAGGTCATCCGTGACCTGTTCAACGAGGACTTCTCCGGCCTGATCGTCTCCGGCGACGAGGCCTGGGACACGATCAACTCCTACGTCAACACCGTTGCACCCGATCTCATGGGCCGGCTCACCAAGTACGAACCCGCCGGTGGTGCCGATGCGCCCGACGTGTTCGCCGTGCACCGCATCGACGAGCAGTTGGCCAAGGCGCTCGATCGCAAGGTGTGGCTGCCCTCGGGCGGAACCCTGGTCATCGACCGCACCGAAGCGATGACCGTCGTCGACGTCAACACCGGCAAGTTCACCGGTGCCGGCGGCAACCTCGAGCAGACCGTCACCCGCAACAACCTGGAGGCCGCCGAGGAGATCGTGCGGCAACTACGGTTGCGCGACATCGGCGGCATCGTGGTCATCGACTTCATCGACATGGTCCTCGAATCGAACCGGGATCTGGTACTGCGCAGGCTGACCGAGGCCCTGGGCCGGGACCGCACGCGGCACCAGGTGTCCGAGGTGACCTCGCTGGGCCTCGTGCAGCTGACCCGAAAGAAGTTGGGTACCGGTCTGATCGAGGCGTTCTCGACATCGTGCACCCATTGCGCCGGCCGCGGCATCGTGCTGCATGGTGACCCGGTCGACACGGCCGCGTCGTCCAACTCCGGCCGCAAGACCGAATCCAGTGGCAGCGGCGGAAGCAGCAGCCGCCGAAGCAAGCGGGGTAAGCGGGGCAATGCCCGTCCGGAGCCCGAAGAGACGCCGGTCGTCAAGGTGCCTGACCATCCGGTCGGTGAGCACCCGATGTTCAAGGCCATGGCTGCGGCGAACGACCGCCCCGACGAAGACCACGAAGGTCACGGGGACATCGACGAGCATGCCGCCGAGGCCCATGACGGCGAGGGTGACGAGCAGGTGACTCCTGACGACGCGGGCGTGACCGACGAATCTCCCGACGGCTTCGATGCGCACGACGCCGAGGAATCGGACGAATCGGACGAGGACTCGGATGAGGACTCGGAAGAAGACGAAGACGAGATCGACCTCGACGATGAGGACCTCGATGACGACGACGAGGACCTCGACGACGACTCGGACGAGGACCTCGGGACGACCCGGACGACGAGGACTTGGATGACGAGGACTCTGACGACCCTGACGAGGATGACGAGGATGACGAGTCCGAGAAGGACGTCTACCAGGCTCCAGAGCCCGTGGTAGCAGAGGTGACACAACCGCGGCCGTGTTCGTCGACGTGCCGCAGCCAGGCCGCCGGGCCGCCCGCCAGGACTAGTGGCAATGCCGCGCAGTTAAGGTCCGCGCCCTGTTGTCAACCGTCGAGGATTTCGATGGTGATGGCGGTTGTGTAGTTGGTGCGGTCGATGGCGCCTTTAGCCCGGTGCTTGGAAATGGCGCGTTTGACCACTCGGGGACTCGAGCGTGATCGCCGCGCTGGTAGCGGCTGGTTGAGCGGCGGCTCCGATGCAGCCGATCAGGTCGATGGTGGCGTCGGCGATCGTTGCGGCGGCGTGAATGACTTGGTCGCGGGCGGTGTTCAGGGCGACGGTGAGGCTCAGCCGGTCGGGGCCGATGTCGGGACGGGCCAGTGCGGTATCGGCCAGGGCGGTGCGCAGGGCCTGGTAGGTGATCAGCAGTGCGTAGACCTCTTGGGTGATGCCGGCGGGGGTACCCGCGCGCAGCACTCGTCCGCCAGAATGGTCGATTTCAATTCCAGGTAGCTGGTTTCAATCTCCCACCGTTGATGGTAGAGCTCGACCAGTTCGTCTGCGGGATATTGCTTTTCGTCTAGCAGGGTGGTGACCAGGCGGTAGTGACCGTAGCGGGTCGCCCCGCCGTCGAGCCGCACGCTGATGCGGGCGTCGATCACCCGCACGGTCACCGCGCCCATCCGTGCCAGCCACGTCCGGTCCGCCAGCGTCTTGATCGGGGCAGCACACGGGCGTCTTTGCAGCGGATCAGCAACTCGGCATGGGTCGAGGCGATCTTTTCCACGAGCTGTGACGGCGAAGTTGCGGTCAGCCAACAGCAGCATGTCTGGTTTCAGGCACCGCAGCAGCGTTGGTGCATAGGTGGTTTCGCCTACTCCGTAGGCGCCGAACACGGCATCGACGACGGTGCGGGTGCCACGACCGTCAGCATGCGCAGCATCGGATACCGGACTCGGCGTCGGGGCGGCCGGTTTGGCGGCCGAACGCTGCGGCGTTGGCTGCACTGTTGGGCACGAACATCGAGGTGCCGTCGATCGCGCAGACCAACAGCCCATGCCAGCGCGTCGCGCCGACAGCCGGGCCGCGTACCAGGGTGAACAATTCGCGCAGCGGGGCAACTCCGACACGTCGCAATGCTTGTGACAGTGCCGAAGAACCCGTGCGGCCACGGTGACCGGATCCAGGCCGGCGACCAGCCGCGCCCAGACCTGCTGGTATCCGATCTCGGCGAACAACGCCCCGGCCAGCAGCAGGTAGACCACGACCCGCGAGGGCAGCACCCGAACACGGCGCTGTACGCGGCCGGTGTTCTCAAGGCGGCATCTACAAGATCGGCGGACACGATCCGGGTCAACTCGCCCAGATGGCCCGGCGCGAACCGGCCCTGACGACCCGGTGGCCCAGGACAGATGACAGACTGAACAGACAGCGGAACTCCCTGGTGAGATGGTGTCTTTGGACGGACAATCCATCGATACCGGGAGTTCCGCTGTCTACCATCCCACACGGCGTGTCACAATTGCCACACCAGTCACGCTTAACTGCGCGGCATTGGGACTAGTGGGCGGTTTGACCCTCTACCCGCTGGTCAAGTACCCTTGACCAGTTGTCTCCAGTGCCTGTAATAGTCGCAGGCCGGTGACGGCGGGGCAGCCCGCCACCCAGACCCGCACGCACCGACCGGTAGCGCGCCCGCAGAAAGCAGCAGAGCAGAGGACACGATGGCGACATACGCAATCGTCAAGACCGGCGGCAAGCAGTACAAGGTTGCCGTCGGTGACGTGATGAAGGTTGAGAAGCTCGACACCGAGCCGGGCGCGTCGGTATCTGCCCGTCGCCCTGGTGGTCGACGGTGCCAGCGTCACCAGCAAGGCCGATGACCTGGCCAAGGTCGCCGTGACCGGCGAGGTGCTGGAGCACACCAAGGGTCCCAAGATCCGCATCCACAAGTTCAAGAACAAGACCGGCTACCACAAGCGCCAGGGGCACCGTCAGCAGCTGACCGTGCTCAAGGTCACCGGTATCAAGTAGCAAGGGAGCGAACTAATGGCACACAAAAAGGGCGCTTCCAGCTCGCGCAACGGTCGTGATTCCGCAGCCCAGCGGCTCGGCGTCAAGCGTTTCGGTGGTCAGGTCGTCAAGGCCGGCGAGATTCTCGTCCGCCAGCGCGGCACCCATTTCCATCCGGCGTGAATGTCGGTCGTGGTGGCGATGACACGCTGTTCGCACTGTCCCCGGCGCTGTGGAGTTCGGCTCCAAGCGCGGCCGCAAGCACGTGAACATCGTTCCCGTGCCGCGCCCGAGGCCTGAGACTTAGAGGATTCTCCGCGAATGTGAAGCAGCTGCGAGTTCTCGATCGAACTTTCGCGATAGCTTCACATTCGACGGAGTGTCCGATGCCCCGGTTTGTCGACCGCGTCGTCATTCATGCGCGTGCAGGCAACGGTGGCCACGGCTGCGCGTCGGTGCACCGAGAGAAATTCAAACCTCTCGGTGGACCCGACGGAAGTAAGGTGGTCGCGGCGGCAGCATCGTGCTCGTCGTCGACCCGCAGGTGCACACCCTGCTGGACTTCCATTTCCACCCGCACGTCGACGCCCCTCCGGCAAGCCGGGTGCGGGCAAACCGTGACGGTGCCACCGGCGACGACCTGGTCGTGCGCGTGCCGGACGGCACGGTGGTGCTCGACGAGAACGGCCGGATGTTGGCCGACCTGGTCGGTGCCGGCACCCGGTTCGAAGCTGCGCAGGGCGGTCGAGGTGGGCTCGGCAACACTGGCTTCCCGGCCCGCAAGGCCCCGGCTTCGCCCTCCTCGGTGAGAAGGGCAGGCCCGAGATCTCACGCTGGAACTCAAGACCGTTGCCGATGTCGGCCTGATCGGATTTCCGTCGGCGGGCAAATCGTCTCTGGTGTCGACCATCTCGGCGGCCAGCCCAAGATCGCCGACTATCCGTTCACCACCCTGGTGCCCAACCTGGGCGTGGTGTCAGCAGGCGACAACACCTTCACCGTCGCCGACGTTCCCGGTCTGATCCCCGGCGCATCCGAGGGCCGGGGCCTCGGCCTGGAATTCCTTCGGCACCTTGAGCGCTGCGCTGTGCTCGTGCATGTCGTGGACTGCGCCACCATGGAACCCGGGCGTGACCCGATCTCCGACATCGAGGCTTTGGAGGCCGAACTCGCGGCCTACACTCCGACCCTGCAAGGCGATTCCACGCTGGGCGACCTGGCATCGCGGCCACGTGCAGTGGTGCTCAACAAGATCGACGTTCCCGATGCCCGGGAGCTGGCCGACTTCGTGCGTGAAGACGTGCAGTCCCAGTTCGGCTGGCCGGTGTACGAGATCTCGACCGTCAGCCGTGATGGTTTGCGGCCGTTGATCTTTGCGCTGTGGGAGATGGTAAAGGCGTATCGCGATGCGCAGCCTGAGGTGGTGCCCAGGCGTCCGGTGATCCGGCCGATCGCAGTCGACGAGAGCGGCTTCACCGTCGAATCGGACGGATACGGCGGGTTTTGCGCGGTACCCGTCCCGAGCGCTGGATCGCCCAGACCGACTTCGGCAACGACGAGGCCGTCGGCTATCTCGGTGACCGGTTGGCGCGGTTGGGTGTCGAGGATGCGTTGTTCAAGAATGGCGCCAAGCCCGGCTGCGCCGTGACCATCGGTGACATGACTTTTGACTGGGAACCGCAGACCCCGGCCGGTATCGACATGCCGCTGACCGGTCGAGGTACTGACATCCGGCTCGAACAGAGCGACCGGATCGGTGCCTCGAACGCAAGGCCGCGCGGCGCGAACGGCGCCAGCCGGGAGCGAGGACGAGTGACCAGCGCAGGCTCGACGCACTCCTCCGCACATCGGGAAGCGATTCGGACCGCTCGCAGTGTCGTCGTCAAGATCGGCACCACTGCGCTGACCACTCCGTCCGGGGTGTTTGACGCCGGCCGACTCGCGGTCCTGGTCGAGGCCATCGAAGGCCGGATGCGCGCGCTCTGATCTGGTGATCGTGTCCTCGGGTGCCATCGCTGCCGGAATCGAGCCGCTGGGGCTGTCCAACGCCCCACCGATCTGGCCAACAAGCAGGCGGCCGCCAGCGTCGGGCAGGTCGCCCTGGTCAACGCCTGGAGTTCAGCCTTCGCCGTCTACAACCGAACGGTCGGGCGGGTACTACTGACCGCCCGACATCGCGATGCGGGTGCAGCACAACAACGCCCAGCGCACGCTGGACCGGTTGCGCGCGCTGCATGCGGTGGCGATCGTCAACGAGAACGACACCGTGGCCACCAACGAGATCCGGTTCGGCGACAACGATCGGCTGTCGGCGCTGGTGGCTCAGTTGGTCGGTGCCGACGCGCTGATCTGCTGTCCGACATCGACGGCCTGTATGACGGTGACCCCCGGAAAGCATCTCCGGATAACCCGGCGCGGTTCATTCCTGAGGTCGGTGCGCAGGGGGATCTCGACGGGGTGGTGGCCGGCGGTGGCAGCCACCTGGGCACCGGCGGCATGGCCTCGAAGCTGTCTTCGGCGTTGTTGGCTGCCGATGCCGGGGTGCCGGTGCTGCTGGCCGCCGCGGCGGATGCCGCTGCGGCACTGAGCGATGCCTCGGTCGGCACCGTGTTCGCGCCGCGTCCCGAGCGGATGTCGGCGCGGCGCTTCTGGGTTCGCCATGCCGCGGAATCGCACGGCGCGCTGACCCTCGACGACGGTGCGGTGCGTGCGGTCGTCCAGCGGCGGCGTTCGCTGCTGCCCGCCAGGATCACCGAGGTCACCGGCTACTTCCACGGCGGTGACGTGGTGGACCTGCGGGCGCTTGACGGGCAGACCGTGGCGCGGGGCGTGGTGGCCTACGAAGCGTCGGAGTTGGCTGCGATCATCGGCCGTTCGACGCCGGATCTGCCGCCCGAACTGCGCCGTCCCGCGGTACACGCCGACGATCTGGTCGCCACCTAGGGATTTGGGTGCACCCACCGGCGCCCACCGCCGCTAGATGCACCGAAATCACTGGGGTGGAGACTGCAGAATACAGGGCACCCCAGATGATTTCGGTAAGTGTCGGCCAGTTCGGCATCGTAGGACGCCGGGTGCGACGGCAGATTCTGGTGGCAGGTCCGCTCCACCATCCAGGTCAGCGTGCTCGCGGTGGCCGCGGCCTGCAACTGCGGCCGGATCGCCCCGACGGACTGGCCGCCCTCGATCACCCTGGTGAGCTGGTCGGAGATCCCGG